>NZ_CAXUEC010000005.1:50269-413079 GCF_964250085.1 uncultured Fibrella sp. | reverse complement strand
TGAGCCGGGGTGGTCTTCAGCAGCAGACCAAAGGCTACATCCAACTCATCCGAGATAGCAATAGTGTAACACTGAAATAACTGAAGGTCAAGGTTTAATGGCCAACGTGCCCCGCCCATCGAGACTTGTTTATGAGCGGAGCACGTTGGCCATTAAACCTTTAACCCTGAAACCTATTACTTTAAGTTCAATTCATCAACTACCCGTTGCACTTTCGCTTTTAGCGCGGCGTAGGTGTCGTCAAAAGCCTCCTTGTTTGGGAGCGGTTCGTTCACGCTCACGTAGAACTTGATCTTTGGCTCGGTACCCGATGGGCGGGCCGATACCTTCGTGCCATCGGCGGTGAAGATCTGAAGCACGTTCGACGATTCGATACCTAACGTACCTGACTCGATCTGCGTAGTCTGCCCAGAAGCCATGTCGAGCCGGGTCAGGGCGTCGTAATCATCCACGCGAACAACCGGCGATCCTGCGATTTCTTTGGGCGGATTGGCGCGGAAATCGGCCATCATCTGCTGAATTTCTTCGGCACCCGCTTTCCCTTTCTTCGTCAGCGAAACCAGCGCCTCGTAGTAAAAGCCCGTTTGCTGATACATTTCCATCAACAGATCGAACAGGCTTAAGCCCTTGTCTTTAGCGTCGGCGGTCAGTTCGGCAATCATGGTGCAGGAGGCAATGGCGTCTTTATCGCGCACAAAATCGCCGATCAGGTAACCGTAGCTTTCTTCGCCGCCACCAATAAACTGCTGCTTGCCTTCCAGTTCGCGGATGACCTGCGCAATGTATTTAAAGCCCGTCAGCGTGTTATAACACGTAACGCCGTACTGCTCACACAGTTTATCGATCAGGTCGGTGGTGACGATGGTCTTCGCAATGAACTCGTTCCCTGTTAGCTTGCCCGCATCTTTCCAGGCCCGGAGCAGGTAGAAAATGATGAGGCTGGCCATCTGGTTGCCGTTCAGCAACTCAAATTCGCCGTGGTGGTTTCGTGCCCCAGCACCCACGCGGTCGGCGTCGGGGTCAGTGGCGATGATCAGGTCAGCGTTCTGCGCCTGTGCCTGATCGAGGGCCATTTGCATGGCTGCCCGCTCTTCCGGGTTGGGCGATTTCACCGTCGGGAAATTGCCGTCGGGCTGGGCCTGCGCTTCCACCACGCTTACGTTGGTAAAGCCGAGTGCTTCCAGCGCACGGGGTACCAGCGTAATACCGGTTCCGTGAATTGGTGTGTACACGATGTTCAGGTCGGCCTGACGGGCAATCACGTCGGGGTTTACGGCGTTTGATTTTACCCGTTCGATATAAGGCGCGTCGATCTCCTCGTCGATGAGCTGAATCTTCGTCTCAACACCGTCGAACTTAATATCATCGACGCTCGAAATCGCGCTTACCTCATCGACAATATTTTTGTCATGCGGCGAAACAACCTGCGAGCCATCATTCCAGTACACTTTATAGCCGTTATATTCGGGCGGGTTGTGCGAGGCCGTAACCACCACGCCCCCCTGACAACCCAGTTGCCGAATGGCAAATGACAATTCGGGCGTTGGGCGAAGCGCCGAGAATAAATAGACTTTGATGTTGTTGGCCGAAAAAATATCAGCCGCAATCCGGGCAAACTCCGGGCTCATCCGGCGGCTATCATGCGCAATGGCTACGCTAATATCCTCACCGGCAAACGACTTGTTCAGGTAGTTGGCAAACCCCTGCGTAGCCGCGCCAACGGTGTAGCGATTCATGCGGTTCGACCCCACGCCGATCACCCCACGCAATCCACCCGTTCCAAACTCAAGGCTGCGGTAAAACGAGTCGGTCAGTTCGGTTGTGTTGCCACTATCGAGCAGGTGCTGGATGCTGGCTTTGGTATCGGCATCGTAAGAGCCATTGAGCCAGGTATCAACATTCTGTTGGGTCGTGGCGTCAAGTTGTTGCGTCGTCATATCACGTCTGAAAAGGTAAAAACTGGTTTTGTGAGGGCGAAGTTACGTTGTTGGTCAATGTACTGCAATGCATTGGATAACGTACCTGCGTTTCTCGCTATGAATTTTGATATACAGTAAAAAATTATTGTTTATCAATAAATATTTATTGTTGTTTGTTTAAAATTTACCTGTATGAAAAACATTCGACTTATCCGTTGGCTGTACCGTATCAGCAGTTTTCTCCTTTATCTGGAAGGTGCCTTTATTTTTCTGTCTTTTGTCGTCATTCCGCTGATGATTACCGGGCAGACTTATTCCTCGTCGCGCCGCCAGCAGGTTGAGTATGATACTACCTTGAGAACTGGCTCTAGCAGTGGTCACGGTTTTAGCATGGCCACTACCGACACGCAGGGGCAACTGATTAGCCAGGCCGAACGGCGAGATAGCGTTATCATTTATTACGGTGAAAACCAGCGGAAGATCTACCGCCTGCGCCTGGACAGCCTCAAACGGTTGTTACAGCCGAAAAAGAGCGATAATATACCTGTTGTGACTCATCAAAGGGCCGTCGCTTATCAACACAAACTAAACCGGCAGGTCGACTCTATCCAGGCTGTCGACCCAGGGACACGGATCGTCCGTATGCCCGACCGCTGGATCATACAGCCGGGCTGGTCTTCGGGCTTTGCCTGGTCAGTAACCATTCCGCTACAAGGTGAGGTTTGGCCCAAAGCCCGTTACCAGCCTCAACTACCTCAACAGTGGCAACGGATTCTCGCCTACAAGCCCTATACGTACCTGCAACAGAACCTGGATAAGCGGCTCCCTTTCGTGTTACGGGCATCTATCTTCCGCTGGTCTGATCTGAACTCGTTTATCTGGCCACTGCTGCTCATCAGTTCAGGCTGGGGTTTGTTTTATGTTGCCATGCTTATGCTGATGACCCACTGGTTCCGTGAGATATTTGCCGATCTGCTCAATGGGGAGTTTTTTGGCAAACGAATTGCCCAGCGGGTACAACAGAGCGGCTGGCTATTTATTGGTGGGTTCGTTCTGGAAAACGCGATCGACGTGTTTCAGCCCATTGTTGCACAACAGTACCTGAAAAAGCAGGGCTACCTATCATATGCTCAGTGGGTATGGAGCGGACCCGATCACTGGCTGTGGCTATGGGCGGGCTTAGTGTTGCTTGTCTTTGCTCAGATTTTCCGGTATGGCACGCAACTACAACAGGAAAACGAACTAACCATCTGATCATCATGCCTATAATTGTAAACGTTGATGTGATGATGGCGCGGCGCAAAATGTCGCTCACTGAACTCGCCGAAAAGGTTGACCTAACTCTGGCCAACCTGTCTATTCTGAAAACGGGGAAAGCCAAAGCCATCCGGTTCAGCACCCTCGAAGCACTTTGCCACGCCCTTGATTGTCAGCCCGGCGACCTGCTCGAATACGTACCTGACGCAATGAAAAAGCAACCTGTGGAAAGCGAGTGAGCGCGTGCGAATGCCTGGCAGCAGGGAAGCGGTTCGTCAGTTGATGGTCACCGGCATTGATCAGGCAACGCCCATGCGGCTTTTTCCTTCTTCCGAGATGGTCCTGGACCGGGTCATTGTCTTGATAAACGCAGCCCGCCGGAACCGCAACGCCGACCAGTCGGCGTTGACGGCCACCATGCGTACGGGCTCAAATCCGGCTGCTCCGAGCGATGCCCAGCCAGCATCGCGATTGAAGTCGCAGCGGTAATTTTTAGACGACTGCTTTGGATACACCATCCACACCACCGCGTCGCCCTCGGTACGGGTGGCCACCCAGGCGGCTACCTGCTCTACCTGCGCCAACGTTTGAACAAAAGCCATCACGAAGTCAGCCTTTAGCAGGTCTTCAGGCTGGGTAGCCACAGCGAGACGTTCCGTAAAGGCGGCCGTCAGGTCGCTCAATTCGGTAGGTACGTTCAGCAACAGGCCCTGTTGCTGATTAACGAGATTTAGCTTTTTGAGCAGCGAGTCCATTGAGACTGTAAAGGTGAATGTATGTTTATTGCCTGTTGATGTAGTGGAGTGCTGACGCCTTTGGCAGGGCTGTGTGTCAGCACTCCACTACATCAACAGGCAATCCAGGATTTACTACAAGTAACGCTCGGTAATGTGGCGGGCGCGTTCCTGCGTTTCGATCAGGAGCGGATGGCGGGGCGAGGTCAGGGCTTCTTCGAGGTCGGCAAGCGTATCCTTGAACAGGAAGTGGACCGGCACTTCGTAGTTTTCAACCTTCGATTTTAGATAGACCAGTTCCGGCCGGGTTTCAGCCAGGGCAGCGGCGGCGTTGTATTCCGATTTGCCCCGGTTCCACTCATCATCCGACGGACCGAAATGAATCACTTGTACTGGTAAGTCGGCCGTTTTGCGCGCAGCCAGTTTAGCATCGAGATCAGTCAGCATCTGTTTCAGTCGGTGCGTATCTTTTCCTGTCCGAATCCGTTCCCGCAGCGACTGCCGGATCAGGTACGTTAGCGAATCGCTCAGGTTCATGCCGATCTCGGCCATCTGCTTGAAAATCAGCGATGTTGGCGACATGCCCGGAATGGTGTTCGGGTCGTGAAACAGAATACGCTGCGCTTCTCCATTCGGTCCTTCGGGCGTCAGGAAGCCGTCGATGCGCGAGTACACGTTGATGCCCAGTTTCGTAAATAGCTGTTCGATACCAACCTGAATGGCCCGGTTGTTTTCCAAACTGGTGCCAACCGGAATCCGTTTCTTGGCGACGCTGTTCAGGTACTTGGTTTCGTAGTCGAATGCTTCGGCATTGTAAATTTCGGTGGGAGGGAGGGCCACCGCCAGGCCGTCGTCGTCCTGAATAACGCCGCATGAAAACTCCTGCCCGGTAATGAATTCTTCGAAAAGCAGCTCATCTTCGGCATTCACTGAGGCGAGCGTGAAAATTCGGTCAGCATCTTCATCGGCTTCGTCGTCCAGCTTTTCGATCAGATCGGCGGGGTGCATGGCATATTCACCCGTGTTCTCAATGATGAGCGGGTAGCCCACGGCCGAGCTTAGAGTCGCGGTTCGCTGCGCGTAGTCGTGCTTTGTCTGTTCGTCCATCGCCGCCCAATCGGCCAGATTAAGCGTAGTAGTAAAGAAGCATTGCCCCACGGCGCGCTGGAACATACTCAGGTCGTGTTCGCGCACAATGGCAACGCCGATCGACGAGCCCTGATGTGGTGCCTTAACCACGACCGGTAAACCGAGGTGATTCACTAAGGAGTCGAAAAAAGCTTCCTGATCAGCCTGCTTCCAGGCGTCGCGGGTGACTGTTGCCGTTTTCTTCTGTTGCCCGTTGACCAGGGCAATCAGGTTGTTTTGCAGGATCTTGTTGATGCCCAATCCTGAGCCCAGAATACCCGGTCCGGTATACGGCATCTTGTGCCACTCGAGCAGCCCCTGAATAGCTCCATCTTCGCAGTCGGGCCCATGCATGGCCAGAAACGCCATGTCGAAATAATCTTCAAACCAGTCGGGTTCAACCTGTTCGCCCGCAATGACGTCTTCCTCTTCCAACGATTCGTCATACACAGAGAAACCATCCTGTTCTGGCAAAGCAGCCCGAATAGAGGCGTTTTCCAGAAAGTCGGGTTCAACGATGTAAAACCGTCCCCAGCCGCTGACAAACACCAGTACAGGGTCGAACAGGGCTTTATTCAGGTTGGCCAGTGCGGTTCGCCCGCCGGCAAATGACACGTCGCGCTCCCGCGAGGGGCCACCAAAGAATATACCGATACGCATAAAAGAGTTGGTGTGTCCTCTGTTTTCCGTCTTCTGTTGCGCTGCATACTGGAAACAACGTACCTGAGCAGCGCAACAGAAGACGGAAAACAGAGGACTTTTAAACTTAAAGAAGTAGTCCCGCCAGGGTGGCAGACATGTAGCTGGCTAAGGTGCCGCAGATTAAGGCTTTGAAACCGAGTTTGGCCAGGTCTTTACGGCGGCTGGGCGCTAATTCACCAATACCGCCAATCTGGATGGCGATGGATGAAAAATTGGCAAATCCGCAAAGGGCGAAGCTGGTGATGGCAATCGTTTTTGGGTCCAGCGTTGGCTTGATTTTTACCAGTTCAATGTAGGCGACAAATTCATTGACCACCATTTTGGTGCCCATCAGCGCACCCGCCGCTTCAATATCTTTACCGGGAACGCCCATTGCCCAGGCAAATACCGAGAAAAGTTTACCAAGCAGGTAATTCAGGCTTAGGACCGGGAAACCGGCAAGGCTGCCTGCTTTGCCCAGCAGCATGTCGATCAGGGAGATCAGGGCGATAAAACCGATCAGCATGGCCACCACATTAAGCCCTACTTTCAGCCCTTCGCTGGCTCCGCTGGCAATGGCATCGACCAGGTTGGCGTGAACCTTTTTGATCTCGATGTTCACAACGCCCTGCGTGCTGGAAACTTCTGTTTCGGGGAAGACGATTTTTGAGATCACCAGCGCACCCGGTGCGGCCATAATACTGGCGGCCAGCAGATACGGAGCCGGAACGCCCAGCGAAATGTAAACCGCCAGAACGCCACCCGCAATACAGGCAAAACTACCCGCCATCGACGCCAGCAACTCCGAATTGGTCATCGTCGACAGGTACGGTTTAATCATGATCTGCGCCTCTACCTGCCCCACAAACGTACTGGCAACGTTGGAAAGCGCCTCGGCACCACTCACGCCCATCAGCCATTTCATCACCCGTGCCATCATCGCCACGATGCGCTGCATGATGCCCAGGTGGTAGAAGATATTGACCAGCACCGCGACAAAAATGATAGTTGGAATGACCTTAAAGAAGAAAATGAAGTCGTTGCCGTTACCAAACGCCCGGGAGAGTACATCCCGGTTTACCAGGGAGCCAAAAACGAATGCCGCCCCTTTGTCGGCGTTTTCCAGTGTCTTGTTTACCAGAAAGCCGAGGTAATTGAAGACGTTTTGCCCGAGATCGGTTTTAAGAACAAAAACAGCGAGGCCAAATTGAAGGGCCAGTCCTACACCTACTGTTCGATAATTAATGGCTTTACGGTTGTTCGACATCGCGAAGGCGATGCCCAAAATCAGGACAATCCCGAGTAATCCGGTGAAACGCTCCATGCGGTCAGGTACGGTGCAGAAAAATGGTTCTTACTGATGTTAGCGGACGAAGGTACGAAAAAACGCCCCTTTCCAGCCTCCCAGCTATTACCTTCGTGGCTGGAAACGGCGATAGCCGTCGGTTCCCTTTCGACTCACTAGTATGCAAACCAACGACATCACTCCTGAAGATATTGAAGATTTAACCCTTGCCGTGCTGTATCTGACTGCCTGGCGGCAGGAAGTAACCGACGAAAACGGGTATTCACTGGGTAAATCGCTTACCAACTGGAAAGGCCACAGCTTCGACTCGCTCGACGCCCTGGCCGCCAAGCACTATACAGACGGTAACCGCCGGAATAAATCGGTGCAGATTACGGAGGCAGGCGAAGCCCGCGCGCAGGAGATTCTGAAGCGCCTGCTCGGCAAAGAATTTACCGTCACCGCCGAACGGATGGTGTAAACTGTAACGCGGATTTCAGTCCGCATGCTCACTACTGGCATGCGGACTGAAATCCGCGTTATAGTACTACAACTGAGCTACATCCAGCGTGAAACCTACTAAGATAGATTCGCCTGACAGAGACTGAATAGTCTGATGCATACTAACATCGTGGCCAGCCTGATAGACATAAGCTGTTTTCTTCCCGGGGTCGATAAGCCAGCCTAATTGACAGCCGTTGGCCATCTAATCGCCCATTTTTTGCTGAGCATCGGCTAGTAGGTCGGAAGGGGAAAGGAGCTCAAGCACGAAATCGGGGCATAGCGGCACGAAACGGCGGCGTTCTTTGTCGGTCAGGGCCTCCCAGCGATCCTTGCGTACCCCTGCTACATCGGGGGACATCACTGACGTATCAGAGAGCCGAAAAGCCGTAGACGAATCGAAGAAATAGCCCCATTTCGACTGACGGTTCCAAAGGCCAAAATCAATGTTTAGCTCAAAATTCCGGTTGCCCGTTTCGCCGCCCGTTAAACTTATAAAGATGATATCACCGTTTTTACAGCGTTCAAAACGCAAATGTGGATTGCCCTGACAGAAACGGAAGAACTCATCATCGTTCATTCGCAGGTCTTCCGTGAAATGCACACGTACCGTTTCCATGAGGGCAATTTATCCGATTTTTGTCAAATCGTGGCGATCGTGCGTTCCGAGCCTTCGGTCATATCGGCAGGTACGTCGTCGGCGTCGGCGGGTATCTCAACGGTATCGTCGAAAAGACGGGCCTGCATGACATCGGCCTCGCTGATGTTGAAAAAGGCTACCTGCATATCAAATGGTTCAACACCTTCGGCCGTCTCGCACTTCAGGTACGTCCCATCTTCCTGCAATTCGTAGGCATTTACCGTATCGCGCAGGTTGTATTCCAGGATCATAATTGCCTGCTGACGTACCCGGACATCGGCCAGGTAGAACAGCGACTCGATCCGCCGGTCGAATGAACGGACCATTGCATCTGCGCTGCCGCCGTATATCTTTGGCTCACCAGCATTATGGAAATAGAACAAACGCGTGTGTTCCAGGTAGTTACCCACGATAGAACGAACCGTGATGTTTTCGCTGAGGTCTTTCCGCCCCGGTCGTAAACAGCATATGCCTCTGACGATCAATCGAATGGGTACGCCCGCTTTAGAAGCCGCATACAATTCATCAATCACCGTTTTGTCTTCTACCGAGTTGATCTTGATGCAGATACCACTCGGCAGTCCGCGCCGGGCAAGGTCAGCTTCGGCCCTAATCAGATCGATCAACTGGTTGCGCATGTCGCGCGGGGCGGTGATCAGGTATTGGTACCCGCTGGGTAACGAATGGCCGGTGATGACGTTGAAAAACTCGGATATGTCGCTGGTATACGTTTCATTGGTCGTTAGCAGGCCAATGTCGGTATACATCCGGGCGGTGTCTTCGTTGTAGTTGCCACTCGACAAATGCGCGTAACGAACTACCCGGCTACCTTCATTTCTGACCACCAGCAACAGTTTTGTGTGCGTCTTGAATCGGCTGATTCCGTAGATGACGAAGCAGCCCGCTTTTTGCAGTCGTTGCGCTTCGCGGATGTTATTCTCTTCGTCGAACCGCGCTTTTACTTCAAATAACACCGATACGTGTTTGCCATTTTCGGCGGCTTTCAGCAGCGCTTCCGTAATGCGTGACCGTTTGGCCAGTCGATACACGGTGAGTTTTATAGCCAGCACGTTCGGGTCTTCGGCGGCTTGCTCCAGCAGTTGCAGGACCGGCTCGAAGTTGTTGTACGGGTGATGCAGCAGAATATCACGTTCCCGAATGGCTTCAAAAATGTCGTTGATCTTGTCGCGCTCCAGGCCAACGGGGGGCACCGGTGGGAGCGGGGCAGGCATGTCGTTCTTAAATTCAGGATGCCGGATGATCTGCCACAGGCTGGTGAAGTCGATCAGCGACGTGGCTTCGAACAGGTTCGTATCGTCGATTTCCCAGCGTTTTTTCAGCAGGCTGATCATCCAGGCCGAGGCAGGCGATTCGATCTGACCGGCTTCGATTTCGACCCGCACTACGCGGCCTAACCGGCGATTTTTGATCTTCTGTTTGATCTCGTCCAGAAAATCAGCTTCCACATCGTCATTCTCTTCCAGCGTAAAATCACCATTTCGAGAGATACGGAACATGTTCACCGACGAAATTTCGACGTTGCGATACAGCTTGCTCAGGTGCTGACGGACAATTTCTTCGATGGGCAGAAACACGATGGCTTCGTCGCGCTCGAAGGTCATGAACCGGGGCAGATTGGCCGGAATCTGTACGAACGAAAGCCGGTGATTATCACTGTCATCGTCGGGCGTCAGGTCACGGAAATCACCGGTGGGGGTGAATGTTACTACGCCGAAGATGAGGACCTTGGCCAGCAGCACCGGGAACGTATGGGTATAGTCATACAACATCGGAGTCAGCGTCGGGAAAATCGTCCGGTCGAAGTAGCTGGCCGCGTGTGCTTTTTCGTCTTCGGTCAGATCGGAATAGTTGGCCAGCGCCAGGCCATTTTCGGCAAACAGCGGCAAGAGCTGTTCGGTAAATACCGTCTGCTGGTCGAGATTGAACTGCTGCATGGCCCGAAACAGGGCTTTCTTGAACGGCCCTTCGCGTAGTCCTGAGTAGTCGACCCGCTCTTTATGGTAATCCAGATAATTGTACAGGCTACCCACCCGGATGCTGAAAAATTCATCGGCATTCGAGTCCGTGATGGCCAAAAACTTGAGCCGTTCCATCAGCGTCCGATTCGGGTTCCGCGCCTGATCGAGCACGCGCTCATTGAACTTCAGCCAGCTCAAATCGCGGCTGATATAATCGCTTTGTTCAATTAATGTGCTGACACGCTCAGCCGACTTCGCCGGGCTCAGGTTGCTGCCGGGGTCAGATGCAACCGGGCGGCTGGTGAGGCGGGAGACTAGGTGGCCGATCAGGTTACGGCCGCGTTGTGGTTGGTCGGAATTACGCATAAATCAATAGAAAAGGTAGTCGGTGCAAAAATAGGCTAAACAGGCAACGTACGAATCTGATAATTTCGTCACCTTGTGCCTGTTACCTTTTTGTTACGTAACAAAAAACCGGGCCTTTCGACCCGGTTTTTTTGCTAAACGTCTACTTTGGCGTATTTCGCATTTCGTTCGATAAAGTCACGGCGGGGTGGCACTTCATCGCCCATCAGCATCGAGAACACATGGTCGGCGTCGGCGGCTGATTCGATGGTTACTCGTTTCAGGCTGCGCGAGGTAGGGTCCATTGTGGTTTCCCAGAGTTGTTCGGCGTTCATCTCGCCTAATCCCTTGTATCGCTGAATGTTCACGGCTTCTTCGCGGCCACTACCAGCCAGTTCGCGCACGGCCGTTTCGCGTTGGGCCTCTGTCCAGCAATAGCGTTGCTCTTTGCCTTTCTTCACCAGGTAAAAAGGTGGTTGAGCAATGTACAGATACCCATTCTCGATCAGGGCGCGCATGTTACGGAAGAACAACGTGAGCAGCAGCGTCCTGATGTGGCTTCCGTCAACGTCGGCATCGGTCATAATAATGATCTTATGGTACCGAAGCTTTTCGAGGTTCATCTCGGTTTCGCCCGTTTCTTTATTCTTTTCCAGACGTACCCCAAGGGCCGTCCAGATGTTCTTGATCTCTTCGTTTTCGTAGATCTTATGCTCCATGGCTTTCTCCACGTTCAGGATCTTACCCCGAAGTGGCAGAATGGCCTGATAAGCCCGGTTGCGGCCCTGCTTGGCCGAACCACCGGCCGAGTCACCTTCCACCAGATACAGTTCGCACACCCGTGGATCAGTATCCGAACAGTCGGCTAGTTTACCCGGTAGACCCATGCCGCCCATGAAGTCTTTCCGGTCGGTCATGATGCGCGAGTAGGCCAGGTCAGCGGCAATACGAGCCTGGGCCGAGATCAACACTTTCCGAACAATGGCCTGCGCGATCTTGGGGTTTTCTTCGAGCCACATTTCCAGTGTCTCGCCCACCGCCTGACTCACCGCACTTACCACATCCTGGTTGCCCAGTTTGCCTTTGGTCTGGCCCTCAAACTGGGGCTCCTGTACTTTCACCGAGATCACGGCGGTCAGACCCTTACGGAAGTCTCCGCCTTCAAATTTAACCTTGCTTGAGTTCTTCGGAATCAGCCCCGGGTTCTTCTCCAGGTATCGGCCAAATACCCGCGTAATGGCCGAGCGAAAGCCCTGTACGTGGGTACCGCCTTCGTGGGTGTTGATGTTGTTCACATACGACTGTACGTTCTCGCCCGCTTCCATATTATAGAGCATGGCTACCTGTACGGGCGTCGTGTATTTTTCGTTCTCGATGTAGATCGGTGCCATGTTATCGAGCGACTGCCGGGACTCATCGAGGTATTTTACAAACTCGCTCAGGCCTCCCTGCGAATGGAAGTCAGCCGTAAACAGCGGGTTACCCTGCTCATCAAGTTCGCGCAGATCGGTCAGCGAGATGCGGATGCCTTTATTCAGGTAGGCCAATTCGCGCAGACGACCCGCCACGGTATCAAACCGATACACTGTGGTTTCGGTGAAGATGGATTCGTCGGGCTTAAAATGAACGGTCGTTCCGGTATCCGTCGCAGTGCCAATCTCGCGCACTTCGTACTGCGGCTTGCCAATGTTGTAGGTTTGGTCATAGGCTTTGCCATCGCGGTGTACTTCCACGCGAAGCATCGTCGACAGGGCATTTACGCAGGATACACCCACGCCATGCAGACCGCCCGATACTTTGTAGGTGTCTTTGTCGAATTTACCACCGGCGTGAAGCACGGTCATTACTACTTCGAGCGAGTTACGGCCGGTTTGTTTGTTAAAACCAACCGGAATACCCCGGCCATTATCTCTAACTGTAATTGAATTATCGGGGTTGATGGTGACCTGGATGGTGTCGCAGTAACCAGCCATAGCCTCATCGATGGAGTTATCGACAACCTCCCAAATAAGGTGGTGCAGGCCTTTAACGCCTACGTCGCCGATGTACATTGCCGGGCGTTTCCGAACGGCCTCAAGGCCTTCGAGTACCTGGATGTTATCGGAACCATACTGGCCATTGGGATTGGCAACTTCTTCCTCCATTTCGGTGTCAACAGCGTCGTTTGTCATGCGGTATTTGAATGTGTTTGTAGCGAAAAAGCGGGTCCCGGTAAAGCCGAAAACGGGCATTTTGCCTGCCTGTATCTAGCTTGTAAAAATACAAAAAATATAGATCATTTCCCAGCGAAATATCAAGCTATGTCTTCCTAAAGTGAAGTTTTTCATGGAACGTAAACCGTTCGTTCGGCAGACGTAACTAGAGGGTCTAAATTGGCCTGTTTACGTCCCGTCTGCACAAGAGACTAACGAATGCCGAAAAGCCTGTGTTGCGTATAGGGGCTGTTCCACAACGTACCTGCATGAAAAAAGCGAACCGGTTTCCCTGTTCGCTTTTCTACGTTACGTATTGTTTTTACCAACCAAACGTTGCCAGAATAACGCTTGGACAGGCTTCCTTTATTGTAAGATGTCCTGTTCGTAAATGCCCTATATCAGCTACGTTACCAGCCCTGATTTTGAGTTAGTGTTTTGTTGATATCCCGTTCTCGCTGAGGAATGGGAAACAGATTATTACGGTCGATGTAGGTACGTTGCTCCCGTTTGAATCGCAGCGCATCACCCGCCGTATAATTCGGGATATCATTCAGATCGGTTTCGCTGCCGGGTGCGCCAAAAGATGGAACCGGAGCCGGTTGAGCGCGGGTCTTCGAAGCACCATATACCAGGGTATTCATGCTCAGCTTGCCGGTGTTCCAGCGGCGCATATCAAACAGGTGAATGCCCTCGTTGGCCAGTTCAACCACTTTTTCGCGCCGAATCAACTGCCTCATTTTCTGTTGATTCGTGCTGATGGCCGGATCAACGTTGGGCATGCCAGCCCGTTTCCTGACGGCATTCATGGCGGCCAGCACCGACGCATCGATCTGGTTCTGCTCAATTTTCGCCTCGGCATACGTCAGCAGAATTTCAGCGTAGCGCATGTACGTAAAACCGGTTTTGGCCGTGAACATATCCTGCGCATCATCCAGCGTGAATTTGGCCCAAAGCAAGCCCACACCGTTCAGAACGGGGCCAAAGGCGTTGGTCAGGTCTACATTGGTGCCCGATGCATACGTACCTGTGTTGAAATTGAACACGGGCGTAGTGGCATCGTACACATTGAAAACCGCCCGGCGACGGGTGCTACTGGCCGTGGCGGTAATGGTATCGCCATCGATAGAAACGGTAAATTTCAGGCGTGGATCGCGCTTTTCGCGGGGCCGGGCCGGGTTATAAATCGTCGATTCGTCAATGCGTTTACCGTCGATCGTTTCAAACTTATCGACCAGTGCCTGCAACGGAAAACGCCCCGATTGACCCGACAGGGTGCGTGACCCCTGCCCCAGCGCGATGTAGGATACGGGAAAAGCCGCGTCGGTGGGCAGCACCAGTTCAAACATAATTTCGCGCCCCGCATTCGCCTGTTGCCCAGCCAGCGTAAACAGCGCGGAGAAGTTCGGATTCAGTCCATAATACGCGCCATCTATCACCTTCTTGGCCGCATCGGCGGCGACCTGATACCGGCCAAGCAGCAACGCTATTTTCGACTGTAACCCGAGCGCCACGCCCCGGTTTACGCGCCCCCGCTCGCGGGATGCCCAATCGAGTTTGGCAGCGGCATCGTCAAGGTCGGTCAGCAGAAAATCGGCAATCTTACTACGCTCCGTCCGGGCAAGGGTATAGAACTGGTCGGTAGTGAGTGGATCGGTATAAAACGGCACGTCGCCGTAGAGGCCCATAAGGTGATAATAGGCCCAGGCCCGCAGCACCTTAGCCTCGCCCTGAAGGCGATTGTAGGTGGCCACAGGTACGTTCGCTTTATTGCGTTCGATGCCCTGAATCACCACGTTGGCGCGGGCGACGGTCTGGTACATAAAGCCCCAGTAACTCACTACCGAGCCGTTGGTAGCGTCGAAACTTCCCGATGCGATGCTGCCCGTTCGCTCCAGGCCAATGTCCGTATAGAGGTCGTAGAAAACCTGGACAGGTACGTTGCCAACGACCCAATAGTTGACGTTGTATACCCCCGTGAGAGCCAGATTCATTTCGGCTTCGTTATTGAAATAAGTAGCCGCCGCCGGTGTGTCAAGTGGTTGTTTGTCAAGGTATTCCTGGCAGCCCGTCAAACCCAGCAGGGCAGAGAAGGCAGCGATAATGAGTGTCTTTTTCATATGTGTGTGACCCCTCATCCCCAGCCCCTCTCTCATGTTGGGAGAGGGGAGCCGCTTTAGCGTAGCTATGCGTTTCAGCGAAGCTGCTGTAGTGCGACTCCCTTCTCCCGAAGGGGGAGAGGGGTGGGGGTGAGGGGTATTTTTAAAATCGTAGATTCAAGCCAACGGTTGTGGTGCGCATAACGGGATAGAACTCGCCATTTTGATCTTCCTTTTCGGGGTCGAAACCCTGCAGGAAGCTTGTGAATGTGGCCAGGTTTTGACCGCTGACGTAGAGGCGGGCCGAACGAATCTTTAGCTTGTTCGAGATCGATGCGGGCAGGGTGTAGCCTAGCTGCACGTTTTTCAGCCGTAGGTAAGCCGCATTACGTACCCAGTAATTTGAGTCCTTCCAGTTGAACGTACCCTGATCGGTGGTGAGGCGTGGGTACGTTGCATTCGGGTTGGTGGGCGTCCAGGCGTCGCGGTGAATGGCAAAGGCCGACGAAATAAAATCAGCCGAGTAGAAGGCCCAGGCCCCGGTGCCACTCACGTACGAATCACGCTGGCCAACGCCCTGGAAAAATACGTTCAGGTCGAAGCCTTTCCAGGCCACATTGGTGGTCAGACTGTACGAATAACGAGGGAATGGGTTACCAAGGATTGTCCGGTCGAATCCATCGATTTTCCCGTCGGGTGTGCCGTTGGGTCCGCTGATGTCTTTATACCGGATATCACCAGCGGCCGTATTGGCGGCGATATAAGGCGTTGCGGCGTTGCCATCCAGCGCATTATCGGCATCCACCTGCTCTTTAGACTGGTAGAGACCATCAGCCAGGTAGCCGTAGTACGACCGAAGCGGCGACCCCGGCGTTGAGATGCTCCGACCATCGATGATATCCTGACCGGCCAGATCGAGTACCTGATTTTTAACGTCAGATAGCATGCCCGTGACACTGTACCGCAGGCCTTTAGCCGTCTGGTTCCGGTAAGAAAGACTTAACTCCCACCCATTGTTTCGCATCGAACCGGCATTGACATAAGCTGGACTAAAACCGGTGAAACTCGGAATTGGCTTGACCAACAGCAGGTTACTAATCGTGCGCTGGTAGACGTCGAGGGTCACGCTCAGGTTTTTAAACAGCGTCAGGTCCAGGCCAACGTTGGCCTGCGTCGATGTTTCCCAGGTAATCTGGTCGTTCACAGCGTTGGTTTGTCCCACGCCAAAGTTGAGCCGGTTGTTGAAGTAGTAATTCTGTCCCTGCGCGAAGTTGGCGGCAAACGGGTAGAAGGCATCCGGTAGATTCTGGTTGCCCAGTTTGCCGTATGATCCCCGTAGTTTGGCGAAGGTAACGGCGTTGGCTAGCCCGGTCATGAAGGCTTCCTTCGTAATGACCCAACCCGCCGATACGCTCGGGAAAAAACCCCACTGCCGATCCTGGGCCTGCGAAAATCGGGATGAGCCATCGTAACGCCCGTTTACCTCCAGCAGGTACTTATCGTCGAACGTGTAATTGAACCGGCCAAAACCGGCTGCCAGCGCATATTCTGCCGTGCTGCTGCTATTGCTCTGGTTGGCCGTTCCGACAGTCTGGTAAGGCTGATCGGAAGGGAGATCCGTTCGCGATGCGCCCAGCGATTCGGTGATGAAATCTTCGGCCTGAAAACCAAGCAGTAATTTCAACTCGTTGCGCCCCAGCGTTTTATAAAAATTTGCCTGGATAAGGTAGTTGTTCAGCCGCGACCGGCCAATGGCGTCGGCAATGGAGTTCTGGCCGGGGTAATTGTTCACGAAGTCCAGTGCATTGGTAGTTAAATTAGGGCGATAGACCGCGTAATTTTTGATGTACCGCTTTTGAATCGATTCCCGGCTGTTGTTCGAGAACTGCGCCTCAACGTCCATAAAGGAGAACGGCCGGTAGGTAAAATTGGCCCGTAGAATGGTGTTTGGCCGTTGAAACCGGTTAAATCCACTCGACTCAGCCTGACCAATCGGGTTGCGGAAGTTGCTTTGTGCGGCGTCACCGTATTGGCCATCACAAAATTTCCCCGCCCCAGTTGCCGGACTGCCAATGGCCTGCCGGATAATGAACTCAGCCGTGCTGCCGCCGGGTTGAATCTCGGTGCTGTTGGTGTAGATCAGATCACCCTGAAACGTCAGGTTTTTGGTCAGCTTGACGTCGGTATTGAAGCGCAGATCGTAGCGTTTGAAACTCGTGTTCTGGGTCAGGCCCTGCTGGTTCAGGTACGTACCTGCCATGAAGAACTTGATCCGTTCAGAGCCACCGCTGATGTTCAGGTTATGATTCTGCATCAGGCCGGTGTTGCTCAATACGCCACCGAGCCAATCGGTATCGAAATACCGGAAATTGTCGGCCGGGTTGTTCCGGTACGCGTCGATAAACGTGGTGCTGAACGGCGCCGTTGCCGATGAGTTAATGGCTGCCTGGTTGTTGAGCAGCATATGTTCCAGGCCCGAAATTCGCTCGGGTAGCCGCGTTGCCTGCTGGCCCGATACAAAGCCGTTGTAGTCGATCTGTACACCTTCGGTAGTGCCGCGCCGGGTACGTACCACAATAACACCGTTGGCCGCCCGCGCCCCGTAAATAGCCGTCGAGGCGGCATCTTTCAGCAGGCTGATACTTTCTATGTTATTGGGGTCAATGTTATTGAGCGTTTCGAGCGTATTGGGTGGTTGCTGAACCCCGTCGATCACCAGCAGGGGAGTGGTGCCCGAATACAGCGAACCAATGCCCCGAATGGTTACGTTGGCTCCATCAGCACCCGGTCGGCCCGATTGCTGGGTGACGGTTACACCCGGTGCCAGGCCCTGCAACAGGTTCGAGGCGGTGGCTACCTGCCGCACCACAAGGTCTTCGCGACGGAGCTGCGTAACGGCACCGGTCAGGGTTGCGCGTTTCTGTGTGCCGTAGCCCACAACGACCACTTCATCCAGATTCCGGCTCGATGGTTCGAGCGCCAGGTTAACCGTTTCGCGTGTGCCAACGGGCACCTCAGCGGGGGTGTACCCAATAAAACTAAACACTAAAATGGCCGCGTTGTCTGCACTGAGTGAATAGGTGCCTTCGGCCGACGTGACCGTGCCCCGTTGGGTGCCTTTGATGGTCACCGATACCCCGGGCAGGCTTTGCCCGTTGCTCTGGTCTGTGACTTTACCCGTTACAGTTCGTTGGGCCCAACTGACAGACCAGCAGCAAACCAAACTCAGTAAGGTTAATAGTATGCGTTTTTTCATAAAGTTTGACTTGATTGACTAGTGAAAAGTAGGTCTCTACCTGTTAAGCTGACCTGTAGAATTACTGTGTTAAATTGAGAAAGGCCGGTGAGAAAACAAAGATGATTTTTGTGAAGTGCTGACGATCAGCTTGTTTCTATTCTTAGATTCGGGCGAAATTTTTGTTACGTGAAAACAAAGCGGTTTTACGTGCCGTTGTAGCTACTTTATTACGTTTTAATGTCACTTAATGGACGGGAATGTTTGTTGTGGAAATGAATAAGTATTGGTAGGTTGTGTACAATAAATTGAACTATAAAAAGAATATGCGGTAGTAACTAGCTATAAATTAGCATTTTAAAATTTATGAAATATAATTTTGCACTATCAACCAAATCAAAATCATATGCCTATTGCAAAGCAGTTCCTGAAAAGTAAGCCTGTTGCCAAAGTAACGTTTGAACTTCCTGCCGAGGCCGTAAACGGTGCTAAAGTGGTATCGCTTGTTGGTGATTTCAATGATTGGGACGTAAATGCTCAGCCCCTGAAGAAGCAGAAAGACGGGTCTTTTAAAGCCACGGTCGAACTGCCAATCGGTACCGAATACCAATACCGCTTCATTATCGACGGTGAAACCTGGACAAATGACTGGGCCGCCGATAAGTACGTACCCAGCCCGGTATCGACCGAAGAAAACTCGGTTGTTGTATTGTAGAAAAGAAGGTTAAACACAAAGACACGGAGTACGCAAAGTTTCTTTTCTAATCGAAAGAGATAACTCTGTATACTCCGTGTCTTTGTGTTTAACCCTTTTCAAGACGCGAAACTATCCGACTCTACATACGCTTTGATCAGCGCCATCTCTCCTTCTCTCCCGGGCAGCGAATTGCCGTGTTCCATGCCGAAGATGAATGAGCGGTTGCTGGCTTTAGCTTTGTCGTAGATGTGCTTAAAAATATTCTTGTAATTGATTTCGCCCGTTGTGGGCTCTTTCCGGCCGGGGTTATCGCCAATCTGAAAGTACCCGATCTCGTCCCACGCCCAGTCGATATGCGGGATGATATGGCCCTCGTTGCGTTGCATGTGGTAAATATCGAACAGGATTTTGCACGACGGGCTATTCACGGCCCGACACAGTGCATAGGTCTGATCAGACGTGCGCATAAACAGGTCAGGGTTGTCGCTCAGGGGTTCCAGTACCATCACAATGTCGTTCTTGGCCAGTACATCGGCACCACGCCGTAGCACATCAATGACGTGGCCTGTCTGAATGCCCATTGGCAGGTTACGCTCGAAATAACCGGGCACCACCGTGGCCAGTTTCCCACCACATCGTTTCGAGGTTTCGATCGCTTTTTGGGCGGTGTCCATGAAGTTGTCGACAAATTCTTTCTTGCCGGTGGTAAACGAAACTTTCCAGTTGTTACCGGTCTCAAATACGTATACACCCATTTTAAGGCCAAGGCGAGCCATTTCGGCACCCATTTTCTCCTGCAACGCAGGTTCGCGGCCCATCATGCCGTTGTCTTCAATCGCGGTAAATCCCTGATCGGCCATGAACTTCAACTGGTCGATGGGGTCTTTACCAGCGCTATTCTGAAACATGCCGATGTGGGGCGCGTAATCGAGCTTAAATTTATTTTTACCGGCTAACCCGGAGCCAGCAACTTCAGATGAAGAGGCGATTGTAGCGTGAGCAACCGACGTACCTGCGAAGGCTACGCCTGTTGCTCCAAGAGCGGATTTTATAAAGTCTCGGCGATGGGTCATGACGAGGCTGATCGGGTTTAGGATGATGTAAAAATGTTATGAGTTGGCAATCCGTTGAGCAGTGGCCTGCACATGCTCTATGGAGACGCCAGTATTTTCGGCAATATCTGTATGGCTAAGCTTTCCATTTCGAAGCATGCGTTCGATGATAAGGTCAAGACCCTGTTCAATACCTCGCTCGAAGCCTCGTTCGAGGCCGCGTTCAAGACCTCGTTCAAGGCCGCGTTCCATGCCCTGTTCAACGCCCTGCTTGAAGCGAATATCGGTTTCCAAGTCATATACCAGTGCCATTTTCTCCGAAATTTTGATTGTTAATTCCTGCAAGTTACGCAGTTTGGAAAGGACTTCAAGTTGCTTAACGTACCGTTTTAGCCGTAAGGAGCGAGGCACCAATTGGCCTAGTTTGATGATAATTTCCTCAATGACAGTGTCCGCAGAGCCCTCGCCATAATTGCCAAGTATGGTCAGTAAAACCTCTTCCGGGACCGAGGAATTAAGAAACAGACTATGATTAACCTCCGACGTGTTGATCAGATCATACCGAAACGAAAGGGCATCGTGTAGAACATGCGATTGCATCTGCGACGTACCTGAGCCGATATAGAAAACGTACTGCTTAACGGGTAACCGGTATTTTCGGTATAGAAGGGCGTAATACTCCAGCATACGTTCAGCCATCTCACCGTCGTCGGTTGTCTGAAATTCAAAGTGAAGAATGTAGTCCTTGACGGCTTTGGCATGCACGACCTTCTTCAAAAAATCAGGCTTACGCTCGATGGTCTGATGCAGGTCATCGGGAATCTCTTCAACAGCCGGGATATGCAGGTGCAACAGTCGGGTGGCTAAGGGAATGACCAGTGGCTCAATGTTCTCCCGAATAATCCGGTCGTAGGACGTAGATTTTCCCATATTATCTGAAATAGAATGGCTAACGATTGGACGTTAAAGGCTATCGTTAGCCACTCTATCTCAACCTACTTCTTTTTCAACGTGCTTAAATACTCGACTAAATCAACGAGTTCGGTCGTGCTCATGGCTTCCTGAAGGCCCGACGGCATCATCGACGAGTCCATTTTCTTCATCGACACAACGTCGGCGGTTTTGTAGTTCTGAACCAGCCCGCCAGGAAACTTCATTTGCAAATCCGTTTCAGTTTTGCTCGAGACTATGCCTGTCATGGTGCTGCCATCTTTAAACTTTACTTCGTAGCCTTCAAAGCCGAAACTGATCCCCGCGTCGGGATAAATAATGGCCAGATATTGCCCGTCTTTGCCCAGTTTTGAGCCGATTTCCGACAATTTAGGCCCAAAGTCCATGCCTTCACCATTCACCTGATGGCACACCGAGCAGTTGGTTTTGTAGACCGTAAGCCCACGTGAGGCGTCGCCGTTCATGGCCAGCAACTCGTTGACACCGGGTAGTTTCTTTGCACTGGCCGTCGACGTACCTGACTGATTGCCATCCAGGTATTTGGCGGCTTCAGTCCGAATCATCTTGCGCCATGCCGTTGCAACACCCTGATAAGCAGCCGCTTTCAGGTCACCGCCCTTTAGTTCGCCCGACTTGAGGAGCACCAGCACTAGGTCTTCTCCCGCCTGGCTACCACCCAGCGACCGGGTTGCTTCGCGCCGCAGGGCCATCGACCGTTTTTCGTCGAGGGCCACCGCTTTCAGCATATCCAGTGACTCGTTGCTGCCTACCCGCCGAAGTGACGTAACCATGTTGGTCGCCGCGTCGGCGTTGGAGCCGTTGATCGTTTCCCAGGCCATCGCCGATCCGTTTTGGGCCAGTAGTTGCTTGGCGGCATCGCGGCCGATATTGTCGTTGGGTTTCAAAATCGCCAATTGCCGCAGCCGCGTGTTTTCGCCAGCCGGTGCATATCGCTGCACCAATTCCATATACTCGGCGGTGCCGTAGGTCTGGTCGAGCAGGGTTTGCAGCGCACGCGACGCCGAAGCACTACTCGTTACAAAACCCGGATCGAGGTGGCGCAGGGCCAGCTTGGTGACGTCGGGGCTGTTTTGCTCCTGAATCAGTTGTAGCAGCGCGTTTGATTTCTCTGTGTTGCCGGGGTTGAAATCGAACGCCCGGAAATACCGCAGTCGACTCGCCAGCGGCACGTCTTTATCACCCGCCAGTCGGGCCAGCATTGGCACGGAAGCGGACGTACGAGCGCGCCAGACCACATCCCGTCCACCAGCGTTGGCCAGTGGATCGTTGTTTAGCTGCTTTAGATAAGCGGCATAGTAAGTGTCCCACTGGTTATCGGCACCAATGCCGAGGGCTTCCAGGTACCAGCGGTCTTTGCCGTCATGCTGGGCGGCCAGTTGCGCCCATAAAGCAGGCGCTTCGGGTGAGGTATTGCGGCGCAACGCAATGGCGCACTCGCGACGTACCTGAGCACTGGGATCGTTGACCAATTGTTTCACATACCCGATCACGTTCATTTTCTGTTCGCGGGCGGTGCGCAGGGCCGTAATTCGCAGGTCTGAGTTTTCGTCTTTCAACGCCATTTCCACGTACTTCTGGCCCTTTGGTAACTGACTAAGCAGCCACAGCGCACGAGCCTTCATGCGTGGATTGGTGGCTGAGCTGTAGAGTTTTGCCAATGGTTTCTCTGCTTTGGCCCCCAGATTATGCAAGGCCGTCCAGCCCATATACCGGATCGACATGTTGGGGCTTTGCAGAGCCGCGATGGCCCCATCGGTCGTAGAAACATCGGTTTTAGGGACCGACCAGGCCGAGTTGGGCGGAGCCAGCCGGAAAATTCGGCCGCGGCTCTGGTCACCCGCCTGATGCCCACCCACGCCGGGGTCATACCAGTCGGCAATCATCAGCGACCCATCGGGGACCACGCAAACATCGGAGGGGCGGAACCACTGATCACGCACGCCTTCGACCAGGTTGGCGATGGTGGCTTTGTAACCCGCACCATCTTTCTCAACCGGGTAAGCCCGCACCACGTTTGGCCCCGCATCGCAGTGAATGATCTGGTTCTGGAACGTACCTGGCAGCAGCGACCCTTCATACACGATAATGCCCGTGGGCGAACCGGCCCCGGTTTGCAGCAAATTTGGCACTACGCCGGGGTCGTTCAGGTGCCAGTGGCGGAACGGAATCTCTTTTTCGATGTTGGTCCGGTTGGCGCTCCAGCCCGCACCGGTCAGTTCATCGGTGTAGCCATAGTTGCCATACTCCATCACATAATTGATTCGCACGCTCTTGTTGCCATCATCGTCGTTGTCTGATTGCCAGAGCGTTCCGTACGAATCGACGGCCACTTCGAAGTTGTTGCGGAAATTCTGCCCGAGCACTTCCATCTCCGATCCGTCGGGGTTACAGCGAAACACCATACCCTGCCGGTAGCCTTGCTTGTCGATGGCCTTGCCCGTGTTACGGTCGAAGATCGCTTTGCCGTCTTTATCCTTAATCTGCTGGCCTTCGTTACCAAAGTTGAAGTACCACTTTCCATCCGGTCCGAACACAAAGGCATGCATGCCGTGGTCGTGCTGATCGCCGCTGAGGCCGGTGAACAGAATCTCTTTTTTATCAGCTTTGTCGTCCCCGTCTTCGTCGGTGAATACCCACACATTGGGGCTGTCTGAGACAATGACCTTGTTACCCTGCACCCATATTCCCAGTGGCGATTGTAATTCCGGCCCCTGGTAAAATACCTTGCTGACATCGGCTACGCCATCGCCGTTCTGGTCTTCCAGAATAACCACGCGGTCGCCGGCCGCATCGGTGGGGTTGCCGTTGATGGCCGGGCGATAATTGTAGGCTTCACACACCCACACCCGCCCCTTTGCATCAACATCGATGTTGGTCGGGTTTTTCAGCATGGGTTCGGCGGCAAACAGCGACGCCTGCAAGCCGGGTGTGACGTTGAGGCTGGCTACGGCGTTCTTAGGGTCGTGTTTATCGTCGTCGGAGAGGGTGGCAAAGAACCGATTCAGGAACGGAACCGACGCCCGGCTTAGATCCGGGTTGGAGTAGGCACCCACAAAGAGGGTAGCCGAAATAAGGGACGCAGCACCCGCCAGTCGGAGCGTTTGCGCAGTTCGTAGTCGAGTCATCGCTGAGAAAGACAGTGTATAAGTGGGGAAAGGAAAATCGGCGTCAATTATAATAACTAAAGCTACAAAAAAGCGGGTTGCACGGCCGGTACTGACTGATTATACGTACCTACCGACCTATAGTGGCAATACCAACAAAAAGCAAGGGCCAACTCTGTGCGGAGTTGGCCCTTGCTTTTTGTAAATGATCAATCGCCTTGGGCTAGTTTGCCCATCGTCAGGCACCCGCCGCGTTTCGCTTTCGTGTTTCGGCTGCTTTTTTTGCCGAAGCCGATCGTTGTTCGGGCGTCCGCGACGCAGAGGCTGCCCCTCCTTTTTTGCCTCCCGTTTTTACCGGTTCTTTATTCTCGGCATGACCCCGACCTGAACCGCTTTTCTTGCCGCCGCCCGAAATTTTATTGACCGTCGCCCAAGCCCGGCTTTCGGCTTCTTCTTCCGGTACGCCCCGCTGTTCGTACCCTTCCTCAATGTGCTCGGCCTGACGTTTCTGCTTGTCAGTATACGCCGATTTATCGCCTCGTGGCATAGTCGTAGTTGGTTTAGTTAACTCCTATTTTGCCCGATAAACGACTTCGTCAGGTATTTGTTTGGCGCTGAGTGGGTCAGGTAACCTTTTGCATGTATAAAATTATGGAAAGAAAGATCAGGATAATATAAAGCTATTGCGGCGTGCTAACTGACTGGCTGTAAACGGCATTCATCCAGCGTTTATCTTTAAATTGCTACTTTTCAGGTACGTTCAACAAACTCTCTTTATCTACTTATGCATATGCGTAAATATGTACGTCTACTACTGCCCGTGATCGCCTGCCTGGGCAGCAGTCATACAATGGTGATGGCTCAGTCGAGCAGCCCGACGCCCAGGTATGCCTTTGCCGAACCGGCAGTATCGCCCGATGGAAATGAAATCGCTTTTATCTCGGGTGGCGATATCTGGACCGTTCCGGCGGCGGGCGGGGAAGCCCGTTTGCTGGTAGCGCATGCCGACAATGAGTCGCGACCCCTTTATTCGCCCGATGGAAAATACCTCGCTTTTGGGTCCACGCGCTCCGGCAATGGTGATATTTACCTGCTCACACTGGAAACCGGCGACTTACGGCGGCTGACGTACGATGATGGGGCTGAAAGCCTGACGGCCTGGTCGAAAGACGGGAAGATGGTTTATTTCCAGTCGACCAGCCGGGACATTGCCAGCATGAACGACATCTATCGTGTGGCCATCAGCGGGGGAACGCCAATGCCCGTCACCGCCGACCGTTATGCCAGTGAATTCTTCGGCACACCCTCGCCCGACGGCAGCACGCTGGCCTTCTCGGCGCGAGGCATTTCGGCCGCTCAATGGTGGCGTAAAGGCAGCAGTCACCTCGATCAGACCGAAATCTGGACCTGTAAAATAGGGACGAAAAAAGGCGATAAACCCATTTACGAACGCCTGACGGAAGGCGGTGCCAAAGAGCTATGGCCGCTCTGGAGCCCAGACGGACAGACATTATATTACATGTCTGATCGGAACGGGAGCCAGAACCTCTGGTCGAAGCCGCTGAAGGGACAGGCTACCATGCTAACAGCTTTCAAAGATGGCCGGGTGCTGTGGCCGTCGATGAGCAACAACGGGAAGACGATCGTTTTTGAGCGCGATTTTCAGATATGGAGTTACGATATTGCCTCGAAACAGGCCAAACCGATAGCTATTCGGTTGCGGGGTGCGGCGGCGGGTCTGTCCGTTGACCACCAAAAGCTAACGACCCAGTTTCGTGATCTGGCCGTTTCGCCGGATGGGAAGAAAGTGGCGTTCACGGCGCATGGAGAGGTGTTTGCGGCGTCGGCCAAAGACGGAGGTGATGCCGTTCGGGTGAGCAACAGCCCGGCGGTGGAGTCGCAGGTGATCTGGACGCCCAACAGCCGTCGCCTCATTTACGCCAGTACCCGCCACGGTATGGCGAATTTATTTCAGTACGATTTCTCGACCAACGCCGAAACCCGCCTGACCGATTCATCGCTCGACGACGGAGCGCCGGTGGTGTCGCCGGATGGTCAGTCGATCGCGTTTGTCCGAAACGGGCAGGAGTTGCGCGTGCTGGACCTGAACACCCGAAAAGATCGCGTGCTGTATAAGGGCTACCTGGGGCGGCCTCCATTTGCGGGTACAGGTACGTTGACCTGGTCGCCGGATGGTAAGTGGCTGGCGTTTTTTGCGTACGGAACCAAAGTATTTCGTAATGTGTGGGTTGTGCCATCGGTGGGTGGCGAGGCACGCCCGGTGAGTTTTCTGGCCAACGCGTCTGGCGCAAACGTAAACTGGAGCCCGGATGGCAGCTACATTTTATTTGGCACCAACCAGCGGACCGAAACCGCGCAGATCGCCCGTGTTGACCTGGTGCCGAAACTGCCCAAATTCCGCGAAGACCAGTTCCGGGACCTGTTCAACGAGGAAGTGCCCAAAACGATACGGCCAACCAACACACCCGTACCTGCGCCGTCGCCAACGACCGCTAAAACAACGCCCGACACGGCGGCGGTATCGGCAGCCAAGCTTAAAACAGCGGGAAAAGAAGCAACCAGCATCGTGTTCGATGGTATCCGTCAGCGGCTTAGCCTGTTACCGGTTGGCATCGAGGTCGACCAGCAGGTAATCAGTAAAGATGGCAAGACGCTGCTGATGATCGCGAGTGTGGCCGGGCGGCAGAATCTGTACACGTATTCGCTCGATGAAACGAGCAGCGAACGGCCGGTAGCCCGCCAGTTGACAACCACGCCGGGACAAAAAAGTAATGCCCAGTTTACGGCCGATGGGAAAGACGTCTTTTACCTGGAACAAGGCCGCATTCAAACTATTTCGCTCACCTCACGTGAGCCTAAACCACTGGCTGTGACGGCTGAACTGGACGTTGATTTCTCGACCGAAAAGTTACAGGTATTCCAGCAGGCGTGGGATATACAGAACAAAGGCTTCTATGATCCTGAATTTCATGGTGCCGACTGGAACGCCGTAAAAGCTACGTACGAACCCTATGCCGCTGGTGCGCGCACGCCCGACGAATTGCGCAGGCTGCTGAGCCTGATGGTAGGTGAACTGAACGCGTCGCATTCGGGTGTGTCGGGGCCACAGGGAGCGGCCGATATATCGACAGGGCGGCTTGGTCTTCGTTTCGACCGGATTACCTACGAAAACACGGGTAAACTCCTGGTCACCGAGGTGATTAATCTGGGTCCGGCTTCGCTGGCCGGAACCGTTAAACCAGGTGATTACGTGCTGGCAGTTGATGGCACACCGATTGATGCCAGCACCAACCTGGATCAACTACTTAGTAATAAAATCAACCGTCGAATTACGCTGGCGGTAGCGTCGGCACCAACGGCCGCCTCGCGGGAGGTGAGCGTATTGCCGGTCAATCTGGCTACCGAAAAAGGGTTACTCTACAAACAGTGGGTGCAGCAGCAACGCGATTTTGTGGATAAAGCCAGCGGTGGTCGGCTTGGGTACGTTCACATGTTCGACATGTCGGCCGAATCACTCAACCAGTTATATATTGATCTGGACGCCGACAATCATGCCCGCGAGGGGGTAGTCGTCGACGTTCGCAACAACAATGGCGGCTTTGTGAACCCGTATGCCATTGATGTGTTTGCCCGAAAAGGCTACCTGACCATGACTACGCGGGGATTGCCTTCATCACCAGCCCGGTCGGCACTGGGTCAACGGTCGCTCGAAACGCCTACGATTCTTGTAACGAATCAGCACTCGCTGTCTGATGCCGAGGATTTTACGGAAGGATACCGGAGCCTGAAGCTGGGCAAAGTAGTGGGTGAGCCAACGGCGGGCTGGATTATCTTCACCGGCGCAGCGCAACTCATCGACGGTTCATCCATTCGACTCCCATCGTCTAAGATTACCGATAATACCGGCAAAGACATGGAACTGGCCCCGCGCCCCGTCGATGTGCCTGTGTCGCGGCCCATTGGTGAAAGTTACACCGATCAAAATCTCCAGTTGAGCACGGCTGTGAAAGAACTTATGAAGCAACTCGACGAGGCAAAATCGGCCAAAGTGACCAGCGGGAAGTAAGCGGTTTTGCGTGTTTGGGTGCTGACACTGGACGCGGAGCCCAGCGTCAATAACCTAACGTACAAATCATAAATGCCCCGGAATACGGTTGTTCCGGGGCATTTATGATTTGTGGAGAAATGCACGCCGATGTTGTCATGAGTACCCCCTTTCTTTGTCGTTTTCTCCCTCCACTGCGTATACGCGAAAGGTTACCTTTGCTTGGCTATAAACAGTAGACAACATGCAAAAAATCACGACATTTCTGACGTTCAACGACCAGGCCGAAGAGGCAGCGAACCTGTACACGTCCATTTTTAAGAACTCGTCGATCGACCGGGTAACACGCTACGGAGGGGCTGGTTCTGCATCGGAAGGAAACGTGATATCTGTTGTTTTTCAGCTTGACGGACAATCATTCCATGCGTTGAATGGTGGCCCTTCGTTCCGCTTTGCCAACGGTATTTCACTGTTTGTCCACTGTGAAACACAGGACGAAGTCGATCATTTCTGGGAGAACCTCTCAGAAGGTGGCGAGAAAGGGCAGTGCGGCTGGCTGAAAGATAAATTTGGCGTGTCGTGTCAAATCGTTCCGTCGGCGCTGGGCAGGGTATTGGGTGATAAAGACCCCGCCAAAGCGAAACAAGCAATGGCGGCGATGCTGAAAATGACCAAACTCGACATCGCCGCGCTGGAACAGGCGTAAGTCATTGGTTATTAGCCAATCACTATTAACCAGTAACGAATAAGTACTAAAGTGAATTCAGGTTGATGTATTCCCGGGTTTACCCCCAACCCCCTGAAGGGGGCTAAACCATTCGGCGGAGCAGTAGCTCCCTTCAGGGGGTTGGGGGTAAACCCGGGAATACAACCAACCAATAACTAAAAATCAATCGCCTGTGTCAGGTACGTTGCCTGGTTGTCGCCGTTGATGTTGACAATGGCAGTGAGCGGTTTTTTCGTCCAGTCTATTGTAATCAGGCCATAGTTCAATTCGGCAACCATCTTGCCCACCCGGTGTTTGTTTGCCTCTTCGTGGGCTTTAGACACGTGAGTCAGGCCGCTGCTCGTGATGTCGAACAGGTCGTAGCCCAGGCCGGGTACAGTTACTTTCGATACTTCGGCCATGTGCCGGTCGCCGCTGAGCAGGATGGTTCCTTTTGGTTTGGCTTTGGCTAGTAAATCCAGGAATCGCTGGCGGGCGGTGGGGAAGTTGGCCCATTTTTCGTACACATGCTCTTCGGGCAACACCTGTACGCCTGAGCCAATGATATGAATGTCGGCGTCGGAATTGGTCAGCTCTTTTTCAAGCCAGCGCCATTGTGACTCGCCCAGCATATCGCCCGATGGGTCAGGTACGTTGTCTTTGCCGTTCTTCTTCAGCGGGTCCCGGAAATAACGACCATCCAGCAGGATCACCTTCACCCGTTTCCCTTTCGGGCCGTAGGTATGCGCCGAGTAAGCACCTTCCTGTTTCCGCAACAGACTGTTGGCAGGTACGTCCAGAAAATCCAGCATCACCTGCTGACTCTCTTTGCGGCGGGGATATTCTTTGCCACCATCATTCACGCCATAATCATGATCGTCCCACACGCCGATGACGGATGTGGACTGGCGGAGCTGCTGATACACCGGATTGGCCTTTTGCCGGGCATACTTGGCCCGCAGTGTATCCATGCTTTCTGAATCGCCGTAGATGTTGTCGCCCAGCCAAATCCAGACGTCGGGTTTTTGGGCAACAATATCGTCCCAAAGTGGCTGCGGGCGTTTCTGATCGCTGCATGAGCCAAAAGCAATGGTGGTAACGGGTTGCTGAGCCGTTTCGGTGCGGGTTGTACGGCAGCCCGCTAGAAGAGCGATACTGAGCAGGCAAAGGGTAAAAAAGTGGTTCATAACCGGGCTATGATGAGGAGTTACTGGAACTGCAAAAATAGGCGTGCCAAGCGGGTTCCGGCCCTTCATCACTATTTGTTAATATCGTACGATTTTATGATTCCGACGAAGGAGGAATGACAAAATCGGGTACTGTAATACCAGCTTTCAGGTACTCGTTTGTAAGGGTTGATAACAAAACTATATTCTGTAATATGTGGTATTTGGCAAAGAAAGTATAGCCATAAACGGGTAACGTAGGTATTGGCGGTTACCGGCAAATGGTAAATTACTATCTTCGGCCTTGTCTACTTCCCCAACTTACCAAACCGCATGACAAACAAACTACTCTTTACTGGATTGCTGCTCAGCAGTTCGCTACTCACCTTTGCCCAGGACGAAAAAGTCGACATGGCTACGATGGACAAAATCCGCCAGGAAGGACTGCAAAAGTCGCAGGTGATGGAAACCGCTTTTTACCTGACCGACGTGAACGGACCGCGTATTCAGGGGCCGGGTTATGTCAACGCGGCCAATTATGCCAAAGGCAAACTGGCTGGCTACGGACTACAAAATGCCCGCCTGGAATCATGGGGCGATTGGGGAAAAGGCTGGAATGTAGAGCGTTGCTACTTCGCTATGACCGCTCCTTATTATAAGTCGATGGTGGCCGTTCCCCGTGCGTGGAGCGGGAGCACAAACAAATTACAGGCGGCTGATATCCTGTTCATTACTGATACAGATACAATGGCGCTGGAAAGCTATCGTGGTAAACTGAAGAACAAAGTGATCCTGATGGATCAGTCGTATAAAGTAACGCCTTCGTTTAAAGCCGATGCCGACCGCTATACGGATGAAGAACTCCAGAAAATGGCCAGTGCCGAAGCCCCGCGGGGTGGTGGCGGTCAGCGTGGAGCGGGTGGCGATTCGACCATGCGGCGGATGATGCAAACGATGCGTACCCGCAACGTTTTCAACCAGAAGATGCGCAAAATGGCCAAAACTGAAGGGGCCGTTGGTATCCTGAACAGCACCCAAACCAGCAAAGATGGTACGTTATTCGTAAGCGGTGATTACGCCAATGCCGCCCTCGGCGCCGTTCCCGATGATCTCGCCGATCTGTCTATTTCGGCCGAAGATTACATGATGCTGTGCCGCCTGATGAAGGCCAAAGTGCCGGTGAAGCTGGAAGTCGACGTGAAGACGAAATTTTTTGCCGATGACATCAAAGGATACAACGTGCTGGCTGAAATTCCGGGTACCGACCCTAAACTGAAAGATGAAGTGGTGATGCTCGGCGCCCACCTCGATTCATGGCATGCGGCCACGGGTGCTACCGATAACGCCGCTGGTAGTTCGGTGATGATGGAAGCCGTTCGTATCCTGAAAGCGATTGGCGCCAAACCACGCCGCACCATTCGCATTGCGTTGTGGAGTGGTGAAGAGCAGGGACTTTTCGGGTCAAGAAATTACGTGACCAACCACCTGGTCGATGCCAAAACGAGCAAGCTGACCAAAGACGGCGAAAATATCTCGGCCTATTTCAACGTCGACAACGGGACAGGTAAGATTCGGGGTATCTATTTGCAGGGTAATGTAGCAGCCGGGCCAATTTTTACCCAATGGCTGAAGCCCTTCAACGACCTGGGTGCCACAACCGTTACCGCCCAAAATACGGGTGGAACCGATCACCAGTCGTTTGATCGGGTGGGCGTACCTGGCTTCCAGTTCATTCAGGACCGGATCGAGTACAACACACGTACCCACCACACGAACATGGATACCTACGATCACCTGCAACCCGACGATCTGAAACAAGCCGCTACCGTTGTGGCTGGTTTTGTATACAACGCCGCCATGCGTGATCAGAAAATCCCGGCAAAAGAAGTAGTAGCACCAATTGCACAGGCTCCTGCCCGGTAAGGGATCGCGCTGGAAAAAACTAGCAACGTCCTGCCCGAACGAAATTTCGTTCGGGCAGGACGTTTTTTAGTACCTGTATAGTCAAAGGCCTACAGCGCGAAGCTGTGCTACAAGCGCTAAACACGTAGGTCAATTCATTACGCAGCGGAATCCGGTGTGGGAGAGGCCAGTGTCGGGGCTTGATTTCATGCGGGCCGATGAGCGATAACTGCTGCAATACGAATCGTTGCAGAGGAAAGAGCCGCCGCGTTGCACCCGTTTTGGGACCGTTGGCTCATCGGGGTCGACGCTTTGTAATGGGCCGGTCGGGTTTTTTACTACGCCGGCTCTGGCTTGCGTCTGGTAATAATCGGGTCGGTAGTAATCGCTGCACCATTCCCACACATTGCCGGCCATATCGTATAAACCGTAGCCGTTGGGAATGAATGACTTGACCGGGGCCGACTGGTCGAAGCCATCGCGTTTTGTATTGGTGACTGGAAAGGTGCCCTGCCAGCTATTGGCTTTGGGCTTACCGGCGTCGACAGGCTCGTTGCCCCAGGGGTAAATGGCCTTCCTAAGGCCACCTCGCGCCGCCCATTCCCACTCGGCTTCGGTCGGGAGCCGCTTGCCCGCCCAGTTGGCATAAGCCCTTGCATCATCCCAGGATACCTGGACAACCGGGTAATTTTCTTTCCCGACAATGGAACTGCCCGGCCCTTCGGGGTGTCGCCAGTCGGCACCGGCAACCCACTGCCACCATTGACTGTAATCGGCCAGTGAGCTGATTTGCGCTGGAGCCGAGAAAACCAGCGAACTGGCTACCAGCAGGTTATCGGCGGGTTTGGGCGTTCCGGGAGGAAGTTGTTTACGCATCTCTTCCCAATCCGGTTTGCGTTCAGCGGTGGTTATATACCCTGTCGCTTTCACGAACCGGGCGAATTGCGCGTTGGTCACTTCGGTGGCATCCATCCAGAAGCCATCGAGGCAAACGCTGTGTTTGGGATATTCGTCTGGCCGGGCCTGATCATTATCGGCACCCATCAGGAACGTACCTGCGGGAATCGCCACCATGCCCGTCCGGTTGCCCGATTTGCCGGGTGGCATTGCCTGCGCAGACGTACCTGATGCAAATCGGGAGGGTGGGTTAGTATGACAACTCGTAATGGCCGTATCAGCAGTCTGAGCCGTGTCGGCCTGCGCATGGTCCGGCTTTTTCTGCTGGCAAGCCGAAAACCCGGCCAGCGCCATTACACCAACACTTGCCTGTATCAATAGGCGAATCAACATACGTACCCGAACAACCGGTTTGCTCAATAACGACTTAGCAAAGTTACCTCAATACGTTCAAAGAGCAGGATGCATGTACTGCGGCCTTTAGTCGGGGACGCCTAGTCCGCATTTTAACTACAAAAAATGCGGACTAGGCGTCCCCGACTAAAGGCCGCAGTACATGCATCCTATCGGATATTACTGCTTCGTCAAGACAACGGTATAGGTTGTTGGCACCGGGTTGCCACCTGGGTCTGTCGGGAGTTTGGCCGTGTAGGTAGCCGTTGTCGGAGTAAAGACTTTGGTTCCCGTAACTGTTTGGCCGCCCGTAACCAGCGTTGCCTGGTTACCAGATTCAGAGTAGGTCGTTGTTGGACCAAAAAACGTACTGATAAGGTTTTTTGTATTCGTCGCAGTCGCACAACTCGCCTGGGTAGCAACATTGTTTGAGATAGTACCATTGGCGTTGAAGGTAATAACGGCATCGGCCAAACAGTTTTCACCAACCAGCTTAAGGGCACTGCTTAAATCCGTCACGCTGATACCCAGGTACGTATAGGCTGGGTCGACCGTGATACCCGTTATCTTCCAACTGCCCTGCAACGTGGTCAGGTTGGCTGGTCCGGGATCGCTGGTGCTGCTTTTACAGCCAAACGTCGTAATCAGAATGGCCAGTAGGAGGGTAGCGGCGGTTGTGAATCGGGATGTATGTTTCATGATGGTCGATTGTATTTTCTGTTTGTCTGTAAAAAACGCCCCAAAATGTGTTTCGTGCACAGTTTCGTCCATTTTTGGGCTAAATATGTATTGAGCGGCTCTGCTGAAAGCAAGAAAATGAAGTCTGCCGCTGCGCTACTAGTTATGCCCGTCAAATGTACCCAGCCACCGTGTAGCTAACGTACCCAAACACTTCTCGTAGCAGGTGCATGGCATCGGTCAATGCTTCTTCATGCGGAACCAGCAGATCGGCGAGGGTAAATTGGCGTGGTTCATGGATAAAAGCAGCCGGAAAGGGGACAGCCTTTACGCCCGCTTTGGCAAAGCAGGCCGTGGCCCGGCGCAGATGAAACGCCGACGTAACCAGCACACAGCGATCGGTGTGGAACGTCTGACGAAGCACCCGCGCCGAAAATAGGGCGTTTTCGTGCGTGTTCCGCGAATACGTCTCCCAGATCATATCGCGGGTCGGCACACCCGCCAGGTGCAGAAACCGCATACCTTCCATGCCCTCGTGGAGTCCCTCGGCTTTCATGAAAAACAGATTGGTACTGCCGCCGCTGATCAGAATTTTCTGAACCCGCCCGGTCTTATACAGAAACAGCGCCTGCCCCAGCCGATCGGCCTGTAGCGCGAGCATGGGCCGCGCCGGGGTAACACGTACCTGCGTGTTGGTCAGGCCGCCCGTCAGCACTACCGCTACCGTCTGGGTCGTGTCGGTGGAGAGGCGGGGCGCAGGTTGTTCGTTGCCCGTCATTTCCCAGAGACCAGCCAGTTCGTTGACCAGAAAACTGTTGCCCAGCAGCCAGAACAAGCCCAGCGAAACAAGTAGCAAACGCCGTCGATAGGTTGGAAAAATCAGGGCGCCAATCAGCGATGCCAGTAACCAACCCGCGGGAGTGAGGAAATACCCCGCTGTTTTCGACAGAAAGTAGAACATAGATTCGTTAATGATTCGTTAATAGACCGTTCAGCCCTGTTTGAATGGACGTTGAACGCTTATTTTTGTGCTATGAAACGTCGTAACTTCTTCATGTTGATGCTGGGCCTGCTGCCCCTGCTGACCCTGGCTCAGACAAACCCGGAGGGGCACCGCATTGCGGGCCGAATTCGGGGTGTAAAAGATACCACCGTGGTGCTGGCGCATTACCAGTACGACCCCACGCATTACGTGCCGAAAGATACGGCCCGGGTCGATGCCAATGGAAGTTTTGTCTTCCAGGGGAAAAAATCACTGCCTGAAGGCCTGTATCTGGTTGTGCTGCCCAAAGGCCGCTACTTCGACATGATGCTGGCTGAACAGCAGTTTTCGTTTGAAACGGACACCGCCGATTTTATTGGTAGTATGAAAGTGACCGGCTCGGTTGAAAACGCCGCTTTCTACGGCTACCAGCAAAAGCTGAAAACAGCATTCGAGGAAATGCGTCAGGTCGACAAGCAGCCTAAAACGGATGCTTCAGCCCAACGCCTGAAGGAATTGCAGGCGCAGGCACGTACCTACCGCACCGATTTCCTGGCTAAAAACAAATCGTTACTAACGACCAAAGTCCTGCTCGCCTCGTCGGAACCGGACGTACCTACGCCGCCCAAAGCCGCCAACGGCCGCCCCGATTCGCTCTGGCAGTTCGCCTACTACAAAAATCACTTCTGGGATAACTTCGATCTCAGCGATGAACGGATGTTACGCACGCCGTTGCTTCAGCCCAAAATTGATCGGTACATCAAAGAACTGACCGTCCAGCAGGTCGATTCGCTCAGTAAAGAAGCTGATTATCTGGTGGGTAAAGCCGGTGCCAACAAAGACATGAAAACGTACATGATCTGGTACCTGACCAGCCAGTACGAACGCCCCAAAGTGTTGGGGACAGATGGTCTCTTCATTCACATGATCGAGAAATACTGGCTGACCCGGCAAATGCCCAACATCGATTCGGCGACCCTGAAAACGGTTACCGAACGGGTGGCGGTACTTAAGCCGTTGCAGGTAGGCAAGATATTCGCCATGCCCGCCGTGGGTGATACGCTGGCCCGCCCGTTGAGTTTCAACAACCTGGCCGCCGCCGATTACACCATCATGTTCTTTTATGCGCCCCATTGTGGGCATTGCCGCGAAGCCGCACCCAAAGTGAAGAAATTCACGGATTCGCCCGCCGGGAAAGGTATAAAGGTGGTAGCCATCGCCATCGAGGATTCGAAAGAAGACTGGAAAAAATTCATCCGCGAATTCAAGCTTACCGACTGGATGCATGGCTATGACCATAAACAGCAGATCGACTTCCGCCGCCAGTATGACGTGGTTACTACGCCAACGCTCTACGTGCTGGACCGGAACAAAAAAATAATTGCCCGCGCCCTGCCCGTTGAGCAGGTTGAAGATTTTCTGAACTTCACCCGCAAGCAGGCTGCGCTGGCTAGCCCCGCAAAACCAGGTGCGGTGAAGACGGCCACGGTTAAGGCGAAGCAAACAGGTCGCTGATAAGTTAAGTGTGGCCCGTTTTTTGTGGGTGTTGGTATAGGCTTACTCCTAAATCCCCTGAAGGGAACTTTGCGCTGCTTCTTACGAATGGTAAGCTAGCAGAGCAAGTCCCCTTCAGGGGATTTAGGAGTAAGCCTATACCAACACCCATACAGCCATGACTCGTTTCTTACTGATCGCCCTTTGCGCGTTTATTGCCAGTTCTGTGGCACAGACACAGGCACAGACCCCTGCATCAACTGGATTTAGAATCGAAGGGCGCATTCGTGGGCTACGCGACACCACCATTACACTGGCGCATTACTTCGGTCATAACCAGTACATTCCAAAAGGCACGGCCCGCATTGATAGCAACGGCCGGTTTGTGCTCGAGGGTAAAAACCCCTTGCCCGGTGGGTTATACATCGTGATTCCACCCACGAAAAAGCAACGCTATATTGAACTGGTGCTGGGTACGTCTCAACTGTTTTCGTTTGAAACGGATACCACCAACTACACGACAACCATGCGTGTGACCGGGTCGACCGACAACGAAGTATTCTACGCGTACCAGAAGCAGATGAGCACGCTGGCCGATGAAGGTAAAGCGCTGGAAATTCAGGCGCAGTTCAGGCCCGATAAGGTAACCCAGCTCAACCTCCGTCGGCAGTCAATAGAACTACAGGGGCGGGTTACACAACTTCAAAAGCAGTATATGGCCATGAGCGACTCGCTGTTTGTGCCCAGACTGCTCCGGGCCATGAAAGACCCCGACGTACCGGCCGCTCCCAGCCTCAAGAACGGTAAAACCGACTCTACCTTTCAGTTTGCCTATTACAAAAATCACTACTGGGATAACTTCGACTTTTCGGACGAACGACTGGTTCGAACGCCAATTTTTCAGCGAAAAATTGACCGTTATTTGCAGGAAATGACTTCGCCTCAGGTTGATTCGCTGATTAAAAGCGCCGACTTTATTGTCGCCAAAGCGCGGGCTAGCCGGGAAATGCTGTCGTACGCTATCTGGTACATCACCAGCCAGTATGAGCGTCCCCGCGTAATGGGCACCGATGGGCTTTTTGTGCACATGGCCGAGGCTTATTACCTCTCGGGAGTGATGCCTTCGTCCGATCCCGCTACGGTCGACAACATTCGCAAGCGCATGGAAACCTTGAAACCGCTGCTGGTTGGGAAGCCTTTTCCTGCCCTGTCGGTCAGTGACACACTGCGTCGGCCGGTTGAGTTGAAAACCGTACAAGCGGATTACACGGTCCTGTTTTTCTATGACCCTACCTGCGTACACTGCCGCGAGTCGATGCCCGCGCTAAAACAGTTTGCGACCGATACCGTGAAAAGTAAAGGCGTTCAGTTTTGTGCCATTGCCGTCGATAACAGCCCGGATGCCTGGCAGAAATTTATCCGCGATTATGGCATTCAGCAATGGATAAACGGATACGATTTTACCTTCCGAACAGACTACCGGAAGCAGTATGATGTGCTGAAAACCCCGACAGTATATGTGCTCGATAAAGACAAAACCATTCTGGCACGTGCCCTGCCCGCCGAGCAGGTTGGTGATTTTATCCAGTTTCAGCGTCGCCTGACCCAGCAACTAGCAACCCGCAAATAGACATTTAGGCTGCAAAAAAGAGGTTTTAGACAGGATTAACAGGAGGAACAGGATTTTTAGTAGAAATAAATCCTGTTCCTCCTGTTAATCCTGTCTAAAACCTCTTTTTTGCGGCATGAAACACATCTTCGTCAGCTTGCTTCTGCTGGCCGTTGCCTTGCCCGCAATGGCTCAATCCACCTCATCCAAACCCACGCTTACCGTCGAGACCATCATGCAGGACCCCCGGCAGTGGGTCGGTACGTCGCCGTCGGGCGTGTTCTGGAGTGATGATTCCCGCACCATTTATTTCGATTGGAACCCCACCAAAGCACTGGGCGACTCACTGTACAAAATCGTACTGCCCGGTGGAAAGTACATTCCGTCGACGAAGCCCGTTAAAGTGTCGATCGATGAACGGCGTAGCCTGACGCCTGCCAACGCGGATTATAACCGGTCCAGAACACTCCGTTTATACGCCAAATACGGCGATCTGTTTCTGCTCGACCGGCAAACCGGCAAGGTACGTACCTTAACGAATACCGTTGACCGGGAAAGCAATCCCGTATTCTCGGGTGATGAAAAGGCGGTGCTATTTACGCGGGCCAGCAACCTCTACCGCATCGACCTGGCTACCGGCCTGACCGAACAGCTTACCAATTTCGACCCCGGTGCCAAACGCCCGACGCCCAGCAGTACCAGTCAGGAATCGTGGCTGAAACGCGATCAGTTAGCGTTGTTCGACGTGTTGAAAGAGCGAAAAGCCAAACGCGACGAAGCCGAACGCACCACCAAATCCGAACAACCCCGCCGCCCTAAAACCATTTATACCGATGGCAAATCGGTGATGAACGCCAGCCTGAGCCCCGACGGGCGGGTGGTTACCTACGCGCTGATGAAAGCAGCCACGGGGGCGAAATCGACCATCGTTCCCAGCTTCGTAACTGAATCGGGCTTTACCGAAGATTTGCCCGCCCGCACTAAAGTAGGGGCACCCTTGTCGGCGGTTGAGTTCATGGTGTACGACATTGCCCGCGATACCGCACTCACCGTTAGCCTGGCCAGCCTGCCCGGCATCACCGACAAACCCGATTACCTGATGCCAAGTGCCGTGACCAGCACATCGGCCACTGTGGCGGGCCGAACCACGATCGCTTCGGCCGAAAAAACGCCAACAGACACGACCCGTAAACTGGCTTCGGAACTGAAAAAATCGGCAAATCGCCCGGTGTACGTGAGCGCGCCCGTCTGGGCTGAAGGACCCACCGCCCGCTACGCCGTAGTGGTGGTTCGGGCAGTCGACAATAAAGATCGCTGGCTGATGTTGCTCGACACCGAAAAACCCACGGCGTTGAAACTCCTTGACCGTCAGCGCGATGAAGCCTGGATTGGTGGGCCGGGTATTGGCGGTGGTTTCTCGGCAGGTACGTTGGGCTGGCTCGATGACCAGACTATCTATTACCAGTCGGAGGTAGATGGCTACTCGCACCTGTACGCAATGAACGTGCTGACGGGGCAACGTACCCAGCTAACGAAGGGGAAATTTGAGGTGCAACAGGTGGTGTTGTCGGCTGATAAAAAAACGTTTTTTCTAACCACCAATGAGTTGCACCCCGGCGAACAACATCTGTACCGGATGGCCGTGACCGGTGGAGAACGTACCCAGCTCACAACCATGACCGGTGCCAACGACGCCACGCTTTCGCCCGATGAGTCGCAGATCGTCGTTCGCTATTCGGGCATTACCAAACCCTGGGAACTGTATTTGATGAGTACGGGCCAGAAAGCCGCATTAACGGCATCGGCTAAAAAGAAGGCGGCGACAACCAATGTGGTTCCGAACGTACCTGTTCAACTGACAACCAGTACAACCGATGGTTTTCGGGCGTATCCGTGGCGGACGGCCGAGGTGGTAACGATTCCCGCGCGTGATGGCCAGCCGATCTACGCCCGAATCTATAAACCAACGCCCGATGCCCCCGTCAAAGCGAATGGAAAGGCCGTTGTATTCGTGCATGGGGCGGGTTACCTACAGAACGCGCACAAGTGGTGGAGCCAGTATTTCCGGGAATACATGTTTCATAACCTGCTGGTTGATAAGGGATACACAGTGCTCGATATTGATTACCGGGGCTCTGCCGGTTATGGCCGCGACTGGCGGACCGGCATTTACCGCTACATGGGTGGTAAAGACCTCACCGACCACGTAGATGCGGCCGACTGGCTGGTGAAAAATCATGGCGTCGATGCCAAACGGATCGGCATCTACGGCGGTTCATACGGCGGCTTTATTACCCTGATGGGCATGTTCACAACGCCCGATGTGTTTAAAGCTGGTGCCGCCCTGCGCCCCGTTACCGACTGGGCCGCCTACAACCACGGCTATACGAGCAATATCCTGAACGAGCCGTACGCCGACACGCTGGCCTACCGCCGTTCGTCGCCCATCTACCACGCCGCCGGTCTGAAAGGTCACCTGCTTATCTGCCACGGCATGGTCGATGTAAACGTTCATTTCCAGGATGCCGTCCGCCTGACCCAACGGTTGATTGAACTGAAAAAAGAAAACTGGGAGCTAGCTCCGTACCCGGTCGAAGATCACGGTTTCGTAGAACCAACCAGTTGGATGGACGAATACAAGCGCATCCTGAAACTGTTCGACGAGCGGTTGTAATGAATTTTAATGGATTCATAACCCAACTTTCATAACCATCTGCGTGACGACCGGTTTTTATGACAGATTGAATGTCAACATTCACCAGGAACACAACGATTATGAAAAAGACCCTCATGCTAATGGCGTTGATAGCCACAACGCTGACCTTCGCTCAGGCGCAGGACGTAAAAGAAAACGCAAAAGCAACAGGCCGTCAGGCCAAGCGCACCATGAACGCCGCCGGTGATAAAATCGACCGGGAAGCCGGACAGGCTAAGCAGGATATAAAGGCTGATGCCAAAGACGCTAAAGCCAAAACGAAGCACGCCACCAACAAGGCGCTCGATAAGACGGATAAAGGCTTGAAAAAGGCCGAGAAAAAAATGGATAGCAGTCGGTAGTTAATTCCTGCTCTTCTGCCAAAAAGGCCGCCACTGCATGAGTGGTGGCCTTTTTTGTAGCTATCCGCCCGGCTGGGCACTCAATGGGGTACGCCTGACGTTGACAAACAACGAAACCCCTGTTTACTTTGTCATCATGACTCAACACCTCACTGTTTTGCTCTTCGGCATTACCCGCGACCTGGTTGGCCAAAGCCGCTTGTCGGTTCCGCTGGCCAAAGGTGGCCGGGTAGCTGATTTGTTAACACTGCTCAACACGCAATATCCGGCGCTTACCGGCGTAAAATCGGTGCTGGTAGCCGTCAACAGCGAATACGCCGACCCTGATACGTTGCTAAATCCGTCCGACGAGATCGCGCTGATTCCACCCGTAAGCGGAGGGTAGGGCGGGGTCAATTATCAGTTATCAATGAACAATGGCTCTGCTCAGGTACGTCCTTCAGCGGAGCCATTGTTCATTGATAACTGATAATTGTTCATTGATAATTGGTAATTGTCTATTGATAACTGTTCCCTGTAATGATTGCCCTTACCGCAGACCCTATCGACTTCAGCTCCGCCTATCATTATCTGCAAACCGACGAAGCCGGCGCGATCGACTTTTTCTTTGGTGTTGTTCGTAACAACACGCAGCAACGCTCGGTAAACCAGCTTGATTATGAGGCATATGGCCCGATGGCTATTCGCGAAATGCAGAAAATTGCCGACCAGGCCTGTGCGCGTTGGCCCGTGCTGAAATACGTGATCATCCACCGTACAGGCGTGCTCCGCATTGGCGAAATGGCCGTGTTGATTGGTGTCGCCACGCCTCACCGTGATGCCGCCTTCGAGGCCACTCGCTACATCATCGACACCATCAAACAGACGGTTCCTATCTGGAAAAAAGAGCTGTTTGCCGACGGTGAAGTGTGGGTGAATGCAACGCCATAAAGTGAGTTTTCTGTTGCTTTGCCATTAGTAGCGCAACAGAAAACAGCAGACTCATTTAAGTACGTACCTGCCTTCGATCGGGAAGTGGTCGGAGTAGGGCAGGTCGCGGTGTACGGCAAAGTCAAGTACCTGAAAACGGGGATCGTAAAACTGATTGTCGATCCGGATGGTACGCGGCGCCCGATTTAGTGTGAAGCCAAATCCATGACCCGCATCTTCGAAGGCATTGGACAGGCGGCGGCGGAGTCGTTCGTAGACCACGCTATACGGCGTATCGTTGAAATCGCCCGTCACAATCACCGGATACGGACTTTGGGCGATGCGTTCTTCTACCAGACGTACCTCGCCCTGTCGGGATTTGAACCCCGCTTTGAGTGCGCCCAATACCGTCCGGGTCTCCGCTTTGACCCCCGACATTTCCTTTTCCTCGAATACACGACGTACCCGGATGCCCATCGATTGCAGGTGGACGTTGATAATCCGAATGGTATCGTTATCTACTTTGATGTCGGTCCAGACCATGCCGTTGAACGAATTGAAAACCTGACTACCCTGGTCAATGATTGGATACCGGGAGAAGGTCGCCACGCCGATGTAGCCGGTTTCGGCCGGGTGAAGCAGTGCGGTATAGCGATACCCGGCCTGTTCCAGGCGTGATACCATCTGAAACGTAGGTGTCTGATTACCAGTATAAAACTCCTGGAAACACTTGACAGGAGCCGGGTGCTTCACCACCCAGTCGGTTAGTAACCGTGACTCGCGGGGCTCCCGATGCGGCGTTTTGTCGAAATACTTATCCAGGTCAAACACCGACACGTTGTAGCTGAGCAGGGTAAACGCGTTCCTGCCGGTTAAGTCTGGCTGGGCGGTGTGAATCGAGAGTGTTCGCGGGAGCAGCCAATAGCCCAGCACCAGGCCAATAACCGAGAGTGTACTGCGCCAGGGTCTGGTAAAGAGCCAGAAAAGGCCCAGCAAAATCAGCAGAAGCCAGGCGATGGGCAGCGTGATCATGAACATACTGGCCAGCCAGTGCTCGAGCGGAAGCCGACCCAGCAGGTAGTAGATAAGCAGCGTGTAGAAGAACACACCGATGTGTAGCGACCAGATCAGCGACCTGCCGATAAAGGCTAAAAACTGGCCGATACGCGTTTGTAAGGACATGTAGTAATGGGTGATGACGCCGCGAAAGTACAACATCAGCCGTGCCCTGCCAGCCTTAGCGGGTTGCTTTTCGCTGAATAACGCCTTATCTTTGCGCCACTTAGCGACATCAGACAGGATCAGCAAAGGGAGTTTTACTCCCTTTTTTCTTTGGAAAACCCCGTGAACGACACCGCACGCATCGAAACACTTTTGCAGCCGTATCTAAACGATGGCGAGTACTATATTGTTGATATTCAGGTAGCTGGCAAGCAGGGTGGGTTATTGAAAGTAACCGTTCTGATTGACTCCGACGAAGGAATGACCATCGAAGCCTGCGCCCGAATTAGCCGGGCACTCGGTAATCAGATGGATGAAGTGGACTTTTTTGGTGATTCGCCCTTTAATCTGGAAGTTTCATCGCCCGGAGTCGATTTCCCGCTTACCCAACCCCGGCAGTTTACCAAAAATGTGGGCCGGTTACTGAAAGTGCAGGTGCTTAATGGTCCTTTATTAATCGGTAAACTGGAGTCAGTCGATGAGCAGGGTATCGTTCTCGATGTGCCACCGGCCAAAATCAGTAAAACGAAGCGCAAGGCATTGACTGAACTACCCCCCGAAGGTATACAGACGATACCGTACGAGTCGATCCAGAAAGCCACTGTTGAGATTCAATTTTAAGCAATGACTAAATACATGAGGGGTACGTTCTGCCGCGCATAATCGCCCCTCAGCCAACCCGATACGCCAAATGAATAGCGGACAGTTAATCGAATCGTTTGCAGAATTTGCCCGGTCAAAAAATATTGACCGACCCACCATGATCGCCATTCTGGAAGAAGTCTTCCGGACCATGATTCGTAAGAAATACGAGACCGATGCCAACTTCGACGTGATTATCAACGCCGAAAGTGGTGATCTTGAAATGTGGCGCACCCGCGAAATCGTTGACGATAACTCAGAGGATATCTGGGATTATGATAAAATTCCCCTCGCCGAAGCCCGTCGTATTCAGGACGACTTTGAGGTGGGGGAACAAGTGGCCGAAGAGGTTAAGTTAGAAGACTTTGGGCGTCGGGTAGTACAAACGGCCCGCCAGACGCTCATTCAGCGTGTTAAAGATTTAGAAAAAGAACTGCTGTACCAGAAATACAAAGACCAGGTTGGCGACCTGATTTCGGCTGAAGTGTACCAACTTCTGAAAGGCGAAATTATTCTGGTAGATGGAGAAAACAACGAGTTGAGTTTGCCCCGTAGTGAGCAGATTCCAAGAGATCGCTACCGCAAAGGCGACGCCGTAAAGGCAGTTATTCACCGGGTAGACATGAATAATGGTACACCCAAGATTATTCTGTCACGCACGTCACCGGTTTTCCTCGAACGACTGTTCGAAACGGAGATTCCGGAAATTTATGACGGCGTCATTTCAATTCGCCGCATTGTACGCGAACCAGGTGAACGGGCTAAAGTGGCCGTTGAATCCTATGACGATCGTATTGACCCCGTTGGGGCCTGCGTGGGCATGAAAGGGGTTCGTATTCACAGTATCGTGCGCGAATTGGGCAATGAGAATATCGATGTGATTAACTACACCGAAAATCTTGAGCTGTTCATCAGCCGGGCACTTAGTCCTGCTAAAGTGAGTTCGATGACTATCGACAAAGACGCGGGTCGGGTGGCTGTTTATCTGAAGCCCGATCAGGTGTCACTTGCTATTGGCAAAGGCGGTCAGAACATTAAGTTGGCTGGCCGGTTAGTCAATCTGGAACTGGACGTGTACCGGGAAACCGACGGGCAGGAAGACGATGAAGACGTTGACCTGATGGAATTCAAAGACGAAATCGACGAATGGATCGTTGAGGAATTCCGCCGTGTGGGTCTGGATACGGCCAAGAGTGTGCTGGCCCTGAGTCGGGAAGAACTGGTTCGCCGTACTGACCTGGAAGAAGATACCGTTGAGGATATTCTGACGATTCTGCGGCAGGAATTTGAGTAAAAAAAAGTCCAAAGTTTGAGGTTTAAGGTTCAAAGTTGCCCTGCCAATTAACCAAATTGGTAACTGGCAAAGCAACCTTGAACCTTGAACCTCAAACTTTGGACCCCTTAATTGGGATTATAATCCGTTAAACGTTGTTATCACTGTATAAACAACCATTAATTTTGTCGGGTCTAAACCGAACGTATGGCAGAAGATAAATCAATGCGCCTGAGCCAAGTGGCAAAAATTCTCAACAAAGGATTGTCCTCTGTTGCGAGTACGCTATCTGCCAAGGGGTTCAAGGTGGAAATAAACCCTAATACCAAAATCAACACTGAACAGTTGGAGGTATTAGCGAAGGAATTTAAAGCAAGCGATCTCCTGAACGGGACCCGCAAATCGGCTGAAGCAACTGCACCGGCCGAGGCGCACCGTGAGGCACCGGCCCGTCGGGATGATGACTACCTGCCGCGCTACTCGCGTGATGAGCAGGCACGCCCAACTGCAGTTGAGGGTACCAAAACAGAACCTGCAAAACCTACTCCGCAACCGGCACAGCGTGAAGCTGCCCCGGCGTCAGGTCTGCCCGGCCTGACGGTTGTAGGCAAAATTGATCTCAATGCGCCCCGGCCCGCGCCACCCGTTCAGGCCGAACGCACTGTAGCTCCCACCAAAGCGCCCGAAGCACCGAAACCCCCTGTGGTTCCCGCTCCTGAAGCCAAAGTGCCCGCACCGGCCAGCGTGCCGGTTCAGGTTGCTACGCCTGTGGCTACTCCCCAACCGGTAGCACCGGCTCCGAAGCCTGTTGAAACGCCGGCACCCGTTCCTGCCCCAGTGGCAGTTGCGAAGCCCGTTGAGCCCGCGCCGGTATCAACGCCTGCTCCGGTGGTTGCACCAACGCCTAAACCAGTTGAAAACCGGCAGCCTGAACGCCCCAAACCAGCGCAGGAAGCACCTAAAGCTGTTGAGACACCTCGGCCTGCTCCAACGCCAGCCCCCGCTGCTCCGGTAGCCGCCGCTCCGAAAGCACCTGAACCACCCAAAGTGGAAACACCAGTTGAAGAGCCTGCCCGCCCGGTAGAAACGATCCGGGCCGAAGGAAGTGTGCAGTTGAAGGGATTGACCGTTAAAGGAACAATTGACCTTACGCAGTTTAACCGCCCTCAGGGTGGTGGATCGGCCAGTCGTGATAAAAAAGGGAAACGGAAACGGATTCCCAATGCCAATGATCGCCGTCCGGGGCAGGGTCAGCCCAACCAGGGTGGCCAACCGCAGGCAGGTGGTCAGGGCCAAGTGAATGCCCCTCGTAATGATCGGGACGGACAGCCACGCGGCGACCGTCCGGGCTATCAGGGCGGTGACCGTAATCAGGCTCAGGGCGACCGTACTAACCAGAATCGTCCTGCTCAAGGCCAGGGACAAGGCACTGGTAACAATACCAATACGAACCGGCCCAACACGGCTGCTCCCGCTGGAGGAGGGACAAATCAGAATCGCCCGGCCACAGGTCAGGGGGGCGGTAATAACCAGGGACGTAACAGCAACGGACCACGCCCCGGAGGTGGTAACGATAAGAAACGTGGTGGCGATCGCCGCGACGTACCTACCAAGCAGGAAGTATCAGCCAACATTCGGGCTACCAATGCCCGGATGACAGGTGGTAACACCCGCACAAACCGGGGTGCCGACCGTCGTCGCGACCGTCGTAGCCAGCGTGAAGAAGATCGCCGTCTGTTGACTGAACAAGAGGAACTGGAAGCAAAAACGCTGAAGGTAACCGAGTTCGTTTCGGCAAACGATCTGTCATCGCTGATGGACGTATCGATTAACGAGGTTATTTCAGTTTGTTTGAGTGCCGGTATGTTCGTGTCGATCAACCAGCGCCTCGATGCGGAAGCCATTACCTTCATTGCCGACGAATTTGGGTTTGATATCCAGTTCGTGTCGGCCGAAGAGGAAACGGAAGCAAGTCTGGACGAAACACCTGATGCCGCTGAAGATCTGCAACTGCGTGCGCCGATTGTTACGATCATGGGCCACGTTGACCACGGTAAAACATCATTGCTCGACTATATCCGTCGCGCCAAAGTGGCCGCCGGTGAAGCGGGTGGCATCACCCAGCACATTGGTGCCTACAGCGTGAAAACGGAAGATGGCCGGATGGTAACCTTCCTTGACACACCGGGTCACGAAGCCTTTACGGCCATGCGTGCACGGGGTGCGAAGGTCACCGACGTAGTTATCATCGTGATTGCCGCTGACGATAGCATCATGCCTCAGACGCGCGAAGCCATCAACCACGCACAAGTGGCTAACGTACCTATCGTATTTGCTTTCTCGAAAGTAGATAAGCCGGGTGCCGATGCCGAGAAAATCCGTAACGAACTGGCTCAGATGAACCTGCTCGTTGAAGATTGGGGCGGTAAATACCAGTCGCAGGAAATTTCATCGAAATCAGGTCTTGGTATCGACGAATTACTGGAGAAAGTGCTTCTGGAGGCTGAAGTTCTTGAACTGAAAGCCAACCCGGCCCGTCGCGCTACGGGTACAGTAGTGGAAGCAACCCTTGACAAAGGTCGTGGGTACGTTACAACCGTACTGGTTCAGAACGGTACGCTCCGTCAGGGCGACATTATGCTGGTAGGTGCTCACTATGGCCGTATCCGGGCCATGACCAATGACCGGGGCGAACGGATTAAAGAAGCAGGGCCGTCACAACCGGTACAGATTCTTGGTCTGCCCGGCGCTCCGCAGGCTGGCGACAAGTTCAACGTGATGGAAACGGACCGTGAGGCCCGCGAAATTGCGAACAAACGCGAGCAACTGTTGCGCGAGCAAACATTGCGTACCCGCAAGCACATTACACTGGAAGAGATTGGTCGTCGGAAAGCGATTGGTTCATTCAAAGAGCTGAACGTGATTGTGAAAGGTGACGTAGATGGTTCGGTTGAAGCCCTGTCTGATTCGTTGCTGCAACTGTCGACGGGTGAGGTTCAGGTGAACATCATTCACAAGGCGGTAGGTCAGATTTCTGAATCAGATGTCTTGCTTGCTTCCACTGCCGACGCGATCATCATCGGTTTCCAGGTACGTCCTTCGTCGAATGCCCGCAAGCTTGCTGAGCAGGAGCAGATTGAAATTCGGATGTACTCGATCATCTACGATGCTATCAATGAAATCAAAGATGCTATGGAAGGCCTGTTGGCCCCAACGCAGGAAGAGGTCATTACCGGCAACATCGAAGTGCGCGAGGTATTCAAGATCAGCAAGATTGGTACGGTGGCAGGTTGCTACGTAACCGATGGCACCGTGAAACGGAGCCACAAAATCCGGATTATCCGCGACTTCATCGTCATTCATACGGGCGAAATCAGCGCGCTGAAACGTTATAAAGACGATGTCAGCGAAGTGCGTACCGGTTACGAGTGTGGTCTGAGTATCAAAGGGTTCAACGACATTGAAGTTGGCGATGTAATCGAAGGCTTCGAAATGAAAGAAGTGAAACGGACGCTGGCCTAGTCAGATCCGGTTCGTTTATCCATTAATTAGTATTCATATAAAATACCCGGCTTACTGAAAAGCCGGGTATTTTTTTTACCAGACAAGGCCTGGCTACACGATGAAGCACTATCTGATTTGGGTGACTACGATTTGTAAGCAGGAAGATGCCGGACAATCGCAAACCTGGGATTGTAGAACCACGAATCGATCGATGAAACACGTATTGCTACCCTGATAGACGCGGATGAGATACGTTTCCGGCGTTGTTGGATTTGGGAGATTCCCCAGTAGGCCGGTGCCATTGACTAGCGCAACACTGTTTGAGTAGGGAGTGGGTATCTGATTAGTGGGCGTGATACTGTATCGATCGCCACCAGACGACACAAAACGAACCGAAGCAGTAGCCTGAATGGCTGTTCCGTTGCAAGTTGCCGGTGTTGAAATGGCTTGGCTCAGCGTTGGGGGAATACAGGAACAGGATGCTGGCGCGGTATACGTTGCCAAGGCCGATCCGCACGACGGATTACTGACGGTTACCGTATGTTGAAGCCCATCAGAAATAAGGCCGGTAAAACTAAAGGGTATTGAAGACGTACCTGGTGCGTAACCAACAGTTTGCGATGTGCCGGCTGTGATCGTTGCTACACCGGCTTGTGTAGTGTTACCAATGGCAACGGTGCCACTGAGGGTATACGAGTTGGTAGCAGGTATACAGGAGCCGGCATCCGCTGCCAGACTTATTGAGCAGGGGGGAGCACATCGTAAAACACCCGCCTGATTAACACCTGTAACTTGTCCCAGACTAACCTGGATCAGGCCATTGTTGGCTGGCACAGCATTAAAACTGCTAAAAGCAGGGTTATACAGCAGCGCCGGGTTACCATCTGGATTAAGTACGGTAAAGGTGATGGTCCCAATGCTTACCCAGGCTGTGTTTGTGATGAGCGGGCAACTGATCGTTGAGCTGTTCAGGCTGATTGTCAGGTTGAATGAACCCGGTGTTGAGCCGTCGAAACTATGAACATCCCAAAGCGGCTGACCACTACATAGTGTGTTTGCATCAAAGTTTTGAGACTGGTAACTCGTAAACGTTAGCGAAGTGGGGTCATAATTTAGAAAGAGCGATGACGTGCCTATCGAGAAAGACGTTGCGCCGCTTGCCCGAAGCTGGAGCGTAGCCGAGTACTGACCAGTTGCACAATCAAGTTGTCCCAATACCCTAAGATCGGCGGTCTGTGCCAAGGCGTTCCGGGCAGTAACTAAGCATATCAGGTAACACCCGACACGTAGAATAAGGGTAGTTATGTGCTTCATAAGACTATTTCTGGTGGTTTGGGGCTTTTACAGTCCCGGTGTTCCCACTTTTGCACGGTTGAGCATCCAGCGGTTAAAATCCTGATTGTTAATTACCCCGTTTCCATCGCCATCAACTGCCAGATAACGCCCAACAGACGAGGCATTGAGTCGCCATTTGTTAAAATCGGTATTATTTATTACGCCATTGGCGTCGTAGTCACCGCTATACATTGCTAGCTTGCCGCCTACTGACCGGAGCTGACTTGTTCCACGCACCAGGCTGGCATCGGTGGTGAAATCAAGTAATTGCCCGCTGGTGATGGACTGATTTGTGATGAAAGCCAGGTGGTTTCTATGATGAACAGACAGGTAGACCGCTCCGGTTACTTGCTGAAATACCACGCCAACAGCACCGTCTGTATCAACTACCGTACCGTCGGTTCGAACAAAGGCCGCTTTCCGGGCCAGTATAGTGCCCGATGCATCGTGGAGGGCAAGTAACAGCCAATCGGTACTGTTTGCGGGAAAAACAGTGACCTGTTCAAGGCCGCTATAAGACCAGGGCGTAGCCGAATAAGGCTGTTGTCTGGGAAGCAGATTACTAACCAGAAGCTGACTATGCATTAAGCCGGTCAGTGTGTTTGTATATCCTTCAAGAAGTAGCTTCGCCAGGACGGTCAGTGAATTAGGGCAATCAATTGCCAAAAGCGAGGTAACGGCTGAACTGCTGCAACCAGCCTGACTTGTTACCGTTACGGAGAACGTACCTGAGTCAGTGGCAACAAGGCTGGCTGTTGTCTGGCCCGTATTCCACCGATACAGAGTGCTCGTACCTGCTGTTAATGTAACCGACTGCCCACGGCACAGGGTGGTACTTGATGGCGTGATACTTGCCAATGGAGCAGGATTTACCGTCACCATGGCTATTGATAAACCAACAATAGCCGAACAATTGTCTGCGTCGGTGAGCGTAAGCAAGTGATACGTCGTGGTTTGGTCTGGCGTATAAGCAATGGCCGCCCCACTCGAATAGCCCGAAACGGTACTGCTTGAGGCACCATCCGACATCTGGAACTGGTACGGTGATCGGCCGCCAGCTACATTGACACGTACGCTAACTGGCTGGGAGCCACAGACTGAAACTGACCCTGACAGAGAGGCCGTTATGGGAGCGGGCTGGCTAACTGTAGCCAGTATAGTCTGGCTACAGACTCCCGCACTAGCCGCTGTTACCGTATAACTACCCGTCGCCATATTTACGAACGTTCCGGTTGAATTGGTCAGATTTGCCAGCGAATACGAGAATGGCCCTGTGCCACCACTTGTTGACAGATGAATGCTGCCGGTAGCGCTGCCTGGGCAAATCACCGGCGTTGTTGAACTGGTTAAGCTGAAACAGGCCGGTGATACAGCGTTGCTAATCAGTAGGGTATAGTCCTCGGCTTCGCCGAAATTATACGTAGCGCAGGGGCTTTCTACCAGGCCATCAGGCGCATATTGGGTACGTATTCGTAATCGCGTGGCCCCGGTAGAGGCTGATGTGGGGATGGTGACTGTACTGATGATGGTAGGCCCGAGCAACTGAACAGCCGATGATTGATACAACTTCTCGGTGTTGCTTAAGACTCCATCCTGATTACTATCCAGCCAGATAGTGACGTGTTGGTAGGCGAATGATTCAGTTGACGAACCTATTGAACTAACCGTAAAGGAGTATACCTGTCCGGCTGTTACCGCATGTTGGGTATTGGTAAAATCAGAATATCCGCCAGCAACTACGCCTGATTTTACAGAGCGAAGTGTGGTTTGACTTCCCGTCATGATGAAATTGTCGATTTTAGGAATGAAGCCACTGATGGGCCATGTGTAAGTGGGAATGCAATAGAACAGCCCCGAATTCACGCTTACCACCGGGCTATACTGGGTTGTGGCGTTGGATGCCTTGACCCGATAATAATAGGTGGTATTGGCGGCTACCGAACCATCGGTAAAGGAGAATGAACCGGGAGGGAGGCTACCCACTGCCGAGAAATTACCTGTCGCTTCCAGAGAGCGTTCAATCAGGTAGCCCGAAGCGTCGTTTCCGGCGTAAGCGAATTGCACCACTGCGCCCGCCGTAGTCATGCCCACCGAAAGCGCAGTTGGCGCCGTAACGGTGAATGGGAGCCCGGTAAGGGTATACTCATTTCGTGGGTCAAGCCGAATCGTGATTCCGGTTGTTATTCGGTCATATTGCCCGTCAGTGAAAAGGCTGTTCTGGCTACAGGCCGAATTATACGACATAATGTTGGCGATCATTGGCTTGAATAAGTCACCATTGGCATCGAGGATTGCGCCAGTATAGAGGCAATTAGATATGGTAGCGCCCGATATACCGTATGGGTCGGCGGGGGTGTCGCAAACCAGATCACCGGTCAGTGTGCAATTAGGTGCAAATGGCCGTCCGTTTTGGGGCTCGCCCGGCCGAATCACCAGTTCACGGTTGGCAACTGACGTGCTTCTATTACTTTGAAACGTATGAAGCAGGTTGAAATAATGGCCCATCTCATGCGCCAGACTCACGCCAGACAACTGGCTGGAGATAATGAATATTCGATTGCTGTACATAGAGCTTCCCGGATAATAGGCATAGCCTGCTACATTTACCCCTGCATAAGACAGCGTATTGGTAACGTAAATGTTGATGGCCGTCAACACGTCCTGGCTGTCGGCCAGGGTTTCTTCGCTATCATCGAAATCAAAATAGGTCGTGTTATCTATATAATCAGGCTGCGTGCCTTGCATATAAAAGGCAATGTTCACCGGTTGATATAGTTTATTCAGGAGCACAAGGGTCTGATTAAGACTAGCCATAGTTGCTCCGCCAGTGCCATCATCGCGCCGTACTACATGAAATTTGACAGGAATGTATTGTAATTGCACCGACCGCCGCGCTGACTGGTTCTGGAGCCGCTGCGTGATCCAGCGTTCGTGGGTGGCAAGTTCGCTGGTGGTGAGATGAGGCATGCCACACTGCTCTTGAGCTATAGTAGGGATAGCTACAGTGATCAGACAAGTGCAGAGGAGGACAGCATGATGGCAGATTATCCTGAGCATAGGGTTAGGGCTCAAGTGGTGAACTCTTAGGAAAACTTCTAGTTATTTATTACAGGTCAAATTCTATGCCGTAACTACTTATGGAACTATACTGAAAGTTATATAATGTCTCTTTTTATACATTTACCTGCTGAATTTTGAGTCTTAAAGTTGTTATAACGGCCTCAATGTGCAGCAAAACGCGGTTTTTGCTAAATTGGATTGTTTATATAAATACATCGTTTTTTTATGTTGATTCAACCGTTCACAATACTCTTAGTTGCCAAATATCAAGATTGGCACGCGATATGTAGCATGAAAGTGGTATAAATATATAGCTGTTAGTGTACTTTTTAAATATTATGAAAACAAAATGCCCAACTTCAGAAAAAGTCGGGCATTTTGTGTGGACTGAGAGATAGGTTTATTCAACCTGATTTGCAGCCTGGGTACGTCTTATTCGGCCAGATAGTTACCAATGCCGACAATGACAGTAGACAATACAACCGTGGCAATGCCGAGCGAAATCGTGCGCAAAGTAGGGCGGTTGGCTCCCTTCCATTCGTGCAGATACAAGCCCCAGAAGCTGCTAAAGGCGATAATGAAGGCCATATGGAGTGTCCAGCCCGAGAACCGGTAAGCGCCCATTTGGCTGTCGCCCATCCCGTAGAAGAAGAATTGAAAATACCAGGTGAAGCCCGCCAATGCGCAAAAGAACACGTTGGTCCAGATGGGAGTAGAGTGGTTGGTATAATCGGTATAGGTCCGGTTACGGATGTTCAGATAGATTGTCCAGATGGCATTTGTGGTGAGGCCACCCAGCAGAATAATGACCAGCGTTGCATTGTTCATGTACAGTGTATCGGTACCATGCTTAACCGCCAGTTCCGAAATGGGCTGTCCGGCGGTTAGTCCGAAGGAGAAGCAGGCACTCAGAATTCCAGAAAAAACGGCTACTGCCAGTCCTTTCCGAATGTCGAATTCCGTGATGACGGCTTTCTTCTGCTCATCCGTCAGGTGGCGTTCTTTCATCATGCCAGCCAGGCCACAGATACCAATTCCCAGCACGCAGACACCAACACCCAGCAATACAAACATACCCGAGGTGGTGCTAACCAGCGTGCTCAACGTACCCAGATAGATTGGGGGAACCAGTGTTCCGAATACCGCACAGAGCCCCAGTGTAACAGCCATTCCCAATGAGAGTCCTAAATAGCGCATAGCCAGGCCAAACGTTAGCCCGCCGAACCCCCACAAAACCCCCCAGAAATAGGTCCAAAGTAATGTATCGGTAGGGGCCTGTTTAAGCACTTCCAGTAAATCAGGTACCGTTAATGAACCAAGCACGAAGGGAGCAACCAGCCAGGAAAACAGCCCGCCAACAAGCCAGTAACTTTCCCAGGCCCAGCCTTTCACATTCCTGTACGGTAAATAAAAACTGCCCGATGCGAATCCACCGATAGCATGCAACACAACTCCCCAGAATACAGCCATTTTATCTACTTTTTGTACCAAAGCTAGCCAAAATGGTTTCTACCGCTTTCCTGCTCCTACCTGCTTACCTAAAAAAAGAATTTGAGGTCATATGTTGGCATAAAATGCTATTCGTGTGCACTTGTAGTTTATGCCGATGGGCAAAATGTACCGAGTTGTTTCGTAAATTTGCTTCCCATTTGCATGAACACTCTTATGCCCCAACCAGTCCGGATTTTGCTAGTCGAAGATGACGAAGACGATATTACGTTCTTCGAGCTGGCGCTGAAAAAGCAATCGATTGCTACCAAACTGACTACATTGACGGACGGTGATCAGGTGATGCCTTACCTGGCTGATACGAATGAACATCCTGATCTGATGGTGTTGGACTTAAACCTGCCGAAATTGCCAGGGCGTGACGTACTTACGCAGGTTAAGCAATCGCCGATTGGCCAGGATATTCCCGTTGTCATTCTTTCGACGTCATCAGCCCAGGAAGACAGCGATTTCTGTATCGCCAATGGGGCCGAACGGTTTTTGACAAAACCTACGTCGCTTACTTCGCTGAGTAACATGCTCGCCGAAATGCTTGATGTGACAATTAAGTAGGTATACTGTGTAATTAACTATATGTCTTTCCTCTTTAGTTGGTTTAAACCACGCTGGAGCTACATTTGCCGATTGCGGTTACTTATCGGTTAGGTGTTACCATCCATGAAACGTGTTTTGTTCTTTACGCCATACGGTTTGATTAACGGATCGGGCGTAATGCTTTGGAATATTCTACAGCATTTTGACCGTAGCCGTTTACAGGCAGCAGTATACTGTGGTCAGTCTGGACCTCTGTTGGTTAACACGCCTCCTGATGTTGCCCTGTACGAGTCTCCGTTTGGCAAAGGGCGATTGATGGATATCCTGTTAAAATCAGTCAATGCAACAGGGTACAACGTATACGAGAAAAATATCATACGCATACATCAGCAATTCAAACCAGACTTCTGGTATCTCAATACAGTGCTGATGTTTCATTTAACCCCTTTGGCTGAACGACTAGGCGTACGAGTTATAGCTCAGATCAACGAGCTGAACTCAATGTATGAGTCTATATCCTATGAAGAAATGGAGCATGCAATTACGCATGCTGAACTTACGGTAGGAATCACACAACACATCTGTACACTGGCTTCACAGATGGGAGCTAAAAAGACGGCGCTCCAGTATTGTTTCACAAATACATCAATCAACAACACATCAACTGCTAGGTCGATTCAACTACGAAACTCATTAGGGTTGCCGGAGGGGGTCTTCATTTGGATAATGGTGGGCACTCCCATCTATCGCAAAGGAGTTGATTTTATACCCTCTATTGCCCAATTATTAAATGGACGACTTTGCCATATAATATGGATGGGCAGCGGGGCAATTGCTACAGGACTTAACTATATGATAGACAAGCAGGTAGAGGCAATGGGGCTGCGTAATATTACGTTTATAGGGGTTCAGACAGACGACTACCAGCCTTATCTTCAGCTAGCTGATGGATTTGTATTGACCTCGCGAGAGGAGCCATTTGGCAATGTTTTGATAGATGCTGCTGGTTGCGGGAAGCCCATTGTTGCCTTAAGCGAGTATGGAGCAGGTGAATTTATACTTCCGGGTATGGGTGAACTGGTGGATCATGCATCTCCTGCTCATTTCGTCAAGGCTATGGTTACCATTATGGATAATCCTGGAGCCTACAGTCGAGCCATGTCGATTGCTCGTAGCCAAGCTTTCGACGCTAACGAACAGGTAATGCATTGGCAGGAATTGATAAATGCCTTGCCCTAATCATTTTTTTAATTTCCCGCCAGTTCCTGAACGGCCAGCCAGGCCATTAACCCGGGACCAATAGCCAGCGCGGATTCGTCGATGTCGAAAGTAGGTGTGTGTACGCCGCTTATAATGCCGCGGGCTTCGTTTCGGGTACCCAGGCGGTAAAAACAAGAATCGACTACCTGCGAATAGAACGCAAAATCTTCGCCCGCCATCCAGAGATCGAGGTCCACTACATTTTCACGACCCATATACGCTTCTGTCTGGGTACGTAGCCGACGGGTTAACTCCGGTTGGTTCTTCAAAAACGGATACCCCTTCACACGGGTAAACTCGCAGGTACCGCCCATCGCTTCGGCCATTGTTTCGGCCATTTTCTGGATCTGGGCTATTCCTTTCTCGCGCCACTCTTCGTTCATGCAGCGGAATGTACCTTCAATATCTACGTAGTTGGGTATCACGTTGGTGACGCCATCGGCCACAAATCGACCAAAAGAGAGCACCGATGGGCTGGCTGGTGGCCGGTTACGGCTGATGATCTGCTGCAGTGCAACAATAATGTGCGAGGCAATCAGAACGGGGTCGACCAGGTTGTCGGGCATGGCCGCGTGGCCGCCTTTTCCGCGAACAGTCATGTAAATTTCGTCGGTACTGGCCATGTACATACCCTCGCGAAAACCGATTTTGCCCACAGGTACGTTGGGGGCTACATGCTGGCCGATCATGCCGTTGGGCCGTGGATTATCCAGCACACCTTCCCGAATCATGAGCGAGGCTCCACCGGGTGCTTTCTCTTCGGCAGGCTGAAAGACGAGTTTGACGGTCCCCGAAAACTGATCACGCAACTCAGTGAGAATACGGGCAGTACCGAGCAAACTGGATGTGTGCACATCGTGTCCGCAGGCATGCATAACTCCATCGACCGTTGATTTGTAGGCTACGTCGTTGGCCTCACGAATAGGCAGCGCATCCATGTCGGCCCGCAGCCCAACTACACGGTTGTTGCCCGTTCCCGGTTTGGTGCCTTCAAGTAGCGCCACCACGCCCGTACCGGCAACACCTTCCTGAGGGTGCAGACCCAAAGCCGTTAATTCGCTGGCCACAAAACGAGCCGTTTCCTGCTCATGAAAGGAGAGTTCAGGATGTGCGTGCAAGTGGCGACGAACCTTGACGGCATCGGGAGCAAAACGCTCAGACAAAGACTTTATGGAAGCGAGCATAACTTAAGTGGTTGCTACGCTATACTGTCATTGAATTTCATTAAGCAGTTATTTGTCGTTTTGCAATGAATGACCACTTAATGGCAATAAATGACAGTGTAGCGTAATGACTTTATTCAGTCCTGCATCGACAGAAACTGGTAGTCGTTGATAATTGTGTTGAGAAATTCGTACGTACTCTGGCTGGTTGTGATGCCGAGCACCTCTTTTATTTTGGTGGCGGTACGCTCGGCGGCGTCTGACGTACCCCGCCGCAGTACTTCGCGAATTACCTGAATATCGTGATCGGATAGCTGCCGAACGGCTTCATAGCGAAGTTCGTAGGTGGGAGGCAACGCGTTATAAGTCACTTCGTTGAGCTGGACTTTAGGCTGTAGGCGAATCACGGTAGTACCCGCTGCCAGATCGCCCAGCCGTTGACCTTTACCGCTCGCCGCCACGCAGACAATGGCCACGATGCCACTGAAGATCCGGGTGTCGACCAGCCGTAATAGCCAGCGAAGCAGGTATGCGCCAATACCTGGCTGGGAGCCGTCCATCATAACTACCTTGATTTTCAGGGCGATCTTGCCAATACTTTGTCCGTTCAACAACCATTCGCAAAAAAAGTCGTACAGGAAAATGGGCAGGGCGGCCACCACGATCACATACACGACCGAGCGATCGCTGCCCATCCAGCCGGCACTGGCAGGAAGGGCGATGGTAAGAATGAGCCAGGCGGCAAAAACAACGTAGTCGAGCAGGGTAGCGAAAATACGATCGCCAATACTGGCCGGCTCATATTCGAGCAATACGTTCTGGGTTGTTTGAATAGAAACAGCCATTGAAAGACAGTAGGTGTAGACGGCGACGCGTAAACGGTTGTGATGCTGGTTCAAAGATACCGGATGAGGCTGTTTTTTGACGATTACTTTTTTACGATTATTCGTTAGAAACTGCCACAAACTTTGCCGATAGTTAAGTAACTTTCCCAAGTCGATCGTGTTAAGTCGACAACCTCATCTGCCTTCAGTTCGTTATGCGCGAAGCTGCTTTTGTAAAACGGAACACCGAGAAGTGGGCCGATATTGAACGAAACCCGACCAAAGATCCTGACGAGCTAACGGCCAGGTACGTTGAATTGACCGATGATCTGTCGTATGCCCGCACGTTCTATCCAGAGTCGAAGGTTACGCGTTACCTGAACGGGCTGGCGGCGCAGATGCACCGGGGGCTGATGCAAAACAAGCGGGAGGAACGCGGTCGGTTTGTGTCGTTCTGGAAATACGAACTGCCAACCTTGTTTTATTATTCACACCGCACGCTGGCCGTATCGGCCATTTTCTTTCTGGTAGCCTGCCTGATCGGTTGGGTATCGGCCATTAATGATCCAACCTTTGTGCGGCTTATTCTGGGGGATGAATACGTGAACATGACCCTCGAAAACATCAAAAAGGGAAGCCCGCTGGGCGTGTATGGTGGGAGCGATCAGGCGTCGATGTTTTTCCAGATCACGATCAACAATATCGGCGTCTCCCTGCGCGCCTTTGTGGCGGGTGTGTTCGCATCTGTAGGTACGTTGGTCATGCTGTTCTACAATGGCGTGATGCTGGGCGCATTTCAGGCGTTTTTTTACGAACGCGGCTTATTGACCCAGTCGCTGCTGAAAATTTGGATTCACGGGACGCTCGAAATATCGGCGATTGTTATTGCTGGTGCGGCTGGTCTCACACTGGGAAACGGCCTGCTGTTTCCAGGTACGTTGCCACGCATGGAATCGTTTAAACGGGGAGCCAAACAGGGGCTCAAGATAGCAGTAGGCCTGGTACCTATATTTATAATGGCGGGCTTTCTGGAAAGTTTCGTCACCCGGATGACGCTTCCTCCGGTTGTCAGCCTGCTTATCATCGGCGCATCGGCTGCTTTTATTATCTGGTATTTTATTCTGTACCCAATTCAACTGTACCGTTCGCATCAGCTTGCATAACCTTTCTTCTTCCATGATCCAGTTTGAACAGCGCCGTGATTTCGGCGAGAAAATCAATGCCTCGTTCGCGTTCGTGACCGAGCAAATTCGCGGTTTGGGCCTGTCGCTGCTCTACATCGTTGGCCCGGTAGCCCTCGTCGGCGGTGTGATTTCGGGCATGGGCCAGGTCGAGTTGTTAGATAGTGCCAAGTCGCTGGATTCGCCTGACAAGCTGGTATCGTTTTACGCGAATCTTTTTTCGGGCAGTCGACTGATCGGCATGGTCTTTCAACTACTGGCTTATGTACTGACTAGCCTGGTGACTTTTTCCTACATCCGGCTGTACCGGCAACAACAGAGCGACAAGCAGATTGAAGTGAGTACTGTCTGGGCCGAAGTGCAGCAATATATTGGCTCCGGCGTTTTCCTGTCAATTGCCAGTGCGTTCATCATCGGCTTTGGGTTTGTGCTGCTCATTATTCCCGGTATCTATGTGTCGGTGGCCCTGACCCTGGCCCCGGCGGTGCTGGTTTTCGAACGTCAGGACATGGCGCAGGCCATCAGTCGTAGTTTCAAATTGGTCAGTGGCAACTGGTGGTCTGTGGCTGGCCTTCTGTTTGTGATGGCCATTATTGTAAGTATCCTGAGCATGGTCTTTACGCTACCAGCCGGTATCCTGGGCGGGTTATTCGGTGCTGGCGTGCTAAAAGATATAACGATCCTGACCACACTATTTACGGCGCTGGCGTCGGTAGGTGGTGCTGTATTGCAGGGGTTATCGGCCACCGCGTCGGCGTTTCAGTATTTTTCGCTGATTGAAGAAAAAGAAGGAACCGGTCTGATCAGCCAAATCGACTCGATTGGGCAGATGCCAACCCGGCAGGGCGTATCAGGTACGTTCGGGCAGGGTCGCGAAGAAGAAGGTGACTATTGATTGATACGGTCTGATTTTAAGCCTGTACAGTTTTTTGAAAATCGTACGGGCTTACCAGTTAACTAGTTATGCTTGTAAAACGACTTGTCTTTTTTCTTCTTCTTACTGGTTTTAGCCTGACGAACGCTAAATCGCAGGACTCGACCGATGTGTCGCCGGGAAGTGGTAATGAAGTAGTGATCAGTCCGGAAGCCAATAATAAGCAGGCAAAAGCAGATTCCGTAGCGGCCATCCGCGACACGGCCGTCTATGCTGCTGCCAATGATCGGATGCCCCTTGTTGTGCGGGCGGTCGATGCGAAGAAGCTACGGGCTATTCAGGGCGACCGGGCATATCGGTACGGTGACGATGTGCCGCCCACCGCCAGCTTGTGGGATCAGTTCTGGGCCTGGTTCTGGTATAAAGTAGGCGAACTGTTACGAACAAAAGCCTACCGGAATGTTGGCCAGTATGTGCTGCTGATTGCGATTGCCGGTCTGGTGATCTGGTTACTCTACAAAGCCGAAGTACTAGCCAATCTGTTTCCCGGACGGGCTAAAAATACCGGGTTAGGCTACGAAATGCTGGAGGAAAACATTCACCAGATCAACTTCAGCGACCGGATCAATGAGGCCGTTGAAAACCGGAACTACCGACTGGCGGTGCGGCTCCTGTACCTGCAAACGCTGAAAACCCTGGCCGATAGTGGCCTGATCCGCTGGCAACCTGACAAGACAAACCGGCAATACGCCTATGAATTGACGGGCAATCCCAAGCGCCTCAGTTTCGAGCAGTTAACGACCCAGTTCGAGTACGCCTGGTACGGTGATTTTCCCGTCGATGAAGCCCGGTTCAGTAGCATTCGTCAACAGTTTCAACAGTTTAATGAATAAGCATTTTATGGTCATTAGGTGGTCATTCGCTGCGCTGTCATTACTGGTCGTTCATCGCAAAAACAATGAATGACCAGTAATGACAGCACAGCCAATGACCACCTAATGACAACGTACCTATGCGTCCAAACAAGTACATAGTAATTCTGCTGGCTGCGCTGACTGCGTTTGTGTTGTTTGAGTATTACAAACCCAAGCCCATCGACTGGCGGCCAACGTACCAGAACAACGATAAGATTCCATTTGGTACACAGGGCGTTTTCGAATTACTACCCAGCCTGATGAATCAGGCAACGGTTGAGAGTACGCGTATGCCCGTTTATAACTTCCTGACCGAAACTAAACTGCCGCCCCGCAGCAACTACATTGCTGTTTGTGAGACGTTTGCGGCGGGAGCCTACGATACCCGTGAGCTACTCAGGTACGTTGGTCGAGGCAACGCAGCGTTTCTTTCGGCCTATAATTTCTCGGATACGCTGAGTCGGGCGTTGGGCTTCAAAGCCGATGTGAAAGACCCGCTCAAAGCCGATTCGACGCTACGGTCCAATTTTGTTGGACCCGGACTGGCGCGGAAGGGCGGCTACAATTTTCGGCATGATGATGGTCGTAATTTTCTGATTGTGAAGAAACCTAAAAGCGGCATTACCGTGCTGGCCAGAAATGCCCGGTATGAGGCCATTTTTCTGCGTATTCCGCACGGGAAAGGCGTTTTTTATATTCACAACCTGCCCCTTGCCCTCACCAATTATTACCTGCTCTACCCCGCTTCTGCTGATTACATGACAAAAGCCCTATCGTACCTGCCAGCCCAACCCACGTATTGGGATGAGTTTCAGAAGCAGGGCCGATTCGATGAGGCCGAACAATCGCTGTTGCGCTATATCTATAAGCAGCCCGCCTTGACATGGGCCTACTACATCGGTCTGTTTGGCCTGATCGTGTACGCGCTTTTTGCCGGGAAACGTACCCAGCGGGTTATTCCCGTGGTCCAACTGCCACAAAACACATCGCTCGAATTCGTGAAAACAGTTGGCCGTATGTATTTCCAGCAGAACGACCATGACAACGTAGCCCGAAAGAAAATCCAGTATTTCCTGGCCGACCTGCGCGACCGGTATTTCCTGAACACACAGGTGCTCGACGCCGAATTCACTGAAACGCTGGCCCGTAAAAGCGGCGTACCACTCGACGAAACCCAGCAACTGGTTCGCGTTCTCGGTCAGGCACAGCGGGCCATCTCCCTTTCCGAATTCGACCTGCTAACCATTAATGCCACGATTGAACAGTTTAATCATACCAGTTTAATGTCTAAAATTTAATGGTCAAGGATACGCTGAACTAGCCTGCTGACAAACTCCTGAACGTTGACCCTTAGACTGTAAACACCAGATGAACAATTCTCCATACATGGAACAACCTTTTGATACCCGCGTTGATCTTCAGGGCCTTAGTGCGGCCATCAACGCCATCCGCACCGAAGTTGGTAAAGTAATTGTTGGGCAGCACCAGACCATCGACCTGCTGCTGGCTGCACTCCTGGCCGATGGGCACGTGCTGATCGAGGGGGTGCCCGGCGTGGCCAAAACGCTCACCGCCAAACTGCTGGCCAAGACGATCTCGGTGCAGTTCAGCCGGATACAATTTACGCCCGACCTGATGCCCGCCGATGTGCTGGGTACGTCGGTGTTTAGTCCCAAAACGGCGGAGTTCTCCTTCAAACACGGACCTATCTTTGCCAACATTGTCCTGATCGACGAGATTAACCGGGCACCGGCCAAAACACAGGCGGCGCTGTTTGAGGCAATGGAGGAACGGCAGATTACCAACGACGGCACCACCTACCCACTGCCGCCGCCGTTTATGGTGCTGGCTACGCAGAACCCCATCGAGCAGGAGGGAACCTACCGCCTGCCCGAAGCGCAACTCGACCGGTTTCTGTTCAAAATTGTGGTGGGCTACCCCGAACAGGCCGAAGAAGTAGACATTCTGCGGGGGCACCACCAGCGCCGGAACCTCGCCGACGCTGTGGCCGCCATCAACGCCGTGCTCACCGCCGACCAGTTGAATGACATGCGCAATAAAGTGAACCAGGTGCATGTCGAAGACAACCTGTTTGATTACATTGCCCAGATTGTCAGGAGCACGCGAGCCAACAAATCGTTGTATCTGGGCGCATCGCCGCGGGCTGCTGTGGCGTTGCTGAACAGTGCCAAAGCACTGGCCACGCTTCGCGGCCGTGATTTCATTACGCCCGAAGACGTGCAGGAACTGGCTATCCCGGTGTTGCGTCACCGCATTCTGCTCACGCCCGAGCGCGAAATGGAAGGAGCCACCGCCGACGATGTGATTGCCCAGTTGATTCAAAAAGTGGAAGTACCCCGTTGACAAGTCCTGCCCCGCTGGTGAAGTCTGCTGATCTGTACCGGTGATAAACTGCACCCATGACCCTTCTTCGTTCTCTGTTTGTTTCCCTGCGTGTCTGGTTCATTCTGGCGGGCTTCGTGGTGGGCTTTGTTGTTGCGTATATTCTGCCCATTCTATTTCCGGTATTGCAAATCGCTTTCGCGGTTTTTGTGTTGCTGCTGCTGATTGAACTGGTCCTTCTTTTCCGTGACAGTGCAGCGGGTGGACAGGCTATTTTTTTCGCCCGTCGCGATATGCCCGATCGCCTGTCGAATGGCGACGTTAATCCGATCACGCTTTATCTGGAAAGTCGGTACGCATTCGATACGCCGGTTGAGATCATCGACGAGATTCCGTTTCAATTTCAGCGGCGCGATGTGCTGTTTACGGCCGACATAAAACCGTATGAGACAAAGGTTATCCGCTACGAATTGCGACCGACAAGGCGAGGGGAATACAGCTTCGGCGCCATCAATGTGTTTGTGATGACCCCCATGAGGCTGCTGAAACGGCGATTTCAGTTCGAACAGGGGCGGCTGGTGCCCGTCTATCCGTCGTATCTGCAAATGCGGCAATATGAACTGCTGGCGGCCAGTAATCGGCTGACTGAAGTGGGTATCAAACGCATTCGGCGGATTGGGCATAGTATGGAGTTCGAGCAGGTACGTCCCTACACACAAGGCGACGATCTGCGCACGATCAACTGGAAAGCCACGGCCCGGCGGTCTGACCCGAACCAGTCGAACCTGGTGGTGAATGCGTTTACCGATGAACGCTCGCAGGCGGTGTATTGCCTGATCGACAAAGGCCGGGTGATGCGCTCGCCCTTTGAAGGCCTGACACTGCTCGATTACGCCATCAATGCCTCGCTGGTACTCAGTAATATAGCGTTGCTAAAACAAGACCGGGCGGGGCTCATTACCTTCTCCGACCGCATTGGTCAGATTGTACCAGCCGAACGTCGGCCGGGCCACATGCTGAAAATTCTGGAGGTGCTTTACCGGCAGAAAACGCGTTATCTGGAAACCGACTTTGAAGGGTTATACGCGACCGTTCGCATGCAGGTACGTCAGCGGGGGTTGTTGCTGCTGTTCACCAATTTTGAAACGCTGAGCGGTATGCGGCGGCAGTTGCCGTACCTACGGCGGTTGGCCAAAGATCATTTGCTGCTGGTTGTCTTCTTCGATAACACCGAGCTACGCACATTACTCGATTCGCCTGCGCACGATACCGAACAGATCTACCTGAAGACAATTGCCGAGAAGTTCTCGTTCGAAAAACAGTTGATCGTCAAGGAGTTAGGTCAGTACGGTATCCAGAGCATCCTGACCGCACCCCGTGATCTGACGGCCAATACCGTCAACAAATACCTGGAGTTGAAAGCCAGAGGAATGATCTAGTAACTGGGAGATTTCTTTAATTTTCTACCATGAAAAAGCTACTCCTCCTCTTTTCGCTGATTTGCCTGTTAAGCTCGTTTGAGCGCAGAGAACTTTCCTGGACGGCCCTGGGTGATTCGATCACGTACCTGAACGAGCACCTTGATCAAACAGGGAATCGAATTACGAAGGGGTATATGACCCGGGTTGTCGAGAAACTGCCGCATATAAAGTACACGAATCAGGGCCATAATGGCTGGACCGCCGTACGGATCGCGGAGGCGATCGAGACACTGGGCATTGGTAAATCCGACATTTATTCGGTCTTTTTGGGCACCAACGATTGGTGGGCGGGAAAGCCGCTAGGCCGTTTTGCCGATTACCAGCAAGCTACGGGCGCCGCCACAGTGTATGGCTCCTTTCGGGTCATCATCAACAAGTTGAGAAGTCTGAATCCAGAAGCACACATCATTCTGATCACACCAATGCAACGGGCTGACTTTGTGTACCTGACCAACTTCAAAAACAACGCGTATGGGTCGTACAAGCCCAAGAACGGGCAGTACCTCGAATCTTTCGCTAATGCCATTGATTCGATTGGCCGCTCTGAACAGATTCAGGTGGTTGACCTGTACCATCTGAAAGGGCTCGACGTGAAGCAACTGGTGAAGTATAAGCGACTGAAAAATCCGCAAACGGGCAACTACGCCAACTATCCATATCCGGCCTTTATCGATATTCCGTTCAACCCCGAAACGGACGAATACCCGTATCCGCCTGAAGCCATTGACAAAACTTACGATGGGCTGCACCCATCCGATAAAGGGTATGAATTGATAACCCGTAGTTTGGTGAAGATCATGAAAAAATACTGACAGGCTGGCTGAGAGTTTTTCATGAAAAATGCCTCAGGTACGTACCTGAGGCATTTTTTGTAAGAGCATTACCGAATGCATTCTACTGCACGAAGGTACGGCGAACACCATCGGAGGCGAACAGCGCACGGCTGCGGGTGGTTTGGCCGTTGGTAAACATGTACATGCATGGATCATCCGTATAGTCCATGTAGTTCATAAACAGGTCGCCGTTGGGGCCATTGCCACAGGTAACGTGTGGGAAGCTTGGGCAACCAAAGTTTGACGTTTGCTGCGTTGGGGTGTCGGCAACCAGATCGCTGCCGCAGTTGGCATCGCCCCAGATGTGGCGCAGGTTCAGCCAGTGACCAATTTCGTGGGTAGCGGTCCGGCCTTTGTCGTAAGGAGCCGAGTAATAACCGCCGGCAAACACACTGCTGCTACCAAAATACTGCGGCCCAATCACGACGCCATCTGTTGCGAGGGTGCCGCCTGGGAACTGCGCATAACCAAGAATACCGCCGCCAATGTTACAGATCCAGATATTGAGGTAGTTGGCCGGATCGTAAGCATCAACACCGCCTTTCTTGCTGCTCTTCATGGCATCACGTGTGCCCCACGATGTCTTGTTTGATTGTTTCCGGTCGACGTCGGTGTCTGCAAGCGTAAACTGAATTTGCATATTCGATGCCAGCCCCGAAAATACGCCGGGTAACATGGTCCGGTCGGCATTTGTGTTGCTGTAATCCTGGTTGAGCACCGTAATCTGCGACTTAATCTGATACAGACTAATGTTTTCCGCAGCCGTGTTATATAGCACATGAACGCGAACGGGTATGGTAATCACGCCCGAATAAGGTACCGCCGTTCCCGCCGCCGCCCGGCCATTGCGTTGAGCCGCGAATTTGGCGGCATGCTCGTCGATCTCTTCCATTTTTTTGGCAAGACCGGGATTTTCTTTGATGTTTTCTGCCAACACATCCATCGACGCGCAGGAACGGGGCGAATCGCCCTGCTTGGCGTTCCGGTCACTGCCTGCCGAGAGTGAAGATTGATCAATGTTTGGATCGAAACACGATGATACAGCCCCAATCAAGGCCAAACAAAGAATAGGAAGTGTAACTTTCTTCATATGAATTAGTTGGTTTTATGTCTCAATATAATGTAAATAGTTTGTTTGAGCATGACAGTAGCATCTTATCTTAAAGTAACCGTACAAGGAAAATGTGTATATAACTAGCAAAAACTGCTAATTGAATGAATAGGCCTATTTTCTGTGATAGCCGAAGTGAGTTCGGTCACAGCCTGACTTATTGAACGGTCGTGAACTGCCGGGTAGCCGGGCACGATAGCAAGGCCCGGTGACGAGGCTACCAGGCCCTGCTATCGTAGAAAGCTCCAGGCTACTTATTGAACCAGTTCACCTTTGAGGTATAGTTGTACTTTACCGGCAATCTCAACCCGGCCCTGATCTTCCTTGAATTTGCACCGCAAAAAGCCGCCTCTGGCCGAAAGCTGCCGGGCTATCAGAGTCGTTTTATCTAATTTTTCGGCCCAGTAAGGAATCAGCGTTGTATGGGCTGAGCCGGTAACGGGGTCTTCGTCGATACCCGATTGTGGCCCGAAGAAGCGCGACACAAAATCAACGTCGGTGCCGGGCGCGGTAACGATGATGCCCCGGGCGGGTACGGTTGCCAACTCGCGAAAATCCGGTGTCAATGATTCCACATCGGCCTGACTGGCGTACACGACCATGAAATCGGTTTTGCCTTTATGAATTTCCAGCGGTTTGGGGCCATTCAAGCCAGCGGCCAGCGCCGGCGGATTGACTGCCGCTTTATGAAGCACGTCGGCAGGGAAATCGAGTACCAGCCAGTCGCCCTCTTCGCGACAAACGGAAAGCGGGCCAGAGCGCGAATCGAAGGTGATCTGCGAAGCATCGGGCTTTTCTTCCAGAAAAAAGACAACGTACCCGGTTGCCAGCGTAGCGTGCCCGCAGAGGTCTACTTCAACGGTGGGTGTAAACCAGCGGATGTGGTAGCCCGTGTCGGTACGGATGTAGAAAGCCGTTTCGGCCAGGTTGTTTTCGGCCGCGATCGACTGCATACGCGCATCGGGGAGCCATTCGTTTGTGTCGGTCAGGGCAACAACCGCCGCCGGGTTTCCTGCAAAGAGTTGATCGGTGAACGCATCGAGCTGGTAAATGCGAAAGGAGGAAGGTGTAGTCATTTAAAGGAAATAGTCAGGTTTTGTACAGTAGGATTTAGGGTATGCATGGCCGGGTGATTCGACATAAACTCCTGGTCACCCTGTAGTGAATCATAGTTTTTTTCCTGCGCAGCAGACATCGTTTCAGGCATGCCGAAGCTTAGTCCAATATACGTCTTTCCGCCTTTCTGTTCAAGGGCACCGCCTTTCCAGCCCGACGACAGCCCGCCATAGTCCCAGCCGAACCCATACAATGAAAAGGCACGGCCGTTGATTTTCTCTACGCTTTGAAGAGACGTACCCAGCGTAAGCCCTTTATCGGTGATCCACTGCGGGGAAGGGCCGGGTATCAGCTTGTTGTCTTCGTCGCGGGCGGGGCGTATCAAGACCGTTTCGGGGCGGGCAAACCGGCGTTTATCGGTCCACAGGATTTGTGCCTGATTGGCGGTATTCTTGTAAAGCGTGGTGCCGATATCGAAATCTCCTTCGGCCACGTAGATGGTGTCGCGAACAACGTTTTGGGCACCCAGCAGCGCAATCAGGCTGGCCTCCGTGGATGACGCACTGACCGGCCCGGCCTGTATTCCGGGAATGATCAGAAAATTGAGCGTAGCCGGCACCGCCGTTTCCGACGCAGACTGAATGATTGCTGCTTCGTTGACGAGCGAATCGGTCGACAACTGCGCCGTATCGGTCTGCTTTTGCTGGCAACCAATGAATAGGATCAGGAAAAAAAAAGGCGAGTAGCGTTTCTTCATATGTCTGCCCGGCGGAATGGCTTGATGTCGATTCGCTCCCAGACCTTATGCTGAATATACGGTTCCCAGGCGAGCCATTCCTGTAACTGATGGTCGTCGTCGAAATCGAGCAACATCATCGAGCCGATCATCTGACCGTTAGGGTCGAGCAGGGCACCACCTAGCATGAAGTGACCTTCGGCTTTTAAGCGGCGGGCTCCCTCAAAATGCGAAGGCCGGATGGCCATTCGACGGTCAAGCGCATCGGGATCAGTGCCATCGTAGGCATGAACAACATACAGCACGGTACAAGGTGGTTTAGGACTGACGCAAGATACCAAAATCGTGGATTATACACCTACACCACGGATACCAACCGGTTGAAGTAAGGCACACTGATCGAGATGCTGCCAGGTGTCGGCCAATCCCCGGATGAGCGGATAACAACCCGACTCGGCCGTTGCCTTGAATGAACTGGCTGGTTGCTGATCGCGGGTTACCGCCAAATGCCAGCTCGTCTCCTGCCTGGAGTCGGGAAAATACTGAAACGTGTACTCATACATGCGTTTGATCCAGCGTGGTGCTTCGGGGTGGCGCGTATGCCAATACCCGTTGGTGAGGGCAGCCAGCGCCAGCAGATGATCGCTCGCCAGCCGGTGATTCTGGCCGTCGAATGCAATTGGCTGTTCTTTCCAGTCCAGCCAACGGGCCAGTCCCTGCCGTTCGTCGGTTCGGCCTTCCGGGCGTAACGGCCAGGCCCATTCGCAGGTACGTAAGCACCAGTTGGTTGCCTGTAGCGTCAGCTTACGGTTACCCAACAACGTACCTATATCAACCAGGAGCGAGGCCGCTTCCATGGTCAGACCCGTGGCTACGCGGCGACCTTCGGGCGTGTTGCTGAAGGAACCACCCGGGCCTACGTATTCGCGCAGCAGATCATGCCGTTTGTCGAGAAACTCAATCAGAAGCTCGTCCAGCAGTGGTTCGGTGGCTTCTTTCCAGTCCGTGAGGGCAAACAGCGACCGGGCATCGACCAGTGCCCGTAGCAGGGCCAGAGGCTGGCTCAGATGCCGAAGCGGCTGTGGCTCATCGGGCGACGCGGTCAGTTGCACCTCACGCTCAGTCTGGTACTGGCGCAGAATAACCTGGAAGGTTTGTTTGGCCAGCATCGCCCACTGATCATCGCCGGTTGCCTGATGGATCTGGGCGTAGGCAGAGGCTACCCGCGCCGCTGTTACCGGGTCGTGCGTCAGCAGATGCGGCGACATGGGCGAGCGTGTGGGGTTGCCAATCCGGTCCAGGTACGTATAACAGCCCATTTGCGGGGTGTGCGCGTGTTCGGCCAGAAAATCGGCTCCGTGCAGGGCATGGTCGAGCCAGTCGGGCTGGGCGTCGATGTTGGTATAGAGGTAGGCAAACGCCCAGACTTGTTCGGCTTGTCGGGCCACGGTTTTGTTGGCGTCGATGGCGTTGCCGTCGGCCGTCAGGTAATCGAAATAGCCGCCACCGAGCCCGTCACAGGCGTATTTCAGCCAGAACGGCAGACAGTCGTCGATCAGTGCGGTTTGGCAGTGGGTCGCTATTTTGTGAAAGTCGATCAATGAAAAAGGTACGGTCAGGCAGTGTCGGTGGTAAACCCCGTTCAACTTGATCAGGCAACGTTTAAACGTAGGTTTCCGGGCAAAGTTCAGGAATAAATGGGTTCATCCGTTTACTTTGTTCGCTCTATACATGATCAAAATTGACCACTGATGTTACTCGACACAATACGCGATCGAAACGAACCGCTGTTCTACTTTGGATTGCTCTGTTTCGCCACTGCCCTGGCTTGTCTGCTGCTCATCCGGTTCACCACCGTTCAGGTAGCGGGCGTAAATGCCTGGTATAAGCCACTAAAATTTGCGCTTTCCATCGGAATTTTTGTCTGGACAATGGGCTGGTACATGTCTTATCTCAATGCGCCCAGGGCAATTTCGTGGTATAACTGGGCAACCATTGCTCTACTGGCTTTCGAACTGGGCTATATTGTGTTTCAGGCGGGCAGGGGGCAACTGTCGCATTTCAATATAAGCACGCCGCTCTACGCTTTTTTGTACAGTATGATGGCCGTGGCAATCACGATCGTCACCATCTGGACCGGCTATATCGGCCTGCTTTTCTTCCAGACCAGTTTTCCCGACCTGCCCGATTATTACGTCTGGGGCATCCGAATCGGCTTTGTTCTGTTTGTAATCTTCTCGTTCGAGGGCTTCGTTATGGGCTCGCGCCTGGCGCACACCATTGGTGGTGCCGACGGCGGTCCGGGCCTTCCGTTTGTGAACTGGAGCACGCGATTCGGCGATGCCCGCATCGCTCATTTTATAGGTATGCATGCCCTACAGGTGTTGCCGATCCTGTCTTTTTACCTGTTGAAAAACGTGAAGGCGACTATGCTTGTCGGATTGGTGTACGGTCTGGTGGCGGTTTGGGTATTGGTGCTGGCCTTTCAGGCAAAGCCGCTTTTCAGATAAACATGCAACGCTTTCGTGGGCTTGCCTGACTCAGTGTTTCACAAGCCTCCGGCTGATTTTTTGCCCGTCCACGGCTATCTGCAAGACATACAGACCCGTTGGTTGGTCGGTTAGCCGAAGTTGCGTGTACTGTTGTTGAGTTCCCTGCACCAGCACCACACGCCCTTTTTCATCGACCAGCAGCAACGTAGCCGGTTGACCTAGCAGCGACGGGTCGATCTGTACCGTGATCTGGCTTGTGGCCGGAACCGGAAACACGCTTATCAACCCCGCGAGTGGTTCAACGGCCAGCAACGGAGACACTGTTACCGTCACCCGGCCGGGTATGTCGGTTCGTGTTGCGCAACTGTTGCTCAGGTTCGTCAGGCGGTAGGTGCTGGTGCGGCTCGGCTTTAGGTCCAGCGTGTATGGGTTAAGGGCCGTTGTGACGGTCTGTGGGGCGGGCACATCCGTACTGTCGCGGTAGGTAAATGTCCAGGGGCCATCGCCGGTAAAATTGACGACCAGTTTAGCCACGCCCCCGTCGATAATGGTGGGGGTTGATGTCGATAGGGTTGCCGATAGCTGGTTGCTGATCACCGCCAGTGTGGTGGCGCTGGGTGTGCCGATGATCGGGAACCGTGGATTGGTCGCAATTACCCGCACCAGGTACGTTCCCGAGGTAGCCGTAGCGGGCAACGTACCCGTCAACTGGGTGTTGCCCACCTGCTGAACGATAACCAGATCTGAGTAGCTGATTTTGGCCGTGTCGGGGTTGGTGCGGGCTATCTGGAGGCGAAAGATATTGCCGGCATTGAACGTACCCGATGTTTCGAACGTGGCCGTAACCGTGCCCCCCGCGCAGGCCGCCGGCGTCTGGAGGGTCAGGGTGCGAATGGTGGGAACGAGCACCGTTACGGTGGCCGTTGCCGGACTACCCGGCAGCCCCGCTCCGCAGCCATTACTGACTTCGGTAACCTGATAGGTAGCTGATCGAACGGGCAGTAACACCAGCGCTGTATCTTTCGTGGCCGTACCCGTCAGCGTTGTTCCGGCCGGATTTGTCGTAATCTGATAATGGTAAGGACCGGTCCCGGTAAAGGTGAGCTGAAGCGGTACCTCGGCACCGAGATTGACGTTTTTCCCGCCCGATAAGGAGAGGGTTGTCTGTGCCTGCACAATTACCCGAATGGCCAGCCGCGCGCTTGGGCAACCAGTTGCTCCTCCCTGAGCCACGTAATATACGTCGCCTGCCGGTGTTTTGCTGGCATTGAGCGTCGATGGAGTTGGCGCCACGGTCGATGTGGTGCCGGTTGGGTCTGTCCAGATCAGGTTAGTGCCGTTGGCAACGAGTTGCTCGGCTGCGGCACCCCGGCATAGCTCAATCTGTGTTTTAGGAGCCGTAGGGGCCGCCGATGCGGTCTGAACCGTCACCGTCAGCGAAGCAGGCGCACTCTCGCAACGGTCGAACGACTGGGTGACCTGATAGACCGTCGAGCCTGGCGTTGTTGTAGCCGGCGTGGGTGCTGACCCCGGCAGCGCAGTACCCGAAGCGGTGTACCACAGCAACTCTGAGCCTGGGTACGTGACGGTGGCTACCAGTGGGCTGGCCGTCTGATTTTGGCAGTAACTCAGTGCAGGAGCCGGCAGGGTAGGGGCAACCGGACGAAATTTTACTTCCATTGTCAGATAAGATACTGCACCCGGTTGTTCGGCCAGACTGCACCCCTTTGTTTCGTCGATGGCAACGTACCTGAAATTATACGTTGTTCGGCCAACCGTACTTGTGTTCATAACCGGGGCCGTAAACGTACGCTGGCTGGTGCCGGCAAGTGCCGTTCCAAAGTCGTACAACACCCGGTAATTGTCGGGCGCCGGACCTACCAGTGCCGATACCGAAAAGGGAGGGTCGTTTTGGCAAAAGGTGTACTGGCTCGTATAATTCCCGATCGACTGGGCCAGTACCTGGGGAGCCGACGCGGGCTGTGTTTTAACGAATAGGGCCGTTACACTTTCCGACCCAACCGTAGCGGGGACGCTGGCTATCACCTTGATTTTGTACAGCCCTGAGCCCGGTAAATTCGCCAGCGTAACAGAAACCGTGTATTGTCCGGTAGCAGGATTGCCCAGAACGGCACTGGCAGGCAGCGTAACGAGGTCTGTGCCTTTGGAAAGCTGAACGGCGAATTTATTGCCTGACCCGAGCGGGCCTGCTACAGAAAAAGGAACGTCAATCGACGTACCCGGACAAGCGGATGTCTGGGCAAGTGGCTGGGTGATGATCGTTATCTGGGCACTGGCAGGAAGGTGAAAGTAGACTAGAAGGAATAAAAACAGAAGTAAAGCGTGTATACGTAATTTCATACAAGACGGTAGATTGTCACTAGTGTAACGCGGAAAAGATACCGACCCCTAAGCCTGTACCATTTTCGTTTGTATTGTGACGTATAATCTCTAAAAAGTCAAATATGTAAATAAAAATAGGTGTTCCAGTTATTGAAACACCTTTTATGAATAGTAATTAGAGTTTTATCAGTCGCCTGCTGATAAGATGTTGACCTACTTGAATATGTAAGATATATACACCGGCGGGTTGACCGCTCAAATTTAGTTGAGTACTCAACTGGAGGGTATCTTGTCTCAAAACCGAACCGCCTTTTTCATTTACCAGTAGGAGGGTAGCTGGTTTGCTCATCAGTGACGGGTCGATCTGGACATTAACAGTAGAGAGAACGGGAATTGGATAAACCTTAATCAGTTCAGCCAGCGGTTCAACTGCCAATAAGGGATTTACCGTGACTACAAGTGAGGCAGGAAGTGATAAACTTGGACCACATCCATTAGTCAGCGCTGTAATTCGATACGTAGTCGACTTCGGTGGCCTTGCGTCTATAATATGCGGATTAGCGTTAGTGAGAATCTCCTTTACCGTGTTGGCAACAGTGCTACTGTCACGGTATGAAAATGTCCACGGTCCATCACCAGTAAAGGCAATAGCTAATTTTACCGCCTCTCCTTCGTAAATAGTTGCTGTGTTGGTGGCTAAAGTCGCGCCGGGCAGGGGCCTGATAGTCAGCGGAGTAGAGCTAGGTGTGCCTAGGATGGGAATTTTTGGGTTTGTAGCAATTACGCGCACCAGATAGGAACCCGCCGTAGCTGTAGCAGGGATCGAGGCTGAAATTTGTCCACCGTTTACCTGCGTATTTTGCAGATCAGTATATTGGATTCTTGAGGTATCTGCCTCCGGGCGAGCTAGTTGCACACGAAACGAGCTTCCGGGGTTGAACTGGCCGGTAGTGAGAAATGCCGCAGACAGGATGCTTCCGGCACAGACTGTAGAAGAAAGTAACGACTGAACCTGAATGGTAGGTACAAGCACTACGACGGTGGCCGTGCTTATGGGAAGACCAACACCGCAACGGTTATTTACTTCGGTAACCTGATAGGTTGTTGTGCGAGTGGGTAGCACCAAAATCGTAGTGTCTTTCACTGCCGAACCTGTCAACGACTGGCTAAGGCCGGTCGAGATTTTGTACTGGTACGGACCAACACCCGTAAACTTTAGGCTAATTGGAGCTTCTATGCCAAGATTGACCGTTGTTGCTCCCAACAAAGCCAGCGTGGGCGGACCCTGTACAAATACTCGAATCATAGCACGGGGACTTTCACAGCCGTTAGCACCAGTTTGAGTGACATAATAAGCGTCTCCGTCAGGGTTTTTTGTCGTTTCTGTGGTGAAAGGCACGGGTGCCGTCGTTGATATAACGCCGGTGGGGCCAGTCCATTTGAGTCCGGTTCCGGTGGCTTCAAGTGGGGCGGCACTGCTGCCTTTACATAGCTCAAGCAGTGTTTTGGTCAGCGCGGGGAGGGGTGTAGTCATAATTGTGACGGTCAGTGTGGCTTTGAGGCCGCTACAGCCATCTGCCGTTTGGCTAACCTGATACGCAAACGTTGCCCCCTTGTCTGTAGCTGGGGTTGGTCCTGTACTGCCAATGCTTTTTCCATCGGTGTCGTACCAGGTAAGGCCAGAACCGGCTGCTACTAGCGGACTAGCTTTGGCAAACTGGCAAAGATCAACTTTGGTGACACCTGGAGCCGAAGGCAATGCTTTTACCGTAACGGTCAACGGTGCTCTGGGTCCTTCACAGCCATCAAGGCTCTGACTGACATAATATATTGTTTGGCCAGCTTGTCCGGAGTTAACCAGCGGAGCGGTATTACTGGCTTCACCACCTGTACTAACTGGATACCACTTCAACCCCTGCCCTTCGGCGGTGAGTACAGGGGCTGTTTCATTCTGGCAAATCGACCGTGCCGACGTACCTGGCGCATCAGGTGTTCGCTTTACAGTCACCTTGATCTCAGCCCGATTGCTCTCGCAGCCATCTACAGTTTGCGTAACGAAATAGCTGACCGTACCAACAGTCTGCGCAGTAGGCGTGGGCGCATCTGTAACGGACTGATTAGTTGGTAGTGTCCAGCGTAGTTGCGTTCCTGTGGCACTTAAGGGGCTGGTGGGTTGATTCTGACAATAGGCTATTTGTCCTACCACACTAGGTTGAGCTAGTGTAGCTTTTACGGTGACTAAAACCTCTGCTCGATCGCCTTCGCAGCCATTTAATGATTGAGCTACATAGTACCGGAACGTACCTGCTTGATCTGTTGCTGGTCGGGGTGCAGTAGCGGAGCTAGTACCCCCCGTTGCATTTACACCGTACCAAACAAGGTTAGCGCCCGTATTCGCTGTTGCTGAAAGTAAATCGGCTGTCTGGTTCTGGCAATAGGTTATGGTGTTGTTCGTAATTGTCGGTTTTGTAGGTTTTGGATTGACGTCAACCTGAATAGTCGTTTCCGTTTCAGCATAACGAGGGCCACTCACATTACAAGACTTTGTTCCGTCAATTACATCATAGCGTAATCTGTAAGAAGTCCTACCTGGAGTAGATGTTGACGGGGTTGGGGCATTTGGAGTATATGTTGCCCCCTGCTCTGGGCCGAGGTATATTACCCGGTAGTTCTCAATGGGTGGTTTATGCCCGTTTGTATTTAAAGGTTGCGCCAGTTCGCCTTGGCAATATGTTATTCTGCCAGTGAATGCATCGAATTGATTTGCAGGACTTGGACCTACCCCAGGCACAAAAAGTGTACGTATGGTTGTTGGTATCCTCGCACTTTCGCACCCATCTACTGTTTGCGTCGCATAATAGGTAATCTCATTTACAGGATATTTGTAAGTACCAGAAGATCCGAATGAGTTGTAAATGAAGTTAAAACTTGACTCTGTTCTTGAAAAGTAGTTTGCTTGCGCACCATCTGCATTATAAAGCGATGCTGTTGCTCCTACGCTTATCTCTACATTAATAGGAAGCACACTTCCACCTAAATTGCCACCAATAGCTTGACAAATAGTCTTAACAGAATCAACTTTAGGGACCCCTGGTCTGCCTTTTACTGTCACCGTTACACTACTACGTGGACCTTCGCAGCTATTAATTTTTTGTGAAGCGTAATACAGTTTTGCGCCGATTGCATCTGTGTTTGGTCGCAAAGTGCTTACACCCGTGCCTCCCGATGGTTCCGTGTACCAGGTTATATTCTGCCCTGTAGCTACAAGCGAATTAGCAGTTGTACTCTGACAGGCTGCTACATTGGTTGAGCTTAGAATCGGAGCAGGCGGGATAGGATTCACTGTGACCGTTACCGGTACGCGCTGGCTCTCGCAATTGTTTCCAACTGTCTGGGCCACGTAAAAAATCTGAGTTGTAGCGTTGTTAGTTGTTGGCGTTGGCGCTGCCTGTGAACCAATACCACCTGAAGATGCTGTATACCAGAGCAGTGACCCACCACTGGCCGCAATGGCTGAAAGTGGTGACGCCTGCTGACCAACGCAGTAGGTCGGATTAGTGGCAGTTGGAACAACTGAAGCTGCCTTTACTTCCACCGTAATTTCGGCCCGGTCACTCTCGCAGTTGTTTAATATCTGCGCCGTATAGTATTTGAACGTACCTGTCTGCGTAGTTGATGGTCGGGGCACTGTTGTCGTGGCTGTGCTGCCCGTAGGCGTTGTATACCACAGAATGGAAGCTCCGGTTTCAGTGGCACTCGCAGCGAGTAGATTGGCTGTTTGGTTCTGGCAGTAAGTAAGGGTTGAAGTAGATAAGGAAGGCTTGGCCGGGCGGGCATTGACATCTACATATAGGTACGTTCGCACATTGGGCGCAGAAGGGGAATAGATGGGTGTACACGATCTTGTTGGGTCAATAGCTTCGTACTGCAACGCGTACATTGTGCGGCCGGGGGTATTAGTTGGAGGCGTAGGCGGATTGGGCGAAAAGGAAGAACCGAAACCATCTCCAAGTTGATAAATAATGCGGTAATTCTCAATAGCCGTTTCAACCCCTTTAACATTCAAAGGTACGGCAGTTTCTCCCTGGCAATATGCAATTTGTCCATACTGAGCGGTATATTGGTTAGCTGGATTTGGTCCTCCTGTAGGCCAGTAAAGTGTACGGACTTTGGTTTGTGCTCTATCACTTTCGCAGCCATCCAGAGTTTGTGTGGCATAAAATAATCGCTCAACGATAGTGAAATTTGGCGTAGTAGGTGATCGCTGAAAATCGCCGTAGCGAAAGTTAATGGTGACCACGTCGCCAAAGCGAGTAGTTGGGTAGTACCCCCCGGCTGGGTTTCCTTCAGGAGTATACATAGAAGCTGAAGCACCGGCGGCAACGGTTAGACTCACGCCAATTGAACTTGCCTGTTGCATAGCACTAACAGGCTGGCAAATCCGGTTGACAGAATCAATTTTAGGCACTCCCGGCTTAATCTTGACAGAAAGTTGTGTGTTGCTGGCTGTACCAATGACGGCGGGGTTGCTGGCCGTAACACGTACCCGGTAGGTTGTACCCGCTGCTGTACTGGCCGGAATAGTAGCCGTAACCGTGTACCGGCCCGTAGCATTATTGAAACTGGCCCCGCTCGTCGGGATGTTGACATACTCACTGCCATTCGAGAGCTGTACCGTAAACGCGTTGCCAGTCAGGTACGTACCCGAAGCAGTAAAGGGCACATCGAGGGTAGAGCCGGGGCAGATGCTGACAACAGACAGTGTCTGTGTAGTGATCGTATTTTGTGCAAATGCCACACCTACACAAAGCTGTAGCAGAACGATTAGAGATAAATAATGTAAACGTTGAAGCATAGAACGTGATTAAACAGGTTGAAAAATAGATAAAATCAAAACTACAAACGTATAGTGTGGTTACATAACGCCCGTCCATTTATCTATACGGGTTATGGGCGAAAGGTCAGTGGTGAGCGCGGAAAAAAGTGTACAGGGCAGAAACAGGGTCTCGTCAACAAACCTTTTGGTGATACAGTACGTAGATACATCGGAACATAACCTATGACTTTATCATGGAGCCGATGCTTGCTCAATTGACTACTGCGCTGGAACCCACACGCCAGCGCCTGCTCAGCCACCCCGTCTACGCCACCGTCCACGACCTCGACGGGCTGCGCGATCTGACTACCTACCACGCCTTTGCCGTTTGGGATTTTATGTCGCTCCTGAAAGCATTGCAGCGATCACTCACCTGCGTTTCTGTACCCTGGATGCCCGTTGGTGCCGGGAGTACACGATATCTCATCAACGAGATCGTGACCGGCGAAGAAAGCGACGAAGCCCCGGCCTGGCTCGGTGTGGCCAACTCGCACATTAGCCACTACGAACTTTACCGGATCGCCATGCAGCAACTGGGGGCCGATACGTCGCCCATCGATCAGTTTACAGACCGGGTTATGGCTGGAACGCCCATCCGGCAGGCACTACAGGAAACCGACGTACCTGAGGGGGTTCGGCAGTTCGTCCAGTATACGTTCGACGTAATCGCCACCGGTAAACCACACGTGATGGCGTCTGTCTTCACGTTTGGCCGCGAAGACCTGATTCCCGATATGTTCCTGCACCTGGTGCGTGCCCTTGACGCCGATGCGCCAGCGCAACTGCGGACCTTCCGCTACTACCTGGAACGGCATATCGAAATCGATGGCGATCATCATAGTCAGTTGGCCATGCAGATGGTGACCGAACTCTGTGCCGACGATGCCACCCGCTGGCAGGAAGCTACCGACTGGGCCATTCGCGGTATGGAAGCCCGCATTGGCCTCTGGAACGCCGTCTGCGAGCGCGTAGCTGTTGTGAATTAGGGGATTGATCAATTGCTTTCCTGCTCTAGGCCCTTCGACCGGCTCAGGGTGACAGGAAACTCAGGTACGTCTATGATGACCTTGAGTGGGATTGTCACCCTGAGCCGGTCGAAGGGCCTAGAGCAGGAAAACAATTGATCAATACTCATTAATCAACTAATCATCTACTCAACCCTTTTGCCTGCTTCATGAAGTCGGCGAGCGTGCCTTTGATGGTTGTCACTACCTTGCTCTCGTTAAACATCGGGTTGTCGCTCTTATCCAGAATCTTACAGCGAAAAGCGACTTCAACGGGCGTGTCTTTCTTGTCGAACAGCATTTTGGGTAACAAGCCCAGCGACTGGCCCGGCTTCACGGTCATGGGCACCACGAAGGGCGTTGATCCCTGCTTCTTGATCAGGATCGGCTCCGGCTGGTCGCCTTCGGCAATCTGTTTGCCATCGATCGTTACGGTATAGTGCGTATCGGTGATGTTGAACGGAAATTTGTTTTTGTTGGTGCAAACGATTTTGGTTGCCACGTCGGTCCGGTTCAGGCCAAATTTGCCCAGATCAATATCCGCGATCTTGAATTCCGGGATATAGAAGACCGGAGCCCGTATCGACTGGCTTACCGTGAAGGTACGTTCACCTGCAATGGGTACGTCCAGATCAAACGTGGTGCGTATCCGGTAATCGGTGCTGTCGGTGCCCGCTGCTTCGAGACGTTTCAACACACCGACCATCTTTTTGGTGTAGAGTTTTGCCGGTAATGACAGCAGCGTACTGTCCTGCGATTTCACATCGATGGTTTTGTCATAGGCGTCTTTGGCGACTTCCTCGTTGTTGATATACAGCGTGTAGTCTACTTTTCGGGCCTTGAAACCAACGGGCAACGGGTTGTCGATGAGCAGGTGCATGTTCAGTTGAACCGACTCATCCGTCAGGTTGGTCACATCGAAGCGGCTCAGTTCCAGCCGGGGTTTGAGCGTTCCGTCATAAGCACCCCCTTCCGACTGCGCCTTATTTTTCAGCGTGTTGTAGTAAACGTACCCGCCGATACCGAGCAATAGTAGTATGCCAATTGTAATGATCCATCCCTTTTTCATAGCGTCGCGTTTAGATCAGAACCCGCGCAACAGCCAATGGTTGTAACTAGTTACGCTACGTACCTGAAGCGATGGTCGCCCGCACTGCCGGTTTACAATGGCATTCCGACAGCACGAGGACAGTGATAGAAAGAAGGTCTATTAATTCAGGTGGACCAGCGCTGATTTATACACGCGCAACTCCAGTGTGTCGAGCCACTGATTGAGCGGTTCGCTCTTGTCGCGGGCATTGATCAGTTCGGCATCGACCTGGCGGAGCAGGAAATACAACTCATGAATGTGGCACCATTGCCGGTTCAGGGCGTCGGCCTGATCGGTGGTGGCAGGCAATTTGCGGCTTTCGGCGGTAAGCCGACGCAGGCTCTGCCGCAGGTGGTACCGCAGGGTCATCAACCGGCTGGCGATTGGCAGTGTTTGCGGCTGTTGCTCTAGTTTCGAGATACTCCGCGAGAGCAGGGTGTTGCGCTGATTCAGTTGATCAGACACAACCATCCAGGCCTGATCGGCCTGAAGTGATTCAAACGTTACGGTTCTCATGTTAGGTAGCTGTTACAATAGCAAATCTATTCATTTGACAGAATATGACAATAGTCCGTTTAGTCGATAGCCTAATTAAATTTTGACAATTGGTTGTTTCGCCAAACAGAACGGAGGGATGACGTAAATTCAGTGATATTGACTGGTTTACCCGTAAACAATACGGCTTCTATTTGTGATAATGCGCTCAAAGGCTTACCTTTGCGGACTCATTTCGGAAACCGAACCAAGTCCTGTCAATGGCAAATCATAAGAATACCAAAAAAGCAATCCGTACCAACGCCAAGAAGCGTCTGTTGAACCGGTACCAGGCTGTCACTAGCCGTAACCTCGTGAAGAAACTTCGCGCCACGTCAGATCACGCTGTTGCCAGCGATCTGCTGAAGACCGTGATCTCGAAACTCGACCGCCTGGCCAAGAAAAACATCATTCACAAGAACAAAGCAGCCAACAACAAGTCGAAACTGACTCGTTTGGTTAATAAACTGGCTCCTGCTACTGCTGCGTAAGTAGCACAGCCCCGGTGCATGTTCTTCCGGAAACAGACCTTATCTGCCAAAGCGGGTAAGGTTTTTTGTTTGTAGGTACGTTACTTTTAGGCAACGAAAGTTGTCGCTAAACCGTAACCTATGAACCCATATCAGCCGCTTCGCAGCATCAAAAGCTGGGCAGAAGAAGACCGCCCCCGCGAGAAATTAATGCTGAAAGGGACCGCCGCCCTGTCTGACGCCGAACTGGTGGCCATCCTGATAAACTCCGGCACGGCCGAACTGTCGGCAGTCGATGTGGCGCGGAAGGTGCTGGAAGGCGTGGGCAACAACCTGCACGAACTGGCTAAACGGAGCGTCAAAGACCTGTCGAAGTTTCGCGGAATTGGCGAAGCAAGGGCCATTAGTATCGTCGCCGCGCTGGAATTGGGCCGTCGTCGGCGGGAGCAGGCGCCTGTCGAGCGGCACCGTATTACCTGTTCACGGGATGCCTACGAAGAGTTGCGCCCTTACTTGATGGATAAGCAGCATGAAGAGTTCTGGGTGTTGCTCCTCAATCGGGCCAATGAAGTGATGCGACCCGTTCAGGTCAGCGCCGGCGGCGTATCGGGTACCGTTGCCGATCCTCGTTTGATCTTTAAGGTAGGGCTGGAATATTTGGCGAGTGGCGTAATTCTGGCGCATAACCACCCGTCGGGTAACCTCACGCCCTCGCAAGCTGATAAAGACCTGACCCGTAAACTCAAAGAAGCCGGCCGTTTCCTGGATATTCCCGTTCTTGACCACCTCATCATCACCGATCGAACGTACCTGAGCTTCGCTGATGAAGGAATTTTGTAATTGGTTAATTGGGAATTGGTTAATTGCTTACGCTGGGCCCTTCGACTAGGCGTAAGCAATTAACCAATTCCCTCAATCCCCAATCAACCAATCCCCTAATAACCAATACACCAACTCCATGAAAAACATCATTTTCGACCTTGGCGACGTCATTATTCCGATTGATCTGCGGGCGCCGCTGCGGAATTTCGCTCAGCTAGCCAATCGGTCTGAGGAAGAAATGGAAGCCCTCTGGAAAGAGCATGGCATCTGGAAACAGTACGAAACCGGCCTCGTCGATGATGAGGCATTCAGGGCGGCTGTCCGGTCGCTGGTCCGGGATGAATCGGATGAGCCTGACCGCTGGGCCGATGAGGTGATCGACACCGCCTGGAACAGTGTTCTGCTCGATTTACCGGTTGAGCGGATCGAGAAGATAAAGTCGTTGAAGGGCAAATACCGGCTGCTTCTGCTCAGTAATACAAACCCGATTCATATTCGGGAGGTGGATAATCGGCTGGCAGAGTTAGGGCAACCGTCGCTGGAGTCTATCTTTGACCAGGTCTTTTATTCGCATATTGTCAGGATGCTGAAGCCGAACCCCGACATTTACGGCCATGTGTTGGCGCAGGCTGATTTAGAGCCTTCGGAGACGCTTTTTCTGGACGACAATCTGTTGAACATACAGGCAGCAGCGGCGTTAGGTATCCGGGCGGTGCATGTGGTGCCACCCAAAACAATTCTGGATTACCTCGATGAGATCGGGGAATAAATAAGGTTGCCGTTTTCAGTTAGTTGAAAGGGCAAAATTCGTTTTATGCAGACACGCAAGTACCTCATCCATAGTATCTTATTTTTAGTTACCCTGGCCACTACTACCGCATCTGGTGCCGAGTGGATGTTTGGCCGTTTCTTTATTCCGTTTCCCGGTACCACGCCTATGGGCTGGCGGGAATTTATGGCAGGCTTCAACTTCTCTATTCCTTTCCTGACGGTGCTTACCGTTCACGAATTCGGTCATTACTTCGTTGCCAGGGCCAATCAGGTACGTGTCACGTTGCCCTATTACATTCCGTTCTGGTTTGGGCTGGGCGAAAGTATCGGCACAATGGGGGCGTTTATCCGTATCAAGGATTACATCAGCAGCCGCCGGAAATACTTCGATATTGGCGTTGCCGGGCCGTTGGCGGGCTTCGCCGTGGCGCTGGTGCTGCTCTGGTACGGGTTTACGCACCTGCCGCCGATCGACTATATTTTCACGATTCACCCCGAATACAAGAAGTACGGGGCGAATTATGGCGAGTTTGTAACCAGGAGCCTGGCCGAAGCAAAAGCGAAGGGGTTAGACGTATCGGCGGTGGCCTTTGGCGATAACCTGCTGTTCTGGTTTTTCAAGAAATACGTGGCCGACCAGTCGTTGCTGCCGCATCCTTACGAAATGATTCATTACCCGTATTTGCTGGCGGGTTACCTCTCGCTCTTCTTCACCTCGCTGAACCTGATTCCCATTGGTCAGCTCGACGGTGGTCACGTGCTGTATGCCTTGATCGGCAAGCGGAAATTCAATGCGCTGGCCCCGATATTCTTTGTCGGATTCGTCTTTTACGCGGGCCTGGGCTTTTTCCGCGTCTCTGATTTTGCCACGGGCGACGATGCCACTTTTGGCGATCAGTTGTACAAACTGGTACTCTACGCCGCCGCCCTTTTTCTGGCTTTTTCCCGCATCAACGACCGACCAATTACGGCGTTACTCATTGCCCTTTCCGTCATCGTTGCTCAGTTTGCGGTAACATTTATGTTCCCCAAGGCAGAAGGCTACATCGGCTTTATGGTGTTTGCTATTGTACTGGGCCGCTTTCTGGGCGTCTACCATCCCGAAACAGAGCAGGACGAACCCCTGAGCACAGGCCGCAAACTGATCGGCTGGCTGGCATTGCTGGTTTTCATCCTTTGCTTCAGCCCCAAGCCGTTTATTCTTTGAAAGAAAGTCTACCCAAGATGAGGCTTCACCGCGGCTTCGAGCTTGCCGATCGATTGCACGCCTGACATACGCCAGACCACCTTTCCGTCTTTAAACAGGATCATGGTTGGTACACTCTGAATCTGGAATTTAGTAGCAACCGGACGGGCACGGTCAATATCGACCTTTACGATCTTCAGCTTGTCGCCGGTGCGGTCGGAGAGGTGTTTCAACGTGGGGGCCAGTGCTTTGCAGGGGGCACACCAGGTTGCGAAAAATTCGACCAGCACGGGTTCGCCGCTTTTGATGAGGTCAGAGAAGGGGAGTTGCTGATTGGCTTTGTTCATCGGTTTGTTGCCAGGTACGTTATGCCTGCAAATTGAACGTATAGGACAAACCACACCAGGTACGTGCTGAGTTCCAATGTACCGCTACGGCGTTCGTTCCAGCGCCTGAATTCGGCTCAGGTACGTGGTTGGCAACAGAATGCGCTGAACCAGAGCCCGTAAACCCAAAACGCGGGCCGTGGGGTAGATCCAAAGCAACTTTGCCAGCCAGGGGCGTTGCGGCAAATCGAGCAGGTGAATGACCGGAGTGGGCACCAGTAGGCTTTGCGCCTGCCTGAGCAGGTTGTATCGCCAGTCGCCAATTTCTTCGCGGTACCGCCGGAAAAGCGTATCGGTATACTCGCTGCGTTCCAGGTCGTGGGCCAGATGGGTTTGCCGGTCGGCCTGCCAGTCGGCATAGGTCAGGGGCAAATCAGGTACGTTCATACCGTCGCCAACGCGGCGGAATACGTCGAAGAGTTCGGTACGTTCGGCGTCGGTAAGGGGGCGGTGAAGCAACGTATAGGCCCGTTCCGAATAGTCGATGAGCATATACAGCACATCTCGGTAGGCCCAGTCGGGAATAGCGTAGCCACGTTTGTTTTCAACCCCGGTATGGATCGACGCCATTCGGCCAACGGCCTGCCGGGCTTTCTGCTCGTCGGCGAAAACGATCTGCTGCGCGTACTGCACCGTTGAAAATAACCGGCCAATGGGGTCGGCGGGTAATTTTCCGGTGAAGAAAAGCCAGTCTACCGCTTTATTGAGGGCAAATTCAGCGGCCGACCCGGCGAAGACAAGCAGAATGACGTCGGCATCGCCCCAGATGCGACGGACAATAGAAGGTTCCTGAACGAAAGCCACGGCGATAGAAGGCTGATAAAGCTACGGTTTGTTGTCATTAGGCTTCGCCGTCATTAAGTCATTACATGGTCATTTATGGTAAACAACGAATGACCATGTAATGACTTAATGACGGCGAAGCCTAATGACGCCGCAGGTTAATTCAAAGTACAACAAACTCAACGCGGCGGTTCCGGCGTTTATTTTCTTCTACGTCGTTGGGGGCGGCGGGTCGGGTATCGCCGTAACCCGCATGGCGAAGGCGTTCTTCTTTTATGCCTTTGGTAACCAAGTAGTTGGTAATTACTTTGGCCCGGTTCTCCGACAGGAACTGATTGAGCCGGCGGTCGCCTACGTTGTCGGTATGGCCCGCAATTTCGATCTTCAGTGCAGGGTCGCCCTGGAGGGTACGCACCAGCTTGTCGAGCTGCTCGAAGGATTCGGGGCGCATGCGGTAGCTGCTTTGATCGAAATACACTTTGTCGAGCTGAATGGCTTTGCCTTTCGTCAGTTGCCGGAAAACGGTGTCCGTTTTGTCGAGCGGAACCGAGTAGCCGTAGGTGGCGCAGGTATCGCAGGGGGCCACCATCACAAATTCACCTTCATCATACCCCGATGCCGACGCGATGACCAGCAGTGAATCGGCGCGGGTCATGATAAACTCAAAATCGCGGACGGGCGTGGCTGGCCCGGCGTAATCTTTTTTAGCCAGGTAGGCATGTACTTTAAATTGCGCGGGAAGACGGGTTCCGGTTTTTGCGTCGACGGCCGCTAGCGAGAATACCGTATTTGTTGGCTTGTTCGACAGGATAATTGGCGCTTGCGGGGCCTGCCCCAGCGCAAGGCAGGGCAGCAGCAACAGCAGGTAGAATAAACGAGGCATAGTTTATGTGATATGGGTCGTAGAAAGGCACTCAAATTTCGGGCCGAATTGAGCGAACGGCCGCTACCCGTTTTAGGCGCAACATACGGCCGTAGCTGATCGTTTTGTACCTTGACAACCTAAACACAGCGAAACAATGGCTAAAGCACAGGATGCCCGTTCCGAGAAAAAGAAGGAACCGGCCAAATCGCCGAAAGAAAAAAAGGCGGCGAAGCAGGAAAAGAAAAGCGAGCGCAGCCGCCGTCAGGACTAAAAGAACTGAACGAGGTTTACCAACGCACCAGGTCCCATACGATCTGGTGCGTTGTGGTTTTATGCCATGTATACGCCCCTAATGCCTTTATTTGTAGCAAAACTGCCTCTCCATGCCCAATTGCTACGCGTTTTTACTCATTGTCGCCTGTTTTACCCGAAGTGCTGCCCAGTCTGTTTCGACAACTCAACCCAGTGCACTTACACAGCCTGCCGCTGTTCAGTCAGGTACGTCCCGCTCGTTTTCCATCGACGATGTGCTATCGGCACCGTACTGCCAGAATCTGTCGGGAAGAGGCAACCGGGTGATATGGGTCGTGAATGAGCGGGGTATGCGCAATCTCTACACGGCCACATTTCCCGACCCCACGCCCCGAAAACTCACCAACTACACCGCCGACGATGGGCAGGAACTTGGTGAGGTTACGCTCTCGCCCGATGGCCGGTGGGTTGCGTTTGTGCGCGGTGGTGGAAAAAACGGGCAGGGTACGCACCCAAACCCAAGCAGCGCACCCGCGCCCGTTGAGCAGGTCGTCTATGTATTACCCACTGCCTCGCCAGCCATGCCCGTGCGGGTGGGCGTGGGCAGCAAACCGGTTTGGGCACCCGAACCGGCCGGAACGCCCGGCGGCACGCAGCGACTGCTCTTTGCGCGGGGCGGGCAACTGTACCTGGCCCGACTCGCCGATCTGACCAACCAACGTACCCGTAAAGAGCCTGCATTACTTTTTACAGCGCGGGGTACGCAAGCCGATTATAGCTTCTCACCCGATGGCAGGCGCCTGGTCTTCACCAGCTACCGGGGCTACCATAACTTAATTGGTATCTACGACTTTGGCCAGCATCAGGTACGTTGGCTGGCCCCCGGCGTTGATCGGGATCAGTACCCGGCCTGGTCGCCCGATGGGCGGCAGGTGGCCTTTATTCGGGTGCCGGGGCAGCGGCATGGTGAACTGGAAAACATTCAGGGCGGCAATCCCTTCGCTATCTGGGTCACCTCCGCCGAACCGCTTGCCGACGGCCTGCCCGATCCGGGACGCATGCTCTGGCAGTCGCCCGCCGACGATGGAGGTTTTGCCCAGTATTACCCGACTGAGCCGCTTCGCTGGACGGTCACCAACCGCATTCTCTTCTTCTCGGAACATCAGCAGTGGATGCACCTGTACGCGCTGAACCCCGCCCTTGCTGGCGCCCCCGTCGATCTGACTCCGGGCGAAGCGGAAACGGAAGAAACCACGGTCTCGCCCGACGGAACGTACCTGTACTATAGCAGTAACCTCAACGATACCGATCGGCGGCATCTGTGGCGGGTACAGATCGAAACGGGTAAGCGCGAGGCAATCACTACCGTTAACTCGGGCGTTGACGAAGAAAGTAAAGGCATCGAAACAGACCCTGTATTGCTCGAAACAACAGCCGGGCAAACGCTGGTGTACCGCTCCGCTTCCTGGAATCAGCCAACGGGAATTGCGTATCTCTCCATCGGAATTCAACCAGAGAAGAAGCTATTCCCTGCCGAGTTGCCTGCTGCCTTTCCTTCGGCGTCGCTTACCGAACCCCGGTCGGTTACGTTCACCGCCGACGGAATGGTGGTGCATGGTCAGTTATTTCTGCCACCGGCTAGCGGCAGTAAAGCCCCGGCGCTGGTGTTTATGCACGGCGGCCCCATGCGGCAGATGTTGCTGGGCTGGCATTACCGGGGTACGTACTATGCCAACGCCTACGCCATGAATCAGTACCTGGCCGCGCAGGGGTACGTGGTTTTGTCGGTCAATTACCGCGCGGGTATCGGCTACGGCCGTGCGTTCCGGCGTGCCGACAAGCAGGGGCCGAGGGGTGCTTCGGAGTATCAGGATGTGGTGGCAGCGGCGCGTTACCTGCAAAAACGGCCGGAAGTGAACGCCACGCAGATCGGCCTCTGGGGCGGTTCATACGGCGGCTACCTGACGGCCCTGGGGCTGGCCCGTAACTCGGACCTGTTTGCCTGCGGCGTTGACCTGCACGGCGTTCACGACTGGTCGTGGCGGGGTAACATGTTTTCGCCGGGTGGCGGTTGGGGCATCGGCGAGGCAGAGACAAAAGAAGCGTTTACGTCGTCGCCTGTCGCGAACCTGGATTCGTGGCGGTCGCCCTGCCTGTTTATTCACGGCGACGATGACCGCAATGTGGCCTTTGCCGAAACCGTCGATCTGGTACAGAAACTCCGCGGCCGGAACGTACCCACCGAAGTGCTGATCTTCCCCGACGAGGTTCACAGTTTCCTGTTGCACCGCAATTGGCTGGCTATTTATCGAACTATGACTAAGTTTTTTGGGAAATACATGCCCGTTTCGCGTTAATCATAAAAAGTATTGATTCGTTACGCACATCTGGTCTCGAATTTGCGGGGCCAGTAGTGTCAACTCAACAGCTATGGATAAATATCTTCACTGTATTATGCTGGTCGATGATGACCCCGATGATAACTATATCCACCAGCTAGTCATCACCGATTGGGGGAAGTGCGATACCGTCCGCGTAGCTGAAACCGGTACCGAAGCACTTACCTATCTGGCCAATACGGCCCACCCCGACTATGTTCGCCCGGAAGTAATTCTGCTCGACATTAACATGCCCGGTATGAACGGGTTCGAGTTTCTGGAGGAATACCATCAGCTTGATAACCAGTTGAAAAGTAACGTGGTGGTGATGATGCTGACAACCTCGCTGAATCCCAATGACGAGCACCGCGCCGAGAAATTCAACGAAGTGACGGGTTACCGAAATAAACCGCTGACAAAAGCCATGCTTGACGATGTGCTGATCGAGCATTTTTCGTAAGTTAGCCTGAAGCAAGCAGCGGTGGCGTATCCGGTGGGTAGCCAATCAGGCTTGCTTCAGTTGTATGCATACGTACCTGTCTTCGCCGCTTGGCACCCTTCGCATAACCGGCGACGTATCGGGCGTGTCGGCCATTTCCTGCCTGGATGATCCCATGCCCGACCTATTCCTGATCCGCAATCTGCCTGCTCCCCTGCAACAGGCCTGCGACCAGCTTACCGACTATTTCGATGGTATTCGTAAAGATTTCACCTTTCTGATGTCGCCCATCGGTACGCCTTTCCAGCAGCGTGTGTGGGAAGCGCTGCTGACGGTGCCGTTTGGCCAAACGCGCTCCTACCTGTCGCTGGCCCGCCAACTGGGCGACGAGAAAGCGATTCGGGCCGTGGCCGCTGCCAATGGCCGTAACCCGCTGGCAATTGTCGTACCCTGTCATCGAGTCATTGGCTCAGATGGAAGCCTGACAGGCTATGCGGGCGGGCTGTGGCGCAAACAGTGGCTACTGGAACATGAAGGCTCGCGCCGTAAAGCCAATGAAGGGCAGCTAAGCCTGTTTGCTTTTTGACGGGCTCCCTACCATGATGGCTATTCGGAAAGCAGTTTTGCCAAACGCTCTTTTGATGCTGGTACCGCTACTGGGTATTGGCACATTTCTGGTTCTTTTTCTGCTGGCAACGTACCTGTATCCCGGCGGTTCACAGGCGGATAAACAGGCCGTAGGGTTTAGCTGGTTGCACAACTACTGGTGTAATCTGTTGAACGTGTATGCGATGAATGGGCAACCAAATCTGGCCAGGCCCGTTGCCCTGGCGGCAATGAGTGTGCTGTGTATATCGCTTTCAATCTTTTGGTATTTTCTGCCCCTGCTCTTCACATTCAGTCAGCGTGGTTCCCTACTCATACGGTCGACAGGAATCGGGTCGATGCTGTCTGCTCTCTTCATTTTTACGAATTTTCACGATCTGGTAATAAACATTGCCGGTTTTTTAGGGCTCATCACCCTCACAGGTACGTTCATTGGCCTGTACAAATGCCGCTTAATAAAGTTACTATGGCTTGGCATTGGGTGCTTGTTACTCATGGTTGTAAATAATTACATTTACTACACCAGTGACTCGCTCTACTACCTGCCACTTGTGCAGAAAGTTACGTTTGCTTTTGTTCTGCTCTGGATCTCACTGTTGACAATCCAGATGGTTGCTCAGCGTAAAGTCGCGATTACGGATTAGGCTACCTCTTCTGTCAATATCAATTTAAAACTATGAAAAAGCTCCTCTTGCCTTTGCTGATGCTATTTGTCGTTTGCCTTGTTGGTTTCAAACGGCCGGATATCAAAGTAACCCGAACCTATACCGACAATCAGATTGAACGGGTGGAGCGCCAGGTGCTCAAGCGGTATAAGGTCAAAGTAGCCATAAATGTGCTTAGCCGGAATGAGCGAAACGAAATAACAAATCTGGAACTGGTAAGGTATCAGAAGGATGGAAACAGGGGTAGTTCCTGTTCATCAGATAAATTTGGCCTCCTTATCATTACCGAAGACGGCTGCAAAATTGCCGATCTGGGTTACGAAAGCAAACTAGCCTCACTTGGAAGGTGATATGGGTTTGGTATAAGTAAACATCTTCTGTTCGAAGCGAAGCTGTCATAAATCGTGAGCCGGGTACTCGCGAGCTATGACAGCTTCGCTTTTTTTCGACTCGTCCAGATAACGAAAAACAACGCAGTTCCAGCCATTGCAGCCGCAAACAGCCCGATGACAGGTGCCGCAACGAAGCGCTGCGCGTGACCTGATATGAAAGCGCCGATTACATCGGAGAGGTTGACCAGTGCCATGTACGTTGTGAACTGCGAGCCTTCGACATTGGGGCGGCAGAGCGACATCAGGATCGGTATGGCTGCTACACTTAAACTGGGGTCCATCATATTCCAGAAAATGGCCCCCGCTGCGGCTACAGAAGGGTTGCTCCAGTAGGGCGATAAGAGGTTGATCGTCAGCAGGTAGGCGAAATGAAAGCCGATGATATACGGCAACAGTCGTTTGGGGCCAACGCGGTCTGCCAGCCAGCCGCCCGCCAGAATAATACCGATAACGATGAGCACGCCGTAACTGCCCGTAAGCCCCGACAAGGCCGTATCGCTCCAGCCGAGTTGCTGAATCAAGTGAACGTTGTAGGCCCGGATGAAGGCGTTTTGAGCAGAATACACCAGCAGAATGGGCAGAAACCACCGCAGACTATCGCGGGCAATTAACCCCCTGAACAGCTCACGAAACAGCCAGCCAATCGGGTACGTCGGGTACGTGGGCTGAAGCGTCGTAAACCCGGTTGTTTCGTTACCCGCCCTGCCAGGCAGCAGTGTATCGGTTGCTCGTTCGCGAATGAAAAACGTGATAACCGTCAGCGTCAACAGAAAAACCGATTGCGTAACAACGGCCGTATGGAAGCCCTTATGGCGTAATACGTACGACAGACCGGCGGCTCCAAGGCCGGTGCCCAGCAGAAAACCGCCCCGCATAAACGCGTTTATCCGGCCCCGTTCGTGATCGGGAATCGTTGAAATGGCCATGGCATCGACGCTGGCATCCTGTACGGAAGCAAAGGTGCCGTGTACCAGAAACGCAATGCCGAGCATTGTCACATTACTGGCTGGGTCATCGACGAATAGCATGGCCATTGATGCCAGAAACGCGAAGAATTGGGCCACCACGACCCAGGGTCTGCGCCGCCCTAGTCTTGAGCCCTGAAACCGGTCGATGAACGGCCCCCAAACGAATTGGAAAGTCCAGGGGAGGCCCTGCATGGCTACGAACGTACCTATACGGTCGGCGCGGAGGCCTTCGGCGGCAAGGTAGTTGGCCAGTGCGGTTGTGGCAAAACCGGCCGGAACACCCTGCATCACATACAGGTAAAAGAAGGTGATGAACCTTAGCCGCCTGTTCTGGGTCAGTACCAGTGCAGGGCGGGGGACAGACGGGAAAGCCGTTGTCGGTGCGTACTCTCCCATAGATACCGTAAACTACCCATGAGCCTGCTATAGCCTGTCCCGTAGAATAAGGAATCCGTTTTGCCGTCGGTCACGCCGAATTACCCGCTGACTAGCGCGGCTGATATGACACAATAATGCCCGTTCTTTACAGCCCATCACACAATACCTCAGTCTGCTGAATTATGGACTTTACCGCACGAATACTCATCTTACCCGGCCTGGGAAGTTCGGGCGAACAGCACTGGCAGAGCCTATGGGAACGCCAGTTCCCCGACTTTCAACGGGTGGAGCAGACTAACTGGGAAACACCCGTCTGTGCCGACTGGATTCGGCAGGTCGACGAGGCCGTGATGGCTGGCGATCCGGCAAAGACGATCCTGGTTGGGCATAGCCTGGCCTGTATCACGGTGGCCTATTGGGCAAAAACGTTTCAGCGGGCCATAAAGGGAGCCCTGCTTGTGGCACCGAGTGACACTGAAGCGGCGAGTTATCCGGCTGGCACCACCGGTTTTACGCCCGTGCCGTTAGAGCAGTTGCCTTTTCCGTCTATTGTTGTAACCAGCTCGTCGGACTTTTACGTCAGTCTGGAACGGGCCGCGCAGTTTGCCGGAGCATGGGGTAGTGAACTCGTGAACATCGGCGACGCCGGGCACATAAACGTAGCCGCTGGTTACGGCCAATGGCCCGACGGATTACACCTGCTTAAACAACTGGATGATAAATAACTAGTGCCAATCTATTTTTTGCTGACAAAACGATTGCCCTTCACATAATACCGGTAGGGGAGGTCAGCACCCTGGGTGATACCGATACGGGTGGTCGTTACCATGTCGAAATCTCTCAGCACGGGCGGACGAATATAGACGGAGCCGGTGACCAGCGACGAGAAATTGTGATCGGTCCGGGTGATGCCCAGCGAAATAACCAGCTTGCCGGGACCGTTGCAAAGGTTACGAAAGCCTTCCGACGTACCTGGATCGACGGTGTTGTTGCGGTAACGCTCAAAGCCCGTTTTAAACGCTTCGTTGCGCCGTATAGCCATCAGGTCGGTGCCTTCGGTTGGCTGGAGCGCCCGGATCAATACCGCTTCGCCAACGCCTTCGGGGCCGGTTACCACGTTGATGCAGTGGTAGTGATTGTAAATCTGGTAAACGTACAACGTACCTGCGGGGCCAAACATCGCGGCGTTGCGGGCTGTAGCGCGTCGGTAGGCATGGCAGGCCGGATCGCCGGTGATGTAGCCTTCTGTTTCAACAATGATGCCCGCCGCCGTTCCCTCCGGTGACTCATGCACCAGTTCGCAGCCAAGCAGTAGCTGGGAGAGTGTAAGCGTATCGTGTTGCTCGTAGAAGTCGAGAGGAAGCCGGTTCATAAGTAGCTCGTTGAGCGGATTATATGCTTAATTCGTACGTTATTAAAAAGTTATTAGATTAAAGACAGCTATAGATGAGATATCGCCACCTTACTATCCTATTCGTACTGGCCTCATTATGTGTGGTTTATCTGTCGCGTTGCCGATCTCTTGCATGTCAGAGTGGACCTACCCCATTGAGATTCAGGCCGCTGGCAAGCAACGGGGGAGAGCAGATCACCAGCACCAATGCCAGTAAAGTAACCCTGCGTTATTACGTTAATGGCCAACCTGCCACAATTGAGAATCTGAGTGTTCAACCCCCGCTTTTTAGTACCTATGATCTGGTGGAGAAAGCGCGTCGTGGCACTGACACAACACAATTTTACCTGTCTGTAAAGGATAAACCGTTGGGTGTACTTCAACTACGCACCTACATAGACTCCAGCCCATGCGATGGGTGGGTGCATGCAAGCGAGGTACGTTTCAACGGAAAGGTGATTACTTCCACAGCGGCTCCGTTCTACGCATTTGAGCTAACTGTTCCCTGAGCTTTTCCGGTTACTTCCACATAAGATCATTTCAATAGACAACCAGTAACTATGTGTAAACCGCTTTTTACGCTATTCATCGGGCTAATTACCGCTTTCGGTGCAGCCGCACAAAACCAACCCAAGCATGATATGGTACGCACTTACACGAATGCAGAGGGCGTACTGATCGTGTCGGTGTATTCGCGGGGGGCATATCAGTATATCCTGGTCATGCCGGACGCGACGGCCAAAACCCGGTACTATCCGGTGAACTTGTCTGACAGTTTGAAAGAGCAGGCACGAAAAACCGACCCGGCTACGCCCCTTCAGGTACGTTTCTCGGGTCGGTTGACGGGAAAGAAAGAAATCCTCAAGCAAGCCACCGCCAACGATGCCGGTGAAGCCGCCGGTGAACTTCCCCAGATAAAACTCACCTCGATCAGTGTCAGAAAATGACGTTTAAATCACGTTCATCGTCTGTTCCTTGATCTTTTCCAGTTCATCTTTCATCTGCACCACAAACCGCTGAATGGTGGCGTCGTTGGCTTTTGAGCCGATGGTGTTGATCTCCCGGCCAATTTCCTGGGCAATGAAATTGAGTTTTTTGCCATTCGCCTCCTCCGTCGCCAGCACTTCCATGAAGTAAAGCAGGTGGTTCTTCAGGCGGACTTTCTCTTCCGAAATGTCGAATTTCTCCACGAAGTACACCAGTTCCTGTTCAAAGCGGTTGCGGTCGAAATCGTCGCTGCTCAGCATGTCGGAGAGGTTGGTACGCATGCGTTCACGAACGGCGGGAATGCGCGTAACGTCCTGAACCTCAATGTCGGCAAGGCGGTCGGTGATGGTCTGTATGTATTCCTGAAATTTGTTTTCCAGCGATGCGCCCTCCTGCTGACGGAACTCGTTGCACCGACGGATGGCCTCGCTCACTGCTTCCTGAATGGTAGCCCAGTCTTCCTGTGCATTGTCGGTATTGCTGCTGGTTTCGCTCAGGTACGCGTTGGGCATACCGAGCGCCAGCCTGAACAGCTCGTCGTGCGAAATGCTGAGTGAGGTGACACCGGCCGCTTCGGTCAGGTCTTTTACGTAAGCAGCCACCAGCGGACGGTTGACCGTTACGGTGGGCCGGAGGTCGGCGGTGCGGGTAATGTTGAGGTTAAACTCCACTTTACCGCGTTCCAGTTGCTGGGTGAGGGTATTCCGCACCTCGATTTCGCGGTCGGAGAAGCCGCGTGGGAGGCGGCAAAAAATATCTAAAAACTTAGAATTCAGTGTTTTGACTTCTGCAGTTGCCGACAGACCGTTGGCTTCGACTGTGGCAGTGCCAAAACCGGTCATTGATTTGAGCATGAGAAAGGGGATTTTCTGCTTACCGTTTACTGCCTTCTGTTGCGCTGCCAACGTACCTGGCTTTGATCTGACAGCACAACCGACCACAGTAAACGGCAAACAGAAGACTATTTTTTAAGTGCGTTTGCTTCTAGTTCCTGGTATTCTTTGCGGCGGCGGACTACGTCGCAGGCGGTGTAGATGGCCTGAACCATCGATGTTTCGTCGGCCTGGCCTTTGCCCGCAATGTCATAGGCGGTGCCGTGGTCGGGCGAGGTACGTACAGCGGGCAGGCCGGCGGTGAAGTTCACGCCTTCTTCAAACGCGATCGACTTGAACGGAATCAGTCCCTGGTCGTGATACATGGCCAGAACGGCGTCGTATTTCCGGTACGATCGGGTGCCAAAGAACCCATCGGCTGGGAATGGACCGTAGATCAACTGCCCTTTCTGGCGCAGTTCGTTGATGAGTGGCGTGATGATGTCATTTTCTTCGTTGCCCAGCAGGCCACGTTCTCCCGCGTGCGGATTCAACCCCAATACGGCAATTTTTGGCCGACGAATGCCGAAATCCTGCTTCAGCGATTTGGTCATCATCTCCAGCTTCTGCGCGATCGCCCCTTTGTGAATACCCTGACGCACTTTGCCGATCGGTACGTGGCCAGTCACCACACCCACCTTCAGGATATCGCTCACCATAAACATCAGATCATCGGGAACGCCGAACGCATTGGCCAGGTATTCGGTATGGCCCGGAAACGAAAACGCCTCCGACTGAATATTATGCTTGTTGATGGGAGCCGTAACGAGCGCGTGAATCTTACCGGCTTTCAGGTCGTCGACGGCGCGGGTGAGGCAGGCAAAGGCAGCCAAACCTGCTTCGGGCGTTACCTTACCGGGCTGAATGTCGGTGGCAGGTTGGGGCGGAAGGGGCGTTTCGCCCTCGGCTACGGGTGGGCTGGGAATGGTATCGCTGAAGCAGGTGATGACGTTGGTCATTTTGTGGCTCGCCTGTTCTACCTGCTGAATACCGTTCAGATTCCAGTCTTTCAGGTTCAACAGATTCCGGTATCGATTCAGCACCCGCATGGATCCGTAAATAACCGGCGTACATATTTTCTGCAACTGATTGTATTGCAAGGCTTTCAGGATAACCTCAGGGCCAACGCCATTGAAATCGCCCAGCGAAATACCGATGATCAGGCGTTCCTGCTGGCTAGCTTCCGACAGCGGCGTACGCTCACTCCGGCCCGACCGGTCGCTATCCTCTTCAAAGACAGACGCCCCGGCGTAGCGATCAACCGCCATCGGCTCATACCGTTCCTGACGTTCGGGACGGGGCCGCTCGGGAATAATATCCTCTGTGCGATCATAAACGCTGCGTTCCCGTTCGGGTCGTTCGCTACGGTCAGATCCACCACGTTCGACGCGATCGCTGCTGCCACGTTCCATCCGTTCCGGCCGGCTGCGTTCCTGGTTTCGTTCGGGCCGAGCATTGCCATGCTGGGTACGTTCCGGGCGTTCCTGATTGTCGCGGCTGCGGTCGTTGTTGGGCTGGCGTTGCTGGTCGCGGGGTGGACGGGCATCGCGTTCCTGACCAGAGCGGGACTGACCTTGCCCAGAGCGCTCGTTCTGGGTATTGCGAGTAGGCTGGTCGTTGGTCGGACGGCTATCGGACGCTTTTTCTTTTGCGGGCTCAACAGGTGTAGTCAGGTCCGTATCGATAGCGCCTACCGACAGGTCATCGATCAGCGTCTCGTCGCCGACGGCACCCTGTTCGCCCCGAGCCTGTCCGTTCCGGTCTTTATCGCGCCCCCGATTCCGGTTCCGGTTTCTGTTGCGATTCCGGTTCCGATCTGACTGACCACCCGGGCGATTATCGGCCGGCCGGTCGTTCTGATTGTTGGTATTATTAGGTTGTTGTTCCATTGACCTTGCAGAGGTGGCTTGTCTTATCCAGGCCAGCCACCCTGAGGATGTACTCAACATTTACCGCTCATTCGCCTTTTTTGGCCCGTTGAATTGGTAATTGCTGACTGATTCTTGATAATTGCCGTTGCAAGTTACAAACTTCCCTACATGTCAACGACCCAGGCGGCTATTCTGATTGCCGATGAAATGCATCCTTCCCTCTTCGCCATGCTCGACGAGGCCGGTTTCACCTACGATTACCAGCCAACCATTGATCGGAAGACCTTACTGACTACCATTGCGCCGTTTGAAGGGCTCATTATTCGTAGTAAAACATATGTTGATAGTGAGATGTTTGATGCGGCTCCAGCACTCCGGTACATTGGCCGTGCCGGAGCCGGGCTTGATCTGATCGACATGGACGAGGCCACGGCGCGCGGTATTCGGGTATTCCATGCGGGAGCGGGCAATCGTGACGCCGTAGCCGAACATGTGGTCGGTATGCTGCTGGCCTTGTTTATCAACCTGCTTCGCGCCGACCGTCAGGTACGTCAGGGAATCTGGGACCGTGAAGGCAACCGGGGTATCGAACTGATGGGGAAAACCGTTGGGTTGTTTGGCTACGGTAACAACGGCCGGGCCACGGCGCGCCGCCTTAGTGGGTTCGGTTGCCGGGTGCTGACGTTCGATAAATACCGCACCAACTACGGCGATCAATTTGCCGAGCAAGTGACCGTTGAGCAGATTATGGCTGAATCCGACATTCTGAGCCTGCACGTACCGCTCACCGAGTATACCCGCCACTGGATCAATACTGACTTTGTGGCCCAGATGGCAAAGCCGTTTTTTCTGGTAAACGCCTCGCGGGGTGAAGTAGTCTCCCTGGATGCAGTCGTAGCAGGGTTGCAATCGGGCAAAATTCGGGGAGCGTGCCTGGATGTGCTGGAAAACGAAAAGCTGAAAACGCTGACACCCACCCAGCAGGTAACTTTCGATTACCTCCGCCAAGCCGATCAGGTAATTCTAACCCCCCACATCGCCGGCTGGACGCACGAAAGCTACGTCCGTATCAACGAGGTGCTGGTGAGGCAGTTGACCTCACCCCCAGCCCCTCTCCGTTAGAGAGGGGAGCCGCACTACAATAAGTTCGCCGGTCACTAGCCAAGCGGAGCTACTCCAAAGCGGCTCCCCTCTCTAACGGAGAGGGGCTGGGGGTGAGGTAACTACTTCCCTACTGCCCAGAATAAAAATCCCCAGCCGGCCAGGAAGAACAGGCCGCCGATGGGGGTGATGGCGCCGAGCCAGGTGACGCCCGAGAGGCAGAGAATATAGAGCGAACCGGAGAAGATCAACGTACCTGCCACGAAGCTCCAGGCCGACCAGTTCAGCGTTTTCAGTGCCGCCGGGTTATTGGCCAGCAGCTGGGTGATAATGCCCACCAACACCAGCGCAATGGCGTGATAAAACTGGTACTTCACTGCCGTTTCAAACGTATCCATCCGGCCAGCGGCTTCGAGGCGGGCGCGGAGGCTATGTGCCCCAAACGCACCGATGCTGACGCCCAGTACGCCAAGAATACTACCCATTTGTATGACCCAACGGGCCTGTGCAATCAAATTTTCCATAGAGTTCGATTCATTCTAATGACCCCGCGAAGGTACGGTCTATTGCGGCTCTCCTCGTAGGTCGCCAGCACGAATTGAGGTCAGTTTTTGGGTTTGATGAGCCGGAAGCTGATGATCGGTAGTGCGTCACAGCCAGTTTCAGAATGGGTCACCGCTGAGGTGGGTACGTTCGTTAACAGGCGCCAAAAAGCCCGCAACAGTCTGGTTGCGGGCCTTCAGCACTCCAGTATAAGTGAGCCGTACTTACACCATGCGTAGCAGCACTGATGAGCGGGCAGGTACGTTGAATGGTGTTTTTACATCGATCCGGTGGCCAGTTTCTACTTCACCAGCGGCTGTATCGACGATCACTTCGTAATGCGTTCGCGATTTGTGGGGAGCTGGCAGGCTGAACGGAATGTCTTCCCAATAACTGTTCAGTACCCATAATAGCTTGCTGGCACCCTCGTCTGTTTCATTGCTAAACTGACCGCTTTCGTCCTGCTCACTAACGCGTGCACCATCGACCCAAAGCGCCAGGCAGTGGGTATCGGGGTTCGCGTAATCTTCCGGGTGGAACGCCTGACCGTCGGGGCGGAGCCAGTCGATCTGCTCTGTTTCGTAGAATTTACGGCGGCTCAACAACGGGTATTTCTGGCGCAGGGCCGTTAGCTGCGACGTGAAATTAAACAGTGCCTGTTGTTTCTCGTCCCAATTCCAGTTGAACCAGCTAATCTCGTTATCCTGGTTGTAGCCGTTATTGTTACCATGCTGGGTACGTCCATATTCGTCGCCCATCATAAACATCGGTGCGCCCTGACTCAAGAGCAGCGTTGTCAGGAAATTACGTTTCTGCTGTTCGCGTACCTGATTGATGGCCGGATCGTCGGTGGGACCTTCTGCACCCATATTCCAGCTTTCGTTGTTGCTTTCGCCATCATTGTTATTCTCGCCGTTGGCCTCATTATGCTTGTCGTTATAGCTTACAAGGTCATTCAGGGTAAAACCATCGTGCGCAATGATGAAATTTACGCTATTGCCCGGTCCACGTCCGTCGGCATACAGATCGGGGCTACCCAATACGCGCAGCGTCATCTCATGAGCCTGGCCTTTGTCGCCTTTCCAGTACTTACGTACGCAGTCACGGTACTTGCCGTTCCATTCCGACCAGCGCACCGGGAACTGCCCAACATCATACGAACCAATGTCCCAGGGCTCGGCAATCAACTTCACCTGACTTAAAACAGGGTCCTGATTGACTGTATCAAGGAAAGACGATACGTTGTCGCCAAGCTCACGGAGAAGGGCTGAGGCCAGATCGAACCGGAACCCATCCACGTGCATTTCCTGTACCCAGTAACGCAGGCTGTCCATCACTACCCGTAACGTTTGCGAGTGGGTCAGATTGAAGGTATTACCCGTTCCCGTATGGTTCATGTAGAACTGCGGCTGCTCGGGTACGGTGTGGTAATACACCTTATTATCAATGCCCTTGAAGGAGATGGTAGGCCCCATCTCATTGCCCTCGGCGGTATGGTTATACACCACGTCGAGAATCACTTCGATACCCGCCCCATGCATGTTTTTCACCATCTGCTTGAACTCAGCTACCACATTGTCTGACGATGCGTAGCCGTTGTGGGGCGCAAAAAAACCGATGCTGTTGTAACCCCAGTAGCTTTCATTCGAAAACTGGTGAACCGGCAGTAACTCTACCGCCGTGATGCCCAGTTTCTTAAAGTAATCGATTGATTCAGGGGTTCCCAGGGCCGCATACGTGCCCCGGATTGATTCGTCGATGGTTGGATGCTGGTAGGTAAAACCCTTCACGTGCATTTCGTAGATCATCGATTTATGCATTGGCGTACGGGGGGCTTTGTCGTCGCCCCACTCGAAAGCTGTAGAGTCGACCACCACGCTTTTTGGCGCTACTTTGCCGCTATCGATGTTGCTCATGTACAGGTAACGATCCTCCGCTTCGCTTTCGAAATCGTAGCCCAGAATCTCGGTCGAGCCGCCAACGATGCCATGTACTTCGCGGGCGTAGGGGTCGAGCAGGAGTTGGTTGGCGTTGAAGTAATGCCCCTCTTCAGGTGCATATGGCCCATCAACCCGGTAACCATATAGCTGGCCGGGTTTGATGCCTTCAAGGTAGATATGCCACACGTTCTCGGTCTTCTCGATCAGTTCGATTCGGTGTGTTTCTTTCTCGCCGCGTTTCGACGAAAACAGGCACAGCGATACGCCTGTGGCATTTTCACTGTAAATGGAAAAGTTTACGCCCTGTTCATCGACAGTAGCGCCCAGCGGATAAGGCTGGCCAGGCCGCGACGGTATGTTGGCCGTTGAAGCAGTAGGAGAGGTTGTCATATTCGTTGAAATGAGTGGTATAGAGTACCATAAGAATAAACCCATATCTATGAAAAATGTTAGGTCTTCTCCGTAGTTGGCTGGGTATGTTGGAATTGGGCTCTCACTTGGGAGAAACATAAAGAAACCAGTATCTTGCCACTCATGACTTCACGACGAACCTTTTTGCGGGCCAGTGCACTACTGCTGCCCCCATTACTCACCAATCGGGCTGTTTCGGCTACGAAAGCGATTTTTGCGTCCAAACCAGTAGTTGTATCAACCTGGGATAGTGGCGCGATTGCCAACAAAGCGGCCTGGCCAGTACTCCAGCGAGGTGGCCGTGCGCTCGACGCTGTTGAGGCAGCCGGCATAGCCATCGAGAACGACATTAACTGTTGCGTTGGCCTGGGTGGCAATCCCGATCGCGACGGGTTCGTTACGCTCGATGCCTGCATCATGGACGAAAAGGCAAACTGTGGTTCGGTGGCTTTTCTGGAGCGGATCAAACACCCGGTTTCGGTTGCCCGCAAGGTGATGGAAAATTCACCGCATGTGATGCTGGTAGGGTCGGGCGCGCAACAGTTTGCGCTGGCCAATGGCTTCACGCTGGAGTCAGGTACGTTGTCGCCAGATGCCGAAAAGACGTACCGCGAGTGGTTGAAAAAGTCGGAGTACAAGCCGGTTATTAATATTGAGAACCAGAAACCCGTTCGCGGTGCCAAAGGGCACGGCCCCTTTGCTCCGTCTTTTTTCGACGACGGCACCCCGAACCACGATACAATGGGTACGGTAGCCCTCGATGCGTCGGGCAACCTGTCGGGTATGTGTACTACCAGTGGCATGGCCTTTAAACTACGCGGTCGACTGGGCGATTCACCGTTGATCGGCGCTGGCCTGTTTGTCGACAATGAAGTTGGGGCAGTTACCTGTTCGGGGCAGGGCGAAGAGGTGATTAGAATGGCTGGTTCACATACGGTGATCGAATTGATGCGCCAGGGCCTAACACCCGCTGACGCCTGTAAAAAAGCTGTCGAGCGCATTGTCACCCGCAATCCCGAGAAAGCCAAAACCTTTCAGGTAGGTTTTATTGCCCTGGGCCGAAACGGCGAAGTAGGGGCCTACGCTGTTCAGCCCGGCTTCAGTTACACGCTGACCAACGCCGAACAGAATGGGGTGCTGGTGAAATCGCCGAGCTATTTTAAATAAGCCTCATCGGGCTCTGCCCGGTGTAGCTTGTGATTAACTTATCCGCGTTCCCATATCCACCTCAATCAGGTATGCTCGTCCGCCGGCGCGTTCAATGGCTTCGGCAATGTGCCCGGCGTTCTCGGGAGCATAGGCAAACATGCAGCCACCCCCGCCCGACCCGTTGATCTTTGCCCCGTAGGCACCCGCGTCGAGTGCAGCGTCGATCATCCGCTCAATTTTTGGGGTTGATATGCGCTTCGCGTCGCGGAGGTTTTCCTGATGCATGGTCAGCAACCTGCCAAACGTATGATGATCGATGGCTGGCTGGCGAAGAATCATAAGTGCCTGACGGAGAATGTTACGGTCCAGGAGGTTGCCGCGAACCAGAATTTTTTCATCGTATGTGAGCAGGTGAACGTACCTGTCCAACTCATGGATTGGGAGGGTTTCGAGCGAAAACGTTGGGTCATAGGCCCGCATCTTGTCCATGGCGGCGAGCATACCGTACTTCACGTGTTTCAGCAGGCCAATAGTGTCTTTTGGCTCACCCGAATCACCCAGTACGAACGTACCTAGTGTCGGTGTAAAGGTGTCAACCTTAATCTGGGGAACTGATTCCAGGTAGATAACGCCGCCAAGGGCGGTTGAGTAGTGATCCATCCGTCCGCCGGGATCGCCGAATTCAAGCACTTCCGCTATATACCCGAATTCGGCCAGTTGGATGGGCGAGAAAGTGCGTGGCTCATCGGCCAGTTGACTCAGTATCGCCAGCCAGCTAATGAGCAGCGCCGACGAACTGGACGTGCCGGCGTTGATGGGAATGTTGCCGGATACCTCGCCGCTGATGCCCTCTGAAAAGCGTAGTCCTTCCCGGTACAACACGTTCAACGCACTGCTGAAATAATCGCGGTCGTGCAGGTACGTTAGCGGAAACGCGCTGATGTCGAAGGTTACTTCTCGATGAAGATCAGGGAGTTGGAGACGTACCTGTGGCGGCCCGCCCCGGTGCGCCGTTACCCCAATGCGCCTGGAAATTGCTGCCGCAATGACGGGCAAACCTAAATAATCCTGATGCTCACCAAATAAGCAAATTCGTCCGGGTGTTGAAGTGGTCATTAGGTGGTTATTTATTGTCATTAAGTGGTCATTAGCGATCAGTTATTGTTTATCGACTGATGACCATCAATGACCACCTAATGACCGGTCCGCCCGAGCGGGCGCAGCGTACTGACAGTTTCAGTTAATACGCATCGGTTAGCCCGAAAACAGGCTTGTTGGTTTTCCATTTGCCCCGCGTGAAATCAGGAATTTCGATAGGCTTACTGCCTTTGGCAATGCTCTGTTCCGACAGTGGGCTAATGGCACTCCAGGCGGCGGCATCGTACACGTCGATGGGTGGGGCGGTCTGGTTCTTGATCGCTTCCACAAAGGCCCGGAATACGAAGAAATCGATGCCACCGTGGCCGGCTTTTTCGGCGCTGGCTGCGTGCTGTTTCCAGAGCGGGTGATCGTACTTTTCCTGATAGTCTTTAAATGGCTCAAATACGTGTGGCTTGGCTGATACGCCCTCGAGGTAAATCACGTCGCCATCGTCCATCCAGACGCCCTGTGTGCCCTGCGCCCGAAACCCGAGCGAGTAGGGGCGGGGCGAATTGGTATCGTGGATGATCACGATGTTTTCGCCGTTGGCGCATTCGATCATGGTCGTGACCACATCGCCCAGCTTGAAATTTACGTTGGCGTTGGGGTGGTTGGCACCGCCTTTATCAACCACATACTTGTGTAGTCCGCGCGATTTGGTAGCCATCGACGTCAGGTACGTAAACTGGTTACCCCGGTTGATATTCAGCCAGTGGGCCACTGGTCCGAGGCCGTGGGTGGGGTACAGGTCGCCGTTTCGGTCAACGGAATGCTGCGTACGCCAGCGCGCTTCCGACATGGCATTCGCCCCAAATTCTACGCCGCCGCCATATACCTGTTTGCCATTGTTGAACTTTACATCGCGAAGGTCGTGCTGGTAGCCGCAGTGGGCATAGGTCATTTCGCCAAACATACCCTGGCGAACCATATTCAACACCGCCAGCACGTCGCGGCGGTAGCAAACGTTTTCAAGCAACATGCAATGCGCGCCGGTTTTCTCGTGCGCATTCACCAGATCCCATGATTCTTTGAGCGTTACGGTCGCCGACACTTCCAGACCGGCATATTTACCAGCCAGCATGGTGGCTACGGCCATCGGTGCGTGCCATTCCCAGGGCGTGGCGATGATTACCCCGTCGATATCGTCCCGTTTCAGCATGTCTTTGAACGCTTCGTCACCTTTCGAGAACGTAGGCGGCAGCGCACGACCCGCTTTCTGAAGTTGCGCATTGGCTTTACCCAAGGCAATCGGGTCGATATCGCACAGAGCGGTTATCTGTACATCGGGCCGGTAAATAGCCTGTTCCAGGTGATTCCGGCCGCGTTCGCCCAAGCCAATGAATGCCAGACGTACCTTTTCGAGCGGTGCTTTCGTGCCCGACTGCGCGTAAAGGGGTTGTGTCAGCAACGAGGGAAAGAGGGGAAGAGTAGCCGTGCTGAGCGCCGTTGTGCGCAGAAAAGAACGTCGGGAAGAGTGCATGGACATGTAGTTTTTGACTGCCTAAAATAGAGCAAATACCCTTAAAACAAAAAAGCCTGCACTCAACGAGCGCAGGCTTTCCGATCCCACCATTCACTACACTACCAAAGCCAAGCGTCCCATTGTTGCATGGGCCGACTCGACTTTACTCTTCTGGTGAAGCAACAACTCGCGGGTACTAGCTGCGATATCGGTCTGCTCCAACACATCTTTATAATCGTTTAATGCTTCTGAATCACCACGTTGGCATTCTTCGGCTACTGCTTTGTCTGTACTGTTCGACACTGCCGACTTAATGTTGATCCAGGCACGGTGTAGGTCTGATGCCAGACTCGTTCCGCTATCGGCGTCGCCGCCCAAAGCCCGGATTTCGCGGTCCAGTTCGGTAGCAAATTCGGCCCGCTGACGCGATTGAGCGAGGAACAGACTTTTCAGTTCGGCATCTTTTACACTGTCGGCCGCTTCCTGATACCCTTTTTCGGCATCATGGCTGCGTGTTAACAGTTTATTTAATTGATCGAGGATTTCGCCCCGCGTCTCTTTAACAGTCATAACGTTGTTGAGTTTACTAAAATGATGTACTGGTACCTTGTTAATACGTTGAGTAAATCAGAAAGCTACTTTTGGGGTTACTTCGTTGGGTCGTGCCCCCAGTTTTTAAGCGAATAAAGCCAGTGGCTGCCTTCCACTTCCGCTGGCTTCTGGGCCGAATGCCGTCGCACATAACTGATAACTTTGCGCATGTGTGCGTAATCGTCATCCGTTAGTTCAGCCTGCATCTTACCTAGAATGGTGATGATCTTCTTGCCCGACTCGTGGCCTATCGATTCACCTTCACCGTCTTTTTTCTGGCCTACTTCTTTCGACTCAGGCGTATCCAGCCATTTCGTTAACGAAGAGGCCGACATGTTTACGACTTCATCGAACTCGTTTCGGACCTCTTTCTTTTCAGCGTCGTTCAGCGTAGCCATCTTCGGAAATGAGGTTAATCGATGTTTCCATTTTTGGCGTCTCGCTGCATCTTCTCGTTAGCAAATACGGCAATATCGACCCGGCGGTTTTTTGCGCGACCCGTTTCCGTACTATTATCTGCAACGGGTTGTGATTCACCATAGCCTTTTTCGCTTAAACGGCCTCCTTTTACGCCCACCGACTTCAGGTAGCCCGACACAGCGTCGGCGCGTTGATTGGATAAACGCAGGTTCAGGTCGTCTGACCCGGTAGCGTCGGCGTGACCTTCAATAACCAGATTTGTATCTGGATACTTCTCTAAGGTCTGGGCAAAATCGGCCAACTGACGCTTTGTTACATCTTTCAGATCGGCCTTGCCCACGTCGAACAGGATGTCGGAATTGAAGGTAATCTTGATGCCTTCGCCAACGCGTTCTACCGTTGCGTTGGGCAGGTCTTTTTTCAGGTCTTCGGCCTGCTTATCCATCTTACGACCAATAACAGCCCCCGCTGCTCCACCAACCGTTGCACCCAGAATAGCCCCCAGTACGGTGTTACCCGACTTGCGGCCAATTATACCACCAGCTACGGCCCCGGCACCAGCCCCGATGCCGGCACCCCGCTGCGTTTTGTTTGTATTGTTCTTGATTGATTTGCAACTCATCAGCGCATCGCTGGACGTCAGGCCGGCGGCCAGGAGCAGAGCAATGAAGCTCTTGCTGTTGATTTTCATACTTGTCATAACGTGTGAGTGAAGTTGATTTAGCTACTACTAGCCAAAAGCTATACCAGCGCTCACGTCGTACTGAACAAATAGTTTGTATGAGTTTTTACTAACTGATTATCAGTGGGTTAAATAAGCGGTTAACGAGGCACTGGTTTCGTGCATACCAGTGTTATCGGTTGCCCTGTATAGCAACGAGTCGCCACTTTGTGGAATTAATTCTACGTACTAAGTGGGATAATTAATTCGACTGATGAAGGCTTTGCAGAAATTGCTCCTTATAGTGGCGTCCCAGCGGAACAAGACGTTCGGCAATTCTGATCTCATTTTCGTCAAACGTGTCAACAAGAAGCGTATTCACGGCGTGGGAGCGATGTACCCGCACTATTTTAGGATAATCCAGCTTGTCGAGGACCGTCGTGAGCGGCATGCGCAGTGAATATTTTTTGGTCGCTGTCAGAAAGGTGGTATAGATATCTTCGGCCACCAGCACATGAATGTCGCTGAGGTTGATTTTTACGAACTGATAGCCCTGCCGGATAAAGATATGCTGCCCGCTTTTCAGGATCATTTCCCGCGCGCTGACCATCGATTCAACGGCGGGCACAGGTGCCGACGGACTGGTTTGGGCCGACCTGTTGCCATTGTTTAGGGCAATTTCAATCGCCAGCCGTAGATTCATGATATCGTAGGGCTTGGTCAGGTAGGCGGCGGGGAAGGTTTGCTTGGCTCGCGACACGGTCTCTGCGTCGGAGTAGGCGGTCAGATAGATCACAGGTACGTTCCGAATGGCATTGATGCGGCGGGCCGTTTCTATACCGTCGAACTCCCCTTTGATGGTGATGTCGCAGAGGAGCAGATCTACCTGATTGTGTTGAAAAAGGTCGATGGCTTTAAGGCCATTATTAGCGATACCTACCACCCGATACCCTTCTGCTTCGAGATGGTCGCAGAGGGTCATCGCTAAAATTGCTTCGTCTTCAACAACTAAGAGGTTCATATTGATTTAGTTATTGGTTAGTAGTCACTGGTTATTGGGTAATAATTATTGGATAAGCGACATAATCTTGTGGGGCTGGCTGTTACTAAGCAACGCTAATGACTGATAACCAATAACCAATACCTGACAATCGATAGCCCGTTCATTTGGCAATATGTAATCTGAAATGCATACCCAGCCCTGGTTGCATAGAGCAGGCACCACCTATCTGTTCGCTCAGGCCTTCGATAAGCCGCTGAGGAAGCGCCACGCCCGCACGCGACCAGCGTGTACTTTGATTTTCCAGCGACGGCCCTTGGTCCGTTACCTCAAGGAGCAGGCCATCGCGCTGGGAGAGGCTCACCGTAAGCATTGGCCGTTGCGGGGCGGCGTGCAGGGCTGCGTCGGCTACCAGTTCATGCAGGATAAGGCCAACAGGCAAGGCCATGTCGGCGCTTAGTTCATCCGTATCCAGTAGCAGAATCAGGTCGGAGGCGTCATTGAGGGTCAGCGTCTGATACAACCGTTGCATGTATTGCCGCAGGTTCACGGCCGTGGGAGCACTGCCCTGATAAAGCCGTTGTTGCAGCAAGGCTACTGACCGTACCCGGCTTAAGCTTTGTTGAAGTGGGTACCGGGCCGGTTGGTCTATGACCTGGGCCAATTGGAGTTCCATCAACCCGATCACTACGGCCAGGTTGGTATTTACCCGGTGGCTCAACTCGCGGCGTAACGTCTGGATATCGTCTTCCTGTTTGCGTACTGCCTGTTTTACCTGCCGGAGTTTCTGCACCAGCAACCCACACGCCAGCAACAGGCCGCTCAGCATGCCGAGCGCCAGCCAGATAGAGATGGGAGAAAGGAAAGGTGGCAACATGTCGACGCATACGGGTTGCGTTGCGCTACCCGTGAGACCAGGTGGTGCAACGAAATCGGTACACTAAAATGCACAGAAAGTAGGTGAGGTGCCGATCAATGTCGGTAAACAACAGGCACACTGTGGTCGATGAGTAGTTTTTGTCGGTTAACTTACCTCCAGTACCTCCGTAGGAATATGCAGGCTGAAGCAGGTTCCCTTTTTTACCTCTATGTGTAAGGTAGCGCCCATCTGGTCGGTGAGGCTACGGATGAGCCTCCGGCCGAAAGACGCATTCCGCCCCAATACCTGATCCGTCTGCCACTCGCGCAGGTTCAAACCCGGCCCGTTGTCTGACAGAAACACGTTGAGTCCTTCTTTCTGCCAGATACGCAGGGTGAGCCGGGGCGTTGCGCCCAGATCAGGAAACGCGTATTTGAAGGCATTGGTCAGCAACTCGTTCAGAATGAGGCCTAGCGGAATGGCAATGTCGACATCTACTTCGGCTACTTCCACCGAGATTCGCCGGTCGATCCGATCCGGAGTGTAACCGTAAGCGGCCATTAGCGAATCGACAAGGCTATGCGTGTAATCGTTCAGGTCAATCTGGGTGGTTGTATCGGTCTGGTACAATCGCTGGTGGATGAGCGACATCGCCTGTACGCGCTGCTGGCTCTCGACAAACGCCTGCCGTACCGGTGTGTCTCCGAGGCGGTTGGCCTGTAACTCGAGCAGGCCCGATACCACCGCCAGGTTGTTTTTGACCCGGTGGTGCAGTTCGCGCATCAACAGCCGCATCTGTTCAGACTGGGTCTGAATCTTGGCGCGGCTATGGCGTACGCGGCGATAGAGCAACAGCAATAACCCCGATAGCAGGCAAAACAGACACGCGCCTACGCTAAGCCAGATCAACTGTAAACTCTGCCGATTGTTGGCTTCGCCTAATTGTTTGATAGTCTGCTGGTTGGATGCGCTGGCGTAGCGGGTTCTCAGTTCTTCTTTGTCGAGTGCGGCCCTGGCACTCACCCGCGAGAGGTCACGGGATTTGTCGGCGTCGATCCGGGCCAGGTCCCCTTCATGCCGGAGCAACAGGCGGGCTTTTGTTTCGGCTAGCAACCGGTCTTTCTGAGCCGTCACTTCGGCCAGTTGCCGGGTACGTTCGTTGTCGTATTTTGCCTGAAGTGCCAGAATCTGTTTGGCTTTGTCGACCCGCATGAGCGAATCCTCGATCGCTTTTTGCTCTTCGATAAGGGCAAGCGCCAACTGGTAATCGCCTTTGTCGCGGTAGGTTTGGTAAGCCACCATCAGCGTATTGAAGAGCCGATGTGGATCGCCAATTTGCCGGGAATATTGAATGGCTTTCTCAGCATGGACTGCCGATGAGTCGAGCTGTTTCCGCAATCGATAGACGTTCGCCAGATTACGGCGATTGTGTTCGAGGCTGGTAAGCTGCTTTATCTTCGTATTGATTGCCAGCGCTTTATTAATGGAAGCGATTGCCTGGTCATACTCTTTGTTGGCAATCATGATCTGCCCGATATTACCGTAAAGAATGGCCAGCGTTGACAGGTCTTTGGTTGATAGCGTGGCCTGTTGAGGTTCAAGACGGGCAATGGCCGACAGGTACATCTGGCGGGCGGCGTCCAGCTTTTTCAGGTCGCGCAGAATGATGCCAATTGTATTCTGCGCGCTTGCCAGGCTGCCCGCCGGGCAATGATGTTGCAGGTAGATAGCATACGCCTTTTCGGCGTAAGAAAGTGCCTGTTCATAAAATGAGGCCACTTTCTGGAAGTCGCCCATTCGCTTGTAAGTCAGCGCTATGTGTTGATATACGGTGCCAAGCTCTTCGGCATCGGTTAACCGTTCACGGTAAGCCAGCGCCTGCCGAAACAGAATCACGGCTTCGGCGTAACTACCCCGATCGCGTTCAACAATACCGAGGGTCATTAAACTCTGGGCTAAATCGCCGGGCAGTTTACTTTTCAGAGCAAGTTGATGCAGTTGCTGTGCGTAGTAGACCGACGAGTCGGGGCGGGTATAGCGTACCGCCTGCCAACGGTCGTACAACCTGTTACGCAGGAGCGAATCCGGTGGAACAGAGGCGCTTAACGGTAACATACCCCCAAGCCAGAAAAATACGGTCAGATAAAGGTAAGGCAACATTGCAGGCAGTTAAACTAGTAGAGCAGAAGGCTAAACTACAGAATAAGCTGTGAATAAATATTGTACTCTAATTATAAATCGGTAACAGTTGTTAGCGAATGGACCGCTTGGCTACGCTAACATACCGACAGCATGCTGCCTACTTACTCGTGAGAGTTAGGTTACTGAACAATATGTATGCCACGTTTCCGGTATTTGTTCAACTGGTCTATCGGTGCCTCTTTATCCGTGATCAGGGTGTGTGCCAGCGTGAGTGGCGCAAAATGTAGGTATTTGTCGCGCTCAAACTTCGATGAGTCGCAGAGTAGGTATACCTGCTTAGCCTGTTGCGCCATATGGATGGCCGTGCTGGCTTCTTTTTCACTGGCGGCGCTGAGCCCGTTTGCCGCCGAAATGCCATCAACACCAATAAACGCCCGGTCGGCCCGGTACTGGCGGATATGCTGCTCGGCCATAAAACCGTGTACAGCCTGGCGTTCCCTGTCAATTTCGCCACCAATCAGATTGATCTGTACCGAACTGTTTAGTAGTTCAGCCATGAGTGGCAAGGAGTTAGTAATAACCTGAATGCGTTTGTGGCGGATGTAAGGATGTATCCGAAAAATGGTGCTGCCACAGTCAAGAAAGATGGTTTCTCCCTCCTGAATTTGCTGCGCCGCCAACTGGCAGATATGATCTTTCTGCTCAGCCCGGCTTGCTGCCTTGTTTTCGAACCGAAACGGCTGGGCGGCCACGTCGACGCGCATTGCCCCGCCCCTTGTTCGGTATAAAAGCCCTTCTGCCGCCAATTGCGTCAGATCGCGGCGGATTGTCATCTCAGAGGTTTGCACATGAGCCGCCAGTTCGCGCACATCGACTGATTCCAGTTGTTCGACCAGCTCTAAAATTAATCGCTTCCGGTTTTGAAAGTTCATGAGTAACTAATTCATTTGTACAAAAATGAACAAATTCAAACAAAAATAAACAAAATGGGCAACCCTCGGGTACGAATTACCGACGAAAAGCTGCTTTCTGACAACTGGTACGTATTAAAACGATATACCTTCGATTACCAGCAGGCCAACGGCGACTGGGTCACACAACAACGTGAGGCCTACGACCGGGGCAACGGAGCTACCATATTGCTCCACAATCCAGCCACCGATTTGGTTATTCTGACCCGCCAGTTTCGCTTGCCTACCTATGTAAACGGAAATCCCTCAGGCATGCTGATCGAAACCTGCGCGGGCCTGCTCGACGATGACCATCCCGACGACGCCATCCGGCGCGAAATGGAGGAGGAAACGGGCTACCGGATTTCGGCCGTTGAAAAGGTTATGGAGGCGTACATGAGTCCGGGGTCGGTGACGGAGCGGCTCTTTTTTTACCTCGCCGAATACAGCGCCGATACAGCCCGGAACGCTGGCGGCGGCATTGACGAAGAAGATATCGACGTGCTGGAACTGCCGCTCACCGAAGCGTTGCGCATGATCGACGCCGGCGAAATTATGGATGGTAAAACGATCATGCTGCTCTATCACCTGCGGCTGCGTCAGCTTTCAAAAAATCTCCAATCCGAAATCCCCAATCCAAAATAACCATGATGATCCTCATTGCCGGGCCCTATCGTGGTGGCACCAACGACGACCCCGCCCTGATGGCGAAAAATCTGGCCCACCTCGAATCGGTGGCTTTGCCGCTGTTTCGGGCGGTGCACCTGCCCATGATTGGCGAATGGGTGGCCCTACCACTACTTACGCTTGGTGGATCTACCAAACCCGGCGACGATGTCTGGAACGAGATTCAGTATCCCGTCGCGCACCGCCTGCTCGATAGATGCGATGCGATTCTCCGGCTTGACGGTGATTCGGCAGGTGCTGATAACGACGTTCGGATTGCCAGAGAACGCGGTTTGCCTGTCTATTTCCGGTTAGAGGACGTACCTGGCGTTTAGTAAAGGTGTTAACTGCGCCGGGGCGTGTAGCTGCGATCGGTAAAAAACGATCGAAATGCCTGGTAGACTGGTAAGATCGCTGCTTTTGTGGTTACTAGTCCACTATGCATGTAGATCATGAAGCTTACAATTGGTCTTTCGTTACTACTCCTTAATTGCGCCGCTGCTTACGCACAGATAGTAAGTGATTCAATCCTGATCGACGGCCATTATCGGGTGTTCCACCTCAATAAACCGCCCAATTCGTTTCGTCAGCCCGATCTGGTTTTCGTACTGCATGGGTCGGGCGGGGATGGATTAGGCATGATGAAATCAGCGGTGAAGATGGACCAGCAGGCGGCTGGTGAAAACACGCTGGTTGTTTACCCGGATGGTTATAAACGATATTGGAACGAGTGCCGGAAAGCGTCACCAGCGCAGGCAAATATAGAAAACGTGAATGAACAGGCCTTTTTCGCCGGTATGATTCAGTACTTCAGAAAACAATACCGGGTGAATCCAGCTCACGTGTTTGCCGTAGGTACGTCGGGGGGCGGGCATATGGCCTATAAGCTTGCCCTGACCATGCCGCGCACGTTCCGGGCCATCACCGCTATCATCGCCAACCTGCCCGATACGACCAATCTGGATTGCGAACCGGCCGGGAAAGCCTTGCCGGTCATGATCATCAATGGCACCGACGATACCACAAATCCCTACAACGGTGGGGTGGTAATACTGGGCAAAAACATGAATATGGGCGCGGTGCGCTCAACGGATCGTACGTTGGCGTACTGGGCTAATCTGGCCCGTTACCAGGGCAAACCGACGATGGAGAACGTACCTGATGCCGATCCGAATGACGGCAAAACGATTGAGCGCTACACCTATAAGGCGAAAGGAAAGCCCGAAATTGTGCTGTTGAGAGTGAACGGCGGCAAGCACGATTACCCCAACGACATTGATGTGCATCTGGAGGCGCTGGCGTTCTTCAAACGGCAGATTCAGTAGTAGCAGGCCGGGGTAACGTACCTGAACAATGTTACTGCAACGTACCTGTGCGGCGGGCTTTCTGCAGTGCCGGTACCTGTAGCGTAAACAACGCAGGCCAGTTCTTGCCGGTCACATACAGCACCCCTTCTTCTGCCCGGTAGGCAATGCCGTTCAGGACGTTCTCTTTGGTGTCGATACTGGTTGGCAGGATGGCATCCAGCCGGAGTTCGCCGATTACTTTCCCGGTGGCCAGATCAATCTGGACGATCCGGTTTGTTTGCCAGACGTTGGCCAGCACGTACCCGTTTACATACTCCAACTCGTTCAGGTTGACCACCGGCCCTTTGTCGTCATAAACGGCCAGTTCACCCGTCCGGGTAAATGTAGGTGTGTAAAAGATCAGCCGGTTAGAGCCATCGCTCATAATAAGCGTGGTGTCGCGGTGGGTCAGGCCCCAACCCTGGGTGTGGTAAGTGAAAGTATTGTCCAGCACCAGTTCTTTGGTGTAGCGAAAACACTGTCCCGACGTCCAGGTGAGTTGATAGACGTGGTTACCAACAACCGTTATGCCTTCGCCAAAGTGCTGTTCGGGCAGCGATACCGCCTGCTGAATGGTCCCGCTCTTGAGATCAACCTTCATGAGTTTAGACTGTCCGTTCAGTCCGGTTCCTTCGTAGAGCGTACCCTGATCGAATTCAAGGCCCTGGGTAAAGCTGCTGGTCTGGTGTGGGTACGTTTGTAGCAACGAGTAGGTCAGCTTCTGCGGTTTTACGTCCGACCAGAGATCCACTGTCAGCGTATCGGCACTCGGTTCTTTATTGGCTAAAAAGCCCTGTATAACAACCTGATGGTGGCCTACTGCGTTGCCAATAGCCATGATTCTGACACTGTCTTTGCCGGTTGGTTTCGCCAAAACGACTACATTATCCCAGCTAACCGTCAGTTGACTAAGGGATTGACTGAGCTGAATTGTGATCGAGTCGCCGGGTTGATGTCCTGTTTTCAAGAGCGTTGCTACAGCCGGCCTGATAGGTATTTCTGGAAGGGATTCAGTCGGTTTCTTCTCGTTACAGCCAATGTGTAACAAGCCGAACAGGCACAAAACAGATAGTAAGCGGGTCCAATGGATCATGCACAATGATACGCGCCGTTTGGGAATTTGGCAACGTGGTTTCAGGTACGTTACAAACGAAGATCGCCCGGTTAGCTAACCGGGCGATCTTCGTTTATAACGTACCTGAAAATCAATACTTCATCTCGCCCCGGTCTTTTTCAACGGCGGTGCGGCCTTCTTTCATCCAGTTGGGCATCGGTGCGTCTTTCAGGTAATGGTCGAAGAACTGGTACATCCGAATGCTCAGGTCTTTGGCGTTGTGGCGCGCTGTGAGGTTATGTCCCTCTCCGTTGTAAACGACCATCCAGACGGGTTTATTCAGGCGGCGGAGGCCGGTGAAAAACTCAATTCCCTGCTGCCAGGGCACCGCGCCATCGGCATCGTTGTGCATCAGCATCAGCGGCGTCTCCACGCGGTTGGCGAAGAAGAGCGGCGAGTTTTCGATGTAATTCATCGGCTTATCCCAGAGCGTTCCGCCAATGCGGCTCTGTGTTTTTTCGTACTGAAACTGACGAACCACGCCCGTTTCCCAGCGAATACCGCCGTAGGCCGAGGTCATGTTGGCTACGGCCGCCCCCGCCTCGGCCGCCTTGAACAGGTTTGTCCGCGTGATGATATAGGCCGTTTGATACCCGCCCCAGCTTTGCCCCTGAATACCTAATCGAGCCCGGTCAATGTAGCCGCGTTCGAGCAGTTTCAGTACCCCCGGAACAATGCAGTCATATGCATTGGGCCCAGGCTGACCAGTGGTGTACACGATATCCGGCACAAAAACGGCGTATCCGTTCGATACGCAGAACGGAATATTGATCGTTGATCGGCTCGGCGACGGAGCCCGGTAATCGTTCAGTGTTTCGGCGTTGCGTTCGTAGAAGTACGTCAGCATCGGGTACTTTTTGTTTTTAGGAGCGCCCATCGGCCCGTCCTGTATCTCTTCCGGCTTGAAGAGCAACCCTTCGAGTGGTGTACCGTTTGTTCCGACCCATTTCACCAGTTCAACGCTGCCCCAACTGATGCTGTCCTGTTGTGGGTTTGTCTTCGTCAATTGTACGGGCGTGGCAAAGGTGGTATCGGTCAGAAACAGGTTGGTCGATTCCCTGAAATTGCCCCGGTAAAACGTCATCGTCGGCGCATTTTTCGCTTTGGCAAGACCTGCATACCGGTGGGCGCTGTTGGCCACGATACTAATGGCTACGGCTCCTTTGGCGGGTGGAGTGGCCTTTAGAACACCGGTATGTTTGTCACTTTCCCAGATTCCTGTTAGCCACAGATCATCTTTCGGGTTAATGGCTTTTTCGTCGGGGTCGAGGTCGGCGCGGCGCAGACGTACTTTGTTGGTACGACCCCAGCCATTGGTCATATTCAGCGGTTTCTCGCGGCCAGTGGGGTCTATCTGCCAGATGTCGTATCGGTCATAGAGCCAGATATATTTGTCGCCGGTTGTCCAGCCCGCGGCACCGTAGGCACCAGGCAGGTTAGGTGTGTCGTGTTCCTCATCGAAGAACTTGCTGGGCAGGCCGCGGGTCAGGTCAAGGCGCTTGTTATCGGCAATTGACCAGGCCCGCCAGAGCGAATCGCGCTCATCGAACCAGTAGGCATACGTACCCCCCGGCGAGAGGCGCGTTTCTGACGCCATAATATCGTTGGCAATCCGTTTTTTCTCGCCCGTCTGCGTATCGATCAGGTACAGATCGGTATGGCCGGGGTCCCACGAGGATTGTACCTGATAGGGTAAATCACTCAGGCCCAGCAGGTAACGTGTGTTTGCTTTTGGGTCGAAGTTGACCGTCGGTATTTCGCGGTTGGCCAGCAGGGCTACCCGGCCGAAGGTGTTGCCGGTCGGCGACAGGTCAGCGACGGTCAGAAAGCCGCGTTCTTTTTCTTCTTTCAGCCGCTTTTGCTGCATGGGTTGCAGGCGGTTGTCGGTCCAGCTCCAGACGTCCATCTTTACCTTCTCATCCTCGGGCGTCAGGGTGTCTTTGATTGGTTTTATGGCAATGGGCGAGGTAGAAAAGTAGAGCCGGGTGCCATCGTCCGAGAACTTGGGCTCGCGGTACTCGTTGGCTGTCCAGCGGTTGGGTAAGGCGTTGGCAGTGGTGTCCAGCAGGGTGCGGTAAGGCGGCTCCAGGGTAACCACTTTGCTGCGTTTCCCCTTGGTCGCAACGGGTGTGGGCGCCAGGTTTTTGTAGCGCAGCGAAAACACCCGGACGTCGGCGCCCGCGCTGTCGGGCGAGGTCATCCAGGCGAGTTGCTTACCCAGCTTATCGACTGCCAGCCCCTTGTAGAGTTTCGTCTTGGCACTGCTGTCAACCAGCATCGTCTGGCCGTTGCTGGTGTTGAAGACAAATACGCCGGGGATAAACGCCTCACCTGCTTTCAGCGAATCACGCGCCGACTCGCGACTGTAAAATACCGTTTGGCCGTTGTCCGACATGGCCACGTTCGAGACGAACGTCACCGTCTTGCGCGTCCCATCGGCCATATTCAGCAGCACCAGGTCGTCACCTTTGGGTTTTTTTGCCGGTCCTTTTTTGCCCGCTACCGTCGTTGTCGAAACCGGTTGTGTAGGCAACAGCGTATCTTTTTTCGACGATGGTTTGGCTTCGGCCGCCAGTTTTGGTGCGTTGGCGTCCTGCAAAATGGCCAGCCACGACCCGGCATCTTTGCCAATCATAAATGATTTAACATTGGGCAGTTTCGTGGTAACGCCCGTCGCCAGGTTTAGGACCAACAGACTGTCTTTGGGCATCTCGTCCGGCTTTTTCTTCTTCAGTTTAGCCTTCCGTGTATCGGCAAGCGGCACTTTCAACCGCATCACCAGAAACCGGCTGTCGGGTGTAAACTGGGCCATGTACCCGCGCGGAAAGGTGCGAACAGCCGCCTTGCGTGATACATCCGCCACCTCCAGCCGACCGTTTCCCTCCTGAGGGTCAATCTGATAGGTGATCCAGCGGCCATCCCGGCTCAGGTCTTCCGAACGAACACTTTCCCAGCGGTCGTAGTCAGCGGCAGTGAGGGGGCGTTTAGGTGTTTGGGCAGAAAGCGATTTTGTGAGGAATAAGCAGAGTAATAGAGTAGCGGTTCGAAGCATGAGTTAACATCAGGTTGTATGAAATGCCACTCAATATACGAACGCAGACCATGTAACGGGGACACCTAGTCCGCATTTGTGTAGAGACAAATGCGGACTAGGTGTCCCCGTTACATGGTCTGCGTTACGGTTTACTAAGAACCCCGAATAAAAAATCGAGCGAGGCGGCGTCCGGGAGGGTTCGGGCCTGCACCTTGTCGCCCAATACCATGATCTGTTTGTCGGAGACCGAATAGGCGGGCCAGTGCGGAACGCCTTTGCCATCGGGATTACCCGTTTTAATGAAGTTGACCCAGTAGGTAGACATCGTTCTGGCCAGTTCGTCATCTGTCGCCGTTAGCGGCCGGAGCTGATGGTCGATGAACTTCAGATTGTCGTAGGCGTAGGCCACTTCGCCGGTGTGGAAAGCCCCATACCGGGCGTAGTCGCCGGTAGCGGGCAGTTTGCGGGTGAACCGATACACATAAACCGTTTGCCCCTGCTGACTTTCCAGATTCGCCCAGCCGTAATTCTGTGCGCCAAACGTCTGATCACGCGACATGTTATTTTGCGAAGCCGCTGCCTGGGCGTCGGTTTCTCCCGGATAATGGACGAGCATCGTCTCCGCGTCGGCCCCGTATTGCTGCCTGATCTGTCGTTTATAGTCGGCTGCGGTTTTGGGCGGGCCAAACGACATGCCTTCATCTTCGTTCCAGCCCGTCAGCAGCGTAACCTTGTTCTGGCGACCCGCCCTGAACAACTCGCCCATCGGTTGCGGAATCACGTACCCGTCTACAATGGGGCCGCGCACATTGCCCTGACCCTTCTGCATAATCTCGGCGGCTGATTTGGTCCGAAGTTCCGCCAGCGACGACGTACCCAGCGTCTGCATCACCTTTGCGCCACTTTCCTCGGCCTGCTTCAGGGTCGACATAGGGCGGGCAATGCTGGCCCCGCTTTCGGCGATGGCTTTTTTGAACAGGCCTTTCGCCAGGGGAGAAGCCACCAGGCAGTTGACGCTCATCGACCCTGCCGATTGGCCAGCGATGGTTACATTGCCGGGATCGCCACCAAAGGCTGCAATATTCTGCTGCACCCACTGCAGTGCCGCAAGCTGGTCCATCAGCCCGTAATTCCCCGACGCTTTCCGGCCCGATTCATCCGTCAGTTCTGGATGAGCGAAAAAACCGAACGGGCCAACGCGGTAATTGACGCTGACAAAGATGATCCCTTTCTTCGCGGTTGCTTCACCGTCGTAGATCGGTACATTGCCGCCGCCACTGCCAAAACCGCCACCGTAAATCCAGACCAGCACAGGCAGGCGATCCTGTGGCCGACCAGCCGACCTGGCCTTGGTCCATAGGTTCAGGTACAGGCAATCTTCGCTGATCGGTTCCCTGGCAATCAGGAATTCGGCACTCCACGGGCCAAACGGATTCGGCTCCCCCTGCATTGGGCTTGCCCCAAATGCATCGCATGCCCGAACGCCCGACCAGGGCTTAACGGGTTGCGGTGCTTTCCAGCGCAGGTTGCCAACGGGCGGCGCGGCAAACGGAATGCCCCTATATAGCTGCACATCGCCATCCTTGTTCAACGTACCTGAAACCAGCCCGCCACTAACCCGCACCGGCTCTGGCGGTTTCACTAGTCCGGTTAAAGCCGTTGCACTCAGAAGAATCGAGAAGCTAAAAAGAAACAAACGCAGGGGCGTTTTCATAGGCATTGGTAGGGAAAGTTCGTTGTAGGCGAGCGCCTGCTAACGGCTGAAGTTATCTAATGAGGCTAATCATCCCGGTATTTACTCAGCAAGGGTAACAAGACCTTAGTCTACAGGCACCTTGCCTGAAGAGGTGTGTATCAAAAAAGACAACTAATTGATCAAAACGCCCATTTTGTAACCCTTCGCAATAGACTACGTTTGTTTGATAATATACCAAAAAGACACGCTCATCTGGTATTCCCTGACAAATGTTCATCATCTAGCTTACATATGGCCGTTTCTGCATCGTCTCCGCTTGTCTTTTTTGATACGTCACAACCAGCATCAATCAATACCCTGAAGGTTGGCCTGTTCGGCATCGGTTTGGACACGTACTGGCCGCAATTCGACGGGCTGGAAGCCCGGCTGACGGGTTATGTGCAGCAGGTTGGTGCCCGGCTCAAACGGCCAACTACGGACGTGATTAACCTGGGGCTGATTGATGCGCCTGAAAAAGCGATGCAGGCGGGCCACCGTTTCCGACAGGCAGATATTGATATTCTGTTCATTTACGTGACTACCTACGCCCTGTCGGCCACGGTATTGCCGGTGGTGCAGCGGGCCAATGTGCCGGTTATTTTGCTGAATCTGTCGCCGGAACCGGCCATTGATTATGACTGGTTCAACAGCCTCACCGACCGTACCCGCATGACCGGCGAATGGCTGGCTTTCTGCTCGGCCTGCCCGGTTCCTGAACTGGCCAACGTATTTCACCGGGCCGGTATTCCGTTTCAGCAGATCACCGGCGTCCTCAATAACGACCCCGACTGTTGGCGCGAAGTCGATGAATGGCTCGACGCGGCTTACGTGGCCCAGGTAATGGCGCACAACTGCCTGGGGCTGATGGGCAACTACTACAGCGGCATGCTCGATATCTATTCTGACCCGACGTTGCAACTGATCACGTTTGGCGGGCAGATGAAAATCCTGGAAGTAGATGAACTATCGGCCTTGAAAGAAGCCGTTAGTGAAACCGCCGTTCAGGAGCGGGTGCAGGCCTTTCACGACCTGTTCGATGTGCAACCCGATTGCTCCGTGGCGGAACTCGAACGCGCCGCCCGCACGTCGGTTGCGCTCGATCAACTGGCCGAAAAGTACCGGTTGGGATCGATGGCGTATTACCATAAAGGCACCGGTAATCCGACGAATGAAGACACCATGAGTTCCATCATTCTGGGTACGTCCCTGCTCACGGCTCGCGGTGTTCCGGTGGCGGGGGAGTACGAAATTAAAAATGCGCAGGCAATGAAAATCATGGATACGTTTGGTGCCGGTGGCTCATTCACCGAGTATTACGCGCTGGATTTCACCGACGATGTGGTGCTGATGGGGCACGATGGGCCGGGCCATATCCGTATTGCCGAAGGAAGAACCAAGGTACGTCCATTGCAGGTGTATCATGGCAAAGTGGGGGCTGGCCTGTCGGTCGAAATGTCGGTGCAGAACGGCCCCGTTACGTTGTTGTCGGTGGTGGAAGATGGGCGTGGCAAGCTGAAACTGCTGGTTGCCGAGGCCGAGTCGGTGGCGGGGCCAATCATGCAGATCGGTAATACCAATAGTCGGTATCGGTTTCCGATCGGTGCCCGGCAGTTTGTTAATGCCTGGAATAGCCACGGTCCGGCCCATCATTGCGCGGTTGGCGTGGGGCATATTGCCTCGAAGATCAGCAAGTTGGGTACGTTGCTTCAGATAGAAACGATTCAGGTTTGCTAAAACGGCTTAAAGAACCACCTTCCTACAGTTCACATGAAAAATCAGATTAGTCAGCTACTGGTCCTGCTGCTGGCGGTTATGACCAGTCACGCACAGGTTTCGCCGGTTGACCCGTTGCAGATCAGCCGCCTTCGCTGTAACTATCAGGTTGATCCACTGGGTGTTGAAACACCGCGTCCGGCGCTTAGCTGGCAGTTGGTATCGGCCGGGCGCAACCAGAAGCAGACGGCTTACCGCGTGCTCGTTGCCGATAACGCTGCCGCCCTGGCCAATCGGCAGGGAAACCTGTGGGATTCGGGCAAGCAAGTCAGCGATCAGTCTATCCAGGTGGCGTATGGAGGTAAGCCGCTGCTGGCCGGAAAGGTGTATTACTGGATGGTGCAAGTCTGGGATCAGGCAGAACGCCTGTCGGCCTGGAGCGCACCCGCTAGCTGGCAGATGGGCCTGCTGACCAACGCTGACTGGGGCAATGCCCGCTGGATTGCCTTGTCAACGATTCCCGATAGTGCGCGTATCGTGCCGTTCATTCATGCGCCGGAAGAAGCGCGCAAACTGGGGAACCGTAAGGTGGCGCGTCATGCGTTACCGCAGTTTCGCAAAGAATTAACTGTGGTTAAGCCCCTGAAACGGGCTACGGCGTTCATTTCCGGGCTTGGTCATTACGAACTCAGCCTCAACGGCCGGAAAGTAAACGACCACTTCCTTGATCCGGGCTGGACGAACTACAACCAGTATTGCCTGTACGCGACCTACGACATTACGGCTTCGCTCAGAAAGGGCGTAAACGTGGTAGGCGTGTTGCTGGGCAACGGCTTTTATTCGATTCCCAACGAACGCTACCGGAAGATGACCGGTACGTTCGGCGACCCTAAACTGATCGCCAAATTGTTGCTGGAATTCACCGACGGAACCACGGCCGAACTGGTGACGGATCAATCCTGGAAAACAACGGCCAGCCCCGTTACCTACAGCAGCATCTACGGCGGCGAGGACTGGAACGCTACCCACGAGCAGACTGGCTGGCAACGGGCTGGTTATCAGGATGCGAGCTGGCAAATGCCGTTGCTGGTGCAGGGGCCGCCTCAGGTACGTTCGCAAACGGCTCCGCCTGTGAAAATCATGGACACGTTCGCCCCCGTCCGAATCTCGCAGCCTAAACCCGGTATCTGGATCGTCGATCTGGGGCAGAACGCCTCCGCCATTCCGCAGATTTCGGTACGGGGCAAAGCGGGTTCCGTCGTGAAGATTACGCCCGGCGAACTACTCGGTGCCGATAGCCTCGTGACGCAGGAAAGTTCGGGTGGTCCCCATTTCTATCAGTACACACTGGCCGGAAAGGGGACAGAAACCTGGCACCCGCTGTTTACTTACTTCGGTTTCCGCTACCTGCAAATCGAAGGAGCCGCGCCTGATAAAGCCCTGATGCGCCAGGCAAATTCGGCCCGGATTAGTGCCCCGACGAATCCGGCCAACGTACCTGTGCTGACCGACGTTCGGGGCTTACACGTGCGTAGTTCGGCCGAAACGATTGGCGGGTTTACCTCGTCGAACGAACTGTTTAACAAGACATTCCAACTGATCGACTGGGCCATCAGGAGCAACGTCGTGAGTGTGATGACCGATTGCCCGCATCGCGAAAAACTGGGGTGGCTGGAAGAAACGCACCTGATGGGCGGCTCGGTGCATTACACCTACGACCTGGCTACGCTGTTGCCCAAGATTATCCAGGATATGCAGGCGGCCCAACTGCCAAATGGACTCATTCCCGATATTGCGCCCGAATTTACGGCCTTCGACGAAGGGTTTCGGGATTCGCCGGAGTGGGGGAGTGCCGGGGTTATTCTGCCCTGGTATGCCTATCAGTGGTACGGCGACCGGCAGTTGCTGGCCGATAGCTACGCCATGATGACGAAGTATGTAGACTACCTGAGCCACAAGGCCACGAACTACCTGCTGACTCACGGCCTGGGCGATTGGTATGATCTTGGCCCGAAGCATCCCGGCAAATCGCAACTGACGCCCAAAGGCATTACGGCCACGGCCATGTACTATTACGACCTCACGATTCTGGAAAGAGTAGCTACCCTGCTGGGCAAGCCAACGGAGGCTGACCGCTACAGGCAGATGGCGGCGGCGGTGAAAAAGACGTTTAACGGCGCCTACTACAACCCGGCAACCCGGCAGTACGGCACGGGCAGCCAAACGGCCAATGCCATGCCGCTCTACATGAACCTGACTACGCCGGAAACGAAAGCCGCCGTGACTGAGAATCTATTAAAAAATATTCGCGCTACCGATTACCGGCTCACGGCGGGCGATGTTGGCTACCGGTATCTGCTGCGGGCGCTGGAAGATGCCGGTGCGTCGGAGGTGATTTACCGGATGAATAACCGCTCCGACGTACCTGGCTACGGCTACCAGCTTGCCCACGGGGCCACTGCCCTTACCGAATCCTGGTCGGCCCTGCGCGACCCGTCGAACAACCATTTCATGCTGGGGCATCTGGCCGAATGGTTTTACAGCGGCCTGGGTGGCATTCAACAGGCCGAGGACGTACCTGCGTTTAAAGCTGTGGTGATCCGGCCTGCGCTGGTGGGCGATATGAGCAGCGCATCGGCCCGTTACCAATCACCCTACGGCCTCATTCGCAGCGAGTGGCAACGGACCGACAAAACGATAACGCTGACGGTTGAGATTCCCGCCAACTGTACGGCAAAGGTCTATCTGCCCGCTTCATCAGCCGCTGCCGTAAGCGAAAGCGGACAGCCTGTTGTTGGAAATGCGTCGATTCAACTGGTTGATAACGAGAAGAGTAAGCCAGTCGTGGCGATCGGGTCGGGTATATATACGTTCACCATCGTCCGTTAGTTATTGAGGCAAGGAGTTAGGCCATATCTTGGAGATATGGCCTAACTCCTTGCCTCAATAACTAACGGACGGGCTTCCGTTTCCTTACTTCTACCGCCATTACGACACCAGGCTTTGGGTGGTTCTGTTTATAAAGTATGCTTTCTGCAAACTGTTTATTCCCGAAAGCAATGCTAAAAAGACGTATGGATCTGAAATCAATAGCTGACAAAGTGCAGCATGAGGTGAACGTAGTGCAGGGCAATGAGGCCAGAGACGTCTCGTATGTGAGTCAGAATACGTTCGCCAACGACGTTGAAACGGATAACGCATTTGCCCGTTCCGTCGAAAAACTACTGCACGTGAATGGCTGGTCGGGGCTTTCCAACTTCACGGCTGATTTTGAGTTGTACGACCAGCACGGGCAACGCAAACCGGATGGCAAAGCAGACATAGGCGACTACATCAAGATTGTGCTGCCCGGCCCAATGCCCGAAAACTGGGTACGTGTCATCGACTGTTCCGCGAAAAAACATTGCGTCGACTTCACCGTTCAGCCGACGCACGACCCTGCCAGCCCCAACCCTGAGCAGGTGGATCACTTTTTTAGCAACGAAGCCCGCAGCATTTTCCGGGTCGAACGGGTGGGCACCACCATTACGGCGTCTGAAATTGGTCGCCACGAAGCCATCAATAATCAGCAGCCGGCGGCGGGCGACCGAGCCATCGTCAACACGGCCATTGCCGAGGGTGGCTGGCTTTTTTACCAGAAACTGCAATGGAAATTACTAACCGATTGCCTGGTGCATTTATAAACAGCCTTACAGCAGGGCGTGTATCAGGCCGGTGAGTTGGGCTGCGAGCCTACTAGGTTGCGTTTCGCCGGGAAGTACCAGCCCGTATCCGATTTGCTGGCATCGGGCCTCATCGATTTGCTGGTTTTGCCGGGTCATGATTACGACCGGAATCGTTTGCCAGGCGGCCGTTCGGGCCAGTGTTGCCAGGGTTTCGTAGCCGTTCAGGCCGTCCATCGGCCCGTCTATAAGCAGTAGTGATGGTCGGGGATATACGTAGCCCCGGAGAGCAGTAATCAGTTCGGAGCCGTGGGCGAAAAAATAAAGAACGGCGGTTGGGGCCGCCTCGCTGAAAGCCTGTCGGTAGCGGTAATGAGCGTCCGGCTGATCAACGATAATAAAAATAACCGGCGCGTCGACGGTTCGTTTGGCAGCGTCCATCGTGCAGTATGTGTCTGTCGGTTTGGCGAAGAAGATTTTTCAACACAGCGGCGGACTGCCGCTGTGTTGAAAAAATTTACTGACTACGTTGATTTGGCTAGTTGGGGCGGATGCGCGAACGACCGCAGGAGCGACAGCACATCGGCTACCGTATTGACCCGATACCCGGCATTGGTTGCGCCCGGACCAACTTTTACCGTGTAGGTGGTCAAGCCCTCTAAGGCCAGAAACGTGTCTTCATCGGTGCGGTCATCGCCAACGGCCATCATAAATTCGTAGGGGTGGGCCAGTGCCAGTTGTCGGGCTACGCGGCCTTTGTCGGTGTCTGCGTTTTTAACTTCCACCACCTTATTGCCGTCCATAACCCGCAGTTGGTAGGGGAGAAGGGCGTCGAGGGTGGCAATCAGCTCCCGCGACCGATCGAAGCCCGACGTTTCGCTCACGTTCCGGTAATGCCAGGCCAGCGAGTGGTCCTTTTCCTCGATGAACGATTCTGCGCACCGGCTCACAAAATCGGCCATCAGCGGGCGTACGGACTCTTTCCAGTCGCCATCATCCAGAACCAGGCTGCGCCATTCGCCCTCCTGCCGGATGTAGGTGCCGTGCTCAGCCACAATGTCGAGGGGCAGCCCGTCGAGCCAGCGTTCGAGTATGTCGTGGACGCGGCCACTGATGACAACGACCTTGTTCTCAGGTACGTTGGCGAGGTCGCGCAGCAAGTCGAGGAGTTCGGCCGACGGAACTGCCTGCTCAGGCTTGGTCGTGAATTCGGTCAGTGTGCCGTCGTAATCCAGCAAAATCAGGCGGGATTTGGCCTGGCTGTAGGCCTCCTGTAGTTTATGCCGTCCGCTACCGCGCAGATAACGAACGTACCGGGTTGTCTTGCTTTGGCGACTGCGTTGCAACGCGTCGAAGAAGTCGTTGGCCCATCGCTTCACGTCGTAGTAGTCCACGCGTTGCTGCATGATCGCCATGCGTCGCTGCTGTTCGTCGGGCGGCATCGTCAGGGCTCTGTGCAACTGGTCGGCCACTTCGTATTCATCCAGCGGATTCACCAGCAGCGCTTCGCCCAGTTCATTGGCGGCCCCGGTTAATTCACTCAGTACCAGAACGCCCTGCTGATCCTGCCGGGTGGCAATAAACTCCTTGGCTACCAGGTTCATACCATCGCGAAGCGGCGTGATCATAGCCACATTGCAGGCGGTGTAGAGGGCCAGCAACTGCGGAAACGACAGCGACGCGTAGCGGTACACGATGGGCACCCAGGTTAACGTCGCGAACTTGCCGTTGATGCGGCCAACGGCCTGCTCGATCATCTGTTTCCGCTCCCAATACGTCTGAATTTCATCGCGCGAAGGCACCACCACCAGGATGAACACGATGTTCCCTTTCCAGTCTGGATGGGCTTCCAGAAACGCTTCCAGCGCGTCGAGCCGTTGCATGACGCCCTTGGTGTAATCGAGCCGGTCGACCGAGAAAATGATCTTGCCGGGATACGAGGCTTTCAATTCATCGCGTTCGGCCACGACCTCGGGCTGATCGTACGCGTCGTGATACAGCCCGTAGTTGATCCCGATCGGAAACGACTGACAGAGCGTGGTGCGGTCTTGGTAATAAATAGCCGCCATCGAATGCGGCAGCCCCAGGTTCAGTTGAACCGATTCCAGAAAGTGGAGCAGGTAATCGTTGGTATGGAAACCCAGCAGATCGGCACCCAGCATACCTTTGAGCAGGTAGTCGCGACATCGCCTGGGTAGCAGCCGGAGCAATTCGTTGGATGGAAAAGGAATGTGCAGGAAGAAACCGATGGTGGCATCGGGTGCTTGCTCGCGGATGAGTTGGGGCAGAGCCAGAAAATGGTAGTCGTGGACCCATACCAGATCATTGGGTTGCAGTAACTCAATTACTTTGGCGCACACCGCCTGATTGGCCGCCTGATACGCGATGAAATGCTCGTCGTGGTAGTCGACGTACGACGGGAAATAGTGAAACAGCGGCCAAAGCACCGAGTTGGCAAACCCGTTGTAGAAGGCTTTGTTGGTTGCTTTGTCCAGAAAAACCGGTACGTACTCGAAATCGTCGCTGACCTTATGGCCGTGTTTTTCCCAGGTACGTTGCGTAAAATCGGCGCAGCCAATCCAGATCGGTTTTTGCGACGACCCGCTGAGGTCCAGCGATTTAACCGCCGTTACCAGCCCACCCGCCGAGGGCTTGATCACCGTTGTTTTGTTCTGGGTCTTTATCGAAAAGGGCAGCCGATACGAGATGATCACCAGTCGGTTGTTCGTCATAACTACTTGCTGATCACTCGTCGTCGTCTAAGTCAACGCCCGATTCCATCGCGGCCACTTCATTGTCGTTGGTCGCCCGGTCGAATTCGACTGAATCGTAGTCGGTATCGGCCAGTGATTGCTCCTGAGGGTCCTGATTTTCCATGTCGTTTATTGTTATGTTCAATGAACAAACTCCAGTAGATTGGGGCAGGTGCTAATGAATGAGGTTATGGCCGGGCAGTACGCTTTACGTCTACCGTAGGGGAAACTTATTCCTGCTCAGGTGCCTGCATGTTCATCCGAATACGGAAGAGCGTGCCCCGCCCCTTGATACTCTCAAGCTCCATAGTGGCACCGACCAGTTCGCACAGGCGTTTCACAATTTGCAGGCCAACACCTTCGCGCCTGTCTGTGGCGTTGGTCGGTTCATCCAGTAAATGCTCCGAGGGTATTCGATGGTCATCATTGGGAATAGAAGGTGTGGGCTGGCCTTCATCGGGGGAGAGCACGCTGGTTTCTTCAACAATCGGTTTAAGCTGCTTGTGGAAGTACTCCATTAAGTGACCGGGCAAGCCTAATCCCGAATCCTGGACGCTGAATCCCCAGCGCCAGTCGTTCTCGGCCGACCAGGAAACGGAAACCATACCCGGTTTTTCTGAACTGGATGGTGTGTGCGTCAGCGCGTTGACAATCAGATTCTGAGCGATCCGGTAGATCTTGAGCCGGTCGTTTTTTACCACCAATTTCTCGGGACCATCGGCTCGTAGAATCAGGCTTCGTTCGGCCGCTTTGGGTTGTGCGTTGGCCACCAGCTCGTTGAGCATCTGGGCCGCATCGAACTCCTCCAGTTGGGTCGGTTCCTGGCCAGCTTCGAGGCGGGCTAAGTCCATGAGGTTGTTCAGCATCGACTGCACATGGGTCAGGTTTCGGTTCAGCATATCAACGTATTGATCGCGTTCTTCCTGACTCAGGCCCTCCATCTGGAGAAAGTAGGCCGCCCCCATACTAAGCCCAAGGCCGCTGCGCAGGTCATGAGACGACGTGCGCAACAGGTCGCCCCGCTGGCGGGAGAGGTCCTGCATTTCCTGTAAGGCCTGCTCCAGACTGGCCGCCCGGTTAGCCGCCTGTAGCCGTTGAAGTTCGTCGTGCTTGGTGACGCTGCCGCTGATGGTTTCATTCATGAGCATCATGATCTGTTGCTGCGACTGTAAGACCACATTGGCGTCTGACTGCGGAAAAAGCTGCCGGAAAAGTTTTAGTTCCTCGAATAAAATCCGAGACAGATGATGAAGTTCTTTCAGCAGTTCGGGGAGGCCAAGCGACTTCTGCCAGCGGTGCAACCCATGCGACCGGGCCGTAATTGCGGGGTCAATCGGGGAGGTGTTGCCCAGCAATCGTTGCTCAAGAATGTCGAGGATAATGGGCATCAGGTTGTTGAACTCCTCCCGCGCCAGGATTGAAATTTTCTTCAGCGACGCATCGGCTTCGCAAGCCGACCGCCAGTTGTTGAGCAGGGTTTCCCGCCGGTTGAAGAGGAAGGCAACCAGGTCGTTAACCGCTTTTTGATAAGTTGATGGGAGAGATTCCATACGGTAGCTAATTTGAATAGATGATGCATCGTATCTATGAAGAACCGTTTGGTGAATAAACTGGCTGAAAAGGCTATCCTAGCACAAAACAGGCCCGTCCATAAGTTAGATAATGGATATCTGTTTTACTGGCAAACCGGTGGTTCACCTTACATCTGGTAACCTATCTGCCGGAACAATAAAGCGATAAGTTAAGTGCTTGAATTTGAATTGATTAATGCTGGAGGTATAAAAACCCGGTAGTTACTGGCCCAATCAATTTGTGCCACAAATGGAGGGATTTGTCCTTAAAATAGCAGTCGGCCAAAGCGACCTTTGTTCCATAAATCAATCAACTGAACAACGCCATGCCAACCAGCAATCGATTATACAGCATCGTCTTTAACAAATGTCCACGCTGCCATGAAGGCGATTTTTTCAAGACAAAAAGCGCGTTCAGTCGGCACTTCGATCAGATGCACGATCATTGTCCGCACTGTAATCTGAACTACATGCCTGAGCCGGGTTTCTACTGGGCATCCATGTTTGTCAGCTACGCTTACTCGAGCCTGTGGACCCTGGCCACCTTTTTTATCGTGGTGATCGGCCTGAACGTCGATCTGGATTATTACCTGATCGGCCTTGTGCCTACCTTACTGCTATTGACGCCACTCTTTTTCAGAATGGCCCGACGTACCTGGCTCCTTATTTTCGTCAAGCCTGAAGTCAAGAAGTCGTACCCGGCACCAGCCGTCTGGTAAAGAGACAACCAATTATGTCAACTAAACGGCTGGTGCCGCTTATGACTATTGGTACGAACGGCGGAATTGGTCGGGTGTCTTACCCGTTTCTTTTCGGAAGAAGCGGTTAAAGTAAGAGTGATCCAGGAAGTTGAGCCGGTCTGCCACCTGAGCCACCGACAGGTCGGTATGAACCAGTAACCGCTTGGCTTCGAGCACCAACCGCTCCTGAATGATTTTCTGGAGCGGTTTCCCCAGGGCCGTCTGGCAAATCGAATACAACTGCTTTTCCGACAAGGCCATCATATCGGCGTAATCCCGCACGGTCTTGTGGGCTACGAAGTTTTTTTCCACCAGCCTTTCGAGTTGCCGAATCTGGCTCTGTACGTGCGACGAACGCTGAGGTGGCTGACTGGCCAGACAAAAGCCGCTTAATTTCACCAGCAGAACATTCAGATACGACCGGATAACATCGTCGCGGTGGTACCCGCTGCCTGTATATTCCCGATGCACCAGCGTGAAAACACCGCCAATATCGGCCGATTCCAGGTCGGTCAACTGAACCACGGGGGGCGTGGCCAGGGCATGAAAAAGTGGCAGGTCGCTTAGCTTTCGGGCGGGATAATCGACCAGATAAAATGCGGGATTGAAAAAGATCAGGTAGCCGTCGGTATCTTCCGAGAATGTCCAGTTGTGAACCTGAGCGGGCGACATGAAGAAAGCGTTTCCCGGCTGAATAGGGTAATCTACAAAATCGATGGTATGCGTGCCTTGCCCCTTCGTAAACAGCACCAGCATATAAAAATCGTGGCGATGGGGCGTCCGGACGAACTGGTACTGCGCCACATGCTCGGCGAACAACTGCACATACACATCGGGATGATGGGTGTGGGTACGTTCGAAGTCATCCAGTTGCAGGATAGGCAGGGACTTTTCTTTCATAAAAGTGTAACGCGGACTTCAGTCCGCATTTTGGATACAAAAAAATGCGGACTGAAGTCCGCGTTACACCATCGGAAAAACGGAACGGAAGGGGTTCATACGGTGTTTTTTTAAGTAACAATCACTCAACGTTTTCATGATAAAAATTCTGATGCTAGCAGTCCTTTTTGGGCTGACAGCGCTGGCACCTTCTGCGTGCCGTCAGGCCGCGCCGGCCGATGTTGTTACCGCCCCCAAACCCCGCACGCTGGTTTCTGCTGAATTGCTGGGTACGTATACCGCCGACCAGTTGAAGGGGCGTTATAATGGTGCAACATCGTTTTTACGGTTGCTCACCCAATTCGGCATCAAGGTATATCGGCTTACGTACAATACCACCAACACCGACGGCAGCGCTATTGTAGCGTCGGGGGCGGTGCTGGTGCCGCAGACCACGCAGGCGCTCTCGCTGATCAGCATGCAGCATGGCACCATCAGCAGCGACGACCAGGCACCATCGTATTACCGGAGCAGTAGTGAATCGTACACGTTCGGTTCTGTGTTTGCCTCGGTGGGCTACATCGTGGCTGCCCCGGATTACATTGGTTACGGCGCCTCGAACAAACTGCCCCATCCCTACGAGCATAACGCCTCGCTGGCTTCGGCTTCGCTGGATATGTTGCGGGCAACCAAAGAGTTTCTGGCCGACGAAAAAGTGAACTGGAACCAGAAACTGTATACGGCGGGCTACTCGGAAGGCGGTTATGCTACGATGGCCTTACACAAAAAGCTGGAAGCTGAAGCCCTCACCGAGTTTAACCTGATCGCGTCGAGTGCGGGCGCGGGGGCGTATGACAAACCTGCGTTCATGCGCTACATCGTGAACACACGTACCCAGGGGAGCGTGGATTATAACCGGCTGTATCTGTGGGTGTTGCTGACGTACGATCGCGTATATGGCCTGAATCGCCCGGCGTCGTACTACTTCAAAGAACCGTATGCCAGCCGGGTAGCGGCCAATGGACAGGGGGCGTTGATCAACGTCAGTTTCAACGAAGCCCTAACCGATACCTTCCGGCAGGCGGTGCAAAACGGAACGGATATCGACTTCATCCGGGCGGTGCAGGATAACGACATCCACGACTGGAAACCGCTGGCCCCCACCCGCCTGTATCATGGTGATGCCGACAACACGGTCTTTTACTTCAATACCCAGAATGCCTACGACGCCATGCAACAGCGGGGCGCAACCAACGTGGCGCTCTACCGGTTGCCGGGACGTACCCACGCCACGGGGATCGTTGACTTTGTGCTGGGTACGTTCGAGTTTTTCAGCGCCAAGCAAGCACAGTAGTTAAGATTAACTTATTAAATAAAAAGCGAACGCCCCCGACTTGGCTAAGCCGGGGGCGTTCTTCATAGATCGTTGAGTAAATCAGCACTGATGTACTGGGCACTGTATGGTATTAGTCGACTTTGACTGATTCTTTCACTGAATTGATACCTGATTTAGCCGAATCGGCTGCGTCGTCTACTGCGTTGTTGTAGTCAGCTTTCGCTTCATATTTGTGGGCATCAAATTCTGACTGCGCCTGACCTTTAGCCTGGTTCAACTGATCTTTCGCCTGGCCAACCAACTGGCTTGCCTGATCTTTTACCTGACCAACATACTGGTTAGCCTGTTCTTTCACTTTGCCGAACTGGTCTTTGGCCTGATCAACATACTGACCAGCCTGCTCTTTTACTTTGCCGAACTGATCTTTCAGATCTTCAGACCGTTTGTTGGCTTCGTCAACCAGCTTTTCGCGGGTTTCTTTGCCGCTACGAGGGGCTGTAAGGATACCAATTGCTACGCCTGTCAAAAGGCCGGTCAGGAAATCACGTGTGCTACGCATTGTCTTCTTAATTTACGAGTTGATTGATAGTATTAAAACTTGGCCCGACGCTTAGCATCAGCGGCCACACTCTTTGTTTTATCGGTTGCCGTTTCAACGTATTCGTTGTACTGGTTACGAATGCTTTCCAGGCCATCCTGTAATTGATCCTGCAAATCGCTGAAAAAATTATCGGTGTCGGAAGCAAGGCCTTCACGTGTTTTTTTGCCACTCTGTGGTGCCAGAAGTACACCAACGATGACACCCGCTGCAATGCCAAGCAAGATTCCGGGTAGTGATTTCATGAGTATGTGTGTTAGGTGAATTGGGTCATGTAGACGTCAGTAGTACTGAAAAAAGCGTACCAGTAAACTACCCGTTGTTGATTATTGGTACTTAAATAACTGTAATACAGTTATTTGCCATATATCCAACGGCATAATGGTAAACTGTATTGTATATTGTCGTCGGGGAACAACTTCCACAAACTGGTTAGTATGGCCCCCACTGACGACTCTCATTTTATACAGTATGGTTAAAAATTACCTCACCTGGCTGCTCCTGACGGCTTGCCTGGCCAGTTGCTCGCCAACGGCCACACTCTACATTGTTCGGCATGCCGAACGAGCCAACGAGTCTGACACAACCAGCCTGTCGGTCGAGGGGCTTCGTCGCGCCGAGAAGCTATCCCAGCGACTGGCTCGGGTGCACCTCGACACAATTTATGTGACTCCTTATACACGTACCCGTCAAACGGCCCTACCCACCGCACAGTCAAAGAGCTTGCCGTTGACACAATATCCCGCCAGCCCGGTCACTAAACTGACTCAGCGCGTCCGTACTTTTCGACACAAATCAGCGTTGGCCGTTGGCCATAGCAATACCGTTCTGGAGATTGCCAAAGAACTGGGTACAACGCCCAGCTTGCAGAAGATCGAGCACGGCGACTATGCTAACCTACTGATTGTTAGAATGCGCCTGACCGGTGCTGGCTGGCGGACGACTGTCCGTGAAGAAACATACTAAATCTAATTGACTGCCTAACCACCAACTACTTATGCGAATACCGTTGCTTGCCCTCGCCTTTCTGACCACACTAACTACTGCTTTTGCACAGGCTCCTACTGCCGCCGCTCCTAATTCGCTACCGAAAAAGGCGGCTCCCTCTACCGATAAAACTCCCGCTATGGTGATGCGGGCCAGGAAGACAGTTGCCTCTCGCGAGATTCCCGATACCTATAAAGGGCGGGTGCTGACGATTGGCTCAGGCGGCGGTGTGGTTGGTAAAGAAAAGATGTATCTACTCCTCGACGATGGTCGTCTGTTTAGCCGGCAGTCGGGCCAGAAGAGCTATACGTTCATTGGGAAGCAGACTGCCGACAACACAAAAAAAGTGTTCTGGTCGGTTGAAGACCGTTGCGCCATTCGGAAGACAACATACAATAAGCCGGGGAATATATATCGGTTTGTGAGCTGGAAAAAAGGCGTTGAACTGCACAAAGTAGCCTGGGCTCCGGGTGATAAAAAACTGCCCGCCAACTACGAACAGGTATATACCGGCTTCTTGGGCATGATCCCACCCGTTAACAGGTGATACTGGTCAATTGGTTACTGGTTAACTGGTCAATTAATTATGGAAGAGTCTAATAACCAGTTAACCAGTAACCAATTGACCAGTTAACCAGCAACCAATTCCCCCCTAAATCCACTATCATGAAACTACTCTACGCTTGTTTGTTGGCCTCGACCAGTGCGTTGGCTCAACCGCCCGTTCAGGCCAACAACGCCCAATTGCCCGGCTCAACGTCGGGGCCGGGGCGTGGCTTTTTAGTGAAACAGAAAACAGGTCGGCCCGATGCTGAGTTGGCCCGCCGTCTGGATGCCATCGAGGCACCACTACCTACCGACCAACGTACCCGGCAAACGCTGCTGGCCACCGGGAGTGCCCCGGTATCATTGCCTCCGCTGAAACTGAAAATCGTTCGCGATGCGTCATCGGGTTTACCTATCTACATCGAAAACCTGTCGGCGGGGCGCCCGGTGCGCAATCAGCAGGCGCGGCGGTCGGTACAGGCTACTACTTATCAGTTTCTGAGCCAGGTACGTGGTCTGCTGACGATCAATGACCCTGAACAGGCATTTGCGATTAAACAGACCACTACAGACGAGCTAGGTCAGACGCACCAGCGCATGATGCAGACTTACCAGGGTGTGCCGGTCTACGGAGCCGAGTTGACGGTGCATCAGACCAATGGTGAGGTGACGCTCATAACCGGGCAGTATCGGGTGATTCCCGCTACCCTCGATATACGCCCGGCCCTGTCGCTGGTCCAGGCGGGTAAAGCGGCTATGCGATCACTGGGTAAGGCGGCTCCTGTTCAAATGTTTGGGCAGGGACTGATCAGGCTGGAACCGGTGACTGGCGAACTCTGCGTATATGCTGGTAGCACAGACACGAAAGAAACGCCCCGCTTAGCCTATGACCTTACGGTACGCCCTAACCTGATGGAGCGCTGGCAGTATGTGATCGACGCGCAAACGGGCGATGTGCTGCGTAAATTCAACAGTACCTGTAGCATCGACGGGCCCAGAGATGCCTCAGCCCGTGATCTGAACGGCGTCTCCAGGTCGTTCAAGACCTACCAGATCGGGAGCAACTACGTGATGATGGATGCCAGCCGGGTCATGTATAGCACCACCAAATCGAAATTGCCCGACAGTCCGGTTGGGGCACTCTGGGTCATTGATGCGGCCAATACATATGGAGACAACATCAGCGTGAAGCAGGTCTCGTCGGCCAATAACACAAACTGGACAGCTACGGCAGCATCGGCGCAGTACAATGGTGGTATTGCTTACGAATACTTCCAGAAAACGTTTAAACGCAATTCCATCAACGGGAATGGCGGCACGGTTACCTCGATCATTAACGTCAATGACCCCGAAACGGGCAAAGGCATGGATAATGCCTATTGGAACGGCGAGTACATGATGTACGGCAACGGCGATGTGGCCTTCAAGCCACTGGCTGGCTCGCTCGATGTCGCGGGGCACGAAATGAGCCACGGGGTTATTCAAAACTCAGCTAATCTGGTGTACGACGGTCAGTCGGGGGCGCTCAATGAGTCGTTTGCCGATGTATTTGGCGTACTGATCGATCGCGACGACTGGACCATCGGCGAAGAGGTGGTTGTCGCCAAATACTTCCCGTCGGGGGCGTTGCGGAGCATGGCTAATCCGAATCAGGGCGGAAAATCGGATAACGGGTACCAGCCCAAAACGATGGCGCAATATGTGAGTACCACCGACGATAACGGTGGCGTACACATCAACAGCGGTATTCCCAACTACGCGTTTTATCAGATTGCCTCAGCCACCAGCAAAGACAAAGCTGAACAGATTTATTACCGTGCCCTGACAACGTACCTGACCCGCTCGTCGAAATTCCTGGACATGCGGCTGGCGGCGATCAAAGCGGCTACGGACCTCTATGGCGGCAGTGGTGCTGAAGTGGCGGCGGTAAAAACGGCATTCGATAATGTAGGAATCACCGAAAACAGCACGCCGACCGATCAGAAAACGCCCATTCCAACCTCGACCGGACAGGATTTTATGGCGCTGGTCAGTACCAGCGACAGTAAGTTGTACAACACACCGTACCCAACAACGGCTTTCACCCAGCGCAGTCTGTCGGGGTTGAAACGCCGCCCAAGTCTCACCGACGATGGCAGTGTGGCGGTGTTTGTGGGCAGCGACGGTAAAATCCGGGCGTCGAGCATGACAAAGCCAGCCTCCGAAACCGTGATTTCGCAGGAGGCAGGCTGGGCCAACGTGGTGATTTCGAAAGACGGCACCAAACTCGCTGCCCTGACCGATAAGCAGGACGGCAAACTGTGGGTGTACAGCTTCGATCTGGCCAAGTGGAAGACCTACACCCTTTACAATCCTACGTCGGCGCAGGGGGTGAAAACGGGTGAAGTGGTGTATGCCGATTCGTTTGAATGGGACTATTCCGGTGAATACGTGATCTACGATGCCTATAATAAACTCACCAACGCGGGCGGACAGTCGGTCGACTATTGGGATGTAGGCATCATCAATGTCTGGGACGGCTCTAAAAAGAATTTCCCGGATGTAGGCCGAATAGACAAGCTATTCACAGACCTCGACGAAGGAATCAGTATCGGGAACCCGTCATTTTCAAAAACCTCACCCGATCTGATTGCGTTTGATTATTTCGACGAAAACGCCAAGTCATACTATGTGCTGTCGGCCAATATTGAGAAGGGTGATGTAGAGATCGTCTATGAAAACAACGACCTCGGTTTCCCCAGCTACTCCCGTACTGATAATGCTGTTGTGTTTGGCACCACCAATTCGTCTGGTAAGGAAAGCATAGCGTTGATGAACCTGAATGCCGATAAACTGACGCCAAAGGGAGCGGTTGTTGCCTTGTACACGGGTGCCAAATGGCCGGTCTGGTATTCGAACGTGGCGCGGGCTATCCCAACAAAGGCAAACCAGACAATTACTTTCAACGCTATTGCTGATCAGGTCGTTACTACGGGAAGCATTACGTTACAGGCTACGTCGTCGGCTGGCCTGGCGGTTGGTTTTACCGTTCCGTCGGGACCAGCCGAACTGGTTGGAAATCAGCTTCGCTTCACCGGAACAGGTACGGTAACCGTACGCGCTTTTCAGGAAGGGAATAGCCAGACCTACGCCGCTACCCCAGTCGACCGCACGTTTGCGGTGAAAGCAGCGCCCGTTGTTATCCTGGGCATTGAACCCGACTGGGCCAACGAGGTTCGTTTATTTCCCAACCCCAGCCGGAGCCGGGTCACCGTTGAATTGCCTGCCGGTATAACCTGGCAAGCGGTCGATCTGGTCAGTACATCCGGGGCTGTGATGCAGCAACAGCGCAACACAGGCACGTCCATAGGTACGTTATCGGTCGAACTGGGTACGTTGCCGTCGGGCCTGTACGTGATCAGCATCGAAACCAATCAGGGTCGTGTCCAGCGCAAAGTGCTGCGGGAGTAAAGGGCCGCCAACCGTAACACGGACTTCAGTCCGTATTTTGCTGTAGCCAAAAAACAGACTGAAGACCGTGTTACAGTAAACGAAAGCTCGACAAAGCCGGTTAGTTTGTGTATGGCAAAAACGTCGTTCCCTGCGCTGCTGGCCCGTGTCGGGCTCGACTGGTTTATTCTGGCCCTGCTGGGTATGATTGGATTGGCCAACCTCTGGCCAGAACCGGGTTTGCAGGAAGGGCCACTGTCGCTGTCGGCGCTGACCAACTACGGCGTATCGCTGATCTTCTTTTTTTACGGGTTAAAGCTCAATGTCGATCAGCTCAGGGCCGGGCTGCGCAACTACCGGTTGCATCTGCTGATTCACCTCACCACGTTTGTCGTCTTTCCGGCGCTGGTGCTGGGGGCACGCGCCTTGCTGATGTCGCCGGATACGGTGTTGCTCTGGACGGGCATTTTCTACGTCGCGGCCTTACCATCAACGGTATCGTCGTCGGTCGTGATGGTATCCATTGCGAATGGTAATATGCCCGCCGCCATTTTCAACGCCAGCATTTCCAGCCTGATCGGCGTGTTCATTACGCCCATCTGGATGAGCGTTCTGCTCAGTGCCAGCAACGGGCAATTCGACTTGCAGGGGATCATCCTGAAGTTGTCGATCCAGGTGATTGCGCCGGTTGTGCTGGGCCTGCTCCTGAACAGAAGGCTGGGTTGGTTCTCCGAAAAATACAAGTCGGCCCTGCGCTATTTCGACCAGCTCACGATTCTGCTAATTGTATACACCGCCTTTTGCGAGTCGTTTCACCTCAACCTGTTCCAGAATTATTCGGCGCTCGATTTGCTGGTGTTGGCCGCTGGTATGCTGGCCCTGTTTTTTCTGGTATTCGGCTTTGTACTTCTCGTCAGCCGTCTGCTGCATTTTAGCCGCGAAGACCGGATAACGGCGCTGTTTTGCGGGTCCAAAAAATCGCTGGTGCAGGGTAGCGTCATGGTTAAGGTGCTGTTTCCGCCCACGGCGGTTGGAGTGGTGTTGCTACCGATCATGATGTATCATGCCCTGCAATTGATCGTGGCGAGTATCCTGGCAAAAGCCATGATCAACTGGCAGCCGACACCGTTACCGGCAAAGACAAAAATTGAGAGCTAGCGGCAACGCACCTGAATCTGTAGCTTGGCATCTGTCAGGGGACGATGACGTTTATAGACCCTTTTTCGTCGTAATGACAATCACGCCATTTTTGACAGCCTTATTGCCATATCTAGCTGCTTTTTTCCCTCTATAAACCTCTATTGCCTGAATCATATTCGGGTTTATTCCACGCGGTAGACTGTCATAAGAGATAGCCATTCCGTCTACAGTGATCAACGGCTGGTCTTCCGGTTTCACAGGTCCACAACTGCACATACAGATGTTGGAAGGCTGGAGATCGGTCCGAATAGCCGCTGAGGGCAATCGACTGGGTAACAAAGTCAATGCGTGCAAACGGCTTAGACTGATGGACCGTGCGTCCTGTATCTGACCAATCGGCACCATAACTGACTGGGCCTGGACGCCCGCAGCGCCGAACAACAAGCAGGAAACGAGAAAACACAAGCTTCGAGAAGGCTTCATAGTCACAAAAAGGAGGATCGTGGGCACAAGGTAAACTTTCTTTTTAGAAAGTCTAGTAGCTGTGGCCGTACCTACAGACAAGCATAGACGAGGCAACATATCGTTTTATTGCTACCGATCCTTTTTCTTCTCTGCTTCAGCGCCTTTTTTCGTCGTGATCTTAATTACCCCATTCTTGGCTTTGAGTCCATAGAGTGACGTGGCCGAGGCATCTTTTAGCACGTCGATGGACTGGATCGTATTTGGGTTGATGGCGTTCATGTCCTCATGTGTAATTTCTTTACCATCAAGTAGGTACAACGGCGGGGCGCCGTTAAACTGTATACGATCATTTCGTAGGACACCCGTGTTGTGACTGGACGAATTATCTTTCGACGAACTATCTAGTTGGAGAAGCAAAGAGCTGGGTACGTTCGGCTCTACGTTCGTATCACTCAGCGAAAAGGCGATGGGCAGGTTGTACTGAACTGCTACAGGACGACCGTTTTGCTGGCCAGGAATCCATTTCGGCATAATCGACATAACCCGCACAGCTTCTTCATCGCAACCTCGGCCAATCCCTTTCAATATCCGAATCTGGTCAATTGAACCATCTGTATTGACGACGAAGTTGACAAACACTGTTCCTTGCACCCGCTGCTTACGTGCCTCTTCAGGATAGCGAAGGTTCTCCCCCAAAAATTTGTAAAGCGTCTTTGAGCCACCTGGAAATTCGGGGGCACGTTCCACAACGGTGAAAACCTCATTTGAACCAGCGGGGGCCGGTACAGTCGTTGACTCAGGTAACTTACTTATCGGCATTGTGGTGCCATCAACCGCCTGTGGCTCTAACACACACGAAACCGTATAATTTCCCTTTGATGGAGTGATAATTTCTGTTGACTGAAAACCTACAAAACTGGCAACCAATGTGGTTGTACCGGGTACATCGATTGTAAACTGCCCGTTGATATCCGTTGTCGTGCCTTTGTGTCCATTCAGAACAACGACATTTGCACCTGGTAAGGGTTTCCGTACGTGGTCTCTTATAATGCCTGTCACGTGTACGGTCGTGGCCGGACTCACCTCCGTTGGCAACTCATCCGCTGGTTCAGGCTTAGTAGTCATAGCCAGCAGAGTGGCAGTCAGGGGCAGCACCAGCGCGTATTTCCAGAGGGCGCGGCGGCGGGTATGTTGTTGGTAAAGCATCTGAATGCGTTGTTTGAGGGTTGGTGAATCGGGCCGGTCGGGACCGAACGAATGCGCCAGGCTGTCGTAGTCCGACATTCCGGCCGGGAGGTGGAAGGCGTAGCTGACCAGAAAGCGGGCGTAGGCGTCGCGATCGTCCGTGGGCGATTGGGCGGTGGCGTCGCGGTCGGCCAGGTATTCGTGTACCTGCCGGATGGCCCGCCGGTAGCCGAACAAGGCGGGATTGAGCCAGCACAGGGCATGAATCACTTCCAGTAAGAGCACATCCAGGCTGTGTTTCTGACGAATGTGCACCAGTTCATGTTGCCGAACGGCTTCGGTGTGGGCGTCTTCGGGGTTGAGCACCAGGTAGCGAAAAAATGAGAAAGTAGGCGTCTGCGCATTGTCGGGCAGCACCAGCGTGTGATCGTCCAGCGGTTGAGCGGGCCATTGCCGGATAACCCGCAGCAGCGAAACCGAGCGCAAAACGGTACGGACAAGTAAGCCAGCCGCCACCAGGGCAAAGAGCCACAGGGCCAGCACAGGCCAGTTGGGCAGGAGGGGCGCTTCGACTTCAGCGGTTGCGCCGCCAACCACCATCAGGGTAGCCACCGGGGCGGCTGTGTATTCAGGTACGTACGTTTCCCAAGGCCACGGGAAAGAAAGCCCCGGAATGTGCACAAGCGGCAACACAAATGCCAGCACCAGCGACCCCATCAGGTACGTTCGATTCAGCGTCAGAAACGTATGCCGATGGAGCAACAAGACGTAGCAGCCGTAAAACAGAATCAGAAACAGGTTAGCTTTCAGCCAGTAATCGACAAGCGGTGTCATAGCATCAAGGGGTTAAGGGTTGGCTGGGTCGGTCCGACGTTTCGGCGTTACTTAGCGGAGCCGTCACGCGAATTGAGCAGTTGAATAATTTCGTCGGCTTCGTTCAGACTCACGTTCCGTTCTTTTACGAAAAACGACACCAGTTTTTGCAGCGACCCGTCGAAGTAATTGGTCATCAACTGCTCGGTCTGGAAGCGGCGGTAGGCATCTTCGGTAATCAGCGGGTAATATTCGTGCGTTTTTCCATAGGCCGTGTAGCCTACTACACCCTTCTTCTCCAGGATGCGAATAATGGTCGATACGGTGTTGTAAGCGGGTTTTTCGCCAGTTGAATCGAGCGGAGGTAGCTCGGCCAGAATGTCTTTGACAAAGGCTTTCTCCAGCCGCCACAATACGCGCATTACGTCTTCTTCGGCATTAGTCAATTCTCTCATGGTGGTAGTCCGGGTCGTTCTAAGTCAAACGTAAGACTATTGTTTTAGTTTTACAACTATTAATGTAGTTATAATGTTTAAAAAAAGGCCCCGCCCCCTCTTTAACGGGGCGGGGCCTTTTTTTAAATTAGATACTTCAGCTTCACCACTTCCTTAGGCTCCAGGAAGCGCCACTTACCGCGTGGCAACTCTTTCTTGGTTAGACCCGCAAAAACGGTACGGTCAAGTTTCGTTACTTCATAACCCAGCGACTCGAACATCCGACGAACGATCCGGTTACGGCCTGAGTGAATTTCAACACCAACTACCTGAGCGTCAGGCGTAACAATGGCCAGATCGTCGGGTTTGATATGGCCGTCTTCCAGGTCCATACCATTGCGGATCTGCTCGAAATGCTCTTCCGTGATCGGCTTGTTAAGTTCTACCTGATACACCTTTTTCACGTTGTTCGACGGGTGAGTCAGCTTTCCAGCCAGTTCGCCATCATTGGTCAGTAGCAGCAGACCCGTGGTGTTGCGGTCGAGGCGACCAACAGGGTAAAGGCGGAACGGACCAGCATCGGCTACCAGGTCGAGTACGGTAGCGCGCTCTTCAGGGTCTTCAGTTGTCGTAATGATGTCGCGGGGTTTGTTCAGCAACACGTACACCAGTTTCTCGGCGTTCAGCACATTGTTGCCGTATTTGACAACGTCGTTCGGTTTCACGCGGTAGCCCATTTCGGTTACTACGTTGCCGTTCACCTGCACATCGCCTTTGGCAATCAGTTCGTCGGCTTCGCGGCGTGAGCAAACACCCGCGTTGGCGATATACCGGTTCAGGCGGATCGAGTTCGGGTCTGTTTCGCGTTCACGATCCAGGTTCTTGGCTACTTTCCGTGAGCGGGGCAGGTTGTCCCGCATCGCATTCAGGTTGTAGGTCGGCGCTTTCTCATAACGGCCAGTCCGGCGTTCGAATGGCTTCTCCTCGCCGCTGTCGGTATCCTTACTGTATGGCTTGCGGGTGCCGGTTGTCCGTGGACGGGCCGGCCCATTCGGGTCGCGGGCTGGGCGGTCATCCCGGTTGAATGGCTTACGTTCCGGGCGTTCACCAGACTCGTCACCTTCAGGGCGACGCTCGAAGCGGGGACGCTCTTCGCGATTGTCGTCACGGTCGCGGCTGAATGGCTTGCGTTCGAATGGACGCTCTGCGCCACCTTCCTGCCGGTCTCCGCCAGTAAATGGCTTACGCTCGAATGGACGTTCTGCGCCACTGTCACGTGGGCCGTTACTGCGGCGATCGTCCCGATCAAACGGTTTGCGGGCTGGCCGGTCGTCCGATCCCTCGGTCCGGTCGCGGCGATCAAAACGGGCACTATCGCCTTCGCGTGGCCCCGTTGGCCGGTCGTCGCGACGGTCTCCGCCAGTAAATGGTTTGCGCTCGAATGGGCGGTCCGATCCGCCTTCGCGGCTGAACGGCTTCCGGTCTCCGTAGGCTGGCCGATCGCCACCCTCTCTGCGGTCACCGCCTGAAAATGGCTTGCGATCTGGCCGGTCTGATCCGCCATCGCGGCTGAATGGCTTCCGATCACCGTAGGCTGGGCGATCACCACCGTCCCGAAATGGCTTGCGATCCGGGCGATCGCCGCTAAATGGCTTCCGGTCTCCGTAGGCTGGCCGATCTGATCCGCCTTCCCGGCGGTCGCCGCCAGTAAATGGTTTGCGATCGCCGCTAAATGGCTTGCGATCACCGTAGGCTGGGCGTTCTGACCCACCGTCGCGGCGGTCGCTGCCAGTAAATGGCTTTTTGTCGCCGTAAGCCGGGCGGTCACCACCGTCGCGGCGGTCTCCGCCAGCAAACGGCTTGCGATCGCCGTACGCTGGCCGATCTGACCCACCATCGCGGCGGTCTCCGCCTGAGAATGGCTTGCGCTCGAATGGGCGGTCCGATCCGCCTTCCCGGCTAAACGGCTTCCGGTCTCCGTAGGCTGGCCGGTCTGATCCGCCCTCGCGACGATCACCGCCTGAGAATGGCTTGCGATCGCCATAGGCCGGGCGGTCTGACCCGCCTGAACGTGGACCACCAAATGACGGGCGGCTACCTCCTTTATTGACTCCACCACGGGCGTCATCCCGACGGCCTTCTGGACGACCTTTACCATCCCGGCGGTCGTTACTATCTTTATCTCGTTTCATTGAAAAGTGCAGTACGTAGTAGCTGCCTGTTTGTGCTTAATCCCGCTGACCATCAGCTTATAAATTGGGAGTGGCCTTTTTGCGGGGACGCAAAGATACGGGTTTTTGTCCAATTTAACGATATCATATGCTTATCCGATACAGGTACGTTGTTCAACTGCCTACATTTGTAAGGCCTACACCCCCTGCCTGCCATGATCCGGGTTTCTCTATACGACGATAATGACTCGCTGCGCCAGACGCTGGTGCTACTGCTCGATACCACCAACGACCTGCTGCCGGTGGGAGCCTATGACAATGCCCTGCAAGTTGTAGAAACGGTGTTGCAGGACAAACCCGACGTCTTGCTGATGGACATCGACATGCCGGGCCGGTCGGGTATTGAGGCTGTACGGTTACTTCAGCAGTTGCCCAAACCACCCCGCGTGCTGATGCTCACCGTTCACGAAGAGCCGGAGGCGGTATTCGAAGCCGTTTCGGCGGGAGCCATGGGCTACCTGCTCAAGAAAACCCCCGCCGATCGCCTCACCGATGCGCTGCGTGATGTAGCAGCGGGCGGTGCCGTGATTACGCCTACGATTGCCGCCAAAATGCTGACGGTCTTTCAACAGCCGCCAACCCGTAGCGTGTTACCCCCAACGACCCGTCTCAACGCGTTTGACCTGACGGAGAAAGAGCGGGAAGTGCTGCTGCGGCTGGTCGAGGGAGATAGCTACAAACTCATTGCCGCTCATTGCCACATCAGTATGGGCACCGTACGTACCCACATCGTTAATATCTACCAGAAACTGCACGTCAACTCAAAATCGGAGGCGGTAGCCAAGGCGATGAAAACCGGACATTATTGATAGTCAGATCATTTGTGTATATTTTCAGGCTTGATTGCGTTGCGCTGACCATCTATGACGCCTGTTTACCGTTCCCGACAAATTAGTTGGGTCTTGCTGCTGCTGCTTGGCTGGCCCGTAACTGCACATAGCCAGATAATCGATTCACTGCTAAGTCAACTGCGGACCTCAACCCACCGCGATACCGCGTATGTACGTACCCAGACCCAGGCTGTCTGGCAACTGCTTCAACGCTCGAAGTTCGGCCAGGCCGATTCGCTGTTGACGGAAACCAATAAACTGGCCAGCCGGATCGACTATGCGCCGGGGAAATTCAACGTGATGTATTACCGGGCCCTGGCCTGTTACTACCAGGATCAGATCGCCAAAGGGCTGCCGTTTGCGCAGAAAGCCCTGGCTTTGGTGAATCAGTACGGGCTGTTGCCCCGGGAACGGCAGTTGGCTCTCAGCCTGCATGGGGTGCTCTATTTCAGCGTACACCGGTACGACGAAGCCCTTCAATATTACCTGGCTGCCATACGACTCACCGAGACAAACAACCTGACCTTTCGCGTTACACCTGCCTACTTAGGAGCCGGTAACGTGCTGAAGGTGATGGGCAGGAATAAAGAAGCTCTGGTGTACTACCGAAAGGCCCTCAGCGTGGCTCAGCACGAAGTGGAACCGCGCATGCTGGTGCTGGCCGAAAATCACCTGGGCGATAGCCTGAGCGAACTGGGTGTAGGTTACGCCAACGAAGCCCTACAGCATTATTTGGCGGCGCTACCCGTTGCCGAACGCAGCAATGCCCACGGCCCCACGGCCGATCTGCTGACCAACATTGGCCGAATGTACGTGATGCTCCGCCAGCCGGAACGAGCCTTACCCTACCTCAAACGCGCCGACCAACTGGCTAAACAGGATAACCTGCTCGATCAGCTAGGGGCCAACGATTGGGTGACCGGGCAGGCGTACGCGGCGCTTGGACAGGCCGGTCTGGGTGAAACGTACCTGAAGGAGTCGCTTAGGCTGGCGCGTCAGATTGACGATGCGGAAGGCATGCGGGTACGTATTCAGGCGCTGGCGACGTTCTACGCTGACCAGGGCGACTACGCGAAAGCATACAGTTATCAGCGCCAGAAAGCCGTACTGAACGATTCGCTGTTTACCGTGCAGGCGGCCCAGCACGCCCAGGAAATGGTGACGCGTTTTGAGACGCAGAAAAAGGAACAACAGTTGACCTTGCTGACAGCCCGTGCCGACCGAGCCCAACTGGAACGCGAAGCTTTGATAACGGTTGGTGTGCTGATCCTGCTCCTGCTGGGGGCGTTGACAGCCTGGTATCTGTACCGGAGTCGGCTCAGGCAGGCATTGATTCGGGAGCAGATGCGCCAGCGCATTGCGCATGACCTGCATGACGAGATTGGGAGTACCCTCAGTAGTATTTCCTTACTGAGTGGCCTCATCGGCACTCAGTTAACGGCTAATAACACCGGCGCTGCCGCACGAATGGTTCAAAAAATCCATGCCGATGCCCGGCAGACGCTGGAGTCGATGGATGAAATTATCTGGTCAGTAAATCCCGGCAATGATTCGTTGCAACGGGTGATTCTGCGGATCCAGGAGTACGCCCAGCCGCTGATGGAAGCGCAGGGAATCACGTTTTCGTTACACGTCGATCCTCAGTTGCACGACCGTCATCTGCCTATGGACTTGCGCCAGAGCCTGTATTTCGTGTTGAAAGAAGCGCTGAATAACCTGCTGAAATATGCAGAAGCCACTGCCGTTGACGTGCAGATAAAGCAGCAGCATGGTCAGTTGAAGGTAACCATTACCGACAACGGACTTGGATTCGATTCACACCAGATCGACAACCGAACAGGTCGGCAAAGTATGCAGCAACGAGCCGAAGCAGTTGGCGGACAGTTGCAGATTGACTCTGTGCCGGGCCGGGGCACCAACGTACGGCTAACAGCGCCACTAATCTAGGTAGCCTTCCCGATTGCAACTACGTGACCCGATACGTAGAACTACGTACGCCCTCAGAAGGCTTACCAATGTAATTAGTTGATATATAGCGAGTTAACGCGGGTAGGCGTGGTGATTGTCTAGCCATATCATACATTTATCCGATTGTGGCCGGGGGCGTAACGCAGTAGTTTTGAGTCAGTTAAGTGGCTGATCTATCTACGCCTTGTCTAATGAAATCGTTTCTATTCACACCCGTTTTTTGGCTTGGCTGGTGCGTCGTTGGTTCGTGTTACGGACAAGATGCACCAGCCTCCAAGGAACCCTCGCTACTGGCTAAGTACGTGAAGGTGTCGGGTGGCCTGAATGCCTACGCCGGGTTCTACACCGCCAATGGTATCCAGGCGCGTAACCAGACGGCTCCTTTTGGGTTGAGTGGGCAGGTGACCGTCTCCCTGCCGCAGGGTATTTCCATTCCCATCACGGCCGTGCTCGGCAATCAGGGCGCGAGTTTCAGCGTTCGACAGCCGTTCAATCAGTTTGGCCTGTCGCCCACTTACAAATGGCTCACCGTACATGGTGGCTATCGCAATGTTACGTTTTCGCCCTTCACGCTGGCGGGTCACACGTTTCTGGGCGGCGGCGTGGAGGCCAACCCTGGTAAGCTGCGGCTGGGGGCCATCTACGGAAAGTTTAACAATGCGATCTCAGGTACGTTGGCCGATGCCAATGTGCTGCCAAGCTACGGGCGCACCGGCTACGCCCTGAAGCTGGGTTATGGCAAGCCCAATAACTACATTGACCTCACGATGCTCCGCGCCAAAGACGATTCCTCGTCGATTGCGTCGGTGCCACAGTCGGCTACGCAGACGGTAACACCGGCCGAGAACCTGGTTGTGGGCGTTACGTCGAGGCTGCTGATTGTCAGGTACGTTACTGTTGAAGTCGATGCCGCGCTGAGTGCGTATACGCGGGATGTGCGGGCGGGGGAAGTGGCCGCTGAAGGGACCAATCCGGTAGTGCGGCTCTTCGGAAAATTATACACGCCGCGCCTCAGCACGCAACTCACGCAGGCGGTACAAGCCTCGATCGGTTACCGCGATAAATGGGGCGGGCTAAAGCTACAGTACAAGCGAATCGATCCCAATTTTCAGACAATGGGCGCGTATTATTTCCAGTCGGATATTGAAAGCTATGCCATTGCACCCACGCTGAACCTGCTGGAAAACAAACTCCGCCTGTCGGGCAGCTACGGTGTTCAGCTCGACAACCTGGCTAATTCGCGAAATGCACGGACGGGGCGGTCAATTGGTTCATTGATCGTTAGTTATAACCCGGCTACGAAGTTTGGCTTCGATCTGCAACTGTCGAATTATGGCATCAGTCAGCAGGCGGGGTTACGGCCGATCATTGATACGCTCCGGCTGGCACAGAACAACTTTTCGGCTACGGTAAACCTGCGGTATACGGTTCAGAAAACGGACGTAGTGCAATCGGTGAACCTGACCGCCACGCGCCAGCAACTCAGCGACCTGAACCGCAACACGGCGGCGCAGACGGAAAACACGAACCTGAACGCGAACCTGAGTTACACTTATCAGCAAACGACCACCGGATGGGGCCTGACCGGTATGCTGACGTACACCCAAACGAACCTGCCCGTTGCTGCTACCCTCGGCCTGCCCGACAGCACCGGCACGTTGCAACCCACCAGCGACGGTACGGTGCGGTTCTACGGACCAACGCTGGGCGTAAACCAGTCCTTTCTGAAAAATAAAATCAGCACCTCGGCCAATGTAAGCTACCTGGTCAACCAGCAACTGGGCGTAACGGGAAAAGTACTAACGGCTTCGCTGTCAGGTACGTATCAGGTGGCCAAACGGCAAACGCTCAACGCAACGCTGTATTACCTCAATACCGACACCGGCATTGCAGCTCAAAAATTCAACGAACTCAGAGGCAACCTCGGCTATGGCATCTCTTTTTAAAGGTTTCACCACAGAGACACAGAGTACACAAAGGATTGTGCCTCTGTCAGAAAAAACCGTCTATTTTCTCCGTATACTCTGTGCCTTTGTGGTTGGCCTTTTCGCGCCCTTCGCATTGAAAGCGCAGAACGACGTGCAGATTAACATTAGCGTATTACCGCCCTACAGCGCCTACATCCAGGACTATGCCGGGGCGGGAAAACAGGTACAGATTTTTGTGCGCAACGCAACGGCCAACCGCCTGAATGTGCGCTTGCAGGGAAGTGTAACGGGCGACAACGGCGTGCAAATTCAGACGGTATCGAATTACCGGCCGCCTGTGCCACTCACGCTCGAACCGTTCCAGAATCGACTGCTTACCTACGCTGACCTGTCGGGCCTGTTCGATCTGAGTCAGCTTGACGTGCAGGGCCTCGACCGGGCGAACCTGTATAAAGGGCTGCCGCTGCCGGAAGGAAGTTACCAGCTCTGCATCCGGGCCTTCGATAACGCCACGAGCCGTCCGCTCTCGCCCGAAAATCCGCTGGGGTGTTCGCCGCCGTTTCCGATCAAAGCCGTTGAGCCGCCAATCCTGATTGCGCCTTTCTGCGACAGCGATGTGCAGCCCCTGACGCCGCAAAATATCGTTTTTACCTGGACGCCACCCATCGGGGTATCGCCCGCGATGGTCGATTACACACTACGAATTGTGGAACTGCCGCTGGCAACATCTGATCCGAACGTGTTTATCGACGCTGTGGTGTTGCCAAAATCAGGGATAGAAGTGAAGGGATTGAAAACCAGCACGTTCCTGTACTCGGTTGTTCAGCCGCAGTTGATTCCGGGTAAAAAATACGCCTGGCGGGTGCAGGCCCGCGACATTAGCGGCAAGACCAATTTCCTGAACGATGGCAAAAGTCCGGTCTGCTCATTTCAGTACGGCGTTGTGCTGCAGGCAATCAGCCGACCCGAGCCGACCTACGATTTTATGTCGTTTATAACGCCCGCCGCGCCAAAGGGTAAGGCGTTGCCAGTGGTGCCGCTGGGGAAAGGAACGCCACTGTACATAAGCTGGCAGCTTGACCCCAAACTGGCTCTGGCGGTAGCTGGTAAATTACCAGCCGATCCCGCCGCGCAGATGGCCCTGCTGAAAGGAATGACCCCGGCCGAACTGGCGAAAGCCAAACAGACCGACCTCAGTGCATCGTCGCTGAGCTACAAACTGACCCTGACCAAACTGCCGCAGGGGCAGAAGAAAGGAGGCGTGGTGCTGAGCCAAGCGGTGAAAACGCCGTTCTTCACCGCTGAGCGGAAAGACCTGCCCGATATACTGGAGGTGGGACGTACCTACCGAGCCACCCTCGACCTGCTGGGATTAACCGACGAGCAGCGAACGCAGTATGGTTTGCCGAAGGGGCCTATTTCGGCTGAGCCGCGCAGTTTCTCGCTTAGTAAACAGAACGTGGGGGCCGAATCAGACAGCGTGGTGGTGCGGGGAACGCTGGCGTTCCGGTATCCGGGCGAAGCGGGTGCGGCCCATGTGCTGCCAGGTACGTCGGTGATGGTTAGGGAGATTTCTCCGAATGGCTACGAAGGAACGATCATGGTGGGCAGAACCGATGCGTCCGGCAACTTCCGCGTGGCTATTCCCCGCGAGTTCATCAACGCAGTTGATACGATCGTGGGCAAGCCCATCAGCCAGAAAGGTAAAGGCGACGCACCCGTGGCCGACACTACCTACAGCTACACCCGCTACCGGATTGTGCCGGGCAATGGCTACCTGATCCAACCCGACCAGACGTTCCAGCTTTCGGATAAGCAGGTCGGCGATTTCCAGATGGGCACCGTTGTGGCGCTGGCGCGGGGATACCGCCTAACCCTCACGGCGCGGCAGGCGTACAAAAACTGGCCCGACGCGCCCAACGTCAATCTGGAGGGAAAAACGCTGATCGTTTTCAGGAAGCCAAATGCCTATACCCAAAAAGAATGGCTGCCGGTTGAAGGTAATTTCGATCAGATGCCCGCCCTGCAAAAAGCGGCGATGGACAACACGGTCAAGGCGGGCAATGCCGGAAAAACGGCGGTGACGGGCGGATCCGCGAAAGCCGCCGCTGCCTCTACAAACGTGGCGAAAACGACCCAGGCCGATTATACAGGTAAGGTGGCTACACCGACCAAAGAGGCCAAAGGCGGTAAGGTGGGCAAATCGGCTGCGACGGGGGCAGGTACGTCACAGAACGCCGCCAGTGTTGGTAATCTGGCTGATATAGAGCCCAGTTATAGCGTACCGGGGAGTGGCGGTGACTGGTCGGATAAGGCATCGCCGGTTGTTAAATCGGCGTTGAAAGAGTTGAAAGCGGCGGGGTATACGTTCATTGGCGCGGGTGTGCTGAAACTGGACGGAAACGCCTATAAAACCAGCATCGACCGGCTGCTCTACCGGTATATCTCCAGCGATGGCTACGGTATTTATTGCCCCGACTGCGGCCAGACCCCCGATGCGGATGGCTTTTCGATCGGTGCGCCCAAAGAAGCCCTCTCGCCCGCGCTGGCCCGCACCGAAAATTACACCGTCAACATGACGACCACCGTTCCGCCGACGGTGACGTTTACGGGTAAACTAGCCTACGCCTTTGCGGGAAGTGGCTTTAACGCGGCCAACAAAAAGCCGATGGGCAACACACGGATCTGGTTGCAGGTGGTGTACCGCGACACGCACGTAACGGGCAGCAAATTTACGACCGACGTACCCCAGCCGTATTATGAGTTTCACCAGAAAATCAGTCCTACGCTGGCTACCACCGTCACCAGCAGCGACGGCTCGTTTGCCTTCGCCGCCAAAATGACCAAAGATCTGGTACTCGGCGACTTACCTGCTACTGAACCATCAGGAACCGGCGAGTTCAAAGTAGCCTCAACGGTCTATCAGCGGGCGTTGCGCGTGGTGGTCGACAATCCCTATTTCGCCAGCCCGGTAGAAACGTTTGGCGACAAACCGGGGCAGCAGCTAAAGCCGTTGCAAACGTATGACTTCGGCGACGTAACGGCGCGGGTGAAAAGCTACACGCTTCAGGCCCAGATCAAGTCCGATACCACGGGTCTTTCGCAGGTGTTGAAACAGCAGGCGGGCGTGCGGCAGGAACTATCGGGCGTGGTGGTTTATGCGCTCAGGGCGTACCGCAAAGGCAGTTTCCCAATGGCCCCCTACACCGGGCCGCCCCTCGACGAAGGGCAGGGGTTGACCGAGAAAAGAGCGTTTGGCAATAACCCGTATCAGTATATCGTGGTGGCCAAAGAAAAGACCAACGCCGAAGGCAAGGTAAGTTTTGCCCGCATGGTAATGGCGCAGGGCGAAGACGATGCCTACCTGCTGGCCGTAGAACCCAGCCCCGACGGACTGAATAATTACAAACTTTCGCCCCAAACCACGCTGCTAACCGAAGGCTGGGGGCCTACCTACACGATTACGCCAACACCTGAGCAAAAAGCCCAGGCTGAAAAACTGGGTAAAGTCATCAAGGGCATGCAGCAGATCAACTGCACGGCCGTTCTCTACGCCAGCAAACCAGCCTGTAAGGGTTGCCTGAATTCAGAAATTCTGGGCCCACTCGATCAGGCTACGGCAGAGGCTTATAAGCAAAGCCCATTCAAAGAACTGGGATACAATGTGTATACGAAAGACGAAGGCTGTGAGAACGCAACGGGTTACTGGATAGGCGATAAGCTAAAAACAACCAAGGTCAATGCGAAGGTGGTGATGGGAGGCACGGTCACGCCCATTTTTGCCGATAACTACGCCAACTTCAGTTCCGATCTCGTAGAACGCTACCTGGTGCCGGGGCCGCCCGTGGTGCGGGTGCGGGTGGTGGATAAAACGAACCCTACGCAGGGCATCAATGCCGCCACCGTAGAACTGAAAGTCCATTCCCTCTTTGGTGCTGTCAGTATGCATAAAGCAAACGCCGACCCCAACGGCTGGGTTACCATTCAGCCCGGCGTATTGAAGAATGCGTTCCTGTCGATTGCTGCGCCGGGGTACGTCTTTGACAGTTATTCCGACAAAGACGCAGGCGCTGCCCTGCCACCCGCCAAAGATGCCACCATTGAACTGGGCGACCTGAACCTGGGGCAGAATGCCTATTTCCCCCGGATTCTGATGCAGCCCAACACCCGCATCATTGGCTCGACGCTGGATGCTGACGCGCTGGCCGAAAACCCGAATGCCAGCCCAAAACCGTCAGTGGAGGCTTACGTGCAGGTCGATGATGGGTTCTATTTCAAGACGTACTCGCTCTTTGGTAAACAGGGATTCACTGTCTACGGGCCAGGGAATAAAGTTGATTCGCTCAAGATTTTTCCGGTCAATATCAGCTATTTCAACGAGTATCGGCTGGTGAAAAATCTGCCGAAACCGGCACCCGATCCCTCCCAGCCAGATGGATTTGTGATTAAAGCCGGTGAAATTCCCATCTTCCAGCGCGACCACCGGCTGCTGTTCGACATACGTACCCAGAGCAATACAAAGCTGGCCGGGGCTTATGTGCGGTTGTTTGGCCGGGATGAGGCCGGTTACAAATTCGGCCCCAGCGAGGCAATCGGGTCGCTGGAAGTGAAGTTCAAAAACGTGTCGGTCGAGAATCTGTTTGTCGAAGTGTCGCGGCCTGGGTACGTGACCAAGATCATTTCAGTCACGAACACGGAGTCGAAAACGGTCAAGTCGCAGACCATCGTTTATCTCGATGAGGCCAATCTGATCAAGGGCAACGTAGTGGCTAAAGCGGCCGATGGCACCGAAACGCCACTGAAAGGAGCCGAGGTGTTTGTGGACATGGGAGCCAACGCCCAGACGCCCGTCAGCACCACTACCAACGCCAGTGGCGCGTTTACCCTGTCGGTGCCAAAGGGGCTGAAAACAGTGAATGTGCAGGCGACCTACGCTGAACCAGGCTTTACCTCGTTGGGAGTTGGCGGCAGCACAGGCGGTACGTTGAATGGTCAGCCGGTTGCCATCAATACGAATGTGGTTACGGGTCCGGGGCAGAGTTACGTGGGCGTGTCGGTGGCGCAGTCGTTGCCGCAGACTACCGGCCAGTCGCTGAAGCTGACGCTGCAACCGTTCAGCAAATTCAGGATTGCCACCATCTGGGGCTTCCCGGTCAAGGTGGAAACGCTGAAAGAGGTTAGTAAAGGGCAGGTCGAGGTGTCGGGCGAAGTGGAACTGAGCGGCTCCGAGCGCGGACCGTTTGCCATCATGGACCCCACCGTGCGGGTACGTTTCGAGAAGGTGCTGTTCAAGCCCTCCGCCGCCGATGCCACGCTGGGCGAACCCGTCGACAATACCGTGACGCTGAAAACCGGCATTCTCGATCAGTTGGGGTATTTTGATAAGGTCTACAAGCCTGGTCAGGTGCCGCGCTACAACGTGAAACTGACCGCCACCGAAGGCAGCTACAACACGGGCATGTTCAAGATCGTCAGAAAGGAGGGAAGCGCGCTGGGCGTGGTGTATGCCAAAGCGCAACTGATCGACAACTCGTTTAACTTCTCGGAAAACCTGTTTAGCTACCAAAAAGGGCAGTTTTACCTCTGCGACCTGGACAATCGCCGGGGTAACAACGTCGAGGTGGTGGCGTTCAACGCCGGGGCTGTTCCCATGAAACGCACCAATTTCGGACTGAGCCAGGCCAACGGTAAACCGCTGGAGATGAAGCTGCTGGCCTTCACGGCGACCAGTAGCGTGGAGGGGTCACGACTGAAAGGCGACGAAATTCACCTGAACCCCACGCTCACCTGCACCATTAAAGATGCAGTGCCCGAAAATGTCAGCGTGACAGTGGGTAACCTAGTGTTGAAAAACAATACCATCGACGCCAAGTCGGGTGATACGCCGCTGAGTTTCAAACTGGGCGGTAACTGGAGTGTGGAAGTCCGCAACTGGACGCTCGATTACAAACAGGGTGGTTTCTACAGCACCGAGGGCGTCGTGAAAACGGGTAAAGTCGACGTACCTATCTCGCTGTTCAATCTTCGCGCCGATTTCCTTAAGCTGGAAGCTGCTCCTGCCAAAACCCTTGAACTGGCCGGTATTGCCAAACTGAATGTGAAGGGAAAAGCCTTTTTCGGTTACGATGCCGCTACCGGTTCCGACATGAAAGGCCACTGGTCGGTGGTGGTCACGCCCAATGTCGGGGGCCAGACAGCCGCCAGTTTAGGGGCTGATTCGGGCTTGCCGGGTCTGACCAGCAGCCTCGATTTCGAAACCATTTCGCTGCTTGATAATGGCGAAGATGTGCTTACGTTTGGTGCGGCCAGTAAGGAGTTTGCCTTCTTCGATAACGTGATTCAGGTACGTCCCAAAACCATTGAAACGGGAAAAGACTACTTCGCCTTCGATGCGGGCATGAGTACCTCCATTCCCAACGCGCCCAAAGACCGGCAGGTACGTTTCGTGTATTACCGCCCCGGCGGGAAAGGTGATGTAGCCCTGAAAACGGTGATGATCGACGAGTTCAAGATCGATACCAAAGGGCAGGTGGCCTTCCAGGCGGTGCGCGACGTAGCCCCGGACAAGAGCGAAAAAATGGCCCTGTATCTCGCCAATGGCCTTTTGGTCATGCGCGGCTTTGTGGAGGAACCCGGTAAGCTGAAACTGGGCGACGCCAAAGGCGGCATGATGCTGCTTCATTCGGTGCGGCCCGGTGGCGGCACCTACATCACCCACGACCGCGACGTGGACCTGAACAGCCCGCTTTCGCCCGATTTCGACAAGCTACTGGTGGCGGTGCCGATCAAAAACAATGCCTTTAAGGCTAAACCGCTGGCTGTGGAGCTGGGTAGCAAGCGTTTTGCGAAGGTGTATGCCGAGCAGATTGTGAAAGACGGGCAATGGAATCTACTTCAGTTTTCGGGCATTCCAACGGGTTTTACCATGCTGCCTGCCGAGGAGGTGAACCGGATGAGCTTTACCAACTACGGCGCGGTGCGGGCCGAGGGGCAGAAAATCAAGGCCGACGGGCTGGGCAAAACCGAAGGGAAAGATGGCAAAGAAGGCTTTTCGGGTCTTTCGCTGGAGTTCGATATGGCCAACAGCCGCCTGACGGGTTCGTTACAGCTACCGCCCAATATGCCGTTGCCGCCCACGATGACCGTGGAGCAGGGCATGGCCCAGGTGGTGATCGACCCGGCGGGTTTCTACCTGGCAGCGTCGGCCACGGTGCGCGACGTGCCGCTGATTATCCCGGTCACGATGAAGGCGGGGTTGATGCTGGGCTTCTATACCAGTTCTAATTTCAAGGATGCCGAGCCGATTCTGTTCCAGAACACACATCGAAAAGCGTTGCCCTGCGCATTTGACACCGGTTTTAAAGGGGTATTCGTCAACGGCCAAATCCCGATTCCGTTGATCGACAACTTCTCGTATGAGCAAAGCTTCGTGGTCGGCAACGTGAAGATGGGCCTCAACGGCTACATCGACGGCTACAGCTTCGCCAACTACGACAATGGTGCGTTCAAGTTTGGGGCCGGGCTGGGCGCGGGTGTGCATTACTACGCCTACGGATCGGTGCTCAACATTGCCGCGTCGGGCTCTGTCGATGTTGACGGGGCGGTGCAGGCCGAACTGAGCTACGACGTACCCAGCAAAACCGTTGGCATGGCGTTCGACATGAAACTGTCGGCCGAATTCAAGGCTAAACTCTACGTCGATCTGGGTATTGACTCCTACAGCACCGATCAGGAAATCGGGTTCTGCCTCGGTATGGGCATACCCAACGTGTCGTATCAGATTGGCGGTGGTGTTAACATCGCTTCGCCAAAATTCACCTGCGATTTCAACGCCTGTAAAGCCGAAATCTGCAAAACCGTCACGCCAGCCCAATGAAACAGGTAGCTAACGAATATGTAACACAGACTTCAGTCCGTCTACTCAGACTGTTTATGGAAGCGGCAAATAGAATTCTATTGGTTTTTAAGGCTATTAAAAAACGGACTAAAGTCCGTGTTACGGAGGCGGCAATATTAGTACAATTCCTGCTCCTCCTAACCCTTCCTGCCGTTGCCCAATTCCCGAACGTGAAAACGGGCCGGTACGGGGCGTTTGTGCAGGCGAGCCGGGAACTGCGCGGGCCACGATTTGTGGTGGAACGGTCGGAAAGTGGCACCCGCGACTGGAAACGGGTGGCGGTGAGCGATTATGCGCCCCGGTCGGCGGAGGAGCTACGGGTACGGATGCTGTCGCTGGTGGCGAAAAATCCGTTGTACAGTCCAGTGTCGGATACGATGGCGGTGGTGCTGTTCCAGCGTTTTTCGGCGGCCGATTTTACGGATTCGCTCTACACCTATGGCTATAACCCGCAGGTGCTGGAAGCCCTGGGTGTAGGTTATCTCGACACTTCGGCCGTGGCCGGACGTACCTACGAATACCGCCTGAAAGGGCTGAAAGAAGCCGAAACGGCACCGGGACGGGGCACCAAACCCGTCACCATGCCGGGCCGAACAGTCGGCGAACGCATTGGTACTACGCCCCGCAGCCTTCGGTATCGGGCCGATGGGTTTACGGTCGAGGTGCATTACTGGCTGAAAAAACCGGTGCCTACGCTGGCGGGTTTGCGGGTACGTCGGGCGGCGTATGCCCAGACCGATTTTGCCGACGTGCCGGCTGAATGGGGTTTTCGGAAAGGAAAGAAAGATAGCCTGTTCGTTTTCTTTCTGGACCGGAACGTGCGCCGTAAAATGCTGTATCAATACAGCGTTACGCCGCTCGATTTTCTGGGCAACGAAGGGCAACCGTCTGATACGCTGACAATTGCCAACCTGCGCGGCGGCGATGCGCTGCCCGTAATCGCCCAATTCAGGGCGGCAAGTGCTGAAAAGCAGCAGGCCATCCGGCTGTCTTGGCGGCTGTCGTCGACCAAAGACCTGCGCTCGGTGGATGTGTGGCGGAGCAATCGGTTCGAAGGACCGTTTGCCCGCGTGGCCACCGCTCTGCCCGGCGATACTGTGTATTTCGATGCTAATGTGGAACCGGTGGAAAGCTACTATTACCAGCTTCGCCCCAACGGTTATTACGACGAACTGCCCGCCTCGGTGAAGGTATCGGGCATGGTGAAAGCGTACCGGTCCAACCTCACGGCCCCGGCGTTCCTGAAATTGCGCGTCACGCCCGATTCACTGCATTTCGACTGGAGCCGGACCGCCACCGACACGCGGGGCTATTACCTCTATTATTCGCCCGACCCGAAAACGCCCTTTGTGCAGTACTCCGGCCTGATTTCGGCTACCGGCACGTCGGGGCATCAGGCGGTGGCGGTGGCAAATCTGCCCGTTGGCTTTAGTTACCGCTGGGCGGTGGCGTCATTGAATACGAGCTACAACGTGAGCCCGATGAGCAACGAGGTGTATTCGCCGCTGCGTTTGCCCAACCGCGTAGCTACGCCGCTCAACCCGGTGGTGCTGCCGCAGGAACGGGGCGTACTGGTGGTTTGGGACAACATGATCGAACTGGACCGGTACATCACCGGGTACGTTGTTTACCGGACCGTCGACGGGCAAAAAGAACAGGAAGTGTACCGCCAAACAGGCACCGACCGCGCCCGCAACGCCTGGGCAGACAGCAGCGTGGTGAGGGGACGTACCTACACCTACCGCGTGAAGGCCATGCGGAACGATGCCGTTGAAAGTGCATTCAGTGCTGCTACATCGCCTTATTTCCGCGAACTGGCACCGGTGCTGCCCCTGCGTGGGCTGGGTGTAATACCAACCACGGAAGGCGTCCGGTTATCGTGGAGCACGCCGCTGGATCAGCAACTCGATGGTGTTCAGGTGTTTCGCTACACCGCCAAAACCACCAAACCCCGGCTCATAGCCACGCTGCCCGGCCGCATGACCGAATACGTTGACCGCGACGCGACGCCCGGTATTTCCTATTTCTATACGCTGGTGGCCGTGCAACCCGACAAGCGCGAAAGTGACCCTACCGACCCTGTTGGTATTAACTGGTAAATCCACACGCATCTGAAGCCATGAACCGACTTTATCAACTAGTCCTGCTGCTGACCGCCCTACTGGCGGCAGACAGGGCATGGGCGCAATCCAACGCGCCAACCGGCCTGACCGTCAACGTGACCTATGGCGGGTCTATCTGTTTGCAGTGGAAACCGAATGTAACGGCGGCGACGGTCTATGAAATCGAACGCTCACCAAACGGACGCAGTGGTAGCTTTACTAAAGTTGGCGAGTCGGCTGCTGTGGCGGGGGGTACGCTGGCGGTGGGTAATTATTGCGATGAGAACCTGCTCTCCAATACGACATACTATTATCAGGTCAGAGGGAAAACGGGCACAACGTTCACCGGCTACTCGAACACCACTCCCGGCACGACCAAAGCTGCCCCGCCAACGCCCGCCGCGCCAACACTATCGGAGGTGACCGCCACCGACATAAAGGCGACCTGGAACACACAATTATCCACAACGTATCAACTGGAAATGCAGGCGGCAGGTGGTACTTGGCAGGTGATCAACACACAATCGTCGGGTCGAAACAGTAGCCTCAGCTATAAGATCACCACCCTGTCGGGCGGCGTTAACTATTGCTTCCGGGTGCGGGCTAAAGACCCTCAAGAGGGAACCTCGGAGTATTCGAACAACGCCTGCCAGACTACATTGCAGGCGGCGAGTAACGTTCGGAATTTCGCGGCTAACGCCAATGGAAGTACCAATTCCATCAAGCTCACCTGGGATCGGTACGGGAAAGAGTCGGGCATCACGATTGAACGCCGGACGGGCCAAAACGGGGCCTGGGATAAGTCGTTCAATACCCTGGCCGACGGTGGTGAATATACGGATACGGGCCTTCCATCGGGTACTGAATACTGCTACCGGATTCAGGAGAGTGGCCATGCTGTATCGGAAATCAAATGCGCTACGACGGCTCAACTGATACCGGAGCCACCGCGCAATCTGCGATTGACGGTCAACTCATCGCAGAAAATTACGCTCAACTGGGATCAGAGCCCGTCTACATTTGCCAATGGCTATTACATTGAAGTGGCTGATAACCAGGGTGGTAATTATACGCGTCTGGATGAAGTCAACGGCGTAGGCACCACCCAGTATGAGCATAATGGCCTCACGCCTAGTAAACAGTATTGCTACCGGGTAAAGACAAAATACAATGGCACCCTGTCGAACCCGAGTAACGAGCGGTGCGAAACAACCCAGGCTCCACCCGTCACCGTTCCCCGCCCGCCAACGGAACTGGGTTTGCAAGTCGTTAATGACAGGCAGATCACCCTCCGCTGGAAAGACAACAGCGACAACGAGACGAATTTTACTATTGAGCGTAGTACGGATGGTAAACGTACCTGGCAAGTCCATAAAACGCTGGACAGGAATACGACGAGTTACGACGACGGGGGGCTCAATGCCAATTCCCAATATTGCTACCGGGTGTTTGCCTACAACACCGCGGGCAATAGTGGGGCAACCAGTGAAGAGTGTGCCACTACGCAGGCCCCGCCCGTTACCATTCCGGCCCCGCCAACAGAACTGGGTTTGCAGGTCGTTAACGATAAACAGATTACGATTCGCTGGAAAGACAACAGCGATAACGAAACGAACTTCGCAATTGAGCGGAGCACCGACGGGAAACGTACCTGGCAGCGCCACAAAGATGTAGACCGGAACACCACCAGCTACGACGATGGTGGCCTGAACGCCAGCACGGAGTACTGCTATCGGGTGTTTGCCTACAACACGGCGGGCAACAGCCGAACTACCGACGAGCTTTGCAATACAACTCAGGCCCCGCCCGTAACGACACCCGCCCCGCCCACCGAACTAGTGCTGCAAGGAATCACTGATAAACAGATCTCCCTCCGCTGGAAAGACAACAGCGATAACGAAACGGGCTTTTCTATCGAGCGCAGCACGGATGGCAAACGTACCTGGCAACCGTTTAAAAATGTAGACCGGAACACCACCAGCTACGACGACAGCGGCCTGAGTGCTAACTCGCCATACTGCTACCGGGTGTTCGCTTACAACACGGCGGGCAACAGCCGGACCACCAATGAAGAGTGCGCCACGACTCAGGTTCCACCCGTTACAGCGCCCGCCCCGCCCACGGAACTAGCTTTGCAAGTCATTAATGATAAACAGATTACGCTCCGCTGGAAAGATAATAGCGACAATGAGACGAATTTTGCCATTGAGCGCAGTACCGACGGGAAACGTACCTGGCAACCACACAAAACGATTGACCGGAACACCATCAGCTACGACGATAGCGGGCTGAACGCCAGCACGGAGTATTGCTACCGAGTGTATGCTTATAATACGGCGGGCAACAGCCGCACCACCAATGAGCTTTGCAACACGACCCAGGCCCCGCCTGCTACGGCCCCTGCCGCCCCATCCGATTTGAAAGCAGCAGCTACATCGAGCACTGAAATTGCCCTTTCCTGGACCGATAACAGCCCGAACGAAACGCGGTTTGAATTGCAGCGGTCGCTGACAGGCAATGACCCCTGGGAAAACGTGGATGCCAACATTCCCGCCGATACGAAACAGAAAACCGACGGTGGGCGTAACCCCTCCACGCGCTACTGGTATCGGGTGCGGGCGGTGCTGGTCAGTGTGACGGGTGCGGCACTGCCCAGCGAGTGGTCGAACATCGCCAACGACATCACGCAGGCTCCACCGCTGACGCCTCCCGCTGCGCCATCCGGCTTGAAAGCGGAGGCCGGACCAACCAGTCCCGACCAGCAAATCACGGTGAGCTGGACGGATAATAGTACCAACGAATCAGGCTTTGAAGTGTGGCAGGCTACTAACCAAACAGCCCCGTTTACCAAGATCGCCGATGTTGGGCCCGACAAAACCTCGTATGTACATACCGGATTAACGGCCAGTACCCAATACTGCTATCAGGTGCGGGCGGTTAATACGGCGGGAAAATCGACCTATGCGGGTCCTGTTTGCACCAGCACGCAGGCGCCACCGCTTACTGCTCCCGCGCCACCATCGGATTTCGGCGCGAATGCCGCGTCAACATCGGTTATCAATTTGAGCTGGAAAGATAATAGCCTCACCGAAACAGGATTTGACTTGCAATGGAGTGCTACCAACGCCGACCCCTGGACGAGCTTACCCACGCAAACGTCGAATGTAACGACGTTCGCGCATACCGGACTGTCGCCCAACACACGCTACTATTACCGGTTGCGGGCCGTGAACAGTGCCGGTCCTTCGGTCTGGGTTACTGCCAATACCAGCACGCCAGCGTTGCCGGTGCCGTCAACGACGGCTGATCTGGATGCGAAGGTTTTTGACTACGATCAGATCAAGCTGACCTGGGGAGCGATTGCCAATAACCCGACCAGCATTGTGGTGGAGCGGGCAACCAGCCCGACGGGCAGTTTTACACAAGTAGGCCAGCCATTGCCGGGTACGGCCACCGCATTCACCGACGTCAACCTGCCCGAACTGACTACGTTTTACTACCGGATTCGATCGACAAATTCGTTTGGGCAATCGGGCAATAGTAATGTCGCTTTTGCCAAAACGCCGGAGGCGATCATCTCGGTGCGCCCTATGCCATTGCCCGAAGGCATATACGCGCATGTCGACCATGGCACACTGTTCGTGACGCTGAACTGGAATCAGTTTCAGGAAGCGAAACTGCGCGTGATTGGCCTCGATGGCCGCGAACAACTGACAGACCAGTGCCGCATCAACGGCGGTACCCTGTTCCAGTACGATGTGGCCCGCCTGCCCGGTGGTGTTTATGTACTTTGCCTCGATACCGACAAGAACCGATTCACGAAAAAGATATGGATACCTTAAAAAAGTGTACTGCGGTCCGCCGCGCGGTTTACTATTTGCTGTTTTCAGTTGCTTCGACGCTCTCTCTAGCCTGCCAGCCGAAGGAGCCTGCGCCGCTGGCGATCGGGAAAGTGTGGAAAGCGCAGGTGGTAAAAGAGGGCGATCAGGTGGTGTATACGCAGGGCGGAAGCGCCAATACGCAGCCTGGGTACGTTAATTTCCGGCTCGACCTGACCGACCCGCAGAAGGTGACGCTGGTAGACCGGGATGGCAAAACGATTGTGGGTACGTGGACCGTTTCGCCCGATAACAAACGCCTGATTCTGGAAAACCTGAAGCCTGTTCCGAGCAATACCATCGGCACCATTGAATACTACATCACCACGCCGCCAACGCCAGCTACGTTGCCCCTGCAACGCACCGCCGAAAGTCGAAAAACGGGCAACACGGTGAACGACTACCAACTGGTGCCGATGGAATAGATAGCGGACCCTGATTACCGTTGGCTCAAGTCATATGGATATCCGATAAATGGCTATCGGTCAACTCAATACCTTTGGGTCATTCATAACTGTTCACTTCTTAATCGACTTACGGTATGGGCCAGGGCCAACCCTTTTCCTTTTCTGCTTGTCAATCCCAACTGCGTTGCGTGGGTGGCATGACCGATCTCCGCATCAGTATGAAAACGCTATTCCTGGTGCTGATGCTGGCCGGGTCTTTTTCTGCTCAGGCTCAAAAACCACTGTCGGCCACGCTGACTAATCCCGGCAGCCTGACCGCTAAGTTTGACCCGAAGCAGAAAATTCCAATGCTGAAATCGTGCCTGATGAGCAATGGCAAGCCCCGGCCCTACGCCTGTGAGTTTGCCCTGATCGAGATCGAGGTCGTCGGAAAAAACGGGGTGACGTTAGGTAAGCTCACGCCGGGTAATTCCAACCTTACGCTACCGAAAAGTAAGGCGTCGAGCGACGTCGACGCGCCGGATGGTAAGTCGGCTGCGCTGGGCTATCTGTTTAAACTCCGGTATCGCCGGGTACACAAACCGGCCTTTCCCACGGCTCAGTATGTCATTAGTACAGCCACGGTGGATATGCCCAGTACGCCCTCGGAGTTGAAAGAACTCCACACGTTTACCGACGTACCTGGAAAACTACCCGGTGCCATTCAGGAGTACGCCTTTATTGTGACGTTGCCCTACCCAACCACAGGGTCGCCGGCCCTTATTGTACCCATCCGGTACATACAGATAGCCAATCCGGTCACGTTCGGTAAGTTTCAGTCGCCCATAAATAAGCTAAGCGACCGCGCCGAAACCGCCATGAGCCTGTATTTTGGCGTCGATTTCAAGCAGTAACGCCAGCAATTTCCAACGTCGCGGACGTAGTCTCCTAATAAATCAATTGGTTGTAAATCAGCTTATTAATCTGTGTTAAACTTGCTGTTATGAAGCAAATCCTGATCCTGATCCTGCTCGTTTGCTCCCTGGCTGCCCAGGCGCAAAAACCTTTGTCGGCTACGCTCACAAACCCGAAAAACCTGACGCTTCAGGTACCGAAAAACCCGAAGATCCCGCCGCTGAATCTACCCTGTAAGATGGCCAATGGGCTGGATCGGCCTTTTGCCTGCGAATTCCGGTTCGACCGGCTGGATTTCATCGGCAACGACGGGAAACTGCTGGGGAGTGTGGTGCCTAAAAAAGTGACGCTGACGCTGCCATTTGGTAAGGCTAAAAAAACACCGCCCGCTGGTCAGGATGGGCCAATCACCTACGCCGTCAAGGGCTATTTCACGCGGATCAACAAAGCGACGTTTCCCGTAAATAAGGGGTATCTGATTCAATCGTGCCCCGGTCCCCAGTGTTTCGATGCCCAGTTTACCGATATCAGCACCCTGGTGACCGGCCTGCAAATACCCGCCACCGTGGGAAAGCAGACGATGGTGCCGTTTGACCTGACGTTTGCCTACCGAAAAGGTAAAGAAGACGAACTGGTAGTGGGAGTTTATCTCCAGAATGACGTAACGACCAATAGTATAAAACCAAAACCCGGAACGGTGGTGGCTATGCACGACAAAGCCGAAGCATCGACCCTGTTGGCGCCGATCGTTAAAAAGCCCTAACCGCTTCACAGTATGACGCCTGCCTCACCGTATTTCCGCACCACCTGGTTTTTTAAACTCGTTGAATGCCTGCTGACCGCCATCGCTGTACTGAGCACGATGATGATCTCCCTTGAACTTCTACCCCGCACGTTCTGGGAAAAAAACGGCGACATCTTCGAATACATTCTGATCGGCACTGTTGCCATTGCGCTACTGGTCAGCCTTGTGTATAGCTGGTTCTGGCACCGGCGCGAGGCCACAGGTACGTTCGATAGCGGTCTGCGGCACGCCTGGCTACAGGGCATCATTCGTTACTGGCTGGCCCTGTCTATTTCAACGTATGGTTTTGCGAAAATTCTGAAGACGCAGTTTCAAACGCCCGGCTCTCGCCTCGATATGCCGCTGGGCGAGGTCAACGGATTTGGGCTGACCTGGTATTATTTCGGCTATTCCTACACGCTGGCCGTCATCATCGCCCTGTTTCAGATTGGTGGTTCCATCCTGCTGCTCTACCGCCGGACAACGTTGCTGGGCGCCATTATTTTGCTGCCTGTGATGGTCAATATCGTGCTCATCAACCTGTTCTACAGCATTGCGCCCGGCGCTTTTTTTAACTCCGTTATTTTCACGCTGGCGCTCACATTTTTGCTGCTGCTCGATGTGCCCAGGCTGAAAGCTGCTTTCTGGGATCTGGTCGATCACCTGCCGCCGGTGAGGCTGGGCGGCAACTGGTTAAAGCACGGTCTCCGCCTGCTGCCAATCGTGGCGGCCTTCGCCCTGATCGACTACTTTGTGCTCACCGACAAGTCTGATAAAGCACTGAAAGGAACCTGGAAAGTCGAAAAAATGACGCGTAACGGTCAGGTGGTGCCCGCAACAGCCTGGCTCAGCGACACAACGGCCTGGACCAACGTCTATTTTTCTGGCTGGGAAGGCTGCGCCTTCAGCCCCAACCCGTACCGGTATAAACCGGGCGAGAGCCTGCGGGGCAGCTATGAGTTCGACAGTGTGAAGAATACGCTACAGGTGATTACCTACGGAGAGAAAAAAGATACTGTCCGCGCCGTCATCCGTGACCGGAAGGCCAAATCGATGAGCCTATCAGGTATTTTTCGCGGCGACACGCTGGCTATGCAACTGTCCCGACTGAGGTGAGGATAGCCAACAGGCCCCGGTGATTACTATTGGCGACAGGTTAGTTGCCTTTTAATCAACCCTACAGCTTTCGTTTTGGATAACTAATTGTTTTTCATAGGTTTATCCTTAATTAACCGTTCCTCTCGCCAATCTCTTTTTTCATGGAAAATAAAACCGATTATGCTGTTGAACCGGCCTCGCTGCCGGAGGCTCAACGGGACTATACGCAACCCGATGCCGGGCCACGGCTCACGGTCAGACACGTGCTGCTGGGGGTAGCCTTACTGGGGCTGCTGCTGGTGAGCATCCGCGCTTTCGGGCTTACCCAGGCGCAGGCGACGCAATTGTGGCGGGGGCCGCATGGGGGCAATTATCAGTTGCTGAAGTGGACGCACCTGCTGCTCGATAACGCGATGGCTCCGTTGCTTGCACTGGTGGTTGGCGTCGGCCTGCTGCCGTTTCTGGCCAGGCCCAAAACAACGGCAGGCTACGCCATACCGGAGCTATATATCCGGGGAAGCCTCTGGTTGCTGGTGTTCGGCATCGTCAACGCGTTCATCCTGCTCTCGCCCGTCGATATCCTGTTTCATTATGGCATCGTGGCGGTGTTCATGTTTCCGTTACAACGGCTGTCGGCGCGGGGCTTTCTGATTGCGGCCATCGTTACCGGGCTCTTTTTCAGTGGAAAAGGCTACTGGAACTATACCGAACAACGGGAGAAATTCACTAAATATCAGAAGGTGGTTGCGCTGGAAAAAAAGAACAAAAAAGTGAAGCTCACCGACGAGCAGAAAGGTGATAAATCGGCCTGGGAGGGCATGGTGAAGGGTATCGCGTATGACAAGGAAAAAGACACCAAAGCCATTGCCACCACCCGCTCGGCCGCCTACAGCGATGTCTGGGACTTTCTGGTGCCGAGGTTTCAGTATGATCAGGCCTGGCAGTTTTACCAGCGAAAAATCTGGGACATCGCCTCGCTGATGCTACTTGGCATGGCCCTGTTTCGCTGGGGTTTCTTCACGAATCGATTCTCGACCGGCCAATACGCCGCCATCGCGTTGGGTGGATTAGTGGTCAGTCAGGCGGTGGCCTGGCTGTCGTTGCCGACCTACGAAGCGGCCATTGTCGATTATCCCAAACTCATCAGTTCAGGTACGTTGCCGCTGGCCGATCTGGTGCAGCCCATCGAACGGGCATTTGCGGCAGTAGGCTGGGCGTCGCTGGTGATCGGGCTATACCAGGCTGGCCGGGCAGGATTGCTGAGTCGGGCGCTGGGTGCCGTTGGGCAGATGCCGCTGACCAATTTCCTGTTGCAGGCGGCGCTTTGCACGTTCTTTTTCTATGGCTACGGCATGAGCTATTTCGGCAGCATCCGGCTGCAGTACCTCTACCTGGTCGTGGCCGAGATCTGGCTGTTTCAACTCATATTCAGCACGGTCTGGTTGCGCCGTTTCCAACTGGGACCTGCGGAGTGGCTCTGGAAATCGCTGACCTACAACCGCAGGCAACCGATTCGTTTGGCTACGTCAACGCCTGTTTTATCCTAAACCGACCTCTTCTGATGACTACTCCCTTACCAACGTACCCAGCCGACGAAACGGCTATGGATCAGGCCTTTGCGCCGCCGGTCGCTACTGCACACACGCAGGCACCTCGTCCCGTAAGCGCCGCCGATCGCATCCAGACCGTGGATCTGGTGCGGGGAATGGCCCTGCTGGGTATCCTGATGATGAACATTCCGCTATTTGGCTACCTCGAAACAGGCATGCCAGCGGTGGTGAAAGACCCCGGAAGCCGCGATTATTTTGCGTTTGCCTTTGTCGGAACGGCTTTCGAGGGCACCATGCGTGCGCTGTTTTCCATGCTGTTTGGAGCGGGAATGGTGCTTTTTGCCACCAACAAACCAGAAATGGCCGATGGCCCCTCGGTGGTGGAATACTACTACCGGCGGTTGATGTGGCTGGTTCTTTTCGGCCTGTTCGATGCGTATATCCTGCTTTGGCAGGGCGACATCCTGTTTATGTACGGCCTGATGGGCATGTTGCTGTACCCGTTTCGCAAGCTCAAACCTGCCTGGCTGATTGGCGTAGCAGTGACCTGTATGCTTATTGGCGTGGTGAAAAATGAAGGCTGGCAGGGCCAGATGCGCGAGGCCCGGTCGGGCTATTTGCAGGCAACGAAGCTCGAAAAAGCGGGTAAAAAACCGTCGGCGAAACAACTCGAACAAAAGGCAAACTGGGAGCGGATCGAGGCCCGCGCCAAGCCCGACCCCAAAGCCGACGCCAAAGCGCTGAGCGAGATGCGGGGCAACTACGCCTCGGTGTTTAAACACATGCTACCCAACAATGCGGGGAGCGAAATCTGGTACGTGTACCACGGTGCCTGGGATATGCTGGGCATGATGTTTCTGGGCATGGCGCTACTTGGCCTGGGCTTCTTCAGCAATAAATTACCGACCGATACGTACAAGACGATCCTGCTGATTGGCTACGGTATCGGGTTGCCCATCAGTTGGTTTTACGTGCAGCACACGGCCATAACGTACCTGAATCCAGCCCTGGCCGTTGACACGTACCGGGTGTCGCCCAATGCGCTTTATGATCTGCGAAGGGCGTTACTGGCGCTGGGTCATGCAAGTTTGCTGATGCTCGTATATCGCTCGCAACTGGTGCCGTGGCTCATGCGGGCACTGACGGCAGTTGGACAGATGGCGTTTACCAACTACCTGACCCACAGCATTGTGTGTTCCCTTTTCTTCTACGGATACGGCCTGGGTAACTACGGCAAACTGGCCTACTACCAGCTCTACTACGTCGTCTTCAGCGTCTGGATAGTCCAACTGATTATCTCGCCGATCTGGCTGACATACTTCCGGTTTGGCCCGTTCGAATGGCTCTGGCGCAGCCTGACCTACTGGAGTCCGCAACCCATGCGCCGCCCGGCCGAAAAGCCAGTGCTCAGTGAGGTAGCGTTGGGGTAGGGATGTTGCTTTTTTAAAGCAATACTACTCAATCTCAATATCGTATTTAACCAGTAAGCCAGCCACGCCGGAAAGTGAAAACTTCGCTTTAGCCAGGCGATTTACGTCAGGGTCGAGGGAGTAATTGTAGGCGGTTCTGAAATCGGCTTTTTCCAGAATGGTATTCTCGAACGCGGCGCGGCGCAGGTCGCATTCGTCGAAGTCAGTGCCGGTCAGGTCGGCACCCATGAAGTCGACTTCGTGTAGAATCGACTTTCTGAAGGTCGTGTTCCTGATCTTCTGCTTGTAAAACGACGACTTTGTCAACACGCAGGTATCGAAGCTGACGGCAAACAGGAAATCATTGCAATGCTCGAAGTGCAGGCTCTCGGCTTTACAATTGCGAAAGCGAACATCACGCAGTGCCGTTTTTGTCAGCTTTACGCCACTTAGCTGACAATCAATGAATTCACAATCATAAAAAATAGTGTTTGATAAATCAGATTTAGTGAAGTCGCAGCCGATGAATCGACAAAGCTCATACTCGCCGGTTGGTAGGTTGCTCTTCGTGTAATTGGTGTTTTCGAACTGTTCGTTGACGAGAAATAGGTCGGCCATCTGGTTGCTGAAAGGGGTGACGTTTGCTGAGCAAAGTTAGTCAGCGTCATACAGGGCGCCAGCCCTGTATGACGCTGACCGCTTACGAAATTGGTGGTGACTGGCAATACGTCATTTAGTAGATTACTGAAAGTTAGTTAACTCGTTCATCCTACTACTGTTATCCTATGAAGTCGCTACGTTTAGTGCCTGTTATTGCGCTGTTGAGTATCGGGTACGTTGCTCCGTCGGTGGCTGGTGATCCGCCGGTGAAAGCGGTTCGTCAGTACACCATCGAGCAGTTTATGAAAACGATCCGTTTTAACGGGGCGGATCTCTCGCCCGACGAGAAAACGGTGCTGTTTAGCTCGAATCAGGATGGTATTTTCAATCTCTACGAAGTGCCGTTTGCAGGCGGGCAACCCAAACAACTGACGTTCTCCAAGAAAGAATCACTGTTTACGCTCGGCTACCTGCCCGACGGTCGTATTCTTTACGCCGCCGATCAGGGAGGCAACGAGCTGACGCATATCTACCTGCGCGAGCGCGACGGTGCCGTAACTGACCTTACGCCCGGCCCCGATGCCAAGTACCAATACGCGGGCTTGAGCCACGACCGGAAAAGCTTTTACTACCAGTCGAATGCCCGCAATAAGGCGGCATTCGATGTGTTTGAGATGGACCTGGCCACGATGAAGCCCCGAATGATGTACGAAAATCCGGGCGGTTATTTCCCCGGCGATGTCTCGCCCGACCGCAGGTACGTTGCCCTCAGCAAAGTGGTGACCACAACCAACAGCGACGTTGCGTTGTATGACACGCAGACAAAAGAAACTAAACTGCTGACGGCCCACGAAGGCGAGGTCGCCAACAGTCCGGAAGGATTTAGCCCCGATGGCAGGAAGCTGCTTATCCGTACCGATGCGGGCAGCGAGTTTGCCTATGTAACGGCCTACGATCTGAAAAGTGGGAAAAGCGAGCCCCTCGACAAGGCTAACTGGGATATTTCGGCCGATTATTATTCGTATAAAGGGCGCTACCGGGTGGTGTCGGTCAATAACGACGCTCGCACTGAGCTGAAGCTGATCGATACGCGCAACGGGCAGGCGGTGGCAATGGCTGGCCTACCAACCGGTGACATAACGGGCGTAACCATTGGCGATAGTGAACAGCGAATACTGTTTTTTGTGAATAGCTCGAACGCGCCCGCTACGCTGTTCAGCTACGATTTTACCACGAAAAAGGCGACATCGCTGGTGCAGGGACTCAACCCCGAAATCGATCCGGCCGATCTGGTAACGGGCGAAGTGATCCGGTATAAATCCTTCGACGGGATGGAGATTCCGGCCCTGCTTTACAAGCCTAAAGATGCGTCGCCCACAAATAAGCGCCCGGCTGTTCTGATGATTCACGGCGGGCCGGGTGGTCAAACGCGCTTGAATTATTCGCCGCTGGTGCAGTATCTGGTCAACAATGGGTACGTGCTGCTGGCGGTCAATAACCGGGGGTCATCCGGGTATGGCAAAACGTTCTTCGCCGCCGATGACCGTAAACACGGTGACGCCGACCTGCGCGACTGCGTGGAATCGAAGAAGTTTCTAACGGCTACCGGGTACGTTATTCCCGACAAAATTGGCATCATGGGCGGTTCATACGGTGGCTACATGACGCTGGCCGGACTGACCTTCACGCCCGACGATTTTGCGGTGGGCGTCGATATTTTCGGGGTAGCCAACTGGCTGCGTACGCTCAAATCTATGCCTGCCTGGTGGGGCCCACAACGTGATGCCATGTTCAAGGAAATTGGCCATCCTGAAAAGGATTCGCTGGCGCTGTACAACAAATCGCCGCTGTTTCATACACAGCGAATCAAGAAACCGCTGATCGTGATTCAGGGGGCTAACGACCCGCGTGTGCTGAAGGTAGAGTCGGACGAGATAGTGGCTAACGTGCGAAAAAACGGCGTCCCGGTCGAGTACGTTACGTTTGCCGATGAGGGGCACGGGTTTGTAAAAAAGGAAAACGAAATCGTCGCCTATCAGGCTATTCGGACATTTCTGGATAAATACCTGCTGGGAAAAGATACAGCACTGCGGTAAGGTGCTGTGTCTACCTGAAAACAGAAGTGCATTTACCTTCCACACCGTTAACGGGTTCATTGTTATGCTAGTACCAGGATTAGCTGACAGGGGAGTTGTCGCTCAGCCGCGTCGGGCCTTTAGTCGAAAACCGCTGTTTTTCTGGCTGGTTGCGCTGGCCCTGATCTCGGGCGGGATCGTGCGGTCGAACTGGGCTACGCGACTGGATAGTTATACGTTCGATGAAGCGTACCACATCATGGCGGGGGTTTCGTACGTAAAAACCGGTTCGTTTCGTATTAACCCGGAGCATCCGCCGCTGACCAAACTTTGGGTGGGCGAAGTGGTGTGGCTGAATGGCTATAAGCCGGGTACGTTCCGGCCGTTGCAGGACAAAACGGATGAGCGGAAGTTTGCCGAAGAAGAGGTATACCTGAAAAATAACCCGGATGCGATTCAGCAGCAGGCCCGCGCGGCCATGTTTGCACTGAATGGCCTCTTATTGCTGGCCTTTACGCTGATGGTGCGTCGGGTACTGGGGCCGGTTGTGGCACTGGCAACGCTGGCTTTTCTGATGATCGACCCTACGGTGGCGGCTCATCTGCCGGTGGTCATGACCGATCTGCCCGTGGCGCTCCTGTCAGGTACGTCCATACTGGCGGCGGTGGTGGCTTTCCGGTCGTGGCGGGCCAGTGATCTTGCGCTACTGGCCGTTTGCCTGGGCTTTACGCTGGCGGCCAAACATTCGGCTATTATTACGGTCGTGGCAATCGGCCTGTTTGGCGTCGTTCTGACTTTTGCTGGGCCAGGGTTATCCGTCGCTGTAGCGGCGAATCGGGGAAGGGTTGCGGGTTATCTGCGGCGGCTTGGTCTGGTGGCTCTGGTACTCGGTGGCGCACTGGTGGTTCTCTGGGGTTTCTACGGGTTCCGCTACCGCGATAGCATTGAGGTGGGTGAGTTCTTCAACCGTCCGCTGGCAACAAAGATCGACGACATACGGTCGCCGCTGTACAAAGCACTGCTCCACGGCATGGCCAACTGGCACCTGGCTCCGGCCTCGTATATCTGGGGCCTAGCCGACACGATCAGGGCGGGAGTAGAGGGGCGGGCTGGCTCGGCCTTTGCCTTTGGTAAGCTGACCTTCAACCGGGCACCGTTCTATTATGCACCCGGTATCTGGGGCGCCAAACTGCCTATCGGATTACTTTTGTTGACGCTGGCTGGCCTGGTGCTGTTGTTGCTCAGGCGATTGCCGCGCACCGCGTTACTGCCGTTGGCTGGACTAGCCTTGCTGGCCGGTCTTTTCTGGCTGGCACTGGCGCGCGGGTCTACCTACGGCGGTGTTCGGCACGCCTTGTCGTTGCTGCCGCTGCTGGCAGTGCTGGGTGCGCTGGCCGTGAACTATGCGTTGCAAAACCCGTCCGGGTGGGTTAGGGGCGTTGTGGCTATGGCGATGCTTGCGGCACTGGTATCGGCATTGCCAGTGGTGCGGCCCTGGGAATACTTTAACGAACTGGCGGGTGGGTCGGCCAATAGCCACCGGTACTTCAATGATGAAGGCGTTGACCTGTTTCAGCGGTCGAAGGAATTGACGCAGTATTACAAAAAGCAGGTGCAGCCAACCGGCGAAAAACCATTTATCTGGTATGGTATGTCACGAGCCGAAAAGCAGCGGCATCAGATGCACTGGATTGGCGAAAAGTCGAATCAGGATAGCCTGCTGTTTCAGTTAGATCACATTACCGGCACCATCATAACGTCGACGCATAAGCTGACGCCCAACCTGTATAACGACGATTATTTGGTGTTTCAAAAAGCAACACCCGTAGCCCGAATGGGTAACCTGCTGGTGTTCAGAGGTACATTCCGGTTGCCCGATCTGCGGGCCTCCTGGCTGTCGGGGCAAGGCTTTAAGGCGCTGTATGTGGAAAGCAAACCCGACACGGCCAAAGCCATTCGCTACATAGCGGAGGCGGTGAAGTTAAATCCGAAGGTATTTTTTGTCGATTGGGAATTGGGTAATCTGTACGCCAGTCGGGGGGCGCGTCGGGAAGCAGTGCAGGCGTTCAGACTGGCCCATACATACTGCCCCGATGATGAGTTGAAAACGCTGCTCACGGGGCATCTGAAACGGCTGGCCTCCGATGATCTCCGTCGTGTGCCTGCCCTGAGAAACCCGGGAATGGAATGAAAAATGATCAGCTTATAGCCGGTAGCAGCTTGATTGTGTAGAGAGTGTACTGCCTAAGCTTAACAATCCAGTTACAAATGGGGGCGGTTTCTTGATGTTGAGGTAACATATGAGGCCGACTTTTGTAGTCATATCTACTTCATGATCTGTTCATCTGAATGAAAAATCGCTCCCTTCGTCAATCTGTAGTGGCTGGGCTTGTTGTTAGCCTGGTTGTTGCCTCCTGCATAGACCACCGTTTATCGCCCGAACCGGGTTTTCCGGCTGTTGTTGACGCTATAAACCCGAACACATTTCTGCCCAATGTGCTGGCGACGGTAAATGGTGTGCAGGTATACAATGGTGGGTTTGGCTCGGCCATTGCTGCTGACCCCAACGATCCGGGTGCCTTTTTTATGCTGACCGACCGAGGGCCCAACATCGACGGCACAGTAACGAACTCCAAAGTGTTTGCGGTGCCTGGTTTCGTGCCGCAGATTGGCAAATTCCGGGTTAAGAATGGCCAGATGATTCTGGAAAAGATCATTGAACTGAAAAACAGTGCGGGGGGTAAACTCAACGGACTGCCTAATCCCGTCAATCAGGGCGGGACGGGTGAGACAGCCCTTGACCTGTCGGGCAATAACCTGGGTACCAGTGTCGACGGTATCGATTCGGAAGGGATGGCGGTAGCAGCCGATGGCTCGTTCTGGATCAGTGACGAGTATGGGCCTCACCTGGTTCACTTCGATGCAAATGGCAACACGATCGAGCGCATTAACCCATTTGGCAGCGGTACTGGCGGGCGCAAAATTCCGATGGTGTTCGCCACCCGTCGACCCAACCGGGGTATGGAAGGCCTGACGCTCACCCCCGATGGTAAGACGCTCGTGGGCATTATGCAGTTCCCGCTGTATAACCCCAGTACGGCTGCTGTAGCTGGTTCGCTGGTCACCCGGATTCTTACGTTCGATATTGCCACCGGCGCAACCAAACAGTATGTCTACCTTATCGAACGGGCTAACCTTCAGGCCAATAGCGAGATTACGGCTATTACCAACACCACGTTTCTGGTTCTCGAACGTGATGGTGAATATGGCACAGATGCTACGAAAGGCACCTTGTTCAAGCGAGTGTATAAGATTGACCTGACTGGAGCAACCGACATTTCCGATCCAAACAACGGCGCAAATGGAAAACTGTACGCTGGCAAAACGGTGGAAGAACTGAAAACGGGGGCCGCTTTGCAGGCCAACGGGATTGTGCCGGTAAGCAAGTCGCTGGCCCTCGATCTGGCAACCGAAATTTCGCCGGTTTATCCGCACGACAAAGCGGAGGGAATGGCGTTGATTACGCCAACGCTACTGGCTGTTTCCAACGATGATGATTTTGGCATTGGCGGCGTAGGTACGTATGTGGCAAAAATTTTGCCCGCTACCAACACGATCGATAAAAACCGGGTCTACTTTATCGTACTGAAAGTACCCGTGAAGTAACCATGAATTCATAAAATCGACCGCCTGTCATTACTGGGAGGCGGTCGATTTTAGCGGGTAACGAGGCTGAATCTGAACCTGGTTACCTGATTTTGCGGTTAGTCGGTAGGGTGTTCGTACTTTTGCCGAACGATTCTTACACGACCTATGCAACGCGTTTATTTTGATAATGCCGCCACCACCCGGCTCGATCCTGTTGTGCTGGAGGCCATGCTGCCCCTGATGCAGGACAACTTTGGTAACCCTTCGTCGATTCACGGGCATGGCCGCGTGGTGCGTTCGGCCATTGAAAAAGCGCGCAAAACGGTGGCGTCTTTCCTGAATGCAGCCCCTGCCGAAATCTTCTTTACCTCGGGCGGGACGGAAGCTGATAATACAGCCATCTGCGGCAGCATCGATACGTATGGCATTACCCACGCCATCAGCTCGCCGCTGGAACACCATGCGGTGCTGCACACGCTGGAGTACCTGGCCAAAACGGGCAAAATAAAACTGAGCCTCCTGAACGTCGACGAACACGGCCGCCTGGACTACGACCAACTGGGTACGTTACTGAAAGCAAATCCCAACTCGCTGGTGTCGCTGATGCATGGCAATAACGAGATTGGTAACCTGCTGGATATGAATCTGGTTGGTGACTTGTGTCGGGAATACGGCGCTGTCTGGCATTCGGATACGGTGCAGACGATGGGCCACTATCAACACGATGTGCAGTCGCTAAAAGTCGATTTTCTGGTTGGTGCCGCCCATAAATTTCACGGTCCTAAAGGCGTTGGGTTTCTGTATGCCCGTCCTACCGAGCGGCCGTCTATTCATCCGTTCATTCACGGCGGCTCGCAGGAGCGGAACCGGCGTGGCGGCACCGAGAACGTATACGGCATTGTGGGCCTGGCCAAAGCACTCGAAATTGCCTACGCCGAGATGGACGAGCACCGGCGGCATATCGAAAATCTGAAACAACGCATGATCGACCAGCTTCGGGCCAGTATCGACGGGGTGCGTTTCAACGGTGATTCGGCTGATCTGGACAAGAGCCTGTATACGGTGCTGAGCGTGAGCCTGCCTGCCACCGACATGAGCGATATGCTGCTGTTCAATCTCGACATTGCCGGTATCTCCGTGTCGGGCGGTTCAGCCTGTTCGAGTGGTTCAGATGTGGGGTCGCATGTGCTGGGTGCGTTGCCGGGTCTCGACCCTGACCGGGGAAATATCCGCTTTTCGTTTGGTAAGTACAACACGGCCGACGAGGTGGACTTCGCCGTCTCGAAAGTAGCCGAAATGTACGCTGTGAAGGCGTAAAATAGCTGACTATCAATAGCGTAAAGCTACGCCAGCTACTAAATTAGGTAGCCGACGTAGCTTTTGCTATGTGTTCGTTAAGCGGGTTGCAAATGCCGATGGATCCTGGGAATCCGCCTGCGTAGCGACGACCGGAACGTTACGGGTTCGGCCACAATGCGGGCACCCGTCCAGGTGGCGGCGATAACCATGCCTGCGGCTACCAAAATAATGTCCTTAATGATATACTGAGCGGCCAGGGTTGGCGCATGCATGGGCGTATTGAACAGTTCAGCCGGAAAAAGTATAAGCGGCGACATGGCACCAATCATTTGAGCAGCCATTAGCCAGACCCCAATCCGCAGAAAACGGCCAGTGAGGAAGCTTATGCCGATGATGCACTCTAGGGCAGCCACGAAATTCATGGCAGAATGACCCGATAACAGGCCGAACGTCAGAACGGCCGTAGTACGCGTGGCCAGGTCTTCGATGGGGCTGATTCCGGGAAAAAACTTCAGCATGCCAAAGCCTAGAAACACGATACCCATGCAACTACGTAACAGCGCGATACTGTTGTTGACCAGCCAGCGATTCAGGGCGGTATCAAGCCGATCGAAGCGATCGAAGAGGTTGTTCAGCGTACTCATAGCGTTGATTGATTTGTTCACCTCACCTACGCACAAAGTAGACTAAACGATTTATCGCCCGTTGCCTGCTACGCTTTTAGGCTAGTCCAGGCTTTCTCTGACCCAAACCGGTTTTGTTCCAGTTAACGGCAATGAACAGGCCAGTGGCTACCAGCACTATTTCGGTAAGCATGTACTGGACCACCAACGTGGGCGTATTGAATAGCGAGAGAATCAACTCGTTTGAGAAGAATACAAAAGGGACCAAAGCCCCCAGGAGTTGAATGCCTAATAGCCAGATTACCAGGCGTATAGAACGGCTACTCAAAAAGCATGCGCCCGTGATACATTCCAGAAGAGCGACAAGGTGCGTAGCTGTACCGCCGGTTAACAGACCACCCGTGAGTACGTATGTAGCCAGACCCTCGACGGGACTGCTGCCGTAAAAAAACTTGATCAGGCCGAATTCCAGAAAAACGACGCCCGTGCAGATGCGTAATAGCGTACTACTGTTTTCGACCAGCCACCGATTTACCGTTGTATCGAGCTGGTCAAAGCGATTAAAAAAATTCATTAACACCTTCATGGATTCGAACTGTAGTCTACTATACTTATGAAGTAGACTTAATAAAGGATTTACGCTTTGTTCGGTTCCATTAAATAATGTTTTCTGAAATTTTAATCGCTGGCATGTAATACACTCACATGTGGCCAAATCTTATAAAATGGTAAGTAAGCGGCGCATCACCAGCATCGAGCTTAGGTGCCTATGCGTCTACCGTAACGCCATGCCACCGTTGGGCAACAATCAGCGTGTAGTCGATGAAGGCGCGGGCGGTACGGTCGTATACTTCGTGACCAATGAACAGGCCATCGGCATCCAGGTTTTTATCTGTTTCGTGCGATTCGTAAATCTTCGGCGAAACAACCGAGTAGCTATTGGTAAAACTGATCACTTTGTTCAGCACGGTGGTCATATCCAGCGCGGGTTGCCGGCCACCCCGCCCGTTGGACGTACCCGCCATAGCAAACACTTTGTTCTCAAACAGGTGCTTGAAAGCTGGTCCGCCCAGTGTGTTGAAAGCGTTGATGATCTGTGGCGTAGCTGTCCAGTTGTATTCGGGTGAGGCAAAAAAGACCACATCTGCGTCGCCCCAGGCCGTGACAAGCGTCTGTTGAAAAAGAGTCAGCGTGTCTGGTTTTACCCAGGCTGTACCCACAAATGGCAGGTCGTAGTTAACAAAATCAATGATCGTCACCTCGTGCTGACCACTTTCCTCCAACACATGCTGGATGAATTTGCAGAAACGAAGCGTATTGCTGTTTGCCCGTGGCGAGGTTGAAATAATGGCAATTTTCATAATGGACTGATGTTCGGGAGCGCCGGGAAAAGCCCGGCGTTGTCGTTTGCAGAACCACTGTATCAGCCAGATAGTTTACCTGCCATACGTTAACTAAAAATCAGCATGGCAGCATCACGCATCTGCGTTATTACCGGGGCAAACTCGGGTATTGGTAAAATCACGGCGCAGGAACTGGCCCGAAAAGGCTTCAGCATCGTTATGCTCTGCCGCAATCTTGACAAAGCCCGCCCCGTTCAACAGGAAATTCAGGCGACCAACCCGACAGTCGATATCGACCTGATGCAGTGCAACGTGGCCAGTATTGCTTCGGTGCGGGCCGCCGCCAACCAAATTCAGGACCGCTACGACCACATCGACGTGCTGGTCAATAATGCGGGCCTGTACATCCAGAAAGAACAGTATTCGCCCGACGGCTACGAACTCACGTTTGCTACCAATCACCTTGGTGCATTCCTGCTCACCAACCTGCTGCTCGATTTGCTGCGAAAGGGGCAGGACGCTCGTGTGGTAACGGTTTCGTCGGAAGCACATCGGGTGGCGGGTACGTTCCGCCTCGATGAACTGGCCCGACCAAAATCATATGGCTCCATGAAGGCGTATGGTAAATCGAAGCTCTGTAACATTTTGTTTGCCAGGGAGCTATCCGATCGGCTGCTCGATGATGGCATCACGTCGAACAGTTTACATCCCGGAACGGTCAGTACCAATTTTGCGGCCGAATCCGGGGCTATTTTTGGGGCTGTCCTCAGCTTGGCTCGTCCGTTTCTGAAAACGCCCGAGCAGGGTGCTGCCACCAGCATCTACCTCGCCTCATCGCCTCAGGTACATCACGTAACGGGCCTATATTTTGACGATAGCAAGCCGAAAACGCCAACCAAAGACGCGCAGAACAACTTCTACGCCAAACGCCTCTGGGATATGAGCGCCGAGATGGTTGGTTTGTAACGTGCCCATTTAACAAGTTTTATTTGGCTGAGTAGTGCTGCCATATCCTGGAGATATGGGAGCACTACTCAGCCAAATAAAACCTATTCTAACGTCACACTAACGATGCCTACTCCCTGTTTTTCAGTCAATTGACCGGTTGGAATACCTGGCCCGATAGAGAGTTGCAGGGTTTCGATGTCCGTCAGGTTCAGCGCTTTACCGCTGGTATTTGTGTTGATGAAATAAGGAAGGAACGACGGATAGGGTCGGGGCAAGGTTACGAAGCTGACCGGCTTTAACTGGCTCAGCGGCAAGCTATACGTACCTGATGCTGGTTCAATCAAAACCGTACCGCCGTAGATCGAGCCGTCGCGCGAAATCAGGGCCAGTTGCACCGTGCAGGGCTTGTTGTTGAGGGCCCGGCCGCGAAAAACCAGCTTCTGGAACGTACCCAGGTCGGCGCGGCGACCGGCAATGTGCGGGGTGAAATTGTAGCGCATCGAGTAATCGTAGACCGGCAGCGATTTTTTGTCTTCGGGGTCGGTGGTGGCGAGCTTGTCGACGTTGATTCGCAGTTCATCCTGTCCGGCTTCGGTTGTTGGCATCACGCCGGAGCCCGGAAGGTAGGTCCGGCTCACCTGATCGGCATCGGTGCGGGCGTTGAACAATGTGATGGGCGTCGATTTAGCCACGACACGTACCTGATAAGGCGATTCGCCGTAAAAATCCCAGTCGGTTGGTGCGGTGTTCAGGCCCGCCGGGTACGTGGTGGTTTGGCCTTTTTCGGTCACCGTCAGGTAGTAGCGGATAGCGCCTTCGCGCAGGTACTGGTCGGGAATGGTAGCGGCGTAGGTGTAGCCATCCTGCTTCTCCAGCTTTATTTTCTGGTTCCAGAAGTTAGTGCCCGTTACATACACCCCGACCGCGTCGGGTTCATTGACCGACACAATGCTGGCTTCCAGTTTCAGCGGTTGGCCAGCCGTAGCTTCGGGCACAGGCTGATGGAGCACATATGTCTTTTTCAGGGATGTTGCGGGCGCGGTGAACTCACCAAGCCGGATGTTCTTCCAGCGACTGGCACCGGTTAGTCTGGTGGTTACACCCTGTCGGATGAGCAGGTACGTTCCCGGCGAAACGATGAGGCTGTTGCCCGCCGATTTTCCGCTTCCCGTATTGCCTTCGTTCATTGGCTGAACGCTGAAGTCGGCACCCAGATCGGGCAGGTTGATGGTCATTGGCCAGGCCCGCCAGTTGATAACGGCGTTCTCTTTTTTCGGGCTGTTGCGGCCAAATATATTCTGCACCCAGATGGCATCGGGCATCACTTCAAGCCGCCACACGCCCGGCTCGATCCGGTCGATGAAATACGCGCCTTTTCCGCCGTAGGTAACAACTGATGAGTTGCCGAAGCCAGCAATCTGTTCCAGTTTGTCGGGCGCGGGCAGCGTGGCTTTGGTGGTGTTGGTGTAGATAAACTGCTTATCCGTCACCAGCTCAGCCAGGTCTTTTTGGTAACTGACCCTGAATGCGTCAAAGGCTGTATCGAGTGGAAAAGCGCCGTACTTTTTATACATCGGCACCCGGTGAAACACTGCCGCCGCCAGCATCAGGCTCAGGGCTTTCTGGGGCGCATAGGCCAGGTTCATGAAGTGGGTATTGTACTCGGTATTGGCGGCCGCCATAAACGTAGGGTCGTAGGCAAACTGATGCGCCAACTGCATGCCGGCTTCCCGAAAACTGCGGGCCAGCGCCGGATAGATGTACGAACGCCCCACATCGGCCGCATCGAACTCGTAGACGATCTTGCCCATCTTTCTGAACGCAGGATTGTTGGCGAACGGAATGTCGTACCGGTCTGCGTTGGGCAACAGGTTGCCGCGTAGTTCATGCTGCGCACCCAGCCCCGTTGGATACCACTGGAACGTGCCGCCCTGAATGTTGGCGTTGACATACCCGTCGACGAGGTGAATACTGTGGCTGATATTGTAGAAAATGGGCTTTTTGCAGCCCGTCCGCCGCATAGAGGACACCATCCGGTTGATGAAGGTCGTCACGTCGGCGGCCGTACCACCGTGGTGTGGCTCGTTACTGACCTCAAACAGGATCAGATCGGGTTCATTTTTGTAGGCGACACCCGTATATGGATTGACGTGATTCAGGAACTGGTAGAGGTAATTCTCCTGCGCTTTAATGGCGTCGGGATTGGTCAGGCAGGCTTCTTTGCCATATTTAGTAGAAAAACTCGGTGTTTTGTCGCCTGGTTCGGGGTAGCCGTTGTCCCAGTAAGCAATAGGCGTGATCACGAATTTGATGCCCCGGTCCTTCAACTGCTTCAACAGGTAATCGAACAGTTTCAGGTGCTCATTATCGAGCAGATTGCCCAACGTATCACTGATCTCGGTATCCCAGACGTGAACGCGATACGAATCGAACCCCAGCCGGGCGAAGTGATACACGTCGTTATCGATGGCTTTTTCGAGCGGAATGCCCATTCGTTTGGCGGTGCGGTAGGCGTGGGCAAACGGAGCGGTATAATTGGTGCCAAAGCCCTGCACCTCCGAGCCAGGCGTTTGCCCACCGGCTGTCCCCCAGCGTAATACGCCCGCTTTGTCGACATAGACATCGGCTGATTTCTGCGCAAAAAGGGACGTACCCACTAGTGTGAGCAGGAGCGAGGCGTAAAAGGTAATTCGTACGTGCATGAGTGGATTGATCAGTCGTTGTTGCATGGCTAAAGTCTTGCACGGCACCAGCCGTGTAGTGAGCTGAATTGTTATTTGTACGCCTGTTTCATGTACGCCATGCCCGTCGTTGGTTTGCCGCTGAAGTCGAAGAGCGTAGCGTTTTCCCACGACGAACCGGTTCCGTACAGGTCTTTCATGCTGGATGTAATCCAGGCGGGCTCCCAGTACATGATGCCCGACCCGCCGCCATCTTTCATCTGCTGCGTCAGTAGTTTTAGTAGATCCAACTGGCCCTGTTGCGTAAACGGGTAACCTGCAATGGGTGTTTGCGACCCAAATTGGTTGGCATAGGTGTCGTTGTAGCCGGTGCTCCACGGGTAGGCGGTTTCCAGCATCATCACCTGTTTGCCATACTTGCTTTTAAACTGGGCTACACTTCCCGATAGCCTGTCGACCGGTATGGTGGTGTGCCAGAGTGGATAATAGGAGAAACCGACCACATCGAAATCGGTCACGTTGCCCTGGGTCTTTATGTTGTCGAACCACCACTCCACATTTTTCGGGTCGGCCACATGCAGCAAAACCTTCGGTTTGGTGACTGAACTGGCCGAGGCAGTGCGTACTGCCCGAATGCCGCTATTGATCACCTGGCCCAGTTGACTCCATTGATTTTTACAGGCGTTACAAGCCGGAAAACTGGCGGGTACGTTGCCGTAGAGCATGCCGCAGTTAATCTCGTTACCGATCTGGACCATATCGGGCATCAGTCCCTTGCTGTTCAGCCGCAGCAACGTACCCAGCGTATATTGATACACCGAATCGGCCAGTACGTCGATGGTCTTGATGGCCGTCCAGGAGGTAGGTACGTCCTGCCGGGCCGGGTCGGCCCACACATCTGAATAGTGAATATCGAGGTTGACCAGCAGCCCTTGCTCCCTGGCCAGGCGAATGCTTTTTTCTACGTCAGCAAGGTCATTATAGAGTTGCGTACCGGCCGTGCCGTACACCGTTTTGGTCCAGGTCGGCGTATGCCAGAGCCGAAATCGGGCCACGGTAGCGCCCTGGTCTTTCAGGATGCGGTACGGGCTCCGCACTTCGTTCTGATCCATGTACAGGCCGCCATGATCCAGAATCTGGTTCACATAAGATAGGTCGGCCCCAAACTGAAAGCCAGCCGCCTGCGTGGTCGATACGACCGTGGTTGATGTGGGCCCGCCGGGTGTGGCGGCTACGGTATCCTGTTGCTTACACCGATTGAAGGTAACAAGCGATAAGATCGCCAGAGCGATGCTCAAGCCATTGATTTTCATGTGGTTTTGTTGGATATAGGGTTTTGGTACGAGTGTGGCCGGGCAACCGGTTAATCGGCAAAGGTAAACTGGCTGCGCAATGAATGAAGTTACTCCGGTGCTCCAGCGCAGTGGTAATCTATGAACTTTGCCTTTAGCTAACACCCGCTAAAACTATATGAGCGGCTAGTTACTTTACTGTAAAGTCTGTACTTTGATTTTCGTTTCAACTCATCCGAAAGATGATCTTTTCAATCCACATTAAGACGACGATTATCCTGCTACCGCTGTTGATACTGGTGCAGTTTGTTAGCGCGCAGTCTACAGTCGACAATTCAGACTATTCATCCGTGGAGTACCAGAATCATAACGAGTATTATGAGCGGATAACGTACATCGGAAAACGAAAGGATATATTCATTGTGGATACGTACCTGAAAGATAGTACACTATATCGGGTCGATAACTACAAAATGCTCGACCAGGGGTTACAGTTCGGGATATACGCCGTCAGGCATGGGCCATCCAAGCTGTTTTATGGGGATGGAAAGCTGTATCTATCCTGCGATTATAATATGAATGTCCTCAATGGCCCTTTCATCGTGTACTATAATGACGGGGCTATAAAAAGGAGGGAGCTCTACAAGAACGGTAACCTGAAGAAGAGCCTGTGCTACGACCCCGAGGGACATGAGCAAGCCTGTGAGCCTTTTTACCAGAACGTAAAATTCACGGGTAATCCCAAGGAGTTGAAAACGTACCTGGAGAAAAATTTACAGACTTTATTTGACGGCAACCAATCGATGATCCTTACAATGGGCTTGACTATCAATGAAGTAGGTCAGGTTATTAATGTGAATATGGGCGTTGGGCGTACGAACCCCAGGCTAGTGGCGGCCGTCAGGAGAGTGATTCAGGATATGCCGCGCTGGCACGAAAATGAATCGAACTGGCGGCCAGCCTACATGGATGGTGTTCCCGTTCCTGGCAACTGGGATATTCAGGCTTACCGGGAACGGAGCAACTACTGGCGCATCACGTTTCCCTAAGGTTGGTCGATTAGGGGATTAAGGGATTGGGGCTCTGCTTATAGGTGCCCTGATCCCTTTACTAAAGCCTTTCCAATCACCCCAAACCTTGCTAAACAGCCCATTTTTTAAGAGTTCAGGTGCGTGGCGTTTTATGTTTATCCCGATAAACCGCTACCCCCCCATGAGAATTAGCTCACTACTCATCATATTGCTGGTCACCAATTGGGTATACGTTCATCCGGCCAGTGCCCAGGATTTCAGAACGTACCTGAGCAAAAATGCCATCTCATACCAGCCAGGACAACATACCAGTTATAGTTTGTTCGACTCGGCATTCTATCAGAACGACGTCTTCCTGCTGGGTGAAGTGCATGGCTACGCGGCTCCACAAACGATTGACCTCGACCTGCTCAAACACCTGAATCAGCGCGTTGGGCTTCGGTATTACCTGGCCGAAATGGACTTCGGCCAGGCAACGCTGGTCAATCAGTACCTGGAAGTTGGCGACACCATACTGCTCGATTCGCTGTTTCAGGGTTTCCTTCGTCAAACAAACGCAGGTACGTCGCAGTGGGGGAACCAGGAGTTTTATAACAAGCTGGTTGCGATCAGGGCCTACAACAAAACCCGCCCGGATAGCCTCCAGATTCGGTTTCTCGGCGTGGATTGGTTTCAGGATCGTGGTGCGTTTGCCTGCTCACTCTTGAAAAACAGTATGCAGGCTATAAACCAGCCTGTTTCAGGACGGCCTCTCGTCGACAGCCTGCGTTTGGTGGTGCTGAGTGACAGCTTTAATCTGCTTAAAGCGCAGCCGTTTACCAAACGTATCCGGGCCGACATTGCCGCCAACGAAACTGTATATCAGCAACTGTTGGGAGATAAATTGTTATCGGTTCGATTGTTTTTTGAGCTATTAGTATGCGCCGATGATAAGTTGACCCGCGACGAAGTAGCCCTTCGCATGACGCAGTTTATGACGAAAACGATGGGTCTGGCGCGCGAAAAACTGTATGGTCTGTGGGGCTACGCGCACATTTTACAAGCCGGCACCGGAAAATCAGCCACGTTCTCGGGGCTGTTGGCTAAATCAGGGCGTCGGGTTGTTACGGTAGCTACACTTTTCAAAGACAGTAAAATGCTGATTCACCGGAAACACCTGCCGTTTTTTTTGCGTAAAGGCAGTAAAACCTTTTGCTACACCGAAGCCCTGAATGCCGACAGTAACGTATTCAAAGTGGATAACTTTAGCGATGTCGATGACCTTAGTCCTGCTAATCAGCTAACGCTGTTTAAGCTCGATGCGCCCGATTCTCCCTACCGTCAAACGCTTCGGTTGGTGAAAACCGGCGGTATAACCGGCACCAAAGTGAGTCCATACACATTGGCACCAACTGTAACCACCGATTATTTTCAGTACGTTTTTGTTGTGAAAAACTCGCCTGGCCTTACGATATGGTCAAAATAGACCGTATTTGAGTCTGGCTTTCAGCCACCTTTTTCTGAAAAGCGTATCTACAATTCCAGCTCGAACATGGCTTCGATTTCCACCGAAATGTTGGTTGGCAGTGAGCCCATACCAACGGCGCTCCGCACACCGATACCATTCTCGTCGCCCCAGATTTTGGCAAATAACTCGCTACAGCCGTTAATGACTTTGGGATGCTCCTGAAAGCTATCGACGGCGTTGACCATGCCCAGCACTTTCACCACCCGTTTTACCCGGTTCAGGCTACCCAATGCGGCTTTCAGCGTTGCTAAAATGGCGAGGCCAGTTTGCTGGGCGGCGGCAATGCCAAACTCAATATCCACCTCCAACCCAATTCGACCCGTCATCAGGCTGTTGTCGGGGAGGTAAGGGCCGTGGCCCGATACATAGATAAAGTTGCCAACGATGAGCGCGGGCTTATACACACCTTTAGGCGTTGGGGCGGGGGGTAATTCAAGGTTAAGGGCGTCGAAATTCTGATCAGCGGTTGACATGTTATAGGAGTAATTTGTCGGTTTTACGGCTACTTTGCCAATTCATGAGCAATCAGCAAGTTGCCTGTCTTCTCTTTAAATGTCATCTATGTCTGTTCTTACTCAACTTGATCCTGCACCAATTACCCGCCAGTTGCGGGCCATGTTTGGGTCGCGCCTGTTACTCGCGGCTGTTCATCACCTGTCTGTATTTGACGTGCTCAGCACCGGGCCGCTTTCGTTGGCTGAACTAAGCAGTCGGTTAGGGTTGGCCGAACGCCCGGCAATGGTGGTCTTTCCGGCCCTCTGCGCGATGGAACTGCTTCAGTATGACGAACAGGGCAGGTTGACCGTCACGGCTTTAGGGAGGTATTTGACCCAGCAACAAACGCCTAACCTGACGGGGTACACGGGTTTGGAAAAAGACGATCCGGGGGTGATCGAAATGGCACAGCTACTCCGAAACGATGGCCCGCTGGAATCACCGCAGGGAATCTCATTCGTGAAAGAGGGTGAAGGGCCATCACCCATGGACGACCCTGACCTGGCCCGCAAATTTACGCTGGGTCTGGCCGGACGAGCCCGTCATCTGTCGCCTATCGTGGCGCACTATCTTCCCAAACGGACAGGCCACCTACTCGATGTGGCGGGCGGTACGGGGTTCTACACCTACGAATGGCTGCTCAACAACCCCGAATCGACTGCTACACTGTTCGATCGCCCGGCCGTGCTGGCCGTTGCTGCTGACCTGCTCGACGAGTTTAGCCGGAGTGGCCGACCAGAAGCCGATACGGTAAAAAACCGGGTTATTTTCCAGCCGGGCGATATGCTCACCGATGAGTTGCCGCAAACCGACCTGCTACTGGCCGCCAGCCTGTTCCACGACTGGCCCACACCGACCTGCCAGCAACTGGCTCATCGATTTGCCGCAGCGTTGCGTGCTGGTGGCGAACTATGGGTTCACGATAGCTTTCTGAACGATACGCTGGATGGACCACTGGCTGCCACTGATTATTCAGCCCAGCTTTTTTGGGGTACCAAAGGCCGCTGCTACAGCCGGGCCGAATACCAGAGCTGGTTCGCCGCCGCCGGGTTGACCCCGATGCCCGACAGCCTGCCCACCCAACTGGATTACGGCCTGATCTGGGCGCGAAAGGTGTAGTTTGTCCCTTAGGCTCTGGTCTTGCCGGTTGTAATAAACCGCCGACCGGCCAACGGAGTTACAACGGTATGAAAAACCGATCTGATTCTCAGCTTTACTCACTCTCCGGCAGCGCAGTCCGCAGGTGTCACCACCATGCACTGTCATTGGCGATGGCCTGTGTGCTGGCGCTGCTGGCAGCCTGTTCAGCCAATCGAACTGGCGCGGCAAAAGGGCCGCCGCTCCGGCTGAATGTTGGCGAGATCAGGGAAATCAAGCTGGCTACCCGTTCTGATACAACCTGGCAACTCACGGCTACGTCCGACAATCAGGAAGTGGTCGACGTATCGCGCAAGCCGTCGGTGATCATCAGTGAAAATGAAACGCCTGTTACGGCGAAGGGACAGGCTGTTTTTCTCATCAAAGGCGTCACGATCGGTACGGCGAAGGTGGTCTTTTCCGAGAAGCAAATCGGTACAGATGGCGACGGACAGGCAAAAAAGACGTACCAGGTAACCGTAGTCAGTAAGTAAGGTGAAGTCGTACACGGCACCAGCCGTATACGACTAGGTATTACTCCAGCGCCCGTTTTAAATCGAAAATAAGGTCGTCGGCATGCTCCAGACCGATCGACATTCGGAGCAGGTTGGGCGGCGTCTGGCTGGTTGGCCCTTCTACGCTGGCGCGGTGCTCTATCAGGCTCTCGACGCCGCCGAGGCTGGTGGCACGGGTGAAAATCTGCACTTTCGCCGCCGCCCGAATGGCTTCGTCGGCCCCACCACGTACCTGAACAGAAAGCATAGCCCCAAAGCCGGTCATTTGTCTGCTGGCCAGTTCGTGACCGGGATCGGTGGGCAAGCCAGGATAATGAACAGCTTCCACGTTGGGGTGGGTCGACAGAAACGCGGCTACCTTTCCGGCTGTTTCTGTTTGCAGCCGAATCCGGGCGGCCAGCGTTTTAATGCCGCGCAGCACCAGCCAGCATTCAAACGGCGAAGGCACTGCACCGCCTACCGACTGAAGCCGCCTGATGCGCTGATACAAGGTGCCGTCTTCCTTGAACACCAGCGCACCGCCGAGTACATCGGAGTGGCCACCAAAATACTTGGTGGTGGCGTGCATGACCACATCGCAACCCATATCGAGGGGGCGTTGCAGGATTGGAGTGGCCCAGGTATTGTCACAAACGCAGATAGCGCCCCCCGCGTGGGCAATGTCGGCCAGGGCGCGAATGTCGACGATTTTCAGCAGCGGATTCGAGGGTGTTTCCACCCAGATAACCCGCGTGTTCTCGTGCATGGCGGCACGTACCTGAGCCAGGTCGGTCATGTCAACGCGGGTGTAGGTCAGGCCCCAGGGGTGCATCAGTTCTTCGAGCAGCGCGGGTGTGCCATAATACGCGTCGGTTGGAACGAGCACGTGATCGCCCGGAGCCAGCGCCAGAAACAGGTTCATAGTAGCGGCCTGCCCCGAGGCGTAGGTGGTGGTAGCAAACCCACCTTCCAAAGCCGTTATGCTGCGTTCGAGCGCATCGCGGTTGGGATTGGCATTTCGGGCATAGAGGTAGCCATGCTTAAATGTTCCGTCGGCATCACGTTCGTAGGTTGTCGACAGGTAGATAGGTGGTGCCAGGGCGCCGGCATTTCGGTCGTAATAATGCGTTGAGAGCAGCGCAATTGTTTCGGGCTTCATGGCTGCAAACTACTAGAAAAACGCGATTCGAACGGGTACTATCTGCGATAGCATCTGTGATAATTGGCTACCGGCCTATGCTTGCCCGTTTTTCAGGTACGTTGCCAGTCAACAAAAAAGCCCCGGTGTTGGCCGGGGCTTCACTAAACCTATAAGGTTTTTTGAAACCTTATAGGTTTGAGAGGTCAATTACTTGTTGGCAGCCAGTTTCATGTCAACGGTGAAGTCGTCATAGATGGCTTTGTCGCCGATGTTCTCGAAGAACGATTTAGACCCGTAACGGATGTCGTATTTGGTGCGGTCGAGGGTGGCTTTGCCGGTGGCGGTGATCTGATTACCAGCCATTTTCACGGTGGCGGGGAAGCTTACGGCGTTGGTAATGCCTTTGATGGTCATGTTACCGGTAATGTCGTACTGGTCACCACCTTTAGGCGTCACTTTCGTGATTTTAAACGTAGAGGTTGGGTATTTCGCCGTGTTAAAGAAATCTTCTGACTTCATGTGGCCAATGAACTTACCGTTGTACTCTTTGTCGGTCAGGTCGGTGCAGGTAATGCTGTTCATATCGAAGGTGAACTCACCACCCGTTACTTTGCTGCCGTCAACGACAAAAGCGCCGTCTTTTACATTGATGTTACCCGTGTGTTCGCCGGTTACTTTCTTGCCATTCCAGGTCAGTGTGCTTTTGGCGGCATCAATTTTATAGGTAGCTGCTTTGGCAGCAACGGTTTTGGCGGCTGGTTTGCCAGGGCCGGTGAAAGCAGTAGTTGCCGTGAGAGCGAGGGCGGCAAAGCCAGCCAGAATCAGGTTGTTTTTCATTTTGAACTGTTTATTATATAGTGAATTAACTTGGTAATCAATCGTCGGTGGCCACGTTGCGAAATTCATTCAGCAGGTCATTCAGCTCGTCGGCTTTCTGGCCTTCATATGCCTTGAACTGTACTTCCCAGTGGTCTTGCGCCTCATCAATTTTCTTAAGCAGCGCCAGCCCTTTTTCGTCGATCAGTACATCAACGGCGCGGCGGTCGCTGGGGCACTCGGTACGGAGAACAAGCTTTTTACTGACCAGCTTATCGACCAGCCGGGAGGCATTGGACATCTTGTCCATCATGCGTTCGGTAATGTCGTTGATCTTCACCGGCTGTGGGTGCTGACCCCGTAGAATCCGCAACACGTTGTATTGGGGAACCGTGAGACCAAACGGTTTCAATAACCGCATCTGGCTGTCGCACAGCCAGTTGTTTGTATACATCAGGTTCACAATCAACCGGTGGAGGGGCGATTTGAACTGAGCCTGTTTAATTTCTTCTTCAATATTCATGTGTAGGTATCGCTTGGGCAGGTGTCGGGAGAGGCACGGCAAACGTCGTTGCCAGTCCCGCTGTAGACGTCATGGTAAACTTTACTGTAAATATAATGTCGCTACATTAATTACAAGCGTAGTTGAGATTATATAGTTCCAGTGTAGCTAAAAAACCCTTATTGAAAGGTGGTCACCTGAGGCGAGTTGATATCAAAGTCGCGGAAGCGCAACACAGGTACGCCTTCAAACGCGTACCGCAAGGCAGCGGCATTGTTGGGCAGGTTTGGGTAGTAGGCAAACCGGATCTGCAGGCTGTTGAAGGTCAGGTTTTCGTTTCGTAACCTAAAGCCGATGCCGTAGCCCTGATACAACGGCCCGGCCAGCAACGACTGCTCGGGGTAGCTCACCAGACCGATGTTGGCAAAGGTTAAAAAGGCGACCCGGAAGCCCGCGATATTCACCCGGGAGAAGAGCAGGTTTTCGTAGTCGAGCACGAGCCGTTTAGTTCCAAACAGCCCATCGCCCCCCGCCCCGAAGATGTTGTTGCTGTTCAAATTGATATATTCATTGTTGAACCGATCGCCCCCCAGGGTTATATGCGTATTGACGAAATGGCGCATCTGCCCCCACTTAACCCGATGCAGGGGGCTAAAGTAATTCGTCTCCAGATTCAGGATCGACTGCTCGCGCCGCCCTTGTCGGAAAAATGAGCCTGTATTGAGCAGTCCATAAACGTACCCAAGCTTACGAATGTACTGACCCCGCGAGAAACTGACGCCGAAGTAATTACGCAGACCCAGTTCCGCCTCTTCAAAGCCCCCAACCACCGACATCAGGCTACCGTAAGGAACGTCTTCCGTACGTCCAAACCCGTAGATCAACACGTCACGAACGTACCTGCGCTGCGAGTAACCGAGGCTGAAAATGGTGGTGCGCCGGTTCTGGTAAAGCTGATTACTATCCGCGGTTACTTCGGGGCGGCGGGTATAATCGTAGGCCGTCAGTCGCCCGGCCAGCACGATCCGGGCGCGGTCGTCGGGGTTTTTCACCCGAAATGGAGACGGGAACGAGCGGCCAATCCAGATGTCGCTGTAGTAATAGTTGAGGGGGAAACTGAGTATACTATCCTGCCGGTCGACCACGCGATTGTTGGTCCAGTAGCGGCCCAGTTCAAGCTGGCCGGCCCATTTGGTATCTGGGTTCAGGAAGGGCCGGAACACCTTCGCCGACACGTATTTCAGATCACGCAGCAGAACCAGATCGGCCTGTCCGGTCAGAAACGTTTTGCCAATGTAGGGAATCAGATACCGGCCCTGGTACTCCGTTTTCTGGCCGGGAAGCGTTGCGTTATAGCTGATCCGGTTGAACAACTGATGGCCCATGCCCCGGAAATTGCGCTGATCGAGCCCGAACTGAAAATTATTGAATCCGCTGAAGCCCCCGTCGGGTAATAATGACCAAACGTCCTGCGTAATAACGTATACGTCAACAAATTGTCGGCTGTTGGGACGGGGTACGACCAGTATTCGGACGTCGATGAACAGGCCCACATTTCGCAGGAGCCGTTCGTTGTCGCGCAGCACGGTGGGGTTTACCCGATCGCCTTCCTGAAATTGCAGGTACGATCGCCTGATTACACTTTCGCGGGTGTTGACGTGCAGGCGATTGGCTACTTTCTCTACCCAGTTGGCGGCATTACGCGTGGTATCATATACGCTGGCTCCAAACACGCCCAGCCGTTTGATGAAAATGGTGCCGATTACCCGGCCTTCATACACTTTATAGGGGTTTACCTCTATCTGGTTCACCTCGCCCGACGGTCGGCTATTATATACGTCTCGAAACAGGACGTTGTAGAGTTCTCGAGTCAGTTTACCCTTCGACATGCGTTGTTTCAGACGGGTGTATCGTACGCTGTCGCGAACGCGCTCGGCACTATCGGCCAGCATCAGGCCATACGGCGTAATCAGCGAGTCGATTGGTAACTGTTTCGAGGTGGCCTGCACCGCCGTTGTTGAGGTAGCTGGCACTGTTGCCGAGGCCGCTGGTGTGGCGGGTGATGTGGCTTTGGTCGTATCGGTTGTTTGCTGCGCCCAGACACAGGTTATTCCGGCGAGCCAGAGCAGTAAGCCGCTAATCAGCAATCGGAATAAAGGAGCAGGGCGTAACAACGGACGTATAGAAAAAGTAGATTATTGTGAACAGCTACGTATAGACAGTTAAAAAGGATTGACGTTTAATTGGTTACAGACCTTTCCACAACCAGAGGTCTCGCTGACGTTCATTCCCGAAGAGAAAAGTATGCCAGCCACACTGGATGAAGCCCATCTTTTTATAAAAAACAAGCGCGGAGGCATTGTGTTCCCAGACACCCAGCCAGACAGCCTTATGTCCCTGATTACGAGCATGATCAAGGCAGTGCTGCATGAGTTGCCGGCCCTGTCCTTTTCCGGTTTGTGCCTGCAGCAGGTAGATCCGCTGAATCTCGATCGCGTTCTGCCGATGGGGGGCAGGCATCTGGCGCGGTGGGCGCTGTCGACGTAGTTTGGCGTACCCGATGGGCGTACCATCGTCGGTTTCGGCCACGAAAAAAGTCGACCGGTCATCGGCAAGTTCGGTTTCTAAAACAGGCTGCGTCAGGGCCGAGCGGATGTAGTCATCAACAAGTTCGGCGGGGTTGTGGGGTGGGCCAAACGCCTCGCGCATCGTGGTAGCGGCCAGATCAGTGAGTAAACCAGCGTCGGATAAAGTAGCAGGACGGATAACGATCATGGCAGTACGTTTTAGCCGCGATTTACGAATTATTGTTGACGAAAGAGGTATTGGTCTCATTAGTGTCCGGGGATAAAGCCGGATACAGAGCGGACTGCCAGTGCAAGAGCCGTACCATCATCGCCCGGATCAACGCAAAACAGCCGCCCCCATCTGACTGAGTGCGGCTGCTTTGTTGACTAAAATAGGGTCGGTTTACTCGGCCTTCAAAACCCGGATAATCCGGCTCTGAGTGGGCGTACTGACCTGTAGTAAGAAGATGCCAGGCGTCTGACCTGCCAGCGAGAGATTGTGCTGTTCTACAGCCTGTGGGTTGGCCACCTGCCGTTGCGTAATCACCTGCCCCTGGGCGCTCACCAGTTGGAACCGTAAAGGCTCCGCACCGGCTCCCCTGATTTGCAACGATACTACATCGTTCCGCACCGGGTTACCCAGCACCGTCACGGTTAGCCCGGTTGTGGGTTCGGCCGAGGCGATACGGGCGGCACCTGACGTTGGCTCATTGCCCCATACCCGTGTTCCGGCCACATACACCACTACCCGGCTGTTCTGGCTGCGGTCGGCAGGCTGTTCCTGATAGGAGTAGTCATTCGTCTGGTCGAATCGTCCGCCGTCGGGCTTGCTGATACGGTAGCGAACGGTGCCCGTGCTAGCGCCAGGAGCCAGTTGGCCACCTTGCAGATAGCTGATTTCCAGGTAGTAGTCGGCTCCATTCACGGGCTGGTTCAGTTTCACCAACTGGGCGCTCACATTCCCTTCATCCACTTCTACCTGCAGGCGCTCGTTGCCATCGGCGGAGAAGTAGTAACGCGCTTTCAAATCGCTGTAGTTGACCGCCGTATTGCCTTCGTTGCGTATTTCCAGGTACGTATTGATCTGAGTGGACGATGGTCCATTTTTGCTCTCCGTCAATGCCCGTAGTATCTGCCCCGATGCCGTTGGTGGCGCGCTGGTAGTGCCTGGCTCGATACCGGCGATGAGTACCCCATTGTAATAGGCCGTAATGCGGGAGTTAGCAACCAGTTGGTTACGCACCGTGGCATAGGAATAATCATCCAGTTCGTTAAGGGAACCGTAATCACCTTTGGCAAAGTAGGCCTGAATAGGACCCGATTCGGTGCCTGCTGCCAGATTACCTGCTCCTGCCGCGAAGCTTACCTCAACGTATCCCTGCGCACCCTGTTGGGCGGGTGAAAGGGGCACGTAGCGTAGCTGAACGTTCTGATTACCGATCTGGGCGTAGTTCACAAACAGGTTGGTCAGGGCCGAGGCGTTCTCTACCGTCACGTAGTAACGAAGTGTCAGAGCCGAGTAGGGCAGAGCGATGCTGCTGTTGTTTTGCAGCACCAGCAGGGGCTGAATGGCGTTGTTATCGGCGTAGTTGTCTACATCGCGGTGCAGCACCGTCAGCAGTGGCGTAACTGGCCCTTCGATGGTGAACAGGAACGTTGTCGACACCGACAGACCGCCTGGGTCCGTGGCAGTCACCGTAACCGTGAACGGCGATCCAGTGGCCGTCAATGGAGTGCCACTGATCGTAGCCGGTGCCGTAAACGTCAGTCCGGGTGGTAAGCCGCTCACCGACAGCGTTAATGAAGTTGGGGTCTGTAAGTCGTCGAATGTGTTGGCTGGAATTACGTACGAAAAAGCCTGACCAACCCGACCCGACTGTGCCGGAATGGCATTGGCTACCGTTGGCGCGGTGTTGCTGGCTGCCAGGGCTCTGTCGGCCTGAATGAACCCGTAACCGGTTCCAGTATCGAAACCAGTATCAAAACCTGTTGTTGCCGGGTCGTCCATATCGAGTGCCGTTTGTTCCAGTAAAGACACTATCCGGTCTGGCGACAACTGGTTCCTGTTGAATTGCTGCAACAGCGCGGCAACGGCGGCAGCATGTGGTGCGGCGGCCGACGTACCGAAGAAGTTGGGGAAACCGTCGCCGTCAGAATCACTACTGAAGAAGGTCGTGTTGGTTCCGTCAACGGCTGTGATCTCGGGTTTCTGGCGGTTCACCGTAGCGATGCGCTGGCCGGCCACGTTGAACAGAATAGGCGTTCCTCCGGCCGATGAGAACCCTTCAAGTGTAGCCGTCGAGGCTCCGTTATAGACTGGCGTCCGGCGGTAATCAGCGGCTCCGGTAGCAATGGCTCCGGCTGCGTTGGCGTGGCCAAAACAGGTCGAACTACGGGTTGGGTATTCAAACGCAATGCTCTGCCCGTTGGTGAAAGCCACCCACTTAACCAGCGTTGGAGCTGGCCCTGCATAGTGAGCGATGATCAGTTCAAACGTAGCCGACGCTGTGCCGGTATTAGTGAGCGTAACCAGTTCAAGCGGATCACCACCTAAATTGTTGCTGAAGCCCGAAAGCGATTGTTGAAACGCTCCATTCCTATACACCAGCAGGTCCATATCCGTTTGGGCACCAGCACCGCCGCTAACCGACGCAAATGGGTTATCCCATTGCAGCCCCAGCCTGATTGAACTACGGGCGGGTACAGCTACCGAGTGGCGAATATCGCCTCCGCCAAAGTTATGCGCTCCTATGTAAGGGTCGTTGGCAAATGGCCCGGCAAATGGGGTGGCTTCCGAATACGTACTCTGGTATGAGTTGCGGGCGTTATTGCCGGCCGATGAGAAGTATGTTACATTTCTGGTCGCCTTTACTTCATCGACCGCCTGGGCAATGATACCGTCCTGGAAGAAAGGCTCGGCAAAGTAGATCACGTCGTCGACAATAACATTGCAACCTGCTGCTGCCAGATCCCGGATACCTTTGGCGAAGCCCGCCTGTCCTCTGTTTGCCGTGTTGAAAGCCACGTTGGCCCCCGGTGCTATGTCATGAATGAGTTCGATCATTGCCCGGCCTTCGTCAGTAGCTGTTGACATGAGAAAATCGTCGATAACCTGCACGTTAGCAGGCAAATCACCCGACGCCACACCAGTTGCTGCCCCCCCTTTAGCATTGTACGAATCGGAGAGAACACCAATCTTGGAGCCGCTCCCCGTCACGTTATTTAGCTGACGGGCCACATCGGCTTTCATCGCCCGGTCACCCTGCGAGGTTGTTGCCCCGATATTGTGAATAGGTTCGTAGGAAGGACGGGCAAATCGAAGCGCGCTCAGGTTCTTGAGGTCGTCGATTTTGTCGATAGGCAGCAGACCCGATACCATTCGCTTTTCGGAAATTCCTTCCGTAAGACCCAGCGCCTGTAGCTGAGCAAGCAACGTGGAGGCATCCTGTCCATCAACAACGATAGCTTCAATCAGAATCCTGTTGTCTTCTATTCTAAGAAACTGGTTCTGGTTGACAACCCCCTTTGCTTTAGAAGATGAAGTAGCCGGGGTGCCTGTGCCTTCCTGCTGGATTCGCAGCAGATCGACGGTAATCTTACCTTCGGACGCCTTTACTTTGTCCGATTTCTGAGCATACGTAGCGGTTGTTAGCAGCACTAACAAGCCAATCAACCAGCCTTTTTTTAGTCTAGTAAAATTTTTCATTCACATTGTATGGGTTGATGATAAAGGAAAATAATTCGTCCAGCTAATGGAAGAGACGGGGACTGTCAGACAGCCGGTGGTGCCCTCAATGGGGCGGGAGACGTAGAAAAAAACATTATGAAATTATGATAACATGACCAAACGTTAATATTAAGGAGGCATTGTTAACACGCAATATTATTTGTGCCAATTATGAGGTTTCGGTCCCACTTATGTGCCATCTGCCAGCAGAAACACGTTTCTGCGCGCTAAACGGCTTCCTATTGAGCAGTAGAGGCTGCTTGTCTCATCAGGACCGCTCCGCCCTCCAGGAGTTAACCGGCAAAATCACGTACGATTGGATGGGAAGGGTATACCCAATTTCGCCAATTCTGGCAGGGCATGAGCGGTTTTCTGCTGGTTTTGGTTTTACGTATATAGCCGCTCCTGAGTCTACTGCCCAACCACTTGTTAGTCAATCCTATGCCGCTCGTTTCGCCCACTGCCGTGTATCGTTTTTCTGCCGGTGACTTCACCGAAAGCCCTGATCTGCTGGCTGTTGAGGAGCCGCTGGAAATTCGCCTGGGTTACGGCGCTACCGGCGACCGGCAACAGCGGCCCCTCGCCGTGACCATGCGTACGCCCGGCCATGATGTGGAACTGGCGTTAGGTTTTTTATTTACCGAAGGAATCGTTCAGGATCGCCAACAGATCATATCGGCCCGGCATTGTTCGCGCGAGGAAGTAGAGAAAGGCAACGTCATCCGGGTTGAACTGCACTCCGACGTGCTGCTCGACTGGGCCAAACTGGATCGCCACGGCATCACGGCCTCCAACTGCGGCGTGTGCGGCAAAACATCCATCGACGCTATCCGCACGTCGTGCCCCGCGCCGGTCGCCAGTACGTTCCACCTCGACTCAGGTACGTTACTTACCCTGCCCGAGAAACTGCGCACCCACCAGCAGGCCTTTGCCCATACGGGTGGTCTGCACGCAGCGGCATTCGTCACGGCCGATGGTCAGCTCGGTGCTGTGCGCGAAGACATTGGCCGCCACAACGCGCTCGATAAATTGCTGGGCATCGCTTTCTGGAACGGCAACGTACCAATGGCGCAGCAGGCCGTGCTGGTGAGCGGCCGCATCGGCTTCGAACTGGTGCAGAAAAGCTGGATGGCGGGCGTGCCGATGCTTATTGCCCTGGGCGCCCCATCGAGCCTGGCCGTTGACCTGGCCCGCGAAGCCGGCATCACGCTGGTGGGTTTCCTGAAAACCGACCGGTTTACGCTCTACACCTTCCCGGAACGTATCGCAAAAAAAGCCCCAACCAGCGTCGGAGCTTTGTGAAATCTGTAGAAATTGAACACACATTCATGTAAATCTTTCAGGCGGCGAAAGATTTATATGAATGGTAAATGCGCCACGCCAGGACGAACTTTTCAGGACAACTTGTCGTAATTGGATCAAACAAAGACGCTTCGGGCGTGAGAGGGGGGATTCCCAATATGGAAATGCACTTGCTCGTTGTTTTAAGTGGAATCAGGGCTATCCCTGATTCCACTTTGCTTTTATGATCCGCATACTGTTCAGTGCCAATTGCTTTTTGCCGGTCCTGACCTCTTTCAAAATTATATGCAGATCACCGATTCGTTTCTGGAATTGGAGCACATCACGACCAATCCTGTTCAGCCCATCGTAAAAAACAATGTCTGGCTGCGAAACAATACCGTGGAGTAAGTTAAAGTCGTATACGGTAATCGCTTTCTGGCCTCTCGCTTCTTCTCTTAGCTTGTTTCCATGACTTTTCATAATATGTCTGATAGCATACACGTCTATAGTGAACACGTAATCTGTCAAGTCAATGCCACTATCGAGAAGCACCTTTTCGATAACCAGGAGCGGAATGGGGCCAAGCACAATTTGTTTATTCTCAGGTGGGTTCGGCGATAGGCAATAGGTAATAAACTCTGATAAATCTTCAGTCATCTACAAGCCGGTTTAGGTACACGGGCAATATACTGGTTCGTAGAGACATTGAGCATATCGCAAAAAAAAGCCCCGACCAGTGCCGGGGCTTTGCCAAACTTATAAGGTCTCTTTTCAGATCTTATAGGTTTAATTACTCCTTCAACACCTTACGTACCTGCACGCCGTCGGTGGTCTGTACGTTCAGGAAATACATACCGGCAGCCAGTGTTTTCAAGCTTACCGACTGGCTCAGCGTTTGCGCCGTTTTCTGAACCGTCACCGTTTGCTGGGTACGTCCCGATACGCTGTTGACCGAAATGGTGACCGGTCCGCGATAGGCGCTTTCCCAGTTCAACACGGCCACATCGGCGGTCGGATTTGGCGACACCGTCAGGGTAAGCAGCGGTTCGGTGGCCAGCACGAGCGGCGCGGGCGGTACCAGATTCCAGGGTACAATATTGGCTTCGGGCGTGGGCAGTTTGGTCGTGGTTAGAATATGCCATTGGCCGGGTTGCATGGTCAGGGCCGTACTCGCCGTAGCATTCACCGATTGGCCCGTAAAATAATCGTACCACGTACCTGTTTTAGGTAGGTCGAGAAGCACCGAGTTGGCCTGTACGTCGAAGTTGCCGATGATCACCACAGGCTGGGTCACGTTGTTCAGCACCAGTTTCTTCACCGGCTGGTTGGCCACAAACGTATAATCGGTCGTCTGGAAAGCGGGCTGCGACGACTTCAGCTTGATCAACTCCTGATAAACGCGCAGCAACTTGGCCCGGTTGGCGTCGGTCGTGTATTCCCAGCGGATGGGTTTGGCACCGGTGCGGCCATTCTGCTCAATAGATACGTCGTAGCCCAGTTCGCCAAATTGCCAGATCAGCTTGGGGCCGGGAACGGGGATAAACAACGCGGCGGCCAGTTTAGCCCGTTCCAGCGCCGTAGCCACGTCTTTTGTGTTATACGTACCTAACGATGAGCCGTTCTGTACGACGTCATACATTAACCGTTCTTCGTCGTGGCTTTCCATGTACCCCAGAATGTTGGGGTTGTTCCAGCCGCGCAGTTTATACGAAATCCACTCGAAGTTATCATCGCGGCCGTTCACCACTCCACGGGCGGCGTAGCGGTAATTGTAGTTATGGTTGCCCCACAGCATCATCCCGTAGTTGGCGAGTTCTTTTTCTTCAGCATCATCGGCGAAGTGCTCCAGAATGACGTAGGCCGATTTGTCATACACCCGAATCTGGTCGTAAATCCGTTTCCAGATGGCCACGCGGCTGGGGTCGTACACCCGGAAAACGCCATCGTTGGTCGACTGTTTCTGCGTAAATCCTTTCGACAGGTCAAACCGGAAACCGTCCATTTTATATTCCTGCAACCAGTACTGATTCACCCGCTGCACCAGCGCCTGCGTAGCCGGACTTTCGTGGTTAAAATCGAAAAAGACGCTGAACGGATGCGTGGCCGTCTGGTTGAAATATGGACTGTCGGCCGAGGGCTTGGTGCCGTCCCAATACATTTTCACGTACGGAAATTCGTAGTCGGCCTGATTCAATACCATGTCCAGGATCACGGCGATACCGTTTTCGTGGCACTTGTCGATAAACGCTTTCAGGTCATTTTTCGAGCCATAGGCTTTGTCGGGCGCGAAATAGTAGATGGGATTATAGCCCCACGAATCATTGCCCGAAAATTCCATGATGGGCATGATCTCGATGGCGTTGATGCCCAGCTTCTTCAGATACGGTAGCGAATCGCCCACGTTTTTGTATTGGCGGGACGCGATGAAGTCACGCACCAGCAACTCATAAACGACCATGTTTTTGGCATCGGGGCGGGTGAAATTGGCCACCTTCCAGGGGTAAGCCGTCTGGCCCGTTTGCAACACCGACACGATCTGCCCCTGCGCTTTGGTCGGAAACGCTTTCAAACCAGCGTAGGTCGTGGTCAGGAACGAATCGTTGTTGCGGTCGAGGATTTTGTCTGAATACGGATCGCCGGTCGGAATTTGACCGTCGACGAGATACTGAAAAGCAAGTTCCTGCCCGGAGGTAAGCCCTTTGAGTGCCAGCCAGTAACGGTCACCGTCGGGCGTTTTGTTCATGAGCGAAGCCGGGTCGGGTGTCCAGTCGTTTTGTTCACTTAAGAGCAGCACAAACGATTTTTTCGGGGCATACAGCACCAGCGTGGCACTGGTCGGGTCAGTGGCGTTGTAGTTAATTCCATCTTTCAGTCCGGCGGGCAGCACCGCCACGGTGGGGGTCGGTTTCACGTACAGCAGAAACGAATCGGAGGCGGTTTCGGTAGCCGTTTGGGCGGTGGCAACCACCTTCCGGATCGTGTTGATGGCTGTGCCGGTAGATAGGTTGGCAACGACCGAATCGGCGTTGGTGGCGGATGCCGACGTGACTCCATTGACACGCAGGGTCAGTGTGGCTTTATCCGAGACATTGGCGCGGACCGATAGGGTAGTGCCGGGTTCGACAAGCAGGAACTTCGCCGTAGGCCGGGCGAATGAAACCGTTAGTTTGGCGTCATAAATGGGCGTGAAAAAGTCTTCGGTCTGCGCCGTTCCTGCCCCATTTTTGATCACTATGCCGAGCCGCCGAATGGGCGTGCCGACAGGTACGTTATAGTAGGTACGTGGCACGATCTTGATCTGCCATTTGTCGTTCCCGAGCGAAGTCATGGTGCCGGGCGTGTAGGGGGCATTGAAGTTGGTCTGACCCGTTGGGCCAAATTCAAAGGCGTTACCCGTTTCGGTGCGGCCCGCTCCCGACCAGAAGTAAACGTCGCTGGTTTTGCCCAACAACCCGGCGGCGCGGCCATCTTTTGCCTGCTTTAAATCAATGATAATGGTCACTTCGCGGTCGGCCGTGGGGAAGGCGGGTTGCGTAGTAACAAGTTGAGCAAGAGCAGGAATGAAGCTGCTTACCCATAAACAGACAAGCAGAATCCCCTTTGTGCGTTGGTAAAATTTGGTACACATACGTTGTATTTTTGGATTATCAAAGGTAACACAGACACCGTACCGTTCCATAAACTTACTGTATAGGAAAGACAGACGGGCCGTAGCCAGTACCTTGCAGGAATTTCTTTTCTGCTTTATAGTACATTCAAGATGGCTACTGGCCCTACTATTAATTTTTCGCTGACAGATTTGCTGGATGCGCTGCCCGACGGCGTTGTCTGGTCAAAGGCAGTTTATGATGATTTTGAGCAAGTCGTTGATTTTCAGGTAACATACGTAAATGGTACGGCCCGGCAGATGACCGCTTCCATACATGAGGTGCGGCCCGGTATGTTGTGGCGCGAGACCCTGGCTACCTATCTGCCAGCGGAGCCAGATAGTTTCGAGGCCATGAGTGCCGTTCTGGCAACGGGGACGCCTGATGAGTACAGCTTTCAGAACGAAGCGCAACACATATGGTATACTATCAGGCGGAGCCGACTGCATGGCGGCATCCTGAGTGTAGTCCGGGATGTGTCGTCGCTTCAATACACACGCCAGCAAGCCGATCAGCAGAATGCCCTGGTGGCGACTATGCTCGATGGGGCAATAAACGGCGTGTTGCTGCTGGAACCAGTATATGAACTTGATCAACTCGTTGATTTTGAGATCGTAGCCGCCAACAAATCGATACGGATGCTGACGGGCGTCGAGGCCGGTAAGGCTACCGGCCAGCTCATGAGCACCACGTACCCAGGCTATAAACTGGGCGGTTTTTTCGATTTATACAAGCGCGTGCTTCAGGATGGGCAACCGGGTCGGGAGGAATATTGGTACGACGACGGGCGGCTAAAAGGCTGGTTCGAGGTGTCGGTGGTCCGGCAGGAGCAACAAATCGTGCTGACCTTTACCAATACCACCAACGTTCGGACGGCCATACTCACCGCCCAACAGGCCGCCGAACGCCTGCAGGCCGTTATCGATCATTCGCAAACCGGCATCTTCGTGTTCAGTCCGGTCTTTGATGAGTCGGGTGAACAGATCGTTGATTTCCGGTTTAAAACCATCAACCGCATGGTGGCCGCGCTGGTCGGCCAAACGCCCGATAAACTCACCGGCGCGGTGGCTTCCGACTGGTTTATCAGCTACCGCGAAACCGGTTTGTTCGATAAATACAAGCGAACGTACCTGACCGGCGAGCCGCAGCGGTTTGATATCAACTACAACGTGGATGGCTTCGATGTCTGGTTCGATGTACAGAGTGTGCGGGTAGAAAGCGACGTGCTGGTGACCTTCACCGATTACACGCTGCTGAAACAGGCGCAGCAGGCTATTGAGCAACAGGCTATTCAAACCCGGAAGCAGACCGAACTGCTCAATGGGGTGCTCGACGGCTCAGAAAGCGGCATCATTGCCTTTGAAGCCATTCGTGACCCAGACAGACAACAGGGCATTATCGACTTTCGGGTTATGGTTGCCAATAAAGCCAGCGAAAGCATTCTGAAGCTTTCCGTTGAGGCGATGGAGGGTAAAAAGCTATACGACATCTTTCCTGGAAACTGGAAAACGGGCCTGTTCGACCTGTATGTGCAAACGACTGAAACGGGCCAGCCCGGCCACACAGAAGTGTACTACAATCATGATGGGCTGGATTGCTGGCTGAGCGTTTCGGTGCAGCAACTGGGAGATGGGTTTGTGGTCACGTTCTCCGATATATCGGCACTGAAACGGGCCAATAGAGCCGTTGAAGAAGCCGCCGATGAGTTGATTACCGTTATCGACACCTCACAAACCGGCATTTTTCTGTTCCTGCCCCTTCGAAATGAGCAGGGCGAAGTGGTCGATTTTCGGTTTAAGGTAGCCAACAAGCAGTTGGCCCGTTATATCGGTAAAGACGTATCGGAAGTTACGGGTGGATTGGGGAGTAATCTGTTTCCCGACTATATGACGAACGGGCTCTTCAACAAATACCGGGAAACGTACCTGACCGGACGTACCAATCGCTTCGATTTTCATTACTATGGCAGTGGCATCGATGCCTGGCTCGACATCATGTCGACAAAGATGGGCGATGCGGTGCTGGTTACATTCACGGATTATACCGCCCTGAAAAAACTCCAGCAGCAACTCGAAAATACCATTGCCGATCTGAAACGGTCAAACGCCAACCTGGAACAATTTGCCTATGTGGCCAGCCATGACTTGCAGGAACCCCTCCGAAAGATTCAGTCATTTGGCGATGTGTTGCAGAACAGTTTCGGCAATCAGCTAGGGGAAGAGGGCAGCGGCCTGATTGGCAGAATGCAGACGGCCGCCAACCGAATGGCGGGCCTGATTCGTGACCTGCTGGCCTACTCCCGCCTGACTACCCATCCCGATGCCAATCAGGCGGTATCCCTGCAAATGGTGTTGTCGCGGGTGCTCGACGATCTGGAACTGACCATTCAGGAAACGGGCACCGTGGTACATACCGGCCACCTGCCCACCGTCATTGGCGACGAAATGCAATTGCGGCAGCTATTGCAAAATCTCGTGTCGAATGCAATCAAGTTCCGCCTTCCAGACGGCCATCCTGTGGTGCAGATTTCCAGTAGCCGACTGGCTGCCAATGAACTGCCTGCCGACGTTCATCCGTTGCAGCAAGCTCCTCACTACGAACGTATTGATTTGACAGACAATGGTATAGGGTTTGATCAAAAATATAATGATCGCATTTTTCAGGTCTTTCAACGGTTGCATGGCCGGAGCCAGTATGAGGGAACCGGCATTGGGCTGGCCATTGTGCAGCGGGTAGTCGACAATCACGGTGGAGCTGTTACGGCCAGTAGCGAACCGGGGAAAGGGGCTACGTTTACGATTTATTTACCAGCCATAAACTGAGTCAGGCGGGGATGACGTGGTTGATTAGTTAACCAATAACCAGTCAACCAGTAATCAATCAACTACTTAAAAGTTCACACAGCGCCGGGCGCGGTTGGCCTGCCTGCGTTTGCTGGAAAAACTGAACAGGGAATCAAAGCCGTACCAGATGGTGATTTCGTGTGATCCGCCAGAGGCCCAGGCCAGGGAGGAAATGGTGAGATCGTAGCTGTATTGAACCATGATCTGATCGAGATGAACGGCCAGCAAACCCACCAACGCATCGCGCTGACTGGTCTGGTTGTAGCGCCGAAACGGAATATTGCGATACCACAGCCCAACCATAACCGGTGAATAGGTCAGGTTTATGCCCACGTCGAGTTGTTTATCCTGACCTTGCTGCCGGTACTGACCAGTCAGCGTAAAACTCCGGTCGCGTTCTGATTCATGCCCCAGACCACGCGGCGCAATGTCGAGGCCGGTGGGAATACGAATACTGGCCTGGAGACTAAGCCGTTGACCAATTGGGTTGAACCGGTCCAGCGACTGCCCAAGGTGATGAATAGCCCCGCCTAGCCGATAGGTGGGTAAATTCGCTCTGTCGGTGTTGTTTTCAAGCAGTAATCCAGTGCCGAAATCAAGCTGATTCTGATTGATGGCTACGCCCGCCAACGGGTCGGCACTGGTCGGGCTGATGGTGCCACCCGGCGAAAACTGATCGACGAATGAAATACCACTGGCATCGAACCGGCTGGTGCGGTAGCTGCTTTGGATTCCCCACACCAGTTGCCAGCTTTGGTTTCGGGTAGTCAGCAGGGTTAAGTTAAGGGCTCCCATAGCACTCACCTGATTGGTCTGAACAAACGCGCCCTGCCGGTCGTGCAACGCCTGAACGCCCCAGCCAATGCCAATGCTGCCCCGGTCGGGCTCCAGGTACGTATCAAATGAGGCGGCCCATGTTTGGTACGTGGTGCCCAGAGCCGGCCACTGATTTCGATACGTCAGAATAAGGCGCGACGACCCCGTTTGCCCCGCAAAGGCCGGGTTTTGCGACAGTGGGTTCGCGTGGTATTGCGAAAACTGGGGGTCCTGGGCAACTGCCGATGCGCTGATTAGCATTAAGGCGGGCAAGAAAAAACGAGTCATGAGGTGTGGCGTACCGCAGGCAATACCGCTTACTACGATGAGCCGTTGGATTGCCGCAAAGAAGCAAAATAGTACACCCTTCGCTTTATTTTTAGAGTAGTATTCTACGCCACACCCCGATGATGTTAGTAAACGTATGGAAACGCTGCCCGGCGAGCCTGACCGGGCTTCTTGTGATCGCCTGCTTATTGATTGCCGGAACTGGTTATGCACAAATTGTTGATCCGAAAGCCCTGGGAGGCACAACGCGGTGTGTTACTATCGCCGATAGCCTTTACGAAATTACCGTCGATGTGCAATCGCCCGCCCTTTGCCCCTTCACCAGCTACACGATTACCTGGGACCTGCTCGACCGCAATAGTGTAGGCCAGCGCGTTACAGGGCCGGGACCGATCAAGCACACCTACCGCCTCACCGATTTCCTGAAAAACTGCGGCAATGGAAGCGATAACGGCGAACGCCTGATTAAGGTTGAAACCGATTGCAACCGCGATAACAAGAGTTTTTCGATCTATTTCAAAATCAAGCCGGTTGCCGAGCCGTTTATCCCCGATATCTGTGTAGGTCGCTCTGCTTCGCTCCAGAACAAGAGCTGCGCCAGTTCGGCCGACACAAAATTTCTGTGGACATTCCCGGATGGAACTACCTCTACGAATGCCAATCCCTTCAAAACCTTTTCAACGGCCACCGTTGGCACAACCGTCCCCATCAGTCTGTCGGCTAGTAACGATTGCGGCTCCAGCGTAAAGACCATCAACGTACCTGTTCGTGGCACGCCAACCGCCAAAGCAAAAGCATCGGACTATACGTTTATGGTGCAGGATACAACCGTCACCTGCCTGTCCACCGGCGGAACATTAACCATGGATGCCACCACATCACTGGACGGCACCAGCTACCAATGGACCGTTACGCCGGCAACATACAGGTACGTTCAAAATACCAATAGCTCGTCGCCTGTTGCTAAAATCCAGTTTACGAGAACGGGTAATTACACTATCACGCTGGTGGCCATCAATAGTTGTGGCCAATCGCAGCCGGTTGTTTGCCCACACAAGGCCATTGATGTGCCAACGCTGCTTTTGGGTAAACAGGCCGACCTCTGCGAAACAGGTAAATATACCCTGGCTGGTGTTACCGCCGGCGCATCCTATTCGCTCAATGGCGCCCTGATCCTGCCCGGTCAGTCGATAGACGTACCTGTAAGTAACACACCCTACATCGTGACCGGATCGGCTGGTAATCAGTGTGGAGTGCGCACCGTAGCCGATACGTTCCTGGTGCAGTCGCCGCAGGCGGTGCAGATCAGTTTGCCCGGTCAGCAAACGGTGGTCTGTGCGGGTACAGCCCGCTTCCCTATATCCGTTAACCTGACCGGCGGCGACTGGGATGGAACAGGAAAAGACTTCATCGAAACCACCAGTAGCGGGGCCTTTTTCAACCCCCGAACCATTGGGCAGTACACCGTTATTTATAAACGGGGAAGCGGCGTCTGTAGCCGGTCAGATGCAATACAGATCAGCGTGGAGGGGGGGCGGCCAATTGTGCAGAACGTATCGGCCTGTGGTTCAGAAACGTTCGTGAAGCTTCGGGGCGATCCTACTGGTGGCGTTGGCACGTGGAGCCTTCCCGGCAATCCGGGCGCGGTGCGAAATGATACCCTGTTTCTGGCAGGACAGACAGCCACCCAGCTTACCCTGACTTATCAGGTCAGATATGGCGTATCGGGTTGCCTGTCAACCACTACGGCGACCGTCAGTGTTGGTCGGCCAAAGGCGGCGTTCACCATCACGGGAGCCTGTAGCAACTCAGCCCCGCAAGTGCAAAACCAGTCGACCGGCGGCACTACGTTTGACTGGACGCTCAATGGGCTGTCTGGTATAACGGGTAACCAGCCCACGTTTACGCTGGTGCCGGGCCTGAACCGAATCGAGCTTAAGGTCGGTTCGGGCAGTTGCTCCGATATAGCCAGTCAGACGTTGCTGGTGGTAGCCCCACCAACGCCGGTCAGTATCAGCACGGCCTTTCCGTCCGACTGTTCGCCCATGCGCGTTACGTTTACGCAACCGGGAACGGCCAACCCGGCTGTGCAGTATGCCTGGAGCCTGGGGCAGGGCCAGACAAGTACGGCTTTCGCACCCCCGGTGCAGACCTACCTCAACCAGAGCCGGTTACCCCAGCCCGTGTCGGTTTCATTGACGGCCAGTAATGGGTGTGGTCGACAGACGGCCACAACGACGTTCACCGTGCGGCCGCTGGCCAAAGCCGAAATCGGGGTCGATTCAACGCTGGTTCGGTGCACACCCGCCCGCATCAAATTCGCCAATCGATCGACCGGGCAAACGGGCAGCACCTGGCTTTTTGGCGATGGCTCTGCCGCATTGACATCACCGGTCGATACGTTGTCGCACCTGTTTTCGGCCCGCGACAGTGCCCGAACGTACCTGGTTCAATTGATCGTGAACAGTCAGTGCGGGCGCGATACCGATCGCGTCAGCATCCGCGTGGTACCTACCATCGTACGCCCGCTGATTACGCTGACAACCACCACACCCTGCCCCGGCGACCGGGTGACGCTTACCGATGCCACCACCCCTAAACCCGTTCGGGTAATCTGGCGGCTGGCCGACGGAAGTACACAAGTAACACCAATCGCCAACTGGACGTTTACACAGCCAAATACAACCTATACCGTATCGATGACCGCTATAACCGAATGTGGCTTCGATACAACCAGCCGACGAATCCGAACCACCACGCTGCCAGTTGGGAGTTTTACCGCAACGCCTGGTCTTATCTGTGCCGGACAGTCCCTCAGCGTTACCAACCAGACAGATCCTGCCGTTCGTTTTCGCTGGGATTTTGGCGACGGCTCACCGGTCGACTCCGTTACGTTTGCACCCACGCATAGCTACACCAAACCCGGCAGCTACAGCCTGAGCCTGACCCTGTTTGGAGGAAGCGCGGGCGGGTGTCGCAGCGTGTTGCCCGGTTCAGTAACGGTTCGAAGTAAACCCACGGCCCTGATCCAGTTTGTGGGCGACAGCCTGCAATGTTTACCGGGCCGGGTTACATTACAGGCAGGTACGCAACCGGGCACGACGGCCTGGCAGTGGCAGCTTAGCGACGGGCGCACCTTCAGCGGCGCGGCCATTGAGGTGCCACTTCAGCAGCCAGGTACGTTCGATGTGTCGCTGACAGTCACCAATGGCATTCCCGGCTGTGCCGATTCCACCCGTCGTGCGGGAAATCTGCAGGTTATCGACTGTGAGGTACAGGTGCCCGGTGCGTTTTCGCCAAATCGGGATGGCGTAGGCGAAGGCTGGACACTGTTTGGTCCGGGAATACTGAAAATCAGTATGTTGCGAGTAAGGAGCCGCTGGGGCGAGGTGATTTATGAGGGGTTGGACCTGCCCGCCAGCAGCCTGCGGGCTGGTGAATGTTGGGACGGCACCTTCAACGGAACGCCCATGCCTGCCGGAAGCTATACCTATGAGGCAGAGCTGCTTTTACGCGGCAACCGTACGGAACGCCGCGTTGGCAGCGTGGAATTACGACGGTGAGGATGGCGGATGAGGTAGGTTTTTCGGCCTCATCCGCTATCTTTGAGTATGGATAATTTTGTGGTTTCGGCCCGGAAATACCGCCCCGCCACCTTTGATACAGTCGTGGGTCAGGGGCATATCACCACCACCCTCAAGAACGCGATCAGGACCAACCAGTTGGCGTCGGCGTTCCTGTTTTGTGGGCCGCGTGGGGTGGGTAAGACCACCTGCGCCCGGATTCTGGCAAAAACCATTAACTGCACCAACCTGACTCCCGATGCCGAAGCCTGCGACCACTGCGAATCGTGCGTAAGCTTCAACCAGAATGCCTCGTTCAATATTCACGAGCTGGATGCAGCGTCCAACAACTCGGTCGATGACATCCGTAACCTGATTGATCAGGTACGTTATCCGCCGCAGTCGGGGAAGTACAAGATTTATATTATCGACGAGGTGCACATGCTCTCGGCGGCGGCCTTCAATGCGTTCCTGAAAACGCTGGAAGAACCACCCACCTACGCCATTTTTATTCTGGCCACCACCGAAAAGCACAAGATTCTGCCCACGATTCTGTCGCGCTGTCAGATCTTCGATTTCAACCGGATAAAAACGGCCGATATGGCCGCGCACCTGGCTGATATTGCCCAAAAGGAAAACGTGACGGCCGACGCCGAATCGCTGGAACTGATTGCCCAGAAAGCCGACGGTGGCCTGCGCGATGCCCTGTCGATGTTCGATCTGAACGTCACGTTCTCGACCGACCGGACGCTCCGTTACCGGGAAGTGCTGGACAACCTGCATATTCTCGACTACGATTACTACTTCAAACTGACCGATCTGCTGTTGCAGGGTAACCTGCCGCAGACGTTGCTGGTGCTGGACGAGATTCTGCGGAAAGGCTTCGACGCGCACCAGTTTGTGGTGGGTCTGAACCGGCATTTCCGGGATCTGCTGGTTTGTAAAGATGCTGCCACCGTGCAACTGTTGCAGGTGACCGAGCGGGTGCAACAGTTGTATCTGACGCAGGCGGCGCAGGCGCCCATGTCGTTCCTGCTGTCGGGCCTGAGCATTGGCGGTCAGTGTGATATGAACTTCAAACAGGCCAAAGACCAGCGCCTGCACGTTGAGCTATGCCTGATGAAGCTGGCCAGCCTCCGCGACCTGATAAACTGGGAAGCCCTGCCTGAGCCAGCAACGACGAGTCGTTCGTCAGAAACGCCAGTGTCGGCTCCGGGGGCAACCGGTATTGTGATCAGCGCCGAGAATGGTGCTGAAAAAAAAAACGGCCAATCCTCGTCTAACGACCTCCAGCGCGGTAGCAGCGTAGCCGACGCGGCGGCATATACGACCGATGGGGGTGAGGGCAACGTACCTGATTCAGTAGCGCCAACGCTCGTTGCGGCCGAAATTCCAACCTTCACCAGCGAACCGCCCGGTAACTATCAGCCCGCCGCCCGGCCGGTTGCCAATCGCCCGGCTGTGCCACCTTTACCACCGCGAACGGCTGCTCCACCCACCGGTGCGCCGATTCCCGCCACCAGCCGGTTGCGTTCCACGGTGGGCATCGGCGTTAAACCGCAGGTGGTAGAAACGGAAGTGACCGTCGCTACGGGCGAACGGCCCAGCCAGCCGTTTACGGTAATTGCATTGCAAGCGGCCTGGAAAACCTTTGCCGTACAACGTCGGCAGCAGACCGACAATGCCAGTGAGCAGATTATCCTGAACCGGGATTTTACGCTCGACGGGTATACCATTACCCTCAATTTGGATAATCATATTCAGGCCGATCTGTTTACCAGTATGCTGCCGGAACTGCTGGCTCATCTGCGGCAAACGCTGCAAAACTGGCAAATTCAGATCGAGCATGCCGTAGTGATGGCCGAAGTGAAAAAGATGATTTACTCGCCGCAGGACAAGTACAACTACCTCGCCGAGAAAAATCCTGCTCTCCACAAACTCCGTCAGACGCTCGGTTTGGAGGTGGACTATTAGCCATTCCGCTACAGGTTCGTGTTTTGGCTACAACAACCATAGATTTGGCTCCATAACGTTCTCCGCTGGTGCGGACCTTTGTAAAAAAACAAAGACATGAACGTTATCATAACCGGTTCGTTAGGCCACATCAGTCGGCCACTGGTAGCAGAGTTAGCCCAAAAAGGACATACGGTCACGGTGATCAGTAGTAAGCCCGAAAAGCAACCAGCTATCGATGCTTTGGGTGCTACCGCAGCCATCGGTTCGCTGGAAGATGTTGATTTTCTGACGGCAACGTTTGCTGGTGCCGACGCCGTGTACACGATGGTGCCGCCTAATTATGGAGCAGCCGATTTAAGAGCCTATTACGGGCGAATAGGCCGCAATTATGTGCAGGCAATTGGCCGGGCGGGCGTAAGGCGGGTGGTTAACCTCAGCAGTTATGGCGCCGATCTGGCGAGTGGCACCGGCATTATTCTTGGCGCGCATGACGTAGAGGGCCTGTTGAACCAACTGCCAGACGTAGCCATTACGCACCTGCGACCTACGTACTTCTATTACAATCTGTACAACTTCGCCGACATGATAAAGGGGCTGGGTTTCATTGGCGCAAACTATGGCGGCGATGATAAACTCGTCATGGTCGACCCGGTTGATATTGCCGCTGTTGCTGCGGAAGAACTGGTAACGCCTGCCACCGGCCAGACCGTGCGCTATATTGCCAGCGACGATCGCACAGCCAGTGAAGTAGCTCAGGTTCTTGGCCTCGCCATTGGCAAGCCGGATTTAACGTGGGTAACCTTTACCGATGAGCAGGCACGAACTGGCATGGAGCAGAGTGGCCTGTCGCCGCAGTTTGCCGCCGATTTCACTGATCTCGGGGCGAGTATCCATAGCGGAGCCATGCGCCGTGATTATGACCTACACCCGCCAGCGGTTATGGGTAAGGTGAAACTCGAAGATTTCGCCAGCGAATTTGCGGCGGCTTTCGCCAGTAAGTAATCGACTTTAGTCAGTCTCAAAAAATGATGAGTACCTGTTTCCTTTTATCTTTTAAACCAAATGCACATGATTCTTGTAACTGGCGGCACAGGTCAGCTTGGCGTTGCTACCCTTAACTTCCTGCTGAAAAAATGCCCCGCTTCCCAACTGGCTGCCCTTGTTCGTGATTCAGGCAAAGCGGCTGATCTGATCGAAAAAGGCGTCGCTATCCGGGTGGGCAATTATGATGATACGGCCTCGCTCGATGAGGCGATGCAGGGAATCGATAAGGTGCTGCTGATTGCCGGCACCGATGAAGACAAGCGCGTCCAGCAGCATATGAACGTTATCGATGCCGCCAAAAAAGCCGGAGTCAAGGTCGTAGCCTATACCAGCCGCGCACTGAAAGACCGACATACGCTGGCCAACCAGTTGATGCAGGGACATTTTCAGACCGAAGATTACCTGATGCAGAGCGGGCTGAATTACGTCTTGTTTCGCAACATTCTGTACATGGATGCCATTCCACAGTTTGTGGGGCCAACCGTATTTGAAACGGGTATTCGCCTGCCAACGGGTCAGGGAAAAGTGGCCTTTGCCCTTCGGAACGACATGGCCGAAGCAATGTCCGCTGCGTTGGTGGAAGATAACAACGACACGAAAATTTATACGCTGACGGGAAGTGAATCCTATTCCTTCAACGATGTAGCCGCGACGTTGACCGACTTGTCGGGCAGGCAGGTAGCCTACGAGTCGGTGGAGCCATCGGCCTTTGAGCAACAGCTAAAAGCCCGCGCCCTGCCCGGCGTAGTGATTCAGCGGATCATCGGTTTTTTGACTGATATTGCCAACGGCCAGGAAGAAGAAGTAAGCACTGATCTGGAAAAGTTGCTTGGCCGAAAGCCCGCTTTGCTCAGCGAAGGGCTAAAAATCCTCTACAACGTATAAAATTTACCCGTTCCCCGATGAAAAACGGACAACCTATTCGCGTTAAAACGATCACTGAATATCACCAGCTCAGGGAGTTGCCAAAGCCGGAACACCCGTTAATCAGCGTCGTGAATTTTGAAGCGATCAAGCACATGGCCTGCGATGAATCGGTCAGTATTATCCACGATTTTTACTCGATTGCGCTGAAACGGAATTTCAATGGTAAGATGAAGTATGGGCAGCAGGATTACGATTTTGATGAGGGAATACTCTTCTTTATTTCGCCCGGCCAGATCTTAACTATTGAAGCCGAGGCGGGACATAATGAAACAACTCATTCGGGATGGTTATTGCTTCTGCATCCTGATTTTTTGTGGAATACGCCGCTAGCCAAAAAAATAAAGCAGTACGAATATTTTAGTTATTCGGTCCATGAGGCCCTACATCTTTCCGACAAAGAGGAGGCACAAATTGCTGGCATTATTCAACAGATCGATCAGGAATACCGGTCAACGATCGACCGGTTTAGCCAGGATGTAATTATTGCCCAGCTTGAGTTATTGCTGACCTATGCCGAACGGTTTTATCAACGCCAGTTTATTACCCGGAAAATCTCGAACTACAAACTCCTTAACAGGCTGGAAGCCATTCTGGATGAGCACTTTAAAGGAAATTCTGTTGCGCAGAAAGGATTGCCCACGGTGCAACATGTGGCCGATTCGTTGAACGTATCACCAACGTACCTGAGCGGATTGCTAAAAACATTGACAGGCCAAAGTACGCAGCAACATATACACGATAAACTGATCGAAAAAGCAAAGGAAAAACTGTCAACGACCGATTTGACCGTTAGCGAAGTTGCCTACCAATTAGGCTTCGAGCATTCACAATCGTTCAGTAAATTATTCAAAAGCAAAACCAACTTTTCGCCGCTGGAATTTCGCAATTCGTTCAATTAATGTAACACGGCCTTCAGTCCGTGTTTTACTACAAAAAACACAGACTGAAGGCCGTGTTACACCAGTTTTACGGCGGCTTCAACGCCTTTTATGAGCATTGTGGTCAGGTACGTTGCTACCTTGTCGGCAAAGCCTGGCAATTCGGTTAGGTCGGCTTGCCAGAGGATTTTGTCGGCTAGAACAGCCTGCACGAAGTCAGTGATCGATTGGCTGTCTCCCGCCTTGACCGATTGCCATTTCTGGTAGAAATAAGCGGCCTGCGCGTCCCGGATAGGGTATACCAGTTCGCCACCGGGAACGATGATTTCCCCGATATAGTCGCCCTCTTCGGTTTGTCGATTGGCGCGCATAAACAGCAGATAAGCCGCAAAGCAAAGCGCCATCCGGTCAGGTACGTTACCAACAGAAGCGGCCAGGCGCTGCATGGTAGGTACGTTCCGCACCTGCATCTTGGCTGATTGCTGGAGGGTGATATTGAGCAGGAAATGCTCGTTAAACGGATTTCTGAACCGGTCCAGTACTTCCTGCGCAAACTGATTTACGGCCGCTTCGCCGTCATCGCCTGCCAGGTCGGTTGGTACGCTGGGGGCAATGTCGTTCATCATCAGCTTAGTAATCAGTGGCCCCATCAGTGGGTGGTTCATCGACTCCTCAACGGTCACGTTGCCAAGCAGGTAGCTAAGCGGCGTCATGAAGGTGTGGGCACCGTTGAGCAACCGGAGTTTACGTTCGCGGTAGAAACTGATGTCTTCATCGATAATCAGATGCGTGGGGCTTACTTCGGCAAAAGAGAGTACTTTTCGCACCCGGTCATCACCTTCGATCGCCCAGAAATAATAGGGTTCGGTAGCTGTTAACAGCGAATCGGAATAGCCCGCTTTCTGCTCGAAAAGGGCCGTTGATTCCTCATCGGGCTTACCCGTTACAATGCGGTCGACCAGTGAGTTGCAGAAGCGAACGTGGAATTTCAGCCATTTCATAAACAGCTTACCCAACTCGTTGAACTGGGCGGTACGTTCTACGGCATTGCGCAGGCGCAGGCCATTATCCGGGAGTAGTTCGGTGGGCACAACCACCAGCCCCATCTTACGCGAGCCACCCGCGCCTTTGAACCGTTCGTACAAAAAGGCGGTCAGTTTAGCCGGAAATGAGCTGGGAGGCGTCTGAAAAATGCTTTCCTCGACGTATTGCAGGCCCACTTCGGTGGTGTTGGACACCACGATCTGAAGCGATGGTTTGCGAGCCAGCGCCAGCACGTCTTCCCACTGCGTCTGGGCCGCCAGCACCCGGCTGATGGCCGTTATGACGGTCTGTTCTTCAACCGGCTGCCCATTCTGAACACCCCGTACCCAAACCGAGTAGCGATTCTCCTGCTGGGCAAATTCACTTACATCATTCCCCGTCGATTTGACGACTACGACCGATCCATTAAAAACGGACTGTTTGTTGGCTTTATCAATTAAAAAATCGACCAGGCCACGTAATAAAACACCGGTACCAAACTGGAGAACACGCTCGGGAAGTGCGGCGGCTGGTGGTCCGACGGCTGGGATGACAGATGATGGGAGTTGATTCATGGGGCAAAATAAGGGGCAACAGCCACGTCTCGTTGGTGTAGCTGGTAATTCGTAGTAAAAATAAGCCTACGGCGCTTACCTGTCTATATATCACGTTGATTCCTTGTGAATTAAGGCAGTTGTTACCAGTTTTAGCGGGATAAGGTAAAATCCGGGGCCAGTTCGGCCGCCGAAACGGGCTCCAGACGGGGGAGCACCAGGTGGATTAACAGGAGGGCGAGCAGGTAGGCGCATCCAGCCATGACAAACAGCGGCTGATACCCCAGCGTATTGATGATATCGCCGGAATAGCGGGCCAGCAAAATGCCACCCACCGCTCCAAACATGCTGCCAATACTGGTTACCGAGGCTGTCACGTTTTTAGGAAAGAGGTCAGACGCGAACGTATACATGTTGGCCGCCCAGCCCTGATGCGCCGCCGTGGCCAGTGAAATGAGCGAAATAGCGATAACCAGGCTGTTTGTTTTGGCGGCGTACATGATGGGCACCACACACAGGGCGCAGATCAGCATGGTGGTTTTGCGCGCCCGGTTGGCCGACCAGCCCGAGTTCATGAGTTGGGTGCTTAGCCAGCCAAAGAAAATACTGCCGGCATCGGAGACGACGTAAATGATCAGAAACGGAATGCCAAACGATTTAAGGTCCAGCTTCTGGTCCAGGGCGTCGTTCGAGTTGAAGAAATCGGGGAGCCAGGCCATGTAAAACCACCAGATCGGGTCGGCCAGGAATTTTCCAATGGCATACGCCCAGGTTTGTTTGTACGACAGCAGCCGGAGCCACGACACCCGTAGGGGCGGGGTGCTGGTGTCGTCGTCGCTCCGAATGTAGGCCAGTTCGGCCGGGGTAATGCGGTTGCTTCGGTGGGGTTTGGTGTAGGTAAACCACCAGAGCAGCAGCAGGCCAAAACCGAGTACGCCCGTGGCCAGGAAAGAACTGCGCCACCCAAAATTCAGAATCAGGTAGGGAACGATCAGGGCGGTGAGAACGATGCCCACGTTGGTGCCCGCGTTGAAGATACCGTTGGCATACGACCGCTCGCGCCGGGGAAACCATTCGGAGACCGTTTTGATGGCCGCCGGAAAGTTGGCCGCTTCACCCAGACCCAGCGTTACGCGGGCCAATGTAAGCCCCGATACGCTTTGCACAAATGACGAACAAACGGCGGCCAGGCTCCAGACAACGATGCCGAGCGAAAAACCACGTTTGGTGCCAATGCGGTCGATGAGCCAGCCCATGAGCAGGAAACCGATGGCATAGGCGAACTTGAACGCCGAATCGACTTTGCTGTATTCGACCCGAAACTGGTCGATTCGCTCCTGCGTGAGAATGTCCGTTGCCGCCATGCCGAGCATCTCCTTGCGGAACAACTCGTCGGTCATGGTGAAGGACAATACTTGCCGGTCGATGTAGTTGATGGTGGTCGCTACGAATAACAGCGCGACCATGCGCCAGCGAAATGTTCCGGGAGATAAGAGCGTCATGCCGTGCAAAGTAGCTAACCGGGTAAATTTACTAGAAAAAAGAAGGGTAAGACGGTCTGCTGCTGTGGATCAGAAGTCGATTATCGAGCGGGCAACCCGTCACCATTCGCTTACTTTCGGCAGACGATCTACTTGAAACGGGGGTAGAACTCCCATTCCGATCGAAAAACCAAAAAGGAAAAGGGAACGCCGGAAAAAGCGGCAGCAACCAGCGGTCGACGAAAAAAACAACCGAAAAGTCTGGCACAGACGAAACGAAGCAAAACAAAAAGAAAAATGCCAACAGCGTGGATTAATGTAATCGCTTGCGTTGTGTTGCCTGCGCGTGTGGCTTCGCGCTGGCAATTTCAGGCTTCATAAGGAAGCCCTGGTCAGTTCACTTCGGCTTGCCACTATCCAGTTATAACGACGGATTTTCTTCTCCCGCCGCATACCAGAGCGCCGCAATCGCTTTCTGGTATTTCGTGCGAAGTTCTTCCAGCTTGACTCCCAGTTCGATGAGTTTGCTCTCGCGGGAATTGACCAGGAAGAGCGAGCTTTCGCCGAGGATAAACCGCTGTTGTTCAGCCTGTACAAGTCGTCGCTGATTAACAACAGCCCGCTGTTGCACCTGAAGCTGCTGGTTGAGCGTCAGCATTTCGTTCCGCGCCGCCAGTACATCGTTCTGAATATCACGTACGGTTTGCTGGCGTTCCAGAAGCAACTGTTGCCCCTTTACCTGAACCTGCCGCAACTTGCCGCGCTCTTTCCGCAGGAACAGAGGCATCACAATATCGAGTCCGATTTTGTGGTTGGCCAGCCCAAACGCGTAATAACTGTTCCAGTCGTAGCCCTGCGCCAGGTTGGGCGTCTGGCTCAACAGGCTCGCACTCAGGTTAATCTGTGGCTGAATCAACGCGCGTCGCAGTCGTTCCTCCAACTGGTTCTGGCTCGTTTTGGCGTCCAGCTTCAGCAGTTCAGGATGCCGCTGAGTGGCCTGACTCAGCAGGTTCTGCACCACTTCGTCGCTCATCGGCTCGCTCACCGCCGACTGCGGCACGACTGTAGCGGGCAGGTCGACGGGCTGGTCGTTGGCGGCCCACAAAAAGACCGACAGGCGAAGCCGGGCATTTTGCAGGTCTACCTCCGCCTGCTGACGCTGCACCTGCCGATCCTGCACCGTGATGAGTGCCTCGGTGGTGTCGATGGTGGCTACTTCACCAATGAGCGCCCGCTGCCTGGTGGCGGCAAACCGAAAATCGGCCAGTTGAAACCCTTCGTTAACAAGCTGGTAAGAACGATACGCCAGATACCATTCCCAGTAGGCCTTGGCGGCGTCGTACAGCGTCTTGTTCACCTGCTTTCGCCGCTCGGCTTCTGCCAGATTAAGCCCTAGCCGGGCCTGACGAAGGGCCGTTCGCCGGGCGTCGATGAGTAACGCCTGCCCAACAGGTACGTTCACGCCCACCAGTACCAGGCCCGTCGGCGGGGTTTTCACTTCGGGGTTCACGCGCTCACCAACCGCCCGGTCGTAGCCAATTTTCAGGTCGATACCGGCGGGCATGATCGGCACCGACAGGCCCGATTGCCAGCGATTGTAATACAGGTCGGAACCAAACTCTTTGCGATCCAGATACGAACTGATTTTCGGGTCGAACGCGCCGCGTGCCTGCATGATCTCGGTTCGGGCTTCGTCGGAAAAAAGGGCCGCTTGCCGTACAATCGGGTGAAACTGCACCACCGCCCCAAAAAATTCGGCCGCCGTAAACACGACCGTGTCGGCCCGCTGGGCAAAAATCGGCGTTGAACACAGGCTGACCAGCACAAGGAATGTTCGGCCTACAGCGCGAAACGGCGCGCCAGTCGCCCGTAGAAGGAACGTACCTACCAATGACTTTTTCATTTTTTTACGCCAGCTTTATCACCTTTCGGCTCGTCTTTCAGGCTTGGGGGAAAACCATTGAGTTGCCGCCATATCTCGTACCAGATGGGAACATCGTCGAGCATCACCCAGCCGTATACACCCGATCCTACGCGGAGCTGTTCGGGCCAGCGGGGGTCTTTTTCGCTCTGTTTGGGGCGTACCAGCAGGCGGTATTTGCCGTTGGTACTGGCTACAGCGTCGATCACCGCCACTTCACCGCCGAATGTACCTACAGCCACCGTTGGCCAGCCCGAAAACTGAACCGCCGGCCAGCCATCGAACTCGATTCGCACCGTGCGTCCGCGCTGGATCAGGGGTACGTCGTTGGGCCGGACAAACAACTCCACAGCAATGTCGGGGCTTTCGGGCTGGAGCGTCACAATCGACTCGCCTTCCTTGATGGTTTCGCCAATACCTGCCTTGAACGACTGAACAACGTACCCGTTCTGCGGTGCCCGGATCACGTACATGCCCCGACGTACCTGCACGCTGCTGATCTTGTTGGTGATCTTCGATAATTCGCCCTCTGCATCCGCCCGGTACGATACAGCCGAGCTTTTGTCTGACTGCGCTTTGGCTACTTTCTCCTGATAATCAGCCTGAATGGTGTTGAGGTCGATGACCGAATTGGTTAGTTCCTGCCGCGATACGTTCAGCTTAGCTTCCTGCGAAATCACTTTGGCGTAATCTTCCTGTAGCTTCAGGCGGCGGCTTTCCAGGTCGGTCAGCGAGATCAGGCCGTCTTTATACATCTGCTCGGAACGCGCCAGCCGATCGGTGGCAATCCGGTAGTTGGTGCGTTGGGCAATCAGGTCGGTACTGTCGCTGGTGACTTTAAACCGGTTCTGTTTTACTTTATTCCGGGCTGATTGCAACTTGGCCGTCAGGCCAGCCGACAGGGCCAGAATCTGCCCGTCGAGGGCCTGGATTTTAGCGTTGGTGGCCGTCACGCTGTTTTCTTTAGCGCCCAGTTGTTCGCGGAGCCGGAGAGGCAGGTTCGGGTCGAAATACTCGTCTTTAATCTCGGAGATGATCAGGAGCGTATCGCCCCGTTTTACCTGTTGTCCGTCGCGAACGTACCATTTTTCAATTCGTCCGGCAATGGCGTTCTGCACGGTTTGGGGGCGATCCTGTGGCGTTAACGCCGTTACCTGTCCTTCGCCGCTGATGTTCTGTTGCCAGGGCAGGAACAAGGTGGCAAAAAGGACAAATAGGATAAGAAGCATCCACCGCCCCAGTGCCCGACCAGCCCGTAGATCGGGGAGTTCGCGGAGCGTTTTAAGCGGAAAATGATCAATTATATCTTCGTTTACACGACTATTCGATAGGTGGAGCATTGGTCAGTTGTCAAGTATCAATGAACAAGTATCGGTTTCCAGGTACCCATGGGTACCGTTAACTGGCAAATGATACTTTCTCATTAATGAGTGGGAGATCAGTTACCTGGCCAATTTTTTCGGCTGCTGTCATCAGGTCATACACCACGTCGATGCCCATAATCAGTTTATCTACTGAGCTGGTTATGAGCACGATCACTAGTTCGGCCGCTACAAATTGACCTAGTGTCATTTCGCGCCCTACGACCAGGGTGGTGCCCAGGATGAGCAGCCCGCCGGTGATGATCGTTTTGAAAGCAATGGCACTGAAATAAAACCGCTTCAGTACCCGGAAGTGATCATTGCGGTAAGAAATGTACTGCGCTACATACTCGTCGGTACGGCCCATAAGGTCGCTGGTCTGGTCTTTCTGCCGGAGGGCCGACAGTCGACTGGCCATGTCTTCGAGCCAGGCGGCTACTTTGTATTTGTACTTCGATTCACTCAGGCTGGTTTTCAGGGCACTGTCGCCAAAAAGGGCAATCAGGCCACCTACTACCAGCAGTGTAACAAGCCCAAACCCAATGAAAACGGGGTGGTAGAAGGATAGCAGGATGATACCAAACAGGATCTGGACCACCGCCGCCGTGAGGTCGATCAGGAGTTTGGGGAGTCCTTTCTGGATGGTTAAGACGTCGAAAAAACGGTTCATCAACTCGGGTGGGTACGTTCCTTCGAGCGACTCTGGCTGGATGCGCGGCAGGCGGTACGTAAACTCGAAAGCCGCTTTCACGAAGATGCGCTGCTGGAGCACTTCCACCAGCACCTGTTGGCCCACCAGGATAAACCCGCTGACAATTACACCAATCACGACCAGACCTATCAAGACGTATACCGAGCTAAAAACCATGCCTCCCGACACCAGATTAAAAACCGCCTGAATGCCAAGGGGTAAGGAAAGGCTGATCAACCCGGCTACGATGGCGTATAAATAAACGTACCAGATATCGCGCCGCTCGGTATTCAGCAGACGCATCAACCGACGGAATGGAGTAGGTGGGGGAAGACTGGAAGGAGACTGTGCCATACATTAAATTTTAAGACCGCTTTAATTACTTGATAGTAAAGCTATCTTTGGTGATAACATAACTTTGCCCCCGAAAGGTTTGTTATTAATTCTTAATTTCTCTCAAATAGCTCAGTAGACGATACGCATGGAGTACACCGTCCAGGTACGAATGAATGAAAAGCTGTTCCTCCGCGACCCGGAACAGTCTGATTTAGGCCGTCGTATTATTCGACAGGGTATTCTGCTAATTAATGAGATCGGCTTTGAGGAAACCACCTTCCGCAAGCTGGCGGATCGGATCGGTACGAAAGAGGCCAGCATTTATCGGTATTTCGAGAATAAGCACCGACTACTGGTGTATCTGGTGGCCTGGTATTGGCAATGGCTTGATTTTCAGGTGCTTTTCGAAACCAGAAACCTGATTGATACCCATGAAAAGCTGGAACGTGTGCTTCGGATATTGCTTCAGATGGATGTGCCTATGCCGTCGACGCCCGACGATATTGATCTGGTGGCGCTGCACAACATTGTGATTTGCGAAGCCAGCAAGGCATACCTCACCCGGCATGTGACGGAAGACAACCGCCAGCAGTTGTTCAAACCATACAAAGACCTGACGGCCCGCATCGCCCAGCTCATTCTCGATTATCGGCCTGATTATCCGTATGCCAAATCGCGGGCCAGTTCCATTATTGAAACGGCGCATTTTCAGTCGTTCTTCATGCGCTACCTACCCTCACTTACTGATTTCACTGGTGGTGACAGCAATGCTACGCTTCTGGATTTCCTGCGCCACCTACTCTTCGCCACCCTTGATCAGTGACTAGTTATTGGTGGCTTTGCTCAGGCACGTTGTGCAGCAGAGCCACCAATACCCATTAACGACTCACTGAATCTTCACCACGCTGTAGGCTGCCTGGTTGGGCTGGCGTTCGAGGGGGCCGATGTGGGTACGTACCCGGTCATCGTCGTGGATGATGAAAAGCGTATTGTGATCGGTGAACGTCATGTCTTCCGCTTTGTGATTGAACGTCAACGGTTTGCCATCCTGGGTACGAATCAATTGCAGATTGCCGTTGTTCTTTATGCCTTTCTCAGAGATAACCCATAGATAGGCACCGATCTTTTCGCCCTGTTCAAACGAGGTTAACAGCCAGAAACACCGGCGGTGCGGGTCGTATTCGATGCTTGAGATAGCCAACGGCTTTGGCAGCGCCGCGTCGACATCAGTTACATCGAAATTTCGGACGAAAACGGGCTTGTCGAGCAGGACGTTCTTCCTGATGCTGGCACCGTCCTGTGTGCGGTATTTAGCCTTCAGCAGCGTGATGCGATAATCGAACTTGTCGAAATGCTCGCCCTGCTCGCGTACACCAAACCACAGGTGCGTATTGGTGGCGGCCAATCCTTCCACTTTAAAGTAGGCCGAACCGCCCAGCGCCTGCTGTAGCTGTTTACGCAGATCGAGCGAGGCGTTTTCGTCGTTGCCTGCCCCCACAAGCTGCACGTTTCCTTCCTGACCGGGGTGCCAGGCCAGGAGCATATTGTAGCCGTCGAAATCGGCCGAGCCGGGCTTGATCCGGTCGAAGGCGGTGGTCAGGAACGTCCACTTGTGGTTTGGGCTCTGGGCAAATTCCTCAAACTTATGGGCCAGCCGCAGCACTGGCTGATCGAGGTATACGGGGCTATCGGGGTCGAGGCCGGTGCGGGTAGTGCTGTCTTTTTGCCAGTTGATATAAAATACCGACGAGCGGGGCGCGGGCATGTCTTTATCGTTGGCCAGATAGATCCGTTCGCCCTGCGCCAGTACGGCCGATGCCTCGCACCAGGTTTTTCCATCGGCCAGGCCGGGTTCAAAACACGTGATAAATCCTTCGGTGGCAATACGTGCAACTGGGGCTGATAAAGGCCGGGCCGTTCGGCACTGACAGAAGATAAGGGTGGCCAGCGGAATAAAAAGGCAGGTACTGATTTTTCTCATAACGGGGTAAAGAAAGCAAATTGCGCGGAAAGGGTCTGCATGATGCCGGTGAGTTGGCCGGGCTGCCCGACCCAAATATACGCCCATTCTGAGGGTGACGGATTGCCCCCGAACGCACCGGAAAATGACTGTTACAGAGCAGCAAAATAAGGCGTGTGTATTTGGCGGCGAGTCTTAAAAAAGTACAAATAGCACGAAAAGAATATAGTTTTTACGTGATTTCAGGTAATATCCTATTTTCTCTATGCTAGGGCTAAAATGTCACTGTGTAGTGAAAAAGGGAATCTATTGCACATTCTCTTTTTTCGTACAACGATTCAGTCAACGACTTGTACAGAATCAAGAACTTTGGTTAAATCATTGTTAATCAACTGTTTTTGTATTGCAATTGACCGGCGTCGCCCCACACCTTTGTCGCAGTCAAAACAACTGTACATCAACAATGAAACAGATTCGTGTAACAATCGCAATGCTCGCCGCAGCATTAACACTGACCGCCGCTGGCAATGCCGTGGCTCAGACGCCGGCCCAGGGTGCGCCGGTTCAAATTGTAAAATCAGCTATCAAGAAAATCCGGTTGCAGACGCCCGCCGGGGCAACTATGGATGTATCGGTAATCGATCAGACAGGGACAGTTCTCTACTCGGGAGCCGTTCGTGCCAAAGATAATCGGGGTACATCATTGAACCTGGCCAACCTGCCAGATGGTCGCTATTACGTAACCGCCACCAACAATGATTTCTGGATGTCGCAGGGCATTCTGGTGCGGAACGATCAGGTAACTGTCGATGCCCAGAACGTGACGGAGGTGGTTCGTCCGGCGCTGGTAGCCTACGCCAAGAACAAATACGAAGTGGTGATGCCCGGTGTTAAAACACTGAACGTGGCCATCTACGACCGGATGAATGAACTGGTTTTTACCAAGTCGTTCGGAAGCAGCGGTGAAGTGCACCGGTTCGACCTAAGCTCATTACCCACTGGCGAGTATACGTTCGTCTACGGGCCGGAGCAGAAGCAGTTCACCGAACACGTAGCGATTAAATAAATTATCGGATTTCAGACGCTGGACGTCAGACTTTGGACTCATGTCCAGAGCCTGACGTTTTTTTGTTCACGGCGCAGGGGAATTACTTCTAGAACAGGGAATTTGTCAGCGTAAACAAGCTGGTGTCACCCGTTGGTTTTGAGGCGGTTGCTATGTCGCCAGCCCGTTTGTATTTCCAGTTGGCAACGACTTTTACCGGCAAAAATTCTTCGCGATGCAGGTCTTTGATCTGCTGGAACGTCCACGGCTTTTCGCCTTCAGCGTAGGGCAGCATCCAGGTATACGCTTTCCTGATACTCTTCCCATCCGCCGTTTCGTAGTTCCAGAGGTCGATATTCACTTTTTCGGCCAGTTGCGCCAGCCCGAAAAAGCCTTTCAGGTTCATGAGTGAATAGCCCCAGGTGAGGGTGCGGGCCAGTTCGTGCGGCTGACTGCCATCTTCGTTCAACTGGCTCTGAATCCGTTTCATGGTTTTCTGCGCGAGCATCTGTTTCGCCAGCGGTTTATCGTTCAGAAACAGGGCGAAAGCGACGGTCTGAAAATCGTAATAAGTGCCGTGGTTGTTGTGCTCGTCTTCCTCATCTTTTCCCACGGGGCTTGTCAGCATCCAGGTCAAAAACTGCCTGAACCAGGTTTGTAGGGCCACATGGTCTTTCTGCGGCCATGCTTTTGATTCCTTCAGTAGTTGAACGGCATCGACCAGTTTGGCCAGCATCCGGGTATCGATCAACCCGATGCCGCGCCCTTCGGTGATGCCAGGAATAGCCTGCCCGTAGTTCAGGTTTGGGTTCATGCGGGTGTCGCTGTTTAGAAACCAGACCCGTAGCAGATCGGCCGCGCGGCGGGCGTAGTTCTCATCGTTCGAGAAGTAATAAGCCAGCGCCAGTACCTGTACATCGTCGCAGAGGGCGTTCAGGTACGTTCCATCCTGTATGGCGTACCGCTCCGGGTTGATCTGCCCATCCTTGCGGATATACGGCAGCCCATTCGGCTTTGTTGAGTCGGGCCACCAGTAGGGGCCAACGCTCATGTAATCGTGCTTATCGCCGCTGGGAGGCAGCTTCGTTTTTTCAACAACCGAATGAACCGGCTTTGTCAGTGCCTTATCGGCCATAGCCAGTAACGCCTGTTTCGAAGTCAGTAACGGCTTGTCTCCCTGTGCAATGCGTTGTTTGTTAGCCTGCAATAGCGTCGCGTCGAGCAGAAAGGTGGCTGGTTTCTGGGCGGTAGCGGTCAATACGCAGATGAGCAGCAGGAAGGTGCTTATGATATTCAGTCGTATCATGATGCTGGTTGATTGGTTGATTTGTTAATTGGTTAACTGCTTCGCGCTCTAGGCCCTTCGACAGGCTCAGGGTGACATTCTAACCCAAGTTGGTCATCAACGTTTAGATGTGAGTTGTCACCCTGAGCCTGTCGAAGGGCCTAGAGCGCGAAGCAGTTAACCAATCAACCAATTAACCAGTACTACTTCAGTTTCAATCGTTTAACGCTGACAGTCATGGTCTTGGCCGTATTGTTCACCGCGTTGACGTACACATAAGCGGCGTAGGTTCCGTCGGCCGATTTGACGAACGCGCCCTGGTCGGCGGCTAGTCCGTAGGCAAAGTCGGCGGCGTTGGTGAAGGTCGTTTGCTGCAGGTCGATATCGTCGATGTAGACGTCGAAACCGGCCGTGCCGCGCAACTGGGCATCTTTTACGTCTACCCGCTTGTCGAGCAAGGTGCGGGGTTTGGCCAGACCGGTGGGTAACGTTACGTCTTTCAGGTAATCGGGATTCGAGGGCGCTACCAGCGCGTGACCAAACGCGAAGGTGTTGATCGTGGGCCGGTAAACGTACACAAAATCAATTTTGCTGGCCAGGTTGTTCTGTTCCACTTCCGCTTTCGTGTACGCCGTCATGTCGGCCAGCGACACGTACGCTTTGGCCCCATCGGCCAGCACAATAGACCGTTTCATGTCCATGCTGCTGATGCGATAGGTGGGCGATTGAATGCTCACTTCCTTGCCGGTCGATGAGGTGCCGCTGAACCGGAACGACACATCTTTTCCCTGCGCATCGGCCGACGGATAATAATAGTAACGAAGCGTAACGGCCTTATTGGTCGCTACATCGAGAATATTGGCGGTCGAAACCGTACCAGTCGTCAACGTATCGGTAGCTGTTTGCCGTGGCATATCGACGCCGGTCGTGTAGTTGGTCGACCAGGAGTTGCGGCTAAAACCCGTCCCGACAGCCCCCGCTACGGTAGCTTCGGCCCGCACGTTTTTCAGATCGCCTTCCAGCGTGCCGATGGCGTAGGCAAACTCGATCCGGTCGCCGACAACGGCTGGGCCGGTGGTTTTCTTCAGCAAATCGTTTTTAAGCAGTTGCTGAGGCTCAACAGCCTTCTGGCAACCCGTGGTTAGCAAGGCCAAAACGGCCGGAATCAACAGAAATGAGGATTGGCGCATGGCGGTTATTGTTGAAGGGTGACCGTAACAGTGTAGGCTTTACGCACTTGCCGGTTGCCCGAGATGACCGTATAGACCTGCGGCTTCGTAAAATCAGTCCAGACGCCCATCGGTACATCCACGATGGCGTCGCTGACGAGGCTGCAAAACGGCTTCACGCGTTGCATGTTGGTGCCAAACTTGGCGGTGGCGGTCACGGTCAGGGCCGTGGTGTCGACTTTGGTCAGGCCGCTTACCAGTACAGTCCGGTGGTCGGAGCCGAGCAGGTCGAACGAGGTCATGTAGCACTGCGAACGCTGGGTGATGAGCAGGCCGGCGTCGTCAATCGGGTCTTTCGCGCAGGAGAAAAGGCCAACCAGTGCCAATAATCCCAGGTACGTATAAAGAGTTGATCGTTTCATGGATGTAGACGATTGAAGATTATAACCAGGGTATGTTCTGGGTGATTTTTGAGTTTACCTCGATTTCGCTCGGCGGAATCTGGAAGATGTAGTACCGCTGGTAGGTACGCAGGTCGGCGTTGACGAATTCGTCGCGGACGCGGGTACCCTGGGTGTCGAACAGGACTTGTCCGCTTGGCGCAGGCCAGATTTCTTCGGCTTTTTTCCAGCGGCGGATATCGAAGAAGCGTTGTCCTTCACCCACCAGCTCAATAATCCGCTCCTGCTCAATGGCCTTGAAAAACTCGGTCTTCGAGGCAAACTTGGCGGCGTTCAGCGGGGGCAGATTACCCCGGCGACGAATGCGGTTGAGCAGCGTGAAGAGTTCGGGCGTTGGCCCACCATTCACTTCATTGACTGCTTCGGCGTACATCAGCCACACGTCGGGCAGGCGCATCAGGTAGATGTCCTGTGGTCCGTCGCTGCGGCCAATGCCTCCGGTTTGACGTACCCATTTGCGGAACACATAACCCGCCGGTGCGCCGTCGTAGTTGATGGCGGTTACCCCGTCGCGGTTGCCGAACCGGAACGGCAGGCTGTCGGGCAGAACGGTGAGGCCATCGGTTGAGAGCTGCACCATTTTCTGACCGTCCCACACCATCGTGGCCCGCATGCGGTAATCGCGGCCTTCGTATGATTTCGGGTTGGTCGCACTGTTAAGCAACGTGGTAGTACGGCTCAGGACCAGTGGGGGCGCAAAATCGCCGGTGCTCGTCAACTGGTAGCGGTTGGCCAGCCGGAATGTAGGCGCCACCCAAACCTGGCCGAAGCCCGTGTTACGGTTACCAAAATCGCGCGATAACTCTTCGCCCTGACTGAGCAGCGGCCCGCCAAATTGCACCGAGAAGATAATTTCGGGGTCGTACTCGTTGAAGTACTGGAACAGATGCCAGTAGTTTGGATTGTCGGCCGGACCTGGATCGCCGTTACGGAAGAGCGGAATGTTCTTGTCGATAACCTTCTTAAAATCAGCCGCAGCCGCCGTAAAGTATTTCTGCGCTTCGGAGGCGTTGCCATCGTTTTTCATCCAGCTAGCCCAGAACAGGTTCACTTTGCCGCTGAATGCCCAGGCGGCCAGCTTCGACGCCCGACCAAGGTTATCGCCCGAATAGGTTTCCGGCAAAATGGACGCGGCATAGGTCAGGTCGGCCAGGATCGAATCCTTAACGGCAGCGCGGGGCGTGCGGATGAGGGTATACGCCTCGGCATTGCCGTTCAGCTTATTGGTGAAATAAGGCACGTCGCCCCACAAGTCGATCAGCCGGAAGTAGTTGATGGCCCGTAAGAAACGGGTTTCAGCTACAAGCCGATTCATCAGTGCCAAGTCGGTAGGAGACGTCAGGGTCGACCGCAACGTACCTATATTACCCAGTACGTAGTTGGCCCGGTTGATGGCCCGGTAGCAATCGCCCCACAAAAACCCGAAGTTGCCGTTAGAGCCCAGCGCACTCGGGCTGAACGAGCCCTGGTTGTTGCTGGTGCCGCGCGTGTGCATAAACTCACCGGCACCGTCGAAATAATAATCGCGGTCGAAGGTGGTGCGGTTGGCGTCGTAGACACCGTTTACGGCAGCAACGGCATCGGCGGTCGTTTTCCAGAACAGATCAGCCGATAATTGGGTGGTGGGCACCTGGTCGAGCAGATCCTTGGTACAGGCCGCCGACACAAGCAGCACACCCACCAGCATATATACTTTATACAATCGATTCATGATAAGAAGAAGTGGTCATTTGTGGTCATTTACTTCGTGTCATTAGGTGGTCATTATACTCCGCTGTCATTAAGTAGTCATTGGTGGTTTTGCTACAAATGACCATCAATGACAGCAAAGCATAATGACCACCTAATGACAGCGAAGCATAATTAAAAGCTGAGGTTTAGACCGAACGAGTACGATTTCAGCAGCGGGAATGGATCGTCGTTGTTATCCGCACCCGACACGCTGGTACTCTTTTCGGGATCAACGCCCCGGTACTTACTGAATGTCAGCAGGTTTTCGGCCGTGGCATAGATCCGCAGCTTACTCACACCGATGCGGCCGACATATTTGCTGGGTACGTTGTAGCCAAACTGAATGTTTTTGAGCCGCAGGTAGCTGAAATCATCCAGCCAGAAGGTTGACTCTGCCTGGTTGTTGCCCCCCGAACCGGTGAGCAGACGGGGCAGCGAAGCACTGCGGTTGTCGAGGGTCCAGGTATCGTTCCAGAGGAAATCCTGGAAGGCGTTCCGGGCCGACGGAATGTTGACCTGGTTGAAGGGTTCGAGCCAGAAATCTTTGCGGCCGGTAGCCCCCTGCCACAGCACGCTCACATCGAATCCGCGCCAGTTGCCAAACAGGTTCAGTCCGTACGTACCCAGCGGCTGATCCCGGTTGAACTTCGGCTGGGCGATCCGGTCTTCGTCGTTGATCTGTCCGTCGCCGTTCAGGTCTTTGTAGAGCACATCGCCCGGCGATACGTACTGTCCCTGGTAAGGTGCGGCGGCAATGTCTTCCCAACTTTGGGCAATGCCCGTGGCCACGCGGGTGTATACGAAGTGATAGGGGAGGTTCAGGTACGTATAGCCTTTGCTAAGAAACTCGTTCCATTCCAGCAACTTGTTCTTGTTCCAGGCCATGTTCAGCGTGGCCCCTACGTTGGCATCCCGCACTTTGGCCCGGTACGTGACATTCACCTCCAGACCCGTATTGCTCAACTGCCCGATGTTGACCCGGGGCGCGTTGTAGCCCGACAGGAACGAAGACAGCGACGATGGCCGGATCATGCCCGACGTCAGTTTGTTGTAGAAATCAATGTCGGTCGTCAGTTTGCCGCCGAAAAAGGCCAGGTCAAGACCCACGTTGGTCACGTTGGTTTCTTCCCACGAAAAGTCTTCATTGATGATCTTCGATGAGCTGAACCCCTTGGCAATCTTTCCGTTCAGGATGTAGTTGGTCAGGTTGAAAATGTCGCGCTGTTCGTAGCGGCCAACGCCCGAGTTGTTGCCCAGTTTACCAATCGACGCCCGAATTTTGGCCGACGACACCACCGCGCTGAACGGCTTGAAGAACGGCTCTTCCGAGAAACGCCAGCCTACCGACGCCGACGGAAAGAACCCATACTGGAAGCCCGGCAGGAACTTGCTCGACCCGTCGTAGCGGGCGTTCACCTCAAACAGATACTTGTCGTTGATCACGTAGTTGAGGCGACCGATACCCGACCGAAGCCCCTCGGCGTCGGAATTGCCACCGGCTGATTGGGTAGTTGTCAGGGCCGCGTCGATCTCGCTCAGTAGCGGGTTAATCCGTTCCAGCCGGCTGGCCGACAGGTTGCGGTTGAACCAGTATTCTTCCGTATATGCACCCAGTAGCGTCAATTGGTGATTGCCAAACAGCGTTTTGCTGTAGGTAAGTCGGCCCTGCAACAGCGTTTTATAGCCCGAGTTGATAGCGTTGCTGATTCCCGCGCTGCTCGACACGAGGTTACGCGACAGTTGGTTGGTCTGGAAATTGAATACGTCAGTGGGGTCCGAATAGCTCTTGGTGAACTGATTGTAGTACCGCAGGCCGTAGTCGAGCCGCGCCGTCAGACCCGTAATGGGCGTCCACTCGCCGTAGAGGTTGGCGTTGATTTCCTGCCGGTCGCGTAGGTTATGGTTTACGCTGTAGGCCGCCAGTGCGTTGAAGGCCAGTGCATCTTCACCGTAGGCCATCGCGCCACCATACTGGTCCGTGGTCGGGTTTTGCGGCAAAATGCCCGGAATTGCATACCGGATATCGTACCCGCCGGTGCCTGAATAGGCGATCAGCCCTTCCGAGTTGGCATACGTCTGGTTCGACCACTGCCCGTCCATCCGAATGCCCACTTTAATCTGGTTGCTGAGCTTGTAATCGAGGTTGAACCGGGTGTTGAAGCGCTTGAAATCGTGGTTGATCAGGATGCCCTGCTCATCATACATGCCCGCCGATAAGTAGAAATTTGCCCGATCGTTTCCGCCGGATGCCGACAGGTTATGAGTCTGTATTTTACCGTGATCACGCAAAACAACATCCCACCAGTTGGTGCTGGGGTAATTGATCGGGTCAATCAAACTCTTTGATAACCAGTCGTCTACCGTGCCATAACGAAACGTTGTTGAGGAAGCACCCGCGCCTGAAGCCCGCAAATGCATGGTCAGCGAACGGGCGTAATCGTCGAAATAGTTGTAGAAATTGGTTGGCTGCGAGAGGCCATACGTACCTGAGTAGCTGATGAGGGGTTTCTTGTTGCCCGACCCGTTCTTGGTCGTGATCAATACCACCCCGTTGGCCGCCCGCGACCCGTAAACAGAGGCCGACGCCGCATCTTTCAAGACCGAAATGCTGGCCACGTCGTTCATGTCGATCCGGTTGATGTCAACATCGGGCAGTCCATCAACCACGATCAGCGGCCCCGAGTTGTTTACCGTACCCAACCCCCGAATAACCAGCGCCGCGCCGCTGCGCCCCGCCTGCCCGGTCGATTGCTGCACCGATAAACCCGGAATCAGACCCGACAGCCCCGACGACACGTTGGCTAATGACCGGCTCGCGATCTTGTCGTCGATGGTGATGGCGGCAACGGCACCCGTCAGGTTTTCTTTTTTCTGCGTACCATAACCCACAACCACCACCTCGTTGAGCAGCTTGGTATCGGGAGCCATCGCCACATCGAGGGTTGTTTCGCTGGTGATCGCTATTTCTCTGGCCAGGTAGCCAATAGCCGATACCACCAGCGTAGCCCCGCCATTGGGAACGCTAATGGTAAACTTTCCGTCGACATCGGAGGTCGTACCCGTACGGGCGTCGTTTTTCAACACCACCGTAGCACCGGGCAACCCGCTATTTTTTTCGTCCAGCACCCGGCCACTAAACTTGTAGGTTGCCACTTGCTGCGTGGGGGCAGACTGTCCTCTGCCGGGTGGAACAGTCTGGCCAACCGCCACACCGCTGATCAGGGCAAGTGCCAGCCAGCTACATGTTGTCGGAAGCAAGAGATTCATGAATACAGTTTTTTGCATGAGTTTATTGGTAATAGGGCTGAGTAATGGACTACACGGCCACCCGATACGTGCCCCAGAAAGAGAACAGTAAGCAGCGTAAAGGACAGTCGTAGTGTCGGCTACCAACGCAGTTGAGCTAGGCTATTGGGCATCGACAAAGCAATAGTAGTAGGTATGTGACAATAAAATAATGGAATAGTATCAATTGGAGCGATCAATCCACCCTTTTGAACGCTCTGTCACCCGGCTGAACAATTTGTCCTCCTCCATGAACATTGGACGTACCCAGTAAAAAAATAGACGATACTAAACTTGCAGTATCAAATTCTAAAAGCTCCAACTGTGAGAAAAGATAGAAGCACGTTGACCCTGGCCGAAGTTGGATCGCTGGTATTAATCGTTAGTTTGTTGGTATATATGCTCTCCATTTTACTCTGACCAGTCGCCCTACCTCATGAAAATTACGCTACGCACCACGGCCTGTCTGCTCGCCATTTGCTACCTGTCGGCTTTCGTGCCGCAGCGCCTGCTGAAAACCCTGTTCGATCAGGCCCAGCAGCAAACACGCCTGATGCTGGTCGAAATGGCCAACGTACCCCAGACCGCCGGAAAACCAGCCCTAGTGTCGCCCCGGACCCTCACGGCAGAAGGCGCTTTACAAGCTGTAGCCGCCCGCGACTGGACCAGCGGCTTTTTCCCCGGTGAATTGTGGTACCTCTACGAATACACCGGCCAGAAAGAATGGGCCGATCAGGCGCGTACATTCACCAACCGGCTGGAGAGCGAAAAAACAAACGGCGGCACCCACGACATGGGCTTCAAGCTGTATTGCAGCTACGGTAACGGTTACCGCCTGACGCGTGACCCGGCCTACCGCCCCATCCTCATCGAAGCGGCCAGGACATTAGCCACGCGGTTTAAGCCAACAGCGGGCATCATTCGCTCGTGGGATCATCATAAAGAGGTGTGGCAGTGCCCGGTGATCATCGACAACATGATGAACCTGGAACTGCTCTTCGCTGCCACCCGCCTCACGGGCGATTCAACGTTCTACAAGATCGCCGTCAGCCACGCCCGCATGACCATGAAAAACCATTACCGGCCCGACAATAGCTCCTACCATGTGGTCGATTATGATACGCTGACCGGGAAGGTGCTGAAGAAAAATACGCATCAGGGCTTCAACGACGAGTCGGCCTGGGCGCGGGGGCAGGCGTGGGGGCTATACGGCTATACGGTCTGCTATCGCGAAACAAAAGACCCACAGTTTCTGAAGCAGGCTCAAGCCATTGCCCGCTTCATGCTCGATCACCCGCGTATGCCCGCCGATCTGGTTCCGTATTATGATTTCGATGCGCCGGGCATTCCCAATGAGCCCCGCGACGTGTCGGCGGCGGCCATAATGGCGTCGGCACTTTTTGAACTAAGCACCTACGTACCTGGAACGCCATACCGCGCCAAGGCCGAACAGGTTATCACGAGCCTGGCTAAAAGTTACGCGTCGCCTGTTGGCAAAAATCACGGTTTCCTGCTCCTGCACAGCACCGGCGCCAAAACCTTTGAACGGGATGTGCCGCTCGTCTATGCCGACTACTATTACCTGGAAGCGTTACTACGAGCCAAGAAAATAGGCGATAATAAACCGTTGTTTTAGACTTGTTACCAGTTGTAGCTATGCCATATCTTGGAGATATGGCATAGCTACAACTGGTAAAGCCATGACGTAAATACCTTAAAATGAGATAATTACATCATTACCGATCGCATCGCCAGTACCGGCCACCCCAACGCCTCGTCACCGTCGATCTGAACGTGTAAAGATGCCTCGTTGGCCAACAGGTTCCGGGTTAAAAGCTGCCAGGCAAATGACCGGTCGATGCGAACGAGCGTGTCGGGCGAAGAACCACCATCCAGGTTGCCTTCATCGGTTGGTAGCAGTTGCCAGGCGTCTTTTTCGCGGCGTAAAAACCAGTCGCCATTTGACAGGTCAGCTACCGAAATCTGAAGCAACGTACCTGTAGGGGCGGAGGTGTTGCGGTAGGCGAACGGCAACGCCTGCATGAACGTGTCGAGCACAGGCTGATACAACTCGCTGGTTTCCAGTTCCTGCGTTTGCCCAACGGCCAGCCGTATCTGCTGTTGATGGTGCCATCGTTCGGTGTATTCGCGGGCTATGTGAAACCAGTTGGGCGACACAGCCTGCCCGGCCCAGGCAACCGAAAACACGGCTGGCTCGTTGGGCGGCAACGCCATAAGCAACGCGTCACCTTCACGTTCCGACTGGTCTAGCCAATCGATCAAAACTGCCGGGCTAATCCGCCGCGTGGCACGTACCCAGTCGTTGTTGAGTTGATTTAGGTAATCGACCAGGTCGCGGTACGAGCGGATAGATGGCGTACCGGGCGCAGCATAGCCGTCGCGGTAGAGGGCAATCGTTCGCAGCGACCCATCCAGCAAGTGCGATGCGATATCTTTCACCGTCCAGCCTGCACAGACGGTTTCGCGCTGCCACTCATCGGCCGATAATCGCCGGAGTAACTCGATCAATTTACGATGCACTACCGGAAAGAGCGGAGCAGTCTGAATGGGTGGATATTGCTTCATGGACTAAATATATTCAACTGCTACAAATGAACGCAAGGAGTCACCGGCAGATCGTGGAGTTGCCAAGAATATTCGGCCTATTTGTACGACTTTGCCTTGGTTATTGCTCTTTTGTGGTGAAGATAGTATTAGAATTGCTCAACCAGGAGGCATCCCGGTAGTCGCTCCCAGTTGTACTTTTGATTAACTATTTGTTCTACTTGCAAACTGCTATACCGCATGAACGTACCTGTGAAATGGGAGGGGGTCTATCCCGCACTACTGACGCCTTTTACGGCCAACGACGAACTGGATCTGCCGCTGTTTGAAAAGAATCTCCACGCCCAGCTCGACGCAGGTGTGCATGGTTTTATCCTTGGCGGTTCGCTGGGCGAGGCCAGTACGCTGGGCAACGACGAGAAGATCGAGTTGTTACAGTCGGCCCTGGCGGTGTGCGAAAGCAGCGTTCCTGTGTTGGTCAATATTGCCGAGCAGGCAACGAAACAGGCCATTGCCCGCGCCCACGAAGCAGAAGCCAACGGAGCCGACGGCCTGATGCTGTTGCCGCCCATGCGCTACCCCGCCGATGCCCGCGAAACGGTCACGTATTTCAAAGCGGTTGCTTCGGAAACGGCGTTGCCTGTTATGATCTATAATAATCCATACGATTACAAGATCATGACTACCGTGGCCATGTTTGAAGAACTGGCCAGGTTCGATAACATTCAGGCCGTAAAAGAATCGACCCGCGACCTGACCAACATTACCCGGATGCGCAACGCCTTCGGCGATCGGTTCAAGCTCATGGGTGGTGTGGACACCCTGGCGCTGGAAGCCCTGCTTCTTGGCTGCGATGGCTGGGTTGGCGGCCTGGTCGATGCGTTCCCGCAGGAAACGATGGCTATTTATGACCTGGCCAAAGCCGGGCAGATCACCGAAGCTCTGGCCATCTACCGGTGGTTTATGCCCCTGCTCGAACTGGATATCCACCCCAAACTGGTGCAGTACATCAAACTGGCAGCCACCGCCACCGGCATCGGCTCTGAATACGTACGCGCCCCCCGCCTCCCATTGATCGGCGACGAACGTACCCAGGTCTGGCAAATCATCCAAACCCAACTAGCCTGTCGACCAACCTTACCAATGATCAAGTAACAATGACCAGTTATCAATGGCTACGCTGAGTAACCCTGTCTTGCGAGGCAGGCTGTATATGAGCGAAGCCATTGTTGATTGATCATTGTTACTTGTTAATTGACCTCCCTATGCCTGATTTTCATTTTTTCTGCATTGATGCCCATACGTGTGGTAACCCTGTGCGGGTGGTTACGGGGGGCAGCATTCCGCACCTCGTCGGTGAGTCGATGAGCGAGAAGCGGCAACATTTTTTGCGCGAGTACGACTGGATTCGGAAAGCGCTGATGTTCGAGCCGCGTGGCCACGACATGATGTCGGGCAGCATCCTGTATCCGCCCAACAACCCGGCCAACGACGCGGGCGTGCTGTTTATCGAAACATCGGGCTGCCTGCCCATGTGTGGCCACGGCACCATCGGCACCGTTACGGTCGCCATTGAACAGGGCCTGATCGTTCCTAAAACGCCCGGTGTCCTGTACCTCGAAGTGCCCGCCGGTTTAGTGAAAGCCGAGTATGTGCAGGAAGGCAAAAAAGTGAAGTCGGTAAAGATCACGAACATTAAATCGTACCTCGCCGCCGAAAAACTTACCGTCGACTGCCCGGACCTGGGTACGTTGACCGTCGATGTAGCCTACGGCGGCAACTTCTACGCCATCGTTGATCCGCAGCCCAACTTTCCGGGCCTTGAACACTACAAAGCAGAGCAACTCATTGCCTGGGCGCGGGTTGTGCGCCAGCGCATGAACGAACAATACACCTTTATTCATCCCGAGAATCCAACCATCAACGGCCTGAGCCATATTCTCTGGACGGGCGCTCCGTTACAATCGACCTCAACGGCCCGAAACGCGGTATTCTACGGTGACAAAGCCATTGATCGTTCTCCCTGCGGCACCGGTACGTCGGCCCGGCTGGCGCAGTGGTACGCACAGGGCCGGTTGAAACCCGGCGAAACGTTTGTGCACGAAAGCATTATCGGCTCCATTTTCAACGGCCGGATCGAGGCGGAAACTGAACTCGGCGGTAAGCCCGCCATCGTCCCCAGCATTGAAGGCTGGGCGATCATCCACGGCTACAATCATATCATTCTGGACGAAGCAGATCCCTACCGGTTCGGTTTTCAGGTTCTGTAATCGGTAGTTTGGCAATGGATGGTTGCTCCGCTCAGGTACGTTGTTACATAGAGCGGAATATTTACCCATTTACCAGATTCCTCATTTCTCAATCACCCATTACCCATTTACCATATGCATATCGGCATCATTGGAGGAGGCATCATCGGGCTTAGTTCGGCTTACTACCTGCATCAGGCAGGCCACCAGGTCACGGTTTTCGATCAGAACAAGATCACCGATGGCTGTTCGTTCGGCAATGCGGGAATGATCGTGCCGAGTCACATCATTCCCCTGGCCCAGCCCGGTATGATTGCCAAAGGCATGCGCTGGATGTTGAACTCGACCAGTCCGTTCTATGTAAAACCCCGGCTGAATCTTGATCTGATGCGCTGGGGCTGGCTGTTCTACCGCCATGCTACGCCCGAACATGTCGAACGCGCTATTCCCGCCCTGCGCGACATTAGTCTGCTGAGCAAAAAACTGTATCAGGAACTGGCTTCGTCAGGTACGTTGGCCCCCTTTGGCTGGCAGGAGCGGGGCTTGCTGATGTTGTACAAAACGGCCGCTGCTGGGCATGAAATGGCCGACGAAGCCACTGTTGCCAATCGGGCGGGTATCGAGGCGCAGGTGCTGTCGGCTTCGCAGGTGCAGGAGATGGAACCGGAAGTCCGCGTAGACGTTCGTGGGGCCGTTTATTACCCTGGCGACGCGCACCTGAACCCCGGCAACCTGATTCATGGGCTGGTAACGTACCTGAAAACCAATGGTGTTCAGTTTGTAGAAGAACAGGCCGTGACGGGATTTGGTACAAAGGGAACACGCATCGACTCCGTTCAGACCGGCAAGGGGGAGTATGCCGTTGACAATGTGGTTGTAGCGGGTGGCTCCTGGTCGCCTGAACTGGCCAGACTGCTGGGTTTTTCGCTGCCCTTGCAGGGTGGAAAAGGCTATAGCTTTATGCTGAATAACCTGACTGGCTCTGTTCAGGTACCGGCTATCATGCTGGAAGCGCGCGCCACGGCCACGCCAATGGGCAACGGACTGCGCTTTGCCGGTACGCTCGAAGTCGCGGGCACCGACCAATCGGTGAACATGAACCGGGTACGGGGCATCGTGGCGGGAATCCGACAGTATTATCCCGAGCTACCCGTTGAACTCCCTAAAATAGACACTGTCTGGAAAGGACTGCGGCCGTGCTCGCCCGACGGACTTCCTTACATTGGCCGCGTTGACCGGTTCGAGAACCTGACACTGGCAACCGGCCACGGCATGATGGGCCTGAGCCTTGGTCCCGCCACGGGCAAGCTGGTAGCCGAAACGATTACCAGTCAGGCGCTTAGTATGGATCCCGCTCCCTTTCTGCCCACTCGCTTTTCGTAATATTATCGCCCATTTATGCCGCCTGCCTGATTACGAAAGGCTACAGGAGCGCCCGCCCGTAAGCGCGTTTGCCTGTAATTATGGCTGCGTATGTGTTTGGCTATATCCTGCATATGTCACTGAAACGGCTGTCTATATAGTGGAGAGCGATTTCCATTTTGTGGACATAATGAATGTATAAGATCTTATCATATGATATTTATGACGTTAAAATAATATAAATAAGTATTTTTAAATTACTGATAATCAATTAGTTGAAATACATTAAATAAAATTAATTGTATTTAATGTACATACATGGAATCTAAATGCATCAAGTTTGCGTATGAATATTATTCCTGATAAATCGATAGGATAACTGTTACAAAAAGTAGGTTAGTCGTTCGGTTTACAGCCTCATCGGGATACCATCACTTCTTCAATTTGACCGCTTATCAGTCGAGTGACACTGATATCGTTTTTTTGTATGAAACAAGTATACTCAGATGAGGCTATCGTGGCCGCCTTCCTTAGCAACGGAGACGCCAAACTATTCACCGAACTTCACAACCGCTACCACTTAAAAGTTTACCAGTCGTGTCTACAGTTTCTTCATAATCCCGAAGAAGCGCTGGATCAGACGCAGGAAATATTCTGCAAGGTATATACCCGTCTGTCCACGTTTCGGGCAGAAGCCAAGTTCTCGACCTGGCTATTCGTACTGACGCGCTACCACTGCCTGTCAGTACTCGACAATCTCAAAAAACGCACGTTCGTCTCCATCGACTCCGTCGTTGACTCGATGAGCGGGCATGTATATATGGACGAGCCGTCGCTGGATGAGCGGTGGAACCGGGCCGAGCAAACACTCGATCGCTTATCTGTTCAGGACCAGCAGTTGCTTCGTCGGCGGTATCTGGCCAACAAGGATGTGGCCACGCTGGCTACTGAAGCACGGGTGAGCGTGAGTGCCATGAAAATGCGGCTCAAACGGGCGCGCGATCAGGCAAGATCGTATCAACACGATCGGTGCTAAATCGAAAATGTCATTAAGTAGTCGTGGTGCTACGCTGTCATTGGTAGTCATTCGTTGCTTTTTCATAATGAATGACTACCAATGACAGCGTAGCACCACGACTACTTAACGACATTTTATTCTCGTAGGGTGATGCGCGCCCGGTGGCAAACGCCGCCGATTGGCGGATTGAATTTGGATACGCTGACCTCTACGCTGTCTACTGCCGGAAACTGCTGCCTGATATCGGCGATCAGGTTGTGGGCGATGTGTTCGAGCAGGCGGGCGGGGCGTTTCATGACCGCCGCCGTAATCTGGTAGAGGGCTTCATAGTTGACAGTGGCACTCAGCCGGTCGCGGCGGGCCGCTTCCGAAAAGTCAGCAAAAACGGTGATGTCAACGGCGTATTTATTGCCAATCTTTTGCTCCTCGTCGTAAAAACCGTGATAGGCAAAAAACTCAAGTCCTTCTAAAGCGATTGTCCCCAAAATAGTGCTGATTAAATCTGGTCGAAGAACGAACCGCCCTTTTTCTCTTCCGGTTCAGCCTGCGCCACCTGTGGTTCGGGCGGTATGCTTCCGGCCACATACTGCGCCGACGCGTCGGCCCCGGCGAGTGAGTTCGGCTGGTCTGTTTCCTGCGCGTTGGTTGGCAACTCGTCGGGAACTTCCGCATCAGCCGGCAGGTCAGGTACGTTGGTCGTTATCTGGTCAACGGCCGACGGCTGATAGCTGTCTGGTGTGTCAGTTGTTGCTGCGTCAGCGGTTGTTTCCGGCTGTGAATCGCTACTTTGTGGCTCACCGGGGGCGGGTAGTTGGGCAGCAGGCGTTTCGGCCTGGATAGGGTCGGGGGTTACCTCATCGAACTTCTGTTTGGCCGACTGGCGGGCAAACTTCTTCTCGAAGCGATCGACGCTTTCCATGGCATTGGTAGCCAGCGCCCGGATCTGCACCATCAGGTTGTCTTTGTAGCGCTCCATAGCCTTGAAATCCTGTTCGAGCGATTTCAATTCGACCGACAGGTTTTCCCGAACGTACCTGGCCTGATTCTCGGCATCCTGAATCATCACCGCCGATTTCTTTTTGGCCGCTACCAGTTGCTCGTCGGCTTTTTGGCGGGTTTCGGCAATATACTGTTCGGCCTGCCGGTTGGCCTGTTCGGCAATCTGGGCACTATTATCCTCCGCGTTTTTCAGCGTTCGGAACAGGGTAAGTTCAATCTCTTTGAGTTTGTTCAGCTCTTTCTCGGCCAGTTCAAGCTGCATTTTCAGCATCTTGCTTTCGCCAACAACACGCTCCCATTCCTGCGACAACGACGATAAAAAAGCATCGACATCGTCGACTTTATAGCCACGCAAACTTTTTTCAAACGTATGCTGGCGAATTTCAATTGGTGTAATTTTCATGCGTATGGTATATATCCTAAAGGAAGAGTCCAGTTTTCGGGCGAGCCAGTCGCCCGCTCACTAGGGGAAATAACAACATAATTTCTGACAAAATAGGCTTTCTTACCCAATTAGTTAGCCGATAACCTCCCAAACGGCTACAGTCCGGTCATCACTTGCCGTTGCAAAGGTCGTGCCCGACAACCACAACACCTTATTAATCGACGTACTATGTCCGCCATGCCGGGCCCGGTCAATCACTTTTCGGAGGCGAAGTGTGTCGGCATCCCAGATTTTTATGGTCTTGTCCATGCTCACGGTGGCCAACCACTGCCCATCAGGGCTAAATGCCATATGATTCAGCGCATAGAGGTGGGCCACAATGTCGGCTTCGGGGTAATAATCGGCCTCCACGTCCCAGGAGCGCAGGTGTGCGTCGCGCCCACCCGCCAGCAGATGGCGGCAGTCGGGCGAGTAGGCAACGGTAAAAACCGAGTTTTCAGGGCCAGCTAACGTCCGTTTTAAATCAAGGGTGAGGAGATCGAAAATACGAATCTGATTGTCGCTGTAGCCCACGGCCACTTCGCGCTCAACCGGGTTGATCGCCACACAGCGAGCCGACTGGGTGGATGCTTTGAGGTGTTTGCGGATGGACCGGCTGGGTACGTCGAGCACCACCACAACGCCATCGCCCAACGCGACAAAGGCTGTCTGCTGGTAGATCTGAATGTCGAACAGCGCACCAGCCGTTAGTTTCAGCGACCCGACGGTCAACTTCTGAACAGGGTCGATAAATTGAATCCCTTCGTAGTTTTGTCCCACCCACAGAATGCCGCTTTGAGGCTCTATGGTCAGGGCATAGACCGACGCCGGAATGCGGGCCACTAAGGCTCCCAGATCGGGGCGGGCTACATCCCAGTCGGCGACCTGCCCATCGGCTCCGGCGGAAAAAAAATGCCCCGCCTGCAACGACGATGTCAGCGCAAAAACACTGTCGCGATGCCCGCCAAACGTGTCGAGGCGTTGAATCTGAAGTGAGGCTGGTTTCAATTTTTCTAACACGATTAACGGATACGCGCTACTATTGCGGATCTCCGGGATTTCTACTGCGTTGCAAAAGTAGTCGCTTCCCAACCGATAAAGCCCTATTTCTGCTACTATAGGTTCAAAACCAGCCCATGCCTCAGGTTTCCACCCAACTCAATATTCCCGACTGCGACCTGATTCGGTGGCAGATTTCAGAATCTGAAACGACGCTCGCCCAACAACTCGTATTGACCCATGAAGAAAAGCTTGACCTGGGCGGCATTGCACATCCGGGGCAACGGCTGGAATGGCTGGCGTGCCGGGTAGCGCTTAAAACGCTGGTCGATAATCGGGGAGAAACGTATGCCGGGTTGTGGAAAGACGAGTACGGGAAACCGCATTTGCGCGGCCTTACGGGCCATATTTCCCTCTCGCACACGCCCGGTTGGGCTACGGCCGTCTGGCACCAGACAAAGCCCGTCGGCCTGGATATCGAACCTATTCGCGATCAGTTCAAGCGGGTAGTGCCCAGGGTATTATCCGCCTCTGAAATTGCCGACGCCGACGGCCAACCCGACCGCCTGGCCGTATACTGGTGCGCTAAAGAGGCCCTGTATAAGCTCTACGGCAAACGGCAGCTAACCTTCCGCGAACACCTGCTGGTAGAGCCTTTTGAAACGGGAGCCACCCAGCTAACCGGCTACGTTCGCCTGCCCGACCATAACGAAACGCTCACTCTTTACTGCCTGCACGTCGAACCCGGCCTGCTGATCGTAGCGTGTTAGTTGATTGGTTACTGGCCAGTAACCAATCCCAGGTGCGTCCCGGCAACGTACCCGGTTGTCCAGGCGTTCTGAAAGTTGAAGCCGCCCGTAACGCCGTCGACATCAAGTACTTCGCCGGCGAAAAACAGACCCGGATGGGCGTGGCTTTCGAGCGTTTGCGGGTCGATGGCACCGAGCGAGATACCGCCGCAGGTGACAAATTCGTCTTTAAACGTGCTTTTCCCCGCCACGGCAAACTGACTGTTTCCGATGCGTTCGATCAACCGGTTCTGCATTTTACCGGGTAAATCAGCCCAGCGAAGACCTTCTGTAACACCCGCTTCGGCGCAGAAAGCCTCCCAGAGCCGGGCGGGTAAACCAACCGGATTCTGCGAGGTCACCTGCTTTTTTGGGTGTTGTTGCCGGAACGTACCCATTACCACGCGTAGCTGATCTTCGTTTTTATCGGGTAACCAGTTGATCCGCAACGTGAACCGATAGCCACAGTTGGCCAGATCACGCGCCGCCCAGGCCGATAATTTCAGCACCGCCGGTCCGCTGAAACCCCAGTGGGTGATGAGCAACGGGCCACTCTGCTGCTGCTTCGTACCCACCACCTGCACCCGCGCCATCGGGACCGAAACGCCCGCCAGATCCAGCAACGGATTATCCGGCGTATTGAATGTAAACAACGAAGGAACAGGCGATTGCAGCGGTTCGGCCTGCTCGGGCATCCACCCGTAGGAGGGAGCCTGCGGATAACCGCCTGTGGCAACCAGCACCCGGTCTGCCTGAGTGCGTTCCCCTGTCAAAAGGTGCAGGACGTACCCACCGGTTGCCAGCGGTTCGAGCCGTTCTACGCCGCAACTGGTCTGAATACGAATGCCTAGTTTCCGGGCGGTACCCAGCAGGCAGTCGATAATCGTTTCCGATGAATCGGTTGTCGGAAACATGCGGCCATCGGCTTCGGTTTTCAAGGGCACGCCCCGGCCTTCAAACCAGCGCACGGTAGTGGCCGTATCGAACTGAGTCAGCAGAGGACGAAGCCAGCGGTCGCCTCTGGGGTAGTGGGTGACCAGTTTTTTATGGTCGAAACAGGCGTGGGTCACATTACAGCGTCCCCCGCCCGAGACACGTACTTTTTGAAGTACCTGACGGCCTTTTTCGTAGATTGTTACGGTGGCAGTAGGGTCGGCTTCGGCCGCCGCGATGGCACCAAAAAAACCAGCCGCTCCCCCCCCGATAATTGCTAATTGACGCGAAGACATACGAGGGTAACAGTGAAGGTTGGGTTTCAAGTTTCACTGTTACCCTCCCAACCCCTCCCGGAATGCCGGACCACCGTTTGGGAGGGGTTGGGGTGGGGTAACAATTCATGTAGCTTTGTCATATGTTTCTTCGATTCAAAATTCGCGCCTCTCAACGCTACACTCGCCGGGGTTTTCGCCTTCGCGGCAATACCCTGCTTCTTCTGTTCGGTTTCTTTATGGTCGGGCTGTTCCTTCATTACAAAGGACGTACCGAACCGGTGGTTGCCTTCTGGAACGACGTGCGCAGTTTGCTGGGTATTGGCCGTTCCACCCGCGAACGTACCGGCCACAATCCATATAAAGCACCTGAACCTCAACAACCAGACGGTAGCGCTTCAGACGAAGCAACGGACGACCGAACGGCGGGTCAGGGAAGCGAAGCGTCGGACGATAACAGCACGGGTGCCGACAATACCGGAAGCTCGACTAAAAGTGCCGAAAAACGGACCTCCGGCAAGCTGTTCGACTTTGAAAAACAGGTTGACTTCATCCTGCCTTCGGGCCACACCGATGCTGAGCTTATTCGGCACGACGGCTACACGTTGCGCTACGATGATGATCTAAAAAACCCGGTTTGGGTGGCTTATCCACTACTTGCCTACGAAATCACAGGCGACGCCGAGCGTGATAATGAACGCTTTATGCCCGATCCAACCGTAGATGGTGGCACTGCCCTGCCAACTGATTATGTGAAATCGGGCTACGATCGGGGGCATCAGGCACCGGCGGGCGACTTCAAATTCTCGCAGCAACTGATGAAGCAATCGTTCTTGATGAGTAACATTTCGCCGCAGGCGCCGCAGTTTAACCGGGGCATCTGGAAATCGCTCGAAGAACAGATTCGGGCCTGGGCTCTGCGCGACGGTGGCCTGTATGTGGTCACGGGGCCGGTGTTGCGGGCGGGGTTGCCAACGATTGGTCGTGCCAACGAAGTAGCGGTGCCCGACTCGTTTTATAAAGTGGTGCTTTACTGCCGCAAAGGCGCGTCGCCGGAGATTCGGATGATTGGTTTTTTGCTCAACAATGAGCCATCCAGCGAACCGCTGACATCGTTTGTCGTGCCTGTCTCGACAATTGAACGGGCCACCGGACTTCGCTTTTTCGACAAGATGCCCGACGACCTGGAGCGGCGGTTAAAAAACCAGTCGCGTAGTCAGATGGTAAGTCAGTGGTTTGATAATTGATGTCGGATTCAGGATGTCGGATTGGGGATTTGTTGCTGACACCCGAGTACGCTTGCGTCAGCAACAAATCCCCAATCCGACATCCTGAATCCGATAAAGTGAGCGTGTTACCCTGCCTGTTCGGGAGTGGTTTCTTACCTTTACAACTCAACAAAAACGCACACAACTTATGGCACAGGCACAAGCTGGGGATACCGTTCAGGTACATTATACCGGTACGCTAACCGACGGCACCCTGTTCGACTCATCGCAGGGCCGCTCGCCGCTGGAATTTACGCTCGGTAGCGGGCAGGTTATCAAAGGGTTCGACGATGGTATCACGGGTATGGCTGTGGGCGAGCACAAAACCATCAATATCCCGGCTGACGAAGCGTACGGATCGGCCAATGAGGCGATGGTGTTCACACTGAACCGCACCGACATCCCCGACGAGATTCCGCTCGAAGTGGGCATGACCCTGAATATGCACGAAGATGGCAATCCACAACCCGTTCCTGTCATCGTTCGCGCTCTCAGCGATGACTCGGTAACGCTCGACGCCAACCACCCCCTCGCCGGCCAGGACCTGACGTTCGAAATCGAATTGGTGGGAATTAACTAAAGTTTACTGTTTGCAGTTTACTGTTTTCTGTTGCGCTGCTAATTCACGACATGGGCAATTAGCAGCGCAACAGAAAACAGTAAACTGCAAACAGTAAACTTTTTATGTCCAACGTTGGGTACGCCTGCATCAATCTGACTTTGCAGGTTGAGGAAAAAATAACTACCAGCCGGGGAATGATCAAAAAGACATTCACCGAGAAGGGTATCCAATACGCCTCACAACTGGCGTTGCAGAATGTACGGGACCTGCTGAAAATAGTGGACTGGAACCTGGCACATGGTTTTCGGATTTTTCGCATGTCGTCTGACCTGTTCCCGTGGGCGTCTGAATACCGGCTGCACCAGCTACCCGATTTTACCGAAATCCGGGCAACACTGGAAGAAGCAGGTGCCCGGCCTATCCGGCTCACGTTTCACCCCGGCCCCTTCAATCACCTCGCCGGGCAGGGCAAAACCCTCGACAATACCGTTACCGATCTGGAATACCAGTCGGAGGTGTTCGATGTAATGGGGTTGCCGCCGTCGCGCTGGAACAAGATCAACATTCACGCTGGCGGTACCTACGGCGATAAACTGGCCACGCTGACCCGGTTTGCCCATAATTTCAAGACGCGCCTATCCGAGAACCTGCGCGCCCGCCTCACCGTTGAAAACGACGACCGCCCAACGCTCTATACCGTCACCGACCTGCTGTTTCTCTATGAACAGATCGGTACGTCGATCGTTTTCGACTATTTTCATCACTCGCTGAATCCCGGCGACCAAACCCAGGAAGAAGCGTTTCACACGGCCTACGACACCTGGGATGTGCGGCCGGTTATGCACTATTCCGATTCGCGCCGCGACTACGAAGACCCCAAAGCCCGCAAGGAAGCCCATGCCGACTGGCTCTATACGGCGGCCAATACTTACGGCCGTGAGGTAGACATTGTCTTTGAATCGAAGATGAAGGAATTGTCGATTCTGCGCCTGCGCGGCCAGGAACCCGATTATTCACCCAAGATGCGGAAGCTGATCGAAGCGTCGGCCATAGCTGCCGATGCCGCCGGAACAACAGACTAACAGGTGTTTGCGCAGGAACTGGTTCAGCAGTAAAACAGCGTCTTGATTTTGCTCTCGACCTGGCAGTGCCGAGCCTGTCGGAGGGATACGACGTCAGCTATAGCGTGTAGAAGCGACCGCCCATCCGCATTCATGGTAGCGGGTGGGCGCTGAAGAATGTCCAGATGATGTCGTTGTTAACAAAGGCTTCTGAGGGCGGGTCGCCGATGCGGCGGGCGGCTTTCAGACCACCGGGCCATGAGTGGCCGCCGTCGCTGGTGAGGTAGTACTTGATAACGGCGTCGCCCGCACAGTCTGACCAGGAATAAAGGACATAGCTGGCCGTTTGCCTGGTAAGCTGTTTCTGGCTTTTGCAAGTCGCCAGTTGGGCAAAAACAGCCAGCGTACTATCCACCGGCGTATTCCACTGCCGGTTGATGCTTCGTGCCCCGACTCCACCCACATAAGGTACGTTACGGTCCTGTTGCGAATGCACGTGCAGGATGGGCATGACCCGGGCGGGTCGGCAGGGAGATTTTACCTGCATTGTACCGGAGTTGGCCGCAATGGCAGCCAGTTTATCAGACAGTTCGCAGGCGAGCCGGTAACAGAGCATTGCCCCGTTTGAATGCCCGGTAGCGTAAACTCGTTTCGAATCAATTTGGTAGGTAACCGCCAGTCTGTCAATAAGTTTGCGGATGAAGCCAACGTCGTCGGTCTGGTCGTTTGTCGCAATCTGACCGCAACAGGAACCCGCATTCCAGGTACGTAGGCCAAGCAGGCCGGGGTTCTGTCGACCGTCAGGGTAAACCACGATGAACCCTTCCTGATCCGCTTTTTCGCTTAGCCTCGATTGGGTTTCAAACTGCCTGCCGCTACCGCCGCCGCCATGCAGGGCAATAACGAGCGGTAACGGTTTTTTAGCGCTGGCATAGGCAGGCGGCAAGTGAACGGTGTAAAATCGGGTCTGGCCATCATGCCGCAAGGTATCGACGAGGTTGGTATGAGCGATCAGTGGGCGGGAGACCTGCCGGGTGGTTCTGAGTACAGGCGCGTTGGTCAGGAGTGTGGTGCAAATCAGTGTCGTGATGAGCCGTATTGTCATGGGTTTTCAGACGATTAACCGTGTTGGTAATGAGCAGGGTAGGGGATTTATAGCGCAGTCAAGGTAAGCCATTTTGTGTATTCCTGCCGTGGGTACCGGGAAAAACGGCGCAGATCGCCTTTAACAGGTACGTAATGCGACTTGTTGGCGATAACCTGACCCGCATTGCCTAACGCCCAAACAGGAAAAAACGCCGCTATAGAGTACAGACAGTGTGGTGTATGCTTTTAGTAGCTGAAAACGATCGTAAACCATCTTACCCAATCAAGTATAAACCGTGAAAACAAGTGTACTCATTTTCGCCTTTCTGCTGAGCTTAGGCTCAGTTCAGGCTCAGAAAAAGGTGTTTCCCCAAACGCCCGGCATGGTCTCATATACTTACCGAAATAGCTTCTCGAAGAACGTACCCGCCACGCTCGACACGATCAAAGCACTTGGTATTACCGATATGGAGTTTTCGAACCTGTTTGGTAAAACGGCCGCCGACCTGCGGAAATACCTCGATGAACGGGGCATGAAGTGCTCGTCGTTTGGCGTCGGATATCCCGATTTGCAGAATAAGCTGGCCGAGGTTGGGCAAAATGCCAAAACATTGGGAGCTGAGTATGTACGGGTGGCCTGGGTACCGCATAAAGGACCGTTCACGCTCGAACTGGCCAAGCAGACAGTAGCCGATTTTAATACTTTTGGCAAGCAGTTGAAAGACCAGTTCGGCCTTACATTCTGTTACCACAACCACGGCTACGAGTTCGAGAAGTACGATGACGGCACGCTGATGGATTATATCATCCAGAATACTGATCCCAGGTACGTTAGTTTCGAAATGGACATTCTCTGGACGTTCTTCCCTGGGGCCGACCCGGCTGCTTTGCTGGCTAAATACCCCGATCGGTTCAAACTGATGCACCTGAAAGACCTTCGCAAAGGTGTTGTCGGCAACCTGTCGGGCGGTACACCGGTAGAGAATGACGTGGCATTGGGTACCGGCCAGATCGATCTGGCGACGATATTGAAAGCAGCCCGGAAGTCAGGGATTAAGCATTTCTATATCGAAGACGAAAGCCCGAGCGTTGCTACGCAGGTACCGCAGAGCATTGCGTACCTGAAAAATCTGAAATAGCAGACTAGCTGCTCATTCTGGCTACCTGTTTGTTGTGAGCGGCATTCGTATCAGCGGAAATCCCGCTGATACGAATGCCGCTCATTTTTATTTTGCTTAGGTTATCAGCGGCCTGTGCTCGGCTGGGTACGTTCGTTGCCCGGCGGAGTAGAATAGATTTAGCTGACGCTCGTTGATGAATTGTGTTGTATGCAGACAACCGTCAACAACGTGTATACTGTCAATGGCCGACCAGAACGAAGCGAAGCGTAACGTACCTCAGCTACGCACCACCGAAGCAGGTGGTGAACGGCGAACAACCTGGGCTGAGTTGCTCAACGATCTGGCGTACACGACGATCATCATGCAACTGGCCATGCGCCTCAATATGACCATATCGATGGTTGACCTGCTGGAATTTCTGTTGCTCTACGTACCTATCTGGTGGCTCTGGAACGGACAGGCCCACTACTCCACTCGATTCGACAACATAAACGATCAGACGCATCGGCTACTAAGCAGTGCGCAACTTATCGGTCTGTTTATTCTGGCCGCGTCGATCCAGAAAGCAACGGCCAACTTATCGATGGTCTATGCCCTGTCGTATGCGAGTGTGCGCAGCATTTTACTCATCGACTATATCCGGGCGTGGGTCTACGTGCCTCAGGCGCGGCCCTACACGCGGGTCATCCTGATTGGCTTCTCGGTATCGGTACTAATCTGGATCGGCTCGGTGTTTGTCGATGCGCCGTATCGCTATGTTGTTTGGGCTGTAGCCCTGCTTATCGAACTCACCACTCCTTTGACATCGGGCGGTAAGCTACATGTTCAATTTCCACCCGATGTCAGGCATTTGCCCGAACGATATGGCCTGTTCACGTTACTCGTACTGGGTCAGGCGGTATCTGGTGTGGTAATGGGCCTTGTCGACAGTGGGTTTGCGCCCAACGCTATTCTGGCGACGGTGCTGGGGGGCATAATTATTGTTGGCCTGTGGTGGGCCTATTTTGACCGTCTGGATGACGATGCGGTTCGTAAACTTACTCAAAACGGGAACAACAGGCAGAAAGCCGGTCAATCATCAGTCCATCAGTATACAGTATGGCTTTACACACACCTGCCGTTGACTATGGCCCTGACCCTCAGTGGCGTAGCCCTTATGCATGCAATCAGAGACGTGAACAAACCGACGCTGACGTTCAGTAATCGCTGGCTATTGGTGGGCACTGTTGTTACGTACCTGCTTGCCGAGGCAGTCATTAGCTTGACGACGCTAAACTCCGGACCGGCTCACGAGAGTTTTCGGCGCGGTATTATTGTGCGGGTCACATCGGGTGTGATGCTGTTGCTGGTAGGGCTATTCACTCAATTGAGTACCCTTGCTTTGCTGGTTGTGGTGGCAACCGTTATCACAGGCCTGATTCTTGCCGATCAACTTTCGCCGGAAGCCCCCGATAGCACCGAACGTGTAAAAGAAGGCATGTAAAATTTACTTACTTAATTTAAAGTACTCGTAATCTCCTTCAAAGTTGCCTCTTAGCCATTAACAATATTCATTATTTTTCCACTGAATAATAATAAATTGCCCGGTTTGTCTTTAAATGTGTAGGCTACTTTTCCGTATTTTTCATAATCTACTACTAAATAATTTTCGTACTGCTTATTTGAGCGATAATAAAATAAAGAGCCTCCTTTAACTACTATATAGCAATTTCGACAGGGAGCTGTATCGGTAGTGAGACATATTTCTTCATGATCTAGTAAGATTACGCTTATCTATGTTACACGTATAGCATCTGATCGGAAAGCTATTGGTTTCATTATCAGGTACGTGAGTCATAGAAGAAAGCATGTTATTTATCGACTTGGCTCATGATATTCCTGCCAGTGTACCAGATCGTAGGGGTAAAATTCATTCTTTTGATAACTGCCATCATCCAGCTTCATTATTTTACTGATCGCGCCCGCTTCAAAAGCCCAGTACCCGAAATGACTTCCTTTATTGGTAAGATGAGAGTTGTAATTAGTGTCTAAATTATCGGGAGTATACCAGTAATTTTCCAGATAAACCTTCATTTTTTTTGCCGCTAATTCCTTATCACTTTGCGTAATATCCCATAACAATGTCAGACCCTCATCATCAGGAAAAAGTAGTGATTGATCAGGCTCATCTCCAGGCTTTTCAGGATGGAGCAAATAGTTTATTAGCTTATCTCCGAATTTCTCCCGCGAAAATAAAGTAGCTAGCTGAGTCAGAGAATGTTGGCTATTCAACAACCAGCCTAGCGAAATAATACGAAGTACCTGGTTATAAATAAAATCGTCGCTATCCCAGGATTTGACAAAATGGTAAACTGCTTTTTCATACAGTGGTATCAGTGATTGAACCGAATCGCCGCGTGAATAAGCAGTCGTTAGCTGGATAAGCAGGCCGTCTGATAGCTGAAATTCAATAATTTTATAGCCGTTGTATTCAGGACCACGTTCTGCGATAAGCTGGTCATACTGTTTTTTCGTTTCCTGGTCGAACGCTGTTGAATCGGCTAACACTTTATCATAGTATTCTTTATAAAAATAGCGTTCGCGAACACCGGTACGGGTTTGAACGAGAGCCGCCTGTGCCACAGGTGTCTGACTGGGTGCGGGTGATTTACCCCCAAATAAATTTTTCAGAAAACTCATTGTACGTTAAACAAAGTTAGAACCAACTTCCTACTTTTCCTCCCGCCCAACCGCCAATAAGCCCGCCCGCGATACCACCAATGATACCCCCGGCAATAATACCAACCGGCCCACCTATTGCCCCGATTGTTGCGCCAAGCTGAGCACCTGCCCAGGCTCCTCCCAAACCGCCAACGGCCGTTCCTACAGCCTGCTTGGTATTTGTTCCTACCTGACCACCGTCGGCTTCGTAGGCAGAATGGATATTATATAATTCGGTAGCAATGCCAATAACGAGCGTCGCCCGACCCAATACCCGACCCGCCTTGGCCACCGTGTTGGCATTGCGCACGAGCCAGGTGTTTGCCCCACTGATGGCTCTAGTGCTTTGTATGCTCCGTGCGGTGTTATTGATAAAATTGGACGCTCTCGAACTGCCACCCACTACATTGGCCGCCGGTAAAGTTGTCTGCGCCAGCGTTCGCCCATTGGCATCCAGCCCGTAATAACTAACAGTACCGTTGGCATCGACCTTAGCGGCAAGGCGAAGTAAATCCGATGAACCTGAATTGACTTTACCGGTCATCCGGGCAGCATCGGCAGGAGACATGGCCTGATAAATTCTACTGTTATTCCGCCCACTCGTTAACCACCGGTCACTCATCTGCCGACCGGTGCCCCGCGTAGTACTCATCTGGGGAGCGCCCGGTGTGCTCTTGAACTTAGCATCGGCCAGAATGTCGGTTGGGCCGTGCGGGTCGCGGGCTGCAATGTCAAGCCCCTGGTGACCTTGCCCCTGTAACGTACCTGCCTGCGTGGTACTGACGACGTCGTAGCCGCGCATACGCAGATCGGCTGTTGTACGAAGTTCACCAAAATTACCCCGAAGTGCGTTTGATGGAGCCGGTGTAGAGTTGAAATTGAATTGGTTCGCTTCGGAGGCTAATCCCCCAAAGCGATTGCCCAGGTACTGGCTACCCATACCAGTGCCGACACCCGCTCCCATCAGGCCATTGCCGAGTGGGCTGGCGGGGTTGAAAGGGGCGGGGGCATTGCCGTCGGCCATCATCAGCATCTGCACTTCCAGCGGGTTTTCGACGCCCATTGCCGCCGCCCGGCTGAAGAAGATGCTTACCTGCCCCCCCAGTGAACATTGTAGTTTGGCCTCGTCGACCAGCAGCTTGTAGCCGTTGACCCGCACGCCCTGCGCCGTTTTGTCCCAGTAGATTGGTGCCGGCACACACACACTACAGGAGACCTGGCAATAGCCCATCGAGGGGATATTGATAAAGGGGTCTTTATCGGCTTCCGAAGCAAGCGGGGAGCCGTATATCTGCGTGTTGTTATGGTGGGTGACCCGGAGTTGCTGGGGCATTGCTCCCATGCTACACCGCAACCAACTGCCATCGGGCACATACTTAATAGCCATACCTGTTCATCGTTCAATTTGCTGATAGCCAGTTAGTCTACCTTCTTCAACGTACGGGCGAAGGTGATGTTATACGCGTTGGCTACCTCTGTTTCCGTATACGCATCTACCTGATCGATCAGCCCATTCTTGTCTAGTAAATAAGTGATCTCATGGGTTAAATCCACACGGGTACGTAGGTCATGCACATCAATCATATTTTTTACGAATTGGCTGAAATTCGCCTGGTCAAATTTGCTTCTATCGACTTTGCCATCGATTTGAATTTGATAGCCAGTAGCTGTAGAACTGGCCGTCAGCGTTTCGAGTAAAGGGAGATCGATGCCGCCAAAATGCTGCGGTAAGACGTGTTCACGTATCCGATAAGCACCTGGGTACGTTCCTCTGATGTCGGCCATGAGTAGAGCCGTGTGCCCGTTGGTAATGGGGGTAAGTGTGCTTGCTTCGTAGCGCGAAGAATCGACTACACCCTGCTCGTCGCTGGTAAATACAAATTGGGGTAAAGACAAAATCTGGGTTTCATGAGCTTTAAAAAACCGCGTGGCCCCCGGACTGCCTACATATTCGATCAGGTCGGGTTTGAGAGTAAGCGTCCACCAGCCCTGCGAAGGGCGGCTCATATCTAGTTCCAACCTTACATTCACCCGCTCCACATACTCATCTACCTCCCTGGTGTTCACCATCCGGTAGGCATACGCTAATTCATACCTACGGCTGGTTACCCCGCCCTGGGCTGGAAACGGAACGGTTATCAAATCAGTGGCTAAATACATACGTGGAGTGATAGTTGTCGGTACAGGTGCCTTACATTTTTTTAATTGGTTTGATTCACATCAATTAAATTCATTCGCTTAATTTAAAATACTCGTAATCGCCTTCGAAGTAATCTCTTTTCAATAAGCAATATTTATTATTTACGCCGTTAAACAGGAGCAGATCGCCAGGCTTCTGTTTGAATGTGTAGACGGTATCTATGTAATTTTTATTTCTAATCAACAGTTGCTTTTCGTAAAGTTTTTTATAGCGATAGTAAAAAAAAGAATCCTGTTTAATGATTATATAACAGTTTGGATAAGGCAAGGAGTCTTGATTGTTCATCACGGGAATCTTTTTATATTCAACCCATTTTTTTGCCTTAACCATCCCTGTTTTTTCAGTAGACACATTCCCAGATGCTACCAGCACAGTGTGCTCCCTTTTGTCGGTGTGACAGCTAAGAAATAGAGCGATAGAAAAAAGAAACGCTGCCTGTTTCATCTAACTTGTTCTTGTTCTGTTGAATAAGCCCCAATCGACCCGCATCTTTCTAGTGGTATAATCATTTTTATTCAATTCATTTTTAGTAGTTGCCCAGTTAGCTTTAGCCGTTAAGTAAGCCATGTATGCCTGCTCATTCTGCTGAATCTTGATGTACTTGTCTTTTACTGAAGCCGACATATTCTTCCAGTTACTTGTTGCCCTGGTCAGGCTTCCCCACCAGGCTATAGCAGTATACCAATCTTTCGAATGACTCAGCCCGTAAACATTATCAAATTGAATCATGCCCTGAACAAGCGTATCAACATTACCTTCTGCCATAGCTTGATGGTCGCCTTCATAATTGCTGGTCTTCTGCTGTATTTTATAGTGTCTGTATACAGTGGGATAGGCTGATAACTTACCTTCTGCGCGAGCCATGTGGTATCTACTGTGCAGCCCTTCGTGCATAACTACTTTTGCTATAAATGTAGGATCTGCCACTAGTTGCCCGTTGATTATAAACCCATGATTTCCAATATAAATAGTGTACCCGTTTGCACCTCTCTCCTCCGGAGCCATTCCAAAATAGGTTCCGTCAGAAGGTGTTATAAACACATTGTCCTGGTGTTTTATGAACCGGGCAAAAATTGTGTGATAAACAGCTACACGATTTAAGGCCTTGATAATCCTTGAATATTTTCCATGCCAGTTCATCCAGATTATGCCTCCCCGATCAGCTTTGTTCGGAAATCGACTAATGGTTCTTGCAGCCGTTTTTTGGCCTTTATTGAGTCCGCTTCGGCTTGTAACGGGTGAGATGAATTTCTTCATTAGCTGGTGAAGTTTTAACCATCCGACTTGATATTTATACGCCTCCAGTAGTTGAATACTGCTAAAACCAGCCGCCTACTGTACTGCCCCAGGCACCTAATGCCCCGCCAACGACACCAATTGTGGCCCCAAGTTCTGCCTATCTCTAAAGGGGAATAACCCCAGCGGTATGACCACCAGCCCGTAGTATGGCGTCACGTGTACCGGCCATTGTATGGCCGTCGCTGACTACTTCCTGAGCCGTTTTACCCCAGTAAAGTGGGGTAGGTACACAGGCACTACACAAGACCGAACAAACTCCCGTTGAGGGGATATTGATGAATGGATCTTTGTCTGCCTCCGAGGCTAGGGGAGAACCGTATATCTGCGTGTTGTTATGGTGAATGACCCGGAGTTGCTGAGGTACAGCTCCTTTGCCACTCCGTAACCAACTGCTATTGGGCACATAGTTGCTTGGCATAACCAGTTAGTTATTCAGTCCATTGACCTGCGTGCAGGTAACTCACTAAATCATACCAACCATAGAAATCATCGAGATCTTCCACATCGTCTTTTCCTTCATAAGTACACACAGCCCGCTCAAGGAATCCGTCTACCGTACCATTCTGCCAAACCACCTGACTACTTGGTACAGCCTCAGGATGGCTGGCAAATCCACGCTTTAATTCGCTGATCTGCCGTTTGATGGTGCGCTCAAAATAGTTGTAAGACCGAAGTTCATGCTGACGGGCCTCGGTTCCGGCAACTGTTTCGTAATTGTCGCTCCATACATAAGGTTGCTTTAAATCAGCCTGCCAGTCGTAGATCATGGGCGGGTAGTCGAAGGCCTGGTCTAACCAATCGGCTACCATGCTGAACGTAAACCGGGGCAAAATACCATCGTTATATTGGCTGGTCAGGTGCCAGAGCGAACTTAGATACTGGTCCAGTGGCGGTAGCTCACCTGTGCTGCCCCGGCGGATAATTACCTGATTGACGAGTTTATAAAACTCATTGCCCGTTAAAGCTGTATACCCGCTGGATGTGGTCATGATTTTGTGCCCTGAGCAAGTGTACAAGCCACCGTTATGTTGTAGGCACCGCCTGTGCCGACCTCATGCCAGGAAGGCTAAATGAGATCATAACCAGGGAGTTGAATCGTATAGACGAAGGTAGACAAAGGGGTTTGAACAGAGCCAGCCATTCAAACCCCCTTCCAGTTGGCAACTAAGCTTACGCTTTGTCACCCCAGTTATTGTCATGTTCAGCACCGGCGAAGGTAATTTTCTCCGCCGAGATGCTCAGCGTGAAGGTCGCCGCCGGACGAGCAACGACACCCTGCTCAGGCGTCTTGTTGAAACGCTCGGCATACCGAATACACCGGCCTTTTGTGAATTCGACTGTTTTCAAAGTCGATTGATCCTGATCGACAAAACGGATGGTGCCATCGCCTTCCGTGTAGGAGTTTGCCAGCCATTCGGCCAGCGGGCCGTCGGCATCCGAAGATGTCAGTTCAACATGCACCACGCCCCCCTGGGTGACGGATGAGGGGCGTCCTTTTGAGTCAACCGAACGGCTCAACTCATAGTTGAAGCTAACGACTTCAGTGTCTGGTACGCCCATGGCGGAAAAATACGCGGCAACTGCTGATGCAGCCATAGTGGTAAGTTGTTTTAGTTGAACAATTGTTACTGAAAAGAAAGCGAAAAAGCATTGAGGTTAAGATTCATTCAAGTCGATTCGGGGAGCTGTTGCCTCGATCGTGCTACTCCCATTCAGGGTAATATTTTTGGCCGTTTCTTTATGGTCGACGGTGGCGTTTACCTCCACATTTTTGCCGGCCGTGATCTTGATATCTTTCCCGGCCTGCATTTCAATGTTATTTTTAGCGTTCATTTTGATGTCTTTGGCATCCATCTGAATAAGCCCTTTTGTCTGCATGTGAATGACGCCATCATCCTTAAAACTTATGTGTAAACTGGTGCCTTTATTATTTGAATTGGTGATGAAAAATTCCTGCTCGCCGGGCTTGTCTTTCATCACAATCTTATTGCCGCCTTTGGTCCGTATTATCTTCTGATAGTTATTATCGAACCAGTAATTGGTAGACGGATCTTTGTGATAAAGGCTACCAACAATGACCGGAAAATCAACGTGGTTGGCTTCGTAGCTGATCAAGACCTGATCTTCTATCTCCGGTATGTAGAGTGAACCTCTGGCTCCACCCGTGTAAGGCACCGCCACCCGAATCCAGCTTGATTTGGCCATCAGGGTATTGGGCCAGTGGAATTCCACTTTTACCCGGCCCAGTTTGAGCGGATCTTCGTTAAACTTTACCGTGGCTACTTCCGGTAATGCTACCGGCGAATGGGGATTGGGGCTAAATGGGGGCGAACTGACAGAGAAAGGAACAGCCTCAAAATGATTTTCATAATTACCCACTTCATCCACCGAATGAGTAATGGTATTGATGCGGTATTTGCCGGCACTCTCTTCCTTAAATTTATTGGTGTTGGCCGTATCGAGCTTGCGGGCAGTAACATTAACAACCACCCCCACGCCCAGATTTGGGTTCTCGCCCGCCCCGTTGAACCGGACCAAATCTGTTGCGTTGGCTTTATTCATAGCCTCCACCGCATCGTCGAGCTGTGACTTGAACTGAATATCTCGCAACGGCCATTGAAGCGATGATTGAGAAAACAGAGCCGCCGATTTTGAGTAAGCAAAATCACCGAACGTACCCAGACCTGATACCGCCTGCCCTTTCGAGGAGTAGCGCTCATGCTTCTGATAATTGTAGTGCATCATCTCGATCTGGTTGGGTTTCACACCAACTGACATGGAGAAGTGCTGGATGCCATCGGCTACAAAAGCCTGTTCAGGGTGTACGGCTTTGCCCACAACCAATTGGGTACCATCGTAATAGCACCACTCGCCATATTCGTGACAAAGTCTGGTCAAATACTCCCAATTGGATTCGTCGTATTGAGCTTTATAATCTATTTTATCTTTAAAGACTACATTGACCGATTTGTTGAACGAACTGTAATCTTTCAATACATCATTGATAATGCCAGGAAAAGGCTGCCCCACCCAGGCTCGACGTTGCGCACCATCCTCCATCAGGCAGGTAGGACTATGACCAATGATAACGAACGAATTGATCATATCGCTATCATTGATCAGCGTCAACTCCGTTACAATACCCGAGAATTTGAAGTCGGCAGGTACGTTCTTGTAAACGGTTTTAAATGAAATAGTGGCCACTTCGCCCACCATAGCGGAGTGCGACTGCTTGAAGAAAAAGTCGTTTTTGTCCTCAAGCACTTCGAAAGGCACGGCTATTTCGAACGTATGATGGGTGAACAGCGACTGGTTGATCTGGAGATGCGTGAAATGCTCCAGCTTCTTTCCGCCAATCACTATATCTGCTTTTACCTGCTGCGCCATAAATGCATCCGTTTTATGAGAAAAGTGAGCGGATTAAGCCCCCATTTTCCAATCCATCCACATATTATCATGTATATGGCCGTCAATGATGATCTGTCGGGCCGTCATACCTAGCTGAATTGAGTAGGCGGCCGTAGCATCACCCACCCGAAACGATTCATGATACTGTACACAGTAAGCATCTTTGATCTCGACCCGCTGCAACGTACCCCCTTTCTGATCTCGGTAAACGATCCAGCCGTTCTTCAGCGCAAGTGGGTCTGAGGCCCAGTTCGTCAACACGCCCCGATCATTCCCTAAAATGGTTACCTGTACCAATCCACTCCGAACACCCGCCGACGCCCGGCCTTTGCGGTCGGTCGATTGGTTGAAGTTGATGGAACTGTCGATCAATGTCAGCGGACTTTCCAGTCCATCGACCGAAAACTCCGAACGAAAGGATGATGCCATAGTCGGAAAAGCGTAAACTATTAATTGATGATCTCTATAGAGTAAGAGAATGGCATAGCTATGGAGATCAGCTTAGTAAACTTGCGCTGCGCTATACGGCACATTTGGCGATAGTCAGGTACGTGATAGCGTCCAGTTTTCGCAAGTACCAGCCGGGCAGACAACGTAATCGGTCTGTCGGGTTGGTACTTGCGCCATAAATTGCATCAACGAACCTCTGCTTTAAAGTCGTTTCGGCGGCCTGTGTCTTCGTTCCGGCCTTTCTCGCCCGTTAGGTTGATGATAAATGTTTTGGCTGGGAAAAACGGCGTAATATTAAGATCAACGATGATCCGGTCGGGCTGAATGGGGTCTTGCCGGAACTTGGGTGGATCAAACTTGTCGATGATTTTGCCGGGGCCTTTGATACGGTCGAGGAAGGCCACGATCTCGTCGGTCAGTTGCTTTTCAACCTTGCCGCTCCAGTTTTCCATCGCCCGTTTGTTGAGGAAATTCATCATCACCTTCATCAGCCAGTCGAAAACCCGGACCACCGAATAGGTCTTGAGGCCCACGTTATTGCCGGCAAACAGGGTTTTGCCCGAGAATGGAATGATGCGGGCAAACTCTTTGGTCATTGGAATCAGGCCCAGCCCTTCCAGCTCACCCACTTCCGTCTTAAGCAAGTTCATGCGAACGCCGTCTACTTCTTCGAGAGCACCAAACTGCAGACCCGCCGATACCTGTGAAATCAGGTTCTGGTGGATCTTTCCAGCCAGCGCCGTCGACGGCTCTATATAGAGATCTTCCTCTTCGTCGTATTCCTCATATTTGCCCCGGCCAATGAGGTGGTTCACTGTCATCATCACGTTGGCAAAGCGGGGTACGTCCTGTGATAGCTTCTCGCGCTGAAACTCCTTGATGGTATCTTTCAAACCACCCATATTCCGGTAGTCGGTGATGAGCATCAGTTTGTGATCGCTGGCTATTTTGGCCCAGGCATCAACAACAGTTTTCTTGCCGAGGTAGCCCGGAATAACCAGCAGGGAATAACTTTCCTGCAAGTCGAACCGGTTGTATACCTGATGAATCTCGTTCTTGACGTAGTCGATGGTATCGTTGTTGTAGACATTGGCCGGGTCGAGCTGGCTGAGTCCGGCATTGACAAAAACGATGTTGCGTACCTTGAAACCGCTTTGATTGGCGTTGGCAAAGTACAGGGCCACGCCCCGATAGGTAGCTTCCAACTCGCGGCTGGCATCGAGCACTTCTTTAACGTTCTGTTTATGAAGCTCTTCGGTAGACTCCAGCTTTTGCTGTGTTTGCTCGGCTAGCTCAGCAACACTACCATCGGTCGACAGCATTTCTTTCCAAAGTTCGAGTCGCTTCAGCAAGGCTTCCCGGTCACGGCGGCGATCACTCTCTTTCAGAAAGATCTCGCGCTTGGCCCGGCGCTCTGGATTCAGGCTATCGGCCCCCTCGATGGTTGTTTCGAGAAGTTTATATCCGCCAAACTTCAACTGCTGAAGTTCAGCTATGTTCTGGGAAAACGACCGGCCCAAAGCAACTTCACGTTCCTGTGTGCCGGTTTGTTGAGTGGTAGCCTGGTTTTTCTGCTGTTCAGCCATGACAAACGTTGAGTTGATTTGAAAGGTATGGATTGGACCTTGACCGGCTTAACCGGCCTGCTCTATTTCATCGATCATCTGCTGGATCATTGCCAGCATGGTCTGTTTTGCCTGCGGATTCTGAATGGCGTGTTGCAACATTTTGTTGGAGCGAAGCTGGTAGTTGATCCGCTGCAGATCCCGCATCTGATCGTTAAGCTCGGTCAGGTAAGGGCTTTGCTCCACAATCCCTTCAGGTGTAAAGTCGCCTAAACGACCAAATTTGAAGGTTTCTGCCATTGGTTCACCAGTCTGGCTATTGAGCATGACCGTGACCTCAGGTTTGTAATGATCCATGACGTCATCGACCGATTCCATATCTGGAACGGCTTCTGCTTCCATCGGCAACTCATCCGTGAACTTGCCGATGTACAGCGTTTTGTTCATGCTGATCGGCGAGAGACTAGGCGGAATCTCGCGCAAGCCGGGCCAGGCCCCGGGCATTGTGTTGTCAAATTGGTTCATCAATTTTCTAGTTAACTAGGCTAGCCCATAGAATTCAGCTACTAAGCTACTTAAACCGTCCGTTCAGGACAACTGTTTTTAACAATAGCCTGATTTAATAACACAGGGCTTATTTACCGGTCATGCTCTCGCTTCAATTGCCCCTCAGCAAGAACGGTAACAAATAATAACTTTAGTATATATAGTAAGTAGAAACTAATTGCGATTTAGCGAACGGTAAACACTAGCCACTTTATTTAGAAAAAATAAAGGGCAGTCTGACACATGACTTATGTGTCAGACTGCCCTTCTACTGGTGCGGTATCTATTACTTCAGCGACAGCAGGTAGCCGATAGTGAAGTTAGCGTCCCAGTCGAATACAAACTGTTTTGTACCCGTTGCATCCGCCACGCTCTTGTAGATGTTGAGTCCCGCTTTCTGCTTCGCGTTTTCGCCCGTGTAGCCAGCGGGCAACTTCAAGACGGTGTACCGCTCTTTGCCTTTACGTACCTGCTTGGCCAGGTCAGACGGAACACCGCCGATGATGAAGCACGTTTTACGCCGGTCGGCTGGCACCTGTTTCGCTTTGCTTTTCACTTCGTCAGTTACGGTAGCGTCGTCCGTACCTTTCTCAAAGTATTTGGCACCGTAGGTTTCGAGTGCCGTTACATCGCTGCCGTTCTTCCAGGCGATCTTGGTATTACCCGAGCCCATGTCGACCACAAACGCGTTGTCGTCAAATTCGGCAGGCAAGGCCGCCCGGAGGCCGAGTCGTCCTTCTTGTTCGGGCGTCACCGTGTTCACCACGTAGTTCAGCGCCTTGAGGTTCTTGATGATTTTCTGGGTGGTTTCGGCTTTCAATGCGCCCGAGCTAACCACAAACTGAATTTCGCGGCCACCTACACCGAAGTTGAGCATGTTGGCGATGTACTGCTTCAGCCCCGCCCGAATGTCGAGGTCAGTGGCCATGTTTTCAAGTACAAGGCTGTTGCCAAACTCAGCTTTTTCGAGCTTCCAGCGTTTCTGATCATCAATCTTGACGATGAATGAATTGAAGCCGCTGGCTCCCAGTTCCACAACGCCTTTTAGCTTGCCGCCCTGTGGTTCAGGAGCCTGATAATTAAAAGCGGCGGGGATGCCACCTTCGCTGCTCGCTTCAGAGGAGCTGGCTGTGGTTTCATCGGCGTTCACATCGACGCCGCCGGTTCCCTGAGCGGCCTCAGTGGCCTCCTGCCCCGGTGGGAGCGTGGGCGAGGTGGTATCGGTTTGTTCGGTCTTGTTGCCTCCTTTGAATTTCTCAATCAGGTCAACACCGGCTACGTACTTCAGGCCGAAATAAATGAGGGCTAAAACTAAGGCCGTAATCAGCAGACGGCCCGCAGTAGTTAATCGTTGCATGGATGGAAAAGGATTATTGATTAGGTGAATAGTTGATTGGGGATTGGTTACTGGTTGATTGGTTATACTCCGATGGCTGATCTTCTGGTTGACCAATAACTAATCAACCAATCACCAATTAACCAATTCAATTAATCGAGCAGGCTGCGGTAACCTTCGTCTTTAGGCGGATTGATCACTTTGGCTTCCAGCGGACGGTCGGCTGCCGGGGCATTGAGCTGAACAAGCGAAAACTCGCCTTTGTTGTAGGCTTCCAGTAAGGTCTGTCCTTTATCAGAGAGCATGCCATTCTGAATGTCGACGCCGTTGATGAAGTCCATCGACAGGTCCATGGCCCGTTTCATTTCACCGAGTTTCTTGCTCATATCCTCCTGGATATACTCCATCGACTCGTCGAAGTAAAACTTCTTGTCGGGATTTCCTTTGAAGATGCTCACCGCCGTTTTAAGGGCATTTGAGCTTTCTTTCACAATCCTATACTCCGTTTCTTTGAGCTTGACCTTGATGTCGGTCTCTTTAATCAGGTAGTCGGCCGATTTATTGACCTTTTCCATGAAGTCGAGCACGAGTTTCATGTTCCGCTGAAGGGGAAACAGTTTCTCGTTCATTTCCTGAAGACCAGCGCCTTCCATCGTTGCCAGCGTGGCCGCCTCCTTCATACCGGGGCGGGTAGCCGCCAGTTCATTGGCTTTGTTGGCTTCGGCAAACTTCTGCTTGATCGACTCGTTGTTCTCGTTGATCTTTTTGTTCAGTTTCACCAGTTGCCCGGCCAGTGTGTCGATCTGCCCCTGCATTTTCTCGCGTTTCTCCCGCAGGTCCTGCACGTAGATCTTCATAATGGCAATGGGGTCGAGTTGAATCACCGTGCCCGTGATTTTCCGCATCAACGTTTTGTAGAGAAAAAACATGGCGGTGCGCACATCACGGCTGGTGAATAGAAAGACCAGCAGTGCCACTATACCCAGCAGGAAGGCCAAATACAGCGTGTTTTCGGTAGCGCGGATCAGGAATTCCATGATCCGATTGAAATAAACGAGGCCAACCGCCCCCAGAGCACCCAGCACCAACATGCCGGTAATGCCTTCCGGGCGACCCCAGAACGACCCCTTCGTGTTGTCGTTGGTACCGCCGCCCGCCAGTTGTGAAAAATCAGGAGAAGCCATAGTTAGTTATCAGTTATTGGTGAACAGTTATTGGTTCGTATCGGCGGTCCCGCGTCCGGGTTGGGGGTTCGCCGATACAAACAGTAAACAGAAGACAGAGAACTCATTTCAGGTACGTGGCAATTTTCGAAATATCGGTTTTGATCTGGTCGGTGAAGGTAGCGTAAGTCGCTTCGAAGTTGGCCCGGTTCTGGCTGATCTTCGCGCTCTGTTCCTGTACCTCACCGCTGATCTTGGTCAGGCGATCGGCGTTGGCGGCGGCCCGTTGTTGCAGTTCCGCTAGTTGTTTGGTAATGGCTTCGTTGTCGGCCTGGAGTTTCTTCTGCTCTTCCTGAAGCCCACCCACCCGCTCTTTCATAGCGGCATCAACGCTTTTCAGAAAGGCGTCGCGGTCGGTGCTGAGCGCCGCCAGGTATTGGTTGGCGGCTGTTGCCAGTATACCCGGATCGCCGGTTGAGGCCATCGCCTTGAAACTGGCCCAGGCCGCCTGAAACTGCTTCTCTTCGGGAAGACCCAGATTGCTCAGGTTTCGGAGGATCTCCCGAAATTCAAAATAATCGGGGCCCTGCAAGTTGGCTTTGCTGAGTACCCCCGCAAAGTGATCGACAAACTTTGTGTCTACCGATCCAACAGGCGAACCTGTAGCGGGGCCTGCTGCCATACCGGATGCGCTGGGTGCGGGCGGCGCTGATGGCCCGTTTCTCGGTGCTGGTTGGGCGGCAGGTACGTTGCTGGCGGCGCTGGGTTCTTCTTTGATGAAGAACCCCAATAATTTGTCTCCTAAACTTCGGTCAGAATTGTTCGGGGAATCGGCCATGTGTGTGTTGTCGTGGTTGACGGGACAATACTACAATCTTGTCTGGAATCAACAACGGCCAATACGGATAAACGGTTATGGGACTGGCCTAATGAGCACCAGACTGGACCAATAAAAAAGCCAACCCTGGGGGCTGGCTTTTTGGCATTGCTGCTGGCTTAATGTGGCTAAACTACACCAGTTGGGCCTGCAATTTCTGTTCGAGTACCGATTTGGGTACGGCACCAATTACTTTATCGACCATCTGGCCGTTCTTGAATACCATCAGTGTGGGAATGCTGCGAATGCCAAACTGCATGGGTACCTGTGCATTCTGGTCAACGTCCATTTTGGCGATAACCGCTTTGCCGTCGTACTCAGTAGCGAGCTGCTCCACAACGGGGCCGATCATCTTACAGGGGCCACACCACTCGGCCCAGAAATCGACGAGTACGGGTATGTCTGAATTGATCAGGTCGTTGAAATTAGCGTCAGTGGCTTCGATTGCCCGTGATCCTGCTGCCATGATTATACTTGAGTTTATTGCGTTCAAACTTTTGTCAATGGCATAAACCCCGCCTGTAGGCTTTAGTTCCCCCAACCCACTGAGTGGCCCGTAGCGGCCCTACCAGGCAATCTCTTTCCTGTCGCGCCAGAATTTACCCGTCTCGGTAGCGGGTGCATCGGTGGCGAGCCAGACAATTGTTTCGGCCCCCTGTTCAACCGACCGGCTGGCCCCTTTGCCACCCATATCGGTACGTACCCAGCCGGGACAAACCGAGTTAACGGCTACACCAGGCAAGGCTCCGGCAAACTGCCGGGTAACAGCATTCAGGGCCGTTTTCGAGACGCTGTAGGCTGGAGCATACGTCTGCATCTCGCCCAGCGCCCCAGCCCCGCTCGACACGTTGATGATGCGCGTGCCGATCTGATCCCGGTTTGGGCTTTTTTCAAGAAAGGGCAAAAAATCCTGGGTGACCATGATGGCACCTTTTACATTTGTGGTCAGTGCCCGGTCCAGTAGTTCAGGATTAAGCTTAACGATCGTTTCGCCATGATCCTCCAGAATGGCGGCATTGTTGATCAATACATCGAGGTGATCAGCCTTCTGTGAGAACGTACCGGCGGCTTGCCGAATGCTTACCGGGTCAGTAACGTCGAGTTGAATGAAGGTTGCTTCGTAGCCGGCATCGCACAGGGTTTGTGCGGCGGCACGTCCTTTAGCCATATCGCGGGAGCCAACAAATACAGCAAAACCACGTTTAGCCAATTGACGGGCCACTTCAAAGCCGATGCCTTTATTTGCCCCGGTTATCAGGGCCGTTTTTGGATGTTGAGTCGTCATCTTATACTACTGGTCGTTAGAAGTAAATTCGGAAAGAGTCATCTTTGTTTCAAAAGAAAGTTAACAAGTGGCCAGTTACGCAAGTCAACAGGCCGTTACCTCAAATCAACTAGTAAGTCGCTCAATAACCAATCAACTTTGTTCAACAGTTCAATCACCAGTTAACCACATCGCTTCATGAGGTCTTTCTTCACCTTCCTACTCGTTTGCCTTTGCTTGTCCGTAGCCACGGCTCAGTCTACAACTAAGAAAAAGTCGACAACGACAAAAAAAACGGCGACTACCGCTAAGAAAACCACGACGGTGAAAAAGCCGGTCGCAACAAAACCCCGGCCTGTAACCGTTGCGGCGGCAGCAACCGAACCGGCCCCGTCAACACTGACGTTCCCCAGCACCGAGCCTGAGAATGCGGCTACGCTGGATGCGGCGAAGAAACAACAGATGTATGACGAACTACATGGCGTGAAGAGCCAGACCAATACGCCGGATACGGGCAAGAAAGGTCGCAAAACAGAACGTACCCGCGACTCGGATGAAATGGCTACCCGCGCCAATCGTAAAGCGGCCGTCGCGTCGTCCGACGAGGCACGTACCTATATAGGTGTGCGCGTGGGGGGTAACTACAATACGTACCTGGAAAAATTACAAACCCCGAATGGGTCAGGTGGTTTTATTAATTTGACGCCCGATCCTTCCTACGGTTTTCAGGCGGGTGTTGTGTTCCAGTTTGGGCGGGGCGGCATTGCCTTCCAGCCAGAAATCAACTTTCAGCAGGACTATATTAAGGTGACCACATTTACCAGTCCAACCTCGTTGACGGGTGTCACAACAACCCAGTCGGTCAGTAGCCTGGTTGTGCCTTTGCTGGCTAAATTTCAGTTTGGTGAGCAGGGTAGTACCCGTTTCTTTGCTAATGTAGGCCCATACGGTCAATACTCGCTCGAAGCCCGCCCGGCTAATTCTGAAACAGTAATTGGCTACGGTGGCGCGTTGGGTCTTGGCATCGGTATTCCAACCAGTTCGGGCAAATTCACCATTGAAGCGCGTGGCTACTACCCATTGGGCTCAACCGCCAGCGGAAGTGAATTTGGAAAAGTACTAGGCAAGCCAATCACTGCCCAGCTAGCTGTAGCCTATCTGTTCCCGCTGGGTAGCCGATAAGCCAATAACTGACCTATTTTTACTGTAAAACGGGTGGCCTGTGCTGCCCGTTTTGCTATGTACACACCCTGCAGAAAACAATGCCGACGGGTTAGGTAGCGTTCACCTCCTGAAATCCGTACTTTTGCGGCACTATTCGCAACGAAATGCCAATTAACAAACGCAATGTCCTGCGCTACACGGCCTGGACTGTGCTGACACTTCTGGTGTTGGGCATCGCTGGAGCCGTTTACGCGTACACCCAACGCGAACGCCTGCTTACCATCGCTATTGAGAGGGCCGTCAAGAAGGCCAAGCGAGACTACGACCTGACCGTACATATTGGCTCAGCCAAATTCACCGGGTTAACCTCCCTGTCGGTGACCAACGTATCGGTAGTGCCCGCCGACCGCGACAGCCTGACCCGCGTCGACCAGGTGTTGGTGAGCGTTCGGCTGTGGCCCTTGCTGGTTGGCAACGTGGCCCTGTCTGAATTATCCATTGAAAACGGGTTCTTCCAGGTGGTCAAACGCGATTCGCTGACAAACCTGGATAGTATTCTGAAACGTCGGAAAGATTCAACCGACACCCGTAAACCACGTACCCGGACGAATCTGGCGGATGTGGCCGAAAACTTGATCAACAACTTACTGACCAAGATTCCTGATGATCTGAACGTCCGCAACTTCGATTTCCGGGTTGTCGACAATGATAAGCAACTCAACCTGCTGGCGTCGGAAGCCCGGATCGACAACGGCGACGTGACGTCAACGTTCCTGCTGAACCGCAACGAGGCGATCTGGCACATTACCGGCACCGCGTCGCCCTCCGATAAAGAGTACGATGTAAACCTGTATGCCGTTGGCAAGCCACTGGAAATTAAATACCTGGAGCAGCGATTTAAGTTAAAAGCGCAGGCCGATACCCTACATGCCGAACTGCGCGACGTTGATCGGTCGCGGGGTGAATTCAGGCTCGAAGGTGTAGGATCAGTGCGCAACCTGCGGTTGAATCACCCGGCCCTATCGCCAAATGATGTAGTTGTTCAGCGGGCGGCGGTAGATGCCAATCTGTTTGTCGGCGAAAACTACGTGGGTGTGGATAGCAGTTCAACGCTTCATCTGGGCGAAGTGTCGGCCCGGCCGTTCATAAAATATACGCTTCCCGACGCCGAAGCAGGAACCGGCAAAACGATTGACGTACAGTTGCATACCGACGATATGGATGCGCAGGCGTTGTTCAACTCGTTCCCGAAAGGGCTGTTTGCTTCGCTCGATGGCATGAAAGTGGCCGGGAAACTGCGCTACGACCTGCGCTTTAACTTCGATACGGCACAACCCGATTCAGTTAAGTTTGACTCTGGATTGACACCGGATGGCTTCAGGATTGTTGGCATGGGACGAACTGATTTTCGGCGCATCAACCAGCCATTTATTTACACACCCTACGAGAAAGACAAGCCCGTTCGGGATATATCGGTAGGGCCGGATAACCCCGACTTTACCCCCCTCAATTACATTGCACCCGATTTGAAGAATGCGGTGCTTACCTCGGAAGATTACAATTTTTTCACGCATAAAGGCTTTAATGAAAAAGCGTTTCGCGTATCGATCGCCACCAATTACAAGGCAGGGTCATTCAAGCGGGGTGCCAGCACGCTGTCGATGCAACTGGTGAAGAACGTCTTTCTGAACCGGAATAAAACCCTCTCCCGAAAAGTTGAAGAAATCCTGATCGTCTGGCTTCTGGAAAATCAGCGGCTAGTCTCGAAGGAGCGCATGTTCGAGGTATATCTGAACATCATTGAATGGGGTAAGAATATTTACGGTATTAGTGAAGCCGCCCGGTATTATTTCGATAAAACACCCGCCGAACTGAATTTAGGGGAGAGTATTTTCCTGGCGTTCGTTATTCCAAGCCCCAAGAAAGCGTTAAACCATTTCCAGCCAGACGGCTCGTTGCAGGTACGTAATGTGCGGGGCTACTTTAAGATCATCGGCCGCATTATGGCTAAACGTGGTCTTACTCAACCAGATAGTGGCGCTTATGGGTTCTACGATGTTCGTCTGCGCGAAGGTCTTCGCCAACAGGTAACTCCGCAAGACTACGTTGAATCCGACAGCCTGAGCACCGACCCGTCGGAGGGAGGCGGTATGGATGATCTGTTTAATCGACTGCTAAACGGCAACCCGGACGACGATCAGAAGCCCGCCACGCAGCAACCTGCCGAGGAGGCCCCCGTTGTTCGCCCGACCCGCCCTGCTGATGAACCCGCCGCTACCGACACGGTGAAAACGCGGAAGCAACTCCGCCAGGAACGGCGCGAGCAAAAGCGGCGGGAGAAGGAAGAGAAGAAAAGACTGGAGGCGGAGAAGATCATCGAATAACTTTATTTCGGTGACGATGGTGGGTAGATTGGCTCCGGTTGCTGGCTTATTGTGCAGATGATCACGTCATAAGGCCACTTTTTTCTTCCATCGGCCAACTTTAAATAATTATATTTGTTGTCTCATTATCAGTCCCCCGACTATTAGCCAGCTAAATTGATTCGATTATGGCCATTATGATTACTGAGGAGTGCATCAACTGTGGTGCCTGCGAACCAGAATGCCCCAACACGGCCATCTATGAAGGTGGTGTCGAGTGGACATGGGGTGGTGGTACTGCCCTCGATGTCGTTGATTTTGGCGACGGCACCGTTGTGAGCGGTAAGTCGCCCCAAACGCCTGTTTCCAACGAGTTTTATTACATCGTTACCGATAAGTGTACCGAGTGCAAAGGCTTCCATGAAGAACCGCAATGTGCCGCCGTTTGTCCGGTCGATTGCTGCGTGCCTGACCCTGAGCACGAAGAAGACGAAGAAACGCTGTTAGCCAAGAAAGCCTGGCTGCACGCGGAGGAAGAATAATTCAAATCGTTGATTTGTAGGGGTAGCCGGAAGGCCGGATCACCCTCGCGTGGCTACCCGCTTTCGAACGCGATAGCGATCGCAAAAAAGGCGTTTCCATTTACATCTGTAAGTGGAAACGCCTTTACTGTTTGTATTCAACTGTAAATTGGCTACCCAAAAGTTTTCGGCAACTGCTTCAGGCGGTCGCTGTCGCGCCCGAGAGCGGGCACCCACGAGGGGGTGTCCCTACATATGATTTGGATTAGTGTACTACGCTAAACAGCCGGTTCCAGCGAATTTTGTTAGCGGCGTTGGCCGGATTAGGGTCGATCGACATCCAGATGAAGACGGCTTTCCCGACAATGTGGTCGGCGGGGACAAAGCCCCAGAAACGCGAATCGAGCGAATTATGCCGGTTATCGCCCATCATGAAGTAGTAGTTCTGTTTGAAGGTGTACGATGAAATAGCTTTTCCGCCGATAGTGACACCTTTTTCGGTGATGTCAACATTTTCATTGCCTTCGTACTTCTTGATCACTGTTCCGTATAGCGCAATTGATTTCTCGTCGAGCTGAACGGTAACGCCCTCTTTAGGAATCGTAATTGGACCGAAGTTATCGACCGTCCAGGGGAATTTGCTACCGCCATACATCTGCGAAAACGGCGTTGGCGTTGGGCTTGGTTCTTCGTCATAGGGCGTTACTTTTTTCACCCAATCGAGCGTTTTGATCTTATCGATCGTCTCGGCAGTGGTATTCAGCTTGTAGCCAACGACCTTGCTCGTTTTAGACACCGAATCTGCCTGTTCAATCGGTTGCCAGTTGAACGTGCTGGTCGGGTAGTCGTTGACAATATCGTACTGACGGAAAAACGCATCGTCCAGATCGCCCTTGCTTGTTTCTACATAGTACGTCATCTGCGATTTTGGCGGCACTTCGGCAGCTTTTCCGTTTACGAACACCTGCCCATGACGTACCTCCAGCACATCGCCGGAAATGCCCATGCAGCGTTTGATGTAGTTCGTTTTCAGGTCGGTCGGATACTGATCTTCGGGCGGAAAGTTAAACACCACCACATCGCCGTTTTTTACGCTCGTGAAGCTTGGTAGCCGAAACTGCGGTAACTGAATCCAGTCGAGATAGGATGGAATCTCGGTGCCCCAAATCTTCTGGTGCGTCAGCGGCACCTGTAAAGGCGTTTTGGGCGTGCGGGTGCCATAGTGGAACTTGCTGACGAACAGGAAATCGCCCACCATCAGGCTCCGCTCCATCGAGGGCGTTGGAATGGTGAAGGCTTCCATGAAGAGCCAGCGGATGAGCGTAGCGGCTACGACCGCAAACAAAACAGAATCGAACCACTCGCGGATGGCCGATTTTTTTCTGACCGGTTTGGCGGTCTTCGTTTTTAGGTTGACTTCAGACACAGGAAGTAGATGTTCTGGATTCACCGCCACTGATTCAGCGAGTTGAACTTACTGAAAAGTTGATGGATGAACCTTGTTATGTTTACAAAATTACAACGTTTTGGGGGCTAACGACTAACCGCCCGTCCGGTATTCGGGTTGCTTGTCATTCTCCCAGCAAATCGTCCATCCCGAAAACGCCCTGCCGACCAGCCACCCACTCGGCAGCCACCACGGCCCCAACGGCAAATCCCTGCCGATTATGGGCCACGTGCGAAATCTCGATCCGGTCAACGGCCGACTCAAACCGGACAATGTGCGTGCCAGGTACGTTGCCCTCGCGCACCGAGTCGATCACGATGGCATCTGTCGTATCACCTTCGGCGGGCTTGTCGGCTTCCGACACTGCCCAGTGGCTTTTGTAAGGCAGGTTTTCGAGTAGTCCTTCGGCCAGGGTAATGGCCGTGCCGGAAGGCGCATCTTTCTTTTGGGTATGATGTACTTCGGTCATCGATACCTGATAGCTGGGGTAGTCGTGCATGAATTTTGCCAGCGTTTTGTTCAGCCGGAAAAACAGATTAACCCCAATGCTATAGTTCGAGGCATAGAAAAAAGCACTGCCCCGTTCCCGAACCGCCTGCTCGATTTCAGGCCGCTGACCAAGCCAGCCGGTTGTGCCACAAACTACGGCCCAGCCACGCTGAATGCAGTAACGCAAGTTCTCGACCACCGATTCAGGTGAACTGAATTCGATAACGGCATCCACCGCGTCATCAGCCAGGGCATCGAGGTCGGCGCGGTTGTTGAGGTCAATACGCCCAACAATCTGGTGACCACGTTCGAGGGCAATCTGTTCGATGGCTTTGCCCATTTTGCCATAACCAAGTAAGAGAATATCCATTGGTACTGGTAGGTATTGAATTGAGTAATACAGGTGCTGGCGCTATAAGGTTACTTTCTAAACGTCATGGTCAGCTTTACACCCGGCACCAGGCCCGTGAGCGACGGCATGACGGTAGGTTCATACTTGAGCGTGAGGCTATCCGAGAGGTCGAACGTTTTCATGTGGGCTGTTACGTTGGCATCCACGACGTTCAGGCCCCAGAAGAGGGCGGTAAAAATGATGTTATAATCGCGCCACCGCCGGTAGAAATCGGTACCCGTTTTGAGCGTATTTAATGGTAGTTCAACTCCATCGATATAAGCCGTTTTCGTGCGGGTAGGGTCCTGTCCTGCAACATTTGGTTTGTTATACGCTATGGTATAACCCGCCAGGAACTCCTGATAGCGGCCGCCCAGGGTAACGATAAAGTAGCCAAATGAGGCGAAACCGGCGTAGATGATCGGCACTTTCCATTTCTGGCCGTTATAGATCTGACCCAGACCCGGCAGGGCCAACGAGAGCAACGCCGCCCGTTTCGGGATGATCTTGCGAATTTCAGCATTGGCCTTCGCCGACAGTTGAACCGTGTCAGTAGCCACGCTGTCAACATCATCAACGATCAGTGAATCGACCAGGACTGCGTTGTTATCTCTGGCCATTTCGGGCGTGAGCGTGTCGCCCGGAAGTGGTGTGCCAGGCCTGATAATGGGTCGTTGCCGGGTTGTGTCGGGCCTTTGGGCCAGCAATGTACCTGTAGATACGCTTAGCAGGCCGATCCATATGAAGAGGACGTACCCAGCCTTGCCCAATCGGCGGGCACGTCTGGGAGACAGAAATTTGTTTTTCACCTGATTACCGGTAATGACGCGACCGGCGCGAACGTTTGTAGCCATGCTCGTAACGTAAACGCCGGTCGGAATGACACTACTGCTGTGTTAAATGATCTTAAGCTGAATAGTTGAGAACGTTCAGAATTCGGTCGAGGTCTTCCTGCGAAGTGAACGGAATCTTGATTTCGCCCGTGTGCTTTTCGTCGGCCTTGATCACCACTTTGCTACCAAACATCGACGACAGCTTGAATTGCAAGCTCCGCATTTCCTGCTTGGGCAGCGTTGTTTTGCGGGCCGGGCCGTTGTCTTCGGCCATCGAGAGGTTCCGCACGGCCTCTTCCACCTTCCGTACCGACCAGTCTTCCTCAATAATCTTGTTGAAGAGTTTGATCTGTGTTTCGGGGTTTTCGATGTTGATGATCGCCCGGGCGTGCCCCATCGAAATGCGGGTGTCGCGAAGGGATGCCTGAATGGCGGGGGGAAGCTTCAGCAAGCGGATGTAATTATTGACCGTGGTGCGGTTTTTACCCACGCGCTCGCCCAGTTCTTCCTGCTTCAGGCTGCATTCGGTGATGAGCCGCTGGTAGGAGAGGGCAATCTCGATCGAGTTCAGGTTTTCGCGCTGAATGTTCTCGATCAGGGCCATTTCGAGCATCTGCTGGTCGTTGGCCGTCCGCACATAGGCGGGAATGTGCAGCATGCCAATCAGCTTGGATGCCTGCAAACGGCGTTCGCCCGAAATGAGCTGGTAATGATCTTTACCCAGTTGCCGCACCGTAATGGGCTGAATGATGCCCTGAACGCGAATCGAGTCGGCCAGTTCGTTGAGTGCCTCCTCATCAAACCGGGTACGTGGCTGGAAGGGGTTCGTTTCGATCTGATCGAGTTGAATTTCGCACATCGTGCTGATCGACTCGTAGGGCGATGGTTTGGTCTGCTGCCGCCCATCGCTGTCTTGCAGCAATGCGCCAAGCCCCCGACCAAGGCCCATCATTTTATTGTTTTTAGGCGCGCCCGCCTTCGTATTTGTCGTATTCATTTGAAAAGAAGTTCAAGGTCTAAAGGTGTAAGGTCCAATGTTGGCTACTCAACTGAGGCTCTTTTTGGACGTTGAGCTTTAGACGTTAGACTGTTTCTTGTGGCATGAGGCCGTTTTTGACCAGAATCTCGCGGGCTAAATTCAGGTAACTAATGGCCCCTTTGCTGTCGGCGTCCTGCGCCAGCACGGGCACCCCAAAACTGGGCGATTCACTCAGGCGGATATTGCGGGGAATAATGGTGTGAAAAACCATTTGCTGGAAATGAGACGTCACCTCACCCACCACCTGGTTTGACAGCCTTACCCGCAGATCATACATCGTCAGCAGAATGCCTTCGATGGCCAGATCCGTGTTCAGCCTCGACTGAATGATCTTGATCGTATTGAGCAGCTTGCCGAGCCCTTCGAGCGCAAAATATTCACATTGTACCGGAATGATAACAGAGTCAGCAGCGGTGAGGCTGTTGATGGTGATCAAACCGAGCGACGGCGAGCAGTCGACGATGATGAAATCATAGTCATCGCGAATCTGGTTCAGCGCATCTTTCATCTTGTCTTCCCTGCTTTGCAGGTTTATCATCTCGATTTCGGCCCCGACCAGGTCAATGTGGGAGGGCAGCAGATCCAGATTTGGGAAGTCGGTCTGAATGATGGCATCGCGCGTCTGCACATCTTCAATCATGCACTCATAGATGCTGTTTTCTATTTCCTTTGGGTTGTAGCCCAATCCGGAAGTGGAGTTCGCCTGTGGGTCAGCATCGACAATCAGCGTTCGGAATTCTAAAGCGGCCAGACTGGCAGCCAGGTTAATCGTTGTTGTGGTTTTACCGACGCCACCCTTTTGGTTGGCAATGGCAATAACTTTACCCATGGGTTTGTTCGTTGCAGTCCCAAAGATGCCGGAACCAAGTTAGCTTTCCAAGAAACGTTTCACGAAAATGTTTCACAACGAAATTAGTTCGTGGTTTGTAGTTTGAAGTTTGAGGTTGCGTTGCCTGTTTACCAGTCGATTAACGGGCAAGGCAACCTCAAACTTCAAACTACAAACCACGAACTAAATCATGCCCACACTTTGGCGCCTTCCGTGCAGTTTCTGCACATCTCGATCTCGGCCCGGTTCTGAATGAGGGTCCGACGGAAGCGGCGATAGGCATCGCTGAACCACACGTCCGTGAAACTATGATCCTGCAACGTACCTAGCTGGTGATCGGCGTCTTTGTCGAAGCAACAGGGTACGATACGTCCGTCCCAGGTCATCACGCAGGAGTGCCACATGCGCCAGCAATGGTCGAGCAGGGCGTTTTTTATACCAAACGTGCCGTCGGCTTTGGGTGCGTAGCGGCTGTACTTCTCGATGGTCGGCATCAGATCGGAGCCATGTTCGTAATCGTAGATCTGCGCCGTTTTTAGTTTGACCTCATCTACGCCCAGTTCGCGGGCCAACTGATGAACTTCAGCAATCTGATGCTCATTGGGCTTTACTACCAGAAACTGAAAGATCACGTGGGGCGTGGCTGACTTCAGTTCTTTTTTCCAGCGGATCAGATTACGGGTGCCTTCCAGTACCTTGTTTAGATTGCCGCCAACCCGATACTGCTCGTATACATCCTGCGTGGTGCCGTCTATCGAGATAATAAGCCGGTCAAGCCCCGATTCAATGGTTTTGCGGGCATTGTCGTCGGTCAGGTAATGCGCGTTCGTGCTGGTGGCCGTATAAATTTTCCGGTCGGCGGCGTAGCGTACGAGTTCCAGGAAATTCGGGTGCAGGTAGGGTTCGCCCTGGAAATAAAAGATCAGGTACAGCAGTGTATCGTGCAGCTCGTCGATGGTGCGTTTAAACAGGTCGACGCCCAGCATACCCGTTGGCCGGGTAAATGAGCGAAGCCCACTCGGGCATTCCGGGCAGCGCAGGTTACACGACGTAGTTGGCTCAACCGAGAGCGAGACGGGCAAGCCTTTTTGATTGGGTTCCCCTGATTGCCGGGAGGCGTAAAAACTGGTCAGTACGCGTACGGCATTCGCTATTCGCCGGGGCGTAAGCTTACTGGCAAAGTTCAAACCGTCGCGGGTACGTCCCCAAAGTGATGAGCGCGTCATATACGTAAAGGTACAACGTACCTGCGAGGCGCACCGTTAAGAGTTTTGACAGGATTTGTTTTTTGACAGGATTAACAGGATTTACAAGATCTCTGATGGCTTTTGCTAGTAGAGATCTTGTAAATCCTGTAATCCTGTCAAAAAGTACACTCCAGCCACTTCCGAAAACAAAGAAGGTATCCGCCAGAAGCAGATACCTTCAACGAGTACAACAAAACCACAGTCCGATGGGCCATAACCGAGGCTACGAACAACACCTAAGCCTGTGGATTAGTCGTTATATTTTAGTTCAAAGTTGAAGTGTTTACGTAATCGCCTGGCTGGGGAAGTCAATTTCCTGATCAGTCGGCGTGCCAGAAAAATTCTACTAAGCGTCGATCAGGAACTCATCGTGCTGGCTGACATCGAGGCCTTCTTTTTCGTCGGCTTCCGATACACGCAGGGGCAGGATGATGTCAGTGACTTTCAGCAACAGCAATGACATACCGAAGGCAAAGACAGATACGATAGCCAGCGCCTTCAAATGCGTGAAGAACAGGGCAAATTCGCCGTAGGCCAGCCCTTCAACCGCTACTGCCGAGTTAACGCCTTTGGTGGCGAAGATACCCGTCATCAGCATACCAACCATGCCGCCTACACCGTGGCAGGGGAACACGTCGAGGGTATCGTCGAGGGTTGACTTAGACCGCAGGTGAGCCACGAAGTTAGACACCATAGCGGCGATCGTACCGATGAAGATAGCCTGTGGAACGGTAACGAAACCGGCGGCCGGCGTGATGGCAACCAGACCAACTACGGCACCAATACAAAAGCCCAGGGCCGATACCTTTTTGCCTTTGGCAGCGTCGAACAATACCCAGCCCAGGCCAGCCGCAGCCGCAGCCGTGTTGGTGGTGGCGAAGGCAACCGCCGCTAATGGAGAAGCACCCACCGCCGAACCAGCGTTGAAACCAAACCAGCCGAACCACAGCAGACCCGTACCGAGCAATACATACGGAATGTTGGCGGGTGGCAGGAAGTTGGCATTGACGTGGTTCTTACGACGCTTCAGGTACAAAGCACCCGCCAGCGCAGCCCAACCGGCCGACATGTGTACAACGGTGCCACCAGCAAAGTCAAGAACGCCCATTTTAAACAGGAAACCTTCTGGGTGCCAGGTCCAGTGAGCCAGCGGCGCGTATACGAACAGGCTGAACAGGATCATGAACAATACGTAGGACCGGAAGTTGATGCGCTCAGCCATTGAGCCCGTGATCAGGGCAGGCGTGATAACGGCAAACTTCAACTGGAAGAAAGCAAAGACGGCCAGGGGAATTGTAGCGGCCAGCGACCAGGGCTTACCGTCCAGTACACCTTTAAACATCAGGAAAGTACGTGGGTCACCGATGAAACCACCGATTGAATCACCGAAGGCCAGGCTAAACCCAACAACGACCCAGATAATGCTGATTACGCCCATGGCAACAAAGCTCTGCAACATGGTCGAAATCACGTTCTTGTTGCTCACCATACCACCATAGAAATAGGCAAGGCCGGGTGTCATCAATAAAACGAGTGCCGTAGCCATCAGCATCCAGGCAGTATCGCCGGAGTTGATGCCCTCAGTTACGATGGTGGTTGGCACCGATGGGCTGAGCACAGCCCATAAGCTGATAGCCAGCAGAATGACTAATGGAATAATTGCAGGTTTTTGCATGACAGTTAACTGGTTTTGTTGTAAAAGGAAGTTGTTTGTTTGTCTGTAGTGGGTTTGCTGCTTTTGTGGTTGCACCAACTCAGGATCGGCAAGCCAACTACAGACAAACAGCCTGTTTTTTTAGAACTTGAAAATCGCAGCCATACCAAGCGTTGCCTGACTCTTGCTCAGTGTGCCATCGTTCATCTGAAATTTGTTAGCTGAGTAGCTATCAATCCGGAACTCAGGCTTGAGCAATACATGCCCGTTGGCACCGGTAAGGTTACCCGTGATGGTAATCGAGTTAACGCTTGCACCCAGGCCAGCGGCGTCAGTTAGCGCACGGGCGCCGTTCTTGTTGTCGAACGTTTCGTAGCGAATGCCGAGGCCAAACTTGTCGGTGAAGGCGTAGTTTGAGTAGATAGCAGCACCACCCCAGGTTTTGGCAGACGTTGTTCCGCCATATCCTTGATAGTCGCCCGTTTGTGAACCGGCAGCGGCGTTCAGACCCAGAAAGAATTTAGATGTAATCTGGTACGTAGTGGTCAGGTCGAAGAGTGAGTAACTGGCGTCATCTGCTTTCACGGCAATACCAGTTCCGGTCGCGTTCGGAATATCTTTCGAGGCTTCGTTTGATACGATGGCGTTCAGATACACGTTCCAGCCCGTTACAGGCGACACGAACAGTTGACCGATCAGGCCCTTTTTCTTATTGTTATCAATCAGGTTATCGACGTTATTGACCAGGCCAACCATCAAATACGCTTTATCACTGAAGGCATATTGTGCTTTCAGACCAATGTGGTAGAAAGGACCGTTGTTGAACAGGTTCGACAGCGAGTAGTTGTAGTTTACAGGAGCGTCGATTACTTCATAACCGATATGTGTGCCGAACTGACCAGCCGTGAAGGACAGTTTTGGGGTAGCCTTGAGAACAATATATGCCTGCTTGATAGCCAGTGCGGTTGATCCGGCGCCCAGTGGACCGGTGAAGTTACCGTAGTTGCCCAGATCAGCGAAGGGACCGAAGGTAAGGTCCATTACCGCATCTACTTTATCGGCGGTGTATACAGCTTTGGCCTGAACCAGACCAATACCAAACTGACCTGCTTTCTGATCGAACGCACGGGCATTACCTACTCCTTCGCCATTCAAGCCCAGGTTAGACTGGCTCTTCGGATTGTTGAAGTTGCCGAAGTAATACGTATCGAGGTAGCCTGAAAAGGTGAACTTACCTGTGTCGTCGCCATCGGCCTTGGGCTTTGCTGCGGTAGGCTGAACTACGCTCGGCTGAACAGTAGCTGGCTTGGCAACGCTGGTTGTATCAGTGGCGTTTGCCGCAAAAGTCGAACTTGCTAGAAATGTAAGTAAAAGTGATTTTTTCATGCTGTTTGTTTTGTTAGACTCGATGGTAATAGTAGTTAGGTTTCGTGCAAATTTTATCTAACAAAATGGCTGGTGCAAGGTTTTATCTCATGATTTTGGCCTGATTAGGCCGTTAAATAGAAGATTCATTAAATATTTATAGTAAATAAAGACATAAACATAAGCATCTACCCTAACTAATGCAACTTTCAATAAATTTTGCATTTCACTAAAAAGACAGAATATTATACCGATATAGGAATAAGCTAAAATCTTCTAAAATAGAGTCAATAAATATGTGTAACCGGTAAAAAGTAAAAAAGCCCCGGCGGTTAGCTAGGGCTTTGGAAGGCAATCAAGACGTTGACATGTGGAAATGTAGTGGATCAGGCCACCTTGCAACGTACCCCGTCCATCGTGCGCAGGGCATTTAGCAAGGTGTTGGCCGGGAAGACCCGAATCGTTCGTGATAGCAGGTTCACTTCCACCGGTTCCTCCGGGTCCTGTACTTTCATCGACAGGGTACACGTACCTGGATGCGCTTTCACCAGATTATTGATCGTCTCAATCAGTTCTTCGCTCAGGTTAGCCAGATTGATGGTAATGGCCAGTTCCTTGCACATCTTCTCCCGAATCTCGCTCAGGTACCGGATGCTGGTTGGTTTGAATTCCAACTGATCGGAGTTCCATCGGTTCTGCGTTTTGCCCGACACATGCAGGAACAGCCCCACTTCAACGTATTGCGCCATGCGGGCATAATCGTCGCCGAAGAGGGTCATTTCCATCGATCCCTGATAGTCCTCCAACTTGAAGATCATGAACGGATTCCCGTTCTTGGCAATTCGGGTCTGTACGGCCGATACAATACCGCCAATCTTGATGTCGGGGGCGTTGGTTTCGTAGACCTTATCCAGCGTGCAGTTGCAGAACCCGTCTAACTCGACCTGGAATTCATCGAGCGGGTGGCCGGTGATGTAAAAGCCGACCACGTCTTTCTCATATTTCAGCTTTTCAATCTGGTTCCAGATAGGCACTACCGGGGGTTTAGGGCGTGGCATGGCCACGTCATTCCCCGCGCCACCGCCAAACAGCGACTGTTGCGAGGCTGCTTTTTCAGCGTGGTGCGTATTGGCAAACCGGATGATCTTTTCAATGAACGTTGCATTTTCGCCGGGAATGACCTCGAAGTATTGCGCCCGGTGAATCGATTCGTCCAGGGCGTCGAAAGCCCCGGCATAGGCCAGCGATTCAATGGTTTTCTTATTAACGGTTCGCAGGTTTACCCGGATGATGAAATCGAAAATGTCGGTATACGGCCCGTTCTGGGTACGTTCCGCAATGATGTTTTCCACCGCCGCATCGCCCGATCCCTTGATAGCGCCTAACCCGAACCGGATTTCGCCTTTCTTATTCACCCCAAATACCCGCTCTGATTCGTTCACGTCGGGGCCAAGCACCGGAATGTTGATGTTCTTACATTCTTCGAGGAAGAAAGTGATTTTTTCAATGTTGCCCAGGCAGGAGGTCAGGACCGCCGCCATGTATTCGGAACGGTAATGCGCTTTTAGCCAGGCAGTCTGGTACGCCACAAAGGCGTAGCAGGTCGAGTGCGATTTGTTGAAGGCGTAGGAGGCGAACGCTTCCCAGTCGGTCCACACTTTGGCGCAGGCTTTCAGAGGCAGTTTGTTGGCTTCGCAGCCATCCATAAACTTACCCTTCATTTTGTCGAGCGTAGCGCGGTCTTTCTTACCCATCGCTTTCCGCAGTACGTCGGCATCCCCTTTGGTGAAGTTGCCGAGCTTCTGCGACAGGAGCATCAACTGTTCCTGGTAGACCGTAATGCCATACGTATCGGCCAGGAACTCTTCCATCTCCGGCATGTCGTACTTCACTTCTTCCCGGCCGTGCTTCCGGTTAATGAAGTTCGGAATGTACTGAATCGGACCGGGGCGGTAGAGGGCGTTCATCGCAATGAGGTCTTCGAAGCGGTCAGGCTTCAAATCCTTCATGTACTTCTTCATCCCGTCGGATTCAAACTGGAAAATAGCGTTTGTTTCCCCCCGCTGGAACAGTTCGTAGGGCTTCGGGTCATCGAGCGGAATAGCGTCGATGTCGATTTCACGCCCGTAGTTCTGCTTGATCAGGCGCAGACATTCCTTGATGATGGTGAGGTTGCGCAACCCCAGAAAGTCCATCTTGATAACCCCCGCATCCTCGATAACTTTGCCTTCATACTGCGTGATAATCAGGTTAGTATCTTTCGACGTTGACACCGGAACGATGTCGGATAGATCACTTGGTGCGATGATGATACCCGCCGCATGGACGCCCGTGTTGCGCACCGTTCCTTCGAGCCTGCGCGCCTGTTGCAGCACGTTCTGAACCTTCTCGGTGTCGATCAACTTCATGGAGCGGCCCGTCCCCTGATCGCCCGATTCGAGCGCCCGCATCTTGCGAACGTTCTCCACTTCGTCGGGGGAAATGATATTCGACAAGCCGCCCGGCCCGTCAATCGGATCTTCGAAGATCCGCTTCAAGGTCATGTTGTAGGTCGGCTTGTCGGGCACCAGCTTAGCCAGTGCGTTGGCATCGTTGAGGGGCAAGTCCATCACCCGCGACACGTCTTTGATGGCCGATTTGGCCGCCATGGTGCCGTAAGTAACAATGGCGGCCACCTGCTGTTTGCCGTATTTATCGACCACATAATCGATCACTTTCTGACGACCTTCATCGTCAAAGTCAGTATCGATATCGGGCATTGATTTCCGGTCGGGATTCAGAAATCGCTCGAACAGCAGGTTGTACTTTATGGGGTCGATGTTGGTGATACCGATGCAATACGCCACCGCCGAACCTGCCGCCGATCCCCGTCCGGGCCCAACCATCACGCCCAGATCACGACCGGCTTTGATGAAATCGGCCACGATGAGGAAGTAACCCGCGAAGCCCATCGTACGGATGGTAAACAGTTCGAAATCAAGGCGTTCCTGCACCTCCTGCGAAATATCAACGTACCTGGCTTTGGCCCCTTCGTAGGTCATGTGCTTCAGATACTCCCACTGGTTCATCACGTCGTCGGCATGCTGCTGGAACTCCTTCGGAATGGGGAAGTTGGGCAGCATGATGTCGCGTTTCAGCTTCAGCGTGTCTACTTTACCCACAATCTCGTTGGTGTTGTCGATGGCCTCAGGCAGGTCTTTAAACAGCGTGGTCATCTCCTGCGTGTTCTTGAAATAGAACTGATCGCTGTAGAAGGCAAAGCGCGTATTTTTGGGCATCGCCTCGTCGTCGCTGAACTCCTTCATCGACGGCGTGCTCTGCTTCTCGCCCGTGTTCACGCAGAGCAGAATGTCATGCGCTACCCAATCGTCCTGATCTACATAATGTGAATCGTTGGAGGCGATGATCTTGACATTGTATTTTTTGGCAAACTTCACCAGCACCTCGTTGGCTTTGATCTGATCGGGAATCTCGTGGCGCTGGAGTTCCACATAATAGTCCTCGCCAAACCGGTCGAGCCACCATTTGAACTCGATCTCGCCCGCTTCTTCACCTTTTTTCAGGATCGTCTTGGGTACCATTGCCCCAATGCAGCAGGTCGAGGCGATGAGCCCCTCTTTATACTGCTCGATCATGGCTTTGGTGATACGGGGGTATTTGCCATAAAGTCCCTCCATATAGCCCAGCGAGCATAGTTTCACCAGGTTTTTGTAGCCCGTTGCGTTCTTGGCCAGCAGCAACTGGTGATAGCGAATGTCTTTTTTCTCCTTCGTGAACTGCTTGATATGGTGATCTTCGACCACATAAAATTCGCAGCCGACAATGGGTTTGATGCCCTGCTTGGCGGCTTCAGCTACAAATTCGAAGACGCCGAACATATTGCCGTGATCGGTGATGGCTACCGCCGGCATATTGTCTGCTTTGGCCTTCTTGATCAGCTTCTTAATGTCAGCCTGCCCGTCGAGCAGCGAATACTGGGTGTGGCAGTGGAGGTGTGAGAATTGCATTAACTATAAATGTCTTTTCGGTTGCCGATTGGATAACCTATATGGAAAGTACTTGGAACTCAATGCTGTACACGATCCGATAATTACCAGAGCGGAGCTATTACAGATTTTTAAAGCCTTTCAGCTCTTTACAGTTCGTTGGGCGGTGTTCAGAGACGAGTGCATTAACAACTGACTGAATGCTGTATTGATAATTTGGCCAATTCCTGTGCCGCCGACTTAGTAATTGTGATGCCATAACTATCCATTCTGCTTTTCGGTGCGTATGCGGTCAACGGCGGCTTTGAACTCTTCCTTAGGCTCGTTCTTCCTCGATTCGCTTCCGGGCCATCCAAAAAGTCTTCTATTTCTTCGCCGTATGTCTGACTATCAATGACTACGGCCGTTCGGCGGCCACTGTCATCTGTTAAAAAAGTGATGCCTTTCATTAGCGTTGACGTTCACATGCCTGGTAAAGATAGCCAGAATCTAATCATTGAATAGAGAGGAAAAAGGTAGGTTAACACTACCCCTTAATTGTCAGCCAGTTGCTAATTTAGATAAGCGGCCTCTAAAATCGTGCACGATACCAGCCGTGTAGTGAGCACTAGTTAAGCCACCAGAAAGGCTGGTTAATTCACTCTTTTAAGTTGACGACACGGCTGGTGCCGTGTATGACTTCGGCTTGCCGAAAAAGTATAGGCTCAATACTTACAACAATTGCCGTAAAATGAGGAAATTGCCTCTTTGCTTCTCCCGGTTACTACAGCTTTACTACATAACGCCGTCTGCCCATGCCCTATTTTTTACTCCATACCAACTCGCTGATGGCCCTTAGCCTGGCGTTAGTAATGGGCAGTATGTGGGTGTTCATCCTGAAGGCGCCGGCCAAAACACTAACCCGTCAGTGGCTATCAGGCTTCTATCTATGCCAGCTTATCTGGCAGACCAGTGAAATTTTCCATTACGCTGTTCATCCCACCTATATAGGCAGCTTACCCTACAAACTGCTGCTTTCGTGCTGGACGTTTCCATCTCTGGCACTGGTCGAAATCACGTTCATTCAGTTCAACTATCTCTTTCTTGACGATTCATTTCCAAAAGAACGCCGCTTGGTTCGGTACCTGTCGTTTGGGCTGGGGGCTATGCTGTGCGCTTTCACGGTCTGGAACGAATTTGCCAACAACAGTAACCTGGAACAACTCAATTTTGCCGGGTTTCTCTACGGATCACTGACCAACATATGGGCGCTGACCATTTGTATTCGGAAAGTTTTCCACCTGAAAAAGAAAAATTCACCGGCCGTTACGGGCATTCGCTGGATGACGGCGGTCAACGCCGTGTTCGTCTTTATGTGCCTGGTGGTGATCTCGGTGGGATTTTACTCCAATATTGGCTACTGGACTTATTCTACACTGCTCTGGTCGGGAAACCTGGCCGAAATCGCGGTGTATCTCACCTTTTCAGCCATTCCAACCAGTCTGAATGTGAAGCAGATCGGATTTGCCCAGATCACCGTTGCTTCCATTCTGCTTACGGTCATGCTGGTGTTTTGCCCGCCCGTTGACATTCTGAATCTGTCGGCGCGGCTTGGGCAGCAGGAAAGCTTACTGAAAATCACGCTCCTGATTATTGGAACGGCACTGATCAATTTCCTGCTGTTGCCCCGCCTCATCAACGCAACCTTAACGCAACCCGTACTACGGCTGCTCGATGGCGTACAACATGTGAATGCCGGTGACCTGACCGTGCAGGTGTTGCAAACCACGCAGGATGAAGTGGGGGTGTTGACCCAGCATTTCAATCAGATGATTGGATCGCTGCACGATGCCCGCTCCGAACTGACCCGATACGCCCAAACGCTGGAAGAACAGGTAGCCGACCGTACCGCCGAGCTACGGGCCGACAAAGCCCGGATCGAAGAACAGTCGGAACAATTGCAGACGGTTATGCGCGAACTGCATCACCGGGTGAAAAATAACCTGTCCATTGTATCAGGCCTGTTGAGTCTTCAACTCAATCGGCTCGAAGATGAGCAGGCTATCAAGGCGTTTCAGGAAGGGCAGCGGCGTATCGAGGCTATCTCGCTGATCCATCAGCGCCTCTACCAATCCGACGAACTGACCAGTATTCATATGGGCAAGTTTCTGGAAGAGCTCACAACCAGCATCATGCATGCCTATGGCTACTCGGCAAAAACGGTGAATCTGCATATCAAAAGCGATGTTGACGTTTTGGATATAGATATGGCTGTTCCTATAAGCCTGATCATCAACGAGTTGCTGACAAACTGTTTTAAATACGCGATTCCGAACGTACCTGCACCGATGCTGTCTATCTCATTCCTGAACCGGAACGGGTTATTGCTGGAAGTGGTCGATAATGGGCCTGGGATCAATATGGACCTTTGGCATCGCCCAACTACGTCGTTTGGCAAACGCCTCATCAAAGGCCTTAGCGAACAGACCGGCGGAACGCTGACCGTCGAAAACCTAACACCTGTGCTGAGCCACGCTGGTCAGACGGGGCAGGTTGATGTAGCCGAAAGCCACGGAACACGGTTCCGGCTACATATTCCCGAATCGGACCTGATGCGGTAACGCGGACTTCAGTCCGCACTATTTGTAATCAAAATGCGGACTAAAGTCCGCGTTACGCGGACAGCCGCTCAACGATCTGCGCGGCGGTTAGCTTCTGCTGTTCGCCCGTTACCATATTTTTCATCGACAACAGCCCCGACTGCACCTCGTCTGAGCCAATCAGCACCACATACGGAATCTGCTTCTGGTTGGCATAATCGAGCTGCTTCTTCACCTTCGACAAATCGGGATACAGTTCCGCAGGTACGTTGGCCGCCCGCAACTGGCTGAGCAGGGGCAGGGCGAGGTTGCGCCCATCCGTGTCGAAGCAGGCCAGTAACACCTGCGTTCCCTGCCCCGCCGAGGCCGGAAAGAGGTTCAGTTCGTCCATCACGTCATAAATCCGGTCGACGCCAAAGGAGATACCAACACCCGACAGGCCCGGCATCCCGAACGTACCTGTGAGGTTATCATACCGCCCACCGCCGCTGACGCTGCCAATGCTGACGCCGTTCGCTTTTACTTCAAAAATAGCCCCGGTGTAGTAGGAGAGGCCCCGTGCCAGGGTAACGTCAATCTCAACCCGGGCGTCGGTCAGGCCAAGTCCGTTGGCGAGTTGTAGCATTTCTTCCAGTTCGGCAATTCCCTGCTGAGCAAGGGTCGACTCTACCAGCCAGGTACGCAGGCTGCTGAGGACGTCGCTGGGGGTGCCGTTGATCGTAAACAATGGGCCAAGTGCAGTGATATGTTCATCCGTAAAGCCGCGTTCACGCAACTCGTCGATGACTTTTTCCTGGCCGATCTTATCCAGCTTGTCAATGGCGACGGCCAGCATGCTTTCATCGCCGGGTCGGCCAATGGCTTCGGCAATACCGGCCAGAATCTTGCGGTTATTTACTTTCAGCGTGAAATCCTGAATACCCAGATTGCGGAAAACCTCGTGTACCATCAGCACAATTTCGGCTTCGCAGAGGAGCGAATCGGTGCCCACCACGTCGGCGTCGCATTGGTAAAACTCGCGGTAGCGGCCCTTCTGCGGCCGGTCGGCTCGCCACACGGGCTGCATCTGATACCGTTTGAAGGGCATAGGCAGGGCGTGCCGGTTCATGACAACGTACCTGGCAAACGGTACCGTCAGGTCGTAGCGCAGCCCTTTCTCGGCTAGTCGGGGCGTTAACTTTTTACTGTCCTGAGCGAGGTCGGTTTCGGTAATACCAGCGGCAAAGTCGCCGGAATTAAGAATTTTAAAGAGTAATTGATCGCCTTCATCGCCGTACTTACCCGTCAGCGTCGACAGGTTTTCCATGCTGGGGGTTTCGAGGGGTTGAAAACCGAAACGGCGGAACGTTTGCCGGATGGTATCGAAAATAAACAGCCGTTTGCTCATTTGCTCTGGCCCAAAATCGCGCGTCCCCTTAACTAGTGATGGTTTCATGGCACAAAGGTACGGCACCGTTCCGAATGGCGTGAAATTGTAAGATAACGTCGGACCACGTTAGGCTCATTTTTAGAACCATTCGATTCCGCGTAGCTTTGTCGACTTATTTCGGGCTTCTGCTGGTGAAACAGTCAGGACACGGGTAGTCGGCGATTCGTCTACTTAGCTCCCCATTCAACCGTACGTAATGCTTTTTAACTCGCTACATTTTTTACTGTTCTTCATCTTCACCACGCTGGCTTACTTCAGTTTGCCGCTGCGGGGACGGTGGATATTGCTCTTACTGGCCAGTTGTTACTTCTACATGGCCTTTATTCCGGTCTACCTGCTCATTCTGGGGCTGGTTATCGGGATCGATTATGTGGCCGGTATCTACATCGAACGGTCAGAGGGGCACAGGCGAAAGTTGCTGCTGATAATCAGCCTGATCGCCAACGTAGGGCTGCTTGCCTTTTTCAAGTATTACGACTTTTTTCACGAACAGATCACGGCCTTGCTGGGTACGTTCGGGCTGACGCACTCGGTGCCCATGCTGGGTGAACTGATTCCTGGCATCGTGTTGCCGATTGGACTTTCCTTTCATACGTTTCAGTCGATCAGCTACACCATCGAAGTGTATCGGGGCAGCCAGAAAGCCGAGCACAACCTGGGTGTCTACGCGCTCTACGTTTTGTTTTATCCGCAACTCGTCGCCGGACCGATTGAGCGGCCACAGAATATTTTGCACCAGTTCCATGCCTTTCAACCGTTCGACTGGACACGCGTACGGTATGGATTGTTACTGATGGCGGGCGGTTTCGTGAAAAAAGTGGTCATCGCCGATCGCATGGCGCTGGTTGTCGATCCGGCTTTCAGGCATGTCGATATAAGCAACGGGTCAACGCTCCTGCTGGCGGCGGTTTTTTATTCCATTCAGATTTACTGCGATTTTTCGGGTTATACCGACATCGCCATTGGCGCCGGGCAGGTGCTGGGAATCAGGATGATGAAAAACTTCGACACGCCCTATCTGGCCGCGTCTATCGCCGATTTCTGGCGACGCTGGCATATTTCGCTGTCGAGCTGGTTTCGGGATTACGTCTACATTCCGCTGGGCGGCAATCGGGGCACAACCACACGAACGTACCTGAATACCCTGGCTGTGTTTGGGTTGAGCGGCCTGTGGCATGGAGCAAGCTGGAAGTTTATCATCTGGGGCCTACTGCATGGTTTTTACCTTATTGTGGGGCAGATGTGGTCGCGGCGAAAGGTGGCTGATCTGGAAGTTGTTCAGCGTAAATCGCAGGTGAACGGCCTGGCTATTCACCGCGTGAACCAACTGCTGACGTTTGCGCTGGTCACATTGACCTGGATTTTCTTCCGGGCTGCCAGCACCGGCGAGGCGGTCACTGTGCTGGGTAAAGTGTTGACTGTCAACCTGGCCGAGCCTGTTCAGACTACAGTTTCTATGGCTGAATTGCTCTTTTGTACGTTGCTGATCGTCAGCTTACTTTTCGAGCCCCGCTGGATCGCCTTCACCAAACGCGTCACCAACGGTCAGTTCTGGCTAACGTTTATCGGCCTCATCGTTGTCTGCTACTTCTTCGGCGTCTTCACGGCCAATCAATTCATTTATTTCCAATTCTGATGAGTAAGAATTTGATTGTCAGTCTATTGCGGTTGGGGTTTTTGGGCTTGTCCGGGGCGTTGCTGGTAGTAGCTCTGTCGCCTCCCATGCAACGGTGGCTCGATCGGCATGGCTTTATTCCGAATCAGTACGGCTATGGCGATTTATACAACATGTCGAATTTGCCCGAGTTTAAGGAAACCGACATTTCCGCAAATGGCGATCTGACCGAAGCCGATAAACCAGCCAAACACTACCCCGACGTCGATTTATATACGCTTGGGGATAGCTTCACCAACATTGACACCAGTTTCTACGCGGGTAATCGTAATTTCCATCGCTGGGTAGGTAACCGAATTCCACTGGAAGTAACGCTCGATACAACGAAGACGAACATCCTGGTTGTTCAGATCATTGAGCGGGTTCTTCAGGAGCGTATGTATTCGCCTGAGTACGAGAGCATGTTCATCAATGGTGGCTTTGTGCCAATGGGTACGGCCAAACCCGTGCTGAAGCAGGCCGAAGAAGCACCGAAGCCCTGGTTACTGGCGCGGTTTGGGGAAGAGATCAATCAGCGCATTGAATTTCTGCTCTTTAACGGGCCGCTATTTGTGCGGTTTAAAGAAGCGAAAGCGGAATTGCTATTCCGGCTTTTTGGCCGAACGGCGGGAACGGCCGCATCGAAAGATAAAAAGCACCTGTTCTATCAGGTCGAAGTCGATACTACGTCTACCTACAGTTCGTTCCGTTCGATTACCAATCAGCGGTTAGATACGCTGGTCAACAACCTGAACACCTTGCGGCGGCATTACCTGAAGATGGGTTTCAAGGAAGTATATCTATGCCTGGTGCCAAACAAAGTGACGATCCTGGACCCGACCTACGGTGTTTATAATCACCAGATCGAGCGCCTCGAAGCTAATCCACGCCTGGAATTGCCAATTATCTCGACAATCGATACGCTTCGGCAACATCCGGACTGGTATCATTTAGGCGACGGACACTGGAATAAAAAGGGCAAAAAATTCTGGCTTCGGGAGGTCAACAAAGTGGCTGCTTCCTGGTCAGGGAAAAAGACACAGGGTAGCGAGGTGCGTTTGCACTGATTTTGACTCGTCAAATCACGCTTTTTTGATTGAAAATGCCTACTTTTGCGTTCCAAAAATTTGAACCGTCAATTAACGATATATCACAATGGGAGTTACCAAATTACTTCGGAAAGGCCGCAAAAACCGCGCTATTGCCAATAACGCCGTTAAAGCCATCAAACAATTAACGCTGAAACCAACGATCAAAAACGTTGACGTTGAGGCCATCAAAGCGTCTTTCGCCGAGAAAAAAGCAGCCTAAATCAGTGTCAGATTCCAGGCAGTTCGCCTGCGTCTTGACACTATCAGGAAGCTCCGTCCCGTTTTGGTGACGGAGCTTTTCGTTTTTTATTGAATTCCTTCTGTCGGCGTTTTAGCTCCTGCCGAATAATTTGCCGGGTATCGATCATGACCCGAAAGCGAATTGCTGATCCGAAAATTGATAGCCCGCCATTAATCAGGATCAGGCTGTAGGTGCCCTTCAGAAACCAGCGCATAAAGGGGGCACCGGTTTGCATATCGTAACCGGCACCGTAGAAAACGCACAGGCCGAAACCGATCAGTAGCAGCCCGGCCGGTGCCATGATCAGCCATTTTGTGCGGGCACTCATGCGTTTAACCAACCGCTGTCCGGGCGGCTTCGGGGGATTCGCCATGTACTACGTCAGAAATGCTGTAAAAGAAGGTTGCAAAATACAGTCTTTCATCAACTAGTAGATGTCGGCGGGACCGTATCCCCACTTTTTTGGCGAAATAGACGGAGCCATTCGCCTAAAAACCCAAATCCGTAGGCCGAAAGCTGCGTAACGGCGGCTTGTAAGCTCAACCAGCCCACGGACAGGCTCCCTTCCTGCCGCGTGGCGTCGATGAGCACGAGCGTTGCAAAGAGCAGGTACGTGAACAGCCCAACTAGCGCCAGAACTGGCCAGATCAGTGCCAGCAGGGGTAGGCAAAGCCAGCCCAGCGTGAACAGCACCGGAAACGTATGCACCAGCTTGATGGGTATGCCGAACGACCGCTGCAACTGCACCCGCGTACGCCCGAAGTTGATAATCTGCCGGAAGAAAGCGGACAGTGTGCCCCGGCGTTTATGGTAAACGACCGCGTCGGGAATAAGCCCAACCCGGTAACCGAGGCGGATGAGCCGGGTGCTTAACTCCATATCTTCGCCCATATCGCGTTTGGCAAAGCCGCCCGTTTCAGCAAAAACGCGCCGCGACAATCCCATGTTAAAGGAGCGGGGCAAGAAAGCGCCGCCTACATTCTGCTTTTTCCCCCGAATGCCCCCCGTCGTAAACACCGACGTCATGGCGTAACTGATGGCCTTTTGTGTGTCTGAAAAATCAGGGCTGGCACCGTCCGGACCGCCGTATGCATCCAGCGGCGTATGCGTCAGGTACGTGTTTACCGTGTCTAGGTACGTTGGTGGTACCACCGCGTCGGAATCGAACACCACGAAGTAATCGCCGGTAGCCCGTTCGAAACCGTAGTTGCGCGAAAACCCCTGCCCGGTATTGGGCTTGTCGAAGTAACGTACCTGGAGCCGGTCCAGGTACGTTGCCACCACCTGATCGGCCTTGCGGGTTGAACCGTCTTCAATCACCAATACCTCGAAATCCGTCATAGTTTGCCGTGTCAGGCTGTCGAGCAGATCCGCCAGTTCATCGGGGCGGTTGTAGACGGGAATGATGACGGAGAAAGTCATGCTCAGAATGAGTGCTCTTGCCGGAACGGTAGATGACTACTATTGGGACGGTATTTCGTAAATAAATTAAACTGGCCTCCTTCTTTAAGGACTTGCTCAATAAGTGGCTCATACACATTCTCCCAATCGAACGCCCAGCCGCTGCCAGGATCTATTTCTATATTCAGTGTCTTTTTGGCCGAATTAAAGTAAGCGATATGAGTACGTTCGGAGTTGTCTTTGTTCCTGATCTGGTATTCAATGCGCCTTTCGTTGCAAAGGCAATTTTTTCGTTTGTCCGAAAGCTGGCGCACCACGTCCTGCTGCACACGATATGGCGACGTGAAGGCGACTTGCGTTGGTAGGCAATAATACGCCCGCCCGAACAAGAGCGCAAATACCATCACAACTACCAGAAAAACCTTACCCATATCAACGGTCTAGTTCCAGTAAGCTTTCTTCGTTGGCCTGAATGACCTGGTCAATCAGATCATCGGTAAGGGCTGTAGAAACAAAGAGGCTTTCATACTGAGCAGGAGCGAGGTAAACACCCCGGTCGAGCATGGCGTGGAAATAGCGGCCAAACCGGGGAATATCCGACGTCTTGGCCGACTCCAGATCGGTAACGGGTTTGTCGGTCATAAACAGCGTGAACATGGAACCGATCTGATTCACGGTATAATTCAGGCCCAGTTTAACGGCGCTGGCGCGGAAACCGTCGGCCAACCGTTTCCCTACTTCATCGAGGCGGGTGTATACCTCTGGATGGTCGTTGAGGTGGTGCAACATGGCTAGCCCCGCCGACATGGCAATAGGGTTGCCCGACAACGTACCTGCCTGATAAACGGGGCCAGCCGGAGACACCATGTTCATGATGTCGGTACGGCCGCCGTAGGCTCCTACGGGCATGCCCCCGCCGATAATTTTACCCATCGTGGTCATATCGGGCGTAATGCCAAACCGCTCCTGCGCACCGCCTTTTGCGAGCCGGAACCCGGTCATCACCTCGTCGAAGATCAGGACAATGCCATGTTTGGTACACAAGTCCCGAATACCCTGCAAAAAGCCTGGCTCGGGCAATACGCAGCCCATGTTGCCAACTACCGGTTCCAGAATGAGGGCGGCAATCTGGTTTGGGTTCGCGTCGATCAGCCGCTCAACGGCAGCTAGGTTATTGTAGGGGGCGGTGAGCGTGTCGTGGGCCGTGGCCTTGGTTACGCCGGGACTGTCGGGCGTGCCCATTGTCATGGCCCCACTACCGGCTGCAATCAGGAACGAATCGCCGTGACCGTGATAACACCCTTCAAATTTGATGAGCTTGTCGCGCCCGGTAAATCCACGCGCTACGCGAATAGCGGCCATTGTGGCTTCGGTGCCCGAATTGACCATCCGAACTTTCTCTACGGAGGGGACCATACTGATGATCAGTTCAGCCATTTCCACCTCCTTGCGGGTGGGTGCGCCGAAGGAAAAGGAGTGTTGGATGGCGTCGCGAACGGCTTTCTCAACGGGTTCAAAGGCGTGGCCCAGAATCATCGGCCCCCATGAATTGATGAGTTCGATGTATTGGCGATCATCTTCGTCGGTGATATACGCTCCTTTTGCCGATTTGATAAAAAGTGGGTAACCACCTACGGCGCGAAATGCCCGTACCGGTGAATTGACGCCGCCGGGAATTAGCCGCTTTGCCTGCTCAAATAGTTCTTCGCTTTTCATAGTGAATGAGTAAACCGTAACGCGGACCAGGCGTCTCCGATTAAAGTCCGCGTTACGGTTTATGCGCGTCTTAATTAATTTTTACAAACCGGCTGCCATCGAACTTAATGATGGGAACAACCTGATTATCATTGGATTTTGTGTAATCGAATCCCGACAGAACGTAGTCTTCACTGTCGTCTGTCTTTTGCAAGGACTTTGATTTGATGGTTCCCTTTGCCAATTGACGGCCAAAGAACAGAAGCATATCGTAGCCCTGCGCCGAAAACGTGGAGGGAATGATATTGCGCTTCGACAGGTACGTTTCCTGAAACTGCTCGGTGGCTTCGCGTTCCATATCCATAAATTCGGGGGCTACCAAATACAGCTCGCGCCGCGTGAAGGTGGAGAGCGAATTACGGAAGTAATCGAACGCTGGGTACGTAGCAATCAGCGGACTGGACACCCCCCGTTTGCTGAGGGCCTCCAGCAGGCTGGGGCCATCGTCGTTGTTGCTACTGGCCAGAAAGACATGCCCTGGGCTGTTTTCTTCGGTCAGCCTTATGGCCGTGGCCATACTGGCGGACTTGCCGCTCAACCGGCGAAAATCAATGACCTGAAACCCCTGCGCCTTTAACGCCGCCTGGTAGGAAGCCGCAAACAGGGAATCTTTCCGTGACGCCCCAAAATAAATAGCCGCCTTTCGGTTGGTTGTCAACTCTCGGGCGAAGAGCGCGGTTTCGCCTGCCTGTTGCAGGGTCGATGGCTGGGCGAGATACGCGTTTGGCTGGTTAGCAATTAATTCGTGGTTAGTGGCGATAGGATTTACCAGCGGAATGTCATTCTGCGTGGCGAAAGCCGCTACCAGCCGGTTGGGCTCCGTATACAGTGGGCCAATGAGCAGGTCGTTCTGAGCAAACGATGAATTATTCAGAATCTCCAGGGTCTGGTCAGTGTCATTATCGATGTCGTAGGCAAACAGGTTTATGGTGATTCCCTCCGACATGAGCTTGGCTTTGGCCAGTTTCATGCCTTCGTAGAGGTCATACACGTACTGATTGGTTCTGGCTCGTTCGGTCGTATTGAATCGGTTGACCCGGAACGGAAACAGGACGCCCACATTGACGTAGCCTTTCGCTTTTCCTCGATCGGTGCGAACAGGTATAACGGGTTGGCTGGCAGGTACGTTCGGCTCGGCCGGGCGGGCAACCGGTGCCTTCGTGACTGGGGTGGGCGTAATGCCGTATCGGTTCGACAGGCGATCGGACAGTTCAAGGTCGTCCTTATCCGACGAGGTGCGCTGGATAAGGTCAACCAGGGTTCGGGCTAGCGTCTTGTTTTGTGGATATTGCTTTTGAAGCCCTTTCAGGCGGTTCAGGTCGCCGATTCGGGGCAAAAAGGTCTGCTCCATTCGGTCAACGTCCGTGCGGAGGTCAGGATCGGTGATGAGTTGCGTATAGGATAAGCCTTCATCGTATAAGCCTTGCTCATAGGCGGCAGCGGCAGCCAGGTAATAGCCTTCTTCTTTCTTGAGCCAGTTGGGGAACCGGTCGATCAGCTCTTTCAGGGTAGCGCGAGTCGCTTCGTAGCGTTTCTGGCGGTACGAGGCATCAGCGTGGTAATAATAGGCAAACGGTGCGTAACTACCGCCGCGCTGCATCACAGGCAGTAATTCCGCACGGGCCTGCTCATAATCACCTAACTGCACCAGCCGGATACCAGACCTGTAGCGTCGTTCTACATCTTTGGTTTTCTGAGCGTTAGCCGCCGTATGGCTGAGCAAGCCTACCCAGCAGAGTAGGAGTAGTTTAAGCTGCTTTGTGGTCATAAGTTTTGTTGGAACGCGAAAAAGCAACGCCTGCGCTGCGTTGCTTTTTCGCGTTGATCAGTTCAGGCACTTTCAGTTGCGATGCGGTTATGACGTAACAAACTAACCAAGGCAACTGAACGGCAAAACTTATTTTTTAGCCCGTTTCTTGGCGTCTTCGGCTTGCTTCCGGGCATCTTCAGCGGCAGATAACTGCTTCTGAAGCATCTCCTGAAACTTTGATTTTTTACCTCCGCCAGCGGCAATTTTTACCCGATTTTCGTCGAGCATCGCCTTTAATTTCGTTTCGTCAACAAAGTTGCGGATGAGCAGTTGCTGGGCGATCGTGACCACGTTTGATACGAAGTAATACCAGGTCAAGCCAGCCGGAAACGAGTTCAGTACGAACATGAACATGACCGGAAAAATATAGCTCAACGCCTTCATGTTTACCGGACCGGGCTGTTGTGGCGTAGTCTGGTTGTTATAATAGGCATAGGCAATACTCGAAATGGTCATCATCACCGTGAACAGGCTCAGGTGGTTACCCACGAACGGGATATTGACACCAAACTTGATAAACGAATCGTAGGTCGACAGGTCGGGTGCCCACAGGAATGTTTTTTGCCGTAACTCGATCAGGTTCGGGAAGAGCTGGAACAGGGCAAACAGGATAGGCATGGTTGCCAGCACCGGGATACAACCGCTCAGGGGCGAAACGCCCACTTCCTGATACAACTTCATTTGTTCCTGCTGCTGCTTGGTCATATCGTCGCCAACGCGCTCTTTAATGACAGCCAACTCTGGCGCCAATACCCGCATTTTGGCCATGCTGACATACGACTTGTACGTGAGCGGGGTCAACAACAGCTTCACAAACACCACCAGGCAGAAAATCAACAGGCCATAGTTGCCAATGAATTTCTCGAAGAAGTTGAACACCGGTATAAAGAAATACTTGTTGATCGGCTTCAGGATCGAGTAGCCCAGGTACACGTTCTGGTCGAAATCGGGGGCAATTCCTTCTTTGATGACCTGGAAATCGTTGGGTCCGTAGTAGTACCGGAACTGGCCTTTTCCTGCTTTTACATCCGCCAGTGGGAAGCTTACGTCGGCTACGGCTGTTTTTACGGTGCTACTATCGGCCAGATCAACTACGGTCTGAAACTTCGCTTTGGTCAGTTGCGTGGTTTGGGCGATAAAGGCAGAAAGGAAGTACTTATGCTTGATAGCAAACCACTTGACCGGATCTTCTACGACCGCTTCGTTGCTACTTTCGTTTTCGGCCAGATGGTCGAAATTGTCTTTCGTCGTCAGGTAGTTGATCGTGGCGGCGCGGCGGTTGTTGCTCAGGTCATTCTCGAACTGAGGCATGCGGTCTTCCCACAGGAAGCGTACATCGCCGTTTCCGAGAACATTGTCCAGGTTGCTGGCTTTCAGCGCGTAATCGATCGTGTATCCCGTAGCCGGTACGGTATACGACTGCTCAACTGCCTGGCCATTGCCTACATCAGCGCGGAACGTAACAACCTGAGGCTGACCACTTACGGTGCCACTTTGTGCTGTGGTTTGAAAGTATAGGCTATGCAGATCAACTTTGCCGGTTTTGGTGGGCAGTTCCAGCGTTGTGCGGCTGGTTTTGGCGTCGACCAGGAGTAATGGCTTGCCATCGAAAGTTTTATATTTCTTCAGCAGCACCTCTTTAACACGGCCGCCCTGCGTACTGAATGTAACTTTCACATCGGGGTTTTCAACGACGATGTCACGTACCTGGCCGGTAGCCGCTGCCGCAAAATCACCAAACTGGCTACGCGCGGCGGCTGAATCGAGTGGGGCAGCGGCGGCAGTTGTACTTCCCGGCGCTGGTGTCGTGGTTTTTGTTATCTGGGCCGGTTTTTTCTCCGGCGGGGGTTTCGGTACCAGGTACTGGTAACCGACAAACATGGCCAGAATAAGTAGCAGGCCAATTAGTTGATTGCGATCCATTATAGAGTCTAAAGTTCAATGCTCAAAGTCCAATGCTCAACGTGCTTCGCTCAAAGTCAGGGCACGTTAGCCATTGGACTTCGAACCTTGAACAACATTTTAAGGCGCAAAATTACGCCAATACGGCCGGTTAACCAACAAGGGTTTCGCTGGTGACGGGGGCTGCGTAGGCATGTCGGTGATCGGAGAAAGCCATAGCGGCTTTCACAAATTGCACAAACAGAGGCTGCGGTGCCATGACGGTACTTTTTAATTCCGGGTGAAACTGCACACCAACAAACCAGGGATGGTTGGGCAATTCAACAATCTCGACCAGCCCCGTTTCGGGATTGGTACCAACGGCACGCATACCGCCTTTTTCGAATCGGTCGGCGTAGGCGTTATTAAATTCATACCGGTGCCGGTGCCGTTCGCTGATGACGGTTTTGCCGTAGGCCTGATAGGCCAGTGAGTCTTTTTTAATCTTACAGGCATAAGCTCCCAACCGCATTGTTCCGCCCATGTTGACCACTTTCTTCTGGTCTTCCATCATGTTGATGACCGGATGCGGCGTGTCGGGGTTCATTTCAAATGAGTGTGCATCGGCCAGGCCAAGTACGTTGCGGGCATACTCGATCACGGCGCACTGCATACCCAGGCAAATGCCAAAGAAGGGGACGCCGTTCTCGCGGGCATATTTGATGGCGTTGATCTTGCCTTCAATGCCGCGCTCGCCAAAACCAGGCGCAACCAGAATACCGTCCAGGTCACGCAGGCGGTCTTCTACCGCCGCTTCATCGGCCAGGTTTTCCGATTGAATCCAGTCGATATGCACTTTGCATTCGTTCTTCGATCCCGCATGGATAAACGATTCGGCAATTGATTTGTAGGCGTCATGTAGCTCAACGTACTTGCCAACCAGGCCAATTCGCACTTCGCTCGTCGGGTTTTTCAGCCCGTTCAGAAAGCCTTTCCACGCGTCCAGATCGGTATCCTGGTCATTATACAGGTCGAGCATATACAGGGCCCGCTGATCCAGCTTTTCCTTCTTCATCAGCAGGGGTACGTCGTAGATCGTTTCGGCATCCATCGCCTCGATCACCGAGTTGACCTGCACGTTGCAGAACAGCGCGATCTTCTTGCGAATATCCATCGGCAATGGATGTTCAGTGCGGCAAACCAGGATATCGGCCTGAACACCAGACTCCTGCAACATCTTCACGGAGTGCTGCGTGGGTTTGGTTTTCAGTTCACCGGCCGACTGCAGGTAGGGGACCAGCGTAAGGTGAATGATCAGTGTGTCGTGTTCGTCCAGTTCAAACTTAAACTGACGAACGGCCTCGATGAAGGGCAGTGACTCAATATCACCCACACAGCCGCCAATTTCGGTGATCACGATGTCGTACTCCCCGGAGTCGCCCAGGAGCCGCAGGTTACGCTTGATCTCGTCGGTAATGTGCGGAACAACCTGTACGGTTTTTCCCAGGAAATCGCCTTTCCGTTCGCGGGTGATCACGTTATTGTATATCCGCCCGGTAGTGATGTTATTGGCCTGCGAGGTCGGTGTGTTCAGAAACCGCTCGTAGTGGCCCAGGTCAAGGTCCGTTTCGGCCCCGTCGTCGGTCACGTAACATTCGCCGTGTTCATACGGATTGAGTGTGCCCGGATCGATGTTGAGGTATGGATCGAATTTCTGGATGGTGACCGAGAGGCCGCGTGCCTGTAGCAATTTGGCCAGAGAAGAGGCAATAATCCCTTTTCCCAATGATGATGTTACCCCGCCGGTAACAAATATGTATTTCGCGGAAGTCCGCGTAGAGTTGGTGCCCGTTGCCGCCATGAGGATAATCAGGTTGAAGCGTTACGGGGTATAAAGATACTACTAAGCAAGGAGGAAAAAGGAAAGCATTGCCGGAAATAATCGACGAGGCCCTGTCAATAGCTGTCGTTAGCCTGGAAAATCGCTGGGCCAATTAGCTGACAGTGATAGCGCGACGCCGTTTTTTATGGAATCGAAAAATTTTTAACAAAAGCCACTGACCTTTTCGCCGCCCCACCGATGGAGTGGTACTAACGAGAACGGCATCCGCTTCACCACAACCATGAAACATCAGTCTATTGCAAAAGCACCTGCATTACTTTTCCTATTCCTTACTTACACCATCGGCACACTGACCTCCTGCCAAGACCATCGCGAGGAGGTCGAACCGGTTCGTTTTCGGCTAAAGAAAACAGTCAGTACCAGCGCGATCAGAGGAAATACGAAAGACACCACAACAATCTTGTACACATACAACGCCAAAGGTCAGCTAGGTAGCGAAACCAGTGTTGAAACGAGTACATACGGACCCTTGCGGTATGTAAAGAATGCTACTTTCACCTATAATGCTCAAGGTCAGTTGACACAGATCAATGCAGAGTACTCTGGAAATTTTTCGGGTTTTGATCGTACTGAGTATACATACGACAGTGCCGGAAATATTATGTTGGAGACAAAACTGAGGAACTTCGATAAATCGCAGCCCAGCAATTATCAGGTCATAGATAAGACCGAATATACCTATGACGGTTCTCTCTTCCCTGCCACAGCAACAAATAGCTATGGAACAACCAGGTACACGTACCTGAATGGGAACATAAGTTCTAAAATAGTCCAAGGTTCTACACTGTTCCAGTATGATGATAAGCCTAACCCATACTATGGAGTAATTCGGGCTGACGGTATACTGTCGCGACTATTTAGCGTGAATAATCAGATTGATATTGGGATCGTTGAGCCCAGGCATGTTTTGACATACAATGCCGCAGGATTACTCGTCCGGCTGAACATAGTATACAGACCCTCTTTTCCATACAACTATGATGAACAGACCACGTATGAGTATGAGGCCTACTGATTGACCGCCCGCTGATGAGCAGTGTTCTGGAGTTCAGGTATTTTCGGTCGCCGCAGATGTGCGGGTGTCAGCCATGTGCTGTAAGAGGTAAAGGAAGGCCTGAAGCGAAGCATGAACTAGTCGATTTTGTATATGTCAACTGTGCGATGGGGGGCTTTTGTAGTTACAGACTTACCTATTATTCTTGTAGAGAATCTACCTGAATTAATGCCAAGCCGCTCGCTTCAATTTGGTACCGACCAGTCGCTTTATGAAGCACTGCTTCGCCGTGAGGACAAGGCCTACGAGTGGCTCTACTCAGACCTGTATCCGTCGTTCCGGTTTTGGATAACCACTAACAGCGGCACCGAGGCCGACGCAGAAGATGCCTTTCAGAAAGGGCTAATCAGCTTTCTGGCTAATCTTGAATCGGGTCGCTACCAGTATCAGCCCGGTACAAAGGTGACCACCGTTATTTTTGATTATTGCAAGAAGGTGTGGCTAACCGAGTTAGGATCAGCCCGCCGTCGGCATGCGGCCACAATGCCGGAGGAAATCAGGCTGGCAACAACAGATGATACATTGGACGATCTGGTCAGAACGGATACGGTGGAGGCTGTTCGGGCTGCGTTATCAGAACTGAAAGAAGGATGCCGACAGTTGATGCACTGGTTTTATGTCGACGAGCGGTCGCTTCGGGAAATAGCGCTGGAGATGAACATGAAGGAAACATCGGTGAAATCGAAGCGGTATGAATGTACAGAGCAGCTTAAACGGATATACCAGAAAATCGCCGTTCGGCGCGGATCATGACGTTATCACAGGAGCAATTTGAGCTGATCGAAGCGTATCTGGCCAATGAACTGTCGGCAGCGGACGCGCAGGCTTTTGAACAGGAAATAGCGGCGGATGCTGCGCTTCAGGCAGAGATAGAGACACAGCGGACCTTTCGGATGGGACTACACGCGCTGGCAATCGAGCAACGCCTGCAACTGGCCCGCCAACGTGTACGGCAAGCGGAGAAGGAGGTAGTCCAAGCTACACCCGATCGGTTGGAAGCGCCCGGCAAACCGTTCCCTGCGCGTAACAGAACCTTGTCGTGGGGCTATTGGGCGGCAGCGGCCAGTATCGTGCTGGGGTTGGGCATCGGTGTATACTGGTACCAGCACCAACAGCAGGCTCCTGAACTGGCCTATGCCGACACCGCTACAGCCGACCAACTGACCAAAAGCCTGCCTGCTGACATACGACCTGCTGATCGGCAGCGCATTATGAATGCTATCCGGGGTTATAAAGCAGGGCGGTACGACGAGGTTATTGAGCAATTGAAAATTCCGGCGGCAGACCAGCGAACCGGCTACTACCAGTCTTACTTTCTGGGACTTAGCTACTTGTCGGCCAACAAACCAGCGAAAGCCATCAGGCCATTGACGGAATCGCTGGGTACGTTGTCGGTACCGCTTCGGCAGAAAGCCAACTGGTTTCTGGCGTTATCCTACCTGAAGAACAAAGAAAAAGAGAAAGCCCTGCCAATTCTGGAGAAGATCCGAACAGACAAGGCTCACCCATATCACGAACTGGCAGAACGAATATATGCCAAAGTAAACTAACCGTTAGCCGCCGTTTCAGCAGTTCACCAACGAAACGGCTGACGGGTTTTTAAAGATCAGACAACGCTTTCGCCTGTGCGCTGGTCAACGCTCGCTTGTAGACTCGAACGTCGTCCATTGCTCCGTTGAAGTACTGGGGGAAATCCTTGATCTGGGCACCGAATTTCAAATCACCGCCTGCACAATTATCCATATTACTGGCGGGTAGGTCGGTCCGTTCAGAAAGAAGCGTGCCATCCAGATACATACGGGCCGTGCGGCCTTCATACGTGAAAACAATATGCCGCCACGTGTTGATGACCGGAATATTGCTCGTCACCGGGAAGGTCTGCCAACCTACACTGTAGTTGCAATTACTACCCTGTTTAATATCCGTATTGATCGTGATACCACTCCCCGAATCGGCGGGTTTGATAAGCGAACTGTACTGCTCGCCCAGATTGTCGCTAAACCGGGATTTATTATAAAGCTGCATTCGGCCGGTCAGGGCATTGGCTTTGATCCAGAAACTAATGCTCAACGCGGCGGGTCGCAGGGCCGCGCCATCGATGAAATAAAAATACTGCCCGTTGCCATTGAGTAAAATAGCCGAATTGGCCGCTCCCTTATGATCTGTGACGAAGCCAGGAGTGCCAATCGGATTAGCCGTGTTGTTATTTCCGCTCAAATCGGTGTACGACTGATTCGTAAACGGCACGTTGATGATCAGATCACTGGTAATATCTACCGTACTGAACGTACCTGTGGTGGCGCTGTAGACGGTGCTACCAGTGGCCGAGCGGGCAAACGCACGATAATAATAGGTTCTGTCGATCGACAAGCCGCTCAGGGTTGCCGGTATGCTACTCGTAAAAACGGGCGAAGGCACCGTAACAGCCGACGAATTATCGACAGTTGGTGTGTTTGTCGTTGCCGAATAAACAATACCGTATTGACTGGCCGCCGGATTTCCCTGGTTCACAACCGAGAAGCTCACCGAACCAGTTGTGCCCGATATGCTGGCTCCGTCGATCAGATTCACAATGGGGTCGGAAAGGAGTTGAAATGAGCGGACCTCGGTACTGTAACTTGGCGTTCCGGTCAGGTTTGCTTCATTCCGGGCGTAGGCCCTTACATAATACGTCACGTATGGTTCCAGGCCGCTGACTACAAATGACTGGGTCTGATTCACTGCCGCATTACCAGGGGTGGCGGCTGTCTTTGTGTTTGGATCGGTCACTACCGGACTGGTGCTGGTTTTAGAGTAGCAGAGACCATATTCGGTGAGGAGCGCTTTGCCATTGTCTGTCACCATCATACGGAGCGTTGCCGTGCTTTTGGTAATGTCGATCGGGTCCAGAACGATCACCGTAGGTGGTACTGCATCCGTCACTTTCACCGAGGTAGTCAATACCGTAGAAAAGCTACACAGGTTGCTCATGGTCGCTTTAACGGTGTAGGTTCCCTTTGCTGCGTAGGTATGGGCAACGCTCAATTCGGAGGTCGACTGCGTTTTGGCGTCACCAAAATCCCAGTCTACACGGTCTGTTGTACCGGTGGGTTGCCCAATGGTGAGCGTAGCCTGAAGCTGATTAGCCGAGCTGCCAAGCTGGCCCCCGGGCGTGATGCACACGCGCTGTGCTTTTCGGGTGGGGAGATCCCACGTCTGGCAGTTAAGCAGCAGACTGCTACCCGCAACGGCCAGGGCGAGTACGTAAATACGACGAAGATGACGCATATGAAAAATCGGTAAGGTCTTGAAAGGAGTAGATGTTACTTAGAAACGGTACCCAACGGCGAGGCCGTAACCTGTCTGTGATGGCCTGATGTGAAAGCCAATTACCTGCCGGGGCTTCGGTTTATGCACCAGTAAATACAATTCGGTTAGCGTTGCTGCCGCCGCAACGGCAACGCAGGCTGTATACAGGCCACGCTTACTCTGGGCATCTTCCGCAGATTTATAGGCCGTAGCGTACCGTTGATACTCATCGAGCGTGTTGATAATGCCATCGCCGTCCGGGTCCATTGCCAGTGCCACCGCATTGAAGGCAGTCTGTTTGGTGGTGAAATCGTTCTGTAGCGTGTAGGCATAGTAGCCCGAACCAATTGCCAGTATGCCCATCGCTATTTTCAGGCCGGTTCGTTTAGGAACGACGTACCTGACAATGGCCTTGTTTTTATCGTCTTCAATTTGCTTGATCCGGTTGTCGCTGTTTCGGATCTGTAGTTCGAGCGTGCTCTGTTTGACCCGATTGCCCTCGGCCTGGGCAAACGCCAGTCCTTTGTTATATTGCACCTTCGCTTCCGAAAACCGCTGCTGATCAAATAGTTGATTGCCCTCTGACAGGTAATAATCGGCGAGGCGACCTTTAACGAGTGGGTCGGTCGGGTTTAGCGCCAACACCTCAGTCAACCGGGCCACTACCTCATCGTTCTTTTGCTGTTGCAACGCATCGTCGGCCTGTTGCACCAGCGTCAGACACTGGGTAGCCAGCTCAATGCGCTGCTTTGCATACGGGTCATTCTCGAAACCGGGCACTTCCAGGCAGTTGCGGTACTGTCGGCGGGCTTCGTCATAACGACCCACTTTAAACGATTCGTCGCCTTTTTGGCGGTAGCGGTCATATTCGTCATCGGCTACAACAGGCGTGGGTTTATAACCAATGCTGGCCTGTGCAGGCTGTTGCGAGAGCGCAACCAGCATGAGCGACAGTCGGCATAGGTTGAGTACAGATTTTTGCATGAAAGCAAGCGTTATTGGTTGGTACAAAATTTAATTTTAGTTCTTACCTCGGCGGTATTGTCGAGCGACTGCGCCACCAGAAACCACTGTTTAGCGCCTTCGTACTCGTCATTTTCCAGGATCCGGTTGGCGCGGCCAAAGTACTGGGCGTATTTCTCATGGCCTTTCGTTGTGCTGAGGTCGTTTTTCTCGGCCAACTGGCGCGCTTCTGTAAACAGCGCAATGGCTGCCGCTTTATCGTTTTTAGCCGAAATGGCCGCCGCTCCTTTGTCAATCAACTGATCGTACTCACGTTGGGCCTCCTGTTTTGCCACCTGAGGATCCGGCAACGTCGGGGCTGGCTTCTCGGCAACAGGCAACGTACCTGTAGGCGAAACAACTGATGCCGACAACGTACCTGACGCCGAACCGGGAACAGTGGCACCGTCTGTACCCGTTGGTGAACCAGTGCCCGGGTTATGAAATTTGTATTTTTTCGATGCCTGTTGAACAAGCTGTATGGCTTTTTCCTGAGCTTCGTTCGTGCCTGTGGCGGCTGTATTCCAGAATTTCAGCAACTGTTTTGCTTCTGTTTCCGCACCCTGTGTCTTCATAAACGTTGTCAGTCGAACAACGCCGGGCGCATTGACCTGTAGCTTCCTGCCCGTTGTAAGCAGCGTTTTGCCGGTAGGAGGGGGTAAGTCTGCCAGCAACGAGTCGGAAGTGGTAGCTGGTGCCTCAGCCTGTTCAGTTGAAACAGGCGTGTTGGTAGCCGGGTAGAACCTGTAAAGCCCCAGCCCTGCAACTACGACAGCCACCGGCACCAGGTAACGCCAGGAACGGGACGTACATGACGTTGGAAAGGTTGGCGTAGCTGGTTGATCAACGGATTCCTGAACAGGTATAGCTTTCCTGTCAGGCTGTTTCCGGGTGTCTTTTACTGAAGCTGCCGGTTTTGGTGGGCTGGCTGCCGGTTTCGTGTCGAAGACATCGGTCGGTAGTTCATCAGCCACTACATTGGTCGACGGGCGGTACACATCGGTGGCTTCCTTAACGGGAACGGAGGCAGGTGGGCGGCTTTTATCAATGCAGTTTGCTAGCCCTTTAATCGCCGTTTGGTTGGCCGACGAAAACCGAAGCACCTGCTCGTAGCCTAGTCTGGCCTGCTCGTAGTCACCCTGTTGTTCGGCTCCCTGTGCCTCTGCCAGTAGCTGAGGAATGTTGTCAAGTAAATCGAGTAGCTCACTTACCTTCCGTACGCGCTGATGAATATCCCGGACCAAACAGCGTTTGATAATACGTTGGTATGGTTCGGGCACGGTCTCGATCCGGCCGGGCAACTGCACCGATACGATTTTCAGTTCAATGGCCCGGCGAATGGCCTGTTCACTACCCGACCGAAGTTCGGCCTGGAAGGGTTTTTCGCCCACCATGATCTCGTAAAGAATCACGCCGAACGCCCATAAATCGAGGTTGAAACTGACCCGGCTCCCTTCAATCTGTTCCGGTGCTTTGTAAGACGGCGTGCCGCGCCCATCGCTAAGGTCGAAATCCGAATTGTCGATTTCTTCGTTACCAACGAGTTTACTCAATCCAAAATCAGCAATTTTTGGAATTAGCTTTCCGCCGTTATCCCGCGAAATGAGAATGTTGGCAGGCTTGAAATCGCGGTGAACGATACGGTGTTGGTGCAGGTGTTGAAGGCCAAGCAGAATGCCTTTGGTGAGGTCATAAATCTGGCTTTGTGTAAGCTTTTCGTTTTTCAACAGGGCGGCCAGGTTCCCGTCTTGGTAATACTTCATCACCGCGAAGTCACTCAGGCTGGTATCTGTTTCCAGCCGGTAACAGGCGTCGTACCGGGCAATGTTGGCCTGCCGGGGAATGCCCTGCGCCAGCTTTACTTCGTCCAGCAACGACTTACCGTCGGAGCCTTTCACCTCGCTGATTTTAATGGCCACCCATTCTGTTTCAAGCTGGTCCTCAACCTTCACCACCTTCCCGTAAGAACCGCTACCCAACAACATGGATTCGTCGTTAGGCCGGATCGGGTATCGGTGTCGAAAGTCAGCAAATGAGGTAAAGTGTTTGGTCATACAGTGAGTACGATTACCAGGTGGTTGGGGTGGATTACAGGTAGGTCAACGCGAGTGTGTCGGGAAACTTTCCGTAAAATACAGGCGACTGTCTGCCCTTCGTAGCGCTTCGCACATGAGATGATACGTAGGTGTGTAATTCGCGGATGGTCACAATTCGGTTGGCATCGCGGTCGGCCAGACCCCCAAGCCCCTGCAACAGGAAATGGGTAAACATGCCTCCTTTGAGGCGTCGATCTTCGATGGCAAACTGCGTGGCCCGGCCCGCCAGTAGCAGCGCCACGTTGGTGCCTGCGGTGAACGTACCTGCCATTGATTGCATCGACTGTGAAGAGTTGCGGCGGGTCATTCCGCCCGATAAACAGGCGTCAGCGATGCAGAGCCTCGTGTGGGCTTTCGACCGGCGAAAGGCCGCTTTTATGGTCTGGTGAGTCAATACAGAGGCCGACTGACCGGGGGTTACGTCGTAGGGAATAAAACACGTAGCCAAGCCATGCCCGGAAAAATAAAGCAGTATCCGATCGGCAGACTGGGCGTTGGCGAAGATGTTCATGGCCTGTACAATAGCCGCCCGACTGGCCTGGGCGTTGGTCAGCAACCGGATGTGTGAGCTGGGTACATTCCCGCCCTTTTTACTTTTTAGAAAAGCAGCTACCTGTCGGGCGTCCTGATCCGCAAATCGCAGATCGCCAGTCCGATACGTCATTGCCTTGTAGTCTGAAATACCAACTACCACGGCATACGTTTTCCCTTGTGAGAACGCGAACTGGCTGACCAGGAGAAGTAACGCACTGATGATTCGTAGCTGTCTGCTCATAACGTCGTTGCGTTGACATATTTGCGTGGGAGTACCGCTCCGGTGCGTTCAGACAGATCGATCCGGATCAGATGGCCAGAATAATTGTCCTTCGTTCGTCCCTCGCAAAGCCCCATCAACATCTGGTATTTTGTCTGGTCAGGTACGTCGCTGGCGAGTACTTCTGTGAGCCGGTAATTGTCTACCTGCTCCAACGCTCCGTCTGAACACAGAAAGAAATAATCACCTGCCTGTACGTCCTGAATCTGTTGACTATCAGGCAATACCCGTGATGCCGCTGTGCCTCCGTTCTGGCCTGTTACTGCCCGGCTGAGGCGGTTGCGCCAGGGGTGCGTTTGCGCCTGTTCGGCCGTAATGATACCGGCTTCAACCAGGTCGTTGACCTGCTTGTGATCCTGCGTTTGAAAAACCACCTGCCCATTCCGAATCTGATAAACCCGGCTATCACCAATGTGGGCAACCAGTATGCCCTGTTCGTTGACCTGTAGTAGCGCCAGCGTGGAGCCCATCCGACTAACCAGCGGATGCTCATCCAGGTACGTTCGATAGGCCTGATAAGCCTGATCCAGCGCCGATTGCAAGTGGACCACGTTTAGCGTAGGAGCATCGAGAGCGTGGTAGTAAGCGACAATCGCCTGGCACAGGAGCCGACTGGCCTCTTCGCCTTTATCGGCTCCGCCCATGCCGTCGCACACCAGAAAAAGCCGGTCTTGTGGAGTGGCTTCGCCTGGCGCCGGGTAGATCGTATCCTGGTTGATCGTTCGCTGTCCGATGTGTGAAAAAGACAGCGGCTGGTGAATAGTTAACTGCATACGGATTGCCTATTGGGTCTGATCGGCGCTGTAGGTTAGCTCAACGCGGTACGTGTCTCGCATGACGGGGTCAATCAGTTGGTGAGAAACCCGGAGCTGATCGATACCGCCGAGGGTGATGATTCCTCCGTCGGCTACGTCGATCTGCTCGGTTTTATGCAGCAACACACCGTTCAGCCACGTCCCGTTCAAGCTGGGTTTCACGGCTTTTTCTACGGGGTCAACTACACCATCACGGATCTGATAGCGTAACGTACCCAGCCACTTGTCGAGGCTTACCGTCAGGGTGCAATGCCGACGGCTGATATAACACCGGCCTTCGTGCAGATAGCGCTCTAGCCGAATCTGGCACGACGCGTCGGTACCGATCACATTATCCCCAAGTAGTAGTGGCAGCATGACCGGAACGGGGCTATTCAGGTACGTGAGCCGACCGTGTGCAGGCAGCCCTACCGCCAGGCTTGGGTCATACTGATAGGCTTTGTTCAGCGTATTCAACGCGCTACAGCCCACGTGCGAGCAGACAATCGTTCCCCGTTCGGCATCGGCGGGCCGAACCATAATTTTACGGCCGCATTGCTGACAGGCAACTAAAGTGGTTTTGAAAATGGCCATTATTGATGCGTATCATCCATGTCGTCGACCGGAGCATTATTGACGTAGGTGTCGCCGTAGCCGTTTTCTTCGTACGACTCGCTGGTTGAACTGTCTGGCCCTTCATCGTCAGAATCGTCGTCGGCAGCAGTGTCGTCGTCGGCTGTCTCTTCCTCACTAACAGGCGCATCGGAGTAATCGGCCATGATCGCCGCTACGGCTTCTTTCGACATGGCATCTTCCAGCTCTGCACTGAAATCATCATTTGTCAGCCTGATTGGCTGGTCCAGTCTGGCGGCCAGTACGTAGTCATCCTTCAAGGCCTCATAGACATACATGGTATCGAGACCCTGATCGCCCGAAGCATCCGCCACTGTGTAGGTATACCCATCTTCGCCCTCAATGACAAGCATATCAATTACCCCGTCATTGTCTTGGTCGATGCCCATGACCCGGCGGTCGCCAAGGTGCCCTTCAATAATGGTTGGATCAACGGCCTGCGTAGACATGGGGGCAACTGCTGCGTCGGTATGCCGGGTCACCGGCTGCTGAACCGCAATGGGCAGGCCGACATCGAGTACATGCTCGGCGTATTCCTGGCGTTGCTGGAGCGATAAACCGGCCCATTCTTCTTTCAGGAACGTGTTGTAAGCCTGATTACGCCACATAAAAACACCACCCAGCCCGACCTCGTCACGGGCCGTAGAAAAAGCGTTTCCGAATGACATACCGTCGTTGACCCTGGTTGCGACGTCGGCATTTGGCGGGACTACTGCAACGGGCGGTTCATTGCCAGCATGGTCATCAGGCTGCGGCTGTGGTTCGTCGGCATCTTTGGGCATGAAGGCCAGCGCTGCGCCACCACCCAGTAACAGAGCCGCCGCAGAAACGCCAAGGCGTTTTTTTAAGTTGGCAGGAAGATTAGGTCTGACCGATGAAGCGGTGTTGCCAACAGGAAAAGTATCGGTTGGGAGGTCTGATGAGGCAGAGTTTTGTGCCATGATTTTTTGAGCAAATAAGGTGGTTAGAGCAGACGATCTGGCTCAGTATTTCCTGAATAGGAGCAGAGTCGAAAAGGAAAGGGGGATAAAGAAAAAAGATCAGGAAACCCAGATTGCTTTACACTGCCTGCAGGTTTTCTGGCGGGCCAGCAATTCCCATTCACGAGTGCCGAACGGATCACGGCAGGCGGGATTAGGGCAGCGATAGCGTTCGCGGTATTCTTTGTCGATGACCTCCAGTTTCTCATCGACAGAAAGCAGCGTGGAGCAAAGTGTTGGAATCAGTACGCTCAGACCGGCACTGGAGAGCAGAGGCAGGATAGCCAGCGCCGTACCGCCAGACCCCAGGGCAGCCCCCACGCCCACCATTGACGACAGGATGACACTACCGGTACGAATCATCTTCTCCCGATCCCGGCAATTCTTTCTAAGCTTGGGGTACTGCTCAAAGACAGTCTGCAACTGCAAAAAATCGTCCGAGAAATCGAGGGTCTTTTTGGCTGGACTGGCAACGCCGGGAGTTGGCGGAGCAGGTTTAAGTAGGAGTAACGTACCTACAGTGTACTCACTATCAGCGAAAAGGAGCTGGTCGTCAGCACTGATAATTTTGCGGGTTATCCTGGTTCCATTGACAAACGTACCGTTCTTGCTCCCCAGGTCTTCCAGAAGGTAGACGTGATCGGAGCAGCAGATCAGTGTAGCGTGTTGCCCGCTTACCCTGTTGTTTGGAATTGATATTGTGTTTCCCGCTGAGCGGCCAATAGAGTAACAAGGCAGTTTTCCAAGATGCTCTATAAGTGAATCGACAGATATAGTCTCATTTGGAGGGGTCTGGTGCGTCAGAGTAGGTTGCATATCACCTGCAACTTACAAAAAGAGACTTAGTATATTCATGGAAAATGTATAAAACGGTCGGCAGATGTTTACATCTATCAAGTTGCTTGCCGACCTACACTGACTTTGTCGTTGGTCTGTTGTTGTCGAAGAGCCTCGCGTCAGCAATTTTTGAAGCTAAAAATGAATTCTACAATTTTATGAGAAAGCCCTGTCTTCGCTGGTAAGCCCCTATAAGTAGTATCAACTACGATAGGGGCCGCTCTTTCATAAATCGTGCCAAATAGAATAGGCGCACTAGTTGAGTAGTTTTTAAGTTTTCAATCAAGCTGATAGTGTAAATTTTATAGATTCATCTGTGGATAATCAATTATTTATTGATCATCTCGCAATGAATAAGACGGCTATAAAGTCAATTTAGGTAGCATATATTATAAAATAAGTATATCTAAGTAGCTTACATTTTTGTAAAAAAAGATTGATGTTGAGCATACATGTAATGGGGTTAGTAGTTGTTGATTGTAACTATAAATATAGAGTAAAAAGACTTATATTTTATATGGCATTGTTTTAGTTAATCGGGGTACTCAGGAAACTTATTTAAGTATTTATGGTCCCCGCATACCCCCCACCACATACCTATTCGTCATATACTCGCAATTCCAGTTGTGTCCCGGAACCAAGCACTCTGCTTAGGCATACCACCTGGTTTACTAACACAGTTGGCAGAGGAGTACGTCTGCTGCTACTTATTGTTGGGCTATCTGGCGCAGCACAGGCGCAGGTTGCAGGTAAGGTGTTCCGTGAAATGAATATGAACGGGGTCGCTGATGCCGCAATTAGTACTACATTTAAGGATGTAGCAGGGGCTAATTCAACTATAATTAACACACGTTACTCCGAACTTGGCTTACCCGGTGCAACCATTACCGTTTATGGCGATAACGAACTGGTATTGGGTACAACCACTACTTCGTCGACCGGAAGCTGGACAGTTACTATACCAGCTACCTACACCGCATTGCATGTGCTCGTAGAGTGCAGCCCTCCGACTAGTCTTTCTATCTTGCAAACCGGGCCGCATGGCATTGATAATAATACGACAGTCGCCCGAGTTCTTAAAAACGCTACGAATGTAAATTTTACATTTGGGCTTGGTTCTGAACACGCGCAGAATAGCCCCGATCTGGCACTGGCGTGTTTTGCCATACCCGACCCCACCACCGCCAATGGTAATCCGGGGAACACCGAACCGATGGTAATCCGGTTTCCCTACATCAATGGCGGACCACTCACCGACGGTACTCGCCAAACAGCAGGCAGTTCAGTAGCTACTAACACGGGCCAGAATTACTACTCAGCCACAGCCTACCCACCTCTTACGACTAAAACTACGCTGACTACTTTTGGTCAGACTGGTTCGGTATATGGGGTAGCCTACGATAAACGTCGAAATCGCCTGCTGACGAGTGCCTTCGAACGAGCTTATACCGGCCTTGGGGCAGCGGGTATTGGTGGTGCGGGTAAACTATACGTAACCACACTGGCCACTAGTGGTACAGCCACTGGCACAACAGTCTGGTTGGATCTGGAAACAGCACTCTCTCCTGGCGTAGCTGGGATTGATCCAGCCATAACAGCCGGTCTTGTGGCCACCACTACGGTAACCGGTATTCCGACCCCCGTCACAGTAGTTCGTTTCGAGCATAATAAAATAGGCCACCTAAGTCTGGGGGATCTGGAGTTCTCGGCGGATGGACGGACCGTATTTGTGGTCAACCTGTTTTCCAAACAGATTTATGGTATCCCGGTTAATGCTGATGGCACGCCTAATATAGCCGGCATTCGGACGTATACACCCACCAACCCTTGCACGGGAGCCGCTTTCACAGATCCTACTCCGCCTTCGCCAGCCAGCCGCCCTGCCAACGCGCTGCTGGGCCTGGGTATTCATCCCGAAAACGGCCTTGTGTATTACACCGTCACCTGTACAGGGCAAAATGCCAGTGACCTGAAGGGATTCGTCTATTCATTTGATCCGACAACAGCCACGCCTGTTTTCACTCAGGAGCTGCAAATTCCACTCAGCTTCAGCTTACAAACGGGTGGTACAGGGACAGAGGGGGTGTATGGCACCAAGGTCAATGCACCCTGGTCTACCTCTGCACCTAATACGATTGTCTCGAACACCACCAGCAATAACATGGAGGAACAGCCCTGGCTGGCTGATGTGCTCTTTGACATACAACCCGATGGTAAAATCTACATGCTTGTTGGTGGTCGTAACCGATTCCTGGATGCTGTTTCGGGAAGCCGGATTACCACCGGTCAGGGTATATGGATAGCGGCGCTCAACAACAATGCCTGGAACCTGGAAACGAATGGAGTCGTTGGTAGCCGAACCACTGCCAATAACCTCACTTTACCCTGGTTTAGCGTCCGCAATGGTAACGGTGTTTTCTTCAACACAAACGGTTCCGAAGGTGCTGATGGCACTGGAAATCTTGTCGCTATACCAGGCTTTACCGAGGTCGCTGTATCGGGCATTGACAATGTCAAGTCAGGTGGCAACAACGGGATGTCGTTTATGAGCCGCGACAAGGGCTCACGTACTCGCGACATTCTGCTGCTGGGTAGCCTGGTTACAGGTGCTGCTGACCGGTCAGGCGTTTATAAAGCCAACGTGTGGGGCGAGGTGGAAGCGTTGCTCAATCCGGCTCCGCTCGAAGTAGGGAACTACGTATTTGCCGACCTTAACAAGAACGGATTGCAGGACCCCTCTGATCTGCCCCTTACCGGGGTGACCGTCAGCTTGGTAGAAGATACCAATGCTGACGGACTACCAAATGAAACAGCAGTAGCATCGACCACTACAGACGCCAACGGTCACTATTATTTTGATCAGGCAGATGGGCTGAAATATGACACGAAGTATGTATTGGTGATCAATAAATCAACCGATTTTACGACAGGAGCCCTAGCCAGCATGTCGGCGACAGTAGCCAATGTTAGTGCTAATTCTAAAGATTTTCGTGATTCCGACGGAGAATTGTTTGGCGCAAATCAATATGCCAAAGTGGCGTTCACCACAGGAGGGCCAGGAGAAAATAACCACTTGTTTGATTTTGGCTTCACGTTGCCTCCCTGCGCCAAACCAACGTTAACGGCGATTCCTTCGCAAACGCTTTGCCAGGGTTCTATATTCAGTATGCCACTGGTTTCGGCGGTGGTCAGCAACACGGTTACGTCGGTGCAATGGTACCTGACCAATGCGTCAGGTACGTCGTTCACCGCCATTAGTGGTGCTACCAGCCTTAGCCTCAGCGCGGCACAGGCCGTGGTGCCAACGGTTGGGCAGAGCAAGTATTACGCACTGATCGGGCAGAACGGCTTATCAGGGCTGTGTTCAGATACGGTTTTTGTTAATCTGGCCTTGAAAGCCACACCGGTACTCACGATCACGGTGCCATCGGCGGCGACAGTGACTCAGTGTTCGGGTGGAACGGTGGCGTTTAGTGTATCGTCGAATGCGGTGACGCCCGATAATATATCGTTGGTGTATTTCTCCAGCCCGCAGTCGGGTACAGCCATGTATACAGGTGGTACAAGCCTGGGTACGATAACCTCAACATCGATAGCTGGCACAAAAACACTATCCTTCACGGCTACCCTCCCCAACAACCCAACGGCGAGTATGGCCACCCTCTACGTGTATGCCTTCCTGTCATCCAACGATGGCGCCTGTAAGTTGTCTGATGCCGTTGTTGTCAATATCCGGCCTGACTTCGGCACAACCTTATCGGCTAATCCGTATGTCTGCAAAGGGGCATCGGCTACCCTGGTTGCGCTAGCCTCAAACGGGTCGACTCTGCGCTGGTCGACGGGGCAGAGTGGGGTGGATCTGGTTACGGTCAATCCGGTGATGAGTGCCACGGTCACCTCGCCCATTGTTTACTCAGTAACGGTTGTTGATGCCAATGGCTGCTTATCAACGCCAGCCTCCATCACGATTACATCAGTTTACTGTACCACCTGCGCTGGCAACACGTCTACAATTGGAGGTAATGCCTATCAGGATTACAATGCGGACGGCACGAAAGCGGCGACCGACCGTAGCCTATCCGGTATCACGGTGACCCTGTTTGTTTGTGACCCGAGCGGTACGAGCACGCAGGTGGCAACTACCACCACCGACCTGAATGGGGCTTATAGCTTTACGGGCCTTACTGCCGGAACAACCTATCGGGTAGAGTTCAGCAACCTGCCTGTAGGCTATACCCCAACCTATCGGGGTATTAACAATGGCAGTACGGTTCAGTTTGTGCAGCCTGGAACCTGCAATGCCAGCCTGGGGCTGAATGTGTCTTATGATTATTGCCAGACCGATCCAGATTTTGCAGTGGTCTGTTTTACCCGAAACAATAGCGGCGTTGCCCAACCAACGATCGTTGATATGAAGTACAGCACAGGGCAGCCCTTTACGGCGTCTAATGCGCTCGATGCCAACTATTTATGGGGGGCGCCTACGGGCGGAACCTCCTATTCGATAGCCGCCCATACCACCGTGGCGACCAAAGCTGATATAAGCACCACGCTCGGACTGGCCTGGGATCGTACACATAAACAACTGCTGACAGGATCGTTCATGCGAGCATATGCACCCATGCAAACCAACAGCAGTACGAATACATTTGGTGAGGCGACGCTTTATAAAGTAGACTACACCAGTGGAGTTGCTGGTGCTAAATCAGTCTGGCTCGATCTGGAAACGCTCTACGGCGACGGTTTTGCTGGCTCGTATGTGGCCGATGGAGCCTATACAGAAACTCCTTATGGCAAAACGGGTAGCAACCCAGCCAAAATTGGCTACACTGGTTTAGGATCCATACAGTTTGCCCGCGATGGACATGAAGTGTATGTCGTTAATCTGAAAACACAGGAGGTACTGGTTATTCCGGTGGCGGCTGATGGAACTGCTGTGGCGAATACTGCACAGATCAAGCGGTTCCCCTTACCGACAGATGGCTGCCCAACGGGAAACTGGGCAGATAGCAGACCCAATCAGGCGGCATTTGGCCTGGGCCTCCACCCAGTTACAAACCGGGTATACGCCACCTTAACCTGTACCGGACCAACGGCGGCAGACCTGAAAGGAATTGTCTACTCCTTCGATCCCACGGACGTAACGCCCGCGTCTACTGATTTTAGAAAGGAACTCACTATACCGTTGAATCTGGATTTTCCCGCGACCAATACCAACGTCTCACAGTATTATAGCCAGATTACTCACCCCTGGGAGGTAGCGACGCCCAACACGGCATTTTATACCAATGGTAGTGCTAATACCACGCAGCATACACAGCCGTGGTTGGGAGAAATCGAGTTTGATTTGCAGTCAAATGGGGTGTATGGCATGATGGTGGCGACCCGTAACCGATACCATGATCTTATTAATACCTCTTTTTATGTGACAGGGGGTGTTCTTTTCCGAACCGCTAATGTCGGTAGCGAAGTGGCTCCTCAATGGACGCTGGAGCAGTATGGAACTGCCGGTACGTTTGCATCGGGTGTCAACTATACCTTCAGCGCAGCCACCCGTGCAGGGGCCAATACCAGCCCTGAAAACCGGTTTTTTAAATACGTAGGGTTGGAAGGAGCCGCTTTGGCCGGGACGACTGATTACATCCCCGGCCGCACTGAAATTCTTATGCCATCCCTGGACAATGTGTTATTTAATGCCACATCAGGGATGACCTGGTTGAATCGCCTGACGGGTGATCGCTCCCGTGATAACCATTTATTGAGTGATGGCACAGCGGCAGGATATAGCGCCGTTAACTTTACCAAAGCAAATAACTGGGGTGGCCTGGTAGCCATGTGTGCGCAGGAACCGATCCAGATTGGTAACCGGGTGTGGCGCGATGATAACCAGGACGGGGTGCAGGACCCCTGCGAACCACCCATTCCGGGGGCTGTGGTCAAGCTCTACAATGCGGCCAAGACAACGATCATCGCCAGCGCAACGACCAACGCCGCCGGGGAGTACTACTTCGCATCGGCCACGGTGGTGGCTGGTACGTCGACCTCGGCGGTATCCACTTCCCTGCTGACTTACAACACCACCTATGGGTTGGTTCTCACCAGTTTGGGCACCAGCAGTGTGGTGGCTGGGTTGAGCCTGACCAACGTGACCCCGTTGACACCGGGTGAAAGCGGCGTACTCAACTCAGGTACGTCGCTGGCCAACAACGATGCGAAGCTGGATGTGGTAGGCGGCATTAGCAGCCCCTGCATCAAACTCACCACTGGTGGGCCGGGAGACAGTAACCACACGTACGATTTTGGTCTGGTGAAAGTTGCCTGTAACCTGACCGTAACGGCTCAAACCGGTAGCCAGAGTGTCTGTACTGGTTCACCCGTTACTCTTACGGCCCAGGCTACACCTGTTGGTAGTTATACGTATGTCTGGTCTGCCCCGGCAGGTGCAACACTGACGGGGGGCAGTACCGCGACGGCCACCGCCACAGCGTCGACGGCTGGGTTGCAAACTTTTACGGTGACGGTGAGCAGTTCGCCTTCGTGCCAGACAATAGCTATCGTGAGTGTGCAGGTCATTGCGCCAACTACGCCAACGTTCAGCCCGGTTAACCCGATCTGTGCAGGAGCCATACTAAGCGCGCTGCCTACTACCTCGCTTAATGGCATCACCGGTACGTGGTCACCCGCGTTGATCAATACGACTACCACCAGCTACACCTTCACGCCCACAGGAGGACAGTGTGCGACAGTGGCGGTGCTGACTGGTATCGTCAATCAGCCCACTACGCTGCCTACGTATCAGCCGACGGTTATCTGCGAAGGTGGCTCGGCTATTTTCTCCATTACCCCACCAGCCGGGGCCACGGCCTACTGGACCACACCCGCCACCACCACCATCAGCAGTGGTACGGTCAGCATCGGCCCGGCTACGGTGGCCAACTCAGGTACGTATACGCTGGTCTACACCAACGCCAGCGGCTGTGTCTCGACGACGACTAAACTGGTGACGGTCAATCCCCTGCCAGCGCTTAGCCTGGCTGGTAGTGGGTGTGTGTCGGGCAACCAATCCTATACCGTATTGCTGACAACCACCGCCAGCAGTCTGACTACCAACGCTGGTCAACTGGGGGTAACCATCAGCGGTAACCTGTTGACGGTGCCTGTCAATGTTGCCTCTTTCGTTGTGTCGGCCTCCTCAGCGGCGGGTTGCGGATCAAGCCTGCCTATAACAGCACCCGCCTGTACGAGTGTGTGTGCGCCACCCAGTGCAGGCGCCGATCAGGCGCTATGCCTGGGTACCACCTCAACCACGCTGGTCAGTCCCGCTGCCGGTGAGCAGTGGAGCATACTACAGCAGATAGCCGGTACGTCGCCGGTGATTAACCAGTCGGGGAGCCCGGTGACGGTATCGGGGCTGAGCCTGCCGGGCGTGTATAAGTTCCGGCTGGCCTCTACGTCTGTGAGCAATTGTTCGGCGGTGGTTACCATTACGGTCAACGCGCCCACCACGTTGCCTGTTTTCACGCCTATTGCCCTGTGCGAAAGCGCTGGAGGTGCCTTCGGGGTGGCCATGCCGGTGGGGGCATCTGCCTACTGGACCACGCCGACGAACACGACCGTGAGCAGTGGTACCGTTACCCTGGCCAACGTTACAGTAGCCAGCGCAGGTACGTATACCGTGCACTACACCAACGCCAGTGGCTGTAGCTCATCAGCCATTCAGACGGTCGCCGTCAACCCATTGCCGACACTAAGCGTGGTGCGGAGTGGGTGTCTGTCAGACAATCAATCGTATACGGTGCTGCTGAGTACGAACGGGGCTAGCCTGACGACCAACGCGGGTCAGTTTGGGGTGATTATCACCGGAAATCTGATTTCGTCGCCCATCGGTGTCACTGCCTTCGCGGTGTCGGCCAGTTCGGTGGCGGGTTGCGTTATTACCCTGCCCATCACCGCGCCGGGCTGCCTGACAACCTGTACGCCGCCCAATCCGGGTCCTGACCAGAGCTTCTGTGAAGGACCAACCACTACCACCCTGGTGAGTGCTGCAGCGGGTGAACAATGGTATGTGCTTCAGCAAGTTAGCGGTACAACGGTTGTTATCAATCAGACGGGTAGTCCGGTTACGGTATCGGGGCTGAGCCTGCCGGGCGTGTATAAATTTGTACTGGCTTCTACCTCGGTGAGCAACTGCTCGGCGGTAGTAACGGTGACCGTCAAGGCCAAGACTGTCATTACGCCGTTTAGCCCATCTACGCTGTGTCAGGGGGATGGATTAACGTTTGCGATCACACCGGCGGCGGGAGCTTCGGCTTACTGGACCACACCGGCCAGTAGCACGGTCAACAGCTCAACGGTTACCCTGACGAATGCCACTACGGCCAACTCAGGTACGTACACGCTCTATTACATCAATGCAAACGGGTGTGTGTCGGCACCAGCCAGCAAAACGGTTGTTGTTCATGCAAAACCAGCGCTGAGCGTTGTCAGTAGCAGTTGCGTGTCGGGTAACCAGTCATATACGGTGTTGCTGAGCACAAATGGGGCAAGCCTGACCACCAATGCCGGTCAGTTTGGCGTGACTATCAGTGGTAATGTCCTCACGGTGCCCATCAATGTGAGTGGGGTGGTGGTGTCGGCCAGTTCAGCCGCAGGGTGCGTAACAGGGGTGCCCATCACCGTACCGATCTGTACAACAGTAGTACTACCGGCCAGCCTTGGCGATTATGTCTTTGTCGATGTGAATAAAAATGGTAGTCAGGATGGAGGCGATACGCCAAGTCCCGGAGTTATTGTCACGCTCATCACTAGCGGAACGGTTGTGGCTACAACCACAACGAATGGCAGTGGCCTGTATAGTTTCACCGGTTTAACGCCCGGTATTCCTTATTCGGTGAGCTTCACCACGCCGTTTGGCTACTCGGCCACCAGCCCGAACGTCGGCGTCGACGATGCCCTTGATTCAGATCCCATTGGAGGCGTTACCGCCCCGGTGACGTTGACAAGTGGCGAGCACAACCCAACGCTGGATGCAGGGTTTGTCCGGTTGACAGGTAGCATTGGTAATTATGTCTGGAAAGACCTGAACAAGAATGGCCAGCAGGATAGCGGCGAAGCGGGAGCCGACGGCGTAACGGTCCGCCTGCAACAGCAGACCAGCCCAGGTACGTTCACCGTGGTGTCGACAACCGTTACAGCGGGAGGGGGGTACTACCTGTTTACGAATTTGCCCGCCGGTGTGTATGTGGTCGAGATTGACAAGAATACGTTGCCCGCTACCTGTACGCTCAGTCCGAATGTGAATGTGGGCAACCCCGCAACAGACTCGGATACCGATCCAAATACAGGGCGCTCGCCACTTATTCCGATTGATCCGACTGATCCGACGAAGCGAACCATTCTGACGGTTGGTACGGCACTGGAAACACCCTGTGAGGCTGTCTGTATACCTGTATCGGTCAGGCGGGTCAGATAGCATATTGGTCAGTTTAAAGCGGGGCTACTGTTGGACGATAACAGTAGCCCCGCTTTTTATGCGGGCCAGTAGCCAGGTGCCGACTGTCAGGCGGCGCTTCCTATACAGGAAATGCCGTATTTTGCGCGTCCAATTTTACTTGCGCATGACGAACTCAGATATCATCGACAGCCTTGAACTTACCGCCCGCCTGATGGAACTTCACAACGGAGATCCATTTCGCATTAAAGCGTTTTCGGGCGCGGCCTTTTCGCTCGAAAAAATAACCGACGACCTTAGCGAACAATCGGTCGCTGATCTGATCAAGCTGCCGGGCATCGGTAAAACGGTAGCCACTAAAGTTCGGGAATTTGTCGACACGGGGCATCTGACTGAACTCGATGAGTTGCTTGCTCAAACACCGCCCGGCGTGCTGGATATGTTCCGAATCAAAGGGCTGGGCGTCAAGAAAGTAAAGACACTCTGGCACGAACTGGGTATCGAAACCCTGCGTGATCTGCGGCAGGCCAGTGAAACCGGTCGTGTGGCCGCCATTAAAGGTTTCGGTGAAAAAATCCAGCAGAATATTCTCGATAATCTTGATTTCCTGGAAAGTCAGTCGGGCAAGATCCGTATGGACAAGGCTGATCGGCTGGCCAGCCAACTACGTGACGAACTGGCTCCGCTGGGTAGGGTAGCCGTGAGCGGTCAGGTACGTCGGCGGTCCATTGAAGTGGATACGGTTGAACTACTGGTTGAGTCAGATGACCCGCTGGCGGTGCAAACGTACCTGAACGTGCAGCCGGGCCTGTCGCAGGACGTACCTGCATCGTCGCCATTTACCTGGCGAGGGCATGCCGAAGGAACTGATGTGCAGGTGGTCATCGTAACGTACCCAGCCGCCCAGTTTGATCAGCAGCTATTCGTTCGATCGGCCACCGAAGCACACCTTGCCGAGACAGGCCCGACGGGAAAAACGCTGTTGCAAAGTGCCGTAAACGCGTCGGCAGGCTCAACGGAAGAGACGATCTACGCGCAGGCAGGCTTGCCGTTTGTGGTGCCCGAAATGCGGGAAAATGAGCAGGCGTTTGTCTGGTCGCAACGCCACCGGGCCGATGAACTCATTGCCTGGGACGACCTGAAAGGGACCTTGCATAACCACAGCACCTGGTCGGATGGCAAGCATACCCTTCGCCAGATGGCCGACTACGCTCTTGAACTGGGGCTTCAGTATTTCGGGATCGCTGACCATTCGCAAACAGCCAGTTATGCCGGTGGCCTGACGCCCGACCGGGTGGCTCAGCAGCATGTTGAGATCGACGCGATCAACGAAGCCTACAAGGCTGCCGGAGCTAATTTTCGCATTCTGAAAGGGATTGAATCCGACATTCTGGGCGACGGGTCGCTGGACTACACGGATGAGGTGCTGGCTTCATTTGATTACGTCGTGGCCTCGGTGCATCAAACCCTGAATATGACCCAGGAGAAAGCCACCGCGCGTCTTTTGCGGGCCATCGAAAATCCGTACACCACGATTCTGGGCCACCCAACCGGGCGGCTGTTGCTGGCTCGCGAAGGGTACCCGCTCGATTTCAGGGCTATTATCGACGCCTGCGCGGCCAATCGTGTCGTAATCGAAATAAACGCCAGTCCGTATCGCCTCGACATCGACTGGCACTGGATCGATTACGCCATGAGCCGGGGTGTATTGCTCAGCATAAACCCTGACGCCCACGAAATGCGCGGACTACTCGATATGCATTACGGCATCTACGCGGCCCGGAAGGGGGGGCTAATCCGGTCAATGACGTTCAATGTCTTGTCGCTGGAGGAGATAACTCAGTATCTGGCAAAATAAAGTTGATCGTGCTGGAAACTAGAAAAAGTACTATTTTTGCCGAACGGCTTTCGGATTTAATCGGATTTAAAGCGATAGCCTCGATTTTCTGTATAAACTTTGTACCCTGAATTAGACTCTGGCCGGTCTAAACCGCATTTTATCCTTAAATCCGAACATTCATACAAAAAGTGTTTGGTCAGACCGGTTACCTTTAGTTAATTTAGACCCCAAAATATAACACGTAGCTTCCTTGATCGTACACAGTAACAACTGTCGCCAATATGAGAAAACTGCAATGCCCCAGGTTTGAGCTGGGCGAAACCCTCACCGCTGAACAGAAAAATTTTTTTGATAAGAACGGAATAATCATTTTTCCGAACTTCCTGAACCGTGATACTGTAAAGCTATTTTTAAGTGAATTAGCCCGTATTGAACAGGAATGGATTGCTGATGGTCGCGACAAGATCAACGGTGTTCCGCTCAAGTTTGGTAGGGATGAAGCTGGTAATAAAGTCATTCAGCGGTCTTGTTTTCTGTCTCACGCCAGCCAGGTGTTGCACGAATTTCTGCAGGACCCCCGGTTACAGACTGTTGTTGACCTGCTTCAGCCGTATGAAGGCCGGATGGGTGAAAACGAGAAAGACGGTCTGGTACTGAACAATTACGTTCGGACGCCGAGCAGCCAATATTCGCAGATGGGCTGGCATACCGATAGCCCCCGCGATATTTTCCTGGGTCAGCGGATCATGCCGATGCTCAACGTAGGGATTCACCTCGACGATTGCCCGATGGAAAACGGTGGCCTGCGCGTGTTGCCCGGCACCCACAAGCAAAGCACGTTTCGGATGCTGTTCGGCAAGAAGTACTTCGTTGACAACAACCCCGATCCCCGTGAAGTTGGCCTGGATATTCAGGCGGGCGACCTTACCGTTCATGACGGTCGTATCTGGCACCGCGTACAGCAATCGCCGCATATTGGTGAAGCCAGCCGTCGCCGGGTTATGTACGTACCTGTGGTTACGGGCAAGTACAAACCCAAAAATGAGTTCAGCAAAACGCCATTCTATCACCGCTTCATTCAGAAGGTGAATATTTAATTTAGTTTGAAATTTAACGTTTAACGTCCAACGTTTAACGGTCAAAAAGTACGCTGGCTTAGAAGCAGAGCAACTTGGACCCATAAACGTTGGACGTTAAACTTTTTTTATGTCCTACGCACTCATAACCGGCGCTAGCCGGGGTATTGGTCTGGCCATTGCTACCGAACTGGCACGTCGCAATTATAACCTGCTTCTGGTTGCCCGGTCGGGCGATCAGTTACAGCAACTGGCCCGCCAACTGGCCGCTGACCATCAGGTGAAGGTCGATACGCTGGCCGTCGACCTCTCCGATGGGGCGGCACCACAGCAGGTGTTGGACTGGTGCAAAACCAATCAATATGATGTGTCGGTGCTGGTCAACAATGCCGGATACGGCCTAAGCGGCCAGTTTGAGCAGTATTCGCTCAACGAGAATCTGGCGATGATGCAGGTGAACATGACCACACTGGTGCAACTGACCCAACTGTTTTTGCCCGAACTTCGTCGGCAACCGCGTGGGTACGTTCTCAATATTGCCAGTTCAACCGCCTATCAGGCACTGCCGGGTATGAGCCTGTATGCGGCTACCAAAGTGTTCGTATTGAATTTCAGTCGTGGTCTGCATCACGAACTGGCCGGTACGTCGGTTAGCGTGACCTGCATTAGTCCCGGTGCCACCGATACGGGCTTCAACGATCGGGCGCAGATCAACCAGAAAGCCCGTGAGGCAGCCAAAAAAATTACGATGACGCCCGAAGCCGTTGCCAAACAGTCGGTGGAGGCGATGCTGGCCGGAAAAGCTGAAGTGATCACCGGTGGGATCAATAAATTGGGCGCGTTTGCCGCCTGGCTGTTGCCTAAAGGGCTGGTTGAAAAAACGGCGTACAAGATCTACAAAGAGTCCTGATTGAGCACGGTCAGTTCAGTAAAGGGAACCGGGCGGTTGACACTTTCTTCCAGCGAGATAAACGTCTCGGTGCGCTGAATACCACCGACTTTCTGAATCTTGTCGTGTAATACCTGCCGTAGATGAAGCGTGTCGCGGCAGACTATTTTGGCGAAAATACTGTAGATACCCGTGGTGTAGTGGATGTTCACAACCTCGGGTATTTTCATAAGCTGTTGAGCTACGTCTTCGTAGAGAGAGCTTTTGTCGAGGTAGATGCCCAGGAAGGCGCTGATGTCCCAGCCAAGTTTGGTATGGTCGATAATGAGTTGCGAACCTCGAACGATGCCCATGTCTTCCATCTTCTTCATGCGGACGTGCACGGTGCCTCCCGACACGAAGATGCGTTTACCAATCTCGGTATAGGCCATCGTCGCGTCCTGCATCAGCAGGCTCAATATTTTCAGGTCGACGTTATCAATTTCCAAATTTTTGGCTGCTTTTTCCATAGTTGTTTTGATGAATTGATAACAAAAATAGCCAAATTTTATCTAAACCGTAAATTTTGAGTTATTTTTATAGAATACTTGCAATGAAATGTGCGCTTACCCTATCTTTGCATTGTCAAGTTAATCAGGTAGTTGAGACGTCCTGATAAGTGGATGAGACAAGACATTTTTCATTGTAGGGTGTCGAAATTGGCAGACGTGCCCTCCTGTCTCGGGGGTGGTGATAAGGGATAAACGCAGCATAATGCCGCTTTGCGGAATTCGTTTCTTCGGAGCGACTGGGGTTGACCACCAGATGTTGTACTGTAGCTAACCGCACCGTGGGTGGTTCGAGTCCCCCTCCTACAGCTTTTTGGTTTTTAGTTTGTTGATGAAGTGTAATTACGACACGCCGGCTCAAGTTGAGGCCGGCGTTGTTTATTTATGGGCATCGCCGGTCTCAACGGTCATTTGTTGTCATTAATGGTCGTTTATTGCAAATCGCTACCAATGACTACTAGTGACGATAAATGACCAACCCATCCATCCTCCTTGGTATTCTGCTGCTCATTATAGCCGCCGTGCTTACAACGGCCGGTAGTTCGCGACCATTTTGGCAACGATTCTACGCCATTGTACCCACAACCCTCCTCTGTTACTTTTTGCCCTCGTTGCTTAATACGGCCGGTTTGGCCAAGTCAGAAGCCGTTGATGCGCTGTACTCCGTTGTCACGCGGGTATTGCTCCCCTGTAGTCTTGTTCTGTTTACCCTTGGCGTAGACGTGCGGGCGTTTCGGCGATTAGGGCGCAAAGCGGTGCTAATGTTTGGCGCGTCGGCGGTGAGCATTATGCTGGGTGGGCCACTGGCTGTCTGGTTCCTGGCCCACGTGGCGCCGTCGCTGGTGGGTGGAGCAGGACCGGATGCTGTCTGGCGGGGGTTAGCTACCCTGGCTGGTACCTGGATCGGTGGCGGTGCCAACCAAACGGCGTTGAAGGAAGTCTTTCAGCCCAGCGACGCGTTATTTTCAGCTATCGTTACTGTGGATGTAGTGGTTGCCAATCTCTGGCTGGGTACGTTGCTGTACGGAGCGGCCCGCGCCTCCCGCATTGATCGCTGGCTACGTGCCGATGCGTCGGCTGTAGACGAGGTACGTCGGCAGGTACAACAACAGGCCGAGATTAGTCAGCGAAACCCAACGAGTGCCGAGCTGGTACAGATTCTGGCCGTTGGCTTTGGCTGCACGGCGCTGGCAACGGCCATTGCCGATCCGCTGGCCCAGTACATCAATACGCATTCGCCCCTGCTCAACCGGTTTAGTCTGGGTACGTCCTTTTTCTGGCTGGTGGGTTTGGCCACAGCCCTTGGTGTGGGCGCCTCGTTTACCCGTCTGCGAAACCTTGAAGGAGCAGGGGCTTCCAGGCTGGCAACGGTGCTGCTTTACATTATGGTCGCCACTATCGGGTTGAAAATGAACGTGCTGGCCATCGCTGATCAGCCGGGTTTACTCGTGGTTGGACTGGTCTGGATGGCGTTTCATGTGCTGCTCATGATCGGGTTTAGCCGGTTAATTCGGGCACCTTATTTTCTGCTGGCGGTGGGTAGTCAGGCGTGTATTGGCGGGCCGGCTACGGCACCTATTGTTGCGGCGGCCTTTCATCCTGCTCTGGCCCCGGTAGGCGTACTGATGGCCATTCTGGGCTATGCCGTAGGTACGTATATGGGCTATGTGTGTGGCGTACTGATGCAATTAGCAAGTCCGTAAAATGAGTTCACCGTTTGCTGTTTGCTGTCTTCTGTTGCGCTGCTGTTCATCGGCAACGTACCTAAGCAGCGCAACAGAAGACAGTAAACGGTAAACGGAAGACTGGTTGTTTAGGAATTATTAACAGCTCCATTGGCCCATATTTCGCTATTTTTGGGCATTCTTAAAGTTCAATCCCTACACAAACATGCTTTCCTACAAACGCCTGAATAACCTGACTGGCTGGGTCATTTTCGCGGTGGCATTGATTACCTATGCCTCAACCGTTGAACGTACCGCCAGCTTCTGGGACTGTGGCGAGTTCATTGCCTGTGCCTACAAACTACAGGTGCCTCACCCACCAGGTGCGCCTTTCTTCCTGTTACTGGGTCGTCTGTTCTCGTTTCTGGCAGGCGGTGATGTAACAAAAGTGGCTTACTGGATCAACATGGTGTCGGTGCTGTCAAGTGCGGCAACCATTCTGTTCCTGTTCTGGACAATCACCATGCTGGTGCAGAAAACACTGACAACCGACGAAGAAGATTACACCACTGCCGATACGCTGCTGGTGATTGGCTCGGGTGCGGTGGGTGCGCTGGTCTACACCTTCTCCGATACCTTCTGGTTCTCGGCTGTCGAGGCGGAAGTGTACGGTTTGTCTTCGTTCTTCACGGCCATTGTGGTCTGGGCAGCCCTTCGCTGGGAGCGGATCAAGGACGAGGCAACGGCCAACCGCTGGATTCTGCTGATCGCGTACCTGACGGGCCTTTCGATCGGTGTTCACCTACTGAACCTGGTCACGCTGCCCGCGCTGGCACTGCTGTTTTACTACAAGCACTACAACCGCCTGTCGCCCCGCGATTTGATCGCTACGCTGCTGCTGGGGGTTATGCTGATGCTGGGTCTGATACTGCTTGAAAGCGTTATCTGGCGGAGTATCTACATGGCGGTTTTGGTTGGTGCGTTCATTATGGCCATGCGTACTCTGCCCGCTACGAAGTATACGCAACCCACCACCTGGGGTGTTGTGTTGGCCTTTTGTATTGGCATGGCCTTTCTGGGTGTCATCAACGCGGGCGTTATTCCTGGCTTGCCCAGTTCGGCGTTTGCAGTAGAACGCTTCGCCGTAAACACGTTGGGACTGCCCTTCAACGTGGGGGTGATCACGTTTGTGGTCATTTTCTTCAGTGCCCTGATCTACCTGATCATCTGGTCGGCCCGGAAACGGAACGTAGCCCTGCACACGGGCTTATTGGCTTTCGCTTTTGTGCTGATCGGGTACGCCTCATTTATTCAGGTACTGGTCCGGTCGAACTATAATACGCCGATCAACGAGAACGACCCGAGCGATGCGCTGAACTTTATCTCGTACCTGAAACGGGAGCAGTATGGCAGTCGCTCACTGACGTACGGCCCAATCTTTACGGCCGAACCGAGTGGACAGGAGAGTGATAAGAGCAAGCTGGAGCCGGTGTACATGAAGAACAAAACCGGTTACGAAATCTTCGATTACAAACCGGTTTACACCTATGAAAAAGGGGATCAGATGCTCTTCCCCCGGGTATGGAGCAACCAGCAGAACCACCCGCAGTTGTATAGGCGCTGGCTGCATCTGGCCGAAGGACAAAAACCGACCTTCGGAGATAACATCAACTTCTTTATCACCTATCAGCTAGGCCACATGTGGGCGCGCTACCTGATGTGGAACTTCGCCGGTCGGGAAAGCGACATTGAAGGAGCAGGTTATCTGACGCCGTTTTCGAGCAACTCAGGTCTGCCGGAAGTGCTGCAAAACAACAAAGGCCGCGACAACTTCTACATGCTGCCGCTGGTGCTGGCGTTGCTGGGTATCGTATACCAGGCATTCCGTCGGCGGGGCGATTTCCTGGTTGTGATGTTGCTGTTCCTCTTCACGGGCATTGCCTTGCAGGTGTTCCTGAATTCGCCGCCATCTGAACCCCGCGAACGTGATTATATCTACGTTGGCTCGTTCTACTTCTTCGCCATCTGGGTGGGCCTTGGCGTAACGTCCATCGCCGAAGGGCTGAATACGTTTATCAAAAACGCGACGCTTCGCAATGCGCTGGTTCCCGCTGTTTTCCTGCTGGTGCCGGTAATGATGGGGGCCAAAAGCTGGGATAACCACGACCGCTCGAATCGCTACCATTCGGTTGATTTTGCCAAGAACCTGCTGAATTCCTGCGCGCCAAACGCGATCCTGTTTACGGGCGGCGATAACGACACCTTCCCGCTCTGGTACGCCCAGGAGGTAGAAGGCATTCGGCGCGACGTGCGGGTGTGTAACCTGAGCCTGCTGGGAACGGAATGGTACATTCAGCAGATGAAGCGCGATACCTACGAGTCGAAAGCCCTGCCTATTTCGCTGGACATGGAGCAGTTCAACAAGGGTAAAAACGACATTGTGCTCTACTACGCCAACCCATCGGTGAAAAGCGGTATTGATCTGCGTCAGTATATTAGTCTGATCAAGCAGAACAGCCCGGCTATTCAGGTGCCGTTGACAACGGGCGAGATGGCCAATACGCTACCGTCGTCAACGCTGTTCCTGCCGATCGATAAGGCGGCGGTCGACAAAGCTGGGTTTGTGCCTGCTGAACTGCGTCCATACATGAAGGATACACTTCAGTGGAACATTGGCGAACGTAACCTGTATAAGCCCGACCTGATTATTCTGGATATGATTGCGGCCAATAACTGGCAGCGGCCTATCTATTTCTCGGCTACGCTGGGTGGCGAAAGCTACCTCAACCTGCGCGATCACATGCAATTGGAAGGCTACGCGTACCGGTTGATGCCCGTGGCTATTCCGGGCGTGCAGGATGGGTACGTTAATAGCGACGTGATGTATAAAAACATGATGAACCGGATGGCCTGGCGCGAAATGAACAACCCGAACACGTATTACGATGAGACCTACAAAGGCTCTCCCGTCGTGTCGGCCCGGATCGCGTTCTTCCGGCTGGCAGATCAGTTACTGCGTGAAGGCAAGAAAGAACAGGCAAAAGCGGTGTTGCAGCGCAGCCTGAGCGTACTGCCCGATAAGAGCATTCCATACGATCAGGTGTCGGCCAGTTATGTTCGACTGCTGCTCGAAATCGGCGACACGAAACAGGCAACTGATATTGCCGATACCATGAGCCGCCGCGCCGACCAGAACCTGACCTACTACGAAAAAACAGGACGTACGGTAGGCGAAACCAACGCCGACCTCTATGGCCTACAGATGCTGTCTGAAGCGTATAAGGAAGCGAAACAGCCGCAGCTCTCGAAGAAATACGAAGATCTGTTGCAAAAGCATTTCGCCATCATTGGCAATTAACCTAAAACGGCCCCTGCAAAGGGGCCGTTTTCTTTTTCTTTTTATCTTTGCAGCTACTCAGTTGCACAATAAGTTATACCAGTTCAACTGCCCTTTATTTACGTTCTAACGATCATGACACACGACACGCTTTCGACCATCGGTACCCTGATTTTTTACGCCGTCTTACTTATCGCCTCGTATATTACAGGCCGCTGGCTGGTGAGCAAAGAGCGCAATTATTAGTAAAGTTCAAAAGTTTGATGTCTAAAGTGCAACGTCTGATTGGTTTTAGACGCTGAACTTTAGACATTTGCTTTTCGATACGCAGACATAATTCTTCTCCCCATGATTGGTGCCATTCTCACCTTTATCTATCACCGCTTAGGCTGGAAGATCATAGGGCCCTGGCCTACCGTGCCCAAGGCGCTTTGGGTAGTAGCACCGCACAGTACCAACTGGGACTTTCCCATCGGCCTCTGGATACGGGACGAGGTACGTATCTACATCGGCTTTCTGGCCAAAAGTTCGTTGTTCACCTGGTATAGCGGGTGGCTTTTCCGCGCCCTGGGTGGCACGCCCGTGTATCGGAGCAAAACAAATAACCTGGTCGACGCCGTGGCCGAGACCTTTCAGCGCCATGACTTTTTGCACGTATGCATCACGCCCGAAGGAACGCGCAGCGATGTGAGTAAGCTGAAAACAGGCTTTTACTACATGGCCCAAAAAGCCGATGTACCCCTCATACTCGTTGGGTTTGACTGGCCCCGCAAGACCATTATCCTGAGTGAACCGCTATACGTTACGGGCGATTACCAGCACGATATGCTGCCCTTCTATGAGTTCTTCGCCCGCATCTCGCCGCCCCACAAAACCTGGCTCCGCGACTGGGAAAAAACTGGTATGATACCGGCTCCGACGGCAATTTCTGCTGTTAAGTAAGTTTCCAGCTTTTTCTGCACCAATTTTATGGGCTAAGTGCGTTTGGTAGGCATGAATAACGCAACTTACAACTATCTATATAGATAAAGTCGCGTTAGCCTGTCCATAACCTACACCACGACAGCCCATGCTGCCTAAACTGGAACACTACCCGGTGAATTGGGTAGACGGGATGAAAATCGCCCGGAAACATTTCACCGATTTCGAACACTTTGTCAGCGACCACCTGCGCGACAGCAGTGCGGTGAACCTGACAAACTATAACTACGGCCTGCTGCCGTCGGATGCCCCTGCTTTTGGCATTCAGGTCATTACGGATCGCTCACAGAATGTACGGGTTCAGCTCAGCAATTGCCGCGCCGTAACGGGTGCCGGTTGCCGGATTGAACTGGTCAACCAGCCGCTCGAACTGGCCACGAGCCTGCAAGCTATTCTGGATAAATACAACATGCCGATGGCCGACGAGCTTCAGTTCCTGATCGTGCTTTCGGTTGATCTGTATACGCGCCAGCCAGAGGGTGTACCGGCCAACAACGAGCCATTTCCCCGTCCGCCGTTTACGATACCTACCTATACGCTCAATATCCTGCCGAGCCAGCAGCAGGGCGCAGACCGACCCGCCGCTTCGCCGCTGAATGGGCAAAATGGACAGGCAACGCCAACGCCCGCGTACCCGTCGGCCTCGTTTGAATCGTACCATATCGTGGTTGGGCAGCTACTGGCCAAGTACGGTATTTTGAGTAATGATGAGTCGTTCATTCCGTCCTGTGCGGCCATCAGCGCCCATACGGGGCTCCTGGCCTGGACCGAGAAGATGAACAAAACGCTCTCGGAAGTGCAGCGGGATGCGTATCAGATTGTGGCAAAAGTGGTGCGTAAACGCCGCACCGAGCAGGCATACCGGGCCGGGCCGCTGGCCGAACAGATCCGTATTCTGGCCGAGAGTGTGGCGGGTAGTCTCGACGATGCGCTGAATCATCTTCAGTTTGGTGGTCGCGAGCAATCGCCCATGGAGTACATCAGGTACGTTACCCGGGCTACCCGACTGCTGAAAACCACGCTCGACTGCCTGTGCGAAGAAGATAAGAACTCACCCTCGCTGGGGCGTGAACTGGTTCTTCCTTATTTCCAGAGCTGGACAAACATTGAACCGGCCACGGTAGAAACGGCTATCAACGAGGTAATTACCCGGCAATACCGGCATGGGCAGTTACAACAACACCTGCCGATACTGGATCGGTGCTGGGAAGCGATCCGGGTCATCTTCCGGCGCATGACTGAACTGGAATATATTGGTCAGGAAAATACCGACTACGATTTCGACACCCAACGCCGGTCGACGCACCGGGCCGACCGGCCCGCCGACCGGGTCAACGACCCATTCGGTGGCGGCTATAGCTTTCAATAACAGCGACTAAACACCCTATTCCTCAACTTATTTACCTGTATGGAACCTATCAACAAGGCCGAGCGCAGTGCATCTCTGTTCAACTTTGTGTTAGTCTACTTGCTGATTACAGCGGTGCCCGTGGGCATTACGTATCAACTGGCCAAAAAATCGGGCGGAAGCAGCCTGAACCAGAAAGCGGTGAGTGAGCAGCAATCACTGGCAACCGAAATGACGGCCTTGCAGGCGTACGTGAAACGAATGGAAGATATCGATACCCGTCGCCCCGCCGAAACGGCATCTAATGAAACCTGGAATGTGTGGTTGCAGGAAGCCGAGAAGCAGAACAGCGAATTTAAAAGCAGGGTCGATATTTTCCAGCGCAACAACCGATTCACGGGCGCCCGCCTGACCATGCGCGACAATGCCTGTTCGTATCTCTACCGAATCAGTATCGAACGCCGTAATTACCTCTCGAAACGCGCCGCCCTGCTCGACCGCCGCGACGATTCAGATGCGCTGGGGAAGGCAGAAACAGAAAAGAAAGAGTTGCAGGATAAAGTGGACGAATTGAAAGCCCTCAACAACCAGATGGCGGTGATGTCGGCAGCGGCCCGGCCGGCACCGGCTGGCGGCGGTAGTGGTGCCGATTGTGGCCCGCTGAAAATGAAGATCGAGGAACTGAACGATCAACTGGCGTACAATGCCGCTATTGCCAAAAAATCGCAGGCCGACCTGCTGAGTATCGGCAATGACGTAACCAAGCGGCGGCAGCTTTATAGCCAGTCGCGGCAAAGTCTGGAGAAACTGACGCAGGACCGCAAATTCGATCAGCGCCTGAAGCAGCAGGCCGAAGAGAAACTGGATGAGATTGACCGTACGCTGCTGGCGTTGAACGGCAAGCAGGGGTAAGTAGCTAGTGACCAATTGCGTATCAGTGAACAGGCAAGAAAACTCAGCGTATGAATCGAGTGGTATCCATATACCCCCCGGTGGGGTTCACGAGGCAGGGCCGCCGCGATAATAATGAAGACTACATCGTGCCCACGCCAGGGCGGGCTACCCCGGCCGACCGCCTGTTTGTGGTTTGCGATGGGGTGGGAGGTGCCCAGCGGGGCGAACTGGCGAGCCTGCTGGCAGGAGAGACAATCCTGGCCTACGCCCGGACTCATTCCACTTCCGCTGTTGATTCAACGTTTGTACGCGCTGCCCTGCTCACTGTAGAAGAAGCATTTGACCGGGCCATTGCCGACGAGACCGACGCCCATTTGTCGGGCATGTCCACAACGATGACCCTGCTTAGCCTGCACGACCGGGGCGTTACCATTGCCCATATTGGCGACAGCCGCGTTTATCACATCCGCGATGGCCGAATTCTACACCAGACCGACGATCATTCGCTGGTGAACGAACTGGTCAGGGCGGGTCAGATTTCGCCCGATGAGGTAGCGACGCACCCGCGCCGGAACGTGATCACACGGGCTATCCAGGGTAGTGCCAATCCAACGCAGGCAACCGTATACGTGACGCAGGACGTAGTGCCCGACGACTACTTTTTCCTTTGTACTGATGGCGTCTTGGAGAGCATCTCGAACGATGATCTGACCCAGACGCTGCTAAGCCATACGCTGTCGGATCGACAAAAAGTGGAAGCCATTCTCGATAGTTGCGCCGACAACTCGCGCGACAATTATTCGGGGTATCTGATCCGAATAGCCGCCGTTGAACCCATTGACCAGCCGCTGCTGCCCGACGACGATGTGGTGCCGCTGGTGTTGCCGCAGGTGCAGGCACCGGTAATGCCACCCGAACCCGTTCATGGCCCGGTTATGTGGCAGGAGCCCGTTGTTGAGCCGGTTGTCAGCCCGACGGAAGCCGAGCCTGAATCGTTTCAGTTTACGATGGATGATGAAGAAGAGGCCCGCTGGCGAGAGCAGGAAAACCGGAACTGGATTAAACGTTTGTTTTCTTAACTCATTGATTAGTTGTTGATTGATTCATCACTACTGTGGAATATCACAAACAGCAATTTCTCACGTACGACGAATTCACCCGGCAGTTTGCCTGTGACTACGCTATGCCGCTGGCAAGGGGCGGGCATGGGGAAATCTATCGGGGAGTTGATCTGGAGACCAACGAAGAAGTGGCCATTAAGCGTCGGTTGTACAGCGTTGATGACAACGCACTGACGCTCGAGAAGGAGTATGCCAATACGCAGGCCGTGCCCGTCAACCGGTTTGTGGTGCGTTATCTGTATTACGGACGCTACGCCACGCCGTTTGGTACCTACGAATTTCTGGTCATGCGGTATTACCGCGATGGTAACCTGACCAATACGTCGTTGTCGTGGAATGCGCTCTCGAACCTGCAACAACAGCGGTTTGTCAGCGAATTCCTGCTCGGCCTGTCGCACCTGCACACGCACGGCATCGTACACCGCGACATCAAACCCGAAAATGTGTTGCTGGTACGGTACAGCGACGCAGAAGGAATTGCGTTCAGGCCGGTAATCGTGGATTTTGGTATCAGTAAAATGATGACCGACCATCCCGAAGCGGCGCGGGCCTTTGTGCAGAACAGCATGCGCATCGGCACGGTGACCTACATGGCCCCCGAGCAGTTGCGTACCGAAAATATCGATTACAACGCCGATCTGTGGTCATTCGGCATCATTTTGTACGAACTGATTACGGGTAAACACATGATTGCCCGGAAGTCGTTTCCCGAAACGCAGCGCGAAGAAGCGTACGCCTTCTGGCGAATGGCTAACGAAGAGCAGTTCCCCGACGACCTGCGGACGGTGCCCCAGCCATATCAGCAGATGATCCGTAGATGCCTGATCGTAAGCCCCGACGAGCGGGTGCAATCGGCAAAAGCGTTGCTGGATTTGCTGGAACTGCAACCCCGGATCGTGGAAGCCGAACAGGCCTTCAGGCGGCAAAACTGGGACGTCGTGATCGAAGCACTCGACCCGATCGTAGACCGGGCGGATATTCCTGAACTGACGGTCTGGCTTCAAAAGGCCAGAATGCAGGCGGCGCTGTCGCAGCCGATCGAGCGCTTTGTCGAAGAGCCACAAACTGAAGAAATCCCGGAGTATATACCCGAAGCGGAACCGGCAGACGTACCTGAATCGCTACTTGGTGAGGGCGAGGTGCCTGCCAACGTACCTGAGCCGCCCGCCGAGCCGTTGGAAAACAAGCCGGTGCCCTACACGGCCCAGACCGAACTGCTTGAAGCGCCTGCCGAACCGCTGTTCCCTGAAAAAACAGCGATAAACGATGACGACGAAACGGATTCGGTAACCGAACAGGAACTGCCTGAAGGAGCCCCGGAAGCCCATACTGAACCCATAACAGACAACGTATCTGACAAAGCAGACGTACCCATAACAGCCAATGAACCAGCCGCTTCTGAACCGCTACCCATAACCACGAATGCACTGGCGGCAGACGAGATCGACGCCGAGCCACCTAGCGAAGAAGCCCCAATAACTGCGCATCAGCCGGTAACCGGGCAACTCACCGAAGCATTTGTCGACGAGCCAGTGATGAATTCGGCTACCGCTGGTAACGTACCCGACTCAATAGATCACCCGGTTGCAGAGCCAGGCGCGAACAACGTACCTGAACCCGACGATAAGGAGCCACAGAAAAACGAACAGGAAGAGCCAGCGGATGCCCAATACACTGAGGCCTTTGCCGAACCCGCCGCCAGTCAGAACGGAGTGGCGCATACCGTACCTGAAACCGTAGCGGCTGTTTCATGGCCGGAGACCAGGCAATCGGTGCCCGCCCAAACAGCCGCAGTAAGCGTACCTTTCCCCCAGCTACCAAAAGCTCCATCGCCAGTGTCGAGACTGGTTGCTGTAACGCTGGAAAGCCTGAAAAACCGGCTCGACGGGATCGACTCCGAGCAGGTGAAGCAACGGGCTGGTGAGGTGTATGAAGAAGCGAAAAAAGCAAAAAACCGGCCGCTGCTGATTGGTGGCGTGGTGGCGGTGCTGCTGCTCCTGCTTTTCGCAATTGGTCCCGGTCAGACTACCGAAAAAGGAATTGCGCAGTTAGACCCTAACGAGAACTATGCCACGTCGCTGAAACGATTTCAGGACTACTCGAGAATGTATGAGAAAACAGGCGATTTGAATCCGTACGTATGGGCATTCGTTCATTGTAACCCCATGTACGACGACAGTCTGCGCAAATCGGCAGTACGGCGGGCTGAGTTGATCCGGGCGCAGCACGAACTGCTTTTTGGTATATACTCAGACGATATTTCCAAGTTGAAGCGGATAGAAATGAGAAAGATGTCGAATAACCAACTGAGCTGGGAACTTCGTCCGCACAGTCTGTCTGACGAGAATTGTTTGCCAAAAAAATGATCAGCTTGCCATCATCTGGCGCAGAGCAGTAACCATCGCAACACCCGTACGCTCCGACGCGCCCGGCTCGCCCATACGCAGCTGCAAGTCGACGTACCCAGCCAGCACCTCGCCGCGCCGGGTGCCGCCGGGTAAAATAGCCTGTAACTCATCGCCGGTTCGGGTGGGGGTCAGTTCGTTCTGAATCAGTTCGGTGACCAGCAGCCGGTCAACGATCAGGTTGACGAGGGAAATGTACGGCACGGCAATAAGTCGGCTGGCGATAACATAGCTGAGCCACGACGTGCGGTAGCAGACTACCTGTGGCACGTTGAGCAACGCCGTTTCGAGCGTAGCCGTCCCCGACGTAACCAGGGCCGCCGTCGACGCTTTCAGCACATCATACGCCGCATCGGATACGCGCTCAACGGCCGGATAATCAGTTAGTAGGGTGTCATAAAGATCATTCGGCAGGTTGCTAACCGTGCCGACGACAAACCGATACGCTGGAAACCGGCGGGTCGTTTCGAGCATAACGGGCAACATCGCCGTGATTTCCTGGCGGCGGCTGCCGGGCAACAGCGCAATCAGCGGCTTGTCTGACTGGTTCAACTGAGCGATTACCTGCGCATTAGGCTCATGATTTGCCAACGCATCAAGGAGCGGATTACCAACGTAGTCGACTTCATAGGCGTAGGTACTGAAAAACGTCTTTTCAAACGGCAGGATCACAAACAGCCGGTCTACGTTGGCTTTGATGGTCAACGCCCGCCGCTGATTCCAGGCCCACACTTTAGGCGAGATGTAGTAAAATACCCGGATGCCCTGCTGTTTGGCCCATTTTGCCATCCGCAGGTTAAAGCCCGCATAGTCGATCAGGATCAGCGCGTCGGGGCGGTGAGCCAGCACATCGGCCTGGCATTCGCGCAGTAGCCGGCGAATGGTACCCAGGTTTTTGGCCACTTCCCAGAAACCCATGAACGCCAGTTCCCGATAGTGCTTCACCAGCGTGGCCCCGGCACTTTCCATCTGCTCGCCGCCCCAGGCACGTACCTGCGCGTCGACATCCTGCTGCCGAATAGCCTGAATCAGGTTGCCGCCATGCAAATCGCCCGAACGTTCACCAGCAATGATGTAGTAGGTCATACAATTATCAATGAACAATTATCAGTGGCGCAGCCACAAAGCAAAGTTGTATTGTAACGGAGCCATTGATAATTGATAACTGGGCTATTCACTCGCCGTAATAATCGACAAAATTCCGCTCGGTTTCGTAGAGGCGGATCTGGTGCAGGCGGGCTTCCGACAGTGGCGCGAGGGCCTGTTCGAGCAACCGCCAGATTTCCATCACCAGAATTTCGCAACTGGCCATTTTCCCCTGCATGAAGGGCACATCGAGGTTGATGTTCTTGTGATCCAGTTGCTCAATGATTTCCCGTTTGATGACATCGCCCAGCACTTTCAGGTCAATGACAAACCCCGTATCAGGATCGGGTTCACCCCTCACCGTAACGATCAGTTCAAAATTATGGCCGTGCCAGTTGTGGTTGGCGCAGGGGCCAAATACTTCCTTATTTCGCTCGTCAGACCAGTTGGGATTAAACAACCGGTGGGCAGCATTGAAATGTTCTTTTCGACTTATGTATACCATTGAGTCTGGTTAGTTTACGGCGGTTACCAGACAACGCCGACTGTTTAGGGGGCAAAAGTACGCCTTTTTACCCGATAGCGACAAAGTGCAACCGAGTTAGGTATTACAGGGCCTGCCTCGCTTAGTTACTAGCTAGAGAAATCCCCAGGCTAGACGGCTGTAGGATGCTCAATGCACCTCTTTAACTATATTTAATGGGTATGTCTATTTATTAAAACTACGAATAGTACTATTTATTAAGAGAATACGTTATGGTTTCCTCCTTTTAAAGCCCGTACCTTTACAGACTAATTTTAGTATTCGTAGGACTTACATCCAGTAGTATACATAGGCCAGACGTTTAACAGAAGTTCTCTATGATTATTGTGACGGGGGCTGCCGGTTTCATAGGCAGTTGTTTGATTGATAAGTTAAACTCGGAAAACTTCAATTATATCATTGCTGTCGATGACTTCTCGAACCCCGACAAGAAGCCTAACCTCGACGGTAAACACATCCAGGAATTTGTTGAGCGCGAACAGTTCTTCGACTGGCTCGACGCTAATTATCAGGAAGTAGAGTTCCTGTTCCATATCGGTGCCCGAACTGATACCACCGAGTTCGACTACGCCATTTTCGAGCACCTGAACGTCGCCTACTCGAAGAAAATATGGGAGAAATGTATTGAGTATCAGATACCGCTGGTCTACGCCTCATCGGCCGCCACCTATGGCTTGGGTGAACACGGATACGACGATAACGAGTCTGTTATTCCGCAGCTAAAGCCCCTGAATCCCTATGGCGAATCGAAAAACGAGTTCGATATCTGGGCATTGCAACAGGAACGCAAACCTTTTTTCTGGGCCGGCCTGAAATTTTTTAATGTCTACGGCCCCAACGAATACCACAAAGGCCGGATGGCTTCGGTTATTTTTCATGCCTACCACCAGATCTGTAAGACGGATCGCATGAGGTTGTTCCGCTCGCACAACCCCGATTTTACCGATGGCGGGCAAATGCGCGATTTTGTGTACGTAAAAGACGTTGTCGATGTATGTCTTTTTCTGATGCATCACCGGCGCAATTCGGGCATCTATAACCTGGGTAGCGGTACCGCCCGCACCTTCCTCGATCTGGCCAATAGCACCTTTGCCGCCATGAACCGCGAGCCACAGATCGACTTCATCGACACCCCCGCCGACATTCGCGACAAGTACCAGTACTACACGCAGGCCAACATGAGTAAACTGCGCTCAATCGGATACGATCGCCCGTTCCATAGCCTCGAAGACGGTATTGCCGATTACGTACAGACGTACCTGCAACACGATAAGCGCCTGTAGACCAGGTACGTATGACCTGGTTCTGCTCGTCGAGGTTACCTTACCAGGCCACCTCGATTACCTCGTTCTTTAGATCGACCGTCGTAAACTGTTCCCCCGATTGACGGTGTAGCGTGAGCTGTCCTTTATTGACCCGCACCGCCTCCTGTTGGAGCACGTGGGTTGCGTCTTTTTTCCGAAACACGGAAACCAACGTCTCCGTAGCCGGTAACGTAAGCACAATCTTATTCCCCGACGCTTTCACCGATCTGGCCGTCTCCGGCAACGGTTGCCCGCGCAATAAGGCCAGCGCACGTGTAGCCTGTGGTACACCATAGCCCACGTAATTATTGCCGTACGGATAGAGATGCGACGATTTTTCGATCAACTCACGTACCTGCCGGTTGGTCAGTTTTGGGTTGGCCTGCATGAGGCAAGCGGCGAAACCAGTGATAACGGGAGCCGCCAACGAGGTTCCGTAGAGCGAAAAGCATGAAACGTTGGGCTTCAGATAGGGGAGTGCTTCCGGGCCGATGCTGCTATACCCAATGCGGTTCCACAGCCTGGAATTGGTAGCTCCTACGGCAATTACCCCTTCGGCGTCGGCGGGCGTGCTCACGATGCGCCAACTGCGGTCGTCGCCTTCATTACCAGCCGACACGATGATCAGCATTCCTTTTTTATCCGCTGCCAGTTGCGCCGCCCGGCTAATCAGGCTGGTGTGGCCATCCATCTGGGCGGGTTGGTAATTTTCACTGGGATTGGAAAATCCTTTAGCGTAGCCAAGCGACGTGTTTACGAGACGAACGCCCAGGCTGTCGAGCCATTCGATGGCCTGCACCCAATTGTCTTCTTCGCCCCGAAATTCGCGGTTACCTGCATCGGTTCGGGCCAGGTAAAAGGTGGCGTCGTAGCCTAGTCCAAGTTGCAGATTACCCACCGGGTCGTAGCCCGCAATGGCCGCCAGCACTTCGGTACCGTGCATATCTGACATGGTTTCCAGGGTTCGGAACAACTTGTTTTGCGTTGTCGGCCGGTTGACGTAGTCACGTACCTGACGAAAGCCACCCCGAACGGCAATGGGTTTGAGCACGGCGGCCGAGTCGGCTCCGAAAAAACCGGCATCGACTACCCCCACCTGTACAAAACGGCCCGTCAGGTTCTCGGTAGCAAAGGCCGCCGCCTGAATCTGCGACATCACCGGTGCCAGTTTTGCCTGTTCTATACGCGACGAACCACGGCTGGTGACAGTGACCGAGCGATCGACGGGACGTACCTCGCGCACAAAAGCAAGCTTGCTGACCTGCTCGCGTTGGGCGGGCGTAAGTGGAGCCGACACCGCATTGAGCCAGCGCGACCGGCAGTTGATCTGTATACCGAGCTGCGTGAGCGTAGCCAGGTAAGCGGCCGAAATAGGCCGGTCGGTATCATCAATAGGTAACTGCAGCGTTGCCCGATTGGCTACCGCTGCGGGCGACAGCGCGGGCGCATCGGTCAACTGTTTGTTGGTCAACAGGATCCAGTAAGTAATGGGCCGTGCCTGCGCCGATGCACCAAGCAGGAAGAGAAGAATAACGGAGATACGCACAATTTTTGTCGAGTATGGTTGCGGTTTTGCGATGTAAGGCGGAAGTTGCGGCCTGAACAGACCTTGTAACCGATGCGCTCGTCAGAAGCAAGTACAAGGTTAGTCAATACACCTCAACTGGTAAACTGGTTTTATGCGCTATTTGCCCATCAACAACTTGCTTTTTAGTGAAAATCGTCAGCGACTGGCTCAATTACTGCCCGAAAAGTCAATGGCTGTGCTGAATGCAAACGATATTATGCCCACAAATGCCGACGGTAGCATGCCGTTCCGGCAAAATAACGACTTATTCTACCTAACCGGTGTTGATCAGGAAGAATCGAGGCTGGTGCTGTTTCCGCAACACCCGGATCCTAAATTTCGGGAGGTGCTCTTCCTGCGCGAAACCAGCGAACTGATCGAAATCTGGGAAGGCCATAAACTGACAAAAGCCGAAGCTGAACAGGTATCGGGTATTTCGCAAAAACAGGTGTACTGGATGAGTCAGTTCGACAACATCTTTACCCAGTTGATTTTTGAGGCAGACCAGGTATTCCTCAACAGCAACGAACACACCCGCAACGGCCTGTCGGTGCAAACCCAGGACGATCGCTACGTGGCCGATTTCAAGCGAACGTACCCACTCCACAAGCTGGCACGGCTGGCTCCGCTGATGCACCAACTGCGGGCGATCAAATCACCGATCGAAGTAGACCTGTTGCAACGCGCCTGCGACATCACGGATGGCATGTTTCGTCGGCTGCTCAAGTTCGTGAAACCGGGCGTTTGGGAATACGAGATCGAGGCCGAAATGATGCACGAGTTTCTTCGGAACCGCTCACGTGGAGCCGCCTACACACCGATTATTGCCTCCGGGAAAAATGCCTGCGTGCTTCACTACATCGACAATTCAGCCCAATGCCAGCCGGGCGATCTGATTCTGCTTGATCTGGGCGCCGAATACGCCAATTATAACGCCGATATGACGCGCACTATTCCGGTCAATGGCCGGTTTACGCCCCGTCAGCGGGCGGTGTATGATGCCGTGTTGCGGGTGATGAAAGCCGCTCAGGCCATGCTGGTCACGGGCAACATCTGGGATGAGTACCACCGTGAAGTAGGCCGGATAATGGAATCAGAGCTGATTGGACTGGGCCTGCTCGACCAGCATGAGGTAGCCCGGCAAGACCCTGATGCACCGCTATACAAGAAGTATTTTATGCACGGTACCTCGCACTTCCTGGGGCTGGACGTGCATGACGTTGGCAACAAGTACCGTCGTTTTGAGCCGGGAATGGTGTTCACCTGCGAACCCGGCATCTACATTCGGGAAGAGGGAATTGGTATTCGACTGGAGAACAACATCCTCATCACCGAATCGGGCAACCTGGACCTGATGGCGGGTATTCCGCTGGAAGCCGACGAGATCGAAACCCTGATGAACGAATAAAAAAAGTGGTGTGCCTGACTGAGGCACACCACTTTTTTACTTACCAGGATGTGTAGGATTTCGCCGACCAAAGGTCGGTTGGTCACTTGGCAGTAGCCGTTTCCTGTGCTTCCAGCGCGTGGCTAAGGCTACTGAAAATACGGCGAACGGCCGTTTCGATGCGTTCCCACCCTTCATCGGTGCTCACATCGATATCGACTACTTTATTACGATTGTCACTCACCAACGTCAGGTACGTTACCCCACCTAACACAATAGCCGTAAGAGCGGTTGGATCATAAGCTGGAAAAGGAGCCAGCTTATCGATTATTTTTTTGTACGAATCATTTCGGAATGCAGACAGGCGGCGGGCTAGTTCCGTTTCACCATTTTGCATTTCCCAGCGGATCAGCTCCTGTGAGGATTTCCGGCTGCGAAACTCGCGGGCTACTTTAATAACATACTCCGACCAGATTTTGCTGCGTTCTTCCAGGGCTGGGTTTGATGGAACCGTATCCAGGAAACGATCATTGAACATCGATAGGAAGAAACCGCGCTGAACGTAGGCCTCCAGGAGTCCGTTCCAGCCACCGAAATAGCGATAAATTAACACTTTGTTCACACCGGCTTTCTCGGCAACTGCGTTAATTCCCGCTTTCTTTGTCCCTTTCTCGGCCATTACATCGCCCATAGCGCGCAAAATGCGCTCCATAGTCATGGCCCGATTACGTCTTTTTACTTGCTTCATAGTCACTCTGTTTTAAGGATGGTCACTCAATAAAGGATACGATTACGGCAAAGCTGTAGAATTAGTTTCATGTTACCAAGTGGTAACCTAAAATTTATTTTTTCACTATAAGTAGCTCGTTATTAAATAGGTGTAGATACGAAGATTGCTTTAGTACAATTTAGTTGACTGATTATCAATTTTATCGGGGTTTAGTGTCCGAAAATGGCATCTAGCGTAACAATTTATAAATTTGACAAACGAATTTGAGCTTTGCTAAGAACATTTATCACGCGGACACACTGTCACGTTTTACGGTACGAACCCAAGTACTGATGTGCGTATCTTTGCAAAGTAGTTTCTACTGAAAAAACAATCATACGTATATGGCCAATGTGCTGATTATTGGTGCAGGTGGTGTAGGCAGCGTTGTTGCGCACAAATGTGCAATGAACGCATCTGTGTTTACTACCATTACGCTCGCCAGCCGCACCAAATCAAAATGTGACAAAATTGCCGAAGAGATCAGCACCATGCATGGTGTTACTATCGCCACCGCTCAGGTCGATGCCGACGTGGTGGCCGAGGTAGTAGCCCTGATTGAACAGGTAAAACCGTTTTTAGTGATCAATGTAGCGTTGCCTTACCAGGACCTCCCAATCATGGATGCCTGCCTGGCTACCAAAACGCATTACATGGATACGGCTAATTACGAGCCCAAAGATGTTGCCAAGTTTGAGTACAGTTGGCAATGGGCCTATAAGCAACGCTTTGAGGATGCAGGTATTATGGCGCTGCTCGGCTGCGGATTCGACCCCGGCGCCACGCAGGTATTTACCGCCTATGCCGCCAAACACCAGTTCGATGAGATGCACTACCTGGATATCATCGACTGCAACGCGGGTAATCACGGCAAAGCGTTTGCCACTAATTTCAACCCCGAAATCAACATTCGTGAGATCACCCAGCCCGGCCGGTACTGGGAAAACGGCGAATGGATCGAGATTCCGGCGATGAGCATTCACAAGCCGATCGACTACCCCGAAATTGGCCCTAAAGAGTCGTACGTCCTCTATCACGAAGAGTTAGAGTCGCTGGTCAAGAATTTTCCGACGCTGAAACGGGCACGCTTCTGGATGACCTTCGGGCAAGCGTACCTGACTCACCTTGAGGTACTTCAGAATGTCGGTATGACCCGGATCGACCCGGTGAAATTTCAGGGAATGGACGTGATTCCGCTCGAGTTTCTGAAAGCGGTTCTCCCCGCTCCCGATTCGCTCGGCGAAAATTATACGGGCCAAACCAGCATCGGTTGCCAGATAAAAGGCATCAAAGATGGCCAGGAACGTACCTACTACATCTGGAATAACTGCGACCATGCCGAAACCTACAAAGAGGTGCGTGGACAGGCCGTGAGCTACACAACGGGGGTGCCGGCCATGATCGGCGCCATGCTGCTGGTAACCGGCGTTTGGCTGAAACCCGGCGTCTGGAACTGCGAAGAACTGAACCCCGATCCGTTCATCGAGCAAATGAACAAGCAGGGCTTACCTGTTCAGGATGCCGTAAACGTAGCGTTGCCGCACGAATACTAAAAGGTTTACCGTCTTCCGTTTACCGTTGCGCTGCTACTCAGAAAGTACTGAGATGTAGCAGCGCAATGGTAAACGGAAGACAGTAAACAGCAAACTTTTTTAAACAGGCGGTACACCCACGCTCGTCCAGCCACCGTCGATGGTGAGGGTCTGGCCGGTGATGTGGCCCGCTTGCGGAGACAGTAAAAAGAGCATAGCCGCCGTAATGTCATCAACCGTAGCCGGGCGACCCATTGGCGTAATCCGCGACCAGATCGGAATATAGGTCGGGTCGTCGGTGGTGCGTTCGGTGAGTGTAGCGCCGGGTGCCACCGCATTGATGGTGATGCCGTGCGGCGAAAGGTCGATGACCGCCTGCCGGGCCAGCATTTGCAAACCAGCTTTGGTCAGGCTGTAGACGGGTAATCCCGGATGGCCTAACTGCCCCACCACCGACGACATCAGCATGATTCGTCCGGCACTTCCATACTCATCGCGTTCCTGAGTTTGCATTTGCGTTGCGGCCGCCTGAACCAGGAAGAACGTACCCCGGAGGTTCAGGTTGACGATCGTCTCAAACGCTTCGGGCGTGGTGGTAAACAGATCGCCAAAGACCGTAATGCCCGCGTTGGCAATAGCCATATCGAGCCGACCGAACGTACCTGCCGCCCTATCGACCATCTGCCGGATAAACGCCACATCCGACGCATCACCAGGATGTGCAACGCATGAGCCGCCCAGTGCCCGAATGGCGGCCGCTGCCTGTTCGGCCAGTGCGGCATCAAAATCATTGAGCAGTACGTTGGCTCCCTGCCGGGCCAGTTCACGCGCAACGGCAAAACCGATGCCCTGTCCGGCCCCGGTAATAACAGCCGTCTGGTTTTTGAATGTCATCGTACGGTTTTTACGGCTAATGTTTAGGATAAATATCAATGCGAATCCCGTTTCACCACACTGCCTGAACTGCCGCGCAGGAAATCGAAATCGGCTCCTTCGTGGGCCTGCATAACGTGATGAATGAACATGTTGACGTAACCGCGCGTATACCCCAGGTCGAGTGGTTTGAAATGGCTCAGGCGTAGGGCCAGTTCCTCATCGGATACGTGCAGGTGCAGGCTCCGGCCAGGTACGTCGAGGGTGATCAGGTCGCCATTCTGCACAAATGCCAGGTTCCCGCCTACTGCTGATTCGGGTGAGACGTGCAGCACGACAGTACCAAATCCGGTGCCGCTCATACGTCCATCCGAGATGCGAACCATGTCGTGTACGCCCTGTGCCAGAATTTTGGCGGGTAGTGTCATATTGCCCACCTCAGGCATACCCGGATACCCACGCGGGCCTACGTTCTTGAGAACCAGCACACAACTGGCATCGAGTGGGTACGTACCTGCGGCTAGTTCAGGGTCGTCGATGCGCTTTTTGTAATCGTCGATGTCTTCAAACACCACCGCCCGGCCCGTGTGTTGCATCAACTCGGGCGTGGCCGCTGATGGTTTAATGACCGCCCCATTCGGGCACAGATTGCCCCGCAGCACCGCAATACCGGAGTTAGGCTTGAACGGTTTTTCCAGCGTTGCAATCACGTCCGGGTCGTAGCACCGGGCTTCAGCGCAGTTTTCACCCAGCGTTTTTCCGTTCACCGTCAGAGCGTCGGCATTTAGGTGGGGGAGTAGCTCACGAATAAGCGCGGGGAGGCCACCAGCATAGAACAGGTCTTCCACGAAATGCTCGCCCGATGGTTGCAGGTTGGCCAGCAACGGAATCTGCGCCGACAACCGGTCGAAATCGTCCAGCGTCAACTCAACGTCGTCGCCCAACGTACCCGGAGTGGATGCTCCCAGCCGGCCGGCAATGGCCATCAGGTGCAGAATGAAGTTGGTAGACCCACCCAGTGCCGCGTTTATCATGATCGCGTTCTCGAAGGCTTTCCGGGTCAGCAGTTTCGATGGAGTCAGCCCTTCGCGTACTAGCTCAACCGCCCGTACGCCGCTCATGTGCGCCAGTACTTTCCGGCGCGAATCGGCGGCAGGAATCGTGGCATTGTCGGGCAACGACAGGCCCAGGCTCTCGACCATTGCCGCCATTGTGCTGGCCGTACCCATCACCGCGCAGTGGCCCTGACTGCGAGCCATGCTTGCTTCAGCGGCAATAAATTCGGCCTGACTCATCTTGCCCATCTTGTAGTCTTCGGCAAACCGCCACAAATCTGACGTACCTATTTTACGGCCCTGAAAACGGCCGGCCAGCATAGGGCCGCCCGATACAACCATCGTCGGAATATCAACGGAACAGGCGCCCATGACCAGCGAAGGCGTGGTTTTGTCGCAGCCACAGAGCAGAATGACCCCGTCGATGGAGTTGCCCCGGATGCTTTCTTCCACGTCCATACTGGCCAGGTTACGAAACAGCATGGCCGTTGGTTTTATCTGGCATTCGCCCAGCGACATCACCGGAAATTCGAGCGGAAAGCCGCCTGCTTCCCAAACGCCGCGCTTGACGGCCTCGGCCAGTTCCCGAAAATGGGCGTTGCAGGGCGTCAGCTCCGACCAGGTGTTGCAAATGCCGATAACGGGTTTGCCCTCGAATTCGTGATGCGGAAACCCCTGGTTTTTCATCCAGGCGCGGTAAATGAAGCCGTCTTTGCCGGTCCGGCCAAACCATTCTTGTGAACGCATTGTTGGGTTCAGAGTCTAAAGTTCAAGGTCTAAAGTTGCGTTGCTCTGCGTACGCTGTCGTAATATAGCAGGGCAACTTTAGACGTTAAACGTTAAACTTTGAACTCTTTACTTCCCTACCAACCCATCGGTGTTTTCGATTCCGGCTACGGCGGGCTGACCGTTCTGCGCGAACTGGTCGGTGCCCTGCCCGACTACGATTACCTGTATCTGGGCGACAATGCCCGCACGCCCTACGGTACCCGCTCGTTCGAAACCGTATACGACTACACGCTGGAGTGTGTAACGTACCTGTTCGAGCAGGGTTGCCCGCTGGTGATCCTGGCCTGCAATACGGCGTCGGCCAAGGCGTTGCGTAATATTCAGCAGCTCGATTTGCCTCTTCTATACCCTGGCGCAACGCCCGATGCCCTGCCCACCCGCCGGGTGCTGGGCGTCATTCGGCCCACGGCGGAGACTATTGGGCAATACACCCAAACCGGACACGTGGGGATACTGGCGACGAACGGCACCGTAACGTCGGAGTCGTATCTGGTTGAAATTGCTAAATTTTTTCCTGAACTGATCATCAGCCAGGAAGCTTGCCCCATGTGGGTACCGCTGATCGAAAACGGGGAGTCGGGCCATCCGGGGGCCGATTATTTTGTAAAGCAACACCTCGACCGGCTACTGGCCCGCGATCCGCAGATCGATACGCTATTGCTGGCCTGCACGCATTACCCCTTGCTGTTGCCCAAGTTACGCGCCGCGTTGCCCGCCACGATCCGGCCCATCAGTCAGGGACCAATTGTGGCGCAGAGCCTTGTCGATTACCTGAACCGCCACCCCGATCTGGCTGAGCAATGTAGCCGACAGGGAACGCGACACTTTCTGACCACCGATTCGCCGACTGAGTTTAGCCGACAGGCCAGTTTGTTCTGGGGAGAGCCCGTGGTGGCCGAGAAGGTCGTTTTCTGAGTTGATCTGCTGAATCCAGCCAGCCTGTAGACTTGTAGACTTGGCTTTGTAGCGAATTTTTTTGACCTTTGCACGTGTTCTCTACTTAACGGTAAGTAGCGCAAACGTACGCTCGACCATCCGTTTTTATAGGAACACTTCTGCATTTCATATGACTCCCGAACACGTTCATTGTCTGATAATTGGCTCTGGCCCGGCTGGGTATACCGCCGCCATCTACGCGTCGCGCGCAAACCTGCACCCCGTACTGTATCAGGGCGGTCAACCAGGTGGACAACTGACTATTACTACTGAAGTTGATAATTTCCCGGGTTATCCAGAAGGCGTACAGGGACCGCAGATGATGCAGGATCTGGAGACTCAGGCGCGCCGTTTTGGCACCGATGTCCGGTATGGTCTGGTTACCAAAGTTGAATTTACGGAAAATCCCGGTCCCGGTCGCCCACATCGCGTCTGGGTGGATGATACCCACGAGATCACGGCCGACAGTGTTATTATCTCGACTGGTGCTTCGGCCAAGTGGCTGGGCCTACCGTCTGAAATGCGCCTGAACGGTCATGGCGTGTCGGCCTGTGCCGTTTGTGATGGCTTCTTTTTCCGGAATCAGGACGTGGCTATTGTCGGCGCGGGCGATACCGCTGCCGAAGAAGCCAGTTACCTCTCGAACCTGTGCCGTAAGGTATATATGATTGTGCGTCGGGGCGAAATGCGGGCTTCGCGGTTCATGCAGGCGCGCATCAAAGCCAAAGAGAACATCGAGATTCTGTGGCATACCGACACCCTGGAAATTCTGGGTGACAATGGCGTAACCGGGGCACGTCTGAAGAATACGCAAACGGGTGAGGAACACGTTATCGACGTGACCGGCTTCTTTGTCGCCATCGGCCATAAACCCAACACCGACATTTTTAAAGGCTACGTAACGCTCGACGATCATGGCTACATCCTGACTGAAAAGGGAAGCACCCGCACCAACGTACCCGGCGTGTTTGCCTGTGGCGATGCCCAGGACAACATCTACCGGCAGGCCATTACGGCGGCTGGCACGGGTTGTATGGCCGCACTGGACGCCGAACGGTATTTAGTTACCCTGGAGATGCAGGGTGAGCCTGTGTCAGCAAATGGAGTCGTGGCGGGTGTCGATCTAGCCGTCGGCGAACCAGTTATAAGCTAACCTTCTATACACGAAACGAGCAGCAAACGCAGATAACCCGGCCGCTACAGCCCCATTTTTAGCCCCGTTGTCTGCGTTTGCTGCTCGTTTCATTTTATATCGTTGAATGAAAAAAACAGCATTGACATGGCTGGTAGCCGTGAGTTGTCTGTGTGCAACCGTAACCACACAGGCGCAGGAAAGGGGACGTTTTAAGAACGATACGAAGTTCACGCCGAAGACAAAGAACAACGCGCCGGAGCCTAGTAAGCAAAAAACCGAAGAGGTTTTTGAACAGGAGAATACGCAACTCCGATTCAATAGCCAGTTTGAGCCGAAGAAGGAACTAAACCCGGTTGTCAGCGAAGACACGAGTAGTATCGATCAGGGTGAGATCACCGTCAATGAGGTGATCGACTCGATGCAGGTAGGCGACGAATGGGTGAAAATCGCCGATTATTACGCCGTCTGGGATTCCCACAGCATCGATCCCTACAATATCGACCCCCGCGATTTCGACCAGGTGGTTGATCTGAAACTGTACGATCCGAAAGCCAATCATTACTGGTCGGCCCCGCTTGATGAAGGTAAATTAACGTCTCAGTTTGGTTTTCGCTGGGGCCGCTGGCATACCGGCGTCGACCTGGATCTGGAAACGGGAAACCCGGTTTACTCCGCGTTTGATGGTATCGTCCGCGTGGTTGGCTGGGACGGTAACGGCTATGGCAGGTACGTCCTTGTTCGCCATTATAACGGTCTGGAAACGCTGTATGGCCACTTATCGAAGCAACTGGTTGCCGACGGTCAGCTCATCAAAGCGGGTGATCAGATTGGGTTGGGTGGTAGCACCGGCCGAAGTTCAGGGCCACACCTGCACTTCGAGACGCGCTATGAAGGCAATCCATTCTCGCCCGTCAATATTTATAGCTTTCCGGCTAATACGATCATCTCTGATCATTTTTTGCTGACGCCCGCCGTATGGGATCACCTGCGGGGTGGAAGCCGGTCAACCGAGCTGTCGTTCAAGCCCAAGTTTAAGCGCACGGTCTTGCACAAGGTACGTTCTGGTGAGACCCTTTCATCAATCGCCAGCCGCTACAGTTTGTCTGTTAGCCGGCTAGCCGAGAAAAATCATATCTCATCCCGCTCGCGCCTCCGCGCCGGGCAGAAGTTGAGGGTTAACTAAGGATTTAAAGGTTAAAGGTTCAATGTCTAAAGTTGCTCCGCTGTTCAGAACGGGTGGAGCAACTTTAGACATTGAACCTTTAACTTTTTAATGATGCGCCATTCCGCCTTTTTTGCAGCAGCTTGGTAGCTTGTCGTAGCCTTTAGGGTCGGCGGCAACTTCGTCGGCGTCGTAACCGGTTTTGGTGATGTTGGCTTTTAGCTTCGTCACGTCGGTTTTGGCCGGGTTGTATTTGATGGTCACCACTTTTGTGTCTACATCGAGTGTGGCCTCCTTCACGCCTTTCTCAAAAGCCAGATTACGCTCGATGCGGGCTTTGCACATCTCGCAAATAGCCGATGTTTTAATCTTTACTTCTTTGTCTTTATCGTCGGTGGCCAACAGCGTGGTGCCGCTCAGGGTTAGCGCCATCAGGCTGCTCAGGAACAGGTTGCGATTCATGATTTGTGGTTTTTACTATAAGACGGTTGAAAAGGCAATTCGTTTAATTGGTAGCGTAGTAGGTTAACAAACAATGACTTACATCTGGTTCGCCATGCTGCGGCATTCCTCGGCGCACCGGCGGCAGGCTTCGGCGCAGGCTTTGCAATGCGCGTGATGATCGGCGTGTTTGTCGCACTCGGTTGCGCAGGCGTCGCACACATCAGCGCAAAGTTGCATGTATTGCTGCATAAACTGCGAACCCCGGGCTTCAAGGCGACCACAAAGGGTGCAGATATCGGCGCAGTCACGGCAGAGCTTGATACAGGCGGTCATGTCGTGATGCTTGCTATCCTGATCGCCCATCTCAAGGCAGGCTGTTACGCAGCGTTCGCAGGCTTCGGCACACTCGAAACAGGTATCAGCGTGGCCGTGAGAATGATTCGTAGTAATCATAGCGATTGTTGGTTTACAATGAAAAATTAGTGTTGAGTCATGCCTGTCGCTTGCCTTTAGCGGGCAACCAGCAAAGCAGGCGTTAGTCGCAGATAAATTTGCCCCGACAAAGGCGTGTTGCCATAAAACGGCCGCAATGCCTGACCAGGCAGGCTCACGGTTAGTTGAGTACCAACGGCCAGATCGGTATTGGCCATATGCATAAAGCGCCAGTTGGTTCCCAGGGTCAGGTTGTCTACATTGACAAGCGTTCGTTCGGGGTTAGCCACGCCAGCGATCGGAAGAGCTAGTTCCTCAACTGATTTCATGACGTTCTCGTAGCGGCCGTACAAAGCCAGCCTACCCAATTGCAGGCTTGTTTCGGCCAGATACGCATTTTCATTGACGCCATCATGGCTGTTCATGCCCCAAATTAACGACGAGGTCATGTAGCGGTCACCCGCGCCGAACGACGTACTGTGCAGAACGGAGGCCGTAGTGCGGCGCACATTTTCGTTGGGATGTACCGCTTCAGGGCTATTGATCAGTCCCTGCGACACTTGAAAAGCCAGGCCCGGCGTTGGGTTCACCGAGAGGCGATACGAGTAGCTATCGAAGCGGGGTTTGTCGAAATTATACCGAAACTCGTCGGGCTCACGACCGGTAAACTGCGAGAATTCGATCTTCGCTATCTTGTACCGGAAGCCCGCCGTGGCTACGCCAAACGTAATATGGGTTGCGTCGATCCAGTGATGGCTTAACGGCGAATCGGGATTGTTAAACGACGACATCCGGTGCATGAAGGCCGGCGCGCCAAGTGCCGGTTCGCCGGGGTAGCCTACATACACGAAGGCGTCGGCATCGCGGGTAAACGCGTGACTATACGAAACTGACAACTCGGAGAAGAGGTCGTGCGGGTGCTGACGATCGACCAGCGGCTCGCCCCGGTACGATTCGCCCGTTTGAAACAGCAACGGATACCCTCCGTTCCCCACCGTCAGCGGATCGAGCGACATCATCAGTTTGGCCGTAACTAACCCTTTTTTACCCACCGTACGCTGGGCCATACCCATCGCCCAGTTCGGCGCGTCGATCCGGGCTTCGCGCCCACGCTTATCGGAGTTGGTAAAATTCTGGTTGGTATGCCGCAAAAACACACTGTAATGCAGCATGTACATCCATTTTCCGTCGCCCGGTGAATGCGCCATGTAGGCATACATCGGGGTCTTATCGGGCATCCAGGACGTACCTGATCCGTTCCGGTTCATGGGCAGGTTACGTGATAAAGCGTGCGACATGCTGCCCATTGGTGAAAACGTAATGCTTCCCATTGCATCGTTAGTAGAACTCATTCCCGCCATTGCCTCCTGACCCATGCCCCCCATTGTACCATGGTTCATTCCGCTATGGTTCATCTGAATTTTTGGTGTCCCGACGTTGGGAACGGCCGCTTTTTTGGGTCGAACAGTATCAGCGGACATGGTCATTTTGTGCCCCGTATGCTGCTCATGCTGGGCTACTGCCAGACTTACTGACAGAGCAAGCAGGAGGGTGAAGAGTATTATTTTCATAGGTTGTTGAGTAAGAAATAGGAATACCAAAGCTGGGAAATCATACTGCACCCGGCTTTGATTTTGACTTACATCGCTGCCAGCATCACCGCCGCCATGCCGATCATCAGGCTGTCTTCGACGATAGTAACGGTGGTCATGGGCAGGTTGAACACGGAGCCCAGACAGGCACAGCGAATCTTCCGTTTGTCGAGCACGCTTTGCACCACACCAATCAGGCTGATGCTCATGACAACGAGGGTAGCCCAGTTCGTTAGTACCGGGTGAAAGCCTGTCAGATAGGCAGCACCCAGTGCCAACTCGATAAATGGGTACACGAAACCGTAGCCGGGAATGGCCTTCGCCACGATATCGTACATGCGATAGCTACTGGCGAACCCTTTGATATCCAGTAGTTTAAAGAATGAAAAGACCAGAAAAAAGCCCGACATGAACGTACCCATCGCCCGCATCCAGTTGACGGGAGCCCCGATGAACGTACCCGAAGAAGAGCTTCCCATGCGCACCTCGACCAGTGCCGTAATGCCCAGAATAAAGGCCAGAATGATCAGCAGGGGCTTATAGGTCGTCACGGAGGGCTCGGACAGATCGTCGGTGACAGCGTGCGAGGCCGGTGATGACATCACGCCCATCTTCTGAGGGTGGTGACCAGTGCTGTGGCCACCCATTGTGTCGACGACCTGTACTTCGTTGGTAAGGGAATAGGCACCGGCTTTTTTCACGGCCCGGTCAAGTATGGCGGTATCGATCGGGTGGGTCATGCTGACAACAGCTTCCTGCGGTTGTAGCGAGACGGCCACTTTCTTAACACCGTCCACTTCCTGAAGCGCCTCCTGCACCCGCCCCACGCAGGAGGCGCAGTGCATGCCGTCAAGTTTATAAGTATGAATCATGATTATCGTCGTCTTTAGTTGATGGAACCGGTAATGTCGTCTATCAACGAAACAAAGGTAGCCTGGGTGCCCGGCAAAAGTTTTACAGAATTCCGGGCCTGACTTACATCATTTTGGTCTCTTCAGATCGTATCCAGCGCCTGCCGCCCCAAGGGCGATTTGCGGAACTGGGCCGGGGTAATGCCCACGATAGTCCGAAACTGACTGGTGAAATGGGGCACACTACTGTAGCCCAGATCAAAGGCAATGTCGGCGATGCGCTGCTCCCCATCCTGTAACAATTCTTTTGCCCGTTCTATCTTCTGCGCAATCAGAAATCGTTCGATGGTCGTTCCGGTCTGTGCCGAAAATAATTGACTCACATACGAGTAGTCGTAGCCCAGCTTTTCGCTCAGAAAGTCAGATACATTCTGGTGGTCGGGCCGCTCATGTGCATGATGTACTTCGTTGACCAGCAGTGACTTGATTTGTTCAACCAAAATACGTTTCGGCTCATCGATCAGGTCAAACCCTTCTGCCTGTAAGGTCGATCTGATCTGTTCGTGGCTTACCTCATCGGGCCAGTTCAGCACCTCAACCCGGCCCAGGTCAACCGCTCCGACCGTCAGCCCAAGCTGCGCCAGGTCACGCGCTACCGTACGTCGACAGCGGTCGCAGACCATGCCTTTGATATGTAGTTCGGTCATGGCTCAAGCGTAAATCGGAAACCCGCATAGATCATGGCTCCTGTAACCGGCCCCCAGTTTTGTCCGGCCGCGTCGAAGCCTGTGCCAAACGGATCGGCCGCCCCGATGATGGGCGTTGGTTGCCGGTAGTTGGTCAGGTTTTCGCCGCCCAGATACACCTGCCACGTTCGGAAACTGCGGGTAATCTGCGCGTTAAGATTCACAAACGAAGGCGAGTAGTACCAGACCATCGACGAGTAGGTCGAGTGGGTATGCGACTCATCCGCGTCGGGCAGGCGTTTGGGGCCGTTCCATTGCAGCGTTGCGTCGAACTTCCACTTGTCGTAGGGCAGGGCATACGCAGCGTTGAGCAGCATCCGGTCACGGCTGACCATCATGCGCGGCATCAAAACACTTTCGCCTAATGGCGCCCCCATACTTTGCTTTGCATCGAAGAACCGGTAGGCCGCTTTCACTTCCGCCCGTTTGAATGGCGAGACGGTTAGTTCGGCCTGAAAACTGGTGGCAAACGACGTACCCGACAGGTTATAAAACAGCAAACTACGAGGCTGGTCGGCATCAACCACCAACTGATTCTGGAAGTTGGTCCGGCTGGCATCCACGACCAGCGTGGCTTTTTTACCAAAGAGCAAAAACTCGTTGGTGACGCCCGCCGTGTAGGTCCAGGCAATTTCGGGCTGTACGTTCTGATTCAGAAATACCCCACGCGACGAAACCAGGTAGCCGTAGTTCTCGGCAATCTGATTCGGCACCCGCCAGCCGCGCCCCGCCGACGCGCGCAACGTAAGCTGGCCGTGGATGTGGTACTTCAGATGCAACCGGGGCGTCCATTGCAGGCCATACAGGTTATGCGCGTCGAGGCGGTTGCCCAGCACCAGGGCGAAGCGTTCCGGGTAGGTATAGGCATATTCGAAAAAGGCACCGGGCACCGATTCAAACCGGTCGATGGGTTGCGCTACGTAGCGTTCGCGGTAGTCGTCGAGCAGGTAGCTGACCCCCGTTTTGACCGTATGGTTCGTGTTGCCAATAATAGTCTGATAAATCAGGTTGCCGTAAATCGACTGTTGTTTCCCGGTATACGGCCGCAGCCCAAACGTCGATTCCTGGTTATGCCAGGTCGCGTTCAGGATCAGACCGAGGCCGCGATACGGCTGATCGGGGAAAAGCCGGGCCGTTTTGCTGAACACCTCCGTGCGCCGGGTGTGGTTGGTAAATCCATACCGGTACTGACCAACGCTGCTTAGTTGCCCGCCATCGCGGTCTTCAGAGAGCGCCTTCACGCCAAATTGCGACATCCACCGTTCCGAACTGTACTTGGCCCGCATCACGCCGTTGTACTGGGTATACAGCGGCAGGTCGCGAAATTTGTCGCCGTTCTGGTCAAGCTCCGACTGGAGTGCGCTGACGTGCCCAAGTGCGCCGATGCTCCATTTGTCAGACAGCGCCTGTGAGTAATTGACGTTCCCCTCGACCCGCCCAAACGCGTTGACGTACCCATTCAGCAGCATGTTGGGCCGTTTGGTTTCGCCGCGGTATTCAGGCTTTTGCAACTCCACGTTCATCTGCCCGCTCATCGACTCGTAACCGTTGACCACCGAGCCTGCGCCTTTACCAATGTCGATGCTGGTGATCCACGTACCTGGAATGTAGTTCAGGCCAAACGTAGTGGCCAGGCCCCGAATCGTTGGTATGTTTTCGACATTGGTTTGCACGTACTGACCGCCCAGCCCCAGAAACTGGATTTGTTTGGCACCCGTTACGGCGTCGGCGTACGAAACACTGACCGAGGCGTTGGTTTCGAAGCTTTCCGACAGGTTGCAGCAGGCGGCTTTGGCCAGGGTGCGCTGGGTCAGCACCTCCGTCTGAATTGGGTTCATCCGGTCGATCTGGGTATTGCCCGCCGTAACAACCACTTCGCGAAGCTGCTGGGTTGCCTTCAGAGTAACCGTCAGCGCGGCGGCATAATCGGTAATGCGGAGCGTATCTGGCTGGTAACCCACGTAGCTGATTACAAGCTGGTTAGTGCGACCGGTGGTGTCGATGGAAAAACGCCCGGCTGAGTCGGCAGCGGTTGCTTTCAAACCGCCCGACCAATAGACCGAGGCACCGGGTAGCGGCACGGTGGCGCCTTTCTCGCTGGCCTGAACCCGACCGCTGAGTTGTTGAGCCTGCGACAGTAAAGGCAGGCATAGGAAACTGATGATGAGAAGTTTATGCATGATTTTCGGCTGAAAGATAAACGCGAAAAGCCTGGTTCTGGATGGAATCAGGTAACGGAATTATCGATCAGATCAAATCAGGAATGATTGCACAAACGCCAGCAAATGACGCCCCGATAAGGGTGGGGGCGAGGCGTAGTCGGCAACAGGTAGGTGGGTCTGCTGACCAAACGACCAATTGAGCAAGGCAACAAAAACCGCTGCAACACCCGCCCTGAACCGGTCGCCAATGACCTTAATGAATTTGGTTAACTGGTGGCTCAGCGAAGACGTTGTGTCAACGTTGTTGTAACGAGTCTCGTCTTTGCAGCAATCTGTTCGATTGACAGTCGGCGTTTTTGTTGTTGACTGGGTACGTACCTGGCAGAGCTTGCAGCCCGGCCGCTCGTCGTGGATCGAGTAAATGCGCTTACCCCGTAGCTGACACGAATGCTCTACCAGCCCGAAGCCCATGCTGCTAAGCAGCACGACCACGGCCATGAACAGGTGCAGAAAACGGAGTAATATCTTAGGCATCGCGTGTATACCGATAGCATGAGCCTACCTCAGGTAGGGTACTTCGGAAAACGCAAAGGTAATCGGGAAGAGTTCATCCGTAACACGGACTTTAGTCCGTCTGTTGAATCGAACAGTTCATAAACCAACAGACGGACTAAAGTCCCTGTTACCCATGCGAGTTGCTTACCGAATCAAACTCTGCTTCCGGCGACGCTGTGTTTACACCCGTGTGAAGCATGATCGTCGACCGGATCGCTTCTTCCAGCGCCTGATTGCCAACGTCTTCGGCGGGTTCCCATTCGTCGTTCATAGCCGAAACGGGCATTTCTGAAGCAGGTGCAGCGCCAATTTTTGGGTAAATCTGGGCCGCAAACGCGTAGTCGGTTGCGTTGATGTCTGTGCCTCCCAGGATTGGCTGGCCATTTTTGGTAATCGAACCCGGTAGTTGATAACACATGATCGACGTTTGGTCGGCGGCGGTGCCAAAGATGGATGCCTGATTCAGAGGCGTCAATACCTGCGCATCGACCATGCTTTTGTTCCAGCCCTGGGTGCGCAGAAAATAGGCGTAGGCTTTCTGCGGGTCAATCCGGTTCACCAGTTCCTGCCGCATGTGTTCATGGGGGAAACCCAGCGTGTGCCCCGTTTCGTGCCGAACAACGCGTTTATACTCCGATTCGGGCGTTGCCATCGAAAAGCCCTGCAAATTCATGGTTGGCCGGTTGGCCGGAATCTGAAGAATGTCGGTGCCCAGGTATGACCAGTAGCCGCCCGCACCCCGCGAAATACGTACCTGGCCAACTCCGTTGGTTAATACGAATGAGATGCATTCCCGGGTAGCCCAGGCATTCATATGACTAAGAATACGGTTTTTTAAGTCGGTCGGTGTGGCCTCCATGAAACTGACCGTCAGTCGGCGCGGCGTTGGCCCCCAGTATTTGCTCACGAAAAGGGTGAGAAATTCGGGCGTCAAAATGCTCTCATCCAGCGCGTTGGCGGCTAGCCCTAGAAAAGGGGCGTTTACGGGATTGACCTGGATGGCGGTTTTGGCCGCTTTTTCCAGCAACCGGCCAGGCAACTGCTTGATACTACACCCCGCCTGCGGATCAAATTCGACGGAGGTATCGGTTGGCTCATCGGTGGAAACTGGTCCGGTTGTTGACGGGCTGCCAACCGCCTGGCTGGCTACTTCGGCAATCTTTGCGAGCGCATCCCGCAACTGTTTTTCAGACTTAGTCATAACTGTACGCTTTAGTGGTGTGATAAACTGAGCATTTTCTGGCTTTGCACAGCGCAAAACGGCCTCAAATGTCAGAATAGCCTACTTAACCTACAAGCGTACATTCCCCCTTCCTTTTGCCGGTAAGTACCTGAAATGAAGCGTATTATTTTGCGTAAAAAAACGCTACTCACTGTCTGACCAGTTATCTAATTTTGTCTTTATAAACGTTGAAAGCCTCATATGAATGTTGTTTTGTATAAAACATTCACAGGCTATCACACAATAGAAAAGAGGCCGTTTACAGCACCTGCTCACCATTATGGGAACAGGTGCTGTAAACGGCCTCTTTATGAGTAGTCGCTAGCTACCTACCGGTTAGGGCCTTCGGTAACTACTTCTTTCGTTTTTTTAGCTGCTTTGCTCACGCCCCGGCCTGTGGCTTTGGCGGCATTGCCTACGGCGCGGCCTGTTGCTTTTCCAGCATTGCCAACGGCTTTACCCGTCGCTTTGCCCGCTTTTCCAACGGCTTTGCCTGCCTTTACGGCAGCCCGGCCAGTTGCCCGCGTACCTTTTTCCGTAGCATTGCCTACGTCGGCAGCCGTATTATCTACTTTTTGTTCGGCAGGTGTTGTTTGGGCAAATGCACCAGCGGAGAGAGTCAGGCAAAGAGCCAGACTAAAGAGCCATGTCTTGTTCATACCAGTTGTGAATCGTTTTACGTGTGAATGAGTGAGTTGCCAGTTAGTATCAGCAAACCGTTCATGAAAGTATAACCTGCTGGCTGATGTATGGGCTGATTCTTCCAGCCAACGGCCCAAAACCTGTTGAAACAAAGTTGATTTTGGCTCGATAACCGGCTGACTACACCAAAGTAAGCTGATCCTGACGCCGACGCCCACAATCCGAAATCGTAAGAAGGCTACGTCCGCTTTTCGCGTTTCATGTAGGTTGAGGCTCCGGTGCCACGACGTTCGCCCATTTTGTGGAGGCGTTGTGCGTCGGCCTGTGACATCAGTTGCAAGGCGGCATATTCGGTTTTGCCGGTGATCATGGGGAAGCCCGCCACCCGTTGCGCCGACGAACAGCGTACGCAGGTACGTGTGCCGGGAACGGCTTTCAACCGGCCTTCAGGAATCTCATTACCACAATGAATACAGTACATATCGTTGAGTTGTTGTTCATATATAGAACAATTCGGCCAGGTACATAGTGCTGGTTTATTTATTTTATTTTGAATGTAAGATGTTGAAATACAATTGATTGACTCACGTTCTTTCTGTTTATGACAATAAGCAGAAAGAACGTGAGCCACTTGATTAGCGCAAGAGTATCTTCTGTGTCCAGACTTTATCTTCTCGCCGGAGTGTTATCAAATAGAGGCCTGGCGGGTAACCGGTAAGATCAAATTGAGTCCGAATTTGATTGGTTGGTGTAAATGTCTGTTCCCTTATCAGTTGTCCAGCCGTGTTGAGCAACTGAACGGTTGAAGCTATGGCATCGCTCCCCGTCATAGAAACCGTAACCATGCCGGTGGTGGGGTTGGGATAGGCAACAAAAACCAGACCGGAAAGAGTGGGTTCTGTTGCTGTGATAACAGACGTGACCGCATCGTATTGGCTGGGTACGTCTTCCCGGTTTCCGGCCTGATCTATGGCGATGGAGTAGAAATAGTAGGTTGAATCGACCTGGCCGGTAAACGTAGCTGTACTATCGGCCGTAAGCAGCCAGCGTTTGTAGGCACTCGGTTTATTGACGGCGTACCAAACTTCATACTGCTTTATGCCCGACTGCCGGTCGTTGCCGCCCCATTGGATCCGGTATACGGGTTTGGCCATTGCCGCCGGAATTGGTTTAACCGCACTGACGGGGGCATCCCGGTCAATGGTGTTGACCCAGTTGGGCGTAACAATCGGCTTGTTGCTGTCGAAATAAATCAACGCCCGGTTGCTGATCTTGGTGCTGTTGGGCAGGTTAGGCTTCACTTCCACGGTGAAAAATACGCTGCCTTCGCCTTCGGGTGCTTTTTTGTTCTGGGGCAGAAAGCCAGCTTCCGGGTCGGCGGGCAGATCAAGCGTTTTGGGGTCGAGGGATGTAAACAGCCATCGGATAATACCTGTGCTGGTATCTGCTTTAGCTTCCACCTTGGCAAGCACTCCTCTGGTGGTGCGCAGGTCGATATAGCCTGTAAACTGAATGGCATTGGTAGGCGGGGTGAAACTGCTGGTGCCTACCGTCACCTGAGCCAACCGGATGGTTCGGAGGTTGAATACCTGCCGGTCAAGGGTGTCAATCACCACAACCGTCTGGGCTGGCGCCGTTGCCGTGGCCAGATTTTCGAAGCGTATCTGATAAGGAAAATCACGGGCTTCGCTCAGGTAGCGTTCACTGCCACTGCCCGTTAAGCCAAGCTTGTCGTTGGGGTCGAAAGAGGTTACGTTACGAATTATTTGTGTGAATAGGGTGGTGCCGTCTTTAAAAGCTTCGTAGCAGGCAATACCCTGATCGATTCGTTCTTTGGCATCATCAACTTTACCCCCGTATCGATCAATCCATTTAACGATTTTTCCCGCAATGGTGGCAGCACGCTTTACGGCAATTTTAGTAGCTGTGGCTCCTAGTTTCAGTAGTGCGGTGGCTGGAATACAACTGGCAATTCCGCTGGCGTGTTTCCAGATCAGGCTACCCCATTCATACCCGTTCTTAGGTGGCTCATCGGCTTCCGGGGTCTTACCAAGCAGCACCAATACATTGTCTTTGGGGTCAATTTTTATAGGGGTATTGTAGGCACCGTAGGTGGGTTTGAACAAATCGTCGACGAGGTATTTAGCGCAGCCAATCACAGGCAACGATTCAACGATATCCTCCAGAATGTCATCGGCTTCGGTTGCATCCCATGCTGTTTCATACAGGCATTTAGCTGCGCTTTCTTTAAACGGGTTGATAAAAAGAGGCGGGCTGGCGTAGGTGTATACATTAACGGCATTAGGCAGTTCGGTGCGAATTCTAAAGTAAGCCACGCCCGTTTGCCCCGCCGGGATGAGGGGCATATACAACGGGATGATTCGCCCCCACTGTTTTTTGCCAAGCAGCGAATCCGTCACCACATCGAGCGGAATGTCGGCGTAATCGATACGGCGACTGGTATCTTTTGCTACAAACTGGTAGTCTTTGGGCGGTGATACCGAGAACAGGAGTTCCACCTTCGTGGTTGTGTCGCCCAGCATGAGCCAGATCGGAACGCCTTTGGCGTCGATATTGCCCCGATTGCCATAATGCAGCGCGTAGGTTTGCCAACGGCTGGGTCGTATGGCGGTAAAACCCACAATCTCGGAATACGGCTTTGCCACCCCGCCACTGATAACCTCAAAGGCGTCTTTGGCGGTAACGGTGGTGCCATCGGGCCGGGTCAGCACAACGGAATGTACGCCCGCCGCCCGCCCGCGAATAGGTAGCGTTACCTCGATCCGGTTGGCATTGATGAAACGAAACAGGGAGTCGGGCACCAGCAGATCGGGTTGCCCGGCACGGGTAAGACGCATGTTCATTCCCGCCGAAAAACCACCCCCCAGTACAACGGCCGTGACTGTGCCGTTGTTGCCACCCTGATTGGGCTGGATACCGGCAAACACGTTCTGGTTGAGCGGAAAACGAAGCCACGGATCGAAAATGACGCGGTCAGATACCACGTTGCCCTGTCCCGACGGATTTTTTGTCCGGTGTTGTGGCCCCGACGCATGGCCCCACCAGGTGGTTAAGGCCACAATCAGCCCCGACTGTGAGCCTACCGTGGCCCCGCTAGAAGAGTTACCATAAATAGCCGATGAGGTTAGTTCCAGTGTTCCGTTACGGACATACACCCCGTAGGTTGACTGACTGATGGAGACACTGCTCCCGGTCATGCGGGCATCTTCGGCCAACTCCAGGTACAGCCCGTATATGGCCTCCCGGATCGACACGCTGCTGAGGGTGATCGGCTCGCGGGAGTAAATAGCGTTATACAACCGCCGAATCGACACGTACCTGAGTTGCGATGCCTTACTGCCCTCGTAAAAATAAACATTGCCATTGACGGTGTTTCCCAGGCCACTGAACCGGATCGAGTCGGTTTCCGTGCCTTTGGCCAGTAGGGTGCCATACACATACAGGGTGCCGTTGAACTGCACCTCCACGCCGGGAGCAATCGTCAGTGTATCGCCTTTGGGGATAGCCAGTCCGTCTATCTGATAAGGTGATCCTAACTTAGCCAGCCGTGCCCCTTTTGGGGTGCCATAGTCGCGCAGGTTCATGGCCGGTACGTCGAGCAGACTCAGGTTGGTGGCCCCTGTGACGAAGGTCGAGGGCAGGTAGGTCGAACCGCGTACCCGCAGGCGGCTGAGTTGAGGGCGGGTCTTGTCGTAGATGATCAGGGGGTAAAACAGCCGCTTGATACTGACATACTCCCACTGGGAGTTGCTGCTGCCTTCATAAAAGAACAGGCTGCCGCTGTTCGTAGTGCTGATGCTGGTGAAGCGCACCGAGTCGGCGGAAGTGCCTTTGGCCAGCACGGTGCCATACACATACAATCCCCCCCCGTTGAACTGCACCTCCACGCCGGGGGCAATGGTCAACGTATCACCCCGGTCGATGGTCAGCCCCCCGTCGATGTTGTAAGGCGAGCCGGTTCGGGGTATTCGGGCGGTCTTCTCGCTGCCATAGTCGCGCAGGTTCATGGCCGGTACGTCGAGCAGACTCAGGTTGGTGGC
>NZ_CAXUEC010000005.1:0-50169 GCF_964250085.1 uncultured Fibrella sp. | reverse complement strand
TACACATACAATCCCCCCCCGTTGAACTGCACCTCCACGCCGGGGGCAATGGTCAGGGTGACGTTCGACGAAACGGTTATTCCCCCGTTAATCTGGTAAGGGCTTCCCGCTTTTGTCCAGGTGGTGTTTGTGGTAATTGAATTACGAACAACCGTTTGTCCGTATAAAATGCCTGTTTGCAAATGAACCAGCGACCAGACCGCCAGTAAAAAGAGTAAAAGGTGTCTCATAACTAATGTCAACAGAATGTGGATGGAAAATTGACGATGCGTTTACATCCACACAAGTTATGAGAATCGGCTCACTATGAAACTTTTAGTTGAAGAATTAAAGAATTATTAAAATGTGAATTTATTGATCGTAAGTAGTCGTTCTGTTTTGACGTTAGCGCAAGGTCAGTTTAACCTGAATTGGGCGGTTAGGACGGAGGGTGATCAGCGGTTTGGGACGGATCGAGGCGGCGTTGACAAGCTCAAAGTCGAAGGCTCGGATGAAGAAGGTGAGCAGGATCTGCATTTCCATCAGCGCAAACTGATTGCCGATACAGAGGCGTGGCCCACCGCCAAACGGCAGATAAGCGTAGGCCGGGCGATCTTTGTCGCGCCCCTCAGCAAACCGGTCGGGGTCGAACAGATCGGGGTTTGGCCAGTTGGTTGGATCGTGGTGAAGCAGGTAGGGACTCACGATGACGGTGTCGCCTTTGGGAATCCGATAGGGGCCGATGTGGTCGTCGTTGAGCGCCATACGGCTCATGGCCCAGGCGGGCGGGTAGAGTCGTAAGGCTTCCTGCACCACCTGTAGTGAGTAGGGCATGGCGCGAAAAGCAGCAACGGGTGGCAGCCCGTCGATCACCGCCTGGCCCGACTGGTCGGCATGGCCAAGCGCGGCGTCGGCTTCAGCGCGGAGTTTCGCCACTACGTCGGGGTGTTGGGCGAGCAGGTACGTTAGCCAGGCCATCGATACGGCCGTGGTTTCGTGACCCGCCGTAAAGAGGGTCACGCACTCGTCGCGCAGTTGCAGCTCCGACATCCCCTCGTTAGTATCTTCGTCTCTGGCATACAACAGCATGTCGAGCAGGTCGTCGCGGCGGTCGCCGGTTTGTTTGCGGGTGTGAATGAATTCGTAGATGAGCGAATCGACATGCGCTCTGGCCCGGTCGTAGCGGATGTTACTGGGCGTCGGCCAGGTACGTGGTAGCTTGATTGGCGACAGTAATGTTTTGTTAGCCAGTATATTAAGCGTCTCCAGTGAATGCGATAGCCCGTCGAGCCGCCCGTCGACGCTGGTGCTGAAGAGGGTTTTACAAACAATGTGCATGGTCACGTCCATGTACGATTGCGAGATGTTGACAGGCTGCGACAGGTTAAGCCGCCGAAGCTGATCTACCCAGTTGACCGATTCCTGCACCATTGTTTCGGCCAGTAGCGTGATTTTCTGCCGGTGAAAAGCGGGTTGCGCCAGCCGCCGTTGTTTGCGCCAGAAGTCGCCATCGCTGGTGAGCAAGCCTTCGCCCAGAAACCGTTTCAGCACCATAAACGCCGGGGAACGTACATAATTCCGGTTGTTTTCCTGCAATACATGCTTCGCGTCTTCGGGGTGGAAGACGATGTATTGATGCCTCCCGCCCAGACTGATGCGCACCACCCGATCATATTTTTGACGTAACCGGATGAACATGCCCAGCGGGTCGCGGGCCATTGACAGCGCATTACCGATCAGGGGCAGGCCGGGATAAACAGGGACGAGAGTTTCCATAAGTCAGCGATCAGTTACCCGTGTTCACAGTAGAGTGGGCGGTTCCTCATCTTAACGGTAAAGCTATTCAGGAGTTGTCAGGGTGATACTCGTCCAATCCGAAAGGCGTTCATTTTATTATGCGGGATGCATGAATAGGGCCATTAAGCAAGGTATATGTCTATTTTTCGGTTGCCTGGGTACGTTGCTGGCAATCGCTCAATCGCTTCCCAAAAAGCCCGATTTCAATGTTGTCGCGTTTTATACGGCTAAAAATGATCAGGCGCACATCAGTTTCGTGCACGAAGCCAACCGATGGTTGTCGAAGTTGGGAAAAACGTATGGTTTTCGGTACGATTCAACGGCCGACTGGAGCAACCTCAACAGTCAGTTTCTGTCGGCCTATCAGGTCGTTCTGTTTCTGGATACCCGCCCCGAAGAGGCGGCGCAACGGGCTGCGTTTGAAACGTATATGAAGCAGGGCGGTGGCTGGATGGGTTTCCACTTTGCCGCTTTCGCGCTGACGCCGTCGACGTACCCACAGAATTGGGACTGGTACCATAACCAGTTTCTGGGCTCCGGCTCGTATGGCAGCAATACTTGGCGGCCAACGTCTGCCGTGCTTCGGGTCGAGTCACCGAATCATCCGGCTGTTCGGGGATTGGCCAACACCTTCACGTCGGCCCCGAACGAGTGGTACCGCTGGTCGAACGACTTACGGACAAACCCGGATATTGACATATTGATGGCCATCGACTCGACCAGCTTTCCGCTTGGCACGGGCCCCAAACCACACGAGATCTGGCATAGTGGCTACTATCCGGTGGTCTGGACAAACCGAAAATACCGCATGGTCTACATGAACATGGGCCATAACGACATCGACTACGAGCACAAAACCAACCAGCAGCTTTCGTCTACGTTCGGGCGTCCTGAGCAGGATAAGCTCATCATCAACAGCTTGCTATGGCTCGGTCGGGCCAGACGAAAACCGTAGGTAAGTTGCCCGTTTATTTTTTCTTCTTCTTACGGTTTTTCCGCCATTGACCTACGTCATAGGTTAAATTCTCCAGGAAGAACGACGGGCCAACGGAGAAGTAAAGGCCCGAATAATTGACCTGGCTCTCAGGTACGTCCCGTTTCAGAATAAACCGGTATCCCGTCAGCAGGTTCAGGCCAAACCAGCGCAGGGGGCGGAGCCCGCGAATGGTCGGGAATTGGTAGGAGGCGGACAACCCAACACCGGCGGGTATGAAAATACCCCTTGCTACTTCGCGCTCAGTCGATTGATCGCTGGCTACCTCATAGCGCGAATGGCCGTAACCCAACTCAAGAGGCAGGCTGATCTCAATCGCTTTTTTTCGGTAGAGGTACGGTTCAAAATAGGCCGTTACAATGCGCAGATGACGTTCAACGGCTTCTGACGTACCGGGCAGCAGTCCCGGCCGGTCGAGCGTTTGATTCACAAAGTAAAAGCCGACGCCTGTTTTGAAGGCGGCCCGCATGCCGCCGGGCTCCACGTTTTCGGGATGCTTTACCGGAAACAGAAAACCCGCCCGAACGCCATAGACGCTGACCGGAACACGCTTCCCGTTATCATTACGGGTATCGTTGAAAAAGAAGAAACGCTGGTCGGTTGAGGCCGTGAAGGTAAGCGACCTGGGGTTAGCGACTTTGGCCTTGACTGAATCGGGTGAGGCTTCCTTGTCCGCCGCTAATTTGGTGGGTTCGTTGACATTGATCCTGGCCTGGGCAACGGCAGTGGGGTTGTTACTTACCCATAGCCCGATAAGTAGCAGTAAGCACCATAGAAATTTCATAGTTTATAGGAACGTTGGTGAGTCTATAACCGGAAAATTGCTCAATAGTTAAGTTGGCCTATTACCCGCATGTAGGCGTTGGTCTACCTGCCGGAATGGACTTGAAACCAATTGTAGCGATGGAGCCGCAACGAACTTAGGGTTCATCAGCTATGTAATTGACTTATTCTTATACCGATTGCCGCAATTGCCTTATTTCTAAGAAAATTCTAAGAGTTTTCTAAGCCAGAGCTAACGTATGAAAATTTACTTTGCCCCCAGACACAGCACGTAGTCAGGGCATCTTCGGGCAATGGCTGGTCTGTGCTACCGAATGCGTCACCAACAGTTAGACCAACTCAACCCATGAACGGCTATACGGGTATTGCCACTTCGTTTCTATTTGCGTTACTGGTTGGCTGTACGGCCAAAAGCGAAACGAAAGAAGAACCCAAAAACCAGGAGTTCCCGATTATTCAACTCACTAACCAGAACACTACCCTTGATCGCGATTATGCGGGCAACCTGGAAGCCGTGCAAAACGTGGAGATTCGCGCCCGAATAGCGGGCTACCTCGATAAGATCCTGGTCGATGAAGGGCAGGCAGTTCGGAAAGGACAACTGCTTTTCCAACTCAATGCGGCCGAATACCAGGTTGCAGTGGCCAAAGCACAGGCCAGTCTGGAAAGCGCCATTGCCCAGTCGAAATCGGTGGAGGTAGAGATGGAACGCGTCAAACTGCTGGTCGACAAAAACATCATCTCGCCGACAGAGTCAAAGCTAGCCAAAGCGAAAATGGAGTCGGCCAAAGCAGCCATCAACGAGGCCAGGGCTGCACTCGACAACGCCCGTCTGCGGGTGTCGCTGGCGAGCATCCGGGCACCCTTCGACGGGGTAATCAACCGGATTCCATTCAAAGGCGGGAGTCTCATCGAGGAGGGCGCATTGCTCACCACCGTCTCGGACCTGCGGGAGATGTATGCCTATTTCAATGTCTCGGAAAAGGAGTACCTCACGTCGATCAAAAAGCGGCTCGATCCCACCAAGACAACCGTCCGGGAAGTGGAACTGGTGCTGGCCGATGATACACACTACGGGCATAAAGGCCTGATCGAGACCACGGAGACCATTTTCGAAGGTAACTCGGGCACCATCGCCTTCCGCGCCCGCTTCCCGAATCCCAAGCACCTGCTCCGCCACGGAGCTACCGGCAAAGTTCGCCTGACGACCGATGTCGATGATGCGTTGCTGGTGCCGCAGAAAGCGGTGTTCGAGGTTCAGGACAAAAACTTCGTGTATGTGGTCGATAACCGGAATCGGGTCAGAACCAGGAGCTTCATTCCCCGCAGCCGGGTCGACCAGTTCTACATCGTTCAGTCGGGTCTTCGGGCGGGCGACCGGATCATCTACGAAGGTATTCAGAACGTGAAAGAGGGCATGACCATCGTGCCCAGGCCGCTGCCCTCCGACAGCCTCAAGGCGCTCTACGCGGCGGCTCTATAAAGCGCTTTGCTGTCATTGGGCTTCGCTGTCATTAGTTGTCATTACGTAGGCATTCGTAGTTTTCAACTGATGACAATCGATGACTATTTAATGACAACTAATGACAACTAATGACAGCGAAGCATAATGACCACTTAATGGCAGTTTACTCCATTCGTTATGTTCAACACGTTCATTAAACGTCCTCTACTGTCAACCGTTATCTCGGTGCTGATCGTGCTGTTGGGTGTGCTGGCGCTCAGCACATTACCCGTTACGCAGTTTCCTGATATTGTGCCGCCCTCGGTGACGGTAACGGCCAGATACACCGGTGCCAATGCCGAAGTATGTACCAAAGCTGTGGCTACGCCGCTCGAACGGGCCATCAACGGGGTGCCCGATATGACCTACATGACCTCGATCTCCGGCAACGACGGATCGACGCTCATTCAGGTATTTTTCAAGGTAGGAACCGACCCCGATCTGGCTGCGGTGAACGTGCAGAACCGGGTGACAACGGTGCTCGACGAGCTTCCCGAAGAGGTGATCAAAGCCGGTGTGGTTACCGAGAAGGAGGTGAACAGCATGCTGCTTTACCTCAACATCGTAAGCGAGGACCCTACAGTTGACGAAAAATTCATTTACAACTTCGCCGATATTAATGTGCTGGCCGAGTTGAAGCGGATCGACGGGGTTGGTTTTGCCGCCATTATGGGTAGCCGCGATTATTCGATGCGGGTGTGGCTCAAACCCGATCGCATGACGGTCTACGAAGTGTCGCCGGATGATGTTATCGGTGCTATTCGGAAGCAGAACGTAGAGGCTGCGCCTGGAAAAGCGGGTGAAAGTGCCGACCGCGACCCGCAGGTATTGCAGTATGTGCTTCGGTACACGGGTAAATTTTACGAGCCGGTGCAGTACGAAAACATCGTGATCCGCTCCAATGCGGACGGATCGCTGCTACGCCTGAAAGACGTAGCCGACATTGAGTTCGGGTCGGCCGATTATGGCGTGTTGTCGAAAACGGATGGTCGGCCGTCGGCGGCGATCATGCTGAAACAACGGCCCGGTTCCAACGCCCGCGAGGTGATTGCCAACATCAAAACGCGGATGGCTGAGCTGAAGGAAAGTTCGTTTCCAACGGGCATGACCTACAACTACGCCTATGACGTTTCCCGCTTTCTCGACGCGTCGATTCATGAGGTGGTGCGCACACTGATCGAGGCGTTTGTACTGGTGTTCCTGATCGTATTTCTGTTCCTGCAAGACTGGCGGTCAACGCTGATCTGTGCGCTGGCGGTGCCGGTAGCGCTGGTAGGTACGTTCGCGTTCATGAATGCCATCGGCTTCTCGATCAACCTGTTAACACTGTTTGCGCTCGTGCTGGCTATCGGGATTGTGGTCGATAATGCCATTGTGGTGGTTGAGGCGGTTCACGCCAAAATGACGGAAGAACACCTGTCGCCGATGGCGGCCACACTGGGGGCAATGAAAGATATTGCCGGTGCCATTGTCGCCATCACGCTGGTGATGTCGGCGGTGTTTGTGCCAGTGGCGTTTATGTCGGGGCCGGTGGGGATTTTCTACCGGCAATTCTCGCTGACGCTGGCTATTTCGATTGTCATTTCGGGTATCAACGCCCTGACGCTCACACCCGCATTATGCGCGTTGCTGCTGCGCCCGATGCATGGCGAGCAAACGGGGTTACTCGGCCGGTTCTTCGCCGGGTTTAACCGGGTATATGAGTCGCTGGCTGGGAAATTTCAAGGGCTGCTCGGCCGGGTTGTAAACCGGAGCGTAGTGACCTGGGGAATGCTCCTGCTGTTTGTGCTGGGTACGTGGGGCGTGAGCACCATATTACCCGGCGGATTTATTCCCACCGAAGACCAGGGTATGATCTACGTGAACGTGACGACGCCCGCCGGGGCAACCGTTGACCGCACGGAGAAAGTGCTGGACGCGATCGAAGCGATTGCTTCGGAAGAGAAGGCGGTCGAAAACATATCGACGCTGGCGGGTTTCAGCCTGTTAACAGACGGAGCGGGTGCGTCGTACGGTATGGGCATGATCAATCTGAAGCACTGGGACGAACGAACCGTATCGACGGCCGACCTGATTGCTACGCTGGAAGAGAAAACGAAAAACGTACACGACGCCAGCATTCAGTTTTTCCCGCCGCCTACCGTACCTGGTTTTGGTAACTCCAGTGGGTTTGAGTTACGGCTGCTTGATCGGGGAAAAAGCGGCGATCTGCTGAAAACCGCGAAGGTAGCCCAAGACTTTATCGAGGCCCTGAAAAAGCGCCCCGAAATCAGCAACGCCTTCACCAGTTTCGATCCCAGCTTCCCCCAATACATGTTGCACGTCGATCAGGACAAGGCGGCGCAGAAAGGCGTGTCGGTCGACAACGCGATGGGTACGTTGCAAACGTTGATGGGGAGTTTCTACGCCTCGAATTTCATCCGGTTCGGGCAGATGTATAAAGTGATGGTGCAGGCGGCGCCCAGCTACCGGGCTAAACCGGAAGACGTGCTGAACATGCGGGTAAAAAACGACCAGGGCGAGATGGTGCCGTATGCCAACTTTGTCAGACTGGAGCGCGTGTATGGCCCCGAACAGTTAACGCGCTACAACATGTATACCTCAGCGATGATCAACGGTGATGCGGCACCGGGCTACAGCAGCGGCGACGCCATCCGGGCCATTCAGGAGGTAGCCGTTGAAAAGCTACCAAAGGGGTTTGGCTACGAATGGTCGGGTATGACGCGGGAAGAAATTCTGTCGGGCGATCAGGCGATGTACATTTTCGCCATCTGTCTGGTGTTTGTGTACCTGTTGCTGGTGGCGCAGTACGAAAGTCTGTTCCTGCCGCTGCCGGTGCTGCTTTCGCTACCTGCTGGTATTTTTGGTTCGTTCCTCTTTTTGCAACTGGCTGGTTTACAGAATAATATCTACGCGCAGGTGGCGCTGGTCATGCTGATTGGCCTGTTGGGTAAAAACGCCATCCTGATCGTTGAGTTTGCCAACCAGCGCCAGAAAGAAGGACTGCCCATTGTAAAAGCCGCGATGGAAGGAGCCGTTTCGCGACTCCGCCCCATTCTGATGACCTCGTTTGCCTTCATTGCGGGGCTGATTCCGCTTTGCATTGCCTCTGGCGCGGGTGCGCTGGGCAACCGGTCTATTGGTACGGCGGCGGCGGGCGGTATGTTTACCGGCACCGTTTTTGGCCTGGTGCTGGTGCCGGGTCTGTATGTAGTGTTCGCCAAACTGGCCGAACGCGTTCGGTCAAAACCAACGGAGGGCGATGAGCAGGATCACAACCTGCACGAACCCATTTCCGTGTCCACACAAAATCATGTTAACGGTGCAATTCTTCAACCATAAAACGGCGCGATGGGCCGGGCTGGCAGTACTGGCTACGGCATTGTTGAGTGGGTGTCAGGTGTACAAACCATTGTCGCCAGCCCGCTTATCCGACGTTCCTTCTTCGTTCGCAGGTACGTCCCAGGCGGCTGGTGATTCGGCCAGTATGGCCAGTCAGAACTGGCGCACGTTCTTCGCCGATCCGTACCTGACGGCCCTGATCGACACGGCGCTGGGCGGTAATCTGGATCTGCGCATCGCCACGCAACGCATTGAAATGGCCAGGGCTGCGTTCGACTACAGCCGGGGGTATCTGGCGCCAACGGTCAATGCGGTGGCGTCGGCGGGGGTAGATCGGTATGGCCGGAACACCCTGAATGGTGTGGGTAATTTCGACACGAACCTGTCGGATAATATTCGGGGTAACCTGCTCATTCCCAACCCAACGCCCGATTATTTTCTCGGCGCACGCAGCACATGGGAAGTAGATATCTGGGGCAAGCTTCGCAACCGGCGTAAGGCGGCGTATCTGCGGTTGCTGGCGTCGGAGAAAGGGCGCCATGCGGTGATTACCGGGCTGGTAGCTGAGGTGGCCCGGTATTATTACGACCTGCTGGCGCTGGATGGCGAACTGGAGATCATTCAGAAAAACATTGATTTCCAGCAGCGCGCGGTGGAACTGGTTCGGGTGCAGAAACAGGCGGGGCGGGTTACCGAGCTGGCCGTTCAGCAGTTTACGGCGCAGTTGCTGAACACGCAAAGTCGGCAGGGTCAGGTACGTCAGCAGATCGTTGAGGCCGAAAACCAACTGAACCGCCTGCTGGGCCGTTACCCGCAACCGATCAGCCGGGGTACGTCGCTGCAACAGCGTGCGATGCCCGGCCAGGTGATGGCGGGTTTACCCACGCAATTCCTGAATCGCCGCCCCGATATTCGACAGGCCGAACTGGAGTTGTCGGCTGCTCAGGTGGATGTAGAGGTTGTTCGGGCCGAATTTTTGCCGTCGCTGAACCTGTCGGCCTATGCAGGACTGAATGCATTTCGGACGGCGGTTTTGTTCAATCCGGGATCTATTGCGGCCGGTTTGCTGGGTGGATTAACGGCCCCCGTCTTTAATCGCCGTTTCCTGAAAGCCAATTATAGCCAGTCGGTGGCGCAGAGCCGGGAGGCATTTTACCGCTACCGGCAAACGGTTCAAACGGGCTTCAGTGAGGTGGTTACAAGCCTGCGCGGTGTGGAGAATTACCGATCGGTAGCCGACCTTCAGGCGCAGGAGGTGGCCGTGTTGGGGCAGGCCGTTTCTACCTCCAACGATCTGTTCGCTACTGGTTATGCGTCGTATCTGGAAGTGATCACGGCTCAACGCAGCGTGCTGGAAGCTGAGTTGTCGCTCATCAACACCAAACGTGCTCAGTACCTGGCTTTGACTGATCTCTACCGGTCGCTGGGCGGTGGCTGGGAATAGCGCTGCTCGATAGTTTGGGAGGAAGTCGCTAAAAATCAGTTAGTGCTGTATAGCTTTGGCATTGCCTGTAAACCCCTTTTCCGTATGAAACTGTTAGTGATTGAAGACGAGCCTAAAACGTTACAGGCTATTCAGCAGGGGCTGGAGGAGAGCCAGTTTGAGGTCGATATTGCCTATGATGGACTGTTGGCGAAGCGACTGGCCATGAAAAACAACTACGCCGCCATTATCACCGATCTCATTCTGCCCGGTCTGAACGGCTATGAACTCTGCCGGCAACTCCGGGCGGAAGGGCTGACCACGCCCATTCTGATGCTGACGGCGCTGGGCGAAAGCGAAGACCGGATTAAGGGCTTCGACTCCGGGGCCGATCAGTACCTGAGTAAGCCGTTCCAGTTTGCCGAATTACTGGCGCGGGTACGTTCCCTGACCAAGCGCGGCACGCAGGTGTCGATGACTGCCCAGACGCTCTGGTACGAAGGTGTTGAAATGAACCTCGACGCAAAGACCGTCACCCGCGAAGGACAGCCTATTGAACTGACGGCCCGCGAATTTGCCCTGCTCGAGTTTCTGATGCGTAATCAGGGGCGGGTGCTCTCCAAGCCAGCCATTGCCGAACATGTCTGGGATATAAACTTCGATACGGGTACCAACGTGGTGGAAGTGTATATCAATTACTTACGGAAGAAGATCGATAGGAACTTCCCTAAAAAGCTGATTCATACCCAGTTTGGTATGGGGTACGTATTTAAGGCAGAAGACTAGGCCCGCACTGGCTGAAACCATGAGCCACCAGGCTGTATGACCATTCGTAACCGCCTCACCCTGCGTTTTACCGGGCTGGTATCCAGCATCCTGCTGTTGACCTTTGTGAGCATCTACGCCTTTTGCTGGTATTTTATTTCGTCGGATTTCTACCGTCGTCTCGACCGGAAAGCGATGACAACGGGTGAACTGCTCATCCGCCATAAGATTGATGCCCAGGTAATTCAGCAACTGGGGCGGCTCCGTAAAGATCATCTGCCCAACCAGAACATTGTGGTGTATGATCAGCGGGACTCGATCGTCTTCTCGGCCATCGAAGTACCAATTATTCCGCTTAGTAAGGCGTTGCTGGCTGAGATTCGGCAAGCCAGGCAGAAGGACTTCCGGCAGGAAAGTTATTACCTGTCGGGCATCCGGTTCCGGGCTGATTCAGAACAGTATGTGGTCGTTGCCAGCGCGCAAAATGCCTATGGCGATGAGTTTCTGGGGCATCTGGTGCTGTCGCTCACGGGCCTGTTCTGCCTGATTGCGGCCATCACCGCCCTGTCGGGCTGGGCTTTTGCGGGCGATGCACTCCGGCCCATGCAGGTGATCGACCAGACGGTGAGCGACATTTTTCCGCGCAACCAGGACGAACGCCTGTTTGTCAGTCAGGAAGATGATGAGATCAGCCGTCTGTCAATAACCATCAACCAGTTGCTCGATCGGGTGGGGGATTCGTTCCGGCTGCAACGCATGTTCGTGGCCAACGTGTCGCACGAACTTAGAAACCCACTCACCCAAATTAATTCGCAACTGGAAGTGAGCCTGTTGAAGGAACGCGAACCGGAATCGTACCGACAAACGATCCGGTCGGTGCTGGAAGATGTGGGCAACCTGACGGCCCTCACCCATGAGTTACTTCAGCTTTCGCAGGTGAATCAGGACGATGCCGCTACGCTGCTCACCCATACCGTACGGCTCGATGAACTGATCTGGGACGTTCGCGATGAGGTAGCGGCTATTCAACCACGCTACCAGGTGACAGTGGAACTGGGTACGTTGCCCGATGACCCTGACCTATTGACCATACAGGGCAACCGCACGCTGTTGGGCACAGCTCTGAAAAACCTGATCGAGAACGCCTGCAAATTTTCTGAAGATGGCCGGGCACTGGTACAAACCCATTTCGATCAGCGCACGGTGCAGATACGGATCAGTAATAAAGGCGATGCGATTCCCGACGCCGACAAACCCTATATTTTTCAACCGTTTTACCGAAGTCGGCAAACGGCCGATTTAAAGGGGTATGGCGTTGGGTTGTCGCTGGTAGACCGTATTGTCCGGCTGCATGGCGGGCAGGTGTCAGGTACGTCGGAACCCGGCAACCTCACCGTCTTTACCGTTGACTTATATCGGTAAACGGCTCGGTTTGGTTGTCTTAAGCCTACTCGCGTGCTACGCTTAAACGGGTTTAATAGCCACTATGTATCGGTCTTCTGCAGAGAAGCAGGTTGCCGATCTAAGCGAATTCTAAGCAATATCTAAGTCGGTTCTTATACCCGTTGGGTAGCTTGCTCCTGCTTTCCAGACGCGTCGTAGATGCTTCCGGGAAGAGCGATAAAACCTAAACAACGTATGAGAACTCAACTGTTTTTACTGGCAGCCATAACGCTGACCAGTACGTTGCCAGCCATTGCGCAGGCCCCCGAGGCAACCACGCTGATGAGCATGGGCCGCGTAAATGAAGCGAAACAAATCCTGGCTCGTAATGCCCGGCAAAGCCAGTCGGCTGAGACTTATTTTCAGGCAGGATATGGGTACCTGCGCGCTGGCCAGCCCGATTCTGCCCGTATCTGGTTTGAAAAAGGGTTGGGACTGGATGGCAAGCGGGAGCCGCTGAACGAGATGGGTATGGCAATCAGCTATCTTGTTCAGGCCGACAACGCCAATGCTGAGCCGAAACTGGCCGGGGTGCTCAAGAAAAGCAAGCGTAAGAACGCGGCAATCCTGTACCGGATTGGCGAGGCATATACGGGCTATCTGACGCCCGCCAACGGCTCGATAAAACCCGTGTACGAGAAAGCCGTCGATGCGGCCAAAGCTATTGATTACCTCAACCAGGCCGCTGACCGGGATAAAAAAGACGGGGCCATTCAGTTGGCTCTGGGCGATGCGTATTACCTGAACAAAGACGGCGGTACGGCCGTGGCCCGCTACGAAAGTGCGCTGGAGTTGGGCATGGAACCGGCGCGGGTGTATCAGCGGATTGGCGATATCTACTGGCAGGGCCGAAACCTGAATCTGGCCGTCGAGAATTACAAAAAAGCCATTGACGCCAATGCCGGCTATGCCCCGGCATACAACCAACTGGCCGAGTTGTATTACCTGGTGAACCGGTATAAAGACGCCGCCACTTACACCGATCAGTACATTCGGGTGGCTAATGACCGCCGCCCGGAGATGCTGCTACGGTCGGCTCAGTTTCATTTTCTGGCCAAAGAATACCAGAAAGCGGTGGATGTGATTGATAGTAACCGGACCGCGCTCGCCCGGAATCCGATTGTATACCGGATCGAAGGCTGGGCGTATTCGACCTTGAAGCAACCCCAAAAAGCCATCGACAACATTGGTGCGTTCCTGACTAAAGCGCCCGGAAAGGTCATTCCCGACGATTATAAATACCTGGGTCAGGCGTATCTGAGTCTGGAAGCAGGTGCCGATTCACTCAAGGCAGCTTCTGATTCCGTGGGTGTCACGTACCTGGAAAAAGCGGCGCCCTTCGACACGACGGATAATTTGTACAGCGATATTGCGAAGTACTATTATCGCGCCAAGAAACATCAGCAGGCGGTGGCTGCGCTCGATTCGGCGGCCAAACATGGGTTCAAGTCGGATGTGCAGGACTTGTTTCGCTACGGCATGAGCAATTACACGCTTGGCTTCGGTCGCGACAGCCTGGGTAAACTGGTGCGCGATACGCTTCGCTTTGCGAAGGCCGATTCGGCGCTGGCACTTGCCCAAAGCGGATCGCCGGAGTATGCGCCAACGGTGCTTTACCGGGCCAAATCAAATTACTACGCCTACGCGCCCGAAGAAGCCGTTCGTAACGGCAAGGCAAAGCCGTATTTCGAGCAGTTTATTACGATGGTGGCCGATAAGGAGGATGAGCGTAAACGGTATGAAAAAGACCTCATTCTTGCCTTCAAATACCTGATTTCTTATCAGGAGCTAGTCGCCAACGATGGAAATGCCCGGTCGGAGTGGATCAAAAAAGGGCTGGAGTTCTTTCCGGGAAACAAGGAACTGGCCCAGATAAGCGGCGCGGAATCAGCAAAGAAATGAGCATTTTTTGCTGCGTTGGTCTATACCAACGCAGCAAAAAACTTAGTTCACCGAATGGCGAATTTGCTGCGCATCGGCGGCAGACCGGCCCGATAGTGAGCTTGGCGCGTTCAGATTGGCGTGATCGTCGACGGCTACGCCGAGCCGTTCAACCAGTTCGCTGCCCAGCCAGCCCGTAATGGCCGCGAGGAGAAAACCGGCAAACGATGACCCCAGGGCAACGAGAGACGGCAGGTAGTCGGCTTCGTCGCGGCGGAATAGCCAACTCAGGGCAAACAGGATAAGCACCACTACATTACCGACTCCATGAACCAGACCAACCCGTTTGGCGCGTGTATCGCTGGCAATGGCAAACCAGTCGATCCAGCCGGGAACGGCAGCGATCAGGCCGCCAAGCAGGCCACCTACGATTGTCCAGAAAGAAACGAGGGCAAATGCCCGGTTGTCGGTGATCAGGTACGTAATGTCGAAGAGGACTGAAGCTGAGAGCAGACCGAGCGGAAAAACGATCAGAATAGGGTGGATGGCGTGGCCCATCACCTTTGCTTTACTTTCCATAATGTTGAGTTATCTGTTGTTTACCAGCTAACTCGACACGTTGACTGTAAAGGTAGAACCTGGACAGATTAGTGAGCAAATGCGGCCTGAACTGATCGAATGGCCCCAACTGGAATGGCCACTTTCGGGTTGTTCTGATACGTAAACGTCATCACCGTATGGATGAACTGATCCAGTCGCCTGTTAGTCTGATTCACGTTGGGGCTGCCATCGTCGCTCTGGCTACAGGTACGTTCGTGATTATGAAACCCAAAGGCACGGCCCGTCATCAGCAGGTGGGTTACGTGTATGTTGTTAGCATGATGGTTGTTCTGACAACCGCCTTTGGTATATACCGGCTCTTTGGTCGGTTTGGGATTGTGCACTGGGGGGCGGTATTCAGTTGGCTAGCCCTGATTGGCGGAATCGGTACAGTGTGGTTGCGGGCTCACCTTCGCAACTGGCTCCTGTGGCATTATCTCGGTATGAGCCTTTCTGTAATGGGCCTGTATACGACATTTGTGGTCGAGGCAACCTATCGTTTGTTTCCTGCCCGTTTTTTCTGGTGGACAACACTGGGTACGTCGTTAGTTAGTTTCGCCGTAGGGAGCCTGCTTATTTACAACTATTCGTCGTTGTCGCGTCAGCCCGCTGAGGCGGCGGATCGCGGTTGGCCGGTTATGGACTGATGCTTTTAATACATCAAAAACGGTAGCCGGCGCGCAGGCCGAACATTGGCGCGAAGCCGGACGGGCCAATAATAACTGCGCCGGAATGCAGACTGACCTGCGTGTTGAGCGAGAGCGCGTAGGTATACTCAATTTTGCCATGTCCGCCAATGTCCCAGTTTTCGGTCTGGAGGCGTTGCGCGTAGATGGGGGTGCCGCTGGGAACGGGGTAGGGCTCCACTTTCAGAAACAAATCATCGTTGCTGTTCCAAAGAGATGGGCCGAGGCCTACTCGCAGGGCGTGATGCACGGAATGCAGCAGGTTATACGAAGCGGTCATGTCGATGGTAATACGGCGCCGGGTGTTCTTACCCACGCTGACAAAATCGGGGACCAGAACGGTGGTTCGCTGGCTGCTCATAAACCCGACAGACAGGCTCAGGCTACTACGATCACGAGCCATATAACGCTGGTAACCGAAGGCGAAACGGTATTTGAGGCCGTTGGCGGGGTCAACGCCAAGGTAATCGCTTCCTATCTGAACGGCATTTTTCGCAGGTACGTAAGGTGCCTGCGCGTACCCTGCCAACGCGAGTGCTAAACAGCTAAAAAGCAGGAAAATGTGTTTCATACAGCTAGCAGTTAAATGACGGATCGTCGGTTGGCGTTGGAGCGTAAATCTGTTGTTTGCCGAAGACGTATTTTCGGTATTAAAGTTAAGCGTGTATTTGACTAAAACTAAGCCAATAAGCGATTTGAACGACGAACTACTGATTTGCCTGACTTCGTTGCGCTGCTACTCCAGCGATCAAAAACAGGGTAGCAGTGACGTACTATGCACAGTTACCTTTTTTCGGCGAAGTAAGGCTGCACAATAGTTGGGATATAAGACCAGTAGTGGGCTGGGTTTTCCCGAATCAGCGTGGCCGAAACAGGAACTGCCTGCCGGTCCGGGTCAAAGGGAACGTACCTGAGTCCGCTGTGGTGAGCCAGGGGAATACCGTAGCTTTCGGAGGCGAAAAAGACGCTCACCGCCGGAAATCGTTTCCTGATGAAGACTGCCCAGTCTTTAGTGGCTTCCCAGAGCGGTAGCGTTGGGTCATGAAAGTCGTCGGCTTCCATAACCACCTCGACGGTAGGGTACGGGGCAAGTAATTCTGTCAGCCAGGCCAGGCGGTTGGCTGACGGAATTGGATCGGCGGGCGTATAACTCATCGAAACAATCAGGTGGTCGCACTGTTGCCGGGCGAAGTCGATCAAGGCAAGATGACCAGCGTGAACCGGCATGAATTTACCGAAGACCAGCCCCGTTATCATGGCTGTATCTGGTGAGCAGTTGAATAACTACGGTACTCGCGGGTCCAGAGATAAGCACCCTGAAGCGCGATCAGGCAGAAAATGCCGTACTCGATGGAAACCACTTTTACGCCCTTTATAAAATAGACGTAGGTAAGAATCAGATCGATAAGGAGCCAGACATACCAGCACTCGACCCGCTTCTGAATCATCATATACGTCGCCACAATGCTCATGACTGTGGTAAATGAATCGAGATAAGGAAAGGCACTCGGTTGACTGAATACCAGCGGAAACCAAAGATGAAGGTGCTGGGCGAACGTACCCAGCACCAACGTACCCAGCAACCCCATACCCGACCAGACGAGGATCTGGCGAAGCGGCATCTGGCTGATTTTCAATTCCAGATTCTGGTTTTCTTCGCCCGGCTTGGGGTGTGTCCATCGCCACCAGCCCTGTATGTTCGTGATCAGAAAAAAGACCTGTAGAAACATGTCCGGGTAGAGCTGAATCTGGAAAAAAAGAAAGAAAAACAGCACCACGCTGACGGCTCCAATTGGCCAACTCCAGATGTTTGCCCGTGCCGATAGCCAGACCGCAATGCCGCCGCTAACTACACCGGCAAATTCCAGATAGCTCATCGGGTAGCCCCAAACGGTGAAAAAAATAGTTTTTATATCGAAAAGAGCGGGCATGCGGGTGAAGGTTGGCAGGGGCTACCTGATTCAAAAAACAAATGCCCGAAATCTGTTGGGCCATGTCTAGAAGACTAGCTTAACAGATTCCGGGCATGTTTAGAAGTCAATTCGTTAGTCGATATCGCGCCAGGTTGAAATAGGGGCAAACGAAACGGCCACGGCAGGGTCTACTTTGGGCACTGAAACCTCCGTGACAGTTTCTGAAACAGGACCAGCACCGACTTCGCCGGTAACGCCTTCTTTCGGGCGGCTCTTCCGGCGTTTTTTGCGGCGAGGTTTAGACGCTTCGCCCGCAACCGGCTGGGTCTCTCCCGTTGAGGCTGTGATCACCTCGCCAGTCTCACCACCTTCGGAACCAACAACCACTTGTTTTTCGCCATCCGGGCGTGGCCCGCGATTGCGGCGACGGTTGTTTCGGCGATTGGGATCACGTTCGGTGCGTGGTGCTACAGAACCGTCTGCCAATTCAGCCGTTGCCGATTCGCCCTCAGCGGGTGAAGACAGAGCTACCGGCGACGTTTCCAGGCGGGGAGGGCGTTCGGTAGACGAGCGTTCGGGCCGACTTTGTCTGTTGCTGCCTTCACTACTGCGTCCGTTGCGTCCGTTCCGGTTTCCATCGCGGCCACCTCGTCCGTTGCTACGACCACGATCAAATGGGCCGGGCTCATCACGAACACCGGCTACAGGACCAGGTCCGTAACCCAGTTCTTCGGTGATTGACAGGCGGTCGAGTTTGCGCTCGATCAGCTTCTCAATGCGGCCCAGCTTGTTCATATCGGCTTCGTTCACAAACGTGATGGCCGTTCCGGTCGTTGCCGCCCGGGCAGTACGGCCAATCCGGTGAACGTAATCTTCGGCGTCGCGGGGTACGTCGTAGTTGACGACGTGCGTAATATTATCAACGTCGATGCCGCGCGACAGTACGTCGGTGGCAACGATGATCTGTAATTGTTTATTCTTGAATTCGCGAAGTACCACCTCGCGTTCTTCCTGCTCCAGGTCTGAACTGATGCCTTTGGCAACGTACCCACGTTTGGCCAGCGCCCGCACAATGGCATTCACCTCCGATTTGCGGGAGGTAAACAGCACCATGCTTTTCACGTCCATCGTGCCCATCAAATGTTCGAGCAAGGGAAGTTTCTGGTGATCTTTTGCCAAGTAGATCTGCTGGTCGATACCCGCTGCCGGTTTCGATACCGACAGCCGGATCTCTTCCGGGTTTTGCAACAGTTTGCTGGCGAGTGTCTTAATCTTGGCTGGCATGGTAGCCGAGAAAAGCAGCGTTTGCCGTTCTTTCGGCAGGGTGTCCACTATCTTCAGAATGTCGTCTGAGAAGCCCATATCGAGCATCTTATCGGCTTCATCCAGCACCAGGTAGTTCAACTTGTCGAAGTTGACGTAGCCCATCTGCATGTGGGCAATCAGGCGGCCGGGTGTGGCAATAATAATGTCGGCACCGGTTTCAAGGGCTTTCCGTTGCTTATCCCAGTCGTCGCCTTTACCGCCTCCGTAGATGGCAATACTCGTCGCCGACACGAAATAGCTGAAGCCTTCAACCTGATCATCGATTTGCTTGGCCAGCTCGCGGGTCGGTACCAACACCAGTGTGCTGGTATGATCGTGTTCGGCGTGGGCAATCTTGTCGAGAAGTGGGATGAGGAAAGCCGCCGTTTTGCCGGTGCCGGTCTGGGCACAGGCGATAAGGTCTTTTCCTGCCTGGATAAGGGGGATGGCCTGCTCCTGAATGGGCGTAGCCTGTTTGTAATTCATGGCCTCAACACCCGACCGAAGGTCGTCGTGGAGGCTAAATTCCTGGAATGTCAAGGTAACAGCTTGTAAAGTGAATGATCGGCTGACCTTGTTTTCCCGGGTCAGCAACCGCTTGATACTGAAACAAAGATAGCCAAAAACCCGTTCGGCCAACCGACCCCACTCATCCTCAATTACCGGTTAATTCGCCGGGTGTCACCATGACCCCGCGTTTACGTCCGTCGCGCAGCACAATTACCTGGGCTGAGCGGCCAATGGTACTGTCGGTCAGTAGCTTGTGCAGGTCATCGACGGTGGCTACTTCGTGTCCATTATAGCCCACAATGATGTCACCCTGCCGCAGGTTGTTGTTATCGGCCACCCCATCCGGTTCCACACTGGCGATCATTACCCCTGTCCGGGCTGTCAGCTGGTTATATTGCCTGATCCGTTCGGTCAAATTAATCAACTGGCCGGCAATGCCCAGATAGCCGCGCCGAACACGCCCTTCTGTAATAAGCTTGCCCACCACCCGATTGGCCAGATTGGACGAGACCGCGAAGCAAAGTCCCTGCGCCGGCAGGATAATGGCGGTGTTCACGCCAATGACATCGCCCTGTGAATTTACCAGCGGGCCACCTGAATTACCGGGATTAAGGGCGGCATCTGTCTGCACCACATCGTCGATGAGCCGGCCTGATTCAGAGCGCAGCGTTCGGCCAAGGGCACTGACCACACCGGCCGTAAGTGAATACTGAAAACCGTAGGGATTACCCAGTGCAATGGCAATCTGCCCCACCTGCACTTTCCCGGAGTCTGCGAACCGAATAGCCCGTAAACCATCCGTATACACCTTGAGCACAGCAATGTCGGTGGCTGGGTCACGGCCAACAAGGGTAGCTGGTAGTTCGTCACGATCAGGAAGAACGACACGGATCGTAGAGGCTCCGGCTACCACGTGGTTATTTGTAACCAGGTAGCCATCCGTGGAAATGACGAAACCCGACCCTGTACCATCTCCCTCATGCGTTCGTCCCCGTTGAGCGGGCTGACGGGCAGGCTGTGGTTGACCAGACACCTTAATCTGTACAACTGATGGACTTACTTTTTTAGCAACATTCACAACTGTACTGGAGTAAGCATCCAGTAGTACATCGTCAACTTCTGACGAACTGGCAGACCCGGTGCCTAACTCTGGGCCACTAATTACTATGTTCATTGATGTAGACTGTATTTGTTGGAATATATTCGCTCAACAAAGTCTACTCCAGCTCACAGAGTCATCAGGTTTTGCGACAGTATGGCAGACGAATACCTTGTTCTATGACGTTTACAGACTACCTGGCGAGTAAGAAAATTGATGCAGCCCGGTTTGCCGCATCAGAACCGACGACATTCGCAGAATGGGCCGAGTTATTTAGTCAAATGCATCCAGACAGTTTCACCGTTCAGAAGAAATTTCTACTCAACCCAACGCGACGTAAATACTTATTACGTTAATTTATGGTTGACAAACTGACTTCAATGTCAGTACAGTTTCACTTTTTACTTCTACGATACAACTATGAGCCTCACTCTTGGTGAATTAAAAGGCATTAACGATGCCTTAATTAATTTGTTAAAAGCCCAGGGTTTAATTGATTCCGACACCCTTTTGGAAGCAACCCGCACCCCTAGCGGACGAAAAGAACTAGCCGAAACCATCGGCGTAGACAAAGGAATTATCCTGGAATTAGCGAACCGTGCCGACTTAGCTCGGATCAAAGGCATCGGCCGGGTATACAGCGATCTAATGGAAGAAGCAGGTGTAGATACGGTAAAGGAACTCGCGCAACGGGTGCCGGCAAATCTGCACGCTAAACTGGTCGAAATCAATAGTGTTCGGCAATTAACGCAGCGTCCACCCTCTGCCGACCAGGTAGCCGGGTTCGTTGAACAGGCAAAAAGTCTGCCTGCCATGCTTGAATATTAAGTATAATTCTATAAAAAGAGAGGGGTCAGCCACAACCTAATTTCCTCTCTTTTTGTCTTACCAATCACTGGTAGTTAGCCGGTTTTTTACAAAATGGCTGGTTGGCAAACAAGTCTTAAAAGCAAAAACAGGTAGCCAGCAAGCCGTGCCATTAGAAACTACGTTAATGGCCTGTCCAAATATCTGACCAGCTTTTCTTCCAGATCATGGAGGCTCAGATTGGTGTCTAACTGCCCATCTGTGGCTAACGAAAGCCGTCCGGTTTCTTCTGAGATGGCAATGACAGCGGCATCAGTTGCTTCACTCATGCCAATGGCCGCCCGGTGCCTGAATCCCAAAGTTGCCGGTAATTCAGCATCATCGGACAGGGGCAAAATGCATCGTGCCGCCCGGATGCGTCCTTCGCCAATGAGCACTGCGCCGTCGTGTAACGGGCTATACTGATTGAAAATGGCTAAGAGTAACGGTTTCGACAGCTCTGCGTCGAGTCGTTCGCCAGTGTCGGCTACTTTCGATAAATCGTCGTTTCGTTGAATAACGAGCAAGCCACCGGCAAATTCGGCTGCGAGCATTTTGCAGGCATCCAGTACCGGCCTGAGCGGCGTTAAAGGCTCGGGCTTGTCGATCTGCCGCAATAACCACCGACGTACCCAGCGGTTGTTTCCAATGTTGGTCGATCTGCCAATGAGCAACAGAAAACGCCGGATTTCCTGCTGAAAAATGATGATCAGGGCCAGTGCACCCACGCTGATAAAGTATTCTAGGATGGTAGTCAGCAGGTTCAGCCCCAGCGCTTTAGCAACCAGGTAGAACAGGTAAACCAGCAGGTAACCGACAAATACCCGGCTGGCCACACTACCCCGCACTAAATTATAAATCTGGTACAGCAGCAGGGCAACAACCGTTATATCGAGCAGATCGAGCCAGCCGACATCAAGAAAGCCAAGGCGGAAAGCGAGCATGAAAAGGAAACTAGTATAAACGCGATTGTCGGCCAAGATACGACGATTGCCTGCTCAACAGCACAAAAACCTTCGTATTTACCGGGTTTATACCTTAAATGATTGGCCTTCTGTGGCTAGTTCGGTCAGCGGGAATTCGTCCTGTGCCTCGCTGCGAAACTCGTCGAAGGTTTTGTAGCGCGACGAGAAATGGCCGATCAATAACTGGCCAACACCTGCTTTTCGAGCGAGTTGTGCCGCCTGTCGGGCTGTACAATGATGTACCTCGGAGGCTCGCTGCCCGTTATCATCCCGGAAGGTTGCCTCGTGGTACAATAAATCTACACCCTGAATCTGCTCGATGATGCGTTCGTTATATCGGGTATCAGAGCAGTAGGCGTAGGAACGTGGCTTGGGGCCGGGCGTGGTGTAGTCGGCGGCAGCATAAAGCACATGCCCCGTTTCGTCTAGTACGTTTTGGCCTTCCTTGAGGGCTTTCAGCACGCCTACAGGTACGTTGTCAGGGAGCCTGTCGCGAAGCAGTTTGGGTTTGTGCTGCTTCTCGCGGAACAGAAAGCCCGTGCAGCCGATACCATGATCGAGCGGAATACTTTCAACGGTCAGTGCAGGCAGGTCGAGCAGCAGCGCTGGCTTGTCGGCGTCGATTGCCTGGAAATGGAGGGGAAAGAAAAACTGTCCGTTCGACATCCGAAATGTGGTCGTAATGATTTCGTCCAGACCGTGCGGGCCAAACAGGTACAGTTCCTCGGTTCGCCCACCCATGTTCAGGCTCGACAGCAAGGGCATCAGGCCAAAGTAATGGTCGCCGTGGAGGTGGCTGATGAAAATGTACTTCAGCCGACTGGGCCGGGCACGCTGCTCGATGAGCCGATATTGCGTACCCTCGCCACAGTCGATCAAAAAATGATCACCACAATAGGTTACCAACTGAGCCGTCTGATGGCGATCCAGGGCAGGCGATGCCGACCCGGACCCCAGAATGGTTACGGCAAAAGGCACTGCCGATGGCTTTTCAGCAACCGGATTGTCAACGTTCTGGCTCGAAGCTTTCGTCCAACTCTCCATCATACTCGTCGTCGGCTCCGTTACCGAAATCGTTTTCTAATTCGTTGATAAACACGGCGTCGATGGCTTCTTCAACCGTGGGCAGGATGGTGAGGTCCGCGATGTTGGTTTCGTACAGAAAATCGGTCAGGTCGTCATTTTTTGTGACGAGTACCAGTAGCCCCAATTCATTGCTGCACTGCCGGTTGATTTTCCGGATGGCCATCACCCCGGCGTCATCTACTGTCAGGATTGTGCCCAGATCAACGATGAGGCGGCTGAACCCTTCGCGAAACAGTCCTCTGGCTGTTGTTTCAAACTTAGCGGGCACCTCACCAACAAATTGCCCTTCACCGGCGCGAAGCAGGGCGTACCGCTCCGTCTTCTCGATACTAAACTCCATTTAGTCTAATGCGTTTTTTTAAGTAGTACGAACAGGTTTATTCAAGTAGGCCAGAATAGCTTCTTCAACGCGGGCGTTGGCATCACCTTCGCCCGTTGATGTGAATGTCTGACCGGTCACAGTTTCGTAGAGCTCAATATACCGGGCCGAAATCTGGTTGATCCATTCGTCGCCCATCGGCGGAATCGTCTGCCCGTCTTTTCCCTGAAAGTTATTCGCAATAAGCCATTCTCTAACGAATTCCTTTGATAATTGTTTCTGGGCTTCGCCAGACTGTAGCCGTTCGGCATACCCACCTACGTAAAAATACCGGCTCGAATCGGGCGTGTGTACTTCGTCGATGAGGTAAATGGTGTCGCCAATGCGGCCAAATTCATATTTGGTATCCACCAGAATCAGTCCCCGATCGAGCGCCATCTGACTGCCACGGGCAAACAAAGCCAGGGCATACGCTTCCAGTTGGATGTATTCAGCCTCATTGACCAGGCCGCTGGCGATAATAGCGTCACGCGAAATATCTTCGTCATGGCCTTCATGCGCTTTGGTGGTTGGCGTGATAATAGGCTGTGGCAACTTCTCGCTTTCGCGGAGGCCGTCGGGCAGGGAAACACCGCATAGTTCGCGGCCGCCGTCGCGGTAGGTCCGCCAGGCATGCCCGGCCAGGTAACCCCGCACCACCATTTCAACCGGGTAAGGCTCGCAGGCCAGGCCGACGCTTACATTGGGATCAGGTACGTCGATCAGCCAGTTGGGCACGATGTCGGCGGTTGCCGCCAGAAAATGCGCCGCTGTCTGGTTTAGTACCTGCCCTTTATACGGAATGGGTCGGGGGAGAACTACGTCAAAGGCCGAAATCCGGTCCGATGCGATCATCACCAGAAGCGGTCCACCGGGATTGTTGGCAAACGAATAGACGTCGCGTACTTTCCCCTTGTAGTAGCCGGTCTGTCCGGGGAATGAGAAATGGGTTTCCTGAATGGCAGGCATAGAAAAAGAAGTCGTTAGTCAAAGAAAGGTTGGCGTCTGGGAGGTCGTCACCAGCGCGAAGGTAGGTACAGGTACGTTCGTTGCCTATATACGACCTTCCAGACGCCCGGCAAGATTAGTTCAGACGCTCAATAATAATGGCTGATGCACCACCGCCGCCGTTGCAGATGCCCACGGCCCCGTAACGTCCTCCGCGCTGATGCAGTACGTTGGTGAGTGTTGAAACGATGCGTGAACCCGACGAGCCCAGCGGATGCCCGAGCGAAACAGCCCCGCCAAATACGTTCAGTTTTTCCAGCGGTACGTTCAGCACCTGGCTAAATGCCAGTGGCACGACCGCAAAGGCTTCGTTCACTTCAAAAAAGTCAATCTGGTCAATAGTTAGTCCGGCGCGTTCCAGGGCCAGGGGCACGGCTTTGGTGGGTGCCGTGGTGAACCATTGCGGCTCCTGTTCAGCGTCGGCGTAGGCCACGATCCGGGCGAGGGGTTTCAGGCCCAGTTCAGCGGCTTTGGTCGCGCTCATCAGCACCAGGGCCGAAGCCCCGTCATTGATGGTCGACGCGTTGGCGGCCGTTACGGTGCCTGTTTTGGTGAAAGCGGGTTTCAGCGTCGGAATTTTGTCGAAAAACACATTTTTGTATTCTTCATCTTCGGTCACGGTAACCGGCCCTTTTCGGCCAGGTACGTCGACAGGCACGATTTCCGACGCAAACAGACCGGCGTTGGTTGTTGCTTCGGCCCGTTGGTACGACTGCACCGCATAGGCATCCTGTTCTTCGCGGCTGATGTTGTATTTCTCGGCTGTGGCGTCGGCAAAAACGCCCATCGCGCACTGATCGTACACATCCAGTAGACCGTCTTTAGCCAGACCGTCGACCAGTTCGGCGTTGCCATATTTATAGCCAAATCGGGCCTTGGGTACGTAGTAGGGCACATTCGACATGCTTTCCATACCACCGGCAACGGCCACATCGATCAGCCCAAGCTGAATGCTCTGCGCGGCCAGCATAATTGCCTTCGTACCCGACGCACATACCTTATTGATGGTCGTACAGGGAATTGTGGGGGGTAATCCGGCTTTCAGGGCGGCCTGTTTGGCAGGGGCCTGCCCCACGTTTGCCGAGACGACGTTGCCCATGTATACCTCCTGAACCTGGTCGGGCGTTACGCCTGCCCGCTCCAGGGCTCCTTTGATGGCGGCCGCCCCCAGATCAGTAGCCGACAGCGTTGACAGCGCGCCGCCGAAACTGCCGATAGGTGTACGTACTGCCGATATGATAACTACATCCTGCATGATTGATTTATCGAGTATTGATGAACGGAATGACTCACCACCGTCCGGTTGGTTTGTCGGTTTTTTGTTGGGCAGCCCGTCGCCGCGACAGCGCGTAGGGTAGGTCGTCGGCCTGAAGCGCGTCGAGTACCTGTCGGGCCTGTTCGTCTGACAATGTTGTGTTTCTAAACCGGTCCAGGCGATCTTTTTGCTGATCCGTTTTTTCCGCCTGTTGCCCCTGCATGGCCTCGGGTTGTGGCGTGGGTTGCGGTGTTTGCTGAATGGCTTTGCGGCGCGGCTGCTTTCCTGAAAAACGTAACTTCAGTAGTTCAAAGTTCTGGCGGGCCGCTTTGTTATCCGGATTGTTGAGCAGGGCATTGCGAAACTGACTCAGAGCGGTGGTGGTATCTTTGTTAAAGCAGGCCAACAAGCCAAGCTGAGTGGCTGCAACTGCCTGTAGGTCAGGTGTTGCGGTACTGTCTGTTTGCTCATACTGCCGTTTGGCCGACGCGTATTGACCAAGCCTGAAATAAACGTGACCCAGATTCACCCGTTCGCCCGGCGTAGGCGTGGAACTGCTTTGCACTAGGTAGCGATAATGTGTTAATGCTTCCTGATAACGACCGGCCTGATAGGCCGCGAGGGCTTGCCTGCGGACCCGATTTCGTTGCGAAATCAATCCCAGTTTGGTCTCTGCCAACGAGGTTTCGAACCAGGGGGCGGCGATAATAAGTAGACTTACCAGGCGGACCAGAAGCATCATATTGGCATCAAAAGTACGGAAATTTATGTGTCAGAGCGGCTGCGACTTGGACATTAGGTGCCGGGTAATAGCCAGCCGGTCGCCAACATCTGCTTGGCGAGCTTACAGCCGGAGTGTACGCACGGTGATCAGTACATCAAGCATAATCAGGAACAGCGCGATACCCAGAAAATAATAGTATTTGTTGGTGGTGACCGTAACCCGCCGCTGATTGATGGTGCGACCAGGTAGCGCACGCAGCCCGGTAGCCAGATCGTCGGCCAGGTGATCAGAGAACTCAATGTATTGGCCTGATGAGCCGAGCGACAGGTTACGCAGAAAATCGCGGTTGAGGCGGGTGTGGGCCAGTTGCCCCTGATCATCCATCAGAAACGTTCTTCCGTTGCGAAGGGTGCTGCCTGTTTCTGTACCTATGCCTGCCGTAAAGAGGGCAATATCGTAGCGAGATAGCCGGGCCAGGGTAGCGGGAGGGCAGTTACCAAAGTTTTCGCCATCGCTCAGCAGAACGATGGCCCGGGTACGTTGCCGGGTGCTCGAATCGGTTACCATTTTGTCGCGAGCCAGGTCAATGGCTTCGCAGAGGTTGGTGCCGCCATTGCTGGCATCGGTGCGCACGGCCTGCATCAACTGGTTCAACGCCTGGTGATCGGTTGTCAAAGGCGATAACACAAAGGCTTCGTCGGCCACAACAATGAGTCCAAATCGATCTGTCACCAGCGAATCGGTGAGTTGCTGGAGGGCGAATTTAGCCCGTTCCAGGCGGGTAGGTGCTACGTCGGTGGCGTCCATCGAGCGTGATACGTCAAGTAGCAGAAATACATCCCGCCCCTGAGCTGACATTGCGCGGGTAGCTTCGCCAAATAAAGGGCCCATCAGTGCGATCAGCAGGACGCAGAGCGTGAGTGACCGGAGTACGAATTTGGGTACTACCGACCAGGGAGTTGTATGTAACTGCCGGGCCAGCCGGAGTGTCCGAACGAAATAAAGTGCGTAGAAGCTCAAAAAAAGACCAATGAGCAGTGCTTCGACTAATGAGAACGAAAATAACCAGTTCATAAAAAAAAGTTTGCTCGCTGTCGGGTCGGGTAAGTGCCTTCTCAGTAGACTCACTCCCAGCGAATTGTAGGGCTGGTGGTGTGAAATTGGCGGAACAAGCTGCTGCGAAATTAGCGGGATTGTAAAGAATTTCGCGGCTGGGGGTTGTCAAACGTAATTTCTCCTTCTATATTTGCATCCTCATCAGGCGGGAAACGGCAGGATGATCAGCCAAGTGGAGAGATGGGTGAGTGGCTGAAACCAGCAGTTTGCTAAACTGCCGTACCCGCAAGGGTACCGCGGGTTCGAATCCCGCTCTCTCCGCCACAATCAGTGCAGTACCTTTGTTTGCCAGATTTTCACCGGATGGTAAACAGATTAACACCTCGGGGTGTAGCGTAGCCCGGTATCGCGCCTGCTTTGGGAGCAGGAGGTCGTAGGTTCGAATCCTGCCACCCCGACTATATAAAAGCCCGGAATCATCCTGATTTCGGGCTTTTCCTTTTTTAGACTCAGCAAAATCAGCTTTTCAGGGTAACCAGCTATCTACGCTGCCGACGACGTTCAACACCAGCGTTCCTACGGCCAGGCCAGGACCTGCTACACCAGGAACGGTTAGAATCGGATGGTTACTTGTCCTGACGTACTAATCTAGAACGGTATAGCTCTGGTAATACCAAAAGTCAAGTAGTTATCGGCAATCCTAAAATAGGCAAGGCGCTGGTGAAAGAAATGGGGCCTAATTCGACTCTTCTCTGAACGCTTTGAGGGCAGCCTGTAGCCGATTGCAGCGCTTTTCCCAGTCTTCGAGGCGCTTATTATTCGCCGTTCTCTGTTTCTGCGCGTGTTGTGTCACACGAATCAGGTTCTGGGTACGTGTACGACTTGCCTCGGGAAAGCCATTTATGAGCACACTACGTCCCCAATGCTCCAATTTAGCTTGATCAATTACCATATCATACATGGCTTTCGTTTAGAACGTCCATACCAGGATACTCTTTACAGAATCTATATGCTGTATAACCCTAACTAAAAAAGATTGATAGACCGAATACTCATTTGTTGGGCCATGTAAATCTATAGGTAAGACAAAGTCGTTAGTAACCAGAGGTGGTCTGTGTTTCGATAATAGCCCTATACCCGCATTATGCAGAGAGTTTACATAGAAATACCCCACGAATTACACCTTGCTATCAGACAGTTGCAACTGGACACAGAGATGGATGGTGAACAGAAGAAGCGTAAAAAATTGTATTGCGGCCTGATTGCTAAAGGGTTAGGATGTATCCAACAAAAGAGGAGAGCTTATGAAACGCTTAAGCGTTAGGATTGAACCCGGACTATACCGGCGGGTACGACAGTACCAACTGGACCAGGCAGCCAAAGGGCGAAAATTACTGATAGGTGAAGCCGTAAGCGAGTTGCTGGACAAAGGATTACCCGCTGCTACTCAGCAAGACGAAAAGTCGGCTCAGTAGAGCATTTTTGCCTTAATCTTAGCTAGTCGATCACGTGTACGTTATGCCATAGGCTACCAGTTTAGCCTTGAATCGGCAAGCGCGGTGGCCGTAAACGGCTTACGTATAGAAGCAAGATAGGCTATCCGCTTTTAACGAGTATTGCAGAAAACGAACGGCAAGGAACCTGCCGCTCAGTCAGCTAGATGAGCGACCAATAAGTAGCCGCACAACGACGATTTTTGCGTAGGGTAGCCGCTAGCTCTTACGGGCGCTAAACCCGAAGGATCAGGCCTTTACAAACAATTGGCTACTTAGAGTTGATATTTTATAAGCTGAAAAGTGGTGTAAAGAGTGGCTTTTTGGAGAAATTTGCCCTCTAATGCGTACTTTTGAGGCGTATAGCTCAGCATTGAGTAGGTCAGGCTACTGGCACCCAACCATGAGTGTTTACTAGTTTAAGGTTTGTCGTGATACTAATCCCACACATAACCTGTTTTTGGTCCTATAGCTCAGTTGGATAGAGCATCTTCCTTCTAAGAAGGCGGTCGTTGGTTCGAATCCAACTGGGATCACCTAGAAATCAGTCAGTTAGCTACTTTGCTGACTGGCTTTTTTGTTTCTTATAGGTACGACACGTACAGCGATCAGGCACCCGAACCAGCATAAGCTCCTGTTGATACGCTGACATGAAGCGGAGGCGGGTTAATCAAGACCTTCTTGTTTAGAAAAAGCTGTTTTTGTAAAAATTTCGTTAAATTATACTGCTTTATAGTTACTCAATGGCGCCTATGTTGTCTAATAGGTATGATCACTAAAAAGTACTTAGAAACTACTAGCCCTGATGCGTTGCTTATGCGGATCACCTGGTTTACCGTAGCTTTGTTCTCCTGCCTGACTGCTTACGGATTGTGTCGTATAGGTAGCTTATTAATAGGGGCCTGATCAGGCACTCCATCCAAGAAATTAGTCAGTGACTGAACTGACTATAACGACTTCAACTGGAGCTTTACTGGAATTCTTCTACGCTAAGCGTGTGCTTAAATTGAGGTAAAGCTATTGGCAATAGCTTTACCGTTTGCTGTTAACAGGTAGCGGTCGTGTAAACGGAGGTTGCCGAAGGAGCTGAAAGGCGTTCTCATCGCCCAGCAGCACAGCCCGGCGCAGATCGTTTTCGGCCTGACTGATCTGCCGGAGCTGAATCCGGGCTATTGCCCGCCACCGGTAGGCGTCGGGGCGCTCGTCGCGGATATGCCAAACTGCCTTGTCGAATTCGCGGAATGCTTCGGTAAACTGATCAACGCTGTAGAGCGCAATACCCCGGTCGAGGTAACAATCGGCGAGCGTGTTGTCGATGCTGATGGCTTGCGTGAGGTCGTAGATGGCCGAATAATGATTCCCCACCAGCAACTGGCATTTACCACGCCAGGCGTAGGCCACGGCCGATTTAGGGTATTTCAATACAGCATTATTAAAGTAATCGAAGGCTGTTTCGATCTCCCGCTGTTTAACAAGCAGGATGCCTTCCTGAAACCGCTTCGTGTCTTTATCGGCGGGTGTTTCATGGTCGATCAGGTAATAACGCATCACCAGATAGATCATAAACAGTAAACCCAGTAGTGCAACTTCCATAACGTTACCCTATCGCTTCAGCTTGCTAAATTACATATAGTCGATTAAAACCGGAAGTGTAAACCAGCCGCTATTATCGGGATGTGGCCAGGTTTTCGCGAACGGTTTTGGGGAGCCCGGCAACCACCCGTTCGTAGGAATGATCGATGAGTTCGCGAATAAAACTATCGCGAAGCGACCCGTCCGAGGTGATTGTGTTCCAATGTGTTTTGTTCATGTGAAAAGCGGGCTGAATGGCTCCGTGAAGTTCACGAAGCTCAACGGCCCGCTCTGGCTCGCACTTTAAACTAACGCGCATTGGCCGGGCTTCCATATCGGAAAGGGCAAACATCTTACCCGCCACTTTAAAGACCAGCGTCGTCTCGTCGAAAGGAAACGATTCGGTGGTGGCGGGCTTGTTCAGGCAGTAGTCGCGCAGTTCGTCGAAGGTCATCGAATGAAAGCCCGGTAAAGCATCACCAGGATACAGAACAGGAACATGATGATCGATATCCGGTTGATACCATGCATCATGCGCAGGTTAACGTTGGTTGGGTGGCTGGGGTCTGGTTTGCGGAATACCCGCAGGAAGTAATTGAAGACAGGCCCTATTTTGAGATAATCAGCTAAACGGCTCACAGAAAGTGTGTTTAAAGGGTGTTTATCTGGCAGGTGGCAGTCCAAATCAGTCATTGACTGAGCAACCGAACACCTACTACTATAGCATTTTGCGGGGCAAAAAGGTTTATCAGATGCCTGGTTTTTTAGGGGTACGGCCCTACAGGGCGGCGGCCTGAGCGGGCTCCAGCCAGCGGCCATCTTCCCGGATCAGTTCGATCAATTCATCAACGGCATTGGCGGCTGGTACAGATTTTTTCATTACCTGCTGACCCCGATACAGGGCGATCTTATCACGACCAATACCAACGTACCCATAGTCGGCATCGGCCATCTCGCCGGGGCCGTTGACGATACAGCCCATGATCCCGATTTTTACGCCTTTCAAATGGTCGGTCCGTTGCCGGATATGGGCCGTGGTTTCCTGTAAATCGAACAATGTGCGGCCGCAGGAAGGGCATGAAATGTATTCGGTTTTGGTGATACGCGTCCGGGCAGCCTGCAAAATACCAAAGGCCAGGCCGTTCAGTTGTTTCAACTCATCTTGCCGGGTAGCCTGCAGGAATACGCCATCGCCGAAACCATCAATGAGCAGGCCGCCAACGTCGGTAGCCGCATACAGGGGCAGATCGACAGGGTTAATGGCTGGGTAACCGCGTTGCACCACAACAGGCAGCGTGAGATCGCGCCTGACGAGTTCAACAAACAACCGGCGCAACTCGGGCATGGCGTGCGTGTTGGTGGTTGTCACTACGCCCACCAGATTATGATCCAGTCGAAAGGCTTCGGCCAGTTCGTCGGTCAGGTCGGTCAGGGCAAACTGAACGAAGTTGAGGCGGATGTGCAACCCCTGTGGCTGCGAGCGGGCCAACAGATACTCCGCTGCGGTCAGCATCGGGTGCGTTGTCAGGGTGTCGGTCTGAGCACGCCATGTGTTGTAGCTCTGAACCTCTCTAAGGCCGTTGGGCAACATAAAACCGGCGGGGGTGCTACCCGTATACAGGTAGTCGACGCCCAGATCGTTCATCGCCCATTTGTCGGGAACGGGCAAATAAAAGTGGCCAACAGCTTTCAGCACATCGGTTTCCTGCACCGGAATCTGACTGTAATCGGCCAGAACTCTGGGTACGTTCGTTCCGCCAAAGTTGGCTACCTCGTGCGTATGCCGACGGGTGTACTGAAATGGATTGTAGGGCAGTTCGGTCAGGGCAGGAATGGGGCTGGCGGTGGTAGCACGGGTTGTGTAGCGGTCGATCAGGGCTTTCGCCACGGGTGCCTCCAGTTCAGGATCTTCGGTGAGCGAAACCCGGACGGTATCGCCCAGGCCATCTTCGAGCAACGTACCTATACCCAGCGCCGATTTGATGCGCCCATCTTCAGCTTCGCCCGCTTCGGTTACACCCAGGTGGAGCGGATAAGGCTTTAACCCTTCTTCGTCGAGCCGGTGAACCAGCAGCCGGTAGGCCTGTACCATCACCTGCGGGTTGCTCGATTTCATCGACAGCACGATATTGTAATACTGCTCGTCTTCGCAGATACGCAAAAATTCCAGCGCCGACTCCACCATGCCAACGGGTGTATCGCCGTATCGGCTCAGAATCCGGTCGGAGAGCGAGCCGTGGTTGGTGCCAATACGCATGGCGGTGCCGTATTCTTTACAAATACGAACCAGCGGCAGAAACTTCTCGCGAATCCGTTCCAGCTCAGCCGCGTATGAATCGTCGGTATAGTCGATATGCTCGAAGCGTTTCCGATCGGCGTAATTGCCGGGGTTGATCCTGACTTTTTCAACTACACGAGCTGCCAGTTCGGCCGCGTTGGGTGTAAAGTGAATATCGGCGATCAAGGGTGTTGTGTAGCCCCGTGCCCGCAGTTCTTTACGGATATTCTCCAGATTCTGCGCTTCTTTCACGCTGGGTGCCGTAATTCGGATGTACTCGCAGCCCGCCTCAATCATCCGGATCGACTGCTCCACCGAACCCAGCGTATCCATAGTATCGATGGTGGTCATCGACTGCACCCGGATAGGGTAGGCCGAGCCCATAGGTACGTTGCCAACGTTGACGGTAATGGTCTCACGCCGAACGTATTCGGTCAGCGATGGGGCATACAGGCGGGGTGGTTGAGCGGGCCCACTTTCAGGGGCATCGCCCGTGAGGGCACGGGTCAGAAAATCGAGCATACAAATGGCTTAGATCGCACTGCAAAGGTAACACAATCTACTGCAAGCCTGTTCACCTCACCGATACGTCGCCGACGTATCGGTGAGGTGAAGCCACGTGTTATCTTTGCACCATGTATCCAGAAACAGCTAGACTTGAGCAGGCACCGTCGCCCTGCTTTGTGCTCGACGAAGCCAAACTCCGTCAAAATCTACAACTCATCGACTCCGTGCAGCGCGAGGCTGGCGTAACCATCATTCTGGCCCTGAAAGGCTTTTCGATGTTCAGTGCCTTCCCCCTTGTGCATGAATACCTGAGCGGTGCCACGGCCAGTAGCCTCAACGAAATCAAACTGGTCAACGAGTACATGGGCGTGCCGGCCCATGCCTACGTACCTGCCTACCGCGATGATGAATTCGACGAAATACTCAGCCGCAGCAGCCACGTAACGTTCAACTCCTGGACGCAGTGGGAGCGGTTTAAGTTTAAAATTCAAGGTCTAAAGTCTAAAGGCTCTCTCGTCGCAGTTGATTCGCTACCAGGCAGCGCAACCGCTACGGCGGAGCCTTTGGCCTTTGAACCATTGGACGTTAGACCTTTTGACTTTAAACTCCCTTCCTTCGGTATTCGCGTGAATCCGCAGTACTCGGAAGTAGCTACAGCTATGTATAATCCGTGTGTGCCTGGTTCACGGCTGGGTGTTACGCGCGACAAACTGCCCGATACGCTTCCCCCTGAGATCGAAGGTGTTCACTTTCACACCCTGTGCGAAAATGACTCGTTTACGCTCGAACGTACCCTGGCCGCGCTCGAAGATAAATTCGGCGATCTGCTCCAGCAGGTGAAGTGGGTAAACATGGGCGGCGGGCACCTGATGACCCGCGAAGGCTACGACACGCAGCACCTGATCGGGCTGTTGAAAGCATTCCGCCAAAAATATAACGTAGAGGTAATCATGGAACCCGGCTCGGCTATTGGCTGGCAAACCGGCGTGCTGGTCAGCACCGTGCTCGACGTGTTCGACAGCCAGGGCATAGCCGTGGCCGTGCTCGATACATCGTTTGCCGCCCACATGCCCGACACGCTGGAGATGCCGTACAAGCCCCGCATCCGCGACGCCTATCAGGAACCCGTTGCCGGAAAACCAACCTATCGCCTCGGTGGCATGACCTGCCTGGCCGGTGACTTCATGGGCGACTATAGTTTCGATGAACCGCTGAACGTGGGCGACCGGATCATCTTCGAAGACATGATTCACTACACGATGGTGAAAACCAGCACCTTCAACGGGGTGAACCTGCCCGCCATCGGTATCGCCAAAGAAGACGGCTCGTTCCGTCTTGTTCGCGAATATGGCTACGAGAGTTTTAAAGATCGATTGTCATAATAAGTCCTCAGTCTTCTGTCTTCCATCCTCTGTTGCGCTGCTTCTTGGCAAGTAATGTGATGTTGCACCGCAACAGAGGACGGAAAACAGAGGACTGAAGGCTGTTAACTATCTTCATCAATGGAAAATATCCTCCCCGTTCCGCAGCACAAAAACAAGCCTGGTACCAGTACCGGCCAACAGTTCTGGCATCATGGCGACAAAACAATCGACTCTTATTCGCCCACCGACGGTAGCCTGATCGCCCGCGTTTACGCCTCGACCCGCGCCGACTACGATCGCGTGGTAGAAACGGCACAGTCGGCGTTCAAAACGTGGCGTAACGTACCTGCGCCCCGGCGCGGCGACATTGTTCGGCAGATGGGCGACCAGTTCCGGCTTTACAAAAGCGACCTGGGCAAGCTCGTTAGCTTTGAAATGGGTAAATCATTGCAGGAAGGACTCGGTGAAGTGCAGGAGATCATCGATATCTGCGATTTTGCCGTGGGCCAGTCGCGGCAACTGTATGGTCTCAGCATGCACTCCGAACGTCCCGCCCACCGCATGTACGAGCAGTACCACCCGCTGGGTATCGTGGGCATTATCTCCGCCTTCAACTTCCCCGTCGCCGTCTGGTCCTGGAATGCCATGCTGGCCTGGGTATGCGGCGACGTATGTATCTGGAAGCCATCGGAGAAAACACCGCTCACGGCCCTTGCCTGTCAGCAGATCATTCAGGACGTATTACGAAACAACGACGTACCCGAAGGCGTATCGTGCCTCGTATCGGGGGGGCGTGATGCCGGCGAATGGCTGGCGCACGACCCCCGCGTGGCGTTGGTGTCGGCAACGGGCAGCACCCGGATGGGCAAAGCCGTGGCCGTGGCCGTGGCTGAACGACTGGGCCGTAGCCTGCTTGAACTGGGCGGTAACAACGCCATCATCGTGTCGCCCCACGCCGACCTCGACCAGGCCATTCCGGCCATTGTCTTCGGTGCCGTCGGCACGGCCGGACAGCGCTGTACCACTACCCGCCGACTGATCGTGCACCAAAGCCTATTGCCCGAAGTACGTACCCGGCTGATTCGTGCTTATGCCCAACTCCGTATCGGCGATCCGCTGGATGTCAACATGCACGTCGGACCACTGATCGACAAAGACGCGGTGGCAAACTACCAGAAAGCTGTTGACGAGATCCGGGCGGCGGGCGCAGCATTCATTGTGGAGCCGGGCGTACTTGACGGACCAGGCTATGAATCGGGCTGTTATGTGAAACCCTGCGTGGCCGAGGCTCAAAATAACTGGCCCATTGTGCAGCGCGAAACCTTTGCGCCAATCCTCTACGTCATCTCCTACACGACGCTCGACGAAGCCATTGCCCTTCAAAATGGCGTGCCACAGGGCCTTTCGTCGGCCATTTTCACCCTGAACCTGCGCGAATCGGAGCAATTTCTATCCGTTGCCGGGTCCGACTGCGGTATTGCCAACGTCAACATCGGCACGTCGGGTGCCGAGATAGGAGGGGCTTTTGGCGGTGAAAAAGAAACCGGCGGTGGTCGCGAATCCGGCTCCGACGCCTGGAAAGCCTACATGCGTCGTCAGACCAACACCATCAATTACGGCACCACCACGCCACTTGCACAAGGCATTACGTTTGAGCTGTAAGGATGAGCGCAAACCTATAAGGTTTTAAACGGGGCAGCCCAGGCCTTATAGGTTTGATTTGGATCATTACTTACAATTTTGTTCATTGGTCTAAATTTCGTGCGTCTCCATGATTACCATCCGTATCGACCAGAAAGATCCGGCGCTGCTTACTGTCATGTTTCCAGCAGACATTGCCGCCAACGACCTCATCCGCAACGTACCTGGCCGTCGGTGGAGTTATTCGCGCCATTGCTGGACCGTACCCAACACGCGCGAATCGGTTGTGCAACTAGGTCGGCTATTTGGTAAAGACTACTGCCGGTTCGATGAAGCCGTGGTCAGGCTCTACAAACCCGCCGCGAGTCATGTTGCTGTCGAGCAGGCGACTAATCCTGCCTGGCCGCCCGTTGGTGTTCAACTCGCAGAGCTACAGCGTACCCGTAAGTCGTTTCGGCACGTGCCGTTAGCCACCGGGTTCGACAGTCACCCCGTAATCTGTGCCCTTTATGACCGGATGCGTATTCGGAATTATAGTCCCAAAACCATTAAAAACTACAAACAGGCACTTACCACCCTGATCCGGTATGCGGGCAGCAGGCCACTCGATGAACTGACAAAAGCCGATTTTCGAACGTACCTGCTTTTTTTGATCGACAAAAAACACCTCAGCAGTTCGTCGGTCAACGTACACATCAACGCCTGGAAGTTTTACCAGGAGAAGCTCCTGCAACGCGACAAAACGTATTACGAGATCGACTATCCACGTCAGGCCGACACGTTGCCGGCGGTGTATAACGTTGCCGAGGTAAAAGCCATTTTTGGAGCCACCACCAGCCTGAAATACCGGACATTGTTTCAACTCGTGTATGCCACCGGGCTACGGCTTGATGAAGTCACCCACCTTCGACTGACCAACTTTGACCGGCGGCGTAACCTGATCTATATCAAAGCAGGGAAAGGCAAAAAAGACCGCATCGTCATGCTGTCGCCAAAGCTGCTAACGTACCTCGACGACTACGTGCGGATCTACGCTCCCCAAACCTACCTCTTCGAGAATGCCGACCTCCATGAACCCCTGGCCAAGCGCACCGTGCAGCACGTATACAGCGAATCGGTCCGGTTTGCCCGTATCCTGAAAAAGGGCGGTATTCATACCCTGCGGCACAGTTTCGCCACGCACCTGCTCGAATCGGGCACCGACATTCGCTACATCCAGCAGTTACTGGGTCACGAAAGCATCCTGACCACCATGCGCTACACCCACGTCACCGCCGACAAGATCAGCGCGATCAGGTCCCCTCTAGACAACCTATAAGTCATCCACGGCACCAGCCGTGGAGTATGTCAGGCTTATGGTCGAAGCTCGACCTCGATCCGCCCAACACATTTTCTTCCTGCCAGTACCATCCCGGAAACCGTCAGGGAATCAAGCTGCCTTGATCGCTTTCAACATGCCGCCGCAGCAACGGGCGCAATTGTGACAGGCTGTAGAAGCGGCTTTTGAGTACGTACCCAGCCGTATAGCGAAGCATGATTCGCTTGTTCTGCTGAAGCCGTCCTCGCGCGTCGAATCGGTATAATTTCTTGTCGGCTCCGAAGAAGTAAGTTGGAAACCCATCAATGTCCCATTTCCGCTCGATCAACTGATAAATAGGGATACGTTTACTCATTTTATTTGCCTCTACCGTTATACATACTCATGATTGTGACGAAAGCGATCGTCGCTGAGACACATCTGAAAAGTAGTTAATTCTTGTCTTGCCTATAAAATGTCTCGTCCGGCTTTAGCTTTACAGTTTTTGCGGGTTGTCTACCGCATCGTCCGGCTGCGGAAAACAACTGTCTCCTTAAGTTGCTTACTGTATTGGAAGCGACTGAGCAGGTCGCGAATGTGTCTTGCATGGTTGTCGTTTTTGCGTAAAAAACGGACAACCTATTTCAGGCTAAGACAATATAAGGTATCATACACCGCTTGGTCTGATTCTGTCTCAGAGGTTGTTTAGTGGGGTTTGGGGTACTGGAGTAGCCAACAGAGTATATCGGCTCAATTATAAGACCTTAGCCACAACAGGGATAGGGGGGCAAGTGTAATTGCTTAAATGAAGCTATATTGACGAACCGATTCGTTACCGATGCACCAAGCTATGCCCTTTCAGCCATCCAGCCCCGATGGGTCGCCCGTCAGACTGCTCGTCGTGGAGGATGATATGATTATCGGGGCCAAAATCGTCCTGCTGTTGACAAGCCTCGGCTATGAGGTAACAGGGGTGGTGGCTCGGGGCGAAGAGGCCCTCCAACATGCCGAAGCCAACCGCCCGGATATCGTATTGCTCGACGTGCAGTTGCGTGGCGCGACCGATGGCATCGAAACGGCGCAGGCGTTACATGAGCTTGGTGCCATTCCGGTCATCTTTGTGACGGCCAACACCGACGAGGCGACCTTCAACCGGGCAAAAGCCACTCACCCTTATGCCTTTATAGGTAAGCCCATCAACAACCTCGACCTGCAACGGGCCATTGAACTCACACTGAGTTTACTACCTGAACGTACCCAGCCGCCCACGGCCGACGTCTCCACGTCACTGGAACAGAACGAGGCACCCTATGTTTTGAACGACCGGATTTTTGTGCGTCACAAAGATCGCATGGTGCGTATTGCACTGGCCGATATTCTCTACCTTGAGGCCGACCGAAACTACTGCCATCTGTTTACTGCCGGGCAGCAGTATACCCTTACGACACCATTAAAAATACTGGTAGAGACCCTTCCCACACAGCAGTTTCTTCGGATACACCGCTCATATATGGTCAATCTGTTGCGGGTAGACGAGGTGGCTGAAAACCGCCTCACGGTAGGGGGCAAAACCGTTCCGTTGGGCCACATTTTCCGCGACGAGCTGCTCCGCCGAATCAGAATGGTGTGACCGCTCAGTTACCTGTACAAATGGAAGCGGGTTTGGGATAACAAAAGGGGACGTTCGTCCGGGCGGGGTTGCCTGCCAATAGTCTTTAGGGTTGATTTACAGGGCTGCTCCGTTGGAGTGGCCTTTTTCTATTCCGACCCAGCGGTACGTATCGGCTACCAGCAACGGGGTAGGTACGTCGTGGGCCGTGTAGTAAGGCACTAGCTCATGCATTCACACAATCAACCCAAATAACCATACACACCCATGAAAACCAGTAACTTATTTCTCGTCATGGCCCGGCTGTTGACGCTGCTGCTTCTCCCGGCCTTCGCAGCCACCACCCTCGCTCAGGGCCTCAACCCCGAGGCTGTTGCCTTTACCAAAACCTACCAGACAGCCTACAACAAAGGCGACCGGCCCACGCTGATGACCCTTTTTGCCGACAATGTGGGCTGGGTAAACCCCGATGGCAGTGTAACGCCCGGTTCTAAAGCCGATGTTGAAGCCGACTATGTACGCGATTTCGGCGAAACGGCCGGATCGTATATGGACTTCACGGTGGTCAGCACCGAGGCACAGCCCGATGGTAAGGTAAAAGTCAGCACGACCGTCAGCGGCTACGATTTTGTGCGGAAAACCGGCGCGAAGCTCAACCCCACGGCAGGCACCTACGAGATGCTGATCGGCAAGGTCGGCGGGCAGTGGAAGATTTCGCAGGTGAAATGGGCCATGAACACGGTGCTGCTTGAGATGCGCGACCTGATGAAGCGGTTTCAGGATGCCTTCAACCGCGAGGAGGCAGCGACCCTGAAAACGATGTTCACCGCCGATGCCGTGCGGACGGCTACGGACGGCACCACTACAAAAGGGGCTGCGATAATTGACTTTTACACACAGGGGTTTGTCGATGCCGACGTGACCAATGTCGTTTCGCTGGCTAATGTTAGCCCGCAATTCGATGGCAGCGTGATTTTCACGGGAACCTATCATCTAAGAGGGCGGTCGGCAAAAGGAGAACGGATCGTGAGGGAGGGGGCTTACAGCAACACGGCGGTCAAAGAGAACGGGCAGTGGAAGATCAGCCGCAACACACAATCCAATCTCGTCAAAGCGATGGTCTATCACAAAGTGGCCGACTATGCCGCCTGGAAAAAAGGCTTCGATCTGTTTTACAACGAACGAATGCTGGCGGGTGAACTAAGTGCCGAAGTCAGTACGCTGGCCGACGACCCCAACACGGTTTGTATCATCAGCGAGTGGGCCTCACCCGACGCACCAAAGGCTTTTTTCGCCCGCCCGGATTTGGCAGAAACGATGCGGAAAGACGGTGTCATTGGTAAGCCTACCATGCTGATTATGAGCAAGAAATAATCGACTCTATCCCACACCACATTCGCCCGGTTTGCCGCGTCGCAAACCGGGCGAAACAACCAAACCAAGTCGTTGAAAACCAACCCACTCGCCCCCGTTCTGCCCCTTTTTGCCGCCCTGATCCTGTTTACCGTCGGTTGTACTACCGCTCCCCAAAAAGCAGATGAGAAACCAGCGGCTCAATCCGATGCACCGGAGTATTTTATGTTACGCCCCGACGTCGAGAAAGCGTACGGCTATTCCCATGCCGTTCGGATTGGCAATGAACTGAACATATCGGGTGCGGTCAGTATGGACGAGAAAGGAAACCTGACGGCTAAAGGTGATTTGGGGCAACAGATGAAAAACTGTTACGCCGATCTGGACAAGATCCTGAAGCACTACGGCTACACCTGGGACGACGTTGTGGTGGAAAATATTCTGACCACGAACATGCCCGAATTTGAGAAACAGGCGGGGTACCGAAATACGATCTACAAAAAGCACTTTCCGACCGGATCGTGGTTTGGCGTGAAGGAATTAGCACTGCCCGGTCAGTTGATTGAAATTGAGTTAGAAGCCTATAAGGTTAGGTAAAACATTCCCGAATACATAGACGCCTATTAGCCGCTACACCGAGATGACCCTTCCGCTCCTCCGCACATCTGTAACCGTAGGCTCTCTCAACCCTGTGCCTTCATTAATCAAAAGCCGCATCGAGTCCATCGACGTACTGCGGGGCCTGATTATGATTATTATGGCGCTGGACCATACGCGCGATTTCTTTCACGCCCAGGCCTATACCGACGACCCGCTCAATCTCGCTACCACCACGCCGGTCCTGTACACAACCCGCTGGCTTACCCACTTCTGCGCCCCTACGTTTGCCTTGCTGTCAGGTACGTCCATTTATTTGCAGGGTTTACGAAAATCGCGCAGCGAGTTGAGTCTTTTCCTGTTGAAACGGGGGCTATGGCTCATTGTAGCCGAGGTACTTCTGATTGTGCCGGCGGATACATTTACCCTGTTTAATACCATCACGCTGGTCGTTTTCTGGTCGCTGGGCATCAGCATGGTGTTCATGGCTGGGCTGACGTGGCTACCGTTTCGGGTCCTACTGAGCATTGGTTTAGCGATCGTTTTAGGCCATAATCTGCTGGATGCGGTGGAACAGGCACCGGGATTTACGTCGGGTTTTTGGTGGGCGCTGTTTCATGGTGGCAATCACCGTGTGTTTGACTACGCGCCTGGCCGGGTCATTAATGTACTGTACCCGTTTCTTCCGTGGCTGGGGCTAATGATGCTGGGCTACTGCCTGGGCCGTTTGTTTGAGCCAGCGGTTTCGGCCACGAAGCGTCAACAGTGGCTGGTTTATCTCGGTGCCGGCGCCATTGGGTTATTCATGGTGCTGCGTTTGCTGAATGGATACGGCGATCCCTTCCCCTGGAGCGTCCAGAAAGACGGCCTCACCACCTTGTTCTCGTTCCTGAAGGTGCATAAATACCCCCCATCGCTGCTGTATATGTGCATCACGGTAGGGCCGGGACTGCTGGGACTGGCGTTGCTGGAGAATGTACACAATCGCGTGACGGGCGTGCTGCGCACCTACGGACGAACGGCCTTTTTTTATTACACGATCCACTGGTATGTGCTGCATACCCTGCGCATGCTTGTCTTTTTTGCCGCTGGCCATACCATGACGGAGGCCGATAAATCGCTGTAAACCATACCGATGCGGTTTGTTCTACCCGGCGATGGAGGTTACAACCTTGGGGTGGTTTACCTCATCTGGATAGCCGTTATCGCGTCGTTGTACCCCCTGTGTCGCTGGTTTGATGCCTACAAGACAACGCATAAAGAGCAGTGGTGGCTAAGCTATCTGTGATCAATCCATTCGGGATGGAACAACAGGAATTCGGCGAATTAGCGGCAATATCCCGGCAATTCGCAAGCCAAACAACGTGTAACCAAACAAATTAATATGGTAGCAATCACAAAAAAAATACGCTTCGACAACTCAGGCTACTATTTTATCGGACTGCCAATATTGGTTTTATTGGGATTTTGGGACAGCTATTTTTCAAAACTCTTTCCCGGAACAAACGACTACAACTTCTATTTTCATTTTCACGCTGTTATAATGACTTTGTGGGTTTTAGTATTAATCATTCAGCCAATTTTAATCAGAAAAAAGGAACTTGCTCTTCATAAAGTCATTGGGAAACTGAGTTACATAGTAATGCCGTTATTATTTATTTCCGTTATTCTACTGACACATGTTCAACTTCAAAAACGGATAGACATTGTAAACGGCGAAATTTCTTTGAGTGGACCTTCACCACATTTGCTGCTACCGTTTAAAGACCTGTTGATTTTGGGAATCATGTATATCATTGCTATTGTGCATCGGCGAGACGTTAACATCCATGCAAGAGCAATGATAGCAACGGGAATTGTATTTATAGAACCTGCTCTTTCCCGATTTCTCATTGAAATTACCGATAGTGTTCCCGTTGGATTCCTTACAACAATCGGACTTGTATACACCATTTTAATCGCTTTAATGGTTGTCGAAAGAAAACAGAAAAAAGGCAGATGGGTTTTTCCGCTTGTTCTTAGTTTGTATATTTTCGTACATTCCTTACTTATTTTTCAGGTACAAATCGGATTTTGGGAAACATTCGCAAAATGGTTTGCAGGTTTACCTTTGACATAATTGCGAGGGACAAAACTGCCCTAACATTGTAATGAAAAAGCGGGGCTAAAATGCTTCAATTGGACATTTGTGCAACGTTTCCATTGAACCGCTCGGGCGGCCCCGTTTTGTGCTAAAAATCCCCGCCTTTGGCAATACCCAAGCCGTTAGCTGCAAGGCTACCACAGAAAATAAACAACCAAAACCTATTTAGGAAATGGGCAAAATTGGAACAGTAAAAACAAGAACTATTGTCATTCCTGACGACCTGGAAGCCGTTAAAAAATTATGGTTTGATTATTTAGTTTGGGGTAACGACAATATGCAGGAACGCTATGGCGTCCATCCTCATAATCCCAAAGAAGCTGTTGACCAGGATATCCAACAGATTGACAAGTTTCAACCACCTTACGGACAGCTAATCCTGGCTAATTATGAAGGTAAAATCTGTGGACTTGGCAGTCTAAAACGTATCAGCCCCGAAATCGGTGAAATAAAACGGATGTTTGTCCATCCAGCTAGTCGACGAATTGGGGCTGGACGAGCTATCCTCGAAAGCCTTTTACTTGAAGCGAAAAAGGTCGGTTATAAAAAAATCCGGCTCGACAGTCCGAAGTTTATGGAAGCAGCTCATTCTTTATATAGAAGTTTCGGATTTCGTGACATTGACGCGTATCCAGAAATGGAAATTCCCGCAGCATTTAAAGACTATTTGTTATTTATGGAATTGGATTTAACGGTCGCCACTGTGTAAATCTAATTAGAAGTGACACGGCAATTAGTGAATCAAAAAATCTGGAAACTAATCGACACAATAAACTGAATTAATCAGTAATCTTTTAACTCTAAAACCAAATTAAGCTCTATGAAAACCAACCAATTTATCCTAACTCTGGCGGCTTTTGTCGGTATACTTGTGTTCACTGTAGGCTGTAATTCATCTGCCGAAAAAAGGCCCGCCACTGCCGGGGAACTCTCGCAGGTAAACCGCGATTTTGCGAAAGCGTTAAATGCTAAGAATGCCAAAGCAGCCGCTAATTGCTACGCCGACGATGCCGTAATACTACCGCCCGGCCAACCCAACGTGACGGGTCAAGAAGCCATACAAAAATACTGGCAGGGCTTCCTGGATGGCGCGGGCTATGTCGATGGCACCGTCTCGACGATCGCCACGGGCAGCAACGGCGACTTAGGTTATGAAATCGGGACGGCTGACCTTCGCTTCAAAGGCACTGACGGGAAAATCGCGACCGAAAAAATAAAATATACCATCGTTCTTAAACGCAATGCTGAAGGCAAGTGGCTCCAAACCTACGATATGTGGAATCCGGTGGCGGAACCTACGGCTAAGTAGGTCGATAACCTCAATCAATCCGACTGACAGATCCCCATGTTAACTTCTGAACCCCTAATGAAAACCAACCCATTAGCCCCCATTCTGACCCTTTTTGTCGCAGTGACCCTGTCTGTTTGCACTACTGGATGCAACACCAATAAACAGGAAACCACCACCACTAACGTACCCGTCATGACCGCTGAGAAAAAGCAGGCGATCGAACAGGAAATTTCTGGCCTTATCAAAGAATTCTTCCAACAGGTCGAAAAACTGGACATCGATAAGTGCATGACGTACTTCGAGAATACGCCTGATTTTCAGGCTGTCAACCCCGATGGCACCTTCGGTGACTATAACGCGCTAAAAAAATTGAACGCAGACGGGTTTAGCCAGATGACGACGTTGAGCGTCGTGCCCCAAAAGGAAGCGATTCGTGTTTTGACGGACTCACTGGTGCTTTATACGTTCTCGATGGAACAGAATGCAACGCTCAAAACCAGCCAGAAAATAAAGTACGAACACGTAGCGGGAACGATGCTCTTCACTAAAATCAACGGCGCGTGGAAGGCGACATTCTACCACGAGTCTGCCGCTCCGCCTGTACCAGTAAAGTAATGATTTCTAAAAAACCAACCATGAAAAACACGCCATTTACCCTACTCCTGGCCGTTGTTGCCAGTACGTCTGTCTGCGTTACCGGCTGCAACGCTCCCGCCCAGAAGGCAGAAACTACCACGGAGCAGGTAGCTGCTAAACCCGATACAGCCACCATCAAAACGGAAATACAGGCGATCGAAACCGAATGGGCCAGCGCCACAACAGCCAGGGACATCGACAAAGTAATGGCACTCTACGCAGACGATGCCGTAGAAATGGCCGATGACGAACCTATGTGCGTGGGAAAGGCTGCTATCCGGCAGGTGTTGCTCAAAAGTATGAAAGCGCGCAAGGCCGGGACTACGGTTTCCTACGAGACGATGGACGTGTACGGCGATGGCAACGTAGTGACCGAGGTGGGGAAGACAACGATTAAAGACACGGCTGGCAACGTAGTGAGCACCGGCAAATACATGGGCATTTTTGAAAAACGCGACGGAAAATTTATCTGCATCCGCGATATCAACAACGAGGATCAGAAAGACAAGTGAAGTAGCTTAGGCCACTAAACAGGTCAGTATGAATGGATACGTTGTTTTTGGGTGGCTCCTGGTACTATTGTGCCTGTCCGCATCTGTCGGGCAGGCACAATCCACGGTGCTTTATTTCAACGAACCACCCAAAGAGACGCTGGGCCGCAACCGGAATCAACTAACCATCAATCGATTCTTTACCGACCGCGACGATTTTCTCTGGTTCGTCAGTTCGAATGGCATAAGCCGCTACGACGGCCAGGAAATTGAGTCGATCCACTCCAATCCGGTCGATCTGAATTCGTTATCGTCTGCCCAGGCGGTGGATATGATCCAAGATGAGCAGGGGAACTTCTGGATCACCACCCGCGATGGTGGCCTGAATGCCTATACTCCGCAAACCGGGAAGATCTCCCACTTTCGGCACGTACCCACCGACAAGGCTAGCTTATCGTCCGACAACCTGCGGTTTCTGCAACGTGATGCGGCGGGGAAACTCTGGATCGGGAGCGATTGGGGCATGAATCGGTTCGACCCCAAAACAGGCCGAACTGTCCGGTATTTGCCCAAGCCCGGTAAAGTCGGGGCGTTACAGGGCAACCCACTGTCGCCCATTGTAGTTACGGCCAGCCAGATTTACGTCAGCACCACGGCCGGGTTCGAGTATTATGACCTGGCTGGTAACCAATGGCATTATGTCCCACTCGATAAACAAGGCGTATCTTCCAGCTCAACCGGTAGGCTGAGTACCTCCGGTAGTCTCTGTAAAGATCACCGGGGCCTGCTCTGGATGGGTGTTCCCAACCAAACCGGGCTACGGGTATTCAATCCTGAAACCGGGCAACTCACCTCGTTTACCAAACAGACGGCCGGGGGAAAAGCGATTCCGTTTCCGAAAGTGATCCTGGAAGACCGGCTGGGGCGGCTTTGGCTCTGTTGCGAGAACGATATTTTCCGCATTTCGGCCGATCGGGCCGTGGTAGAGCATTGCACGCCGGTAGCCGTCGACAATCAGGAGCAGTTATCCGGGTTTGTAACGCTCTACGAAGACCGGCAGGGGCTGATCTGGCTGGAGCGGCTTAGCGACAAAAATCCCCTCTTTTTCGACGGTCGTCAGGAGCGCTATCCCAACATTCAATTGCCGACGTTGGGCGGCGTCAGGCCGTTGGCAACGGACATCTTACCCGACTCGAGCGGCCTGCTGTGGATCAGTACGGCCCTGGGTCTGATTCGCTACGATCCGAACCGGGGCGACACCCGATTTGTGCTCAAACGACCCAATGTGCTTTCCTGTAGTGTACTGGCTGATGGCTATCTGCTGGTTATGTCGGAAGACGATGGCTTGTTTATCTTCAATAAGAAAACGGGCCTTTCCCGCCCCCTCCGGTTTCCGGCAGGGAAAGGCAAACCCATCCAGACTCCCATCTGCTCGGCCCTCGACCATGACGGCGATCTCTGGATTTCGACCTGGGGCTATGGCCTTTTCCGCATCCCGAAAGGTAGTTTATCGCTGGAAACGGGGCTCGTGAGCGTCTATGAGCAATGGAAAAAGAACCCGGCCGACGCTAACAGCCTGCCTTCCAACAACCTCCAGAAAATTGCCGTCGATGCGCAGAACACCGTTTGGGTGTGTGGATCGGCCAACGGACTGTGCCGGGTAAACAAACGTACCCGTCAGGTGCAGCGGTATATGCTCCGGCAAGGCGACCCTTACGGATTAGCCAGCAACTATACCTACACCCCGCTAGTCGATAAGCAGGGCGATGTGTGGGTGATGAGTGGGTACACCGCCCCGTTACAGCGGCTGTCGGTCAAAACAGGGCGGTTCAAAAAGTACGGCCTCTCCGACGGGTTTACGGATGATTACTTTGGCAATTCCGCGCTGGACGAAACCGGCAACATCTGGTTCAATCAGAATCAGGTGGTTTCCTGTATCGACCCCGTCTCCGGGCAGGTAACCACGTTTCCGCAGTTTGTGGGAACCTCGCCCTATTCCACCCCCATTGCCGCTCAGCCCCTCACCGGCGAGATTTATTTCGGCTGCCAGAACAACCTGCGGCGGTTTAGGCCAGCCTATAATCAAAACGCCTCCCGAACACCGTCGCCCCTGCGGTTGGTGGCGGTATCCTGTTTTGATGCCGATGAAACCCAAACGATGAGGCCACTGCCCCAACAATACTGGCGAACCAATGACCTGACGTTGTCGTACCGACAAAACACCCTTGAACTCCGATTTGCGCTGCTCGACTACCGCAACACGGCCAGTCGGGAATATGCCTACGCCCTGAGTGGCGTCGATGAGCCGCCGCAATGGGTAAGTATAGGCCCCAAACATACCGTCGATTTTGCTCAACTGAAACCGGGAACGTACCTGTTCCACCTGAAAGCCCGTAACACAGACGGCGTCTGGACCACCCTGGCAGCTCCCCTCCGTATTGGTATCAGTCCGCCCTGGTGGCAAACTCCGTGGGCTTATTCGATATATGGGTTGTTAGCGGTGATTGGTTTATGGTACCTGATGCAGGCCCGACTCCGCGAGCAGGCCCGCAAGCAGGCCCTGCACGAAGCAGTGATTATCAAACAACAACGCGATGAGATTGCGCAAAAAAACGCCCAGAATGAACTGTTGCTGAAAGAAATTCACCACCGTGTCAAGAATAATCTGGAGATTGTGTCAAGTCTGCTCGAACTCCAATCGGCCCAACTCAACGACCCTGTCGTGCAGGATGTGCTACGCGCTAGCCAAAACCGGGTGCAAAGCATGGGCATTTTGCATCAGCAACTTTATCAGGACCGCTACGTAGCCCTCATCGAGATGCGGTCGTACTTTCACCGGTTGGCCGAAACCCTACTCGATACCTACAATGCTACCCAGCGCGTTAGCATCGAATGCCTCATGCCAGAATTGGCCATCGACGTAGATACGGCGCTGTCGTTAGGATTGATTGTCAACGAGTTAGTGAGTAATGCCCTCAAATACGCCTTTCCCAACCAGCAGCCGGGCTGGGTACGTATCGAACTGAATGACCTCGGCGCGGACCACCTCCGGCTCATGGTGGCCGATAACGGTGTGGGCAAAACCACCGCCGCATCGTCGGGTACTGGCTTCGGCACGCAGTTGGTGGCCCTCCTCACCCGGCAACTCGATGGCAAATTGCGGCATGATATCACGCAGGGCACCGCACGAGGCACCAGCGTCACTCTCGATTTTGCCCGCACCCGGTAACATATATCCCCAACAAAAAAGCTGTTCCCAACCGGGGAATGGTTTTCTGCCTCTTCGGTTGTTCTAAAAAAAGACCATTAATAGACGAAAGAAACCGCCCCGTTCGTGTTCCGTTCTGCTGGGGATGTATATGATTGCTTTAAACTCATTGCGATGAGCATTATAACAAGACGTGGCAACGAGTTTAAAGTAATGAATGCACAACAATTGGTTGTCAATAAATCAAAACCGTCACAAGCAGAAGTGCATAGTACTGTGCATTTTATGCACAAAATCCCGGCTTACGCCAATGCCTCGATCTTTTAGCTCGCCTACCCATCGACGGGGGCCATATCGGCGACGGTGTAGGGCAAAGATGTCCTTAATCTGCTGTTGACTGTCGATCTTCACCCCCTTAGTGGCTGACAGAGAAGTTGGACGGGATAATGGTATGGTCGTCTCCATACGGACAGTAATCTTGCGTAACTTCGGTTATCATGGCAAGTCCCAACAAACCAACTACCGCCTCACGCAAGTTTGACAAAGCCTTCAAGGCGAAAGCCCTGCGGGTGCTTGACGAAGGTCAAGCCGTGGCTCAAGTGGCCAAGAGCCTCAACATCAGCGACCAACTACTGCACACCTGGAAGTATGCCTATAAAAAGTACCCGCTCGAGCAGGCGGGCAACAATGGATTGATCGCTGAAAATGAGCGGCTTAAAGCGCAACTCAAACGCGCCGAGCTGGAACGCGACATAATTTGAGTCTAAACACATCTCTCAAAATTAGCAAGAGACTGTCCGCCTAAACAAGACCAACCCAATGTATCCTTCTCTTTGAGAACTTCGAGAACGACTTTGAGCTTAAAGTCGGCACGGTCCGGCCGCTGCGGTCTTTTTCATAAGCGATTTTGGATTGTTTAAAGTGCCGAAAAATCACCCAGGCTCTCAACTTTAGACCGGTCCAGCTTATTGGCTCTTACGCACTTTGTGTGGTATCCAGAACGCTGATGACGTGTAAGTCGGCAAAAACATGTCTTTGAGACTTAAACCACACGAATTGCGTAAGAGCCAGCTTATTGGGGGAGGTCAGTTGTTCTGATCAGGATCCAACTTCCAAAAGCAATATGATGTATAAAAAATGTTTACGTTTAGGGTGGTTCTATTTGCTTGTATCCAGACCTATCACTATGATTGTACCACTAACAGCCAATAATTTATCAGAACGTTGGCTGGGCGCATAAAAACGTGTGTTAAGCCATTACCCGTTGACTATCAATTTTTTGTAGTTTAGTGCCGTTGCGCCCTCTAATTTCGTTGGGTGCTCGGCCAATCGTTTACTGGTTTGGCGCGTGTCGTGTGACAGGATAA
>NZ_CAXUEC010000004.1:0-835894 GCF_964250085.1 uncultured Fibrella sp. | reverse complement strand
AAGCTACCTCATCTGTACTCATTACCGGGCAACCCATCCACCCCTTCTTTTGAAGGAAGTGGAGGAACACAATTCGCCCCAGCATTTTCTTGGCAAAATCACGAATTGGTTTCGCCTGTCGGTCTTTCTCTTTGGCGGTGTCGGGTACAGGTACGTTGCCCAGGAAATCGGTCCAATGGTATTCGGCCAGATACGTCCAGATTTTCTTGAAATGAATATCCTTGAACTGCCTGAAAAACTCACGGTTAAGGGGTTCAACGGCAAAGGCATCGGTAAGTGCTTTCAAATCAACGACTTTCTTGCTCACCAGTTCCATCAGCCGACGGGCGGCGGTGGTGCAGGCTTCGTTGGGGCCTAGCACAAAGGCAAAGCGTTTTGGGGCGGTTTCGTTCTTAACCAGTTCGAGCGTATCCAGATCGAAAGCCGAGTAGCGGGCAACAAACGTAAGGCGGTAGTCGGTTTGGCCGGAATCGTGGAAAAAGACGAATGCTCCGTGAATAATGCTTTGATCGATGTAGTTAGCGGCAATGTCGCGCAAACCCTTTCTATTTCGGGCAATCTGCACAGACCCGGTCACCGCCACGTCGAAAATGGCGAGGTTACGGCCGTCGGCAAGCGAAACTGCACCGATTTGCTGCGCCGAACGCACGTCTTTGGTATCAGCGATTAGTAGACGTGGTTGTGTGAAGATGGTGAGGCCATCGAGGAAAAGGTAGTTGAGCAGCGTTTGCTGAATGGCGGGTGAAAACCGCTGTTTCAGTAACGCTTTCAAGTCAGATTCGGTCATGGTGGGTTAGTCGAGTAGTTTTCTAAGTGATTCAGGGTCGGGTAGTATGTTGCGCAGGTGCTCAGGCAGGTCGGGGCTGAGTTGGTAAGTGGCTACGCCCATTGGGGTAGAAAAACCCTGAAAGGCGTATTCAACAATCGCGTTTTTCTTTTCGCGGCAAAGCAGAATACCGATACTAGGGTTCTCGTGCGGCAAACGTACCTGGTCATTCAGCACATTCACATAGAAGTTGAGCTGCCCCAGGTATTCGGGTTTGAACTCACCGCGCTTCAACTCCACGGCAATCAGGCACTGCAACTGCCGGTTAAAGAACAGCAGGTCCACAAAAAACTCATCGCCATCGACCAGCAACCGGTATTGATTGCCTACGAAGGAGAAGCCCGTACCCATTTTGAGAATAAACTCGCGAATGTTCTGTACGATGCCTTTCTCCAGAACCCGTTCATCGTCGGCCTCCACATTAATAAAGTCGAGCAGGTACTCATCTTTAAACGCTTGCAGGGCTGTCTCCCGAATGACATCGGGCATGGTCTGCGCGAAGTTGTTGGGCATATGGCCCTGCGTATGGTATAACCGGGCTTTAATTTGCCAGTCGAGCATGTCGTGTGTCCACTGATTCGCTACGGCTTTTTGCAAGTAAAACACGCGCTCAGTCAGGTCCTTACAGCGATCAATCAGTAAGGTGTGGTGTGAAAAGCCCAGGCTCAAAAACAAATTCATTGGCAGTGCGTCAATTAGTGCAGACGGCGTCTGCACTAATTGATCTGCATCATATTGAGTATCGGCTTCGTGGCGAAAAACGGGTTCTAATTCTGCGTATTCGTCAGCGAACGCTTTCATGTTGAACAAGTTACGTCGCGAAAAGCCGCGTAAGCCGGGCAGACCTTTTTGTAAATCAGCCGAAAGTTGCTCCACGATCTTGGCACCCCATTTTTCTAAGGCAATTTTCTCTGATAGTCGCTTACCAACGGCGAAGTAGAGTAACAGCAGTTCGCGGTTGACGAGCCGGGCGGCCCGGTAGCGGCTTTGTAAAATCTGCGTACTGATTTCGCCGAGCAGCGCGTCGTATTGGTTGGGTACGTTGTTGGTGTTCATGGGTGGGTAGGGCAATAGGTTACGCACTAAAGCTTTCAGAAATTATGATCTTCGGTTCTATGAGCGATACCACTATGGGGCCGGTTGGCTGGGCAGGTACCGCACCGGCGGACCGGTCGTCTTCAGGCTGAGCCAATGGGTAGCTGTTCAGGATCTTAATGAGGCTGTCGAGCAACACCGCTACCTGTACTTTCACCTTCGCTTGTGATTTCTGCAACTTGTTGATGTCGCGTTGCAGGTTCTGGAACCGGCCGCGTCGGATGGCTTCTTTGGCCAGCCGCACCAGCGTTTTTTCGTCTTCCGAGATAATGAGCAGGTTCATGAACGCATCTAGGTACGTTAAGGCCTTTTTTTCGTTTGGCCCCTGCGTCACGTCTACCTTCTTGTCTTGCGCTTTTTCGGCCTCTACCTGCGCCTGAAACCGCCCAATGGCTTCCTGTACCTGCTCGTGGTGGCGGGCATGAAGGCGCGTCGCTTTCTCGTGGGCCATGCACTGAAACCGCTTGGCCGTTTCCAGAAACGTCAGATCTTCCATGCGCCCGTCGGCATGGGCGTAAATGAACGCGTCGCGTTTTTCGTCCCGGATAAACGAGATCGTGACTTCGTGCTGCATCCGGTCTTTTCGGCCTACCCGCGCCCGGAGCGGCATGTTGCGAATGCGCTTGAACAGATCGGGGTCTTTCTCTTTGATGTCGCGAATCTGCATGAGGTAGTCCAGCCGCTCGTCGCGTTCCCGGTCATCGTCTACATCCTTGTCGAAGAGGCCGAATGATTGGGTTTCTTCGTCGGGGCTATAAATCTGGCTGTCTTCGCCCAGGGCCGCATGAAAAGCCTGTAACTTCATCATGGCCTTCTTTTGCAGGTCAATGTCATTGTCGACCTGCGCCGTGGGGAAGAAGTTGTATACCAGCACTTCCTTGGCTTTGGTACCAATCCGGTTCACCCGCCCAATGCGCTGCATGAGGCGCGTGGCGTTCCAGGGCGTGTCATAGTTGACGATCACGTTAGACCGGTGCAGGTTCACGCCCTCAGCCAGTACTTCCGTCGACAGGATGATGTCGTAGTCATTCTGCTGTTGTTCGATCGGCAGGTTGGCATCGAAGTTGGCCCGAATGGCAGGCATGCGGTCTTTGCGGGTCTGGCTGTCGACGGTTAAAATTCGGTGTGACACCAACGTACCTAGCCGCCGGGCTACGTAGGCCGTGGTTTCTTTGCTCTCCGAGAAAACGACCAGCTTTTTCTCGCGATTGCTGTCATTGAACAACTGCTGATGAATGTACTGCACGAACATGTCGAGCTTGGGGTCGTCGTCTCCGAGATCGCTCCATGCTTTTGTCAGTTCGTTCAGCACGATCTGGTCGCGTTTCAACCCGTCGTGAAAACCCGGTTCAAAATCGTCGGGAATACAGATGTCGACGGTCGGGTCAAGGTCCATCAGGGTCGTCACCAGGTCAAACAGTTCATCTTCGCGGCCATCGTTGATCATGTCCGACACGGGCAGGTTAGGCGCAATAAACACCCGCCCTGTATCGAACATCTTCAGCATGGCATCATTCGCTTCGCAAAACCGCCTGATCGACTGCCGAAAAGCAAAGAAGCTACTGTCGATGCGTTTCACGAGCATCGTCTTCATGATCTTGGCCAACTGCGTGGCAATCATGTCAGCTTTCTTATACTTCTGTTTTTTGTAGGGTTTCAGAAAGCCAATGGCCCGGTAGCGATTATACGTCAATCCTTCGGTAGGGTGTGTTAAGCTACGGATGGTATTATCGTACAACGTTTCGAGGTGTGGGGCCAGTTGGTAGAAGATTTTCTCTGGCTTTCGCACGTCGGGAAACGCGATTTTTTGCGTCACCAGGTCGTCTTTGTACTGGTGGTGTAGCCGCAGGTCGGTCCGGGTACGTCGTACAATCAGGGGTTCGATCACCTTCACCCGAATCTGCTCGTAAATACGCCGGATGCCTTCGTTTACCCGCTGCATATCGGGTTCTTGCTTTAGCTTCTTGTAGGCATCGATGTGTTGCCGGAAAAAGTGTTGCAAATTGCCAATTTCGAGCGTCGAGTCTTTGCTATCCTGAAAGAGGTACACCAGATTGGCGATGTCTTGCGGGTAGTTGTTGAGCGGCGTAGCCGACACCAGCATCACTTTCTTGGCGAAGCGGGTACCATCCGCCCGGCGACGGCGCGTCGGCGTTTTGCAGATCTTTTGCAGCAGGTCATACGCCTCCGAGATGTCGGACCGGAACTTGTGCGCTTCGTCAACGATCACCAGATCGTACCGGTCGGGCGTACGGACTTTGTGCAGGCTGCCGTTCGTGACAATCTCCACCCCGTCGAGGCTAAACTTATCGACGGTTTCTTCCCAGTTTAGTTTCAGGGCGGGGGGCACCACAATCAGCGTGCGGGAGCGGTGTTCGGGAAAGCCGTTCTTGAAATAGAATTTCTTGGCAATGCGCGTGGCAATGATCGTCTTTCCCAGGCCTACCACGTCGGAGAGAAAGAACCCGCCGTGTTTGAGCATCTTATTGTACCCGTCCGTTACGGCATCGTTCTGGTAGGCTAGTGGTAAAAAACCTTTCGGCAGGTCGCTTTCCGAGTTGGGATCATAATCGATCTGCTTGCCGAAATACTCGATCAGGAATTTCAGATAAACCTCATACGGCGTAAACTGATCATTCAGGTACGTCTCGCTCTTCAGGCGGGCAATGAACTCCTCGCTGACCGGCACGCCCTGGTCCCAGAGAGTGTTAAACGTCTCTTTCGCGAATTGAATGTCGGTGTTGTCGCGCAGTTCGACGTTGAACTCAAAGTTGCGTTCCAGCCCCGGCTCCGTCAAATTACTCGACCCTGTAATGACTGATCCGTAGCCATGGGCATGCTCGATCTGCTCGCGGAAGATATAGAGTTTGGCATGAATGTTCTGCTTGGGATGCACTCGTATTTGTAGCTTGCCCGATACAATATCGTCGATCATACCCAGCATGCCGTCTTCGACGGTCTTGCTGTATTTAGCCTGCTGAATGTTCTTTTTGACTACCTGGAAAAAATCTTCCTGCGATTTGTAGGCATCGGCGGTGAAGAGCACCCCCTGTTGTGAGGCTTCATGGATAAGCTTATCCACGTTGATACCAACCAACACGCGCACTTCGGCCGCCCGTTCAATGTAGGGACGTACCCGGAAATAGCCGGACGCGTAGAAGTAACCCACCAAGGCATCGAAGAAGTGAATGTTTCGGTGGGAGAAGATGCCCTCTATTTTGCTGAGGAGCGTATTCTCATCCTGATTGGTGAAAAACTTGGTGTTGGCGGCAGCAATAGTCATGTAAGCGCGTAATCGTTGGCTAAACTATAAAGGTAATCTGATATACGTGATCAATCGAACGATCTACAATAGCAATTAAACCAAGGCTTCAACCCCTACCTTTGCTAGGTCAATTTCCGTCAATTCATTAACGTACCTGCGCTTTGCTGCTCGCCCTGCCTATCTGCCTTCTGCTTGCTACCGGTTTTGTGGTGGTAGGCGTGTATTCCGAACGGAAAGTGTCGGCCTTTATTCAGGACCGGCTTGGACCGATGGAAGTGGGTAAATGGGGACTGCTTCAGCTCTTCGCCGATCTGCTGAAACTGCTTCAGAAAGAAGATATTGTGCCCCGTGCGGCCGATCGGCAGTTATTTCTACTGGCGCCGGCTATCATCTTCGCATCCGTGTTTGCGGCCTATGCGGTGCTGCCGCTGACGCCCGATTTGCAGGGTTCCGGCGCGGCGGTGGGCGTGTTTTATCTCATGGCCGTGCTGTCGTTTGAAGTGGTGGGTATCCTGATGGCGGGTTGGGCGTCGAATAACAAATACTCGCTGTTTGGGGCTATCCGGTCGGTGGCGCAGATCGTTTCGTACGAAATTCCGCTGGGTCTTACCATTCTCTGCGCGGTCATGATCGGGCAGACGCTAAACCTCCAGGAGCTTAGTTTTCAGCAGGGGATCTACACGTTTCAGACTAATTACCTATTCGGTATCCGGGCATTGGGCATCGACGTGACCGACTGGGGCGGCATCTTTGCCTGGAATATCCTGCGCAACCCGTTTCTGCTGATTGCCTACGTTATTTTCTTTATCTGCACATTGGCCGAGTCGAACCGGGCTCCATTCGATTTGCCGGAAGGAGAGTCGGAGATCGTGTCGGGTTTCCAGACCGAGTACTCAGGCATGCGCTGGGCGTTACTGTTTCTGTCGGAATACGCCATGATGTTGCTTGTGTCCTTTCTGGGCGCTATCCTGTTTCTTGGCAGTTGGAACACCCCCCTGCCCAACCTCGGCCCGTTGCGCCTGGCCGACTGGACAAGCGGCGAACCGGGGACGGTTTGGGGCAACATAACCGGCGCCTTCTGGCTGATCAGCAAGGCGCTGCTGGCGGTGCTGGGCCAGATGTGGGTGCGTTGGACACTCCCCCGGATTCGCCTCGATCAGATGATGTACCTCTGCTGGAAAGTGTTGACGCCCATCAGCCTTGGCTTATTCCTGATCTCGGCCATCTGGCGATTGCTGATGGTGTAGGGCTTAGGTAGCCTGAAACTCCAGCCTCGGGAATGGAGAAAGTTTATACGATTTGTCTACCCCGAAGCTAGCGCTTCAGGCTACTTTTCCTCCGTCCAGATGTGGACGGATTCTGTCCGATACCGGACATGATATGGTGAAAAAGAAGGCTTAAATTGCTGAAAAACAGCATATACACTACTTTGGCACGTCAATTGGCTTAGGGTAGTCAATTGCTGGTTTGACGGTTGCCGGACCGTCGCCAATTACTTAACCGCATTGACTTATGGATCGCGCCTTACCCAAACGTTTCTGGACCCAACAACGACTACTCCTGTCGGCTGGCGGCATACTGATTGCTGGCCTTATTGCCTACGTTTCCTTCTTCGCCGACAAGCGCTCGAAACTCAACGTTGAGCGCGAAAAAATTACGGTCTCACCCGTAGCAATTGGCCCCTTTGAAGAATTTATCGTGGTAACGGGCGTAGTTCAACCGTTGAAAACCATTCGGTTAGATGCGATCGAAGGTGGGTACGTTACCCAGAAACTGGTAGAGGGCGGCCTGCGCGTTGAGAAGGGACAGGTGCTGTTGAAACTGGAAAACCAGAGCCTCAAACTGAGCTTCCTGCAATCGGAAACGGAAGCCAACCGGCTGGTAAACGATCTGCAAAACACCCGGCAACGGCTGCGCGTTGAGCGATTTGCCTTACGGAAAAACCTGGCCGACATCGACGCGCAACTCGATCAGGCAAAAGATACGTACGATCGGCAGGCCAAGCTGTTTAAAGACAAGGTAGTATCGGAAGAGGATTACCTGAAAGCGAAACGCGCCTATGATCGACTGGCTAAACAGCGCGAGATCGAAGCCGAATCGCAGAAATACCAGGAAGAGAACTCGAAATTGCAGATTCAGCAATTGGAAGGAACCCTGGCACGTACCCAGCGCAACGTGGCGCTCTGGCAGGAAACGCTGAGCAATCTGGTGGTGAAAGCGCCGGTGTCGGGGCAACTGTCGAGCATCGACGTGGAAGTTGGCAGCAATATCAACCGGGGTCAGAATATCGGCCAGATCGATGACCTGAACGGGTTTAAAATGCGGGTGGGTGTTGATGAGCACTATATCAGCCGTGTATTTCCTGGCCTGAACGGTTCATTCGAATTCAACGGGCAGGAGTTTCCGCTGAGCATCAGCCGGGTGTATCCTGAAGTACGGAATGGCCGATTCGAGGTGGATATGACCTTCCCGAAAGGGGCACCGGCGGGTATCAAACGCGGTCAGTCGTCGCCAATCCGGCTGGAACTGGGCAAAGCGGCCAAAGCAACCCTGCTTCCTGTTGGCGGTTTCTTCTCGGATACGGGCGGTAACTGGGTGTATGTGCTGGATAATTCGGGTAAGCGCGCCACCAAACGGAACATCACGCTGGGTCGTAAGAACCCTGAGTTCTATGAAGTCCTGGAGGGCTTACGGCCTGGGGAACAGGTGATTACCAGCAGCTACGAAAACTTCGGCGATAACGAAGTACTTGAGTTCTAAGCAACCCAAACCAGCAGGTACGTTACAGCCAGACGATAATGATCAGCAATTACCTTAAAATTGCCCTTCGCAACTTGTGGAAACAGAAGTTGTTTGCCGGATTCAATATCCTGGGCATTTCGATGGGTATTGCCTGTAGCATCGTGGTGTACCTGCTCATTCAGCATCAGTTTAGTCAGGAGGCTTTTCACGTCAATGCACCCACGGTTTTTATGGTCAACCACGTCAAAACGACGAATGGCGAGCCGGAACTGTGGGCCACTTCACCCGATGCGATCGGCCCGGCGCTGAAGGCTGATCTACCACAGGTAAAACGGTTTGTCAGGGTTGCCAGTGTGGGGGCGGTGGTCAAGCGTGGCGGCGATGCGTTTACTGAAACAGTCCGGCTGGCCGACCCTGACTTTTTCCAGTTGTTCAGTTTTCCGCTGAAAGCTGGTCAGGTTGGTTCGTTCACCGATCCGTCGGGCGTTGTTCTGTCGGAGGCGATGGCCCGTAAATATTTTGGTGAATCGCCCGCCGTTGGGCAGTCATTGACCCTGCTGATCGACAGCAAAGTCAAGCGTACATTCACCGTTACGGGTGTGGCGGCTCCGTTTCCCAACACGGCCAGTTTCACGTTCGATTTACTGGTCGGTTATGGTGTTGGGCGCGAACTGGGCTGGCTGGCGAATGACTGGTCACGGGCTATTCAGGCTACGTTTATTCAGGTCAACAAACCGGGCGATGAGGCTGGCGTAACCGCAGCCCTGGGCCAGTACGTGAAACGCTACAATGCACGCAACAGCCAGGCGCCCATCAATGCCTTTTACCTGGACAACCTGACCGACATTTCGCTGAATGCGCACAAAACGCGGCGTTCATTCGGCAATGGCACATCGCCGACGGGCCTGATTGTGCTGGGGGTGCTGGCCGGGCTGGTTCTGTTTATGGCGTGCTTCAATTTTATGAATTATACCATCGCCACATCGACCACACGCTTTAAAGAAATTGGCGTGCGCAAGGTGCTGGGTAGTAGCCGTAAACAGCTTGTGCGGCAGTTTATTGGCGAGAATCTGGTGGTAGGAATCATTGCGCTGGGTCTGGGCCTGTTTTTGGCAGGTACGTTGTTTTTGCCCGCCTTTAGTCGGCTGATCGATTTTGACCAACTGCAGTTTAATCTGGTCGATAACTGGCCACTAATTGGTTTTCTGTTTGCTTTGGTGTTGTTCATCAGCCTATTATCTGGCGTATACCCATCTATTTATATCAGTTCATTCAACCCGGTTTCGGTGCTGAAAGGCAAGCAACGGATCGCTGGTGCCAATGGGTTGGTACGCACGCTGCTGGTGGTGCAGTTTGGCTTATCTATGTTTACTGTTGCCGCCGCCATCCTCACTACGCGCAACGCACAGTTCATGCGTTACATGGATGTGGGCTATAACCCGTCGCAACTGGTTGTGCTGCGAACCGATAGTGAGTCGAGTTTTAATCACCTCCGCGATGTAGCCGCCAGTCTGCCCAACGTCACGGAAGTAGCCGGTTCGCAGGATCAGATCGGCCGGTCGGGCGATAACCTCACTACGTTGGAAGAGGGCACCAACAGGTCAACCGCCGAGGTGTTGCGCATCAGCCATGACTACATTCACACGCTGGGCCTTCGGTTGAAACAGGGCCGTAACTTTCTGGCAAATTCATCGGTCGATGCAGGCAACGCCATCATTGTAAATCAGTCTTTGGTAAAAGCAATGGGCTGGACCTCGCCGGTGGGCAAGCAGGTACGGGTACAGGACCAGCTTTGCCGGGTCGTTGGCGTGGTCGATGACTTTAATTACCGTTTCTTTTTTATCAAGATTGCCCCGTGCATTCTCCGCCTGAACCGGCCAGAGGATAACCGGATACTGACGATGAAAGTGGCCGCAAAAGACATTGATCAACTCACAGACCGGCTGAAACCCGAATGGCAACGGGTGATGCCCGACGTACCGTTTGAGCTGTCGCAGCAGCAGGATGTGTACTCGGGCAGTTATGACGAATCGCGACGGATCAAGGACGTGTTCACCTATGTGGCTATGCTCACATTGATGATCTCGGCAATGGGTTTGTTTGCCTTAGTTTCGCTCAACATCGCCAAAAAGACGAAGGAAATCGGGATTCGCAAGGTACTGGGCGCCTCGGCGTTCAGTATTGCCAACCTGTTGAACCGGGAGTTCCTGATCCTGATCATGCTGGCGGGTTGTATTTTTCTGCCGCTGGCGTTCTGGGTACTGAGCGAACTGCTGGAAAGTGTGTATGCGTACCATATTCCCGTTACGGCGGGGAGCTTTGTGGGCACGCTGGGGCTGATGCTGGTGCTGGCGGTGGTGACAATAGGGTCGCAGGTATACCGGATCGCGACGGCAAACCCGATAAAAGCCCTTCAGACAGAATAAGTTAGTTAACGAATTGACCAATAATAAAGAATCAAAACGCTGTACATAAAGCACAGTCTGACATGATCCAAACCATCAATTTACAGAAACTCTTTGCTACGGAAGAGGTTGAAACCACCGCCCTGAATGGCATCAATATGGATGTTAAAGACGGTGAATTCGTAGCCATCATGGGGCCGTCGGGCTGTGGTAAATCCACGCTGCTCAACATCCTGGGCCTGCTGGATAACCCCAGCGATGGCGAGTACAATTTCTACGGTACCGAAGTGGCGAAAATGACCGAACGCCAGCGCGCGCAACTCCGCAAAGGCAGTATCGGCTTCGTATTCCAGAGCTTCAACCTGATCGACGAACTGACCGTATACGAAAATGTAGAGCTGCCTCTGCTGTACCTGAAAACGCCACCTGATGAGCGTAAAACCCGCGTGGAAGAGGCCCTGAACCGAATGAACATCATGCACCGCCGCAATCACTTTCCGCAGCAACTGTCGGGTGGTCAGCAGCAGCGGACGGCTATTGCCCGCGCCGTAGTTGCCAAACCCAAGCTGATCCTGGCCGATGAACCGACGGGTAACCTCGATTCAAAGAACGGCGAAGAAGTGATGAAACTGCTGGGCGAACTCAACGATGAAGGCACCACGATCATCATGGTGACCCACTCACCCTACGACGCCGGCTTTGCTCACCGCACCGTAAACCTGTTCGACGGAAAAGTAGTAACCGAGAACATCCGCGTCTGAGTTTTTGCTGACCAACCCCATATGGCTGGGTGGGTGATTGATTTTAGGCTGGATAGTTGATTCGTAGGGGCGGACAGATGGTCCGCCCGCTCTTGGCCCGACAGAGACGCCTGTAGGGCAATGAAAAGCACATTACGACGGGTTCAGGGCTGGAGTAGGGTAGTTGGTTGGAGCGGCCACTAGTTGTTCATTTAATAAAAGTTAACGAAAATAGCTTTCTCATGTTCTCCAACACACTCAGGCTATCCTGGCGAAATTTGAAGGCAGGTGGCTGGTATTCAGTACTTAACATAGGTGGTATGGCCGTGGTGCTGGCGGTGAGTGTGTTGCTGCTGTGGTGGGTGAACAATGAACTACGCTTCGACCGGTTTCACCCCAACGCCGACCGGATTTACCGGGTTAATTCCCGGCACGGCACCGGGACCGATGAGCAGTACTGGCGTTCAGCACCGGCACCCATCGGCGTGGCCGCCAATACCAGCGTTCCGGGTATCGAAGCCGCAACCAGGGTGGCAGGACTATATGATTTCAAAACATTTCTGATCGACGGCAAGACCTTCTCTGAAAAAGGTGAAGACCTGGTGTATGCCGATGAAAACTTCCTGGATGTGCTTGGCGGTTTGCAGGTACGTTACGGTCAGGCGAAGCAGCCATTTCCAACGCCCAACCCGGTGGTGTTGACGGAAGAAATCGCTGAAAAGTACTTCGGCACATCAAACGCCGTGGGTAAAACTATGATCGTGATCGACTCAAACCGGGTATTTACGGTGGGAGCAGTGCTGGCCAATCTGCCCGACTACAGCACGTTTCAGAAGAAGATCATTTTTCCGATGTCGTTACGGAAGCGGCTATTTGGTGGCAACGGCCCGTGGAAACGCATGGATGATGACTGGGGTAATTTCTCGTTCGCGACCTACGTGAAACTTGCCCCCGGTGTTGATCCGGCTACGATTAGTAGAACCCTGACCGCCATTCAGGCAGCGGCCCGCCGGAAAGACGGTGTCGGCCAACTGGGCGATTACCGGCTTCAACCCCTGTCGACCATTCATCTGTATGAGCCCAACGGCACGAATCCCGGCATGCAGCAGGTTCAGATGATGGGCCTGATTGCGCTCTTCCTGCTGAGTATCGGCTGCATTAATTACGTGAACCTGACCACTGCCCGCGCTACCCGCCGCGCACGAGAGGTGGGTGTACGCAAAGTGGTTGGGGCCGAAACAGGGCAATTAATAGGTCAGTTACTCACCGAGTCGCTGCTTACCCTGGGGCTGTCGCTACTGCTGGCTATCGGCCTCATTCAAGTGCTGACTCCGTTCTACCGCGACATGACGGGCAACACCAACGGCCTGTCGCTATTCGATCCGCAGGTCTGGTTTCTCATGCTGGGTACGTTGCTGGTCACGCTGCTGCTGGCTGGCGTATATCCGGCTTTGGTTATTGCCCGGTTCGATCCGCTGAAATCGTTGCGGGGCCGTGGGGCAATAGGCGGTCAGGCACGGCTACGGCAGGTACTCGTGGTTACCCAGTTTGCGTTGGCAACCGGGCTGATCATCAGTACGTTGGTTATCGGCAATCAACTCCGGTTCATGCGCGAGCGGGACCTGGGCTTCAACAAAGATCACACCTTTACCTTCTACGCCGACGCCAAGGGCGAGCAGTTCAAGCGGGAACTCATGGGCGAAAGCAGCATCAAAAGCATTGCTACCGCCACCGTTGAACTCACCAATGGTATGGGCTCGACCAGCGATACGGAGTGGGATGGCAAAGCGCCGGGCCGCACGTTTATGGTAAATCAGTTGAGTGTCAGTGCCAATTTTATTCCCGATATGGGCATGAAGCTAGTCGACGGGCAGAATTTTACCGGCACCCCAGCCGATTCTACCAACCTGATTCTCAACGAAACGGCCATCCGGGAATCGGGTATCGCTAATCCAGTTGGTAAGCGGTTCAACTTCCACGGCACCGACTGCCGGATTATTGGCGTGGTGAAAGACTTCGTATTCGAGTCGGCGCGCAGCAAGGTAGCACCCACCGTGCTCATGAGCCGACCCGATTGGAACGGCACCGTGTATGTACGCACCAGTGGCCAGAACACCACGCAGGCCATTGCCGCCGTAGAACGCCTCTGGAAGAAACTGTATCCACAATACCCGTTCGAATACGCGTTTCTCGATGAAAATTACAACCGCCTGTATCGCGACGAGCAGCGTACGGGTAATCTGTTTATCTTCTTCGCGGGTGTGGCCATCCTGATCTGCTGCCTCGGTCTGTTTGGATTAGCAGCCTACACGGCCGAACAGCGAACCAAAGAAATAGGTGTTCGTAAAGTGCTGGGTGCCAGCGTACCAAGCCTGATCGGCTTACTGAGCAAAGACTTTCTGGCCTTGGTAGCCGTGGGTATTCTACTGGCTGCGCCTATTGCCTGGTGGGCGATGGATAGTTGGTTGCAGGGTTTCATCTACCGCATCGATATCCAGTGGTGGATGGTTATCCTGGCGGGTTTACTGGCCGTTGGCATTGCCTTATTGACGGTGAGTTTCCAAAGTATCAAAGCCGCCCTGATGAACCCCGTAGAAAGTCTGCGCAGCGAGTAATCAGCACTTCCAGACATACAGGGTCTCCGAAAACCTCATAGGTTTATTTTCAGTGCAGTTGCGCGGTTGATTTTTTATTCTACATTTGTAGAGTACAAACTACAGATATAGAATGAAGCTGTCGCCTGCAGAAGAAACGCTGATGCAACACCTGTGGAGCCGTGAACAGGCCTACATGAAAGAGCTCATCGATGCGTATGACGACCCCAAACCCGCCGCGACTACCGTGGCTACGCTACTCAAACGAATGACCGACAAAGGGTTCATCGGCTATCGGGAGCGGGGCAATTCGCGGGAATATTACCCGCTGGTGAGCAGTAAGGTCTATTTTGCCAGGCACGTCAACGGGCTGATCAAAAATTTCTTCAATAATTCGGCGGCGCAGTTCGCTTCCTTTTTTACCACTGAGACCAACCTCTCGGCAGATGAACTGGCTGAACTCCGAAAGATCATTGATGATCAGATAGACCGGACGAAATCATGACGACGTACCTGCTCAAATCGGTCCTGTGTATGCTGGTGTTGCTTGGCGTGTACCGGTTCTGGCTTGAACAGGAGCCGATGCACCGTCTCAAGCGCCTGTATTTGCTGGGTACGTTGTTGCTTTCGCTGGCAGGGCCCTTCCTGTCGCTTCGGCTTCCGTGGGGTTGGCTATCGTTTCCCTCTCCGGTGCAACTCGTTGAAAAACAGGTGGCTGTTGTCAATGAAGAAGGGGCGTCTGTGACGGATGAAGCTGTAGCATTTCCACAGACAGGCAACGGCCCTGCGTCCGAAATTCCTGCTGCAACGGTGCCCAGAATGCCCTACTGGTTGTGGCTTTATGGGGCCATTACAGCGATGCTGCTGTTGCGTTTTGCCCGAAACCTCTACGTGCTGGTTCGTCAGATCCGTACCAGCCCAACTGAGCCATACTATGAGGCCACGCTGGTGAAGTTACCCGTCAATGGCCTGCCCTACACGTTCCTGCATTACCTCTTCGTCTCGGCTGAAGCGTATGATCGCGGTGAGATCGAGGCCGAGTTAGTCGACCATGAGTTGGCCCATATCCGGCAGCGGCATTCGCTGGATGTACTGCTTGTTGAAATCGTGCTGTGTTTCTGCTGGTTCAATCCGCTGCTGGTCTGGCTGAGAGGAGCCATACAGCGCAACCACGAATTTCTGGCCGACCAGGTTGTGAACGAAACGTACCTGAACGTACCCGGCTATCAGCACTTGCTATTGAGCAAGGTCGCGGCCGCCTCCCCGAAACTGTCCCTGACCAGCCCCCTGCCTTTTCAGACTACCAAACAACGCCTGCTCATGATGACCAAACAAACCTCGACCGCCCGCACCTGGCTAGCCGGATGCAGCACCGCCTTGTTCTTCGCCGTGTTGACTATGCTACTGACAAGTACTGCTCCAGCTCAGCAGACGCCTGTTGGCTCAATACCTAAAGTGGAAATCGTTCAGCCATCGTTAACAGAAAAACAGCTATTAGACCAATCGCTTACTGTCTCTGAAATGGAAAAGCGATTCGGTCTTAAACCAGTTAAAATGGGTTGGGGAGGAAAAAACGCGAACGGAAATGACGTGCTCTTCAAAGACCTGACACCAGAACAGAAAGCCCGAGTGGTCTACATTGCACCGGATGCCCGGAAGACGCCAACGGAAGCTCAATGGCTTGCTTTCAAAAATCCGAAAAAGTATGGCGTGTGGATTGACTCAAAACGGCGGCGGGACAATCCACTCTCGAAGTACAAGCGAACGGATATTGTCACGTACTGGTCAAGTTTTGTTTATAAGAATGCCCGGCAGCCGGAAGGCTATTTGTATCAGTTGGAGTTGTACACAGAAGCAGGTTATCAGCAGACGCTTAAAGAATGGCGGGAACAGCCGTTACTGGTGTTAGAAACGAAGGAAATGCGTGAGAAAAGGCAAGCAAGGACGGCTAAATAGGGTATCTGCTTCGTGCTGTAGGCTACTGGGCGACTAGCGAAGCCTACAGCACGAAGCAGATACCTTACACTACCTGCGTCTTGGTTGAAATAAACGCTGATTTGTCACGCAGGTACGTAGCAATCCAGACCAGTACGATTGGTAATACGGCGTTCAGTGGTTCGCCGTGCGACAATTCAGTGGCAATGGCCCCGGCGAAATAACAGGATAGTAAAATGAAGCCCAGCTTCATGGTTTTTGGGTAAATGAACAGGGCTGCAAAAACGATCTCCATCAGGCCCAGCATGGTAATCTGATTTCCCACGCCCGCTTTGGTGAGTTGAGCTACCAACTCCGGCGACTTTGTTAATTTCATGACACCACTTAAAACGGGCATGGCAGCGGCCAGGACAGTGAAAATGATGGTGATAATGCGGTATACTTTCGGACTCATGATTCGTACGGTTTTGTGCAAGTATAAGTTGCAGTGAAAGAACAGAACAAACGTACCTAAACCTGCTATCTTTTTGTTATCAGTATCCCAAAGGATACCAGTATCTTTCGGGATACCGCATGGTCGGCTGAGGTTCAGCGATTACCTTTAATTTATGAGCACAGTTAGTCAAGGCCCCATTTCGCTCACTGGCGATACGATCATTCATTCATCCAGTGCATGTTCCCAGAGTTTGCAGGGTGTACAGGATGCTCTATACGTGTTGAATGGGAAATGGAAGTTACCCATCATCATTGCATTGAGCGGTAGCCCGAAGCGATTCCGGGAGCTACAACGCCTGGTGTCCGGCATAACGGCAAAAGTCCTGAGCAAAGAGTTGAAAGAACTGGAACTGAATGAGTTCCTGGTTCGCGATGTCTATGCAACTACACCCGTAGTGATTGAGTATCAACTGACCGAATACAGCCAGTCGCTGAACAGCGTCATTCAGGCCCTGCGCGATTGGGGTGTTCAGCACCGCCAACGAATTATCGGGCAGCATAAGACGGCGTAGGCGTCATGTCCATTGGGGAAGCTTAACAATTATTAACGGGCTGTCTGCTAGATCGGTACGTACCTTGGTTGCTCAAATAGGTACGTATTCCATGCTACAGAACTACATCAAAATTGCCTGGCGGAACCTGCTTCGGCGTACAGTCTATTCGCTCCTGAACGTTGTTGGGCTGGCCGTTGGTATCGCTTTTGCCCTGCTCATCGGGGCCTATATCTGGGGTGAATATCAGGTGAATCGAACTCTTCGGAATGCCGGGCAGCAGTGTCTTGTTCAGAGCCGCTGGACAGAAGAAAACCGGGGCATGGACATCACCTCGTTTGCTCCAACTGGTCCGGCGTTAGCAGAAGAGTACCCCACGCTGGTCGCCAATTACTACCGCTTCTATGGCGTCAGCGCAACGCTCTCGAAAGGAGTAAATCACTTCCGTGAATCAATCCAGATTGGCGACTCCACCCTGCTGACGATGTACGGCTTCCCGATGCTTCACGGCGATCCGCGCACAGCGCTGACCGGCCCCAATTCGGTGGTTATTACGGCCGGAAAAGCCCTGAAACTATTCGGAAAAACCGATGTCCTCAACGAGTCACTGACGATTGAAACGCCACAGGGCGGCAAGCAGACGTTTGTGGTCACTGGTGTGTTGCAGGCGCTGCCCAACAACTCTGTTTCGCATTTGCTGACCGAGAATAATGAGGTATTTATGTCGATGGGCGGCGTCAATTTCTTCGGAAACGATGTATTCTCCTGGCAGAACCCGTACATCGTTACCTACGTGGAACTACGACCTGGCGTTACGGCCAAGGCCCTGGAAAAGCCACTGGCCCAATTGATTGCGAAAAATACCCCGCCCGATGTGCAGAAAAGCCTGACCGCCTACGTAACGCCATTGACCACCTATTACCTGCAAAGCAACAACGGGTTGATTCGGAAAATGATGATCACACTGGCCGCCGTCGGGGTATTCATTCTGCTGATGGCGGTAGTCAATTTCGTAAATCTGTCGCTGGGAACGTCGGCTACCCGCCTGCGCGAAATTGGCGTTCGTAAGGTGCTGGGAAGTCTGCGCCGGCAACTAACGGCCCAGTTTCTGATCGAGGCGCTGGTGCTGACGGCGGCAGCGACCAGTCTGTCCGTTGGCTTATACGCGCTGTTTCAATCTGTGTTCAGTGGCGTCGTGGGTAAACCGCTTCCGTCGCTGGGTCAACTGTTGATGACCTACGGCTGGGTCCTGATCGTTCTTGTTCTGGTAGTTAGTGCACTGGCAGGTACGTACCCGGCCCTGTATCTATCTGCCTATTCATCCAGCGATTCGCTGAAGGGTAAGGCAAAGTCAGTGCGCGAAGGGCAGTTGTTTCGGCGCGGGTTGGTCACGGTGCAGTTTGCTATTGCCGTATCTGTCTTTGTCGGTGCGGTGATTGTTTCCAGGCAAATAGACTGGTTTTTCGACACAGACCTCGGCTTTAAAAAAGAGGCGGTACTAACGGTGTCGTCTTTGCCACGTACCTGGTCGAAAGAGGGTGTGAGCCGGATGGAAGCGGCCCGTGATCGGTTTGCCCGCCTGCCCGGCGTTCAATCGGCGAGTTTATCCTACGAGATTCCTAATGGCAATGTGGGGAACACAGGTAAGCTTTATCCGCAGGGCCGGGATTCGACACAGGCAGTTGGCCTGACGATCATGACCACCGATGAGCAGTACGCGCAGACGTATCAGCTTGGTTTGTTGAGCGGCCGGTTTTTTCATGCCGGTCAGGGCAGCTATGACTCAACCAGCCTGGTTATCAACGAAGCGGCCAGCAAGGCACTGGGTTACAAAACAGGGCAGGATGCGGTTAATCAATTTGTTCGTTTTCAGGGTATCCCGCGCGCTTACCAGATTCGGGGCGTTGTGAAGGACTTTCATGTGGGCACCATGCATAAAGCCATTCAGCCAATGGCCATTGGCCAGGTACGTTCTGCGGCGATCTACCGGTTTTTCTCGTTTCGTCTGTCGCCCGGTAATCCACAGCGCAGTATAGCCGAGATGGAACGTACCTGGCGCGAGCTATTTCCAGATGCTCCCTTCAACTACGCTTTCATGGACGAAACGCTCCAGACGCTTTACCAAACCGAATTGCAGTTGGAAAAAGCCGCTTATCTCGCCACGGGGCTGGCTCTGCTAATCGTGCTGTTGGGCGTGGTGGGACTGGTGTCGCTGAGTGTGGCCCGGCGCACCAAAGAAGTGGGCATTCGGAAAGTGCTGGGGGCGTCGGTACCCGGTATCATCGGTCTGTTCCTGAGTGAATACGCCTGGACCATGCTGATTGCCAACGCCATTGCCTGGCCATTAACGTACTGGCTGATCTCGAACTGGCTCGCCGATTACGCCTATCACATGCCGGTTACATTATCGCCGTTTATCCTGGTAGGAGCAGGGCTGGCCGTAGTAACGGCCATTGTGATCGGCCTGCAAGTGGTGAAAGCTGCCCTGATGAATCCGGTGACGAGTTTGCGGTCAGAGTAATATTCGTGTTCCGAGATTAAGCGAAGATGGCCGTGGGGGGAACCTCCGATATATCAACGATTGCTTCCATGTCCATCATGCCGCAAGTGCGAATGATTTGGTTCAACTATTACCGAAAACAGTAGCAAAATGCTTCGTGCAAACCTCAAAATAGCCCTGCGTAATCTTTGGTCGCAATGCAGTTACAGCCTGTTGACTATCATTGGTTTAGCGGTAGGAATAGCGGGCGGCCTGTTGCTTTTTCTGTTTGTTGAACATCATCTGAGCACCGACCGGCACCACGCGGACTATGACCGGATTTTCCGCATTGTAACGGATCTTCACCTCGACGATGGGTCGATAGAGCCGTACCCTGAAGCACCTCAGCCGATGGCGCAGGCATTACGAACGGACTACCCGCAGGTGGAGCAGGCCGCTTTTTTGGTGGGTGTTCGGGAAATGACGGTTGGCCCCGAGCGAACCGGCCAAACCGAACTGAAACGGTTCAGGGAACACAAGGGCGTGGGCTTTGTGGAACCGCAATGGGTCGACGTGCTGACGTACCGCTGGCTACAGGGCGACCCCAAAACAGCCCTGAGCCAGCCCAATCGGGCGGTACTGAGCGAGTCGTGGGCGAGACGGTATTTCGGCGATACCAATCCGATGGGGCAACGCCTGCTGCTCGACAATAAAACGGCCGTTACCGTGGCGGGCATCGTGGCCGAACCGCCCGGCCCCACTGATACGTACCTGGGCCTGATGCTTTCGATGGCGACGCTGAAACAGCATGACCCGGAACTTGACCAGACCAGTTGGTGGCAACTCAGTAGCCTAAACCGACTTTATGTTCGGCTACGGCAGGCAGGCGACAGCACCGCTATCGCTCGCACGTTTCCGGCGCTGCTGAAGAAGCAGTTCGGCGCTGAGGCTCACTTTTACCGGTTCGGCATTCAGCCGTTGAGTCAGGTCCATTTCGACGTATCCAGACTCAATGCCGTTGGGGTTATTCCGTCGTCGTTGCTGTGGTCGTTGGGGGTGATTGGAGCATTGCTGATAGCTGCCGCCTGTATCAATTTCATCAATATGGCCACGGCGCAGGCTCTTCGGCGTAGTAAGGAAGTGGGCATTCGCAAAGCGCTGGGTAGCTCGCGCCGTCAACTGGTGGGGCAGTTCCTGCTTGAAGCCACGCTGCTCTGTCTCGCTGCCCTGTTGCTGGCCCTGCTGCTGGTGGCCGTTACGCTACCGCTGTTCAACGACTGGGTAGAACTCAACCTGTCGCTCCGACCCAACTGGCCGACCACCGGATTTCTTGGTCTGCTGCTGGGTGGTATCGTCCTGGTGGCGGGTGGTTATCCGGCGTTGGTGCTGTCTGGCTTCTCGCCGTTGGCGGTGCTCCGGGGCAAGCTGGCCACTCCATCAGCCGGTCGGGGTGTTACCGTCAGGCAGGCGCTCGTAACAACGCAGTTCGTGATCTGTCAGGCGCTGCTTATTGGGGCGCTGGTGGTGAGCCGTCAGGTACGTTACGTACAGGAGGCTGATCTGGGCTTTCGGAAAGACAACGTACTGATGGTGAACCTGCCCGATCGGCCAGCTACTACCCGTTTGGCCGCTTACGAACCGTTTCGGCAACGAGTACTGCAACAGCCGGATATTCTGTCGATTAGCTTTGAGCACCGTTCGCCCGCCAGCGAACTCAACTACGGCGGTCAGTTCAAGTTCAATGGTAAACCCAACTGGGAACTTTACCCGATTCGGGAACGGCTCGCCGATGCCAATTACCTGAAAACCTACGGGCTGACGCTGGCAGCGGGGCGCAACGTTACCCCATCCGACAGCATCCGCGAGTACCTCATCAACGAAACGCTGGCGCGGCAACTTGGCTTTCAGGACCCTGCGCAGGTGCTGGGGAAAACAATGCAATACCACCTCTCGCCGGTGCCGCTGCCCATTGTAGGGGTGGTGAAAGATTTTCATCAGAAATCCCTGCGCCAACCCATCGAGCCTTGTGTCATTACTACGTACCCGGCCATGTACCGGCAGGCGGGTATTCGCTTCAGCGGCACGAATCCGGGGCAGACGATGCAACGCATTCGGGGCGTATGGCAACAGCTTTACCCTAGTGAGGTGTTCGAATATACGTACCTGGACGAGCAACTGGCTCGATTTTACCAGACCGAAACCCTGGTTGCCCGACTTATTAATGTCTTTACAGGCGTGGCCATCCTGATCTGCTGCCTTGGTCTTTACGGGCTGGTCTCGTTCGTTGTGGTGCAGCGGACGAAAGAAATTGGCGTACGTAAAGTGCTGGGTGCCAGTGTGGCAAGTATCGTTGCAATGCTGTCGACAGATTTCCTGAAGCTAGTACTTATCGCCTTGCTCATTGCATCGCCCATTGCCGGATACGTGATGAATGGCTGGTTACAGGATTTCGCCTACCGGGTCGATCTGGCGTGGTGGGTTTTTGCGCTGGCAGGCACGCTGGCCATCATCATTGCCCTGCTCACGGTCAGTTACCAAAGTATCAAAGCTGCCTTGATGAACCCGGTGAACGCGTTACGGAGTGAATAAGGAACCCGTTACGGCTAGACGAAAATTTCGGTCAAGGCTAAGTTGATGCCTGTGCTTGGGTCGGTGAGCGTAGTGGTATCGGTGAAGAACTGGTATTTTCCGATGCCTGTGTAAACCGCTATCGCCTGTAAACTGGGTAGCACTAACCAGCACGAACCAACCCCGGCGTTGAAATAGCGCTCAAACTTAGCCAAGATTTCTGCGTCGGATTGAGAAGGTGAAACGATCTCAATGATGGTCAATGGCATAGCTGTCATTGACGTAACATCATGCAAAAAATCAATTTTTAGTGTTGGGTAAATAGCTACATCGGGAACCGTATCAGGCCGGATAGGCATGGTCAGATTGATCTCCGATACAATAGAATACTGCTGGCGGTACTGCAATTTTAGGGCAAATATCAAATTAGCCTGAATGATGGCGTGGTTTAAGGTGGGCATAGGTTTACCACGTTCGCGTTCGTATTCCGACAGGACATCAATAACGGCTTCCATAGCATAATGAGCTTTTTCCAAAGATAGTAAACGGGTGAATTAAACCCTATGTTCAACGTGCGCTGAACCGCATCAATGACTCGTGGCACAGTTAATAGCCGTAGATGCACCGTCGGGGTAGTGAAATCGCCGCCCATCAAATATCGTGTGCCTACCTCTGCGGAGATACCTGATTTTTAGGTCTGCCCTGGTCAATTAACCCACCAATTGCATCAGAGTAGATAACCAACGTTAGTCGATAATGAAAGCAGGTATCATGTTGTGGTGTATGCTGCTGTGGCTTGTGGCGGGTGAGGCAATGGCGCAGCAGGGCCTGAAAGGGGAGTATTATAACGGTACCAACTTCGAGCAGAAAGTGCTGACGCGCATCGACCCGCAACTGAACTTTACCTGGAAGGTTAAAAGTCCTGCCGCTGGTATCGACAAGTCGTATTACTCGGTACGCTGGACGGGTAAATTGCTGGCTCCGGTATCGGGCAAATACACGTTCAACGCCAAAGTGGATGACGGTATTCGTATCTGGGTAGGTAACCGGAAGGTCATGGACGTCTGGAAACTGAACGACTCCGGTAAATTCACCGGAAGTATCGAGTTGCAGGCTGGCCAGTTGTACGACCTCCGCGTAGACTATTTCAACGACCTGCTGGGCGGCGTCATTGAGTTGTACTGGGTACGTCCCGATGCCGAAAAGCCGTTCCTGAAATTTGGTGAGCCGATCGGGGAGTTGATCTCTGCCCGTTATTTTAAGCAGGCAGCGCCGCCGGTTACCAAGCCGCCTAAGCCAGCGGTAATAGCCCCGGTTGTGGTGTCGGCTACCGCCGCCAGGCCGGTTCCCAAACGCCCCGTTGTGGCGACGGCTGCGCCCTCAAAACCGGCCAGCAACCCGGTTGCTTCAGTGCGCCAGCTTAAGCCGATGGTGCTCACTCCGGTACCGCAGGCAACGGTAATCAAAGCGTCAGCGGCAAAGGCGGCTTCTGAGCTGGCACCCGAGTCGCTGACGGCGGTGGCGACGCCGGCAAGGGCCGAACCCACGGTGTTACGACAGGTGCAATTTGAACAGAGTAGCTACATCCTGCTGCCCGAATCGGTACCCGAACTGACTAAGCTGATTCAGACGTTACAGGCCAACCCGGCATGGCGAATTGAACTGATTGGTCATACAGACAATGTTGGCGACCCGCGTATCAACCAGACACTGTCGGAATACCGGGCGCGGATTGTAATGAATTACCTGACCCGCCACGGTATTGCCGACGACCGGGTCAGCACGAAAGGATACGGTGGTTCACGGCCAGTTGCCGACAATGCCACAGAGGCAGGCCGTGCCCAGAACCGCCGCGTCGAATTTGTGGTGAAGTAACGCAGGGCCTTATTTTGCAGCCGTTGGCCGCACGGTGTACTGCTCGAAGCGGAACACTTCCTGCCGAACCACTTCGAAGGTGCGGGCAAACTGCTTTTGGGCAGCGGCCAGTTTTGGGTCGGCGGGTTCGGCCAGGGCGTTCAGATTTGAGACGGGGCGGGCCGTGGCAAAACCGTAGCCTTTTTCGGTGCCGTTGGGCACCATCAGGGTCGAGAAGCTCCAGCCACCCAGTTTTTTATCGCCAATCTGGGTAGCCCGTGCCTGCTTCTGCGCCGCCAACGTACCTGACCAGTCGGCCAGTGGATCGCGGAGCTTCAGAAAATCGACAATGACGGTGTTGGTTTTACCGGGGCCAAAGTCTGGTCCGAAGAGGGCGTCGGTGTTTTCCCATATTTCGATCTTCACGACCGGGGCGGTCAGACGGTCGCGGCGGTTGAGGTCGGCCATACGTACCTGAACACTGTCGCCGTAAATTTTCGCCATTGCCGCTGGTGAGGCACCGCCAATGCCCATGTTGGGCGACACAATGCAGGTGACGTAATCGTACTCGCTGGTGTTTGGATTTGAGCTGAACTGCTTGACCATCATGTGCCAGCCAATGAGCTTCCCTTCATCCACAGCCGCCTGATTCACGGTTTTCCACTCTTTTTCGACCGGCAGCGCATCCTGAATGGTTTTGCCGGGCGCCAGCTTGTGGAAGATCAGGTACGTGTAGGTCTTCGTTGCCGGAACAGATTGGGCGAATATCGGTGCGATGACAGCAAGGCAAATTAGAAGTAGAGCGGTACGTAGCAGGTGTTTCACGATAAAGGAGGTTTGTTTCAAAACCCCTATTGCGTCGGCTTTCTACTTGTTAGCTGTATCGGTTTTGGTCGGAAATTGATTGGCGAGGTAGCTGTGGGGGGCTAGGCAGGCCAATTCACCCCATTTTTTAGCTGGTTTACCCCATTTCCAACCTGCGCCTGATTGCCGCGCCTAGTTTTGGCCATCAATCAGCAAAATACGATGCAGGATAAGTCACTTATTAATCGGTTCGAGCCGTGGTTCATTGTCGGCGCCGCCACGGTATACGTCATCAGGCGACTGATCGAAGAAATTTACCGGTTCAACGACATGGTTGAAACGGCTCTGAACAACCGGGTCCCGTCGGCTACGATCTGGCGCAATCTGGATAACTACAGCCACACGCTGAACAACAATACGCCGCTTATTGCGGGCGTTTGCCTGTTTCTGGTGGCCTGGTATGTGTTTCATAACCTGGCTTTTCCCCGGCTTCAGGAACGGATCGATGATCGGCAGGGCTGGTTGTATGGTGGTATCGCGGTGTTGTTGCTGCTGGCGAGTGCGCTCGTGTACCATTACCTGAAACTGCACATTCGCTATCAGGAAAATAGCACCGGCGAAATCATCGGCCTGAAAGTATACTCGCTATATCGAAAACGGGTGGTGCTGGCCGATGCCATTGGGCTCGGGATTGTGCTGGGTACGTATGAATTGGCCTATCAGTATTACCAGTTTCTCCACCGCCGCATTGCACAGGAAACGACGATCCATTTCCAGCTTGTCAGCTACCTGCTGCTGGGTGGGGTAAGCCTAATCGTGCTGACATTTGCCCTCAACGGATACCTACCGCAAGTATTGTGGCGGGTTGGCCTCGGCGATCTCCTGCTCACACTAGGATTGCTCATGCAGGTCTTCTTTTTTCAATCTTATGCTTATGACTATATAATTCCCATCCTGAAAAAGCCTCGCTTGTCAGAGGTGGAACTGGCAACTAGTATTGGAACGTACCTGCTGACGATTGTCCTGGCGAATACACTATTGTGGGGAGCCAAAACTTATTTTCATTACTACCATATACGGGAAATGATCGCGGTGTTTTCGGGCATCGTGCTGGTTATGTCTGTTGCTTTTGCATACCTGCGTCGGGTGCTGACCAAAGAGAAAACGGTGCTGCAAACGCAGGTGTCGACGGGAGCGGCGGAACTGGCGAGCCTGCGGGCGCAGATCAACCCGCACTTTCTGTTCAATGCGCTGAACAGCCTCTACGCCACTGCCCTGAAAGAGAAAGGCGAGAAAACGGCCGATGGTATTCAGAAACTCGGCGACATGATGCGGTTCATGTTGCAGGAAAATAACCGCGACCGTATTCCGCTCGACAAGGAGGTGGCGTATCTGCACAACTACATCGAGCTACAGCGCATGCGGATCGACGAGTCGCACGATATCGAGATTCGGGTGAACATTCAGGAACCTGGGCGGGCCATTTACCTTGCGCCGATGCTGCTGACGCCCTTCGTGGAAAACGCCTTCAAACACGGCATCAGCCTGCGCCACAAATCGTGGATTTATATTACGCTCACGCTCGATGACACCCGCCTGTATTTCAAAGTACATAACTCCCGCCACGCTAAACCCGCTGACGTACCTGAGCGCCATGACCCCGAAGAAGATCAATCCGGCGTTGGCCTCGACAACGTGCGCAAACGACTGGATCTGATCTATCCCGGTCGCCACCAACTCGACATTCAGCAATCGGAGCAGGACTATTTTGTTGCGCTGACGCTGGTGTACTGGTGATACGTGCAAGCTGTCGGCTGGTGGGGTGGCTACCAATAGAGCCGTAGAGATGTCAGAAACGGCTTTGCTGGATTTGATTGCTTATAGTGCCGGTAGGCTGCTAGCATCCGGTTTTCGGTGGGTAATGGGTAATCTGCCATTATAAATTGAACTCGCTTACTGATCGTCAACTCATCAAGAACGTCGACTATGTTTTTGAATGTAGATTTAGCCGTGGGAATAATGTAGACGACAGGACGCTTTGCCAAAGCAGCTATCGACAAGTGCTTTCGAAGCCCATTGATAGAATAATCGGTCTCGATGTAAGCTGCGCTGGCTTCACTGGACTGATAGGTTAGATAACCAACCCGATTGTTTTCTAATAAAAAGATAGACGCTAGCGGATGTATTCGTGTACCATCATTGTACTTCCCGTGGTCGGGGAGTTCCAGTGGGGTACAAACCGACCGCTGTACCTGCTTGACGTATACGAAAAACACAATGAGCAGTAGGGCAATATTTACCAACGGCGTCATGTCGGCGCGGGGCAGTTGGCGGATGTGGCGTGTTCTTCTCATATTAATGGCCGGTTTACCTCAAGATGCCAATAACCCATTTAATCCACATGATGTCGTTCACTGCCATTGCCATTGATGATGAACCACAGGCGCTGGATGTTATTGGCCTCCACGCCGCTAAAGTGCCGTTTCTGGACCTGAAAGCCACGTTCACCGATGCGTTCGAGGCCATTGCCTGGCTGCAAACCAACCGCGTTGATCTGATCTTTCTCGACATAAAGATGCCCGACATTTCGGGCGTCGATGTGGTGAAGTGCCTTCCCAGAACACCGATGGTAATTTTCACCACGGCTTATTCCGACTATGCCGTGGAAGGCTTCGATCTCGACGCCATTGATTACCTGTTGAAACCGTTTTCGCTGGCCCGTTTCCTGAAAGCCTGCACCAAAGCCCTCGATATGCATACGGTACGCTCGGGCAGTAACGTACCTGACTCTATCTTCGTGAAGACGGGCTACGAAGACGAAAAAGTAGTGCTCGATGAGCTGCTGTACGTCGAAGCGGACGGCAATTACCTGTCCCTGGTGCTACCCACGCGAAAACTGCTTACCCGCCAGACCATGGCTGAGTTGCTCCAGCAACTACCGCCCGAGCGGTTTGTCCGGGTGCATCGATCATACTGTGTGGCCGTGAACAAGATCACGAAGATGGCGCGTCAGGAAATTACGGTGGCTGGGTACGTTATCCCGATTGGTGCTTCGTATGAGGAGGCTGTAGCGGCGATCAGAATGAGGCTGATTCTGTAGCAAGGACATCGCGCTCAATTTTGCCGTTCGCCATAGCAATAACAGAGTCCGTCGGGGGCTATTACGAAAAAAACGGTCCACTCGGTTTCGCCGTGTTTCTGGCGACTGAACCCCGACAACTCCTTGTCCATTCCATTGGCTTTCAGTTCGGCCCGCGCTTTTTCTACATCATCGACGGCAAAGAAACAGCCATCCTGCGTAGGGTCACCGCCATTCTCGACAAGGCCAAGCTGAATTCCATCCCGCGCAATGGTCGCTGATTTCCGGGGCGAATCGGCTCGCGCTACAAGACAAAACCCCATCCTTGTCTCATAGAAAGGAAGGGCCGTTTCAAGGTTCGCAACGGGTAGGTTCATCGCATCCTGCTGATAGGGCCATGCCTGGCTGATAGTGGCTTTTTGCTGTTCCATGTAGTCTGTCGTTTGAGGCCGGTTTTGGTGGGCCTGCGCAAGTATAAAGCCCCGACAACGTAATCTTCTTACGTTATCGGGGCTTTCGCTAAAAATTAGTTGTGGATTGATAATCAACTACCTATTCGCTCCTCAGGCTCTTCATCGGATTAGACAGGGCAGTACTGATCGACTGAAAACCGACGGTCAGGAAAGCGATGAGAATGGCGAGCACTGAAGCGGCCACAAAGGTCCAGATGCTAATGTCGATGCGATACGGGTAATTCTGGAGCCATTCGCGCATAGCATACCAGGCGGCCGGAAAAGCAAAGACGAACGACAGCGCTACCAGCGTCAGAAAATCGGACGATAACAGGTGAATGATGTTCGATACCGAGGCTCCCATCACTTTGCGGATGCCGATTTCTTTGGTGCGCCGCTCGGCCGACAGGGTGGCTAATCCGAAGAGGCCGATGCAGGAGATGAAGATGGTCAGCACGGCCCCAAACAGCATGATCTGTTTCCATTTAGCTTCTGATTCATACCGTTTCAGATTCTCTTCATCCATGAACTGGTAGGCGTATGGCGTAAGTGGAAACAGGCGTTTAAACACGTTCTCAATATGTTTCAGGCTGGCTGTGGTTGTGTTGGGCTTTATTTTAATGAAGACCCGCCCATACATGTTTCCCGGTTTCATGGTGAATAACTGCGGCGTAATTTTCTGATTCAGGCCGTTGAAATGGTGGTCTTTGACCACGCCCACTACCGTGTATTTTTCGTCTTTGTTGTACCAGAAATCAACGACTTGCCCGATGGGACTTTTCCAGCCAGCCTGCTTCGCGAACGATTCGTTCACCAGAATCGACCGGGTTGAATCGGTTGGGAAATCGGCTGAGAAGTTTCGTCCGTTCACAATCGGAATCTTAAGCATTGGCAGGTAAACGGGATCAACAGTTTCGTAGGTAAAATTGATCTCCGCGCCACCATTTACCCTGGCGATGGTGCCCCACTGCCCCCCGTTTTTAGGCGCTACATCAACGATGGCTGGGCTTTTCAGCAACTCTTCTTTCAACAGCTTCACTTCGCTGTGGGTCAACTTCGACTTATCAACACTGACAAGCCCGGTATCGTCGTAGCCCAGGTCTTTGGTGGTCAGGTAGTTAAATTGAGAGTAGCTGATTAGCGTAGCGATGATCAGGAAGGAAGCCAGCGCGAATTGCAACACCACCAGCGACTTTTGCAGGTAGTTTTTCCCCGACAGGTTGAACCGGTTGTAGAGCGTCTGTACCGGGCTGTAATTCGACAGCACCAGCGCCGGGTAGAAGCCCGCCAGAAATCCCGTTGCCAGGAACAGGGCAACGTACCCCAGCACCAGTTTGGCGTCGAACAGGTAGGAGAGGGCCAGCGATTTGTTGGCCAGTTGATTGAAGGTCGGCAGGGCGAGGATCACCAAGGCCAGCGCCAGCACGAAAGCGCCGAAACAGAGCAAAAACGACTCGCCCAGGAATTGGAACACCAACTGGGTACGTCCCCCACCCACTACTTTCCGGACGCCAATCTCCTTGGCCCGCTTCAGCGACCGGGCCACCGTCAGGTTGACGAAATTGATGCAGGCGATCAGCAGAATAAATAGCGCGATGCCGGTCAGAATATAGGAGAAGTTCGGATTGCTCCTGTCCACCAGCCCGTTGCCGGCGGGGAGGTCGGTGCTTAGGTGCATAGCTGTAAAGGGTTGCAGCGCATACTCCGTTCTGGTCGTCACGTTATACTTGTCGGCCATCATTTTTATCGCCGGTTGGGCATCGGCCAGATAAATCTGATTCATTTTGGCTTCCACCGCCCTGATGCGTTCCGGCGTTTCACCTGCCGTTGGCGCAAGCACGACAAACGTATTCTGGAATATGTTGAACCAGTTTTCAACACTCGCCATCTCCTCCTGACTGACGATCATCGGGACGAGCATGTCAAACTTGATCGAGGAGTTCTGCGGGCAGTTTTGCGCAATACCGGTTACGGTGTAAGGGTCGAATACATCCTTTCCGTCGGTCGTATTTTTAACGAACATCGTCTTGCCCACCGCATCCGTGGTGCCAAACTGTTTCTCGGCCATATCGGCCGAAAGCACAACCGAATGTGGCTGCTGCAACGTTGTTTTTGGGTCCCCGCTCAGCAGCGGAAACGAGAACACCGAAAAGAAACTGGTATCAGCCGCGTATACAGTCTGGCTGACTACCTCCGTTCCTCGCTTGATATCAACCCGATCTTCCCGGTACCGGACAAACGACCGAACTTCGGGAATTCCTGCGCTGAATTTTGGCCCCTGTAAGTTACCCGTGTTGCCCTCAAGGCCTTCCAGTTTGCCGGTCGTCGATAGTTGTCGGCTGGTAATGCGGTATATATGGGGATTGTTGGCGTGAAACCGGTCGTAGCTGACTTCATCTTTGGTGTAGAGAATGATCAGCATGGCCACGGCGAGGCCAATGCTCAGGCCCACCACATTGATAATCGAATAGGCTTTGTTGTGCGCCAGCGTTCGTAGGGCGACGGTCAGGTAGTTGCGTAACATGCTGATGGAGAGGAGTGAGGGAGACAGGTACTCATCAGAGCGGCCCGCCGTGGGCCGGATAGCCGATTGTTTATGTTTCAGGAAAAACGGCGTGATATAGTGAAACACGGCTACGACAAATTCACGCCGGGCTTTGGCTGGCCCATCCTGCGCCAGTCGCTTATAATATACTTCGTATAAATCGCCCTGTACGTCTTCGAGCAGGTGTGGTGCGCAACACCATTCGAGCAGGCGGTCGGCCCAGCGGGGCGGACGGGGTGGGTTCGTTTCGGTTGCCATTGGGTACGTGGCTGAGTCAGCCGACAATGAGTTGAAACTTGTCGTGCGGAATAGCCTGCCAAAGGCGGTTCCGTACTTCCTGAATGTCCTGCAAAGCCCGAACGCTCAGGGGTGTCAGGGCGAAGAAGCGTTTCCGGCGACCACCCCGTTCGGCGGTAGCACCACCCATCCGCGACGATAGAAAGCCTTTTTCTTCCAGCCGATACAACGTCGTATGCACGGCGCTCATGGTGATCGACCGACCCGTTTGCTGCTGTACCTCTTCCCAGATATTTACGCCATAGGCTTCGGTAGGGCAAGCCGCTACGACCAGTAGTACAATCTCTTCAAACTCTCCCAGAAAGGCCCTTCGCATGGTTATAATCGGTCAGGATTGATTAGTTATAGTTTTGCTAAACAAATGGAATGCCAAACGCTGAAATGTACGCTGGGTACGTCTCAACGCTTATGTCAGGTACGTTGCCTGTACGATTTCGGACAGTCACCGTCCATAAATGGGCGAGCAGGGCCTGGCGGTGGGGAGATACAGAAAGATCCTGCTTTTTTAACGTGAATATGGGCGAGTCCCACGGTGGTATTGCTTTCGCGTGTCCCTTCGACAGGCTCAGGGTGACAGGACACTCAAGAATGTGAATGAAGAACGTGGGTGAAATTGTCACCCTGAGCCTGTCGAAGGGACACGCGAAAGCAATACCACCGTGGGACTATAACTCACGCTTAACAGACCCTACCGAATCACCATGAAAAGCTTTCACCTACTCGCTGGCATTGCGACCATCTGTCTGCTTGCTTATTCGGACGTATCCGCACAACAGCGTGTCAATCAAAAGGAAATGGTAACCGCCAACGCCGGGGTATTCACGAAGAAGCAGGCTGAACAGGGCGGCGTTTTATTTACCACCCATTGCGTGTCATGCCACGGGCGTGATCTGCGCGGAACCGAGGGCGGGAATGCGCTGATGGGCGACCGGTTTGTGGCCAAATGGAGCGGCAAATCGCTGGGGCAACTGTTTGAGCTGACCCGGTCGACCATGCCGAAAACAAATCCACATTCGTTGGACAATGCCTCGTATACCGCGCTGGTCGCCTTCATCCTCAATACCAACGGATTTCCGGCGGGCGAGCAGCCGTTAGCGTCCGATAAAGCCCGATTGGCGCGGATGCAGATGGGTACGCCACCGCCCATATCCTCGCGGGTCAGCATGCGGTTTACGCCCGCGCCCTACAACGCGAAACCGACCACGATCGAAGGCGACTGGCGGCAGCATCGGGGCGATTATGCCAGTTCGAACTACTCACCGCTGGCGCAGATCAATAAAGAGAACGCTAAAAACCTGAAGGTCGCCTGGCGGTGGAAAACCGACAATTTTGGCCCCAGCCCCGAGTTTTATTTCAAGTCGACGCCCCTGATGGTCAATGGGGTGCTGTTTACAACCGCCGGTCTGAGCCGGACGGTGGCCGCCATCGACGCCGAAACGGGGGAAACGCTCTGGACATTCCGGTTCGACGAAGGAGCGCGAAAAACCTACGTACCCCGTCAGAATTCAGGGCGTGGGGTAGCCTATTGGACATCGCCCGACAAGGGTCCCGATCGGGTCATTTACATCACGCCCAGTTTTCAACTGGTGGCCCTGAACGCGAAAACCGGACAGCCGATCCCCGATTTTGGTGAGAGCGGGGTGGTTGATCTGAAGAAAGGCCTGGACCAGTCGGTCGACCCGCTGACGACCACGATTGGCTCCACGTCGCCGCCCATTATCGTCAATGATGTGATTATCATGGGCGCGTCGTTTCCAGTTGGTCTGGCTCCCGTTTCTAAAAATCAGGCGCGGGGCGATATCATGGGTTACGACGTGAAAACCGGCAAGCGCCTGTGGATTTTCCATACCATCCCGCAGCAGGGCGAAGCCGGGAATGAAACCTGGGAAAAAGAAAGCTGGCGCTACACCGGCAACACCGCCGCCTGGGCACCCCTGACGGCCGACCCGGAGTTGGGTTATGTGTACCTGCCACTCGAAGCCGCCACGGGTGATTTTTACGGTGGCCACCGACCCGGCAACAATCTCTACTCGCAGAGCCTGGTTTGTCTGGACGTGAAAACGGGCAAAAAGGTCTGGCATTACCAGCTTATCCACCACGACATCTGGGATTACGACCTACCCGCCCCGCCCATCCTGGCCGACATTCGGGTGGATGGTAAACCCATAAAAGCGGTGGTGCAGGTTACCAAGCAGGCATTTGCCTTCGTCTTCGACCGGGTGACCGGCAAACCCGTCTGGCCCATCGAAGAGCGGCCCGTTCCGAAAAGCGACGTGAAAGGCGAATGGACCTCGCCCACGCAGCCGTTTCCCACCAAACCTGCCGCCTTCGACCGGCAGGGCTATTCCGATGATATCCTGGTTGATTTTACGCCCGAAATCAAAAAGGCAGCACTGAAAATCGTCAGCAACTATAAAAAAGGACCACTCTTTACGCCTGTCAGCATGTATAATCCGTCCCACAACCTGGGTACGTTGCAACTCCCCGATGCCGTGGGTGGGGCCAACTGGCAGGGCGGCGTGGTGGACCCGGAAACGGGCATGCTCTACGTATCGTCGAGTACGGTTATCCGGCCCATGAGTCTGGAAGCGGCCCCCGATCTGTCGGATATGGATTACGTCGCCTACATGGGTAACGCCCGCATTGGTCCGTATGGATTACCGCTCGTAAAACCGCCTTACGGACGAATTACGGCTATTGACCTGAATACGGGCAACCATAAATGGATGGTCGCCAATGCTGACACGCCGAGTTGGGTTACCAACGTACCTGCGCTGAAAGGCCTGACGATTCCCCGCACCGGATTGCCCGATCGGGTGGGCATGCTGGTGACCAAAACCCTGCTATTTGCCGGCGAAGGCGCGGGCCTGTACGGCTCTGATGGCGGGGGCGGCAACAAGTTCAGAGCCTACGACAAAGCCACCGGCGCTATCGTATCCGAACTCACTCTACCCGCCAATCAGGCTGGTTTACCAATGACGTATTCGGTGAACGGCAAACAGTACATCGTGGTAGCCGTTGGCGCCATAGGCCACCCCGGTGAGTTGGTGGCCTTGTCGCTTTAAAAAGAACCAGTGAACACTACTTTTTATGGGTAGGAAGTAGAATCACTTTGCCGTAAGCCGTCCGGGATTCAGCCAGCTCCATTGCCTCGCGAATCTGTTCCAGCGAAAACCGAGCGGCGATTTTAGGTACCACCACGCCACGGGCGAGCAAGTCCATCAACTGAGTAAAATCTTCTTCCATGCGGGGTTGGAAGGTTTTGCCGCCTTTACCACCCCAGATGTTATAGAATGTGGCTTTGCGACCGTTGGGCATGATGTTGTACCAGACTACCTGCGCCACTAGCCCAATGAATTTCAGCACAACTGAATCTTTGCCATTTTTGGCCGAAGCAATGGCGCAACAGACCAGCGTACCCCCGCGCTTCAGCAGCCCGAACGACATGGCGGCACTTTTTCCGCCTACATTGTCAAACGCGGCATCGATGCCGTCGGGGGCCAGTTGCCGAAGGCGTTGGGCCAGATTAGGATCATTGTAGTCAACGGGCTCCACGCCCTGCGCCCGCAGCGTGTCGTGATGGCGGGGCGATGCCGTGCCAATGACCCGGACGCCCGCATGCAGGGCCAGTTGTACCAAGATGGTCCCCACTCCGCCGTTGGCACCGTGTACCAGAATGGTTTGTCCGCGCTGAATCTTGGCGTCGCGGTGGAGCATCTGCCAGGCCGTGATGCCATTCACCACCAGCGTTTCAGCTTCGGCCGGGTCAATGCCGTCCGGAACGGGCAACAGGATATCAGCCGATAGCAGCGCATAGCTGGCCCAGCCCCCGGTTTTGGTTAACGCAGCCACCCGTTTGCCGATCAGTGAGGGGTCAACATCAGGACCAACCGCCGCCACTATACCCACCAGGTCGTAGCCGGGCACGAACGGAAACGCGGGTTGGCCTGGGTACCGACCCCGGCGCATCGACTGTTCGGCAAAGGCGATACCGGAGGCTTCTACCTGAATGAGAGCCTGACCGGCTCCCGGGGCGTCGAGCGTGCGGTTCTGAAGAACAAATCCGGCTGGCTCGACCACACCGGGTAGTATAACTTCCCGGGTGATAACGGCACCTGCATTAGCGGTTGATAGGGTTGCTGGAGAGGCAGCTTTTGTTGGGGCTACTGTGAGCGTCGACATAACTTTGTTTGTTTGTGTGTTTGTATGCTACAAAGCTACCGGCTGGCCCATCCCCGAAACGATAACATAAGATAAGAACGACGCGGGCTGTCATTGATCCGGTTAAAACTCACTTCTGGCTAACGCGATTACGAATCCGACTCAGGCTGACGGGCGTAATGCCCAGGTAGTTGGCGATATAATGTTGCGGAACCTGCTGGAGAAGCGCTCGTTGGGTACCGGTCAGCAGATCCAGGTAGCGTTCTTCGGGGCTACGCGTCAGCAGGCCCACCATCCGCTCTTCCAGCGAAACCATGATGTACTCGGCAAACCGTCGGCCAAACAGTTGCCAGCCATCATACTGACTGAACAGCGTAGTTAGCGCCGTGTAGGGGAACGCAAGACAGGTACTGTCGCTGAGGGCTTCGATGGTCACCAGCGATGGCTGACTGGTCACGCAGCTCATGTAGGCACCCACCAACTGGTCGTCAAGGAAAAAGTACGTCGTTCGTTCGTCGCCATCTTTCATATAAAACTGACGGAACAATCCATCGAGGACGAAAGCCAGTTGACTGGCCATTTCGCCCTGTTGAATCAGGCATTGATGCTTTCGGAATGTGGTGATGGACAGGTACGGAACCAGCGCATTCCACTCGTCATCGGTTAGCGGAGCAAAGTAGCTGATTTGCTGACGTAGCCGTAAGGCTGCCTGACTGAGCGCGTCGATCATCATAGGAGTTAGTGGTAGTCGACCGTATATGGATAGAACCGGCTTCCTGATTTTATGGATTGATTAGGGCTTTCTCATAAAATTGCTTTGTAGGGAATTAGTCGAAAATTGCTTTTGCACTAGGCCCTTCGACTAGGCGTCCCCGACAGGCTCAGGGTGACACTCCCACTCAAGTTTAGCATTCACATGCTGGATGTGCATTGTCACCCTGAGCTTGTCGAAGGGCCATGCGTCAGCAATTGTACGAGAAAGCCCTGATATATTGATCGCCACGGTTTCCCGAAAAATAAGTCATAATCTGCTGTAACCTTCCCCAACTTCGGCGGTTTCCACGTCAGATTCCTAAACACCACCCTATACACGCTTGAATTCGCTGACGGACAATGCACTGATGCTCAAGGTTAAATCGGGCGATCTGAGCCGGATGGGGTTGCTTTTCGAGCGGTACCATCGCGAACTGTTCGGATTCCTGTACCACATGAGCAGCCACGCCGACGCCAGTGAAGACATGGTACAAACGGTGTTTTACCGGATGCTGAAATACCGCCACACCTTCACCGGCGAGGGCGAGTTCAGAACCTGGATGTACCACCTGGCCCGCAACGTGCTGATCGACCAGGCGAAGCAGAACAAACGGTCGGCGCAACAGTACGATGTGCAGACCTATGCGGACCGAATTGGCGGAGGTACGTTGGCCGATGAGTCGCTGCATAAAGAACAGGAGGTGGCAATGGTACAGGAAGCGTTGAGTAGGTTGAGTGCCGATCATCGGGAGGTGCTGGTAATGAGCCGGTATCAGGAATTAAAGTACGACGAAATTGCCCGGATTCTGGACACTACGGAAGGGGCCATCAAAGTTCGTGTGCATCGGGCCATGAACGAGTTAAAGAAGATCTATCTGAACAGTGAATACGAACGATAAACCCATTACCTGCGACGTGCTGATCAGCCACCTGCCGGGCTGGCTGACCGACGACCTGTCGACAGCCGAGCGGGCGGTCATTGAAGGGCATCTGGCCGGTTGCCCCGCCTGTCAGCAGGAACTGGCAACCAGTCGGCAACTCTGGCAGCAGCTAGGCAACGTACCTACGCTTACTCCCAGCCCCCAGGTACGTACCCAATTCTACACCATGCTCAATCAATTCGAGGCCGACGAAAAAGAAGCGCACTCAGGTACGTTGACGAGCAAGTGGTCTGCTAGGTTGGTGTGGCTAAAAGCGCAGTTTTCGCCGAAGTTGGCTATGCGCCTTGCCTACAGTATACTGCTACTGGGGGCTGGTATATTGGTTGGTTTCTGGGCACAGCGCCAGCGAACGCCGGAAGTCGCCTACCAGCAGCGGGTCGACACGCTGACGGCACAGGTGCAGGAGATGCGCCAGATGATGATGCTTTCGTTACTCGAAAACCCGTCGGCCACGGAGCGGCTGCGGGCGGTGAGCTACACGAAAGAGATTGACGATGCAGACGCGCATGTGATCGATGCGCTGCTGATGACGCTGAATAACGACCCAAACGTGAACGTACGGTTGGTGACGCTCGAAGCCCTGGCCGATATGGCTACTGACGCCCGGGTTCGGGAAGGACTGGTGCAATCATTAACCCGGCAGGAGTCGCCGCTGGTGCAGGTAGCCCTGGCCGACGTGATGGTGAAGTTGCAGGAAAAACGCTCGCTGAAACCACTCCGGCAACTATTAAAACAACCGGGCACCAATGAACTGGTGAAAACCAAACTGGAAAAAACGATCCGGCAACTGTCGTGAGGCGGTGGGCTTGGGGTGGCTTCGCTAGCTAGGTTGCTGACGCTGGGCCCTTCGACTAGGCGTCCCCGACAGGCTCAGGGTGACACTCCCACCCAAGGCCGTCATGCACATGCTGGATGTGTATTGTCACCCTGAGCCTGTCGGGGACGCCTAGTCGAAGGGCCCAGCGTCAGCAACCCAACTCGCGAATCTCCCCAAGCCCCAAGCAATACATTCGTTCACTCTTTCAATCCCTTCTTATGATCAATCTATTCTTCCCCATCCTGATGGGGCTCGTGATTTCCTGTGCCCAATCGGTGGCGCAATCGACGGAAGATAAGGAGCATATCAGCAAGGAATTTTCCCTGCCGAATAGCGCCAACGCCAGCGTGCTGGCCATTTATAACGTCAACGGCTTTATTAAAGTCGAGGGTACGTCGGGCAGTAAAGTGGCCTTCGAGGTCGACAAGCGGATGACGGCCAAAACCGCCGATGTGCTGGAGGCGGGCAAAAAGGAATTCAAGCTTCAATTTGAGCAGAAAGGCGATACCGTGTTTGCCTACATCATCGAACCGTTCGATTCGCGGCCAGACCGGCGCAATTGGAAGGACCGGGAGGATCGGAGGATCGAGTACGATTTTACGCTCGATTTTACGGTGAAGGTACCGAAGGAAATGAACCTGATTGTCTCGACCATCAACCGGGGCAACGTCACGGTGACTGATGTGGCGGGTGCGCTGAAGGTAAATAACATCAACGGAGCCATCAAAATAACCAATGCCCGAGGTATTACCGAAGCGCGGACGATCAATGGCAACGTAGACGCCAACTACACAGCTACACCACCCGATAAGTCGTCGTACTACACGCTGAACGGGAACATCAATATGACGTACCCAGCCGACCTGTCGGCCGATTTGCGGTTCAAAACCTTTCAGGGCGAGTTCTATACGGATTACCCCGAAACGACCATGCTGCCGGTTGAGGTGACGAAAAACAAGGAGCAGAAAGGCGATAAAACCGTCTACAAGCTCGACAAATCAACGGCCATTCGCATCGGGAATGGCGGCAAAACGCTTCGCTTCGAGACGTTTAATGGAAATGTATACATCAAAAAACAATCGTGAATCCAATGACTAAGCCATTCATATTCATTGCCTTATTGCTGGCCGTAGCCGCAACGCCTTTACGCGCCCAGAACGACGTAAAAGAGCAACTCGTTGTGCCGCTGACCGATCCCGGTAAAGCCGGTTCGCTGGAGGTTGACCTGATCAACGGCTTCATTCACGTAGTTGGCTATTCCGGGAAAGATATCGTCATCGACGCAACCTCGTCGGCTCGGAATCGAAATCAGAACAATGACCAGACCACTGGCGGCATGCGCCGTATCTCGGGCGGCAACTCCTTCGATATAACGGCCGAGGAAAAGAATAATACAGTAAAGGTGCATTCGGGGAGCCACCAGAAAGCGGTGAATCTGACGATCAAGGTGCCGCAACGGTTTTCGCTGAAACTGCACACGATCAACAACGGCGATATTACGGTGGAAAACGTGACGGGTGAACTGGAAATCAGCAATATCAACGGCGCGATTGAGCTGACGAACATCAGCGGATCGGCGGTGGCACAAACGGTCAACGGCAATCTGGTAGCGACGTTCCGGGATGTCGATAATAAAACGCCAATGGCCTTCTCGACCCTGAATGGCAAAGTAGACGTAACGTTTCCGGCTTCGGTGAAAGCCAATGTGAAACTAAAATCAGACATGGGCGACCTGTTCAGCGATTTCGACATCGACGTTGACAAGAGCCAACCCAAAGCCACTCGCTCAAGCCAGTCAGGTATGTACCGTGTCACGATCGACGACTGGGTCTATGGAAAAATTAACAGCGGTGGCCCCGAAGTGATGATGAAAACCATGCAGGGCAGCATCTATGTCAGGAAAGCGAAGTGATGCGTAAGCTTTACCCCTAAATCCCCTGAAGGGGACTTGCGCTGCTTATCAACAACACCGCTCCTATGCGAAGCCAAGTCCCCTTCAGGGGATTTAGGGGTAAACGACGCGTAAGCAACGCCCAACCAAATTTCTGCATCCTTGTAATGAATTGCCTGCTCAATCGTCTTGGTAAAAAAGGTTTCAACACAGAGCGGTCCGACGTCTCGGCACAGAGAGCACAGAGTTTTTTGTTTTAAGTGAATGGCTGATTATCAGGACTAAAAACTCTGCGTTCTCTGTGCCGAGACGTCGGACCGCTCTGTGTTAAACCCTCTTTCCTCAACCCTTACTCAACGTTATGTTCCGCAACTACCTTAAGATCGCCTGGCGTAACATTGCCAAAAGCAAAACCTTCTCGTTCATCAACGTGCTGGGGCTGGCCCTGGGCATGACGTGCAGCCTGCTGATTTTGCTGTGGGTGAAAGACGAACGGAGCATCAATAAATTCCACGTCAACGGGCCACGACTCTACCAGGTATTCGAAAACCAGAAGTGGACCGGTAACGAAGTCAGCACCACGTCGGCCACGCCGGGACCATTGGCACCTGCGCTGAAAGCAGAGATTCCCGAGGTTGACAAGACGGTGAAGATCACCTGGGAGGAGGAACACCTGCTGGCTGTGGGCGAAAAAGCGTACAAAGAGAAAGGCCGCTACGCCAGCGTCGATCTGTTTCAGATTTTCTCCTTCCCGCTCAGTCATGGCAACCCGAGAACGGCCATTACGGGGGCAACGTCGATCGTTATTTCGGAAAAGGCCGCGCTGAAATTCTTCGGCAAAACCGATGTGCTGGGGCGGATCATAAAGCTTGATAATAAAGAGAATCGGCAGGTTACGGGCGTTATGCGCGACATCCCCGAAACGTCGACGCTGAAGTTTGATTTCGTGTTGCCGCTTGGCCCCTACGAAACAAAAAACGAGTGGCTGAACAAGTGGGATAATAACGGCATCCGCACGTTTGCGCTGCTGCATCCAACCGCCAGTCTGGAGCGCGTGAATGCGAAGATCCTGAACATGGTGCAGCAGCACAAAAAGGAGGTGACCACGATAACCACCTTCCTTTTTCCGTTTGAAGACACGTACCTGTACTCGAAATTCACCAACGGGCAGCGCGATGGTGGGCGCATCGAATACGTGCGGCTGTTCACGATCGTGGCTATTTTTATCCTGATCATCGCCTGCATCAACTTCATGAACCTGGCCACCGCCCGCTCGGCCAAACGCGCCAAGGAAGTAGGTATTCGGAAAGTAGTGGGTGCAGAACAGACATATCTGATCGGGCAGTTTGTGGGCGAAGCGGTACTTACAGCGGGCATGGCGATGGTGCTCGCCGTGGTGCTGTTGCAACTACTGCTCCCCGCCTTTAACCGCCTGACCGAGAAGCAGATCGCCATTCAATACGGCAACCCACTTTACTGGCTAACCTTGCTGGGACTGGCCCTGGTTACGGGTATTGTGTCAGGCAGTTATCCGGCCTGGTTCCTGTCGTCGTTACAACCGGTGCGTATCCTGAAAGGTACCGGTCCGTCGTCACGGCTGCGGTTCAACGCGGGGGCGGTTCTCTTCCGGCAGGGGCTGGTGGTGTTTCAGTTTGCCTTATCGCTGCTGCTCATCATCGGTACGTTGATTGCCGGTCGGCAGGTGGATTTTATTCGTACCAAGAACCTGGGCCTTGATCGCGAAAACATGATCTATATGGCGCTGGAAGGCGATTTGCCGAAGCAGTACGAATCGTTCAAGCAGGAGTTGCTGCAATCGCCCGGAATTCAGGATGTGAGCGCGTCGGGCTCCGATCCGATGGACATCGGCAACTCCACGATCGGGGTGGAATGGACCGGCAAAGACCCCGCCGACAAGACGCTCTTTACCCAGATGCCGGTTAGCTATAACTTTCTAAACACCATGAAAGTGAAGCTGCTCGATGGGCGCGATTTCTCGAAAAGCATCGTGACCGACAGCACCAATTACCTCGTCAACGAAGAGGCGGCCCGGCGGATGGGTATGAAAAGCCCGGTTGGGCAGTACCTGAAATTCTGGCAAAAGCCGGGTAAGATCATCGGCCTGGTCAAGAACTTTCATCTCAACTCGCTGCGCGTGGCCATTGAGCCGCTCATTCTCCGATTAGATACAACCTACAGCAGCACGTTGCTGGTACGTACCCGGCCCGGCCAAACCGAAAAAGCACTGGCGAGCCTGCAACAGCTAACGAAGAAATATAACCCGGCGTATCCCTTCGATTACCAGTTTGCCGACGACAGTTTCGAGAAGCAGTACAAAAGCGAAACCCTGATTGGGAAACTGGCCAATTACTTCGCTGTTCTTGCCATTTTCATTGCTTGCCTCGGCCTCTTCGGGCTGGCGATGTTCACCGCCGAGCAGCGCACCAAAGAGATTGGGGTGCGTAAAGTGCTGGGTGCCAGCGTTCCGAATATCATTACCCTGTTGAGCAAAGATTTTCTGCGTCTGGTGCTGATCGCCATCCTTATCGCCTCGCCTGTGGCCTGGTACACTATGAGTCAGTGGCTGCTCGACTTTAAATACCGTATCGAGATTGAGTGGTGGATGTTCGCGATCGCAGGTACGTTAGCCATAGCCATCGCGCTCTTAACGGTCAGTTTTCAAAGCATCAAAGCCGCCCTGATGGACCCGGTGAAATCATTGCGAAGTGAATAAGCGTAGGGTTGCTTTCGCGCTACGTGCCCCACGCTCCTAAACCCCTCTTCCTTATGCTCCAGAACTATGTTAAAATTGCGTGGCGGAACCTGCTGCGCCACAAGGCATTTTCGGCCATCAACCTCGTTGGGCTGGCTATTGGTATGGCGGCCTGCCTGCTCATTTTGCAATACGTTGCGTTTGAACTGAGCTTCGATAATTTTCACGATAAAGGCGATCGTATTTACCGCGTCCGGCAGGATCGGTATGACGCCGGGAAGCTTAGTACCGAGTGGGTATCGGGTGCCTATGCCGTTGGGAACTCGTTCAAAGATGCGTTCAATGAGATCGAAGACTATGTGAAGGTGGTTGGCAGCGGGTCGGTGGTGGCTGAGGTGCAGGGTGGTGAGCAACTGAAAATCGAGAAGGTGTATTTCGCCAGCAAGGCGTTTTTTACCGTGTTTTCCTATCCGCTGATTGCTGGTGACGCCCGCACCGCCCTGACCGAGCCAAATACCGTCGTGCTCTCGGAAACGGTAGCTAACAAGCTCTTTGGCAGTGCTAATCCGTTAGGTAAAACCATGCAGGTGAACAGCAAACAGGCGGTGAAGGTAACGGGCGTGTACAAGGATTTTCCCGCCAATTCACATCTAAAACCCGACCTGCTGCGCTCATATGCCACCTACATAAAAGATATGGGCCCCGATAACAACCCCGAAACGGCCTGGACCTGGGACGGTTGCCTGACGTACCTGCTGGTGCGCCCCGGCACCGATCCGCAGGCATTATCGGCGAAGTTTCCGAGGGTGGTCGACAAACTGGTTGGGGCCGAACTGAAGAAGTATAATTCGGCGGCTATCTACACATTACAACCCCTGCGCGACATTCACCTGTATTCGCACTACATTGGTGAAACTGAACCGAATGGCGATGGAAAAACGACCTATCTGCTGCTGGGAATCGCCTTTTTTATCGTCATCATCGCCTGGGTGAATTACGTGAACCTGGCTACAGCGCGGGCCATCAACCGGGCCAAGGAAGTGGGCGTTCGAAAGGCAGTGGGCTCGCAGCGGAGCCAGCTTGTGAAGCAGTTTATGGTTGAATCGTTTATGCTTAATGGCCTGGCGGTGCTGCTGGCCCTGATTCTGGTGCTGGTAACCATTCCAACGTTCAACAGCCTGTCGGGCCAGCATCTGACGCTTTCGTTGCTGGCAAATGTGCGCTTCTGGCTGGCGTTGCTAGGCCTGTTTGTGGTGGGTACGTTCTTCTCGGGTGTGTACCCTGCTTTCGTGCTGTCGGGTTTCCGGCCAGTGGTGGTGCTCAAAGGGCGGATGGTCAATACGCGGCAGGGAATTTTACTGCGCAAAGGGCTGGTTGTGTTTCAGTTTGGGGCGTCGCTCTTTTTGCTGGTGGGCACCATGGCTGTGTTCAGCCAGATTCAGTTCATGCGCGAGCAGACGCTGGGCCTCAACATTGACCAGACGCTGGTGATCCGTCCGCCCATTGTTCGTAACGATTCGACGTATATGAGCCAGATGAAATCGTTTAAAGACGAGTTGCTGCGGCAGTCGACCATTCGGAGCATCACGGCCTCCACCTCGATTCCCGGCGAGCCGGTAGGCTGGAACGCGGGCGGTATTCGGCTGAAAGGGCAGGACGAAAGTAAGGCCAAGCAATACCGCGTCATCGGCGTCGATTATGACTATACAAACGCCTACGGTCTGAAGCTGGTAGCTGGCCGCACCTTCGCCAAAAGCTTCGGCACTGATCCTAATGCGGTCATCTTCAATAAAATGGCCATTGCCCAGTTGGGTTTTCAGAACCCGACCGACGCCATTGGCAAAGAGATCGAGTTTTGGGGTAAGACCTATACCGTCGTGGGCGTGGTCGATAATTTCCACCAGCAATCATTGCGTGAAGCGTTCGAGCCGCTTATTCTCCGCCTGATTCCCGATGTGCAGGGCTTTTTCTCCGTGAAAATGGCACCGGCCGAATCCGCCAAAACCATCGCTACGCTGCAATCGGCCTGGAACCAGTTTTTTCCCGGTAACCCGTTCGAGTACTTCTTCCTCGACCAGCACTTTGCCGATCAGTACCGCGCCGATCAGCGGTTTGGACAGGTATTTGGCTTCTTTACGGGGCTGGCCATTCTGGTGGCGTGTCTGGGTTTGTTCGGGCTGGCGTCGTTCACCACCGTGCAGCGGACCAAGGAGATCGGGATTCGTAAAGTGCTGGGCGCGTCGGTAGGGGAGATTCTGCAACTGCTGTATCAGGAATTTGCCACGCTGGTTGCCATCTCATTTGTTGTAGCGGCTCCGCTAGCCTGGTTTGCCATTACCAGTTGGCGGGCAAGCTACGCTTTCCGGGCCGACCTGAACGGCTGGCTGTTTATAGTGCCCTTCGTCGGTGTACTCGCCATCGCCCTGCTGACTGTCAGCTTCCAGACCGTAAAAGCCGCGTTGATGAACCCCGTTAAATCGTTGCAGGTAGAATGATAGGGTTGGGGCCTGGCCAAAGCAATACACACAAGAAACTCACAAACCCAGCCCCCCACCAATTTGCGGACAACGGTTGTCCACAATCGGACAGGTGAATTTGTTGAAAAGTGCCTCAGGTACGTACCTGAAGCACTTTTCTGAAACTGGCATCGCATTTGATCGGCATTATCGTATAAAATAGATTGGGGTATGAAACGAGCGTTTCTTGGCGAGTTTGAGGAAGTGGTGCTGCTTACCGTAGCCATCCTCGACGAAGGCGCTTACGGCGTCACCGTCACGCAGGAAATTGAGCAGCAGACTGGCCGGACCGTTGGCTTCAGCACAGTGCACACCACCCTGCAACGGCTGGAAGAGAAACGTTTTCTCTCCTCGGAAATGGGTGGCGCAACGGCCGAACGGGGTGGTCGGCGGAAGCGATTCTTTACGGTTACGGCGGCGGGACGGAAAGCGCTGGCCGAGGTGAAGCAGGTACGTATGCAACTATGGGATGCGCTGCCGCCACAGACGCTGCAACTCATGGGAATCTGACGATGGCTGCAAACGCACAGGAACCCAGCCCACCGCGCTGGGCGCAAACCCTGCTGAACTGGTGGGCTCATCCCGATACGGCCGAGGAGGTACAGGGCGATCTGCTCGAACTCTACGATTACTGGGTACGTACCCAGGGCCGTCGGCGGGCCAACTGGCGCTACAGCCTGAGTGCGCTCAAATTGCTACGGCCTTTGGCCAAACCAACCAACGTACCTGGGATGAAGTCCCCCAGCCGCTATACCGATCAATACCGATCACCTCTTTTCCTTAGCCCTGCTATGCTTCGCAACTACATCAAAATCGCCTTCCGCAACCTGACCCGGAACAAGGTTTTTTCGGGTATCAACCTGCTGGGACTGTCAACGGGCATCACGGTTTGCCTGCTGATATTCCTGTTCATCATGAACGAGTTCAGCGTCGATAATTTCCACAAAAATGGGAAGAGCATCTACCGCGTTATGCGGGGCATTGAGCACGAAGGGAAAGAGGTTGCCGTATCGTACCTGTCAGGACCGTATACGCCCGCCCTGTTGACCGACTTCAAGGGGCAGATCACCCAGGCTGTCCGCGTAAACCCGACCGACGCCCTGGTGACCATCCAGACCAAATCGTTTCACGAACGGAAAATCGTCGACGTGGATCCTAACTTCTTCACGTTCTTCTCGTTCCCTCTGCTCAAAGGCGATCCGGCCACGGTACTGACCGACCCGGCGAGTGTGGTACTAACCGAATCGACCGCCAAAAAATACTTTGGTAGCGTCGATAACGCCCTGGGTAAAATCGTTGAGATCGATAAAAACCTGCCGGTTAAAGTCACCGGGATTGCGCAGGACGTACCTGCCAATTCGCACCTGGATTTTGACCTGGTTTTGCCGCTGGAAAACTACAAAGACCGGAGTTACATGACGGTCTGGATCAACAACGGCCTGTACACCTACGTGCAGCTTGCCCCAACGGTCAGCGCGGCGCAGGTAGAGCGTAGTTTTCCACGGTTCATGGATAAATACATGGGGGCGATTCTGAAACAGGCGGGCTTCCATTTCAAGTTGTCGCTCACCCCACTGTCCGACATTTACTTTGAAAACGCGGCCTTCGACAGCGTAAAGCATGGCGACAGAAAAGCAGTCTACATCTTCCTGTCAATCGCGATCCTGATTCTGCTGGTGGCTTGCATTAATTTCATGAACCTGTCGACGGTTCGGGCGGTAGACCGGTCAAAAGAGATTGGCGTTCGCAAGGTGTTGGGTGCCGTTAAAGGCCATCTGGTATGGCAGTTTATCGGCGAGTCGCTGCTGTTGGCAACCCTTTCGTGCGTGCTTTCGGTTGGGTTGATGATCCTGGTGATGCCCTTCTACAAACAACTGCTGGGCTACCCACTGAATCTGGCCGTTTATGCGCTGCCGATCGTGCTGTTCCTCATCGGCATCATCCTGGTGGTCGGGTTTCTGTCGGGGAGCTATCCGGCCTTCATACTGGCGGCGTTTTCGCCCATCCAGGCGTTGAAAGGGAAACTGCGGCTGGGCAAAGGAGGCACTTCGTTAAGGCAGGTGCTGGTGGTGGTTCAATTCAGCATTTCAATACTGCTCATGTTGGGAACAGCCATCGGTACTCAGCAAATGAGCTACCTCAAAAACAAGCAACTGGGCTACAACAAGGCACAAACGCTGGTTATCCCTATCGATAATGATGATATCTACAACTTCGTTCTGAATCATAAGGCTGAACTGCTCGCCCAGACGCAGATAGAGGCCGTTTCGATGATGTCGGGCGCACCCGGCGGCTTCTTTGATGGCCTTATGTTCGACGTAGAAGCGCATACGAACCGGTGGAAAGCCCGATCGGAGTTTGCCGATTTCGATTTTGTGAAAACGCTGGGTCTGAAGATCATTGCCGGCCGGGATTTGTCGCCCCAGTACCCTACCGACACAACGCAGGCAGCCCTCATTAACCGGACAGCGGCGGCTCGGCTGGGCTGGACCCCGGAGCAGGCCGTTGGCAAGTGGATCAAGAATACCCAGCGAGATAGCACCAACCGGACCATTGTTGGCGTGGTGGAAGATTTCAATTTCCTGTCCCTGAAAGAAGCTATCGAGCCGCTGGTAATTACGGCATCCCCTGACCGCCGGGCCGCGTTGATCAGGCTGCGACCCGGCAACCTGACGGCTACCGTCGAGATGATCCAACAGATATATGCCAGAACGCGACCGGCTTACCCGCTTGAGTACCGCTTTCTGGACCAGCAGTTCGACCAGTTATACCAGACCGACCTGCGTCAGCAAACGATTTTGAGCGTATTTGCCGGTTTAGCCATTTTCATCGCCTGTCTGGGCTTGTTTGGACTGGCTACTTTCTCTGCCCAGCAGCGTACCAAAGAAATCGGCGTTCGCAAAGCGCTCGGTGCCTCCGTCGGCAGCATTGTCACACTCCTGTCCAGCGATTTTTTGAAACCGGTGAGTATCGCCCTGCTGATTGCCAGCCCGGTAGCCTGGTGGGCCATGAGCCAGTGGTTGCAAAGCTTCGCCTACCGCATCGACATCGCGTGGTGGCTCTTTCCGCTCACGGGCCTGCTGGTCGTAGGCATTGCGCTGCTGACCGTCAGCTTCCAAAGCATCAAAGCCGCCCTGACCGACCCGGTGAAATCACTACGGAGCGAGTAGGGGTTTGTATTCGTTCTCAAAATCCTCGTACGCAGGGACCTAGATACGTGGTATTTACGATCTATTTTGTAAAGACAAGAAAGGAAACGAGTTCATTGTAGCGGGCCAGTTGTAATCCTCCTACCGGGCCAGGGCTGATCAAACCAGGTTTTGACTGGTTAGAAAGCCTAGTTCCAATTTTACCCAATCATTTTGAGTTGAACGTACCCAGCTAGCCAATGATGATCTTCTTGCCGGTGTTGGCGGCGCGGTAGATGGCTTCGATGATGCGCATGTCTTTGCGGCCTTCTTCGCCCGAAATGTGTGATGGGAGCGGTTTGTTGCTCAGGATGTGGCTGGCGATATCGTCGAGTTGGGCGGCTTGCTGGTTGATGACCGGGAAATTGAACACGTTCCGGCTGGTTTTCCCCGCAAAGGGGCCGTAGCTCAGGGCCGGGCTTAGCTCAAACGTACCTTCGTCGGCCGTCGCGAAGAAGCGGTCGATGTTGCAGTTGGCGGTGGTGGCTGAGGTGCAGATGGCCCCACTCGGGAAGTACAGTTGCCACATGATGTTCTCCTCCACCTCGATAAACCGGTCGGGCATCGTCACCGGGCCGTATTGCGCGGTTACGGCTATGGGCTCTTCGCCCAGTACATACCGGCTGCTCTGCACGCAATAGACGCCCAGGTTCATCAGGGGGCCGCCACCCGCCATGGCTTTGCTGAGGTGCCAGTCGTCGGCGGGGATGCCCGCCAGCCGGTAGCCTAGTGCAGCGTCAATCAAACGTACCTGACCAAATACCTTTTCCTGCCCGAGTCGCTTGATCTCCATATGGTGCGGTTCGTAATGCAGTCGGTAGCCAACTGCCAGTTGTACGCCCGCTTTCTGGCAGGCGGCAATCATTTCCTGGCAGTCGCGTTCCGTAAATGCCATCGGTTTTTCCACGATCACGTGCTTGCCGGCTTTGGCCACCCGCAGCGTGTATTCCTTGTGCATCCCGTTGGGCAGGGTGATGTAGACCAGATCGATATCCGGGTTGTTGGCCAGTTGGTCGAGCTGCTGATACGAGTAGACGTTCTTGTCTTTCAGGCCAAATTCGGCTTTCCACTGCGCCGCTTTGGCCGGTGTGCCCGTTATCACGCCGTTGAGCTGGCAATAGCGCGAGGCGGCAAATCCGCTTTTCAACACGTTGGCGTAGCGTCCCAGGCCGCAGACCGCCACGTTCAGTTTTTTAGCCTGCTCCGGCGTGTCGAAGGCCGACGCCATGAGGGTAGGCGAGAGCGTCGAGGCGCCGATGCCAAGACCAAGATTACCGATAAATGCACGTCTGGAGTAAATAGCCATGTTGACTTGTTTGGAGTCCCAAAGTAGGCTAGCATGATGGCTTTATCCTATTAGGAAAAGGTTCAAAGGCGATTCGTACTGGTGAATGGCAATCGGGTTGTCATGCCTGGCCACGCACCGTAATTCCAGGTCAGGTACGTTCAAAGCACCACCAACTAAACAACACTTTGTAGTCCGTCAGCGTACGGTCTCTGTCCGTTTCTGGACAGGATAAAGTAAGATATACGGCTATTGGTGGCTGAAATAGGCTTTTTGTAGTCTGGCAGGGCATTTGACCATATAGAGCTACACGCTCAGTTACGAACCACTTTTCAGCCAGTTATGCTACGGAATTACCTCAAAATCGCCTGGCGCAATCTTGTCAACAATAAGGTCTATTCTGCCATCAACGTCGGTGGGTTGGCCGTGGGCATGGCCGTTGCCATGTTGATTGGCCTCTGGATCTACGATGAACTGTCGGTGGATACCTACCATCAGCATTACGACCGCATTGCGCAGGTGATGCGGAACCGGACTATTAACGGCCAAACCGACACCAAAACGGGCTTGCCGATTCCGGTAGCTGCCAGCTTGCGGACGACCTACGGCGACAATTTCAAGCACGTCGTTCTGGCGTGGTGGACTAGCTGGCACACGCTTAAATCAGGTAATCAGGTTTTCTCGAAGAGTGGGAAATTCATGACGCCCGAAGCGCCCGATATGCTGTCGCTGACGATGCTGAAAGGGAGTCGGGATGGGTTGGCGGAACCCGGGTCTATTCTACTGTCGCAGTCGGTGGCAACGGCGTTGTTCGGCAACACAAACCCGCTGCACAAAACGCTGGCGATCGACAATACGATGACAGTAGAGGTAACGGGCGTTTATGCCGATATCCCGGCCGGAAACACGCTGTCTGATGTGCAATTCATTGCTCCCTGGGACTTATACGCGGCCTCGACGGGTTGGGTGAAGGAAGCCAGCGATGACTGGACCAATACCTCGTTCGAGATTTTTGTCGAGCTGGTTCCGGGGGTTACGGCCGAGGCTGTTTCGGCAAAAATCAAGCCGTTACTCGTTGGGAAAAGTAAGGGCAATGAGGCGCAGAAACCCGAAGTAACGCTGTTTCCTATGTCGCGCTGGCATTTGCATTCGGAGTGGAAGAACGGCGTGAATGAGGGCGGACGTATTCAGTTTGTCTGGCTGTTCGGTTGTATCGGGCTGTTTGTGCTGTTGCTGGCCTGCATCAACTTTATGAATTTGAGCACGGCCCGTTCCATCAATCGGGCGAAAGAGGTAGGCATTCGAAAAGCCATCGGATCGCGCCGGAGTGAGTTGATCACGCAGTTTTTTGGTGAATCGCTGCTGGTTGTTGTCATTGCCTATGCGTTGGCCCTGACGCTCGTCTGGCTGGCTATGCCCTTCTTCAACCAGGTCGCCGATAAGTACATCTCCATTCCCTGGCAGACACCAATTTTCTGGCTGCTGGGCGTAGGGTTCACGTTGCTGACGGGCCTCATAGCGGGTAGTTATCCGGCGCTGTATTTGTCTTCGTTCCGGCCCGTTACCGTGCTGAAAGGGCCGTTTAGGCTGGGTACTAGTGTGGCTACGCCCCGGCGGGTACTGGTCGTGCTGCAATTCACGGTGTCCATTACGCTGCTCATCGGTACGCTGGTGGTGTACCGCCAAATCCAATACGCCAAAAGTCGCCCGATTGGCTACAGCCGCAATGGCCTGATCTCACTGTTGCTCAACGTACCTGATTATGACAAACACAGCGAGACGGTGCGGAATGAACTCATCAAATCGGGCGCGATACTTGAGATAGGGGAGTCGGCCAGTCCACTCACCGAGGTGCGGTCAACGAATGGTGGTTTCGACTGGGCGGGAAAAGATCCGGCGCTTCAGGTCAACTTTGCCACTGTTGGTATATCGGCTGAGTTTGGCAAAACGGTGGGCTGGCAGTTCAGGAAAGGGCGCGACTTTTCACGGCAGCTCGCTTCCGACTCGCTGGGTATGGTACTCAATGAATCGGCGGTAGCGTTTATGGGTCTTCGCGACGTGATTGGCCAAACGGTGAGTTGGAACGGAAATGGGTTCAACGTTCGATTCCACGTCATTGGGGTGATCAAAGACATGGTGATGGATTCGCCCTACGACCCGGTGAAGCCGTCTGTCTTCTTCATTGCCCGGCAGCCCGGCAAGTTTTTGACCATGCGCCTGAATCCGCAGCGCCCGGCACAGGCATCGTTGATTACGATTGGTGAGGTATTGAAAGAGCACCTGCCCGAAGCACCATTCAACTACACCTTTGTGGATAACGAATACGACCAGAAATTTCGGAGCGAAGAACGCATTGGCCAACTGGCTGGTCTGTTTGCCGGGCTGGCCATCTTCATCTCCGGCCTGGGTCTGTTCGGGCTGGCCTCGTTCATGGCCGAACAGCGTACCAAAGAGATCGGCGTTCGGAAAGTGCTGGGCGCGTCGGTGCTGAACCTGTGGAGCCTGCTGTCGAAAGACTTTGTTTCGCTGGTCGTGATCGCCTTTGTCATTGCCGCACCACTGGCTGGGTACGTGCTGCACAACTGGCTGATGAGCTACGAATACCATACCGAAATTTCGTGGTGGGTGTTCGTTCTGTCGGGCGCGGGTGCGTTGCTTGTCACACTCTTAACCGTCAGCTTCCAAAGCATTAAGGCCGCCCTGATGAATCCCGTAAAATCGCTCCGGTCTGAATAGACTACAATTCGTATTCACATTCCCGGAATCGCCCGGACCAACCGGAGTAATCACGTTTTTTCGACTCTACCATGTTACGTAACTACATCAGAACCGCCTGGCGGAACCTCTTCAAAAATACATTCTACTCGCTGATCAACATCACGGGCTTGACCGTTGGGCTGTCGGTGGGCATACTAATCCTGCTTTGGGTGCAGGACGAACTGAGTTTCGACCGGTTTCATAAACAGGCGTCGTCCATTTACCGGCTCGAAAACTGGGCGGGAACCGGCAGTAGTCGGCAGATCTGGACAACTACGGTGGCACCAATTGCGGGCTTCGCCAAACGCGAAGTTCCCGAAGTGAAAGAGGGCGTTCGGCTGGCGCATAACTACGCCTACACGCTGTTTAACTACCGGGACAAGGTGTTTAACGAAGAGCACGCCTTTTTTACCGACCCGACTTTTTTCTCGGTCTTCGATTTCAACCTGATTCAGGGAAATCCGGCGAAACCGTTTCCCGATAATAATTCGATCGTGCTGACGGAAACCACCGCCAAACGGTATTTCGGTAGTGCTAATCCGATTGGTAAGGTGCTGGCTGCCAATGACAAAACGGCATTTACGGTGAGTGGTGTTATTCGCGATCTACCCAAAAACTCGTCTCTCACCGGCGACATGTTCCTGCCCATGTCGCTGCACTTTAGAAACATGTATGGCAATAATACGGACGGGAAAAACAAGGATACCGATTTCTCGCAGTTCATGTACGACACGTACCTGCTGATACCACCGGGCGCGTCGATTGCGAATGTAGCCAATAAACTGCGGGCCATTCACCTGCGCAATAAACCCGACGACACCGACCTGACCTATCTGTTGCAGCCCTTACCGAGCATGCACCTGTACCGGGCCGACGGCACCGAGGGCGGCATTGAAACAATTCGCATGTTTGCCGTCGTGGCCCTGCTGATTCTGGTCATTGCCTGTATCAACTACGTCAATCTGTCTACGGCCCGCTCCCTGCTGCGGTCGAAAGAGGTGAGCATGCGCAAGATTGTGGGAGCCGCCCGGTCGCAGTTATTTACCCAATTTCTGGTCGAGACCACATTGCTGTTCACGCTGGCTACGGGGCTGGCTATGGGGCTGATGGCGGGGTTGTTGCCGCTGTATAACCAGTTGGCAGGCAAGGCGCTGGTGCTCGATTTTGCCAGTTACCAGATCTGGCTGGTGATTGGCCTCACCATTGCCGGCACGCTGGTAGCATCGAGCATTTACCCGGCGGTGTTGCTGTCTTCGTTTGACCCGTTGAAAGCACTGAAAGGGAAGGTATCGAACCGGATCAGCGAGGCGTCGTTTCGGAAGGTACTGGTCGTGGTTCAGTTTGCCGTGTCGGTCATGCTGATCGCAGGTACGTTCATCATCAGCAACCAGTTGCACTATATTCGTTCAAAGGAACTGGGCTACGACAAAAACCATGTGTTTGCCTTTTTCATGCGCGACATGACCAAGCAATACGACGTGCTGAAAGCCGATCTGCTGAGTCAGCCGGGTGTGGCGGGCGTTACGCGGTCGAACGCCAACATTGTTGACCTTGGTAGCCAAACCGGCGATAATGCCTGGGACGGTAAACAGGCGGGCGAAACCATGATGATGCGGCCCATGTCGATCGACAAGGATTTCATTCCGTTTTTCAACATGAAGCTGGCACAAGGGGCTAATTTTACGGGTGCCGTGGCTGATTCGCTGCACTTCATCCTGAACGAGACCGCTGTAAAAGCCGCCCGGATCCACAACCCGATCGGGAAACGGTTCCGGTTGTGGAAGCATAACGGGACCATCATCGGCGTGGTGAAAGATTTCCATTTCGCCTCAATGCGGCAGAAGATTGAGCCCGCCATTTTTTATTACGACACGAAGCAGGCTGGGGCTATGTATGTGAAAACCACCGGGAAAGACGCCGCCCAGGCAATCGCCACGGTTGAACGCGCCTGGAAACAATACAACGGCGATTATACGTTCGAGTACTCGTTTCTGGATGAGGTGTTCGACAACCTGTATAAATCGGAGCAGCGGACCGGGTTGTTGTTCACCATCTTCGCGTCTATCGCTATTCTGATCTCGTGCCTCGGCCTGTTTGGGCTGGCTGCCTTTACGGCGCAGGTACGTACCCGGGAAATTGGCGTGCGTAAAGTGTTGGGTGCCAGCGTGGGCAGCGTGATTCGGCTGCTGGCTAAAGACTTCATCCAACTGGTTATCGTTGCCATTGTCATTGCGGTGCCGGTAGCCTGGTGGGCCATGAACCAATGGCTCCAGGATTTCGCCTACCGGATCGAGATCAGGTGGTGGATGTTTGCCCTCGCCGGTACGTTATCGCTGGCTATTGCGCTGCTCACGATCAGTTTCCAGAGCATCAAAGCCGCCCTGATGAACCCGGTAAAAAGTTTGCGGAGCGAGTAAATGACCGGTCAGGCGGCTAGCGTACTGACGTTTATCGCCTGACCGCTGTCCGAAAATCATGTCCATTTGCGGACAACTTTCACTAAGAGTAACGCGTAAAAACCGCCAAATTAGCCAGATTAAGGCGTTTGGCGTTTTTGGTCGCTGATTTGTACGATAAAATAGAGACTAATCGAAACGAGATAATGCGCAGAACGTACCTGGGCGAATTTGAAGAAGTAGTACTGCTGATGGTGGCCATTCTGGATGGCGAAGGCTACGGCGTATCTGTCAGTCAGGCACTGGAAGAACATACGGGTCGGGTGGTCACGTTTGGCACCGTGCACAATACGCTTATCCGGCTGGAGGAGAAAGGCTTTGTTTTATCTGAACTTGGCGGTGCCACGGCCGAACGCGGTGGTCGGCGCAAGCGGCTGTTCCGGGTTACGGCCCTGGGTAGCCGGGCGTTGCAGGAGATTCAGCAACTCCGGCAGGAACTCTGGCAACTGGTGCCACCCCAATCATATCAACTCAGCAGCTTATGAACGTACCTGAGTCTACTCCACAGCCCCAGCCAACTCCGCCGCGCTGGGTACGTTGGCTGCTGACACGGCTGCACCCCGAAGACACGCTCGAAGAAGTGGAGGGCGACCTCGACGAACTCTACGCATACTGGCATGACCGGAAGGGCCAAACACAGGCTACGCTCAGGTACGTGCTCAACGTGGTGTCGGTGCTGCCTCCCTTCGTGCGCCGCCGAAAACAAACTAAACAAGACTACGAACACATTTCATCCCTGCATCCCGCTATGCTTCGCAATTACCTCAAAATCGCGTTCCGTAACCTGACCCGCAACAGTACGTACTCGTTGCTGAACGTGGCGGGTCTGGCACTGGGCATGACCTGCGGCATTCTGCTGTTCACGCTCATTACCTATCACCTTAGTTTCGATAATTTCCACACCCAGTCGGACCGAATTTACCGCTTCGTGACCGAGCAGCATCGCGAAACGATCAGCTACTCGCGGAGTGTACCTGCGCCGTTGGGTAAGGTGTTCCGAAACGAGCACACCTTTGCCGAAAAAGTAGCCCGCATCGCTACTTTCGATGATATGCTGATCACGGTGAAGCAGGGGCGGGAGGTCGCTAAGTACAAAGAGCCCGAAGGAATCGCGTTTGCCGAGCCGGATTTTTTCGACCTGTTCAACTACCCGCTCATCAACGGTAGTAAGGTTACCGCTCTCACCGAACCCAACACGGCCGTTCTGACCGAGCGCATGGCCCACAAGTATTTTGGCGGGGCCGACCCGATCAATCAGCTCATTCGGATAGACAACAAGATCGACCTGCGCATCACCGGCGTACTGAAAAATTTACCCATCAACACCGATCAGCGCGCCGAGATCATTGTGTCGTATAATACGCTGAAACAATACGACGATTGGCTCGCCAGTGACGATTCGTGGGGGGGTATCACCAGCGCCATGCAATGTTATGTGCGCCTGCGTTCCGGCATTACGCCCGAGCAGGTTGAAGCCGTGATGCCCGCCTATGTGAAACAATACCGGCCGACCAACAAAAACGTACACCACTATAAGCTGCAACCCCTGGCCGACGTGCATTTCGACGCCCGCTACGACGGTGCCATGACCAAAACGAACTTATGGGTACTGGCCTGTATCGGCCTGTTTCTGATCATTACTGCCTGCGTTAATTTTGTGAACCTGGCCACGGCACAGGCGCTGAATCGATCGAAAGAGGTGGGCGTACGGAAGGTGCTGGGCAGCGTTCGGGGGCAGTTGTTCTGGCAGTTTATCACCGAAACGGGACTGATTGCGACAACGGCCTTGCTGATTGCCCTGCTGTGTTCACTGGCGGTGCTGCCGTTTGTCAATGACTGGTTCAAGGCCCACCTGAGCCTCAATCTGTTTTCTGGCTGGCAGTTGCCCCTGTTTGTGCTGGGCCTGACAGTACTGGTAACGCTTTTTGCGGGTGCTTATCCCGGCCTGATTCTGGCGGGTTTCCAGCCGATTCTGGCCCTGAAAGGGCGGTTGTCGCAGCAGGCAATTGGCGGTTTCAACACCCGCCGTGCGTTGATTATCACGCAGTTTGCCATTTCGCAAATCCTGATCATCGGCGTCATTGTCATTGCCAATCAGATGCGTTACGCCCAGCAGTCGGAGGTTGGATTCGATAAAGATGCCGTGGTGATGGTGCCGCTGGCAACCGACTCCAAACCGCAGACGATGCACGCCGTAGCTGACCGGTTCTCGGCGCTGGCTGGCGTGAAAAACGTGTCGCTTTGCCAGGCTGCTCCCGCCTCGAACAGTAACTGGACCACCTCACCCCGCTACGATAACCGGCCAGACGAAGAGCCTTTTTCGGTCAACGTCCGGGCTGCTGATGATCGGTTCATCCCGATGTTCGACCTGCAACTGGTCGCCGGCCGGAATAGCTATCCTGCCGACTCGGTGCGGGAGTTTGTGGTCAATGAAGCGTTTGTTCGCAAGCTTAATCTGCCGTCGTCTGCGCTGGTGCTTGGTAAGAAGGTAAGCCTGAACGGGGGTGAGTTCGAAGGGCCAATTGTAGGCGTCGTCCGGGATTTCCATGACAAGTCGTTCCACCAGGATATGGCACCGATGTGTATCAGTACGGCCCTGAAGAATTATGAGTATTACGCCGTAAAAATTGACCTGTCGACGGCACAGACTACACTCGCCGCCCTGGATGGCATATGGAGTCAGACGCATCCCGATCAGGTGTTTTCTTATCAGTTTCTCGATGATCAGATTGCTGAATTCTACGAGACCGAAACGCTGATGCTACGGCTGATTCAGGCGTTTGCGGCCATTGCCATCTTCATTGGCTGCCTGGGGCTGTACGGGCTGGTCTCGTTTATGGCGGCTCAGAAAACAAAAGAGATCGGCATCCGTAAGGTGCTGGGCAGCAGCACAGGACAGATCATCTGGATCTTTGCCGGGGAGTTTACCCGCCTGATCCTGATTGCTTTTGCTGTGGCGGTACCGGTGGCCTGGTTTGCCATGAGCCGGTGGTTGCAAACCTTTAAAGATCAAATTAGTATTGGCGTCGACGTGTTTGCGCTGGCCATCCTGGGTACGTTCCTCGTCGCGATCCTGACGGTCGGCTACCGCTCGATGAAAGCCGCGTTGATGAACCCGGTGAAATCACTGCGGAGTGAGTAAGGAACCACTACGTAGTCTTCAAAAAGCATCGCTATTAAGGCGGTGCTTTTTTTGTGAATAGCTATTTAAATGTGCGTTATGGATAGCAATACGAAGTCGCTCTTTGCTGACGTCGGACTGACGAAGCGTATTAGAAAAATGGTCAGATAGCTGTCCGGGGTCGTACTGAAACTGTCCGTTTCTGGACATCGGCTCCCCGTTTTTCGATTCAGAAAACGCGCTTCAACGCCCATACAGGCATTATTCAGTAATTGGCAAGGCATTTGACATACCGAAATAGATAATATAGAACCTTTACCTGGTGAGTCATGCGTCGAAGTGATTTAGGTGAGTTTGAAGAGGTGGTGTTACTAGCCGTGGCCGTTCTGGTGCCCAAAGCGTATTCGGTGGTCATTGCCGAAGCGCTTGAACAGGAAACGGGGCAGACCGTCAGTACCGGGGCGGTCCATGCGGCCCTGCAACGGCTCGAACAGAAAGGCTACCTCCGGTCTGAACTGGGCGAAGCAACACCCGAACGGGGTGGTCGACGGAAGCGACTCTTCACCGTAACGGCGTTGGGCGGACGGGTGCTGGGCGAAGTGCGTGCTGTGCGAAATAATCTGTGGGATCGTATCGTGCCGGAAATCATCCTGAACTGGAGCTGACCTGACTTCATCATGCACCGTGACCAACTCCCCAACAAATCGTCTGCCACTGGCCCGCCCCGATGGCCCGACAAGCTGCTCAACTGGCTGGTGGCCCCTCACCTGCGCGAAGAGGTACTGGGCGATATGCACGAACGCTTCTACCAACGTACCCAGCGGCTGGGCCTGAGCCGGGCCAGGCAACGATACTGGCAGGACGTGCCAGCCTATATGCGTCCCCGATTTATCAGACGACAACCTGACGAGTATCCCAATCCAACCTTCAGCGACATGCTCCGCAACTACCTCACCATCTCTTTCCGGACGCTAAGCCGGAACAAGCTCTATACGACACTCAACGTGGCGGGCCTCTCGTTTGGCATTGCGTGCTTCCTGCTGATCGGGCTGTACGTATTCGACGAACTGACGTTTGATCGGCAACACCGTAAAGCGGATCGGATTTACCGGGCCGTTCAGCACAAAAAGACACCGACCGAAGACCTGACCATTGCCGCGTCGAGCTTCAAGGTGGCTGACGAAGCGAAAAAACGGATTGGCGAAATCGAGAACTCCGCCCGCCTTGTCAGAACGGGACGGGCCAATATCTCAAATCCGGCCAACAAGAATTCGTTTCAGGAAACCATTGCCTTTGGTAACGCTGGTTTACTGGAGGTGTTTGATTTTGAGGTTGTTGACGGAACAATCAAGTCGGCGCTGACTGAGCCGAACACCATCATCATTGTGGAAGAACTGGCGCAGCGCCTCTTCAACAGCACCCAGGTTGTTGGTAAGACGGTCGATTTTGAACTGGATAAGCCACTCAGGATTACGGCTGTTCTGAAAAACCATCCCCGCAATTCGAGCTTCACCGTCAACGCGGTCGTTTCAGAGGCCACCATCAGTAGCGACAGTGAGTTTGTCGACTGGATAGCCAGTTGGGACTCGCAAACTTTTCAGACGTTTTTTCTGCTGAAAGAAAAAGCCAACCCGGACGTAGCGGCGGCAAAAATCACCCGGTTGCTCAACGCCAACATGCGCCACGAGCCAGGTACGTCGGTAGCGTATACGCTGCAGCCCCTGGCCGATATGCACCTTTTCTCTGAGCATATTGTGGACGGTGCCCGCAATGGAAACGTGGAAGCGACGGGGCAGGGGGTGCTGCTCTACATTAAACTCTTTGCGGTCGTTGCCTTGTTTGTGCTGCTCATCGCCTGCATCAACTACATGAACCTGGCCACGGCCCGGGCATCCAACCGGTCGAAAGAAATTGGCGTTCGTAAGGCCAGTGGTGCGTTTCAGAGCCACCTCATTCACCAGTTTCTGACCGAATCGCTGGTGGTGACTACGATCTCGTTTCTGCTGGCTATTGGGCTGGTCAATCTGCTGCTGCCTGCGTTCAATGAATTTACTAATAAAGAACTCTCGCTGGGCCTCCAGACCGATTACCGCATCTGGCTGTATGGCCTGCTTGCGCTGGTTGTCACGGGTCTGTTATCCGGTAGCTATCCGGCATTTCTGCTGTCGGGTTTCAGTCCGCTGTTGTTATTGAAAAGCCTTAAGCGGCAAAACCGGGGTGATCTATCCTTGCGGAAAGGGCTGGTTGTGTTCCAGTTCACAATTTCCGTGGTAATGATCATCGCCACCATTGTGCTGTTTCAGCAGGTTCAGTTTATGAATACCAAACAGTTGGGCTTCAACAAAGAATTGCTGCTGGTTGTCGATATCAACAGTGGTAAAGTTCGGGCCGGGGCCGAAACCATCAAGCGGGAATTCAGTCGTATTCCAGCGGTCAAGCAGGTATCGACCACTTCGCGGGTGCCGGGCGAATGGAAAACAATTCCAACCGTCAGGGTCAAAACTGAAGGCAACACAAACGAGGAAAAAGTGGCGTATTGGCTTGGTGTCGATGAGCACTTTACCAAAACCTTCGAGGTGCAACTGATCAATGGCCGGAACTTCACGGGCCTGCGCGATTCGTCGTCGGTGCTCCTTAACGAAACGGCGGCTAAGCTGCTGGGTATCAGCCAGGCATCGGGCCAGCAGGTGACTATTCCTGCCCGGGCAATGGGCGGTAGTTTTCATCCGCTCAACGAGACCAGTACGCCGTTTAAGGCTACGGTGGTCGGCATTGTGAAGGACTTTCATTTCCAGTCGCTGCGCGAGAAGATTGCTCCGATGCTAATGGGCTACGAGCATAATCCGGTGCATACCATCGATTATTTCACCGCCCGAATAAACGGACAGGACGTACCTGCAACGCTAGCCAGCATGAAGGGTATACTGGCCAGTATCGACCCCACGCACCTGCTTGAGTATCATTTCCTGGACGAGCAACTAGCCCGCTTCTACGCCGAAGATCATCGCCGCGAGACCTTGCTGATCTGGGTTGCCCTGGCCACAATTTTCATTGCCAGTCTGGGCCTTTTCGGGCTGGCGACCTACGCAGCTGAGCAACGTATTAAAGAAATTGGCGTTCGGAAAGTGCTGGGCGCGTCGGTTGGCGGCATTGTGGCTTTACTGGCTACCGATTTTTTGAGACTGGTAGTCGTGTCTATCCTGATTGCCTCACCCATTGCCTGGCTGGCGATGTCTAGCTGGCTCGATGAGTTTGCCTATCATATTATCTTCCCCTGGTGGTCGTTTGCCCTGGCAGGCTTTGCCGCGCTGGCCATTGCATTCCTGACGGTTATTTTTCAAAGCGTGAAAGCCGCCCTGATGAACCCGGTTAAAAGCCTGCGGAGTGAATAAGGCGCAAGGCATCATAAACTGAACGTTGAGTCAAAACCGGCCTACTGTGAGAAGGTCACGGTATGCCGGTTTTGTTGCTACAGCGACGCCATTGTTGTAGACCTGTAAGTCAGTCAGGCAAAGCTCATTTTAGCTTTTTGAATACGTCCAGCATGGTTGCTGGGTTAAGGCTAGCCATATCAATGAGCGTCAACGACTTGACCATTTTTGACGTACCTGTTTTATAGTGCTGAAAATGCGGCGATTTGATATGCGCCTGATAGGCTGCCTGGCTGGCGTATACTTCGATCAGCCTGATTTGCGTTGGTTTCTCCTTCTCATACATCGGGAAAATGGCAATCACCCCCGGTTCCAACTGTACAGACTTTGCCGCCTCTTCTTTCAGGATCGCCTTGTAGTCATCCAGATAAGCCGGTACAATCTCAATTTCAGCGATGCGGACCATCATATCCGATTCAATAACGGGGACAGGTGGCTTTGCCAATGCGGTTCTAAGCGTATTGGCCTGTGTTCGGCTGATGACCGTTTCGATCAACCCCGCCACATCGGCTAACTGGCTCTCCATCAGTCCGGTATTCAGGCCGATTTTTATATGAGACTGCAATTGGGGAACCACGCCCGGCATGGCGGCCAGAGCAGATATGGTAACCAGCTCCCGTTGCTGGTAGGTCAGTACGTCACTGTCGAATACATCGGCAAACAGGTGCTCTTTCAAGAAGGCGTCAATCCGTGGGGCGAATTCACCGAAACCTGGTGCGGGCTTGGGCTGGGTTGTTTTGCTTAGTGTCTCTAACACCTTTCTGCCCCGTTCGTATTTGTCAGACTGGTTGTTGGCCGAATGAAACGCCTTACCCGGTGGGTCCTGAATACCCTTTGCTTTCCGTTCGTCCAACACGGCCATAAACGTACCCAGCCCGTTCAGGCTTTTCGGAAAACCACAATAGGCATACAAGTGCACCAGCATTTCCTTGATTTCGTTGACCGTGAGGCCCGCGTCGAGCCCGGTGCTCAATTGCGTTTTTAATCGGTCCAGATCACCGGTGGCAGTTAGCGCAGAAATGGCGACGGTGCTTTGTTGCTGCGGATTCAATCCCTGGGTGTTGGGGGTTGCTTGTTGTGCATTCATGTCTGTTGTTGATACCAGCAGCCCAAAAAACAGTAATAGGGGCAGCACCGTGTTTGTTCGCATCGCGTCGATTTAGTTTGGTCGCCTTAAATTGGTTTCACCACGTTCGCCGGAATACCGGCAACCACGGTGTTTGCGGGTACATCCCGGCTTACAACAGCACCCGCCGCCACCACAGCATTTTCACCAACCGTAACGCCCGGTAAAATAGTGGCTCCCGCGCCGATCCAGGCATTGCCTTGGATCAGGATAGGTTGCAAAATAACGGTTTTACGGTCGCCGGGCTCCAGCGGGTGATTTTCGGAGGTGAGATTAACCCGAGGGCCGATCTGTACGTCGTCCTCAATCGAGATGCCGCCAATATCCAGGAACGAACAGGCATAGTTGATAAAGATGTTCTTGCCGAGCCGAATGGACTGGCCAAAGTTGGTAACGGGGGAAATATCGTCGTAGACTGATCAATATCATTGCCGATGATGGTACTCAACTGGCTACGTACCTGATCGATGTCTGTTGCCGTTGTATTCATCGTAACGCATAACCGGAGGGTACGCGCTACCACATCGCTACATTTGCTGTACTCAGGATCGTCCTTGCGCAGGAGTCTTCCGGCCTGTAGCCGCTGGAAAATATCAGTGTTCAATTGTTCTGTTGGCATCTTTATGTCCAGTGGTTAATTGATGGGCTGGTTGATTAGCTGATTGGTTTGTTGAATGTCAGAGTATCAACCAATCAACCGCACCAATCCGGCGAGCGACGGATCGGCGACCCGCAGCCCATCACGATGGTGTACGACATACCATCGCTGCTACCGCCCGGAATAACGCCGGTGAGCAGGCTCTACTATAAAGACTGGAATATCAAGATCGTCGATCGGAAGAAAAGTGGTTACGATACCTACCTGTCGCCCAACCGCCGCAATTTTTACAAGATCATGCTGATGACCAGCGGCACAGGCCTCAAAACAACTTTGCCGACCAGCCTGATTTTAGCCAGTTCTTCAAGAACTATGTGGGCATTACGCCTACCGAATTCCGGCGCTCGCCCATCTCACCGGACTATGAGGGGTAAGGGACGGGAGCGGGTCAGGGCTGCTTCAGCGGGCAACTTCCAGCCGATACACGGGGTAGCGGTTGAATGTCTTTTCAAAGTAGGGTGTTTGTTTGTAGATGAATTCTAGCTGGGCGTTCCCGTTTTCGGCAAAGGCTTTGTCGGTGGTGCGTTTGTCGGCGAGTTGCTGGCGGAGGGCGGCGTTGTTACGGAGCAGTTCGGCGGCGGTGTCTTCGAAGATGTAATTCGAGAAATATTCTTTCTGGTCGAGGATGCTGTCGAAGAAATTCCAGGCAAAAAACGAGTCCTGCGCCTGCGGTTCCAGCGTTTCGATCAGGTAGCGGTTCGTAGGCTGGCTGGTCGAAATCAGGAAGTCGCCTTTGTAAAACTGAATGTGCTGCACCTCCGTTCTGACCTTTACGCCTGTGTGTACATAATGCCCCTCGTAGGGCCGTTGACCCGTTTTGTAGTCGTCGATGTAATAGGCCGATACGGTCATCAGGGTGTCTTTTGGTAGGGGCTGGAGCCGAACGCCGTTGCGTTTTAGTAACGTAATGGCCTCCTGCCATGCCTGCGGAATAACGTACCCAGCCGGTTTAGTCAGTTGCAGGTCGGGTACAAACGTATTCATGTACGGAACCTGCTTTGTGAACGGCTTCGTGCGGTCGTAGTACAGCCGTTTCAGGCCCGACACATCGCTGGTTTTATAGGCCGCTTCGTAGCCCAGAAACGTGACTGAGTCTACTTTGCTGCGGTCGAGCCGGTAGTTCAGGTCGAAGGTCGTTTGCTGACTCACGGCGGCGTCGGCGCGCTGTTTGTTGGCCAGAATGGTTTTGGCGTCGCGCTCGCACAGGCGCAACACGGCTTCATCGAACGCGTAGCTGCCTTTCACCCGCGCCGGGTAGTCTTTCCACATGTGAGTTTCCAGCGTGAAGCCAAAACAGTTGAACATCGCCGCGTAGCCGGTTGTGTAGCGCGGCGAATCGTTGTAGCCCAGCAGGCCGCTTTCGGGCGTGTCTTTCGGGTGGTTTACGTAGGGCGCCGACGGAAAGCCTTTGTCGGCAAGGGTTTTGTCCAGCGCGGGCTGAAACGTCTGCACCATGTAGCCCGAAACAGCCGGGTGCAGTTTGTCTTTCTGCGTGGCGAAATACGTGACTACATGTTGGTAATCGGCCCCGTCGCTGGTGTGGTTATCAATGAATACCTGCGGTTTCAACTGCTGGTACATGGCCTGAAATGCCCGTGTATTTTCGGCGTCGGCTTTAATGAAATCACGGTTCAAATTCAGGTTGCGGGCGTTGCCCCGAAAGCCATACGAAACCGGCCCGTTCTGGTTTGCCCGCGATACACCCCGGTTCAGGCTACCCCCCACGTTGAACACCGGTACAATAGCCAGCAACACATTTTTGGGCAACTTATTGGCCACCAGCAGGTCGCGTGCCATCATCATGCAGGCGTCGATGCCCTCCGGTTCGCCGGGGTGAATGCCGTTGTTGATCAGCAGGGTAATGCGGTCGGGGCGGGCGGTAAAGTTCTTGTCGGCGGCCAGGAGAAACAGGTGCAGTGGCTTACCCACATCGGTTTTTCCCACTTCGATCAGTTTCGCCTGCTCAAACTGCTTGTCGAGCCGTTGGTAATAGTCGATGATTTCCGGGTACGTTGCCGTTTCGCGCCCCTGACTGCGTTCGTAGGGCGTAACAAGCGTGGGTTTGGATTGGGCGAAACAAGTGGTAACGAGCAGGCAGAAGAGCCAGTAAACGGGTGTTTTCATGATGAAGGTTGTATGATGCGCTCAAGATACCGGGAAACCCGTCAACTAAACGAACACACACTGGTAAATAGACGGCATCCGGCCGGATCGAGCGGTTCACTTTACGCCTGGCCCTTTCTCGCAATAGCTACTGCCAGAACACGTCAACGGCGTAAACACTTCGGCTCTGAGCGCCCATTGGCCATTGATCTGATGCCATTTGGCCAGGTACGTTCCCGTGAGCATCACGGTGCCGTCTGTCTCCTGCCATGTGCCCGTCCAGCGGCCTGTTTCCGAAGCCATGTGCCACGATGCGAAAACGTCAATTTGCGTAGGCGTTCGAACGTACACAACGTTTTTTTGGGTGCGAAACGCGTTAGCTAACGCCCGTTTACCGCCTTCTTTCCCCTTCGCCTCCGTATTACGGGCGCTCAACAGGGTGTAGTCATCGGTGAAGAACGAAGCCAGGTGTGTGGTGTCGTGCCGGGCAATGGCTTCGTTGAACTGCTGACGAATGGCCCGGATTTGCTGATCGGCGGATGGCTGAGCCAGACTAATACCGGACATGGAGAGGCAAACGAAGAGGAGAAGGCGTAATTTCATAAAAGAATGGGTAAATACGTTGTTTTCTAAAGATGTGTCATTGCCGCTGCCAAACCAGGCTAGGTTCGTTCATCCTGAAACGACAGGCGAATCAGGATAAACGAGCCTAGCTCAGCAATCAGCAGGCTGAAGAAGGTAGACGAAAGCCCGGGGAATTCGTAGGCCAGAAACACTTCATCGCTGACAATGAACGCGGCCCACAGCCCGATGGTTAGGCCGAATGCCTGATACGACAACGCCCGGCTGTTGCCCGCCTTTCGGACGGTGGCCAGCAGTGCTTTCCAGAAAAAGAAGGCCCCAATGCCTTCCCAAAGAATAACTCCGGCAAAAAACACGCCCGCCAACCCGGCCGTAGGTCCATAAATGCCGACTACCTTACTGACCATGCTATAATTGCCCGATACAAACCGAAAATCGGATGGGAGCAGGGTTAGTGCTTTCAGGGCGTCGGTGGTGTTGCTCAGGCAGACGATGGAAAAATAAAGCGCCCAGAAAAGGAGTAACCCCGCTCTGAGTCGCCGGTCGATGGTTTGGTGAGTGGGTGTCATGGCAGCTTTGTTAGTCCACCAAAGTAGCTAAACTAGTTGTATTGTGCTATTGGTCTGATGTTGAGAGTAGTTGCACGGGTCCAAGCAAGCCGGAGGGCTGCAATTTCCAGTCGGGGCGAACGGTGACGTTGGTGTTGGTCAGCCGCTGTTCTTTGGGTTTTGTGCGGTCGCCGATGAGTCGGTTTCGCCACGAATTCACAATATCGATTTCCAACTGATTGCCTGTTTGTTTCACCAGCCTGCCAACCGGAACGCGGAACGGTGGAGCCCAGACAATCCCAAGATCCTGCCCGTTGAGCCGTACCCGCGCCATGCCTACATCCTGCACGTCGCCCAGGTCGAGGAAGAGATTTTTCGTAGCTGCTGGGGCGTCAAATGTCTTGCGATAGGTGGCGGTTCCCGAGTAAAAATGAATGCCGTCTTCCGGCCGCGTGGTCCAGTCGACGAGGTTATCGAAGGTGACAGATGCGGGGCCACTCGATATCCATTTCGGGTCAAACGATACCTGCCAGGGGCCTGAAATCGTAGATATGGGGTTGTAGACTGGCGCATTTCGTTTCGTAACGATGCCCTGTTGCGTGGCTGGAATTGGTTGGCGGAACACCACGAATACCGACCCGTAGGGCGTCAGGTCGAGCGGTAGGCTGATGCGGCCGTCTTTTTGCTGGAAAGCGGTTGCCGGCTTGATGCTGCCCGTCATCGGGTCCCACAGTTCGGGCTGGCGTCCATTTATGCGGAACGTGGCAGTCAGTTGCGCGGCGGTGGCGTTCTGGTTGCTGATGAAGTAGTAATCGACGTTATTCAGCGTTTTGTGGAAATAGTCAAATGCCTGTCCAGCGGCATTTCCGGTCAATTCAGCGTCGGGTTTTACTCCATCGTCGAGCAATAACTCGCGGGCCGTTTTGCCCCAAACCACGCGGCCAGCACAGGTTTTGTGCTCACCAGCGGCTGATTCATCCGCGCCCCAAAGTTGGTCGGTCAGCGTTCTAAGCTCGGTCTCGCTGGCTGGGTAACCCACCAGACTCGCCGTTGATCTGGGTTTCAGGCCGATAACCGTTCCGCCCGCCTGCACCAGTTGCGCCACTTTCCGCAGGGCTACCAGCGACAGCACCTGATGATCGGGTAGCACCAGCACCCGGTATGATAGTCCATGTGGCAGCATGATCCGGCCATTTTTTACGCTCAGAACCTGCAGCCGATCTTCGTTGATCACATCGTAATCGAACTCGGGTAAGGCGTGCCCCGGATCGTCGGCTTTCTGACGGGCGATGTTGGGTACGTGGTCGCCATAATAATAGAGTACGTCGGCCACTGACTGCCCCTGTTGCAGGATGTACTGGCAGCGGGTGAGGTACTGGATGAAGCCGGTCGAATAATCCCACCAGGTTACGTTGGGATTGAAGTGCGTACCAGCGAAATATTCCTGACCGGGCAGGCCCATTTCTTTGGGCGAGCAGGTGAACGTATGCAGGTACACCAGGTTCAGTCCGGCGCAGAACTCGTGATCGGCACTCGATTTCATGGCCGACCAGATCACGTCGTTCCAGTGTGGGCCAATCGTCGTGAACGACTCGGCACCCACCAGTGGCTTGTTGTAAATATGGGCGGCACTGGCGGCCTGTTTCACGAAAAAGCGATTGACGGGCGTGGGCCGGTGCGGCGAGGGCGACCAGAATTCGCTCATCATAATATCGCTGTAGCCATAGTTTTTCAACCCGTCGAACGGCCCGGCATGTGGCCCTGCCGACTCGGGTTGCAGACCGATACCGTATTTGGCCGAACGCCGGGCAAAAATGGCGTAGTGGTTGTCGGCCACGCAGTCGCTGATGGTTTTGCGGAGATCAGCCAGGAAACGGTTGCTCTCGTCGCGGCTGCCTATAATTTTTCCGGCCACCACGGGCAAATACGGGATAATGTCGTAGCCGCGCCGCTTGCGGAATTCCTGCGCAAAGGCTTCTGTCCAGTTGCAGCCGCCCGCCTCCCAACTGTCGGTTTGCAGGTATTTTAGCGTCTTGCCCGCCATTGGTCCAACCAATTTCAGCAACGGTTCTACGTTCGTATCCCAGTAGCGGTTGAACGTTTTCGGATTCAGCGGATCGAGCACGCGGCCCTGCCATTTCCCGCTCGACGTCGACACGTCGGCACCCGTCGGCGTGTAGCCAAAGCGCATAATCGTCCATTCGCCCGCTGGCACCTGCCACGTCAGCACACCCTGCGCGTTCATGCTGGCGGTGAGGTTTTGAATGGCTTTCGGGGATGCATCGGCTTCGCCCGGTGTAGCAGGTACGTCCGTGAGCAGAAAGCGGGTGTCGGGGGCTGATCCTCCCAACTCGATAGTGCCTGCTTTGGCCTGTAAATCCTTGATTGGCTCCCGTTTCGTTGCGTTTTTCGGAAAAGCCAACACCGCGATATCGTTATAAAGGCCATCCTTCATTTTTGGCTGAGGCATGGTTTCCCGGTACGTCATCGGCCCCTTCACCGTCACCTCCGACCAGGTTAATTGCCTGGCGGCTTCGGCTGGGGTAATGTCTGGTCCGCCGAGATTCCAGCCGCTCTGAATACTCATGCTCAAGACCAGCCCCAGCCGGTTGGCTTCCTGAACGGCATGCAGATACAGTTCGCGCCAGGCGGTTGAGCCAAATAGGGGACCTTCCGGTACCTGTGCGTTGCCCCGTTGCTCGGCTCCGCCTGCGTCGAAAATGCAGGCCCCACTGAACCCCTTGGCTTTCATGGCTTCCAGGTCGCGGGTGATGGCTTCTTTAGTTACGTTGCCGTTGAGCCACCACCACCAGCACCGGATGCCGTAGTTTGATGGAGGCGCTGCAAACGTGGCGGCTGAAATGCCCGATGTTGGCGGTGTCGTTTTCTGGGCAAAAGTGAACGAGATGAAGAAGAAACTGAGCAGGCAGAAAAGGATCGTACGCATTGATAGGGGAGATGCTATTGGTTGAGCAGGGTTAATGCTGGTTAAAAATAAGTACGTTAGTCGTATAAGTTTCTTCGCAGGTCATGCCTGCCGCAGAAAGCAAGTGTCGCCAACAAAATTCAACCAGTAAAAATGGTAGTAACATCCGTAATCTGTATACCAATTACTATCTTCCTGAATTAGACCTTTGTAAGAACCGGTATTAGCTATAAAGTGCTATCTGTAACCAATAAACCCTATCGCTGTGGCTGCATATAATTTAAAAGTTAACGGAAAAATCAGGCAGGTAAACGTTGATCCATCGACACCTATGCTTTGGGTATTGCGCGATCATCTGAACATGCCCGGTACCAAATACGGCTGTGGTATTGCCCAGTGCGGAGCCTGCACCGTTCATCTCGACGGCACGGCGGTTCGGTCCTGTCAGTTGCCGGTGTCGGTTGTTGGCAAACAAGCCATCACCACCATTGAAGGATTATCGGTCAACGGCGATCATCCGGTGCAGAAAGCGTGGCTGGAACACGATGTGGCGCAGTGTGGCTACTGCCAGTCGGGGCAAATCATGAGCGCGGCTTCGTTGCTGAAGACCAATCCGAAACCCACCGACGCCGACATCGATGCCGCCATGAGTGGCAACATCTGCCGGTGCGGAACGTACCTGCGGATTAAAGAAGCCATCCATTCAGCAGCTAAGAAATAAGTCATTAGTAGTCATTAAGTGGTCATTTACTTCGCGTCATTAGGTGGTCATTCTTAGTCCATTTATTGTTCTTGCGAAGAATGACCACCTAATGACGCGAAGTAAATGATCTAAAAACTATGAAAACTACATATAACAGGCGTTCCTTCTTAAAGACTTCGCTACTGTCGGGCGGGGGCATGCTGCTCAGCGTGAGCTGGTTATCGCGCGCAGTGGCGGCCGACAAACTGGAGTTGTTAAACCTGCCCGAGCAATGGGCGCAACTGAACGGCTATATTCAGATTACACCCGACAATGTGATCAAACTCATTTGTCCCAACCCGGAATTTGGGCAGAATGTAATGACGTCGCTACCCATGATGGTGGCCGAAGAACTGGACGCTGACTGGAAGAATGTAATTGTTGAGATGGGACCACACGACAACGCGAAACTAGGGCCGCAGTTTACAGGAGGCAGTAATTCGGTGCGGATGTACTGGAAACCCCTCCGCGAAGCCGGAGCCGCCGCCCGCCAGATGCTCTGCGAAGCCGCCGCTCAAACCTGGAACGTACCTGTCGGTGAAGTGACGACCAAAGCAGGCGTGTTAGCGCATGCGAGCGGAAAATCGGCGAAATATGGCGAAATGGCCAGCAAAGCCGCTACGCTTCCCGTGCCCAAAGGCATGAAACTAAAAGCCCCCAAAGACTTCACGATTGTCAGAAATTCCAGGAAGAACGTTGAAGGGAAAAAGATCGTAACCGGTAAGCCACTGTTTGGATTGGATTATCGGGCCGACGGGATGATGATCGCCATGATTCAGCATCCGCCCGCCTTTGGCATGAAACTGAAATCGTTCGATGCGGCACAGGCCCTCAAAATGCCGGGTATCAAGGATGTGTTCACTATGAAACTGTATCCAGATGGTTTCGAGCAGGGCGGTTTCGATACCCGCACGTTCAACGAGTTGCTGGTGGTAGTGGGTAAAACCACCTGGGAGGTCATGAATGCCCGCAAGAAGCTGGTGGCCCAGTGGGAACCTGCCGGCGATGTAAAAGATACCATGATGGGCCGGGGTGGAAAGCGGGAGGTTACCGTGCCGGGAACGCTGGAAACGACCAGCGCCCAGCTCGAAAAAATGCAGGCACTGGCTAGCAAACCGGCTCAGCAACTACGGAAAGACGGTGACCCCGAAGCGGCGTTTAAAAATGCGGCGCAGGTGATCGAACGTACCTACAACGCGCCGTTTCTGGCTCACAACTGCATGGAGCCGATGAACTTCTTCGCCCATGTGACGGACGAAAAAGCGGTCGTAGCCGGGCCTTTGCAAGCACCGGGCTGGGCAGAACCGACGCTGGCCAAACTCATTAACCTGCCTGCCGACAAGATCGAGATTCAGATGACGCGCATGGGTGGAGGCTTTGGTCGCCGGGCGTATGGTCAGTATCTGTACGAGGCGGCTATGATCTCAAAACAGGTCAAAGCCCCGATTAAACTGATATACACCCGCGAAGACGACATGACCTACGGCATCTACCGCCCTATGTACACGGCGACCTATCGGGCGGCGCTTGATGCGAACAAGAACCTGATTGGCTTCCACGTGAAAGGGGGTGGCATTCCGGAGCATGCGATCCATGCCAACCGGTTTCCGGCCGGCGCCGTGGATAATTACCTGGCCGAAGGTTGGGAGATTCCGTCCAATATCACCATCGGTGCGTTCCGGGCTCCGCGCTCCAATTTCAACGCCGCCGCCGAGCAATCGTTTCTGGATGAAGTGGCGGAAGCGATGGGCAAAGACCCCATCGAGTTCAGGCTCGAGCTTTTGAAGCGGGCCAAGGCCAATCCAGTGGGTAAAAACAATGAATACGACGCCGACCGGTATGCAAGTGTACTCACGCTGGTCCGCGACAAGTCGGGCTGGAACAAACCGGGCAGCGAGAAGTACAACCGGGGTGTAGCAGCTTATTTCTGCCATAACTCCTACGCAGCACACGTGGTCGATATGGTCACCCGCGAGGGCGAGCCCTACGTTGAACGGGTATTCAGCGCTATGGACTGTGGCATTGTGGTGAACCCCGATGCCGCCAAAAACATGGTACAGGGCGCGGTGGTCGACGGAATCGGTAATGCACTCTACGGGTCGCTGACGCACAAAGACGGGGCTGCCGAGCAAAACAACTTCCACAACTACCGGATGATTCGCCACAACGAGGCTCCCAAAAAGATTGAGGTTCACTTCGTCGAAAATGACCTCGACCCAACGGGTTTAGGTGAACCGCCTTTCCCGCCGGTATTTGGCGCGGTGGCCAATGCCCTGTACAAAAACAAAGGCAAGCGTTTCTACAACCAGCCCTTCAAGTCTGAAATTGACAAACAGATTTAAGGTTAATTGCCATAACGGCCAGCGCCGGAACCGATTGAATTAGTTCCGGCGCTGGCCGTTATGCGTAGTAATCAATTCGGAGATGGTGGTTTTAATTCGTAAATGCCCTGCACGTTTTCCAGTGCTAAAATCTACCTCGTTCTTATCATTGACTCGTCAAGCTAAGCATCCTCATAGGATAGGGAAGACGATAGTTTCCGATACGCGTTAAGCTGCTGTTGAAGCGTTGAAACCACCTGCTCGGCGGTAGCGACTGCATCAGCACCGGCCAGGAAACGTAACGGCGGAGTTTCCTCACTGGCAATCGTGAGTAAGGCCCTGGCGAGCTTAGCCGGGTTGCCCGACTGCTGCCCATTCGCACCCTTCCAGAATTGCAGTTGCTGGGCATTTCGCTCGCTATAGTCCTCGATGGATGATTCAGCATACTTTGTTGACTCTTCGGTGAGCAGCTCTGTTCGGAAAAAGCCTGGATTGACGATTGTGGTATAGATGCCATAAAGACCTACTTCGGCCTGTAGCGATTCCATCCAGCCATCCAATCCGAATTTCGACGCAGAATAGGCGCTACAGAACTCATAGCCCACCAGACCCGCTGTTGACGAAATTGTAATAATGTGCCCGGATCGCTGTTTCCGCATGAGGGGTAGCACAGCCCGGGTTACCTTCATGGGTCCTAATAAGCTGGTTGCCAACTGCGACTCTATCTGCTCCATCGAAAGCTCTTCGAAGTAACCAGCCTCAAAGCTGGCGGCATTGTTGACCAGCACATCAAGGCGACCAAACCGGTCAACTGCTTGTTTAACAGCAGCTTCAGCATCAGTCATGTTGGTAATGTCCAGCTTCACCACCAACAGATTAGCGGACTGGCCTAACGCCTGGACAACTTTATCCGGGTTGCGACCTGTGGCGACAACAGAATCACCAGCGGCCAGCACAGCCTTCGCTATATCAACGCCCATCCCGCGCCCTGCGCCAGTGATGAGCCAAACTTTCTTGTCTTTCATGCTCTATTTCCTCGTTTTTTACCCCTCTTCGAGATGGTGTCTTCATCGACAAAGGTCACCAGCGGGTGGGCGAAAAAATAAAGGAAATCAAAGCCATACGTATAAAAATCAAAGGGAGGTTGTTCGTAGCGATTTGGGGGATTGGCCCGTCTTCTTTTTAAAGAAGTTGGTGAAGTAAGTGGGGTATTCGAAGCCCAACGCATAGGCGATGTCGGCAATACTCCAGTCGGTCTGTTGCAACAGGGCTTTGGCTTCACTGATGAGTCGGTCGGCAATGTGCACCGTCGTGGGTTTACCCGTCACTTCCTTGACCGAACTGTTCAAATGATTGACGTGAACCGACAACTGCTGAGCAAAATCCTGGGCTGTTTTCAGTTCCAGAGGATGCGTTGTGCTGTCGATCGGAAACTGCCGATCCAGCAACTCAAGAAACAAGGCTGAAATGCGTCTCCCTGCATTTTTTGGTTCGGGCGGGCGCATCTCGGACGGTTGCATTTTCAAGGCCTCGTGAACGAGTAGATGGATGTAATTACGAATCAATTCCTCTTTAAACGCATAGTCTGTTGCCTGTTCGGCAATCATCTTTTGAAAGATAGTAGCGACAGCCGATTTCTGATCGGGGTTCAATTGCAGGATGGGTGTACCGCCTATTTTAAACAGGGGAGATTGCAGAATACTTTCCGAGCGTTCGCTTAGGTGAAGAAAATCGTTGGTAAATAGACAGGCATAACCATCTGTTTGGGCTATGACCTCACAGGAGTAGGGAATGCGTGGATTACCAAAAAATAGAATCGTTTCATTGGTTTCATAACTCCGGTCGGCATAATGAAAAGTATACGTTCCGGTGTTCAAACTGATTTTATAAAAGTCTTTTGGGTTATAGCTGTGACCACCGCTACTGCTGCCTATTGCATATATTTTAATCCCCTTTAGCTTAAGCTCGGCACTTATATCGACGGGTTGAGTACTTTCTGCTTCATTCATAGCTAAAATTAATGAAATCAACGCTCATCACCCTGTAATTCCGGCTTCATCTTCGTTCTGCATCCGCATCGGCGGCAGTCCGGCGGTAGTCGTTGGGCGACTGGCCAACCCGTTGTTTGAACAGCCGGTTGAAGTGCTGAGGGTATTTAAAGCCTAACTCATAGGCGATCTGACTGACCGATTTGCTCTGATCAAAGATGCGTTCTTTGGCCACGTCGATCACCTTCGCCTGGATGTATTCCTGCGCGGTTTTACCGGTTTCCTTCTTGATCAGGTCGCCGAAATAGTTGGCCGACAAATTCAGTTCACCTGCGCAATAGCCTACCGAGGGCAATCCAATCGTTTGGGGTTTGTCGGTCTGGAAGTAGGCGTTTAGTAGCTGCTCAAATCGCTCCAAAATACCCTGATGTATATGATTTCGGGTGAGGAACTGGCGGTCGTAGAAGCGGACGCAATAAGTCAAGAAAAGCTCGATACTGTTCACAATCAGTTTCTTGCTATGCTTGTCAATAGCGTGCTCTAATTCGTACTGGATTTTTGCAAAGAAATCAAGCACCAGTTCCCGCTCCCGTTTGGATACGTGGAGCGCTTCGTTGGATTGGTAGCTGAAGAACGTGTAGTCCTGGATATGCCGCCCCAGCGCTGTGCCGTGGATCAAATCGGCATGAAAGACCAGCCCGTGGCCTTTGGGCTGATAGGTTTCTCCGCTGCTGTTCAGGCCGGCCACCTGACCAGGCGCCAGAAAAACCAGGGTTCCCTCCTGGTAATCATACGTATGGCGGCCGTAGACCAGATCCCCGCACTTTACATCTTTCAATAGAATGGCGTAGAAACCAAAATACATACCCGACCCTGTTCTGGGAGCTGCTTTTGAGAAGTCGATTACACTGATGAGTGGATGTAGTGTTTCATGATTATTGAATACGTTGTAATCAGTGATCGTCTCAAATCGTCGCAGAGTATCCATTGTCTTGTTGGTTTATCTATCTCAAAATTATCACGTTACAAACGCCCTGCCTGATGCCTGTACGCCAATCAGGAATATTGGTAGTAACTCCCGTAATCTGTATACCAGCCAGCCAAAGAAATGAAGAGACCTTTGTCTTGTAAGCAAACAAGCAACATGCAATACGTACAATTGAATAATGGAGTTGAAATGCCCGTGCTGGGATTCGGCGTTTTTCAGGTGCCCGATTTGGCCGAATGTGAACGAAGCGTACTGGACGCCATCGCTACTGGCTACCGGCTGATTGATACGGCCGCTTCGTATGGCAATGAGGAGGCAGTAGGCCAGGCTATTCGGAAAAGTAACGTACCCAGAGAAGACCTGTTCATTACTACTAAACTCTGGATACAGACTGATGGCTATGAAGGCACGAAGAAAGCCTTCGACGCGTCCATGAAAAAGCTGCAACTGGACTACCTGGATCTGTATCTGATTCATCAGCCGATGGGCGATGTGTATGGCGAATGGCGGGCCATGCAGGAGCTGTACAAAGAAGGACGGGTTCGGGCCATTGGCGTCAGCAACTTCCACCCCGACCGACTCATTGACCTGATCGTCCACAACGAAATCGTGCCGGCCGTTAATCAGGTTGAAACGCATCCGTTTCATCAGCAGATCGACTCGCAGCAGTTTATGATCGAGACCAACGTGCAGATTGAGTCGTGGGGGCCTTTTGCCGAAGGCAAGAATGAGCTTTTCCACAATGAGTTGCTAGGCTCGATCGGTGCGAAGTACAACAAGTCTATTGCGCAGGTTGTGCTGCGTTGGCTGACTCAGCGAGGCGTAGTGGCGATTCCTAAATCCGTTCGGAAAGAGCGGATGGAAGAGAACTTTAACAGCCTCGATTTTACGCTGACAGCCGACGATATGGAAGCCATCAAAACCCTTGACACGAAGGCGAGCCTCTTCTTTGACCACCGCGATCCGGCAATGGTGCAATGGCTGGGAGAACGAAAGCTTACCAGTTAAATCAATAAAAAATGAACAACTATCTGTATTTCAGCCTGTTAGTGTCCGTTTCTTTATGTACTCGGGCGCTGGCGCAAAACGCGCCCATCTTTCCCAAAGGCGAGCTATCCACCACCAAAACCCACGTTGGCGATGTATGGCTAAGTGAGGTAAGCGGTTCCGACAGCACCTTTACCTTCAGCATTGCCCAGGCCGTTTTTGCCCCCGGTGCCCGACTCGACTGGCATTCGCATCCGGGCGGCCAAATTCTGGTATTTACCGACGGCGTTGGCTATTATCAGGAAAAAGGGAAGCCCCGTCAAACCGTTCGTAAAGGGGAACTAATCAAATGTCAACCCGGCGTGGAGCATTGGCACGGAACCACCCCGACCAGCGGCGTAACGTACCTGGCCACTTCGCCTACGCAGAAGGGGAGAACCATCTGGTTCAAACGGGTAACCGATGAGGAATACGGCAGCAGGAAATAAACAAGACAACCCATCCTTTAAACCCCAGTCGACCATGAACGTACCCAGTACTCGTAAACAAGTGAATGCCTGTTGGAAGGCGGTACTACTCGGCCTGTGCTTCCTGCTGACGAGCGGGCAGATCTCCTTCGCCCAGACCAATAAAGTGAGTTCGAGCGCCAATGCGGAACAGGAAATCATCAACATCTCGAAGGAGAAATGGCAGTGGATGTCCGACAAAAATGTGGATAAACTGACTGCCTTGTTCGACGAAAAATCGATGTTTGTTCACATGGGTGGAAGTTGGGGCAAGACCCAGGAACTGGACGTTATTAAAAGTGGGAACATCTGGTACAAGAAAGCGACCGTCCACTCAACAACGGTCAATATGATTGGCAATACGGCCATTCTATTGAGTGATCTCGACCTGGTGGCTGTCGTGGGCGGAAACGAAGTGGTGAACCCATTTATGGTAACGGAAGTATACGTCAACCAGAACGGCAAATGGACGCTGGGTCAACTCTCGTTCTCCAGGCTAATGCGGCCCGTTAAAAACTAACAGCGGTAATGCCGTTCGCGTCAGATTGGTAACGTACCTGATGGGCATATGCTTGACCATCAGGTACGTTATCTGCAACTGGTCAGATCTAAAGCCAGTTCTGTACATCTGCCGGTTCAGGTTAGAACATCACCCGTCATAATCTGGCGATGGTGAAATGGCTTGGAAGAAAGCTACAGGCTTAACTCCTTAAAAATAAAACCAATGCAAAAGAGAACATTAGGTAAAAGTGGGCTGGAAGTTTCGGCCCTTGGTTTGGGGTGTATGGGCCTGAGCTTTGGCTATGGCCCGGCTACCGACAAGCAAGAAGCAATCAAACTCATTCGGGGGGCTTACGAACGGGGCGTCACTTTTTTCGACACGGCCGAAGCGTATGGTCCGTATGAGAATGAACAACTGCTGGGCGAGGCCCTGGAGCCCTTTCGGAATGACATAGTGGTTGCCACTAAATTTGGTTTCAAAGAAGGGAGAACTGCGTCAGGCTTAGATAGTCGGCCTGAGACTATACGAACCGTTGCCGAAGCCTCGCTGAAGCGGCTCAGGACCGATGTTATCGACTTATTTTATCAGCACCGGGTTGATCCAAATGTTCCTATAGAAGACGTAGCCGGAACGATCAAAGACCTGATCATGGAGGGGAAAGTGAAACATTTTGGCCTTTCGGAGGCAGGTGTGGAAACTATTCGGAAAGCCCACGCTATTCAGCCCGTCGCTGCGCTGCAAAGTGAATATTCCCTTTGGTGGCGAGAGCCCGAGCACGAAATTCTGCCAGCCTTAGAGGAATTGGGCATTGGCTTCGTGCCCTTCAGTCCGTTGGGCAAGGGATTTCTTACAGGCAAAATTGACGAGACTACGTCGTTCGATAAGACGGATTTTCGTACTAGCGTGCCTCGCTTTTCGGAAGAGAACCGAAAAGAGAATCAGACGCTGGTGGATTTACTGGGAAAGATGGCAACTGAACGAAATGCCTCGTCGGCCCAGATAGCCCTGGCCTGGCTGCTGGCCCAAAAGCCCTGGATTGTGCCCATTCCGGGCACCACCAAACTACATCGCCTGGAAGAAAACAATGGCGCTGCGGCCATTACGCTCAGCGCGGAAGATCTTCGGACGATCACGCAGGCCGTATCAACGATCGACGTGCGGGGGGGACGCTATAATGAACAGGCGCAAAAAATGATTAACCGCTAAACGATCAGTCAGGCGCCGCATTTCGCAACTTTTACATTTCGTTTACAATGTTTTACCGCCGTTTGACAACCGACTGTGCGTTCGGCCTGTACTTTGCTTACAGTTACTCAAACCAAGTACATACGATGAAAACGAAACTGATGCTAGCCCTTTTGTTGCTTTGCCCGTTATGCCTGCTTGTTGGGCGGAGTATATCAAAAACGAAGGCGGTCAAAACGTCGCTGACCGTCAACGGTCGTCCAATCAATTATGAGTTATTCACGCTTAACAATCCTGGGGTATTGCGGGTCATCGAGGGCGATCTGAAAGTACTGGACGACCGGGCGATGCCCTACCAGTCGTTGCTGCTGCAAGGTGGCTCGGCCCGGCCAGAAGGATCCGGTAGTGCTGTCTCCGCCTTTCAGGCAGCCGAATTGTGGCCGGGTTCCTGGCTTCGTGGTGAAGTCGCTGACGAGCAAGCCCTGAAGCATACGTTGGTTCCCTTCCGGGTATCGTTACGGCGGAATGGATCGGTGGTGCAGCAATGGCCGGCCAATGCCGAAAAAGCTGTTGAATCGATTCAGTTAAAAGAGATTTGGCCTTCAGCTCGACTCGGCGATGAGTTGATCGTTGAGCCGATGGTTCGCTTTGGGGTACAATCGGGTGATAACGCTGGAAAACAGGTTATTAAACTGAAAAAAGTGGACCCCATTTTGCTTAAAGCGATGCAGGAAGGTTGTTAATTGCAATTGGGTAAACCGGCATCTACCAGCCAAACAGATATATCATGAAAAACTCAATCAAATTCGGTCTGCTACTGGGTATACTCGTTCTCCTGGCGGGGCCGGGCCGGGCTCACGATACCCCTAAGCATATCGCCGCAGCGTTGACCTTGAACGGGCATCAAGTGTACGATTACAACACAATCTGGCTTACCAAACAGGGCGTTCTAGCCTTTGTTGAAGGGAATCCGCAGTCGAAGGAACACAAGCCACTGTTATTTAGAGTAGCGTTGCGGCGGGCTGGTAATGTAGTGAAGCAGTGGCCATCCAACGAGACAGAAGGCCTCTACTCCGTTCAGCTTGAAGACCTATGGTCTGCTGCGCGGCTTGGCGATGAATTGATCGTTGAGCCGGTCAATGCCCTGGCGCCGCAGTCGGTCGAAAACCCCGGCAGACGGGTTATCAAATTACAGGGTTTTAACTGGCTGTCGCATTGCCTGCCGGTCGATAAGTGTTAACGATCATCCTATGTTCAGGCCGTTGAATACCAGTTCACCGATAGTCGTACGACTATTTATAGGCAGCGGTTTTTTGCTGTTGGTAGGCTTGCTGTTTTTGCAATTTACCAGCAACGTACCTGGCGAATCGGGCGCAGCGACGGAAAGGAGACGGGTTGAAAAAGTTAATCTGGCGCTTCGCCGAACGGCCGATAGACTCCTTCGGGTGGCGGGCGATTCAACCTCCCGGATTCCGGCGGTGCAGCAACTGGATTCGCAAACGTTTCGTATTGCCCTGGGCCACACCTTCGATTACGACCAACTGCCCGATCTGCTGCAACAATCGTTGCAATTGCACAAGGTCGCAGGTACGTATGATGTGGCCGTGCTCGACTGCACGAATGGTGAATTGCAACTCGGCTATTCCGTCAGTGATTTGCTCAATGATAAATCGGTGGCCTGCGGTGGCCGGTCAATGACCGTCGGTTGCTATATGTTGCAGCTTCGGTTCGACGCCCCGGCACCAATAAAAAAAGAGAGCCCGATTTGGCCATTTATCGCCATTGGTAGCCTGCTTGTTGGTATGTTTGCCCTAACTTGGCGACGGGCGGCGCAGGTACGTACGGTAGCTGACCAACCGATTCCCAGAGCCACAAATCAGCTTCGATTTGGCCATTCGTGCCTTGATGTGGACAACCAAACACTACTTGCCGGCGCCGACCAGCATAAACTCACGTACCGCGAGGCGAAACTGTTACGACTTTTGGTTAGTCACCCGAATGAGGTGCTGGAACGCGACCAGATTCTGAAGCTTATTTGGGAAGACGAAGGGGTTACGGTTGGTCGTAGTCTGGACGTGTTTATATCGCGTCTTCGAAAGCTTTTACAGACCGATAGCACGTTGAAGATAGCGGCGGTGCATGGCGTTGGTTACCGGCTTGAGGTAAGCGACCCAGCCAGTTTAGGGCGTGTCTCCTGACAAGTCATGTTTTTTGATAGTAACTCTAGCTACGTGTTAAAAGCAATTGCTGCCTTGTAGGCTTCGCACGCCAGGCCTTTATCCTGACGTGCGAAGCCTACAAGGCAGCATCCACGTTAAACTAAGTGAAAATCGTAGTACTATTAATTATTCTTTATCATAATTGTATTAATAATGCGTTGATATATAGATGTTTATGGTGAGGGCGGTGATGTAACGCCGACGCTTTTTTTAACCAACGATTAACCACTTTATACACTAACTCCGGGCCCATTCTTGTTATTAATATGGTCGCCCGGCCAGTTATACCAATCGCGCAGCATGTCGGTTGATGTAGTGAAACGGGTTTACCCACGATCACGTTAAATCAAGTTTCATCATGAATGCGTTCACCAATTTTCCGAAGGCAAAAGCGCTGGTGCTGAGTTTGGGAGTACTGTTGGCTCAGTGGCAGCCCACACTTGCGCAGACGCCCGATTATACGAACCAGCAACCAGCAGCCGTTGCCGATAACAACCCGTCTCTTTTCTCGTCGATTGCCTCTTACCGCGATGATGTTCGGCGGGCTGCTTTGCTGGCTAGTCAGGAGCCTAAAGTGCTCGACAAGCTCGTTGAGCAGCAGGACAACAGCCGGGATGCCTTCGAGCGGTTGATTCAGTCGTATGGCCAGACAAAACAGGGCTGGTTCTATGAATTGGCCCGTTATCCTGAGATTCAACACGCGCTTGCTATCCTGCCCGCCGGAACCGATCAGGCTACAGTGCAGGTAATTACCAAATCGATGCCGACCAATTTGCAGGAATCGACCTGGAAACTGTATCGCCACCACCATGATGATCTGGTACAGGCCGATAACCTGAATCAGCAGGCTAATCAGGCGTTCGAGAACCTGATTGCTCCCCTCGATGGATCGACGCAGTCGGCTTTCCGGCAGTTGATTACCATGCCCGACGTGTTGTCTACCCTCACTCAGAACCTGGCTCAGACGGCGCAGCTTGGCCGTGATTATCAGAGCGATCCGCAAGGAATTACGCAGCAGTTGGCTGATCTGCATACCAAGTCTGAAGCCCAGAATCAGCAGGAACTGGCCGACTACCAGAATCAACTGAATCAGGACCCGCAGGCTCGTCAGGAATTGCAACAGGCTGGTCAGGACTATGCCCGGGCCAATGGCTATAACACCAGCGGCATCAACCCAAATCCGGCCTGGCCCGCCAACTCGCCTAATTATTATGCAAATCCGTATTCATACTGGTTCGGCTATCCCTACTGGTACGGATCGCCGATGTGGTATCCATCCTACGGCTACGGATTCGGCACTGGATTCGCTTACGGCCTGGGTGGTAATCTACTGTTCTATGGGCTGCCTTCATACGGCTTCTCGAACTGGTTTTTTAGCCGGGGATATTATAACTACCCACATCTGTACAACCGGTTCAACACCTACTATAACAACCGCATTGTTGGCGGTCGTGGGTACGTTACGTATGGCAACCGGGGCTTTGTTGGCGCAGCGCGGCAGGCGTTTGGCCCTGTTAGCGGTGGTTACGCCAGCCGGGGACGTACTGGCAGCTATGGGAACTACAATAATGGAGGTGCCCGGATGAGTGCTCCGTCAGGACGTACTCAGAGCATGGGCGGAAACCCTTCTTACCCGTCGCGCTCATTCGGGGGTGGTGGCAGCTATAGTAGTGGCCGTTCCTTCGGTGGCGGTGGTAGCTTTGGCGGTGGCCGCTCCTACGGCGGAGGCGGTGGTTTTCGTGGAGGTCGTCGTTAGTAGACACAATGAAAAAGTCCCGAATTGATCAGATTCGGGACTTTTTCATTGTATAGGCTCAGTGCTTCCAGGTACGTCGCTTGGCACTATACGGGCAACGTACCTGGAAGCGGCTATTCTCTCACCGAGACGTTGCCGTCGTAGCTGTGCTGAAGGTTTAGGTTGTCGGCGGGCTCTTTTTTTAGGTTCGGTGCCGCCTGATCGCCGATTGGCCCTTTACCAATGGTAATGCCACCATCCACGAAATAGATGGCGCCGGTTACGTACGATGCTTCGTCGGAGGCAAGGAACAGGTACACGTTCGCTACTTCTTCGGGGGTGCCTAATCGACCCAGTATCGGGGCCTGTTCATTCATCTTGGCCATTTTCTGGTCCATTGGGCCCGTGGCTGGGTGCGTCCAGGCGGTGTCGATCGGGCCGGGGCCAACCACATTGCAACGTACCCCAAACTGCGCCTGCTCCCCTGCCAATCCTCGTGTGAAGGCATGGTTAAACCCTTTGGTGCCACCATACGGGGCGTTCTGGGGCTCGCCCAGTAGCCCGGCTTCTGAACCTGCCGTGACGATGTTGCCTTTCGATTTCTGCAACTCAGGCAACGCCGCCTTCGACATCATGATCGTTGACTTGATGTTGTTTTTGATCATGTAATCGATCCCTTCCTCCGAGAAATCAGTCAGGAAGTTGGCTTCTGGAAATGCACCCGCGTTGTTGATCAGGATGTTGAGCTTACCATACATCCGAACGGCCTGATCGACGCAGGCCTGCGCATTGGCCAATACCGACAGATCACCTTTGTAGAAGCTGGCAATACCACCCTGCTGTTCAATCTCGTTCGCTACGGCCTCAACGGGGTCGTCGGGCAACCCGGCAACGATAACGCGTGCGCCTTCGGCCGCAAACTTCTTACTGATGGCCTCCCCAATTCCACTACCGCCGCCCGTTACGATGGCGACTTTCCGTTCTAATCTGGTTCCCATTGCTGTTAAATCTATCAGTTGAGTATACTTTTGCTGATAGCAACTGCGATGAGCCACTTTGGTTGGTGAATCGGGTATGAACTGAGGTATTGGGGCCTGGTGCTACTACTTAACGGCTTCGTGGGTACGGCGTATTGCCTTTGGCCCAGAACCACAGAATCCGGTTGTTCAGTTCGTCTTCGCCGGTGTCGATTCCTTCCTCCGCTTCCTCGACGGATTCTTTGGCGTAGCGCAGGGCTTTACCGCGTAACGCCGTCAGTGGCTTGTTCATCTCGTTGAGCGGAACGCGGTTGGGTAAAGCCGTAAATGCTGTTGGTTGAGGGTTATCGGTGAAACAATCGAACATGGGCAGGGCTGTGGCGTCGATGACGTTGAGAGGTGGCAGGCCCAGAATCTGCTCAATGGTGCGCAGCATCGATGTCTGGTTGTAGTTGGTCGTTACCGTGCGTCCCAGCTTCGAATACGGACTGATCACGTACCCGGTTGTCCGGTAGGCCGAAATATGATCCCAGCCCGATTGGGAGTCGTCTTCGGTAATGAAAATGACTGTGTTGGCGGCGAATTTGCTTTTCTGGACCGCCTCAATGATGCGTCCCACAGCCAGGTCATTGTCGGCCACCATAGCGCGGGGCGTCGGAAATTTCGGACTCATGCCGGAGGTGTGGTCGTTGGGCAGCGACATCACCATCAGGTTGGGGAGTTGATCGCCGGGTTTGGCCTCCAGTTGCTGCAATTCCTGAATAAAGGCGTCGGCCCGCATCTGATCGCTGATGTTTTCATCGTCGCAGCCGGGGAAATCGTTCGCCAGAATGGGACGTACCCGCGAGATGGTGGTGGTGTTGGTAAACGAAAACGGCTGGCCCGACTGCCGCATGTTGTAGAGCTTGTTCCAGTCGTATCGTGCTTTGTCGTACTCGCAGGTGCAGGCTTCGCCGTAGATACGAACGGTTTTTCCGTGATCGAGGGCGTTATTCCAGATCATGCCTTTCTGGTTGTAGACCAGCGCATCGTACAGCACGTGCGGGTATGACCGGAACCAGCCGCGCACGCTCTTTTCGGTGTAATCCGTAACGATGCCCGCATCGACCCAACTGTGCCCTTCGGCCGACGATTTGCCCGACGCGTGATAGTTGTCGAGCAACACATAATCGCGCGCCAACTGGTGTTGGTTGGGCGTGATGCTATCGCCAAAAACGCAGAGCGACGGCATGCCGCGCCCTGTGGGCATATCGCCCAGGACCTGATCGTAGGTGCGGTTTTCTTTGATGATATACACCACATGCTGAAACACCGACGGCTCGCCGATGCGCTCGGGAACGGGCCGGGGTTTGGCGTTGGGGCGGGGCAATTGCTCCGACACGCTCAACCTGAATTGCAGGCTTAGTTTCCGAACCCGTTCGGTATACGTACCCAGGTCAGCCTGGGTTGGCAACGGAATGATGGATACGGTCGCTAACTGCCGGTGTGAATTGTAAGCCACGTCGTCTTTCCGGGCCGAAGCAGGGAGCGCTCCCGACTCACCGGATGTGGCAGCGCGCGCGCCAATTCCTTCCAGATTGCTCACGTACAACGTATTCCGGCTGAGAAACAGGCCACCGGGATATGCCTGTGTTGGCACGTACCCACGCACCTGGCTCTGCCCTTTATCACCCAGGCCAACCACCGCCACGGCGTTGTCGAGCCCGTTGGCTACATACAGGGTTGCGCCCGTAGAATCGAGTGCCAGGGCGTTGGGCGTACTGCCGATGTAGGCATTGGTAGTGCTGAACAGCCCCACGGCAATGGTATCGATTACCTGCCGGGTTTGCGCATCAATCACCGAAACATAGTCGCTATTGCCGTTGGCCACGAAGAGTCGCTTCTGGTCAGGGCTTGCCAAAATAGCGTTTGGGTGCAGGCCAACGGGTATTTCTGCGTCTACGCGGCCCGTTGCCAGGTCAATGACCGATACGGTTCCTTTGGCTATAGCGCCGGTGCGCGGGTCGATGTAGGCTTGCCCCCAGGGTACGCCCGCCGTTTCAGTTTTTCCGGTCGCGTCAGGTACGTTGGCCGGTTGCGGGCCGGCCCAGTTGGTCACAAAAGCCCGCCCATTCGTGAGAGCAATGCCGTAGGGAGCCACGCCGGTCGAGGCGGTCCAGACGGTGCTTCGGTCTGAAAAACGAACTTTTGCCAGTTGGTTATTGCCATTCAGGGCCACATACAGAAAGCACTCACCGCCTTCCATCTGCACGGCCACATCGTTGGGTAACGATAGGGGAGATGGGGCTACGGGGGCGAAGGTGAGCAAGTCGACGTTGCTGATCTTGCCATTGGTCCAGGCGGCGATGACGATGCCCGATCTGCCTTTTTCGCGATCAGATGCCCCCCACGCCAGGTACGTTTGTCCGTTCACCACGAACGCTTCGATGCCCGAAAACGTGCTCATCAGGCCCTTCGTTGCCGATGCATCGCTCAGACTCCAGCGGTACGTGATCGTTTGCGAGGCCCGATCCAGCACGGCCACGCCGTACCGATCCTCGATCACGAGCTGATTGCTACCGGGTAATGGCGTCAGGTCGAGGGCGTGGTTTTCAAGTTTCGGATCACCAAAAGACACGGCCGTTCCGGCGGCATTGATTAACCGGTTGTAGGGCATGACCAGGGGTACGTTTGCCTTTGTGGGCGTAGCCAGCGTTCGTTTGTCCGACGAATGCCGGTATTGGGACGGGCCAGCACACGATAAAACCAGAAGAATAAAAAGAGCAGGAACGAGTCGAGTAAGCATGAAGAGTTTGTTAATGTAATCTATGGTTATTGATGCCATTGCTTCGAGAGAAGCAATCTTACCTACATCTTATCCACAATTCGTAAAACCAGTTATAAAGCGCCCGGCTATCGAACCACTGGATTTGGGCGCAGGTAGCCACCGTCGGGAAATTTAATCACGTAGGTCGATGGGAAAAACTGGCTTTTGGCGTAATAGTCCGTTGTAATAATCTGGGCCCCTGATTCCTGGGCGGCGGTAAAATTACGATAGTCATTGGTTCGCGCCTGCTTTGTATCCGAATCGGCCCGCGTTCTGACGAGATACCCTTTCCGAACGTATTCCCGGATTTTTGCCCCGTCGTCGATGGAATTGTTCAGGATAACAAAGGCGGCGTCGGGCGAACCGGGGTCAGCGTTGGTGAACAATACCCGACCTTCCAGCGATGGGTGCCCCGCCCGATACGCGTCGCGTTTGCGACCCTGCTCATCGAGAATGAACATGAATTTGCCCTGTGCGGCCTTCATCGTGGGCCAGTTTCCAGCCAGTACAGCAGCTTCGAGCGTCGTCTGCGTACCCCGAATATCGTCGGGAACAAGCAGTCGGTTCCGGCCCAGGGTTGCCAGCAGTACACTATCCAACTGATTGAATAGCGTAGTGGTGAATAGTTCGGGTGGCGAAAATCCGGGCCGACGGATGGTGTCATCTTTGGCGTTCATTGTAATGAAGACCGGATAATGGGTCGGGTGCGCATCCGACCAGCGTTTCAATTCATCCAGACATTGCCTGAAGGTGAGGCAATTGCTCCGAAAATCGATCTCCTGAATGTGGAATACTTTAAACCCAGGTTCGTTCATGCGACCTTCGGGGTCGTATGGCGCTTGTCCTTTGGCCCAGTCGAGCCCTTTCGGATGCGCATAACGCCCGCCTTTGGTGTCGGCATTGATATCGATCTCCAGATTTTGCAACCCCAGGTTTAGCTGATCGGTCAGGCTGATATGGCTGTAGTCAATGGCGTTGAACTGGGCCGAATCCAGCTTTTTGAGCATCGTCATCAGGGCCGGGTCAATGGCTTGTTTGTAGCTGTTATGCGAGCCAATGCACTGAATCTGATTCAGTTTCAGGCTATCAATCCTGGGTACGTTGTCAGGTGCAACGAGGGACGCCAGGCTTGCCATCAGGCAGAGTAGGAGCAAGTAGTTCACGGAGAAAAGAAATTAGAAACGTTATACCGGTGCGCGGGTAGTTGCACAAGGCAAAGGGTGGGTATACCTAAAAAAAGCGTTGTCATCCACTGCCATCAACACAACGAATGACAATGAATGACAACACATGACTCTCAATGACAACGTACCTAGTAACCCGGGTTCTGGACTATATAACCCGGTAAGTTAGACGCGCCGTCGATGGCTGTTTGCGGGATAGGGAAAAGCCGTTTTTGTGGGTTCGAATCCGTTTTTTCGGTCCAGGCGCCTTCGTATTTACCAAACCGAATCTGGTCAGTCCGGCGCGCCATTTCCCAGTACAATTCAAAACCACGCTCGCGGAGCAGCAAATCCAGGCTCATGCTGGTCAGGGCAGGAGGTGGACTTGTCGCCGTGCGTGACGCCCGTACCAGGTTCACATCGGCAAGGGCACCGGCCGCGTCGTTGCTTTTGCGCAGTTTGGCTTCGGCCCGCATCAGGTATACATCGGCCAGCCGTACAATCGGGATATCGGCATCGCCGAGGTTACGGCCCGACGACGATTTACGACTGAATTCGTATTTCAGCACCCGGTAGCCGGTGTTGTAATCGCTGCCGGCCACGGTGTAATTCACCTGTTCGGTGAAGGCAACCGGTAAGGTGGGCCGGTTGCGCGACACGTTGAACAGCTTACCCACGCGGAAATTGGCACCACACTTTACAAACGCTCCGTTTACCCGCACCAGGCCATATTGCTGACCGCGCAGGATGCCCCGATTCATGTTGAAGCTGGCTTCGGTGATGCACGAATCGGCCGGTATAGTCCAGTTCTGCTTGAAAAAGCGCGGATCAGCATTCGCCGGGTCGCTGGTGTAGGCAGTCACCCAGCTCCGATAGAAATCGGGCGTGATGGCCGGGCCATCGGTGCCGTTGGCAGCCGGAAAAGCAGGGAGCGGATACTGGTCGCCCGAGATGGAGAAGTACGCCAGGCGATTGGTTCCGTTCAGTTCGGCCCGCTGATCGACGGTGAAAATCAACTCCTTGTTTGAATTATTGTCGGAATTGAAAATGGAAAAATAATCCGGCGAGAGCTTGTACTGGCCCGAGTTGATGATCTTGTCGCAGTACTCCGTCACCTTGTCCATGTCTTCGGGTTTGAACGTGAATTGAGTGGCGTACCGATCGCGGTATACAGCAGAGTTCAGGTACAGGCGTGCCAGTAACCCCCACGCGCCACCTTTTGTCAGGCGACCGGGGCCAACCGTGGTGAGTAGATCGGGCTCGACGGCCAGCAGTTCCGCTTTCACGTAGTTGAGGGCTGCTTCGCCCCGCAAAACCTCTGAAATAGCCTGCGGACTTTCTTTCAGGAAGACTACGCCAAACAGGTCGAGCATCACCATGTTGTAATAGGCCCGCATGCCCCGCGCTTCAGCGATATACACTTTCACATTGGGGTCGTTGATGGTCGGTAGCGCGCTAATGGCCGTAATCGAGCGCGAAATTCCCTGCGTCAGCAAATTCCAGGTGTTGCGAATGTTGGGGTCGGTGCTGGTCGAGGTGTGCTGGTGCAGGGCAATGTAAATGCCATTGTCACCCCAGTCGGTGCCACCCCGATACGGCAAAATGGCCTCATCGCTTGAGATTTCCTGAAGAGCAAAGTAGTTCGTGTGCAGAAATATATCGGGCAGGCGGGCATATACCGGGGCCAGGTTACCATCGGCAGCCTGTTTGTCGGTCAGGCCCGTTGCCGACGATTCGTCGAGCACGTTCTCGGTGAGATCCGTACATCCGCTCAGCAGCACCAGGCTGAAAGCGGTCAGTGTGAGAATTAGTGTCTTTTTCATTGGTTATGTGGGTTACCCTCACCCCCGGCCCTCTCCCGCATCGGGAGAGGGGAAATGCTCTGCTGGTAAGCGAAGCTACTGTAGAGCGGCTCCCCTCTCCTTGTGAAGGAGAGGGGTTGGGGGTGAGGTCTGTTTAAAACGTGAGATTGAGTCCTGCTATGAATGAGCGTGCTTTCGGATAACTCAGGTAGTCGATGCCGTATGATGAAATGCCGTTGACCGTGCGATCGGTGCTTACTTCTGGATCATAGCCATTGTACTTCGTGATCACAAACAGGTTTTGCCCCGTTACCGCTAGCCGGATGCCCTTCACCCAGCGATTTATGCCCAACTTCTGCACGTCAACGTTGTAGCTCAGTGTCAGGTTGTTGAGGCGGGTGAACGCGCCATCTTTCAGGAACCGGGTCGATACTGGGGCCGAGTTATTGATCGATTCGGTGGGTTCGCCAATAGCTTCCGACGGTCCGTTGAGCCCTTTCACCAGCCGTGCCTTGAAGAAATAGGCATTGGCTGTGTTGTCGTATAGTTTATTGCCCGACACGCCGTTGATGTTGGCCGTGAGATCGAAGCCTTTGTAGCCAAATCCGAAATTGAGGTTATACTGCTGCGTGGGGAGTGCGCTACCGGCTGCAATGCGGTCTTTGTCGGAACCACCAATGCCGTCGCCGTCCACGTCGCGGTATTTGCTAAGGCCTTTATCGTCGATACCGATGTACTCGCGCAGGAAGAACGTACCGATAGGCTGACCATTTACATACCCATTCACCGTAGCTGAGGTTAATCCGCTTCCCGTTGCCGACCCGGAGGTAATAACCGAATAGGGTGAATTCTGAACGATGTTTTTGATGAACGTAATGTTGCCGCCTGCGTTGAACCGGAACCCGTTTGTGCTGGTGTAGCGGTAGTTAAGGTCCAGTTCAAGGCCCTGATTAGTAATGGTCATGTCAGGTACGTTGGTCCAGTACGTCGACGCTGGCTGGATGGGATCAGCCGGAATGACTTCGAGCAGAATCTTACCCGACACTTTCCGAAAATAATCGACCGTACCGGTCAGCGCACCGTTGAACAGGCCAAAATCGAGACCCAAATCGGTTTGGGTCGACAATTCCCACTGAATATCCGGGTTGGCCAGGCGGGTATAGGTAGTACCAGCCGGGTAGTTGGTCGAGCCATCGAGCGGGTAACTGGTAGCCGCCGAGATGCTGGAGGTAAACAGCGCCTGGGTGATCTTCGACGGTATTTCCTGGTTGCCGGTCTGTCCCCAGCCTGCGCGTAGTTTTAGGTCAGAAAATGGCCCTGATTTCATAAATGCCTCTTCTGACACCCGCCATCCGGCCGAGAAAGACGGGAAAACGCCGTATTTGTTGTTTGCTCCGAACTTGCTCGACCCGTCGGCCCGTACCGTTGCCGTTATCAAATAGCGGTTGTTGTATTGGTAGTTTACCCGCCCAAAAAACGATTGTAACTCATTCTCGGTGGCGTAGCCGCCCGGCCTGTTGTTGGCCAGGGTCAGGTCTTGCCCAAGGCCGGGGTTGTTGGCGGGCTCAATGGGCGACAGCGGGAATTTGTTGATGCTCCAGTTGCGGCCCGTCAGCGAAAATTTCTGGAACGAATGACCCGCCAGCGCCGACAGGTTATGCTTGTCGAGGTTCAGCGTGTAGGTGAAATAGTTCTCGATCAGCACGTTCCGGTTATTCTGATAGGTTGCCTCAAGGCGGCCATCCTGTTGAGGAATAAGGCTGGGGAAACTCTGCTGATCGCGGGTCGAGCTTGCATTATCGATGCCCAGGTTGAGTTTATACGTCAGGCTTTTGGTGATCTTGAACGACGGCGACACACTGGCTACCACCCGATTGATGGTGGTCACGTCTTTCTGTAGATCGAGCGAAAGCAGCGGGTTTGTAAATGCCTGATAGCGAGCGGGCGCACCGGTAGCGTCGCGGGCTGGGTACGTTGGGTTGGCCGATAACGCCGCCCCGATAATACTCTCGATGGGCGGACGTGTATTCTCCGTTTGCGACGCCGTCAGGTTCACGTCCAGCGTAAGACGGTCTTCCAGAAACTTCTGCGACGCATTAAACCGACCCGTGTACCGGTTCAACTGGCTGTTTTTCAGAATGCCCTGCTGATTCTGGACACCCACCGAGCCATAGTAGGTCAGCTTTTCAGCCCCGCCACTGAACGACAGGTTGTGGTCTTGCGTAACGGCCTGGCGGCTAATTTCTTTCTGCCAGTCGGTCGAGGCTTTCTGGTCGTCTACTACGCCGCCCACAGCGGCTACCTGCTGTTTGTACTCATCGGCCGAAAACAGAGGCAGCGGGTGAGCTATGTTCGAGATGCCCACGTTCGTAGACAGGGTCAACGTACCTGTTCCTGCCTTGCCTTTTTTGGTGGTAATCAGAATTACGCCGTTGGCACCACGGGCCCCATAAATGGCCGTTGCCGATGCATCTTTCAGAACGTCGATGGCCTCAATGTCCTGCGGGTTCAAAAAATTGAGCGGGTTGGTTGCGCCGCCCGTGCTTGAGTTATCGAGCGGAATTCCGTCGAGCACAAACAGGGGTGTGCTGCCCGTTCTGACGCCACCTGGCCCCCGAACGGTGATATTCTGCCGGCCGCCCGGTTCGCCGCTGGCTGCCGTTACATTTACGCCGGCTACTTTACCCTGCAAAAGCTGCTCCGGCGAGTTGATGATGCCCCGGTTGAAGTCGGTGCTTTTTAGTGATTTAACAGAGCCGGTAGCGTCTTTTTTGGTGCTGGTGCCATAGCCGATTACTACTACCTGAGACAGGTCGGCCGCCGACGATTTCAGTGATACATTCACAATCGTCTGATTACCAACGCTTATCTCCTGCGATTCGAAGCCAATGAAGCCAAATACGAGGGTTGCCGGGCCGTTTGGTACCACAATCCGGTACTCGCCGTTGGCGTCGGTGGTAGCTCCTTTCTGGGTTCCCTTTAGCACAACTGTGCAGCCAGCCAGGGCTTCGTTGGTGGTAGCGTCGGTTACGCGACCGCTGATGGTAACGTCTGCCTGAAGAAGTGTGTGTGATGAAATAGCCTTCTGATCTGACGCCGGTATGCGGTTTTTCCCTTGAACCGGCTGTAGTAGAAGAGCCAGCAGGAAACAAAGTAGCACTTTCCCCACGGCCGGAGCCAGCGTTGGAAAGCGATAGTAATAGAAATGGGTCATAATTGATTTTGGTTTTGGGTGCAAAGGTCCGGTTACACTGCGTACTGAAAACGAGCAAACGAGTATTTAAAAAAAAGGTAATGCATGCCGCACGGCTACGAATCAACGAATCGCTAGCCTGGTAACTTATTATTATATGTAAGTCGAGAAAAGCAATAGCTAATTAATTTATCGTTAGCATGGTACTATTTTTTCTTTATATGAGTCAATATGTATGTTATTTTTATGTTAATAAATTGAGTAGTCGGCTTGAATAGAGATAATAGATTATTGACTAAGTAGAAAGTATCACTTGCTGGCAGAAGTCGAACGGAGGCAGCAGATGGGTTTCTGCCCGCCTAACTATAGAGATCAAACGAATAAAGCCCCGCTTGAACGAATCAGCGGGGCAACGCAAGGAGACTAGTCCGTCACGTGGAGCCTATGCAGAGCATAGGTAAAAACCAGAGCAGTTAAACCTCTGCCAGTTGTTGCCTGACGACCTCGATGCCGCGCGCTATTTCCTGATCAAAGTTGGTCCAGTTGCACTCCAATGACAGGCCACCCTGGTAGTTTATCTGTTTCAGGGCGCGGAAATAAGGTCTGAAATCGTCACCCTTTACGCCCGGCGCTGTTCGGCTCTGTTTTTCGGCCAGGTGGCAATGCGCAATGTACTGACCGTACTTAACGATTTCCTCCGGTTTCTCGTCTTCTTTGAGCATGTGATAGATGTCGCACTGCAACCGAAACCAGGGGTTGTTTACCGCCCGAATAATCTCTACGCCATCGGCGAGGCTATTAATGAAATTGGTTTCGCCCCGGTTTAGAGGTTCAATGGCTAAGGTAACGCCGTACTTTTCGGCAATAGGCGCCATTTTCTGGCAGAGGGCAATGTGCTGGGCTTTGGCTTTATCCCGATCAAAACCGTCGGGAATGGCGCGCGATCCGCCGCTACCAAAAACAATGTTTTTGGAACCGCACTCTTTAGCCCGCCGAAGGGCCAGTTCTGCCCGCTCCAGAATGGCTTCATGGTGCAGGTCCGGCCCGACTGATTTCAGCTTGCCCGGAAAAAAGTAGATGTATGACCGAACGGGAAAAGCTTCTTTCTTAAGCGTGGCCACGTTTTGGGTATACTGACTATCGCCCACATCGGGAATCAAAAATCGTCCAACGCTCTCTTCTACAAACGAATAGCCTAATCGCTTCAGTAATTCGGCCTTGTCATACGAAGTACAAACGCCTAAAGGCAGCGAAAATGCGGTGGTAGGTACGTCGGTAAGGCATTGCTGCCCAAAAGTGTTGATAGCGGGCAGGCTCGCCAACACACCAGTGGCACATCGTATAAAATCCCTTCGCGAAGTGCGGTTTTGACGGAGCATATGAAGCAAGTGAGCAGACTCCACCATAAAGGCACGAAGCCATACTATCTATCTATACGCGGCGATGAAGTGGCACACTATACATTCCACCAATAAGTTAGTTTCATCACCAGCGCGCGGGTTTTAACGGCAAAATTGTCGGGCAGGTAATTGTCGGTGTAGACGATAAACAGGTCAGAAGCGGGTTTGTAACGCCATTGGATACGGGTGTTCAGGTTGACGTTTTTGATCTGCTCATTGTACTGCATAAAGGCCGTCAGAAACAGCTTGTTTGTCATCGTGACGTCGAGGCGTGGTCCTACGAGCCAGAACTGCGTAAGGCCCGACAACTCCGGTAAATTGATGCGGTTATAGTTGGCGCTGAGGGCCAGACTGGCGAAGGGCTGAATCCGATAGCCCAGATCGGCGGTCAGGTTCAGGCGGGTACCGTTGTCGTAGAAACCACCGTAACGCGAAGTAAATCCGTAGGTCAACAGTCGTTGGGGCTGTGAAATAAACTCGGTTCCCCAGGCCTGCCAGTGGTGCAACGTACCTGCGGCGAGTTGCGCTTTCCCCGAATTGGTGGGGTCAAGGTTAGTTAACAGGCGCACGAAATCGGTAGCCGTCCACAACGTAAAGGTGCTTCGGTTACGAAACGTAATGTCGTAGCCCAGCCAGTGCTCATTATCGAGTTGCCGCGACAGGCTCGTGTTCATAAACGTGGTGCTGCCCACGCTCGGGCCATGACTCAGGATGGACGTACCTGTCGGGAAGAACAAGTACTCTACCTGTAGGCTCAACTTCTGGTAACCGCGCCGGGGAACGTACCCAACTTCGGGGTTGTAGTTTTCGCCCACGTATTCGTGTTGCCCGCTCACCAGCCAGCGCCGGTTGTTGAACTGAAGATTACCCGCCAGCACATTGTTATTGGGCGCGCTGCCCGGCGAAAACGATTGCAGATACAGCAGTTTTCCAGTCCATAAATTGTTGGCCGACAGTAAGTTGTATTCTGCGCCGATATTTCGGTTGTATTGCGAATAGGCCGTTGCGCCTTCGGCAGGTACGTAGTTGAGCGATTGTTTGTTGACAAACAGCAGACCAATGTTCGACCGGGCACCAACGCGCCGTTGCAACGCCGCTACGGTGAAATCCTGGCGGGGTAATCCCGTTGCCGGTACGTCGCCGGTTTGCATTTGCATCAGTCCGATCCGCCAGTCTTTGTTGAGTTTGCCACTCACCCGCGCACCGTAGCGGATGGGTACGCCCAGGCCAATCCGTCGGCTGAAGAACGGCCGGATAGTCGCGTAGCCGAAGTTGGCAAAGAGGTCCCCGTTTTCCAGAAAAAACTGCCGCCGTTCCGGGAAGAACAGTTCAAACCGATCCAGGTTGGTCACTTGCCGGTCCACTTCTACCTGCGAAAAATCGGGATTGATGGTCAGGTCCATGTTGATAGACGACGTGAGCGCGATCTTGGCATCACCGCCAAACGCCACAGACGTAGCATTGACCTCCGGGTTGTTGAAATCACGCACGCTACTGGCCAGTGCGTACGGAATCAGCGATACGTTGGGACCGGCGGCGGGTGGCGGCTGATCCCAGACCAACGTACCTGTGTAGGCCAGCGACGCCGTAGGGAACTGGCGAGGAATGGGCGTCCAGGCCGATTTTTCGGTGCTGGTCAGGTCCTGCCTGCTGAAGTTGAGTCCCCACCGGCCAACGCCTTTTTTGTAGCGAATGGTTTTGAAGGGAATGGCTGCTTCAAATACGTACCTATCGTCATAGTTGCGCACAGCCGATGTCCATTTGTTATCCCAGCTCAGATTGATCTTGTTCCCGTCATACATCAACCCATCCCACTGGGCACCGGCGGCGTTTACGCCGAAAGCGAAACCGTTGGTCTGATCGTCGAACGTATCGAGCATCAGAAAGAAGTTGTCGTTTTTGCCGAAGTTCCAGTCGCGTCGTAACGACTCGACCATGTAACGCTGGCCTTTGGGAAAATAGCAGATAGCAACGACATAGATGTTCTGGTCGTCGTAGGTCATCCGAACGTCGGTAGGTACGTTGGCGCGGCTGGTATCCATGGGTAACACCATATGGAAATCGGTCGCCAGTTGGGTCTGTTGCCACGCCTCCTCATCAGCCACGCCATCGACCCGGATAGGAGAGGTGGCCCGCTTGATGGCGTATTGAAAAGATTCGTTTTTCTTTTGAGCAACTACCGGCGATGCTGCAAGACAGATAAATACTAGAAGTAGTAGACGATTCACAAAAAATTACTCAGGTTGATATTCGCCTGCGAAAGTACGTCCACAAATCGGTCTACCGACTTACATGGCTATACAGATTACGATTATCCGTTAATTAAATGGCCTTCGCTGCACTGGCCAACTCCCGGTGAATCAGGTCAAGGCTGCGTGGGCCGTGCGTAATCGGTGACGTCGGGAAGAGCTACTCTTTCGGCCTGACCGGACGGACGTACCTGCGGACCTGTTTCCGGTACAAAGAACCACAGTACGATCAGAGCAGCAACGGCCAGAGCATTGGCCTGGCGTCGTCAGCGTCGTGTTCATCGTCTGCCTCTTTACCCCGCGCCAGCTCGTGATCGATATCCTTATAGGGTCAAAAGGAGCCGGGGTGTGTCAGTTGCTGGGTTAACTGGCAGGGTATGGGTGTACATTGATTTCATAAACAGTTGAGCATTAGCAAGCTAGGAGAAAGAAATGTAGTTCTTGTTGGACCACTTGATCTTAAGCCGGTCCGTCGATGTACCTGTGGCTCAGACGTAAAGGTGATAGAGCCAGATGGTGCCGAGGGTGATCAGTAACGGAATGGTCATCACCAGCATACCAAGTTTAAGAAATGTAAAGGCGCTTACCTTCAGCCCTTCCCGCCGCAGGGCTACCAGCCAGAGTATGGTAGCCAGCGACCCTGTAACCGACAGGTTTGGCCCCAGGTCAATGCCAATCAGGATGGCGCTCTTGATTGCCTCAGGTACGTGTCCGGCCTGTACGACCGTGCCCGCAATGAGGCCGGCGGGGAGGTTATTGACCAGATTACAGGCAAGGGCAATCCCGATGCCGCTACCCCATGTTGTTTCAGAAACTGACCGTGCCGTACTAGCCTGCAATAACGAGGTCAACTGCTGGATAAGTCCCGTTTTCGTGAGTGCTTCCACCAGTACGAATAGCCCGGCCACCAGGGGCAATACCGACCAGGAAACGTCTTTTATCACGCTCCACGGCTGCTTTCGGGCTCGAATCAGCACCAGCACCGAGGTAAGCACGCCTGTAATAGCCGTTGGTAGCCCCAGTGGAGCATCGAGTGTTGAAGCGATCAGTAGCACAAGTGCCGTTCCGGCAATGCCTATGATTGCCAGCCGCCCGCCCGGCGACAGTATGGGTATGGTGATCGCCGTTTTGATCCGTTCGGTCAGGGCTTCGCGTTGGGTAAACCGCAATATGCCATAGGTGGCCGCGATGGACACGATCGAGGGTACGGTGTATTGAGCCAACCAGGCCAGTAAAGGAGGTAGGTGGGTACCATAAATGACCAGATTGGCCGGGTTGGAGATGGGCAGCACAAACGAGGCTGCGTTGGCAATAAAGGCGCAGATATACAGGTAGGGCAATGGATTTTTGACCCTGGCTGATTTGACGGCTGCCGCTACGGCGGGCGTAAGAACCACAGCGGTGGCGTCGTTGGATAGAAGCGCTGTAACGACGATGCCCACCAGATATATTAACCCAAAAAGACGACTGGCCGACCCATTGGCACGTTTGGTGGCATGGGCCGCCAGCCAATCGAATAGTTTTTCTGACCGGGCCGTTTCTGCCAGCAACATCATGCCTATCAAAAACAGGTACACATCGGTCCCTTTGGTGATGCCCAATAAGCTTTCTTTAGGCGTAAGCAGGCCAAGCACAAGCAGGGTAACCGCACCCAATACCGCCCAGATAAATTCGGGCGTTTTGAAAGGGCGAATAATGACGCCCGCAATTGATAAGGCGCAGATAATCCAGATAGAAACAGCAGTCATAGGTATGTAGGTGATGACAAAAAACCATGCCATCGCCCGCCTGCTTTTCTAATAGCTTGTTAATCAGAAGTCGATACGAGCGGGGTGGGTAATTGCTCAGCTAGTTACGTAGAACTTTATACTCAAGGTGAGAAAATCGGCACCAGCCGCACGGTTACTAACTGAGTATAAGCGCATGAAATGGGTAGGTAAGTTTGCTCGTTGCAGGCAAGCCAGCTCAACTAATGGCCGATCAGCGCAAGGGAGTAGCAGGAAGAGTGCATAAAAAATGCTTTCGCGCCGAACTGTGCGAAAGCATTTTTAGCAGGTAAACTGTACAAGAACGCGCTGTGTCGGTATACTTTTACCCTTCACGGTTGGCCTGTGAGACCTAAGGCGGGAATGCTCGTTAATAGAGAACCCAGGTATCTTTTCCACCACCGCCCTGCGATGAGTTTACAACCAGTGAGCCTTTACGCAGGGCTACGCGGGTTAGTCCGCCGGGAATTACGTTGATCTGATCGCCGTAGAGAATGTACGGCCGCAGATCGACGTGCCGCCCTTCGGCATGGCCATCGATCAGGCACGGCACGCGGGAGAGCGAAATGGTTGGCTGGGCAATGTAGTTCCGCGGATTTTCCTGAATCTTTTTGCGGAACAGTTCGTGGTCTTTTTTGGTGGCTTTGGGGCCGATCAGCATGCCGTAGCCGCCGGCTTCATTGGCCTCTTTCACCACCAGATCGGCGATGTTGTCGAGCACATACTGCCGGTCATCGTCTTCGCCGCAGATATAGGTTTTTACGTTCTGAATCAGCGGCTTCTCACCCAGGTAATACTCGATCAGCCTGGGTACGTAGGCATACACCACTTTATCGTCGGCTACGCCGGTACCGGGTGCATTGGCCAGCGCCACACGCCCTTTCTTGAACACCTCGAAAATGCCCGGAACCCCAATCATCGAGTCTGGATTAAAGGTTTTCGGATCAAGGAACGTGTCGTCGATTCGGCGGTAGATCACGTCAACAATCTGGAAGCCCTTGGTGGTCCGCATTTTAACGTACCCACCCGATACCACCAGATCCCGCGCATCCACCAGTTCAACGCCCATCTGCTGCGCCAGATACGAGTGCTCGAAATAAGCCGAGTTGTACACGCCGGGCGTTAATACCACTACTGTTGGGTTGGGGCGGTCGGCAATGTGTTGCAGCATTTGCAGTAACCGCGTGGGGTAATCCGATACGGGACGAACGCCGGTGTTGGCCAGCACTTCGGGGAAGGTCTGCTTGGTTAGTTCGCGGTTTTCGAGCATGTACGATACGCCCGACGGGCAGCGCAGGTTGTCTTCCAGCACCATAAACTCCCCATCGTCGCCCCGGATCAGGTCGGTACCGGTAATGTGGCACCAGATGTCTTTCGGTGGACGCACGCCGAGGCACGGTTCCAGAAAACACTTGCTCGACTCGATCAGATCGCGCGGAATAACACCGTCTTTCAAAGCACGCTGTTCATTGTAAATGTCGTGAATAAACAGGTTCAGCGCTTTGATACGCTGAATAAGCCCCTTCTCCATCTGATCCCATTCGGCAGCTTCGATAATGCGCGGAATGATGTCGATGGGCATGATCCGTTCGGTGCCTTCGCCTTCCGAATACACGTTGAAAGTGATGCCCATGCTCATCAGGGCCCGCTCCGCTGCCTGCTGTCGGCTAACCATGTCGTGCCTGGTTAGTTGCTCTACCCGTTTCCGAAAAGGAACGTACCCATGACGAACCTTCCCGTTGTTACCGAACATTTCATCGAAGAAATTATCAGTCTGATAGTCGTTGAAAGAAAAACCGGCTGAAGCAGTGCTCTGCGCTTGCTTCATGCCGTTGAGCGACTGACGTTGTTTCATACTAGTGGGGTCAATTCTGTTATACGGCAAACAAGATAGCACCCAAAGCCGTCAAATGCAGAATTGTAGCTAATAGACACAACGAAAACGGCAAATTTTCATGAACTAACTGGCTTTCGTGGGGCTATTTTCGTTGCCAAATACCAGATTTGAGCCATAGAATATACTGAAAATAGCAACCCAGGAAGGGCTAAAAAAGAACGGGCTTTACTAACCGACAACACTTGTCGGTCAGTAAAGCCCGTCTGTATACTGTATCAGGCAATCAGCTATTACCTTGGCCGACGACCGCCGCCACCTGTTGCAGGTGTGGTGGTTGCAGGCGTAGCCGCTGGCTGCTGCCCACCTCCGTTGTCGCCGCCACCGCCGTCTTTCACGTCGTCGTTGTTGACTGATTTCTTCCGGCGGTTGCCACCGTCGAAGCTAAGCTTGCCGAAGCGATAGCTGAAGTTGGCGCGTATACCGGCGTTGAACAGATTCTGAATGCTGTTTTGTGAGAAAACGGCTGATTGCGATTCAGAGCGTTGCGTGAAGGGGTGATTGAAAATGTTTTCGCCCGCCAACCCGAAGCTGCCGCGCTTGTCGTTGAAATCATGTTTCACGCCAAAGCTGTAGAACATAAATCCACCCTGGTAGCCCTGAAGCTGAATCTGCCGACCCCGCGCAAACAGGTTGGCCTGCACGCCCCAGTTCTTCTTGAGTTGTAAGCTGGCAAAAATCCGCCCCGACACCACAAAACCGGAGTTTTTAGCCTGTAAGGCCGGGTTGTTGCTGTTGTTCGACAGGGTTGAGTAATAGACATCACCGCCGCCGCCAAGCTGTAGTTTTGAGAACACCGTGGCGTTTCCAAAAATATTGATCCCGTATGAATTCTGCTGGCCGATGTTGGCATAACTGGATAGCAACACATTCTGGTAAACCGGGTTGGTTACATCACCGAAAGCCCGGCGCACGGTATCACGCACGCTCTCGATCGAGTTGTTGGTGAAACGGGCAAACAGCGAGGTGTTGATGTACACCTGCTTAATCGTAGTACTGGTGCTGAACTCAAAGTTGTCTGTCAGTTCAGGGCTGAGCAGCGGGTTACCTCTGGTGATGTTCAGTGGGTTGGCCGCGTTTTCGTTCGGGTTCAGAAACTGGATACCGGGGCGTTGTAAGCGGCGGTTATACGCCAGTTTTACGGTCTGCCCGCCTTTCAGGCTTTTCGAAATGTTGACGCTGGGAACCAGATTGCCATAGTCTGGAATATCGGCTACCTGCGCGGTCAGGGCGTCGCCGGTGGCAGTACGGAAGCGCGCATCAATGAACGTGTATTCGTAGCGGGCACCCGCCTTGATGGTCATTTTGCTTTTCGAACTATAGGTATATGACAGGTAGCCCGCCGTTACGTTCTGGTTGTAATCGAGGCCGTTTGGCTGGCGGTTCGGGTTGTTGGAGAATCCACCGGTTTCGCCAGCCGCTAACAGATACGCGTAGTCGCTGGTCACCTGGCGCAGAATGCCTTTGCCACCTACTTCCAGCAACTGATTTGTTTTGATCGGCGTCTGGTAATCGACCTGGAATGTTGATTCCTGGTTACGGCTGGTATTGTCATTCCGTTCGCGGCTCAGGATACTTTGCGCCGCCTGGCTATCAAAAATGTTGGCGGTGAAGTTGTTGGTCCGGTTATTCTGGCTGAACAGGGTCAGAATGCTCAGTTCCTGCTGTGGCTTGTAGGTCTTGGTGAAATCAAGATTGACGTCTACAGTTCCTGACAAATCTTTCACGTCTACATCCCGAACACCTACTGTTGTGGTTGTGGGCAGGTACGTTGTTGTGGTCAGGTTATTCTGGAAGTTCATCTGATTACGGGCACCATACCGAACGCTGGCCGTCAGGGCCGTTGTTTTGTTGATGTCGTAGTCCCAGCCGAGTTGATACTGCCCAAATAAATTCTGGCTCTTGGTGTCAGCGGTTTGCGTGGTCAGGACGGTACCGGCTGTCTGACGGTTTTCGAAGCTCCCTTTGATGTTGTACTGTGAGCGTCCGAATCCGTTCAGCGAAAAGCCCATTTTGCCAGTACGCAGGTTGCCCTGTACGCCCAGGTTGGCCCCCCGGTTACCCACGCCCGAATCCAGGTTAAGGGTGAAGCCCTGCAGGTTGTTTTTCTTGGTGATGATGTTAATGATACCGGCCGACCCTTCTGCGTCGTACTTGGCTGACGGGCTGGTGATTACCTCGACGGTTTTGATCATGTCGGCCGGAATCTGCTTCAGGGCGTCGGCTACGCTGCTGGCTACAATCGTACTCGGCTTGTTGTTGATGAGCACCCGCACGTTGCTGCTTCCCCGCAGGCTCACGTTACCGTCCAGATCGACCGTCAGTAAGGGCACTTTACGCATAATGTCGGTAGCATCACCCCCCTTGGAAGTCAAATCCCGTTCGGCATTATACACCAGCCGGTCAACTTTTTCTTCCACGAGCGCTCCCTGACCTACTACTACCACTTCTTTCAGGTTGCGTACTTCAGGGGCCAGAGCGATCGAACCCAAATTGACGTCGGCACCGCGGGCTTCAACGGTAACTTTAGGGACAATCTGATTGCGATAGCCGACGAACGATACCAGGAGCCGGAACGTACCTGACACCACCCGGGTCATTGTAAACCGACCCTGCGCGTCGCAGACAGCCCCATCGACGGGCCGGTTGGTGGCAATATTGACCAGGGCTACCGAAGCAAACTCGACGGGCTGCTTGGTAAGTGAGTCAAGCACAACACCCGACACTTTGCCCGTCCCGCGTGGACTATCTTCCGGTCCGGCTACAGACTGCGTTGGTGCTGCCTGTCGTGGCTGCCCATTTCCAAAGCCGGCAGGAGCAGGCGTCGCGGGTGCCGTGTCGGTTGTGGATGTAGCATTGGTAGGCGTTCCGGCGGTGGCTGGCACACCCGTTGTGCTCATCGGAATGGCTGGCAACGCAGGTGTACCCGTGCTCATGCTGGCCGGGGCGGCCGATACCGCCTGCCGACGTGTGCTGTCTGTGATGGTTGTGTCAACGCCGGGCAGACCAGAGATCGGTGACCCCGCCGAGGGAAGGCCAATAACTGTAGGTTCAGCAGCTACCGGAGTCGTTGTTCCGCTGGCGGGCGTTGTTGATGATGGCTGAGTCTGCGCCTGAACGTTTTGTAGATGAAGTGTAAATAAACAAACGCCAAGTAATGCAGAAAGTATTCGCTTTTTCATGAAAGTTGGTTGTATAATCGGGTGTGCGCAACACGCTAGTAGTCACATAACTAAATAGATGAAAAACTGGCTCACGGGTTGCGCGGAAAAGACCCAAACTGCAAAGGTAAACCGGGTTTGTGCCGACGAACAGCGTAGTCGACACATTGACGCTTTCCTTATGTAATGGCCCAATGGCCTGGCATAACGCCCGCCGACTCAGGCAAACAGTTCCTTTTTTTCGGTAAGTTCAGGGTACGTTACCGGCCTCAGCACGTCAGGTACGTTGGTGTCTTCCGTGCGCGATGTAATTCGTTTACTGATCGACTGGCTATGCATCTGCTGGGCCGGGTACGTTGTCGACAGCAGGTGCAGGACGTCGCGTTCGGTTAAGTCGTCGTGCAGCCAGGTACGTTCAGCGTCGGGCGTAAGAACGCAGGGCATCCGTTTTTTCTCGTTATGCACAGCGGCCAACAGTGAGTTAGCGTCGGTAGTCAGGAGCGAGAATGTGGTCAGCACTTCGCCGGTTTCCGGGTCGGCCCATTCGTCCCAAAGACCGGCAATGCTGGTAATGGGCTGGTCGGTTGTGAGGTAGAACGGGTATTTCTGTTTGCCCGCGTCGGTATACCATTCAAAGAAACCCGTAACGGGTATAATGCAGCGTTGCGCCCGTTTGGCCGCCTGCCGGTAAGACGGCTTTTCATAGATCGTTTCCGACCGGGCATTGATTGTCTGGGCCCGAAGCTTATCCGCGTCGGCTTTCGATTTAACCCAGTGCGGAATCAGGCCCCACCGAATAGACTGAAACTGAGCTGGCTGCTGGTGCGTCAGGATCGGGTAGCCAGGAAAAGAGTAGGCGTTGATGTGGTAGGCAGGGGTGAAGCCTGACGAGGCGGGCATGGTGGCATTGAACCGTGCCTCAAGGGCAGGAATATCGGCGGCCAGAGACGTATGGAAACACATAGTCAGTTATCAAGTATCAATAAACAATGAACAGCTATCAGCGTTGCTTTGGTACGTTTATAATTACTAATTGATCATTGTTCATTGATAACTGTTCATTGTTCATCGAAGTTTTTTCGCACCATTTGCCGGTTCATGTGTTAGTTTACCAAGAGCCGAACATAGAAGTGCTTTCCTGTTTAACGCCCGCCTCTTTTTTCTCATGTCTGAACTAATTCGTGATCTTACACCCCGGCAGATTGTTGCCGAGTTGAATCAGTACATTATCGGCCAGCACGAGGCCAAACGCAACGTAGCCATTGCCCTGCGCAACCGCTGGCGGCGGATGAATGCTCCCGCCGACATGCAACGCGAAATTACGCCCAATAATATCCTGATGATCGGTGCCACTGGGGTTGGAAAAACCGAGATAGCCCGGCGTCTGGCCAAACTCGCCGATGCGCCTTTCGTGAAGGTCGAAGCGTCTAAATTTACCGAAGTTGGGTACGTTGGTCGCGACGTCGAGAGTATGGTGCGCGACCTGGTTGAACAGGCCGTGAACATGGTGCGGACCGCCAAGAAAGAAGCCGTACAGATCCGTGCCCAGCAGATTGTGGAAGACCTGATCCTCGACATTCTGATTCCACCCGTAAAAGGTGCGAATGGCGGCAATCAGCTTGGCTTTGGCCAGGAAAAAGCCGACCAGAACGGCGACGATATACCTGATTCGGATTCCGAACTGAATGAACGTACCCGCGAACGGTTCCGTAAAAAAATCCAGTCAGGCGAACTTGACGACCGTAAGATCGACATTGACGTTCATCAGCAATCGACACCCAACATTGGCGTGATGGGCGGTTCTATCGATGAGCTGTCGATGATGAATATTCAGGAGATGATCGGGGGCATGATGCCCAAAAAAGGCAAGAAACGCAAAGTAACCATCGCCGAAGCCCGGAAGATCATGCTGGATGAAGAGGCCGCCAAGCTCATCGATATGGATGAGGTGAAGGAAGAGGCAATTCAGAAGGCACAGAATACAGGCATCATTTTCATCGACGAAATTGATAAGATTGCCGGTAACCGGTCGGGTGGTTCGGGCGGACCGGATGTGAGCCGCGAAGGAGTACAGCGCGACCTGCTGCCCATTGTAGAGGGCTCATCAGTGAATACAAAATATGGTGTGGTGCAAACCGACCACATTCTGTTTGTGGCGGCCGGGGCCTTTCACGTCTCCAAACCTTCCGATCTGATTCCTGAGTTACAGGGTCGTTTCCCGATCCGGGTGGAGTTACAAAGCCTGCTGGAAGATGATTTTTACCAGATTCTGCGTGAGCCGAAGAATGCGCTGACCAAGCAGTATGAAGCCATGCTCGCTGCCGAAGGGGTAACGCTGGTGTTCACCGACGAGTCGATGCGGGAGATGGCCCGGATTGCCTTTGAAGTAAATGCCGAAGTAGAGAATATTGGTGCCCGACGGTTGCAAACTGTGCTGAGTCAACTGCTCAATGAGTTTATGTACGATATTCCAGATACGATACCTGCTGGTTCAACCGTAGAGGTAACCAAAGAACTGGTACAGGAGCGCCTGTCGGGTCTGGTCAAGAACCGCGACCTGAGCCAGTATATTTTGTAGGCTTACACGGCTGGTGCCGTGTAGGACTCAACCAGCAAAGCTGATCGTTACGGTTGTGCCTTTGCCCAGCGCGCTCTCGATGTGGAGCTGTCCCTTGTTGAGCCGAACAAATTCGCGGCATATATACAGCCCCAGGCCGGTTCCACTTTCCCCCATCGTTCCTGCTTTTGTAGGCGGGGTGGTGGTGGGTGCTAACTGGTCTGGCGCTATGCCTACTCCCGAATCCTGAATAACCAGCGTAGAGTGGCCTTCATGTTGATATGTGTTCAGATGTATATAGCCACCGGGGGGCGTAAATTTCAGGGCATTTTGTAATAAGTTACGGACCACGATTTGAAGTTGGTGTTCATCAGCCGTGACAGGAGTTGGTCGATAGCTACTGTTTACCGTTAGGTGTTTCTGCTGGATTTCACTGGTAAACAGTTGACGTTCCGACTCGACAACCTCCGACAAATCGAACTGAACAGGCCGTATGTGCATACCGCCCCGCTGAATCATTGACCAGCTCAGGAGATTATCGGTAGTGCTATAGACTTTATCGGCTAGCTGACGCATACGAGCGTAGCGGGCATCAGGCGTGGCCGTGGCTGGTTGTTCTTCGGCCAGGAGCGTGAGTTGCACTTTCAAGGCCGCCAGAGGACTCCGCAGATCATGGCCGATAATACCGAATAAGTTATTCTTCAATTTGTTGAGGTTAGAAAGCTCCCTGTTTTTGTCAATGAACGACTGTTGCATCTGCAACGCGGTTTTTTTAGTCGTGTAGCCAAAGTAAATGAAGATAAAGAATACGCCAACATCGGTGAGTAGTTGGCTGATGTCGAGCGGTGCGTGTAATCGCTCGGAAGCCAGTTTTTTGACTAACAGATAGTTAACTGACAGGAATAGGGAAGCGTATAGTGGCGTTTTACCTTTCAGCAGGATGATCGAAAAGATACCAATTACGATAAAATGTAGTTCGATGTGTACGTCTTCCTGGTCTGGTAATTGGCTATGTAGCACCAACGCGCCGTGGATATATAAGGCGCTAAGAAATACCCACGAAGCAAGCCTGATTTTGTGCTGATACGTGAGCCAGAGTGTAGGCAGGATGTAAGTAAGGATAAACAGAAGGTTACTGAGTGCCTGATCATACTGCTGGAGGATCAAATTAATCACTACCACCGCCGACTGAAGCAGGGCAGCAAACCAGTTTATCTTTAACAAGGACAAAAAACGGAACCGGTCAAATAACGATAGCGTGTCAAGATCATCCTCTGGAATAAGCCGTGACCATATGTTGGATAGCCAATTCATTATGGTATTTAATTGGCACTTATTCCCAAAAGCTCCATTTTTTTATGGACAATAGGGTGGTAGGTAACGCCAATCGGAAGTTTTGTTGCTTTTATCCAAAGCTGTTTTGATTCCAGCCGTTTCAGATGATCAACATTAATGATGTATGATTTATGGATACGGACAAATCGCTGACTAGGCAGTTCCTCGGTTAAAACAGAAATGCGTTTATTGACCGCGAATGTGCCATCGAACGTATAAATTTTTGTGTACAAACCGTACGCTTCCATGTACAGAATATCACTGTATGCAAATCGTTCGAGGCGTCTTCCAGATTTAAAATATATTTCTTCCTTCTCCCGGCTAACAGGCTTGGGTTCAATTACTAATGTCGCCGACTGAATACGTTGCATCACACGGCTCAATGCCCGGAGGAACCGGTTGAAATCATACGGTTTGGGAAGAAAATCGATGATATCAAGATCGAAACAGTCAACAGCCAGTTCATGGTGAGCAGATGTGACAACAACGGCCCGCGCGTTGTGCGTCGTCTTGAGCAGGTCAAGCCCTGTCATGTCGGTCAGTGCAAGGTCAAGAAATAAGATGTCTATCGGGGTAGTTGCTAATACCTGTAGGGCATCGATTCCGCTCGTGCAGCTTGCAGGAGGAGCCAGAAAATTTACTCGACTAATATACTGGCTAAGTTGTTCAGTAAATATGGGCTCGTCTTCAACGATTAGTGACTGGTATGTTTCTCTGACGCCTGCTTCCATCATTAAATAAATTGTTTACATAGTATAGTTTTAGATACAAAACCTATGTTAATATACTTGATAATAACATGTAGTTTGTCAGGTATTAAAGAGAAATAAACACGAATAAATGTTGAGGAAGATTTGAATCGGAAAAGCAGGCTTTACCTGGGTTAAATAGTGTCTTTCCTACACAAAAGTGTGAGCAGATAACAGGAGTTGACCTAGCTTACAAACACCTCCATTCTGCCAGTCATCGCCGCTAAGATGGGCATGCCGACGCAGCCTATGATGTTACTTCAGGAAAGGTAACAATTAAGTAAGTACACTGGCAATGTGTACTGTTATAATTTAAACTGCCGCTTTCAACGAAAAATAGTGTATGCTGCCAATAGTGTGTAAGTAAATCTATGTAATCGGTTGATAGTCAGACTAGTTTATGCCTTTCCTGCGGGGTTGATATAACCCTGTGACTATCTGCTTTTCAGGTGTTATAGTAATGTTTATAAACAGCATAGGGGCAACCTGTTGTTAAGTGGAGAATATTCCCATTCTGGTACTGATGATTCCACTTACAATTAGTCCTACTAGCCGGTTCAACACATTCTGGTGGGCTGGCTACGAATGCACTGATCAGCAAAACGCCTTTGGCAATCGTGTCGATTTTCTATCGCTGACTGGCCATCTTGATCGAATAGATGCTGATTATCAGGATATTGCTAGTATAAATATCCGTACTGTACGCGAAGGAATTCGCTGGAGCCAGGTAGAGAAAAGGGCATACATCTATGACTGGACAGTGGTGCGTCATATGCTTCAACGCGGTAAAGCACTTGGTATTCAACAGATTTGGGATATCTGCCACTTCGGCTACCCCGATGACCTCACGCCGTTGCACCCGATGTTTGCCCGCCGTTTTGCTGCACTATGCCGCGCATTCGTGCCCATCTATCGAGAGACGTACCCGGCCGGGCCACTTATTATAACACCAATCAATGAAGTCAGTTTTATCTCCTGGTTGGGCGGTGATGTGTGTGGTACGTCACCCTACTGCACCAAACAGGGATTTGAAGTTAAAATGGGTCTTATTCGGGCCTACATAGAGGGTATTGCGGCCATGCGCGAGATAGACGCGAACGTGCTGGTAATGACTACCGAGCCACTGGTCAATATGGTTGCACCGCTCAACGCAACCCGTGCAGAGATAGCCAGCGCGAAGGCTGCTCACGACAACCAGTACCAGGCCGTTGATATGCTACTGGGGCGGTTGCATCCCGAATTGGGTGGCCGACATGATATGGTTGATATTGTTGGTGTAAATTTCTACTACAACAACCAGTGGGTCTTTCCTACGTTTGAGTTTTTGCCCTGGGGAAATGAAGGGCGTGACCCGCGTTTTCGGCCCTTGCATCAGCTTTTCCTGGAAGTGTATAAACGCTACCGAAAGCCCATTGTCCTGAGCGAAACAAGTCACCCCGGCATTGACCGGCCTGCCTGGATACAGATGGTGGCCCGTGAGTGCCTGAAAGCCCGGCAGGCCGGTGTCGTGCTGGAGGGCGTTTGCCTGTACCCCATCATTGACCGGCCCGACTGGGATCAGCTAACGCCCTGGCATCGGGCCGGGTTGTGGGATGCCGCCCCCGTCGGCGTTGACCTGGAAATGGGCCAGACACCCGGACGCTACCTGTATCAGCCCTATGCCGATGCATTGCAACAGGCACAGGCGATGATTAAGTGATTTACGCAGAAGGGCCAGTTGGTCTGGCCCTTCTGCAAACAAAATGGGCTATGCCTATTCGCCTTCGATTTCCTGAATGTGAGCCTTAACCTGCTCGACTGGCAATTCTAATGCTGTTGCAATCAAGCTGGTATCCATATTCAGTTTCAGCATAGCCTTGATCGCCTTCCGGTTTGTTTGATCAACGCCTCGCTCAATGCCTTGCTCAATGCCTCGCTCAATACCCTCCTGAATAAGTTGTTCGTATAGCGACATGTTGTAGTTCTCTGCTTGTTTGGAAACGTCACGAAAAATAGTCACCAACTCGATCTTTGTCAAGGCTGTGACCCAACTCAGGTAAATGAGTGAGGTTCGAAAAAACTGCTCGCCCTGCTCAGTGGTTAATAACCGGTTGATACTTTCGGCTAATGAACGCAATGATTTCTCTAATCCGCGTCGTTCCCGGCTAGTTTTCAATAGAACGCCAGTGAGCTTGGCGTAATCTGTCTGAAAGCCAGGAAGGTGGTCAAGAATGGTCGATAGATCGATGAGCACATAATCGAAGCTGGGTACGTAGGGTGATGCAGTAGCGGGTAGGTGCTCAAAATAGGTATGAATTCCGCGTTTTTTCCATCGTCTGCGTCCATGATAAACCACAATTGGAATGATAGGCAGTAACGGCTTTTTTCGAGCAAGCTGATCATCCCACGCATTGAGCATATACCGATTTAGCTGCAAATGGATATAGGGCTCGGTATAACTCTTATGCTCTAAAAGAAGTACGATTCGAACCTTTTGATCTCCGAGTGTAGCACTGAAGACCAGGTCGGCAAAGTGCTCACTCAGCGTTTCATCGGTATAGGTATCGAACTCCCGCACCAGCGATGAACGCTCTAGCTGATCTCGAAGCGGGGCGGGGAGGTACACATTCAGGAAGTCGGCCAGAATATCGATCTGCGAAAATGTTTCCTTAAAATACCGGTCGTGCGGATTATCTGTATTGCCCGTCATGGTTTAGGCGCGCTGTAGAGGCGTTCGCCGCCAACCCAGGTCTGGCGCACTTTTACGCCCCGCAACTGCTCATTTGGCGCTTTCATGATGTCTTTGTCGAGGATAACGAAGTCGGCCTGCTTGCCGGGGGCTATGCTACCCCGAAGGCTATCTTCGAAACAAGCGTAGGCCGCCCAACGGGTCATTGCCAGCAGTGCCTCTTTGCGGGAAACTGCGTTTTCGGGCTGATAACCGCCTTTCGGGTAGTTTTTCGCGTCTTGCCGGGCCACCGCCGAATGAAAGCCAAACAACGGATTGACGTATTCGACGGGAAAATCGCTGCCGAACGTGATATAGCCGTTCTGCTTCATCAGGTCGTTGAACGCATAAGCACCCTTGACCCGAACCGGCCCCAGTCGTTCGCCAGCCCAGTACATGTCGGACGTGGCGTGGGTAGGCTGCACCGACGGAATGATCGAGTAACGCCCGAACAAGGCTACGTCTTCCGGCGATACTACCTGCGCGTGTTCAATGCGCCAGCGCCGGTCGTTTTTTGATTTCAGGTACGTTCCATACAGCCTCAGCATCAAGTGGTTAGCCGAATCGCCAATGCAGTGCGTGTTGGCCTGAAAGCCGCTGTTGGCGATCAGTTTCGTTACCCGGTCCAGCTCAGACGGGCTCAACAGCAGGAAGCCGGTAGTCTCGGGCCGGTCGGAGTACGGTTTTCGCAGACAGGCACCGCGTGAGCCCAGTGCACCATCGGCGTAGAGCTTAAAGGATTTTACCGTCAGGCGGTCGGTTTGGTAGGGGCCGTGTTTCAGGTAGTACTCCATGTTTGCCTCGCCGAGGCTGATCATGGCGTAATCGCGGATTTTGAGCTTACTCTCCTTATGCAGGCGTTCCACCAGTTCAATATCGTTCCGGTTCAATCCGGCATCAGAGACGGTGGTCAGGCCCAGTTCGAGGCATACTTTTTCGGCCGCCTGGAGCATGTTGGTTTTGGCATCTTCGTCGGGCTGTGGAATAACGCGCCGGATCACCTGCATGGCATTATCTACCAGTACACCCGACGGTTGGGTGCCCGCCAATACGACTTCGCCGCCCGGCATGGCTGTTGAACCAGTAACCCGGGCCAGCTTCAGGGCTTTATCGTTGACCAGCAGGGCATGACCGTCAATGCGGGTGAGGGCTACAGGTACGTTGGGAAAAGCGTCGTTCAGAAGCTTGTTGGTGGGAAAACCGCGTACCGGTGAATCGCTTTTAGGCCAATCGTTCTGATCCCAGCCGCGTCCGATAATCCAGAGCACCTCCGGGTGTTTAGCGTGATACGCCTTCAGCCGGTCTACCACATCCTGATAGGAAACTGCTCCCACTAAATCAGCCTGAGAGAGCATCTGTCCCAGGCCCAGAAAATGAGCGTGAGGATCGTAAAAACCGGGATAAACCGGTTGCCCCTGCAAGTCGATGATGCTATCGGACTGGTACTGATCGAGCAGGGTGGAAGTAGAACCAGCCGCTACGAACTTACCCTTATCAACGGCAAATGCCTGAGCGATACTGAAGGCCGAATCAGCGGTGTAGACGGTAGCGTTGGTGAAAATAAAATCGACGGAACGACGAGTGGAACAGGCCGACGAAAGGAGAGTAGCGAACAGGCAGAGGCAATAACAGGTTCTATACATGAGGGGTTTGTTAACGAATTAGGCAAACTTACCAGATTCAGGTACGTTAGCCAATGCTTAGAACCGCATCGGACAATGCTTTTTGCTCTACTTTTACATTAATTGTCATTAATGGTCATTACGCTTCGCGGTCATTGGTGGTCATTACGTTACGCTGTCATTGGCAGTCATTTGTTGTTTTACGAAGAATGACTACCAATGACCGCGTAGCGTAATGACCACCAATGACCACGAAGCTATAAGTTACCACGTCTTCATTTAACCAGTATCGCTCGATGCGCCTCTTACTTACACTCTTCTTTTCAGTTTTACTTACCGCATCTATTGCCCAACAAAAGCCTTTTCAAAACCCTGTGCAACGGGCGCTGCAAAACGCCTATATAAAGCAACAGGGTGAGCAACTTCTTCTGGCCGATGCTATTGCTACGGCGCTGGCCCAGAATTACCAGATAAAAGGGTTACAGACCCAGGAGCAGATTGCCCGAAACGAACGCATTCCGGCCAACGCAGGCTTTTACCCGCTGATTACCGGCAACGCGAGTACGAACGGTACAAACCAGAGCATCAACCAGACGTTTGTTGATAATATCCGGCCACCGCAGATTCAGAATGGCCTTTTCAACCGAACAACGCAGGTAGGTGTAAACATGAACTGGACGGTGTTCAACGGACTGGCCAATTTTGCCACATACGAACGGTTTGGCGAACTGGTGCGGCTAAGCGAGGTGAATACGCGGGCCAGCGTTGAGCAAACCATCGCTAACGTAGCCACGGCGTATTACGATGTGGTTCGGCAGTTACAGCAGCTTCTCTCGTTTCGGCAAGCCCTCGATATTTCCCGCGATCGGCTTGAACTGGCTAAAGCAAACTACGAAGTAGGGACGCGGTCTAAAGTAGATTACCTGACGGCGCAGGTCGATTACAATGCCGATAGCGTGACGTTGCTGACTCAGGAGCAGAGCCTACGGTCGGCTAAGGTGCTGCTGAACACCTTGCTGGTTCGGGATCCATTAACCGATTTTGCGGTTCGGGATACAATCCTGGTGAACCCAACTGTGAGCATCGACCAGATTCGCCAGCAGATGGCGAGCAATAACCCGCTGTTGGTTGCTGCTGCGCTGAACCGGCGAGTGGCTGATATCGGTATTCGACTGGCACGGGCCCAGCGCCAGCCAACGGTCAATCTGCAAACGGGTTATAACTTCACCTTTATCGACAATGAAGGTGGATTTGGCGTAGCCCAGGGCCGCAACCGGGGATTGACGTACGGTGTAACGGCGGCTGTTCCAATCTTCAACGGGGGAAACATAAGGCGCCTGGAAGCCAATGCCCGTGCCAATGCGCTGGCCGCCGAGTACCAGCAGGCCGATCAGAAAGTAGTGCTCGAGCAGGCTGTGGCACAAACGTTTACGCAGTATCAGAATAGCCTGGCCTTGTTGAATGTGGAGGTTCAGAACTATAAAATTGCCCTCGAAAATATCGACATTGCCTATGACCGTTACCGGGTAGGCAACTCAACACCCGTTGAGTTTCGGGATGTTCAGCGTAGCTCTGTCACGGCACAAGCCCGCCTGTTCGATGCTGAATTCAATGCTAAAGCCGCTGAAATTGAGCTCCTTCGCCTAAGCAGCACCATTAGCCAGACGTTCCTGGGAGCAAAACAGTGAACAGGTATTGGTTAGTGGTGGCTCCGCCAAGGAACGTACCTAAGCAGCGCTAATAACCAGTGACCAGTAACCAATACCTGTTCACTAAACCTTCACCTGATCGTGCAGGAAGGCGAGGAGTAGCTTTTCCACGCCGTCGAGGCCGTGGGGGCTGGTTTGGCGAAAACGGTTTTTCTTCTCGATATACGGGTTGAGATCCTGACATTCGTAGGCCTCCAGAATTTGCGGGTGAACGTAATGTTTGCGGCAAACGGTGCGGGTATTTCCAAGCCGGTGCGCTACCGCGTCCAGGATAGTGTTGACGTTCTTTTTGGCATCTTTGTCCGTCTGGCATGGTTCAAGTTCAACCAGCAGGCGGAGCGCGTTGGTCGTGCCTGCCCAGGTCCGAAAATCTTTGGCCGAGAACTCATCGCCCATTGTTTCATGGAGGTACGTATTCACCATCCCCGAGTCGATGCTGTGGCGGTTACCGTCGTCATCCAGGTATTGAAACAATTCTTTGCCGGGGATATCACGGCAGGCTTTAACCAGCTTGGCGAGGCGCTTGTCGTGCAGGGTAATGTCGTGATAGATGCCTTTTTTTCCTTTAAAGCTGAAACGCACTTCGCCTGGGCTCGCCTTCACGTGGCGGTTCTTGAGGGTTGTGAGGCCGTAGGAGCCGTATTCTTTCTCATAGGCTGCATTGCCCACCCGAATCAGCGTTTGTTCCATCACGCTCAGCGCAATGGCAATTACGTTGTCATGGTCTAACTGCGGGCGGTTCAAATCCTTGTGAAGGCGTTCACGCAACAAGGGGAGCTTTTCGCCGAAAGCAATCATCCGGTAGAATTTGGTTTCGCTTCGAATGGCGTTCCAGTTAGCATGGTACCGGTATTGCTTGCGGCCTTTGGCGTCGATGCCCGTTGCCTGTAGGTGACCATTGGGTTTGGGGCAAATCCAGACGTTCTGGTAGGCGGGCGGCAGGGCCATTTTGCGAATGCGCTCCAGTGTAGCCTCGTCATCGACTACAGCACCTGTCACGTCAACATATTCGTAGTGATCTCCATGCGTCCGGCGGGTGAGGCCCGGCATGGTATCGCTGACATAAACCAATTTGGCTGCCTTAGCCACGCTGGCTGGGTCTTGCGCTAATTCAAGAAGATTCATACCGTTTTGTAGGAGCCTGAAAGAGGGCCGTCAGGCATTAACTAACAATGACCTGTAGAGGTTTTTTTTGTAATACCTCAACCCAATCCCGCCCCATTAGTGAGGGGCTACGCCTTAGCTGATAAGTGTAGCAGTAGCCCCTCACTAACGTGAAGGGGTTGGGGCGGGGTACTTTTTAGGATTACTTTGTCAACAAGTAGGGGTAAAATCAGACAATGTCCTCTTTGATTGGCAGAATAGTACATAAACGAGAACGTAATAAATAGACGTTGTCTCGCCTATTCACTTATTTTTGACCCTACTTATTCTACTTCTAATTGGAGAATCTTCCGAATTTCCCTTTTCCATGAATCAACTCATTACAATTGATTACGTTGTTTTTCTGCTCTATTTCGTCGGCGTATCCTCCTACGGCTACTGGATCTACAAACAGAAACAGACTAAATCATTAGATACAAAAGACTTCTTCCTGGCCGAAGGGTCGTTGACCTGGTGGGCCATTGGAGCATCGCTCATTGCCTCCAATATCTCTGCCGAGCAGTTTATCGGGATGTCGGGTAGTGGCTATACGCTGGGTGTGGCCATTGCTGCCTACGAATGGCTGGCAGCCATAGCACTTATTATTGTGGCGGTTTGGTTTATACCGATCTATCTGAAGAACCACATCTTCACGATGCCGCAATTCCTGAGTCAGCGCTACAACGAGACTGTAAGCTTGATTATGGCCGTTTTCTGGCTGTTTCTGTATGTATTCGTTAACCTGACGTCGATTTTGTTCCTCGGTGCGCTGGCCCTCTCGAATCTGGTCGGTACGGATATGTTCCACCCCATCATTATCGCGCTGAGTATATTCGCCATCATTATTACGCTGGGCGGAATGAAGGTAATTGGCTTCACCGACGTAATTCAGGTGCTGGTGCTGATCATCGGTGGTCTGGTAACAACGTACCTGGCACTGACTAAAGTATCGGAGGTTCTGGGCGTAGGCAGCGGTGCTTTCGACGGATTTAGCGCTATGATCGCCAATGCCGATGATCACTTCCATATGATCTTTGAAAAACCTGGTCCCAATACCCCGCAGGTCGACGTGAACAAGTACCTCACCTTGCCGGGTATCAGCATGTATTTGGCTGGTCAGTGGATTGTGAACCTGAACTACTGGGGCTGTAACCAGTACATCACCCAACGCGCACTCGGTGCCGACCTGAAAACGGCTCGTACGGGTATCCTGTTTGCCGCTATCCTGAAGATCTTTATGCCGCTGGTGGTGATGGTGCCGGGTATTGCGGCTTACGTTATTTATAAGAACGGTGGCCTGCAATCAGAGATGACAACCAACGGAAAAGTGATGGCCGATAACGCTTATTCGGCCGTGTTGACCTTCCTGCCCAGCGGTCTGAAAGGCCTGTCGGTTGCTGCCTTGACCGCCGCTATCGTGGCATCACTGGCTGGTAAAGCCAACTCCATTTCAACCATTTTCACGCTCGATATCTACCATAAATACGTTGATAAAACAGCTCCTGAGAAGAAACTTGTCTGGATTGGCCGACTGACTATCGTGGCGGCCATGGTAATTTCCATTGCGCTGGCCTGGGGCGATGCGCTTGGCATCGGCGGCGAAGGTGGCTTCACATTCATTCAGAAATATACCGGGTACGTTAGCCCCGGCATTTTTGCCCTGTTCATTCTGGGTTTCTTCTGGAAACGGACTACCGGTACGGCGGCTATTGTGGGCGTAGTGCTCGGCTTTGCGCTGGCGGTACTGTTCAACAACTTCGCGCCAAGCCTGTTTGGTAACGAAACCATTCTGTACACGGCCTTCCTGAACAGTGATTCGGGCAACATGGAAATTCCGTTCCTGATTTGTATGGGCTGGTCATTCGTGTTCACCGTACTGGCAATGGTGCTCATCAGCCTGGCCGGTCCGAAGGTAAATCCGAAAGCGTTCGAGATCGATTCATCGATGTTCAAACTGAATCGGACCAGCATTTTGCTGATCGTAATCATCTTCATGCTGCTGTCAGTGCTGTATATCCGGTTCTGGTAAGAGACTAGTCTGGAAAGTCGAAAAGAAAGAGTCCTGAGTCTGGATAGTCACTGTGAAAAAGGCTATCCAGACTCAGGACTCTTTCTTTTCGACTTTCCAGACTTGAACCCTTAACTTGCGGCCTCAATTGCCTCTTTCTGTGAACGAAATACGTGTATTTGCTCCCGCTACGGTTGCCAATGTGGCCTGTGGCTTCGATATATTTGGATTTGCGGTCGATCAGCCCGGCGACGAAGTATTGTTGAGACTGTCTGACGAGCCTGGCGTTCGTATCCTCGACATTCTTGGCGATGACGGCCGGCTCCCCCGCGAGGCTTCGCGCAATACCGCTGGTATCGCCATTCAGGTGTTTCTGAAAAAGATTGGTCGTACCGACGTTGGTTTCGAGATGATTCTCACCAAGCATATGCCGCTCGGTAGCGGACTTGGTTCCAGCGCAGCGAGTGCCGTGGCGGGTGTTTTTGCGGCCAACGAATTACTTGGCCGTCCCCTCACCACGATCGAACTGTTACCATTTGCGATGGAAGGTGAGCGGGTAGCCTGTGGCTCAGCCCATGCCGACAATGTGGGGCCATCACTGCTGGGTGGCTTTGTGGTCGTTCGGAGCTACTCGCCGCTCGATGTGATCAAGATCGAAACGCCTGCCAGTCTGTTTGCTACCCTTGTTCACCCCGACGTGGAGGTGAATACGAAAGATGCCCGTTTTATTCTGAAAAATGAGGTGTCGCTCAAGAATGCGATCACGCAGATGGGCAACGTAGCCGGCCTGATTGCGGGCCTCACCAAGCCCGATTATGACCTGATCGGCCGTTCGATGGTCGATGTCATCATTGAGCCTGTACGGTCCATTCTGATTCCTGAGTTCAATGAAGTGAAGCAGGCTGCGCTCGACAATGGCGCGCTGGGCTGTAGTATTTCTGGCTCTGGCCCGTCGATGTTCGCCCTGAGCCGCGACGTTGAAACGGCGCAACGCGTTGGTCAGGCCATGCAGCAGGCGTTTCTCTCTGTTGGTATAACCGGCGAGGTCTACGTTTCAGGAATCAACAATGTTGGCCCACGCATATTGTAGGTGCGTGGTCAGTGCGTGGTCATTTGTAGTCATTCCGCTGCGCTGTCATTGATGGCAATTAGTTGTCTGTTATCTTGAAACAACCAATGCCCATCAATGACAGCGCAGCGGAATGACCACAAATGACTATGCACTGACTACGTACCTACATGTTCTCGCCTGCCCGGAAAACGTCTTCCTGATCGGGGAGCGATGGGTTCAGGAACACGTCGGCGCCATTAAGGGAGTAACGTTGGGGCTCATCGGCCATCCGGAGGCGGTGATGTTTATAGGCGCTAACCGATGAGTAATGGCAGACAAATGACTTGCGGGTCATATCGGCGCTACGGATCGGGTCGCCCCCGTGAGCCAGCGATGCATGCCATAGCAGCACATCTCCTTTCTTGATCAGTAGCGTTTCCCGCTTCATACCCGCTTCCTGGCATGTTTTATCCAGATACCGGGCGAAATCATCGGGGTTGTGGGTCGACTCGCCATTGAAGAAAATGCCGTTGCCAAAGTCAAACTTTTTGATTTTGTGCGAGCCAGGGTAATAGTAGAGCGGTCCGGCATCGAACTGAACATCTTCCAGGGCAATCCAGGCGGCGGCGAGGTGGCTCGGAATCTCGGAAACCACATAGGCGAAATCCTGGTGAGTGGCTTGCTGACTGCCGAATTTGAACAGCAGACTTTGCATGGCTACCACCCGTTCGCCAAACACCGCTTCCAGAAACGTGACGATATCGTGGTGCAACATAATTTTCTTCCCCATGATCGAGGCGTTGTGGAAATCCATGAACTTGATGAATTTGCCACTCAGCACCGACTTAGGCAACGCGCGCACCTCCTGCACCGGAGCCGACTGATAATCAGGCAGATCGACCCGTACGTTGACCTTGTATTGTTCGTTATTGTCGATTAGCTCTTCCATTTCCCGCCAAAGCTGGTCGGCCCATTCAGGCGCAATGGCTTTTTCGAGGATCACGTAGCCATTTTTCTGCCAGAAGTGCAGTTTTTCCGCCATATCATACGAAAGGCCCGTGTGCTTGCTGGCAAACTGCTGGGAAAACCCATCAATATCGGCGTTGGGCCGATCAATCCAGGGCAGGGTTTTCGGATCAAATTCACGAACAACTTGAGGCGAAGGCTGAATGGCCTTTTTAATAATTGATTTAAGGCTGGATGCAATGCTCATATAGTGAAAAAATTAAGTCGCTTTCTTCATGAAAGAACTAGTGAGGGTGTCCATGATGAACTAAACTAAAACTACTAGCTGAATAGATTTCGGCCACAAACCTACATACTTTACCGGTAAACCGCCTCCAAACACCCGCTTAGTATATCGAACGGATATCGAGCGGTTGGCCCGCGCCAAGGAAATGATACGTGCCTTCGGCTACACGTACTATGCGGACCTGATACGTACCTGGCTTGAGCCGACTGGAGAGAACAGAAACGTTGAACCCGGGCTTGAACGGGCCTTTGCCAGTGGCAAAATCCCGGATGCTCCCTTTGGTCGGCGACGCAGGGAATAGGTACGTATGCCCGGTTGTATCATCAGCAGCGACGTATACTCCATCATCTGTACCGTCGCTTAAGTGACGCTCAATAGTCTGATTATCAATGGTTAAGTAGCAGGGGTGTTCCCCCAGGAGCGAGTTGTGTACAAAGTCATCTTGATAACTGCTTATAGCCAGCGAATCGGTTGTTGTTGGTGTGACCGACCAGAATTTGGGGGGCTTGAGGGTGGTTGGGAAACTGTAGATACCCTGCTGCTGAACACGCGTAAGCAAGCTGTCTGTGTAGGGGCGCAGGTATGGAATTGCCAGTGTGGTGGCGTTGGTCCGAAAGTTGAAAGCGTCGACTTGCCGTTGCTGAAAACCCGCTACAATGCGGGGTAAACAGGCATGAAACGCGCCGACATTCATTAGCATAGCCAATAGCGTGACGCTGATCGCCCAACCCAATTTCAGCCGGGGACTGACAACAATCAGAGCCAGTAGATAAACCACACCAAGCATCAGGTGCGCATATAGTTTATAGCGGTCGCGCAGGAGTTCGTCGGGCAGGCGGTGCATGGCCAGCAACAGTGCTGTAGCTACCATGAATACGCCGAACGCAAGCCATTCCGGGGCAATCGCTACTCGACGAAGCCGTTTTCCGATCACACCAAGTCCGGTTATCCAACTGAGTAGCGCCACCGCCAGAATTGCCGTCAACAGAGCGCCACCAGCCATAGGTAACGTAGTAGTTGCCTGATTGGTGAAAGCACTGCCGAGGGCCAGAAAAAGATTAGGAATCCAGCCGAGGATAGGGGTTCGTTCGTGGGCAACCGACGAGACGACCAGCAGTAGAACAAGAGCCAGTAACGTACCTGCGGCCCATACCCAACCAACTTTACCCCGACGTGGCTGATTCACAAGCAGCAGACCGCCGATCAGAAAAGCCAGTATGCCATTACCGCTGGTCAGGGCCGCCGCAATGCTAAGTAGAAGCGGCCAGATGATGGGCACCCGTCGATGCAACTGGTGAAGCGCTTCCTGTACAAACCAGACAACCGTAAAGTTTTGCAGGGCCGCCATACTCCAGAACATGTTCTCGTGTGATTGGAGACTGAACAGCCAGAACGGAATGGGGGCAAAATACCAGACGGGTAGGCCCAACTGCCTGAATCCGCGCCATAACTGCCAGCCAATGCCAGCCAGGGCCAGATTCCCCAGCCAGATCATGACCTTGAAGTTGAGTTGGCCGGTTAGGTAGTAGATACCCAGACTGATCAGCCGGTCGTAGATGATACGATGCGTATTATGTAAGGCGACCAGATCGGTGAGCCGATCGGCCCACGGTGTTGCCGGATTATGCCAGCGGGCAATAAAAACGAGCAGCGCATAATCGTCGTTGAAGACTACATCGGCAGCGTACCGGCTTATTGCCCAAAGCCACACCGCAACGGGCGCGGCGATCAGAACACCGGCTATGAATTGGACGCGTATTCGACCGGTAGTAGAAGAGAGCTGCAACAGACGAGAGGTAGGTAATGAGGTGGCAAAGATAAGGCTTCCCGTTTAATCTAAGTTTTAAGCCAGTGGAGGCCGCAGCAGGTTGGATACCTATAGCGTTATCCGCCATGCTAACCGACAAACATACTTCATTTACTCACTGGCAAGACCAGCCCGATACCCTCGCGAAGGTGCTTCATACCATTGCCGACCTGGCTCACGATACCGACGAAGAAGGGCAGTTTCCAGAACAGGCTTTTCTGGAATTGGGCAACGCAGGGCTGTTGGCCGTCACCTTACCCGATCAGCCACTCGATGGTCAGCAGGGTAACACGGCTGCGTTGCTGACCATGCTCAAGCGGATAGGAGCGGCTAACCTGGCGGTTGGGCGCGTGTATGAAGGGCATATCAACGCCTTGTTACTGGCTCAGGTATACGGGACATCGCAACAGCAGGAGCGTTGGTTTCAGGGCGTTCTGCGGCGACAAACGCTGTTTAGCGTCTGGAATACGCAGGCCAGCGATGGTGTCCGAATTCACGCGCTGGGCGACGGACGGTATGAACTCGAAGGCTGCAAAACGTTCTGCTCCGGCGCGGGTTGGATCGACCGGCCGCTGATTACCGGCGAACTGATGGTTGATGGACAGGCACGGGGCTGGCAAATGTGTATTCTGCCCACCGCCGCCGTCGACGAAACCGTGATTGATGATCAGTTCTGGAAACCACTCGGCATGCGGGCATCGGCCAGTTTCAAGATCGACTTCACGGGCGTTGTACTCACCGATGATGATTTGCTGGGGAAACCTGGCGACTACTTCCGGCAGCCCTACTTCAGCGGGGGGGCTATTCGGTTTGCGGCGGTGCAATTGGGCGGAGCCGAAGCCATGCTCGACGCCACCCGTGAACTGCTCCGCTCGATGGGCCGTACCGATGATCCGTTCCAGAAAATGCGCCTGGCCGAAATGGCCATTCGTATCGAATCGGGGAATCTATGGCTGGCCCAGGCAGGAGCCAACACCGATGCCTGGATTCAGACGGGTGTCGGGCAGCCCGCATTGCGCGATGAACTGGCAACCAAGATCGTGGCCTACGCCAACATGACCCGCACCGCCATCGAGCAGATTTGTCTGGAAGTGATGCAACTGGCCGAACGGTCGGTGGGTGCGCGCGGGTTGCTACGGCCCCTTCCGTTTGAACGCATTCACCGTGATCTGACCATGTACCTCCGCCAACCTGCTCCCGATGCTGCCCTGACCGATATCGGGCAGTATGTCAGTCAGCAAAAAACGCCCACCCATGACCTCTGGACCAGATAACCTACTGCCACAGCAAGTGCCAGATACGTTGCCACCAAGCCTGGCGAACGTGCTTCGGGATGGGCCTGCGCCCATCGACGCGCGTTCACTTGGGCGCACGCTGGTATTGGCTCCACACCCCGATGATGAATCGCTGGGCTGTGGCGGAACGTTGGCGTTGCTACGCCGGGCGGGATTTTCGGTGCATGTCATCTTCATCAGCGATGGTACCCAGTCGCACCCCAACTCGGCAACGTACCCAGCCCATCGCCTGCGCGACTTACGGGAAACTGAAGCGATAGAGGCACTGCGTGAACTGGGCGTCTCAGAAAAAGAAGCAACGTTTCTACGACTACCCGACCGGAACGTACCTGTACCCAATGCGCCTGGCTTTGTAGAGGTAGTTGGGCAACTGGCAACTATTTTGCAATCATTTGGCCCCACTACGGTACTGGTGCCTTTCGAGCGTGATCCACATCCTGATCATCGGGCCACGTACCAGCTTTTGCAAGGGGCAATGGCTCAGTTGCCCGAACCGCTCCATGTGCTGGAATACCTTATCTGGCTCTGGGAACTCGGACGTCCCGACGATATGCCGCGCACCAACGAGCGGCTGGTCTTGAGCGTAGATATCAGTCCGGTAATGGCTGAGAAGAAACAGGCCATCGCGGCCCATCGTTCGCAGGTAACGCGGCTGATCGACGATGACCCGTCGGCCTTTTACCTGTCGCCCGAACTGCTGCGCCATTTTGATACGCCGTATGAATTATTCTTGGAAAAACCTTTATCCGTATGAATGAACCTAAAAACACGTTGCCGCCTCAGTACTTCGAGGAGGTGTACGGGGCCAACGAAGACCCCTGGCAGTTCACAACCAGCCCGTATGAGCGCGATAAGTACGCCGATACCATCGCCGCACTGCCCAGGCAATTGTATGAGTCCGGTTTTGAAATCGGGTGCTCAATCGGTGTACTAACTCACCTGCTGGCCACGCGGTGCCGTCAGTTGCTGGCGGTTGATGTAAGCGAGGTAGCCCTTCGGCAGGCCCGGCAACGGCTGGCCGGTGCACCCCAGGTACGTATCGAAAACCGGGTTATTCCGGCCGACTTTCCTGATGAACAGTTCGATCTGATCATTATGTCGGAGGTGGGGTACTACTGGTCGATGGATGATTTGCAGGTTGTGCAGCAACGCCTGTTCGACCACCTTGAGCCGGGCGGCCAGTTACTGCTTGTTCACTGGACGCCCGTTGTGCCCGACTACCCACTGACGGGCGACCAGGTGCACGACGCTTTTCTGGAAAAAGCAGGTGAGGGGCAGCCACTCCGGCATCTGCACGGTCATCGCGAAGAAAAATACCGCCTTGATTTATTTGAAAAATCACCCCGCTCCTAACTGCTCCCCGTAAGGGAGGGGAACCGCTTTAGCGTATTCCGAGGATGTTCTCCTCCCTTACGGGGAGCAGTTAGGGGCGGGGCGCTCCATCCCCTGAGCCAGGAGATGGCTTCTGTAATCGGAACGGCAACTGGTTCGCTTGCTTGCAGGAGGCTGGCGAACTGGGCGTCGATGGCCTCCCAGCATTGACCGAAATAGGAACAGGTCGTTAGCTGGGTGACTAGCCAGGTGGTGGCTACGCCCAGTTGGCGCGCCAGCGGGGCCAGACGAGCTAGGTTGCCGGGCTCATGCCGTTGCATCCAGGCTAACCGAAGATCGCGCCGGAGGTGAAAACGCGACAGCGTTATCGACGGGTCTTCGACTTGCTGGCAGGTCCCGGCCTGACTTTCTGCTGCCCACTGCTGCAACTGCCACGACAGGCCAACTTCGACCCGGCCTTGTAAGCGCGCCGAGGTGTATACCCGCACCGCCGGGCTTTTGCGCACCCGGGCATCAATCCGCTGTAAGGCTTTCACGAAAGCGTCGTCTTCCAGGTAGCGAACAACCGGCAACCTGCCTGCGCGTACATACGCCTTGCAGGTAACGGCCAGGCTAGCGCCAAAATGCTGAAAATGGCAGGGCCACGGATCGTGGGGGACAGGATCGATCGCCGATTCGGCTTTCGCCAGCAAATGACGATATGTCGTATCTCTGAGGTGCGGCAAACGAGCCGGGCCGGGTTCTGGGTACGTTAGAATGCGCCCACCAACGGCATCGTTACCCGCGTCGATTTCCCGCAAGATATGACTGATCCAATACGGATCAACGAGTGTGTCGCCATCCGTCGACGCAATAATGCCGTCGGGATGCCCCGACTCCTGTAGGCGCCGACAAGCCTCGTCCATCAGTATGCGGCGTACGGTGCCGATGTGGGCCGATTCGGCAGGAAGCGTAATGTCGGTTACGCACAACGCAAAAGAGGGGTGCTGTTGCTGATACCGACGTACCTGGTCATAGGAGTTGTCGGCGCAGTTGTTGGTCAGCACAAGCACTTCGTACAAAGCTTGGTCGAGCCGTTGCCCACTGATGGTAAGCTGATTACGCAGAGCATCCAGGGTTAGTGCAATGCCATCGGCTTCGTTGCGAACCGGCACAACCACCGAGACCCGCCGGGCGGTAGTTGGCGGACAGTCGGTAAATAGGTGTGTAGTCGTTGGTAACTGGTCCGATAAAGTCGGGAGCGTAAGCGGCATAATCAGCATAACGCCGGCTGGTTGAGTGGCAGCCGAACAGTATAAACTGAACCGGTAAAGCAGGCGAATGTTGCAAAAACCTGATTGAGTGATTTGGGATTGGGGGTGCGGGATTTCGGATTGGGCTGACGCGTGCGTACACTCGCGTCAGCCCAATCCGAAATCCCACATCCCCAATCCCAAATCTTTCCTACGGTGTTGCGCGCATGGCGGCGAAGTAGCGGATCGAGTAGCTGAACGTAAGCATGAAGTACCGGCGTAGCACCAGGCTATTCGTGTCTTCGATGTACGTTTCTGTGGTGTTGCGGGTAATGCTCTGGTTCTGGTTCAGCAGGTCATAGCCCGTGATGCGCCACTCACCCTGCTTCTGTTTGAAGAGAAACTGGCCGACGCTGCCATTCAACAAAATAAACTGCTGGTTATAGCCCGCTGCCCGTCCGGTATTGCCGCTGTAGTACACATCGGTTGACAGGAAGAACCGATTACCAAACCGGTGGTAGGCCCGGAGGTTGGCGATGTTGGTGAAATAACGGGTATTCTGCTGTGGCTGAATGGAATACGTGGCAATTGAGTACGTCACATTGCCCGACAAATTCAGGTCTGTTTTTTCGTTAATATTCGTGTTCAGGCTTAGTCCCTGACCAATATTCATGTTGACCGATGTGTTAGACTGACCATTGACGAAGCTGATGCCGCGCGACCCGTTCAGGCTGCTGGTCCAGTTCACGTTCACCTTTTGCGCTCCCCAGTTTACGGGTTTTCCGAAGCTGGTAAACGCAAACAGCGAATAATACCCGTCGGTATTGATGGGCTGGCTTACCTGCGCACCCGCCGGGGTAATGGTGGTGGCGTTGACAATGCGGTTGTAGGTATTGGTCAGGCCCAGCGACGCGTTAAAGCTCTTGTATGTAGTCGCGTCGAAGGTGCGATAGTTGATGTTCAGTGAGTGGGTGTATTCAGGTCGCAGGTTCGGGTTACCCGACCGGATATACAGCGGGTTGCTATTGTCGATCACCGGCTGCAACTGCGTGACCGACGGGGCGTTTACCCGCGTCCGGTAGTCGACTGTGAAGTTGGTGCTACGACCTATGGTGTATTGAAAACGGGCGTTTGGCAGAATGTTCTGGAACGATTTGGCGATGGTCGTATCGCGCGACAGGTTATCCGACTTGAGGCTGGCATTCTGCATATCGAAGCCCAGCGTATACTGGTATTTCACTCGCCGGTACTGATAGGACGTACCCAGCCGGTTGGTGACAAACGTGTTGACGAAGTTGTTGGACAACTGGGTATTCAAGCGGTCATACTGGCCGGTTTCGTTGTTGAAATCAGTCGTGCGCCGATCCGATTCGTTGTTCGACACACTCAGATTGTAGCGGAACTCCAAGGTCTTGGCCAGCGAAAGCGGTTCGGTATACGAGAGGGTCATGTTGTTGGTCAGCGCGTTGGTCAACTGCCGGTTCATCTGATTCACCGTCGTGGCGAATACGCCCGTAGCACTACCTGCTCCGGTTACGGTACCGCTGCCTCCGCCCGTCAGCGTACTGCTGTTCGTGCCGGTGCTTACTGAACGGAAAAACTGGTTCTGCGACTGGTTCAGGCTGTTGGTGGTGTTATCGTTGACCGACGTGATCAGGTTGGCTGAGAATGTGCGGCCCCGTCGCTTGAATTTGTGCATCCACAGGAACGTGTTGTTGCCCGATAGGCTTTTGCCATCGCTGTTGAACAAACTGGTGCTGCTGTTCAGTGGCTGGTTCAACTGATCCACTGTTTTCGACATGCTATTCGTATTGTTGTTACTCAGCGAGTACGTGAAATTTGGAATTACCCGAATCGAGTTCAGCGAATCCATTCGGTAGTTGAACTGCACGTTGAACCGATGCGAGTTGGTCAGCGACATACTGCCGTTGCTGCGGTCGGTGAAGTTCTGGGTACGTTCGCCCCCCACGGTTGTGGCTGGCAGCGACGTTTCGCGTCGGCTTACCTGCTCATTCAACGCGTTGGTCTGGTTGAAGAAGTAGCTGCTGCTGAGGTCGATTTTTGTACCCAGGGCATCCGAGAAGTTTAGCCCCGCTGCACCTGCCCGCGTTATGCCGCTTGGCGGCGCGAGGCCCCCCGTCTGGCCACCGCCGCCACCTCTGTTATTGCCACCCTGCTGACCGCCGCCGCCCCCACCCAGGCCCTCGCCGGTGAAGCCCTGCTGGTTGATATTGTTCAGTTGGCCAATGGCCGAAAGCTGCTGCCCGTTATTGAAGCGGTTGACGCTGATCCGGGCCTGATAGCGGTCATCGGTACCGTAGCCAACCGCTTCCTGCCCAAACACACCCCGGCGACGGTCGCGTTTGGTGACCAGGTTGATCGTCCGGTCGCGTTCACCATCATCCACCCCCGAAAACTGCGACTGGTCCGACTGCCGGTCAAAAACCTCTACCCGGTCGATCATGTCGGCGGGCAGGTTGCGGGTGGCCATTTTAGGGTCGTTGCCGAAGAACGGTTTGCCATCCACAAAGATCCGCTTCACATCCTGGCCCTGGGCTTTCACATTCCCGTCGCGGTCTACTTCCATGCCCGGCAACTTCTTGATCAGATCTTCGACCTGCGCATTGGGTTGTGTCTTGAACGACGACGCGTTGAACGCCACGGTATCGCCGCGCACACTTACCGGCGGGCGCTCCTGAACAATGACTACTTCGCCCAGATTCTGCGCCTGTGGCTGAACAGATAACGTACCCAGCGAAACCTCAGGTTTCTCGGTGGTGATGCTCACGAGGACGGTCTTTGTCTTGTAGCCAACAAACGAAATCAGCAGACGGTATGCGCCCGGCGCAATTCCCGTTAGGGTAAAATCGCCATCACCGCCCGTTGACTGTAGCTGGACAAACGATGAGTCGCGGGCGTTCAGCAAGGATATATTGGCTTCCAGCAGAGGCTTCTGCGTGGTAGAGTCAACGGTGGTTCCTTTGATGACCCCATTTTTAGTGGCCGCCCGCTGAGCCAGTAGACTTACAGGAATCAGGAAGAAGAAAAGTAGTAAATATCGAGCCATGGAGTGGGAGAGGTCGAGTGTGTTGAGAAGAGAATGATCGGTGACGAACAAAAAAAAGCTTACGCGTAGCCCGTCAATGAACTGTGCGTAAGCCGAGTAGCGTGACTACCGATTAGTTGCGTTGCTGAAACTGCATGCCGCTTTGCTGCCTGAAAGTAGCCATCGCCTTTTTCCGAATTTCGGCAAGTTCTTCTTTGGTAGCAGGCTTAGCCGAGTCGCTGGGTTTCAGGCTTGCTTCGTCGATAGTACCGGCATTTACTTTCGTGGCCCGGTAAAGCAGGTCATCGCTCTCAATCAGCAATACCACCCCTTTGTCGGGCGTGAAATTTGGCGCGGGCGAAAACGTAAAGGGCAGGTCGGTCGTAAACCACACGGTGCAGGGCTGATCTTTTACGGTGCAGGTAGCCTTCTGGCAATTATAGCCCAGGATTTTCTTCGTCTTGCTGGTTACCTCCCAATCGGCGGGGCGGGTAGCCAGTTGTTCAGACTTGTAATACTCTTTATGGGTCGAATCAACGGTGAGTGCCGTAATGGTATAGGTTTTGCCCGTCGCCAGATCAGTGTGCGTCGTTTCTTCAATCGGGGGGCGCATATTCCGAAACCGTTCCATACGTTGCCGCTGCTCGGCAGTAGGCCCCTGACCACCCCCGTCGCCGCCACCACCGCCAGGGCCCCCGCCCCCGGGGCCGCCCTGAAAGCGCATTTGCATCATGTTGCGGCGGTCGATGGGTTCACGCATCGCCCAATGGCCGGCAAACCGGAAACTTTCGGTGCCTTCCATCGTTTCGGGAACCTCGAATGTACGGCCGTTGGGCAGGGTGCCGCCGGGTCTGACTTCCTGGCCATTAATATTAATTCGCATGGCCGACGGGTCTATCCGGCGCATGGTTTCGTAGGCAATTGTACCCGATGTAGGGGCGCTGGTTTGAGCCGATGCTACCCCTGTCAGGAGCAGCCCAACGGCCAATAGCGATATATGACGTAGTTCCATGATGTAAAGTAGCGCAATTGTCAAGAACGTTGCACGAGGGGAGGTCGAATTACCCCTATTCTGCCGATGAGGGGTGTATATGTGTAGACAACCGGGTAAGTACCAGGCCGGGTAAATCGCTAACCAACAGCCTATTTGCCTCAACGTACCTACCGGGCCTGAGCCGTATACACTGTGCTCGTCAAAACGCCGGATGGAGCCGTTCTGACGATAAGGAAGTTGTAAGATTCCGCCGGTATTAATCCGTTGACTTAACCAGTAGAATCACATACCCCCGATTTTCCTATCTTCACAATGGTTCTGTCTTTACCTAGCGTATGCCCAGCTTTCCCCAGCATCGTATTGTCTCGTTAGTGCCCTCTCAAACCGAACTCCTCTTTTACCTTGGCTTAACTGATGAAGTAGTGGGCCTTACGAAGTTTTGTATTCACCCGGCTGATAAAGTCGTTGGCAAGGCCGTGGTTGGTGGCACCAAAAATGTGCGGATCAGTCAGGTGGCCTCCCTGAATCCCACGCTGATCCTGGCCAACTATGAGGAGAACACCGAGGCCGACGTGAATGCGCTGAGAGCCATTGCGCCCGTACACATCACCGATGTGAAAACGCTCCCCGATGCGCTGGTCATGATCCGTGAGGTAGGCGGTCTGGTAAATCGACAAGCCGAGGCCGACGTGCTGGCCCGGCAGATTGGCGCGTCTTTTGCAGCACTCCGTCCCGTAACAGGATCACACTGCCTATCGGTCGCCTACCTGATCTGGCGTAACCCATATATGGCGGCTGCCAGCAACACGTTCATCGATGCTATGTTGACCGAAGCCGGCTTTCGCAACGCTTTCGCCAACCAGACCCGGTATCCGGTGGTTACGGAAACTGACTTGAAAGCGGCAGCTCCTGACCTGATTTTCCTGTCGTCGGAGCCCTATCCGTTTCAGGAAAAACATCTTAAGGAATTGCAAACTTGCTGTTTAAGTGCTCAGGTACGTCTGGTTGATGGTGAACTCTTCAGTTGGTATGGCAGTCGGTTGTTGTATTCAGCTTTGTATTTTGCGCAACTGCGTAATGAGCTGACTGGATAAGAAATTACCGTTACAAAAAATAGTAGTCACTTTAACCGCCTGGCTTACGGGATTAATCAGTAGGCGTTCGTAATTTTCCCCCCATGATAAAATTAGCCTTACCCGTACTTGTGTTTTCGGCCCTTTCATTAGGGCAGGGGTGCCAGTCGAAAGCCGGAAAAGAAACGGCCGGAACAACCAGCGACAGCACCGCTACAATGACCACGTCAACCGATTCGGCCTCGACCGATTCACCCACGGTCAGCAATTCTGCTACCGCTTCAGGCACCACCGACACCACCGCCGCCGCTGGTAAAGAACTATCGCCGCTTGATTCGCTGGCGATGATCGGTCCCAAAATTACCGGTGCTATTTTGCCCGGAAAGCGTATTCTGGCCTATTATGGCAATCCTCACTCTAAAAAAATGGGTGTGCTGGGCGAATACCCAAAAGATGAAATGCTCCGTATGCTCGACAAGCAGGCTATTCCCTGGGTAGAGCAGGATTCGGCCAAAACGCCTATCCAGAAAGCGCTGCACCTCGTGGCTATTTCGGCACAGGGTGCTCCCGGCAAAAACGCCCATTACAGCATGCGGATGTCAGACAAAACAATCCGTAAAGTGATTCGTTGGGCGGGTGAGCATGATGCTATCTGTTTCCTTGATATTCAGGTTGGACACGCGCCACTGGGTCCCGAAATGGAATTCCTGAAACCTTATCTCGAATTGCCTTACGTTCATCTCGGCATCGACCCTGAGTTTGCGTTGCGTACAAGTGGAGCTAAACCCGGGTCTAAAATTGGCACCTACGACGCCGCTGATATTAATGAGGCCACGCAGTTTCTGAGCAAGATTGTTCGGGACAAGAAGCTACCGCCCAAAGTACTGGTCGTTCACCGGTTCACGCGCCGCATGGTGACCAACTACAAGAACATCAAGCTCGACCCGAACGTACAGATCGTGATGAACATGGACGGTTGGGGACCACCATCGCTCAAGCGTGATACCTACCACGACTATATCCAAACGGAACCGGTGCAGTACACCGGCTTCAAGCTGTTTTACCACAACGACCTGAAGAAAGTCGATCTGCGGTCGAAGCATAAAGTGCCGCACCTGATGGAGCCATCGGAAGTGCTGTCGCTGAACCCCAAGCCATTGTACATCCAGTATCAATAAATCATAACGAGTAAAGCGAAGCTGGTCCGGGTACGTGATAAGTCATCATACGTACCCGGACCAGCTTCGCTTTGTGAGTACGTATCTGAGCTTATTTAGAAAATATCGGTATATTTATCCTTGAAAATTCTATAGTCAACTTATAATTTTCAAGGATGGTAGTAAGGCAAATTAGTCACCGGTTAGTAGAGGACTTAGCCTATTTTCCAGTAGTAGGTTTGATTGGTCCACGGCAGGTTGGAAAAACGACGCTAGCCAAACAGATTGGTAGTCAGCTTGGTAAGCCAATTGTTTACTTTGATTTGGAGCTCGATTCGGATCAACGGCGATTGGCTGACGCAGAAACGTTTCTGAAGCAGTATGCTGATCATTGCGTTATACTCGATGAAGTGCAACAAATGCCGCAGCTTTTTACGCTGTTGCGTGCTTTGGTTGATCAGCAACGGGAGCCTGCCCGTTTTCTGTTGCTGGGTTCTGCCTCACCCGAACTCGTACGAGAAACGTCGGAAAGTCTGGCGGGACGTATCAGTTATATTGAACTCATGCCTTTCTCATGGCCAGAGGTGACGGACCGGAGCACATTACAGGAGCATTGGCTCAAAGGTGGGTTTCCCGATGCCTTTCTTGCGCCCCGGTTGCCACTTACGTTTCGCTGGCTGAACAACTTCATTCAGACGTATATCGAGCGGGACCTGCGGCTGCTGGGCTACGAACTGTCGGGACGGGTACTGACCGATTTGCTGCAAATGCTGGCTCATGTCAATGGGAATATTCTGAACGTCAGTGATCTGTCTCGCTCACTCGGCGTTACTCAACCGACGGTGAATCGCTACCTCGATTTGCTGGTGGGTAGCTTCGTTGTTCATCGGCTAACGCCTTATTCGATCAACGTAAGCAAACGCCTGGTAAAAGCGCCCAAACTGTACATCCGGGACTCCGGCGTCCTGCATCAACTATCCCAAACCACCACGTACGACGCCTTGTTGGGGCACCCCATCGCGGGGGCATCCTGGGAAGGATATGTCATTGAGCAGATCAGGCGGGTAGTGGGTACCGATTGGTCGTTCTACTATTACCGAACACACGCCGGAGCCGAAATAGACCTGTTGCTCATAACCCCTGATGGAAAAAAGGTGGCCATTGAGATCAAACTTTCCAACGCGCCCACCGTATCGAAGGGATTCTACAGTAGCCTCGACGATATAAAACCCGATCATGTGTTTGTCCTCATTCCCGATGGCGACAGCTATCCCAAAGACAACGGCCTGTGGGTTTGCAACCTCACCGATCTGTTAACCAACCGACTTTCGGCTATCTATTCAGAATGACGTTAATCGGTTGAGACGATTTTCAGAACTCTGTCGATTTCCTATCTTTGATAAAACTCATGTTCTGCTATGGAAACGCCTGTTATAGAGCTAGTTGAAGAATGTTAGTCTAAAGATGTAATCGGTTCGCCGTTGCGATCGGTTAACCACTCTAAACTGATTGGTCGGGTCTGTGTTGCACTTGATCGCTACGACACCGAGTACGATGTGTTACCAGAACTGGAATTGCCAACAGGCAAGTGCAAACCTGATGTAGCTATTTATGACAAGATTGGGAATGACTGTTCAATGATATAATATACTTCACCCAGCCGCCTTTAATTGTCGTTGAAGTGCCGTCTCCCAAACAGGGTATTTCTGATTTAATAGATAAAGCATTCAAGGTCTATTTTCCGGCCGGTGTAAAAGCGGTGTGGCCCGTTGTCCCCATGCTTCACCTCGTTCAGATTCTGTTGCCCGATGGCACTTAGCTAACGTACCCAAACGGCCTGCTACAAGACCCGATTTTAGGTTTAGAAGTAGATGTAGATCGGTTGATGCGGTAGGGGATAACGCATCAACGGCATAGCTTCGTCTTGTTCATGCAGTGATCTTATAACGCTATTCTCGTTCAAGGTTTATAGGCAGATAATAGCGTACACTAACGGACCTGCCTTTATGAGAACCGGGTTTCCAACGAGGCATTTTTTTGAACACTGAGATTACATAGCGTTTAATGGCTCCTACATCCCGGCCCTGTACACGAACAAGATCAATATCACGAACATACCCTGTTCGACTCACCGTAAAGCCAATAAAAATCCTTCCTACGTGCTCATGCAGGCGTTCTGGAAAACGCAGATGTCTACTAAGCCAAGCGTACATTGCTGCTTGCCCACCTGGAAATTCAGGGTTCTTCTCTACAACTGTATATACTTGATCCTGTACGGGCACGCGCTGACTAAAGGCGCTCACAGAAAGCCATAGGAGCAGTAGAGCCAGTCGTAGCATATCAATCAGTATAAGGGAGCTAATACTCAATCTCTTCCTCATCCAGCAGTTGTTTGATATTGAGTTGACAACCGTCTACTACGGTGATTGACTCTGCCCAGTCTACGATGTACCAGGTGGGGTTATGGCAATCAATTACATACACACGCTGTAGGCTGGTAACTATCCAGAGAACCCGCTCGACACCAAAATTGAGCAGCTTGTTCGCTTTCCTGATCAGGTAAATATCATTGACGTTGTCGAAATCGGTTAAGTCGGCTTTGATGTCTACTTTAATAACCATAGACGGGCTTTCCATCCCACTGTTCATAAATCAGCGCGGCAGGTACCTCTTTAGGTACGTTCCTGGCTGACGAACGGCGGGCAGTCGAGCGCGGCTTTTTGTCGGCAATCGCAGTCATACACTCCTCTTGTTGAATGAGTAACCAAGTTAGCGATAATTGATGCCCTTGACAAAACATCGTCTCCCGGAAGGGCAGCATGTCTGAAAACTGGTTGGTAATACAGGTCAATCGCTACGGGTCGAGCGGGTCGTAGGGGTCCATGTGGAGGCTTTCCAGGGTGGGGTAAAACTCGACGTCGTGGTCCGACAGGCGCTGTTTGTCCCGATAGGGCAGGTAACCCAGTTCGCGGCGGTTTCGCTCATCGAAGGCGGAGTTGGCGACCATGTCTGTCTGGCTTTTGGTCGACACCATCACGCAGCGTTTGTCGGTCGGGAAGCCGTAGCGGATCAGCAGGCGGGCAGCATTGCGGAAGTTGGTCGTTGTGTGGCGGGCGTGGGGGTCAATGAGAATCGCTGAGGCGGGAATGCCAAACTTGCGCATCAGGTACGCTTTCATTTCGATGGCTTCGGCATAAGGTCCGCGAAAGGGGTAACAATAGCCGCCACTGACGATGATGAACGGTGCCCAGCCGTTTTTGTACCGCGCCGCCACCATATCCAGACGCATCTTGTTCAATGGGCTGAGGGGCGTCGTGGCCAGTTCGGGACCGCTACCCGGTATCATGATCGCGGCGTATTTGTAGGTGGCCCAGCGCGTTTTTTTAGCCGCCAGAAAGGCCCCTTTGTTGTCGAGTTGCTCCATTGGCTCGTGGCGGGCGGGTTCGTCGCGGTCGTTGGCGTCCATCAACTGCATGGCCACGGATAGTGATGGCTGATAGAACAACGTCATGGTGTCGGCCCGCTCGGCCAGCATCGCGAACATGTCTTTCAGGATGGTGCGGTAATAGCGGCCGTTGACAGGGTAATTCGCCGAGTCGATGCGGGGGTAACGCATCTTTTTACCCAGTCCAAACTGATCGATGATGTAATTGGTACCGACGATGTATTGCCCCCAGGCTCGCGCCAGCAACTCCCGATTCGACAGCCCAACAAAGCGCTGATAATAGCCCGATGGCCGTAGGTGGTCATTCGCCAGCTTATCGAAATACGCCGGATGCTGATCGTATAGGGCTTGCAACGCAGTGACCATCTTCAACGAATCGCCACCCGACCAGCGGAATCCCGTGACCAGACTGGCCGGTGTTCGGCAGGTATCCTTGGCATGGGCTTTTAGCAGACCGGCCCGCTGCTGACAAAGCGCCTGCAAGGCGGCATCCTGCTTTATAATTTTCTGAATGTCGGCCTGTTGCTGAATGGCCGTTAGCAGGTAAAAATTTTTGTCGGCTACCCGGTTATCCGATTTCACAAACAGGTACGTTGGGCGATAGCCAGACGCGGGCTGCGCCTGCACGGCCAGGTACGTACCCAGCAGGCTGACGAGGAAAAGTAGCTTTGTCATAAGGAGGCATAAAAAAACGGGCTGTGAATGCCACAGCCCGCCTGATGAAGTATTGATCAATAACCGGGATTCTGGTACATCGCCGTTGGGTTCAGCTTGGCTTCGTTGAACGGAATGGGGTAGTAATAATCTTTCGTTCCCACGTTCGTCAACTGAGCGGCACCGAAGTCGGCCTGCGATTTGGCGCGGAAGTAGGAAACCAGTTCATCCGGCGTGAAAAACCGCAGCAGATCGAACCAGCGCTGATTTTCGAAGGCCAGTTCAACGCGCCGTTCGTGCAGGGTGGCCAGCTTAAGGGTTGGGTATTTTGCGCTGTAAGCCGCGTTTGTTTTGGCAACGGCATACAACGGCAGTTTGGCCCGCTCACGTACCTGATCCAGGAAGCCGATGGCGGTTGCTTCGTCGCCGAGATACAGATTCACTTCGGCCAGCATGAGTATCACGTCGGCATAACGGATCAGAATCCAGTCGTTGCCACCGTAGCCACTGGTGCCCGCGGCTGAACTGGCATCCCGAAACTTGGTGATGAAATAATCTTTCACCACGGCGGCGTTGGCAAACTTGATCGAGAAATCTTTCCGGATGTCGCCGTCTTCATAATCTTTCACCAGATCGGGGGTCACGTTGCCGCCCACACCCGTTGTTGTTCTGAGCGAGTTGATGGTTTCGCCCTGCGCCTGGTTGTTATAAGCAATCGTGGAGGCGTAGTTAATGTCGCCCTGCCGGTACACGATCTGGAAAATTGCCTCGGGGTTGGTCGCTTTTTTCGTCACGTCGAACACGTCGGCGTAGGCCACTTCTTTCAGCGTCCCAAACGTCCGCTTGCTGTAGGCATTGGTCAGGTACGTCTTGGCCTGCATCAGGTTGGCGGTCCGGTTGGCCTGGTCGAAGGTAGTGGCCATAGTCAGGTATACCTGTCCCAGCAAGGCATTGCCGGCCACTTTAGATACCCGTCCTTTGTTGGCGGCTGTCTGCACGTCGGGCAGGGTGCTGTTAACTACGTCGGTCAGGTCGGCCACAATCTGGGCGTATACCTTCTCTTTCTTTTCGCGGAAGGTACTGGCCGCTACATCTTCGGGTGAGGTAAGGGGCTTGGTCACCAGCGGCACATCGCCCCACTTACGCACCAAGTGAAAATAGATCAGCGCGCGGATGAATTTTGCTTCGGCCTGATACTGCGTCTTCGTGGCGGGCTGGGCAAAGGTCACTGTCTCGGAACCCGCCAGCATGTAGTTGGCCCGCGTAATGGTCTGGTAGAGTGAGTTCCAGTGCGATTGCAGGTACGAATTGCTGGGCAGCAGCGCAAACGCGTTGAACTGAAACGGCTCCCCCGCGTTCGACTGGTTATCGTTCCGGCCTGTATTGTCTGAGCGTTCTTCCGAGAAAAGGCCGCTGTTTTCGGCAATGCCGTTGTTGTCACGCAGGGCATTATAAACGCCATTGAGGGCCAACAGCACATCGTTTTCCGACTTGTAATAATCAGCCGTCGGGATGGCGTTCGGGTTATTTTCAATCAAAAAATCCTGGCTACATGAGGCCAGCAGGGCCAGCAGCAACAAGGGAAGAAACCGGACTATTGATCTGTTTTTCATGATCATGGGAAAGAAAATGATAAGTGTGTGGTCATTTATTTATTGTCATTGGTGGTCATTATGTAGTCATTCATTGTTTGTGCGCTTAATGACAATAAATGACAACATAATGACCACCAATGACAATAAATAAATGACCACATAGTGACAATGAACTTAAAAGGTGATGCGTACCCCTGCGTTATACCCCCGCGCCAGTGGATACTTGCCGTAATCGACACCCGGCGACAGGTTGTTGCCGTTGTTATAATCCACTTCGGGATTGTAGCCTTTGTACTTGGTCAACGTGAAGGCGTTGTTGATGTTGACGTAGAGCCGCAGCGCACTGACCCGCGCTTTGGTCAGTTGGGCAATCGGGAGGTTATAGCCCAGCGTGATGTTGGTGCAGCGCAGGAACGAACCGTCCTGCAGGTAAAAAGACGACAAGCGGGTGCTGTTGCTCTGTGTACCGCCACGCGAGGCCCGGTAAATCAGGCCATTGCCGGGCTGATCTTCCGACCGATACCGATCAGCCACCGAAGCGTACTGGTTGCCAGACCCTTCCATGTTATAGACGTAATAATCCTGCCCGTCGAGTACCTGGCTGCCGTAGGTGCCGTTGAACGAAGCACTGGCGTCGAGTGCTTTGTAGCTGGCATTCAGCGAGAAGCCGTAGGTGAATTTGGGATAGGGTGAGCCGATCACCTGCTTGTCGGCATCGGTCACCACACCGTCGCCGTTTACATCCTGAAAAATAAGGTCGCCGGGGCGAAGCGGGTTCGTAGATGCCGTTGAGCGGGCGGGTCCTTTCAGCACGTACCCCTGCGGAAATGACTGGGTAGCAGCGTTGTAGGCCGCATTGTCGGCGGCGATGTTGTCCATGTCTTTCTGACGAACCATGCCAATCACTTTGAAGCCGTAGAACATGCCGACGGGCTGCCCTTCCTGCGTGATGTGCGTGATGTACGACCGCTCGGCACCAGCCACCAGAATGGTATTGGCACCGCCCATATTCAACACCTTGTTCTGGTTGAACGAGATGTTGCCGCTTAGGTTCAGCTTAAAATCCTGGGTGGCAATGGCCCGGCCGTCGATCTGAAACTCGATGCCCTGGTTGCGGATTTTAGAATCCCGGAGGTTGGTGAGGATGCTGGTGGCACCCGAAATGGCCGAAATGGGCTGGTTGAACAGCAGGTTGTATGAGTTACTAACGTACCCATTGGCAATAAGCGACAGTCGGTTGTTGAACAACCCCAGGTCAAGACCCACGTTGAACTGCGAGGTCGATTCCCAGCCTAACCTGGGGTCTTTCAGGCCGCCCGAATAAAACGCCGTCTGGATGGTTCCGGCTCCAAATACGGCCCCGGTGGGGTTGGCCATCGTCTGCTGGAACCCGTAGAGCGGAATGTTGTAGTTACCGGTCAGGCCCCAGCTTCCGCGCAGTTTCAGGGTCGACGCTGCACCCAGCCAATCCCGGTAAAACGACTCGTTGGAGATTGTCCAGCCCGCCGACAGCGACGGGAAATTACCCCAGCGGTTGGCCGGTCCGAAACGCGACGAGCCATCAGTACGGAAAGCGGCCGTCAGGTAATAGCGGCTATCGTAGTTGTATTCAGCCCGCGCCAGGTAGGAGAGGAGCGTTTCTTCCGTTTTGCCCGTTCCGCCCGCGTTCAGGAAAAAGTTGGTTGGGTCGGCCCCTTTAGCGGTAATTTCCTGCACGGCGTCGTTCTGGAAACCCTGCGCCGACACGCTGATCTGGTCGAGGTTTGTTTTCTGCGCGGTGTAGCCAATCAGTCCGTTCAGGCTGTGGCGGCCAATCTGCTTGGCGTAGGTGGCCGTAAACTCAGCCAGGGCATTCTGCGTGCTGATGGTCTGGGCAGTTGCCGTAGCGGCGGCGATGGCCTGTGCCGAATAGGGCGGATTGTTGCCGTTGCTCAGGCTCGTAGGCAGGTAAAATTCGTATTTCTCGTTGTACGTCTGAAAACCGAGGTTGGCTTTGGCAATCAGTCCGGGAATGATTTCGTAGCTGGCCGTACCGTTATACGTACCCCGCAGCCCCCGGCGGTTTATATTCGTTTCCATCGCCAGCGCCACCGGGTTCTCAACGGTCTGGTATCCGTAGGTTGGCTGTTGGGCGGCTACTGCATTTTTGATCAGCACACCGTTGGCGTCGTAGGCCGGGAACGTAGGCGGATAGATCAACGCACCCAGTATCGGCCCCTGGTTGAAACGGCCTTCCTGCACTTCGCGGTTAATGTTCGACGTGACAAAAAAACTGGCACCGACCTTGAATTTCTTGCTGATATCACCATCCACGTTGGCCCGAAAGTTGACCCGCTCCTGTTTGGTCGCCACGATGATTCCCTGCTGATTCTGGTAATCGCCACTGAGCAGGTATCGAACCCCGTTGCTGCCGCCCGAGAACGTCAGGTTATGGCGGCTGACGGGCGCGTTGCGGTAAAGCGCATCCTGCCAGTCGGTGTTGTACTTGGGCGTGATGAGCTTCTGGTTAGCGAAATCATAAATATCCGTCGGAATACTGACCGACGCAGCATTGCCCACGTTGGCAATCCGGGTGGCGTTATTATCGGAGAACATGGCATCGTTCCAGGGTTTGCCGCTGTTCTGTACCAGGTCACGGTAGGTATTGTTGCGGCCGTCGATCACCAGTTGGGCAAAGCCGTTGGCATCGAGCAACTCCACTTTCTTGGCCAGTTGATTGATGCCGTACTGGAATTCGTAGTCCAACTTTCCTTTGCCGTCTTTACCCCGTTTGGTCGTGATCAGCACCACACCGCCCGATGCCCGTGAGCCATAGATAGCGGCCGAGGCGGCATCTTTCAGAATGTCGATGCTTTCGATGTCGTTGGGATTGATAAACACGTCATTCGCCGCCGGAAAACCATCAATGACGTACAATGGATCAGAACTGGCGTTGATCGAGCCAATACCACGTACCCGGATTTTGACCGGATTGTAGGGCGCACCACCCACCTGCGACACCTGCACACCGGCCAGTTTACCAACCAGCGCCTGCCCCAGCGTGGGAGCGGTTGTGTTCAGTTCGCGGGCTTTCACGTTGGCCACAGCCCCGGTCACATCGCTCTTGCGTAACGTCTGGTAACCGACCGCCACCACTTCGTTGAGCTGGCTGACGTCTTCTTTCAGCGTTACGTTCAGCGTTGGCTGTGAGCCAACCACAATTTCCTGCGTGGCAAAACCAACCGACGAAAACACCAGCGTAGCGCCCGGGTTTACGTCCAGCGAAAACTGCCCGTTGGCATCGGTGACGGTGCCTTTCCGCGTCTGTTTTTCAATAATGTTGGTGCCGGGAATCGGTTGATTCTGTTCGTCGGTAACGGTGCCTGTCAGGCGAATGACCCGGCTACCGGCCGTTGCTAAATGGCTGGCTGTTGGCCTGCCGCCAGCCAGCGCGGGTTGATAAGCGAGTAAACTGCTTAGGCAAAGTAGGCCCATCAGCGACCGGCTCAAGTCGATTGAGTAGCGATTCATGTCAAATAACTGGTTGATTTATTTATGGGATGAGAGTGGGTGGCTTTACCAGGCGCCCTGCATAAAATGCACGTTGTTGCTGCGTGCCGACGTTACTGCCAGACCTGTACCGGTATTGTTGAGAAAGGTGAAACCTTCCAGTTCATCAGCCTTATCCGTGTCGATGATGTTGATAACCTGCTGCTGCCCTGATTCCAGCGACTTCTTCAAATCCACGAACGTAAACCGCCACCGACGGCCTTCAATCTGATTCTGGATGAGGACCAACACGCCTTTTTCCGGCACCCAGTGAAGGTTTTGCACGAAGGGGGTACACGTGAATTTCTTCACCAATACGCCCGGTTCGCTCGTCTTTTTCGCCTTAGCCAGCCGTTCAGGATCGTAAAGACGTACCTCGTTACCCTTGTCGCCATAGTCGGCCGTGGCCACGTACCATTTGTTGCCGAGTTGAATGTATTCGGGTCGCGTGCCCTGAATGCAGGCGTCATCGTCGATCGTGTTGAGCAAATTGCCATCGAGCGTACCCGTGCGGAGCAAGCCCGGCCAGTTGACGCAGTAAATCACAGCCCGCCACTTGGTGCCTTCCGGATTCAGGCGGATGCTGTTGCCGATGAACGTGGGGCCTTTTCCATTGTAGGCAATGCCCGTCGGATGGTTGATCACATCCTGGCCGCCTACGGTTAGTTTAACTTCCTGCCCAGTGTACGTCAGTGCGTTAGTGCCAACGGTGTAGGTACGTATCACGCCTATTTCCCGGTCGCCGTATAGGTACACTTTCCCTTTCTGGTAACTAACGCCCTGGCAGGCACCGAGCGAGTCGATGGTTGTCGAGGTAGTGATCGTCAGATTAATGGCTGGTCCGTTGAAGGCAACCAGTAGCCCCACGCTTAGGCCAAGTAGTAACCGTGTTATCATGCGTTTCTGCTTTCGTTGAGGAAGATGCATAGGGCACCAGTTGGAGCCGCTAGTCTATCCCGCAAAGGTGGGCCGGGTACATGATGGGAGTTTTACCCCTTTGTTGCCTTTATATTACAGATGCGGCTGTTTTTAGCCGTAGAATTAACCGTGGCTGCACATAAAGTTAATCGCTGATTTATAGGGTCAATAGCCATATTGCACTATAGCCAGTAATTACTTGATTTATCCTCTACAACTTATCGCCTGATTGTGCCAACCCATTTTTATCGTGAAATGTTGCCCGCCATTCATCATAAAAAGTTGTCTGTAGTGTACACAGGCCGTAGATTGTGCTGCTTTTTAGTGAGTTTGCCCAATAATTCAATATTATATTCATTATATGAACAGACGTAACTTCATCAACTTATCTGGATTGGGCGTTGGGGGGCTGCTGGTCGGTGGTGTGCCCGTTTACGGGAACACCGTATCGGTTGAGCGGCTGCTGGAACCCGGTGTGGATGTGGCCACAAAAAAGCGGCTGGCCGACATTGCACTCAATGCCGCCAAAAGCAAGGGAGCCTCATATACCGACGTCCGCATTGGCCGCTACCTGCAACAGTATGTGTTCACTCGCGAAAAACAGGTGCAGAACATCAGTAATGCCGAGTCGTTTGGGGTGGGTATTCGGGTGATTGCTAACGGCACCTGGGGTTTTGCCGCCACGAGTGACGTTACACCCGCCGGTATTGCCAAATGCGCCGAAACGGCCGTAGCTATTGCCAAAGCGAATGCCAAGTTGCAGACCGAGCCGGTTGTATTGGCCCCGCAGAAAGGCGTTGGTGAGGTGTCGTGGAAAACGCCGATCGTCAAAAACGCCTTCGAGATTCCGGTGAAGGATAAAATCGACCTGTTGCTGAAGACCAACGCCGCCGCGATGGACAACGGGGCGGGCTTCATGACGTCGAACCTGTTCATGATCAATGAACAGAAGTATTTCGCCTCGACAGACGGGTCGTACATCGATCAGGACATACATCGGATCTGGCCAACGTTTACGGTAACGGCCGTAGACCGGGCCGCCGGGAAGTTCAAAACCCGCGACGCCTTCAGCTCACCGATGGGCATGGGCTACGAGTATATGGACGGGCTGGCGTCGGAGAAAATCGCTGGTCCGAACGGGCTGGTCGGCTATCGGAATTCCTACGATATCGTGGAAGATGCCACGCTGGCCGCCAGGCAGGCGAAGCAGAAAATGACAGCCAAAACCGTTACGGCCGGTAAATACGATCTAGTTCTCGACCCCAACCACCTCGGCCTGACCATCCACGAATCGGTGGGCCACCCAACGGAGCTTGACCGCGTGCTGGGTTACGAAGCCAACTACGCAGGTACGTCCTTCGCCACGCTGGATAAGTGGAAAACCAAGTCGTTCAAATATGGCAGTGACCTGGTCAACATTGTGGCCGACAAAAAACAGCCGTACACACTGGGAACCGTTGGCTACGACGACGAAGGCGTGCCGGCCAAAGAATGGGATCTGATCAAGAACGGGGTACTGGTCAACTACCAGGCTATCCGCGATCAGGTGGCTATTCTGGGCGGTAAAGAATCGAACGGTTGCTGCTACGCCGACAACTGGGATTCGGTACAGTTCCAGCGGATGCCGAACGTATCGTTGAAACCCGGCACCGAAAAACGCTCGGTGATCGATATGATCAAGGGCGTTGATAAAGGCATTTATATCATTGGTCGCGGATCGTATTCCATTGATCAGCAGCGGTATAACTTCCAGTTCGGCGGTCAGCTATTCTACGAAATCAAGAACGGCGAGATCGTCGGTATGCTCGATGACGTAGCGTATCAGGCCAATACGCAGGAGTTCTGGAACTCGTGCGCCCAGCTTTGCGACAAAGACGATTACCGCACATTCGGCTCGTTCTTCGACGGGAAAGGGCAACCGTCACAGGTCAGTGCCGTCTCGCACGGCTCACCCACCACGCGCTTCAACGGCGTCAACGTAATCAATACCGGACGGAGAATCTAAGAAATGTTATTACGCTGTGCTGTCATTGATTGTCATTAAGTGGTCATTCATAGTCATTTGTCGTAAAACAAGTAATGACTATGAATGACCACTTGATGACAATCAATGACAGCACAGCGTAATGACCATTAATGCCCCAATACATGGCTATTCTAACAGAAGCAGAAGCAAAGAGAATTATCGATAAAGTGCTCTCGTTTTCCAAAGCCGACGACCTCAGCGTGAGCTTGTCGGGTGGACGCCGGGGCAACATTCGCTACGCCCGCAATGCGGTGTCGACCAGTGGCGAGTCGGAGAACATATCGCTGGGCGTAACGGCGTCGTTCGGTAAAAAGTCGGGAACGGCTACCATCAACGAACTGGATGATGCGTCGCTGGAGAAGACCGTCCGTCGGGCCGAGGAAGTGGCCCGGCTTGCTCCCGAAAACCCCGAATACATGCCCTTGCTGGGGCCGCAGACGTACCTGAAAACGGACCCTTACGCTAAAAGCACCGCCAATATGGACCCTGATTACCGGGCCAGGGCGACGTTCGACAGCGTGGACCCCTGCCGGAAAAAGAACCTGACGGCGGCCGGCTATATGGAAGATTCGACCCGGTTCAACGCCATTGGCAACACCAAAGGGCTATCGGCTTATAACCGCGAAACGTCGGTCGAGTTCTCGGTCACCGTACGCACGGCCGATGGTACAGGCTCTGGCTACGCCACCCGCGACGTGACGGACGTGAGCAAGTTGAATACGCGCGAGGCCACCGAAATTGCGATGCAGAAAGCGATGGCGTCGACCAACGCCCGGGCACTGGAACCGGGAAAATACACCGTCATTCTCGAACCTGCCGCGCTGGTGGCCAACGTCGATGCGTCGCTGCTAAACGCGATGGTTCGGTCGATGGATGCCCGTTCGGCTGATGAAGGACGTTCATTTTTGAGCAAAAAAGGTGGCGGTACGCGGCTGGGCGAAAAGCTATTCGACGAGCGCGTTACCATCTATTCTGATCCGACTAATCTGGACGTACCTAACGGAGCGTTCAGTGGCGACGGTCGGCCGCAGGAAAAAGTGACCTGGATTGAAAAAGGCGTGGTGAAAAACATGCCGTATTCGCGCTATTGGGCGGAGAAAAAGGGCGTTCACGCTACGCCGGGCGGTGGTAACTTTATCATGGAAGGTGGTACGCAGTCGCTGGCCGACATGATCAAAAACACCGAGAAAGGCATTCTGGTCACCCGGTTCTGGTACATCCGTCCGGTCGATCCGCAGACGCTGCTCTACACCGGCCTCACCCGCGACGGGACGTTCTATATCGAAAATGGACAGATCAAATTCCCGGTCAAAAATTTCCGGTTCAACGAGAGCCCGGTCATCATGCTCAATAATCTCGAAGCTTTGGGCAAACCGGTTCGGATGGGAGGCAACCTCGTTCCCCCCATGAAAATCCGCGACTTCACTTTCACTTCCCTTTCAGACGCAGTATAAAGAGGTTATTACGCTGCGCTGTCATTGAGCTTCGCGGCATTAGGTGGTCATTCGCTTCGCTGTCATTCATGGTCATTTGTAGTCATTATGTACATACGACGAATGATAATCAATGACCACCTGATGACGCGACGCAAATGACGGCGAAGCCTACTGACAACGCAGTTTAATGACGCAAAGCAAATGACTAAAATATTATGAATAGACGCAATTTTAACCAAATGCTGGGCCTTGGTGCCGTTGGCATGTTGGCACCCACGATGCCTGCTTTTGCCCGTTCGGTATCTGCCGAAGCGCTGCTTGAGCCGGGCCTCGACATTGCCGTGAAAAAGCGGCTGGCCGATGCGGCACTCAACGCCGCCAAAGCAAAAGGAGCCACCTACGCCGACGTCCGGATTGGCCGGTACCTCAACCAGTCGGTGCTCACCCGCGAGAATAAAGTGCAGGGGATCATCAACACCGAATCGTTTGGTGTGGGGGTACGTGTCATTGCCAACGGCTGCTGGGGTTTTGCATCGGTAGGCGACGCCCGCAACGAATCGGTAGTGGCAAAAGCTGCCGAAACCGCCGTAGCCATTGCCAAAGCCAATGCCCGGTTACTGACCGAGCCGGTGCAACTGGCTCCGCAGAAAGGCTTTGGTGAGGTAAGCTGGAAAGCCCCGATCAAGCAGAACGGTTTTGAGGTGCCCGTTAAAGAAAAAGTCGAATTGCTGCTGGCCTGTAATGCAGCGGCGATGAAAAACGGAGCCAACTTCGTAAACAATGTGATGTTCCTGGTCAACGAGCAGAAGTACTTCGCCTCAACTGACGGGACATACTCTGATCAGGATATTCACCGGATTGGCCCAAGCTTCACAGTGACCGCCGTTGATCCGCAGAGTGGTAAATTCTCGACGCGTAATTCGTTGAGTGCCCCGATGGGCATGGGCTATGAGTATCTACAAGTAAATCCGTCAGACAAAGTAACCGGCATTACGACCCGCTACAACAAGGGCTACGATATGCTGGAAGACATCACACTGGCGGCGAAACAGGCGAAGGAGAAACTCTCGGCCAAGTCAGTAGAAGCCGGTAAGTATGATCTCGTTCTTGACCCGTCGCACACCTGGCTGACGATCCACGAATCGGTGGGTCACCCGCTGGAACTCGACCGCGTGTTGGGCTACGAAGCCAACTACGCAGGTACGTCTTTCGCCACGCTCGATAAATGGCAGTCGAAGAATTTCCAGTATGGCAGTAAGGAGGTCAACTTCTTTGCCGACAAGGTGCAACCCGGTTCGCTGGGAGCCGTGGGCTGGGATGATGAAGGCGTGAAAACCAAGCGCTGGGATCTGGTGAAAGATGGCGTGCTGGTCAATTATCAGGCTATCCGCGATCAGGTACACATCATTGGCGAGAAAGAGTCGCAGGGCTGCTGCTACGCTGACAACTGGAGTTCAGTACAGTTCCAGCGGATGGCCAACGTGTCGCTGGCTCCGGGCAAAACACCGCTTTCTGTCGAGCAGATGATTAAAGATGTGAAGAAAGGGATCTACATCATCGGCGATGGGTCGTTCTCCATCGATCAGCAGCGGTACAACTTCCAGTTTGGTGGTCAACTGTTCTACGAGATCAAAGACGGACAGATTGCCGGTATGCTCAAAGATGTGTCTTATCAGGCCAACACCCGCGAATTCTGGAACTCCTGCGTGGCCGTTTGCGACGAAAGCGATTACCGGCTTGGCGGTGCCTTCAACGATGGCAAAGGGCAACCAAGCCAGAGCAGCGCCGTCTCCCACGGTAGTGCAACGGCCCGGTTCAGCGGTGTCAACGTTATCAATACGGCGAGGAAAATCTAAATCAATGCTGTTATTGGGTGGTCATTTGCTGCGCGTCATTTATTGTCATTAAATGACGCGCAGCAAATGACCACCCAATAACAGCATTACATCAACATAGCAATTCACATGGCCATCCTATCAAAAGAAGAAGCTAAAAAAATCATCGATAAGGTACTCGCCTATTCCAAGGCCGATGAGATGAGTGTAGGCCTGTCGGGCGGACGCCGGGGCAATATTCGGTACGCTCGTAACTCGGTGTCGACCAGTGGCGAATCCGACAGCCTGGGTCTGTCGGTAACGTCGGTGTTTGGCAAGAAGAGCGGTACGGCTACCATCAACGAGTTCGACGATGCGTCGCTGGAAAAGACGGTACGTCGGGCCGAGGAAATTGCCCGGCTGGCGCCTGAAAATCCCGAGTACATGCCGATGCTCGGGCCACAGAAGTACCTGGAAACGAATACGTTTGCCCAGAGTACGGCCAACATTACCCCGGATATTCGGGCGCAGGCCGCTTTCGACAGCATTGACCCCTGCCGCAAGAAAAACCTGACCGCCGCCGGGTACATGGAAGATACCACCGGTTTTACAGCCATCGGAAATAGTAAAGGCCTGTTCGGGTATAACAAATCGACCAGCGTTGATTTTTCGATTACTGTTCGCACCGCCGATGGTACCGGTTCGGGCTACGCCAACCCCGACGTGAACGATGTGAGCAAACTCAGCACCCGGGCATCTACGGAAATTGCCATGCAGAAAGCTATGGCTTCGGTAAACGCACGGGCACTGGAGCCGGGTAAATACACCGTGATTCTGGAACCAACCGCTTCGGTCGAACTGCTGCAAAACATGATGCGGAGCGTCGACGCCCGCTCGGCCGACGAGGGACGTTCGTTTATGAGCAAGAAAGGCGGCGGCACGCGGCTGGGCGAAAAACTCTTCGATGAGCGCGTTACCATCATCTCCGACCCGATGAATCTCGAGTTACCCCTGTCGCCTTTTGGTGGTGGAGGTGGCGGCGGCGGCCGTGGCGGCGGAGGCGGCAACGATGGACTTCCACAAGTGAAACGTACCTGGATCGAGAACGGCATTGTTAAAAACCTGGCCTACTCGCGGTATTGGGCCGACAAGAAAGGCGTAGAGCCAATTCCGGGACCGGGTGGCTTTATCATGCTCGGCGGCAATCAATCGCTGGCCGAGATGATCAAGAGCACCGACAAGGGTATTCTGGTGACGCGGTTCTGGTACATCCGCGCCGTTGACCCACAAACCCAGCTCTACACCGGCCTGACCCGCGACGGGACGTTTTATATCGAGAACGGGCAGATCAAGTTCCCGGTAAAAAACTTCCGCTTCAACGAAAGCCCGATCATCATGCTCAATAACGTCGAGGCGCTGGGTAAACCTGTTCGCGCAGGCGGCAACCTGATTCCACCGATGAAGATCCGCGATTTTACTTTCACCAGCCTGTCAGACGCTGTGTAGTAGCTACGCTTGGCTACTAATCAACTAATTGCTGACGCCTGGCCCTTCGACTCCGCTCAGGGTGACACTCCCACTCAAGTTCGTCATGAACATTCTTGAGTGAGTTGTCACCCTGAGCGGAGTCGAAGGGCCAGGCGTCAGCAATTAGTTGACTACCCTTTATATGCTGATGAGGTATTTATAAGTAATGCCTGTTGATTAGCACTACCCACACCACCGTTCATGTAAATCCCGACGTACTTTTTACCGAAATAAGTAGATATTGTGAATTGGTACGATACGCACATGGGCCTGTCAGTTATGCAACGATAGGGTCTTCGGTAGCATCTTTCGACGGGGAAAATGTGTAGCCTTCAGTCATAACGTACCCAGCCTTCATTTTTCAACCAAAACCTCAATGAACCGCCGACATTTTAATCAAATGCTGGGCCTGAGTGCCGCTGGCATTCTGTTGCCCAACGTTTCCTCCTTTGGTCGATCTGTCGACCCGAGTGTACTCCTTGACGGTGGCCTCGATGTAGCCGTGAAAAAACGCCTCGCCGATGCTGCCCTCAACGCTGCCAAAGCCAAAGGGGCGTCCTACACCGATGTACGTATTGGCCGTTACCTGCGTCAGTTCGTCATCACCCGCGAAGACAAGGTGCAGAACATTGTAAACACTGAAAGCTATGGCGTGGGTGTACGCGTGATTGCCAATGGCTGCTGGGGTTTTTCGGCCCTGGTCGATGCGAAAAACGAAGCCGACGTAGCGCGTGTTGCTGAAGAAGCCGTAGCTATTGCCAAAGCCAACTCGCGCCTGATGAAAAAGCCGGTCGAACTGGCTCCGCAAAAAGGCTACGGCGAAGTGGAATGGAAAGCGCCGATCAAGAAAAATGCCTTCGAGGTGCCCATTCAGGAAAAAGTTGACCTGCTACTGGGCGTGAATGCAGCGGCCCTGAAAAATGGAGCCAACTACGTGAACTCGGTGCTCTTTATGGTCAACGAGCAGAAATACTTTGCCTCGTCAGACGGTACGTATGCTGACCAGGATGTTCACCGGATTTGGCCGATTTTCGACGTAACGTGCATCGACCCCAAATCGGGTAAATTTGAAACACGCGACGCCCTGAGCGCCCCAATGGGCATGGGCTACGAGTACTTGCAGGTGAACCCCTCCGACAAGATTGCCGGGGTGACAACCCGCTACAATAAGGGCTACGATATGCTCGAAGATGTAACGGCGGCGGCTCAGCAGGCTAAACAGAAGCTGTCGGCCAAGTCAGTGGAGGCGGGCAAATATGATCTCGTCCTCGACCCAAGCCATCTGATGCTGACCATTCACGAGTCGGTGGGTCACCCGCTGGAGCTTGACCGGGTGCTGGGTTATGAAGCCAACTTCGCAGGTACGTCGTTTGCCACGCTCGACAAGTGGCAGTCGAAGAATTTTCAATACGGCAGCAAGCTGGTCAACTTCTTCGCCGACAAAACACAGGTCGGTTCGCTGGGTGCTGTTGGCTATGATGATGAAGGCGTGGCGACCAAAAAATGGGATCTGGTGAAAGATGGCGTGCTGGTCAATTACCAGGCTATTCGCGATCAGGTAGCCATTATTGGCGAAAAAGAGTCGCACGGCTGTTGCTACGCCGACTCATGGGGAACGGTGCAATTCCAGCGCATGCCCAACGTCTCGCTGGCACCAGGAAAAGCGCCGCTGTCAGTAGAAGAGATGATCAAAGACGTGAAGAAAGGCATTTACATTATTGGCAACGGTTCCTTTTCGATCGATCAGCAGCGGTATAACTTTCAGTTTGGGGGGCAACTATTCTACGAAATTAAAGACGGTCAGATTGCCGGTATGCTGAAAGATGTGGCCTACCAGTCGAACACGCAGGAGTTCTGGAACTCATGTGCCGCCATCTGCGATGAGCGCGATTATCGCCTTGGTGGTTCGTTCTTCGACGGTAAAGGTCAGCCCTCGCAAGTGAGTGCCGTGTCGCACGGGTCAAGCACCACGCGTTTCAACGGCGTTAATGTGATCAATACAGCTAGGAAAATATAAGAAACGTCATTAGCTGTGCGTCATGTATGGTCATTAGGTGGTCATTGATCGTCACTAGTAGTCATTTGTTGTAAGCAATCAATGACTACTAGTGACGATTAATGACGATTAATGACCATACATGACGCACAGCTAATGACCACCTAATGACTCTTTAAAGATGGCAACAATCTTAACTGAAGCGGAGGCCAAGGCTCTGCTTACCAAAGTGCTCAGCTACTCGAAGGCCGACGAGTGTGAGGTGAACCTGTCGGGCGAAAAGCGGGGAAATATCCGCTACGCCCGCAATGAAGTGTCGACCAGCGGTGCCAAAGCCAACCAGAACCTGGTGGTGCAATCGGCATTCGGCAAGAAAGTAGGCACGGCTACGGTTGATGAGTTCGATGATGCGTCACTCGAAAAAGTGGTGCGCCGGGCCGAAGAACTGGCGAAACTAGCGCCCGAAAACCCGGAATATGTGGGCATTCTGGGTCCGCAGACGTACCTGAAAAGCAGTGGCTATTTTGCCAGCACGGCCAACATTACGCCCGATGCCCGCGCCGAGGCCGTTGCCAAAAGCCTGGAACTCACCCGCGCCGCCAAACTCACCGCCGCCGGGTTCATGGAAGATTATCACGGCTATCAGGCCATGATGAACTCGAAAGGCCTTTTCGCCTACTATCCCGACACGAACGTCAACTTCTCGCTGACGGTGCGTACCGATGATGGCAAAGGCTCCGGCTACGTGATCAAAGGCTTCAGCGACGTGAAGCAGCTCGACACGGCTGCTGCCACGCGTATTGCCATGCAGAAAGCCGTTGCCTCTGCCGACGCAAAAGCACTTGAACCGGGCAAATACACCGTTATTCTGGAGCCGACAGCGGCAGCGGTACTCCTCGAAAACGTTTTCTTCGCCATGGACGCCCGCTCGGCCGACGAAGGGCGGAGTTTCCTGAGCAAGCCCGGCGGCAAAACCAAACTCGGCGAAAAAATCGTTGATCCCCGCGTAACCATCTATTCAGATCCGACCAATGCTGAGCTACCGGCTTCGCCCTGGGCCGGCGACGGACAGGCGCAGCAGAAGCTGAACTGGATTGAGAAAGGTGTGGTGAAAAATATGGCCTACTCGCGCTACTGGGCACAGAAGCAGGGCAAAGCATCCGTTCCATTTCCCAATAACGTGATCATGGCGGGCGGAACAGCCTCGCTCGAAGACATGATAAAGAGCACCCAACGAGGTATTCTGGTCACCAAACTCTGGTACATCCGCCCGGTCGACCCGCAAACGCTGCTCCTCACCGGCCTCACCCGCGACGGGACGTTCTACATCGAGAACGGCAAGATCAAGCATGCCGTGAAGAATTTCCGGTTCAACGAGAGCCCGGTGATCATGCTCAACAACCTCGAAACGCTGGGCAAACCCGAGCGCGTGGTCAGCACCGAATCGGATGCCAACTACCTGATTCCACCGATGAAGATTCGTGAGTTTACCTTCAGCAGTTTGTCCGACGCGGTGTAGAAGAAAAGTAGAAGCGAAAGCGTCTGAATTAGTAGAGCGGGTATAGGTCGAAAGGAAACGCTACATTCGACTATGCCCGCTTTTGTGCGTTCAATTAACTGTTAATTTAGTGCCATGCTAACTAATCGTATTGCTGATCTGCTTGAAGCACCTGATGCCCGGCTCGTTATTGAGCGCGTTCAGGCTATTCTGGACGATGAAACGCAACGCCGCCGGGCATTTCGTGAATGGCTGACAGATGAGGTAAAGGCCGAGTTTATCAACGGTGAAGTGATTATGCACTCGCCGGTGCGTCGTCGGCATCTGGATGCGTCGAAGTTTCTCGAAAACCTGCTTCAGAACTTTGTTTTACTCCATGACTTGGGGGCAGTAGATTCAGAAAAGGCGCTCGTAAGTCTGACACGGAATGATTACGAACCGGATATATGCTTTTGGAATAAGGAAGTGGCCAGTACATTCGATGACGAAACGATGGTGCATCCGGCGCCCGATTTGATCGTTGAAATCCTGTCAAGAAGTACAACGAGTCGGGATAGAGGCATAAAATTTGAAGATTATGCGGCGCATGGCGTTCGTGAATACTGGATCATTGACCCGGTACGTAAATCGCTGGAGCAATACCAACTCGATGAAGCGACAATGGCCTTTGCATCGGCGGCAACCCTGTTCGTTGGGGACACACTTGACGCCTTGACTGTGCCGGGCTTTCGTATTCCGATAAAGGCCATTTTCGATCAGCAACTCAATCTGGAAACGCTACAGCAACTGATGAAAACAGATCATCTGTAGGTGTCAGGAAGCGGTTTTGGTGAATGCAAACTACGTTGAAGGGCGGACTTCGGTTCGCCCTTTTTGTGGCTGAAAGGGCTAGTTAGCGTTTAGGTACAGTCAATAAATAAGCCATTCGGTAGGCAACAGTGCAACCTGTATTATGAAGAATGCATCATTGATATGGTACACACAATTAACCTGGACAACTTATGAAATCTCTCTTCCTACTAGTCTGTCTACTACTATCGGTTGCGCTTCGGGCGCAGGTGGTTCGACCCGCGACGATCACAGATACCGAAAAATTGTATGGACTATCGACGTTCTGGTCAGAAGCGAAGTACAATTTCGCTTATTTTGACAAAGCGAAGATCAACTGGGACAGTGCCTACCGGGCCTATATTCCGCAGGTATTAGCAACCAAAAACGACTTTGCGTATTACCGGACTATGGAGCGGTTTTGCGCATTGCTCAAAGATGGCCATACCAACATAAACGGCCCCTGGTCGATCTATAAATTCTCAACCTACGTACCTTTTCGCTGGACGATCATCGACCAGAAACCCTACGTCACGCGGGTGCTGAAAGGATTGTCTGACAACGTACCTGTGGGCTCTGAACTGTTGACGATCAACGGGCAACCTATCCGACAATACCTTGACCAGGAAGTGTTTCCGTATGTGTCGGCCTCTGGTGAGCATGAAAAATGGAATGCCGCCATGTTCCGACTCTGGAGCGCCACCGCCGACACCAGCACGATTTACCCGATGACATTACGGACGCCAGCCGGCAAGGTGATTACCTATAACTCGCGGCTGTTCTCTCAGCGTGAACGCGACGGGTCGGCTTGGCTCAACGGCGATGGCAGCAGCGTGACGCCATCGAAACTATCCAGCCTGACCATGCTGCCCGGCGACATTGCGCGGGTAGAATTGAACTCCTTCGGTGACGATAAAATTGTGGCTGAATTCAAGGCGATGCTGCCTCAATTACGCATGGCAAAGGGAATCATCCTCGACATCCGGCAGAATGGTGGCGGCAGCACGAGCAACGGCGCCTCTATTCTCTACTACTTCACCGACCAGAAAGAATTGATGGGCTCAGCCTGGCGAACCCGCGAACACCGCGCTGCTTACAAAGCCTGGGGAACCTACGCATTAAAGGAACCCATCGACACCGCCCGGCTGAAAAAAGATGACTGGTATGCCCGTTCGACCAAAACGGCAAAGGGCGACTTCTGGTACAAAGCCGACGTGAACACCTTCGACAACGACGCCACGGGCCCAAAACTCCTGGTGCCCACGGTGGTCCTGGCAGGAAACAATACCGGTTCGGCCGCCGAGGATATGCTCATTCTGGTGAAACAGCTCAAAACGCGCAAAATTCCAATCATTGGTGCACCATCCACGGGAAGTACGGGCCAACCACTGCCGTTCGATATGCCGGGCGGTGGGTCGGCCCGGATTTGTACCAAACGGGATACCTACGCCGATGGCAGCGATTTCGTCGGCATCGGCGTTTTGCCGGATATTGAGGTGAAGCCAACCGTAGCCGACCTCATTGGTGGAAAAGACAAGGCGCTGGAGCGTGCCGTAACGTACCTGCAAGGCCAGTTTGTGAGTCAGAAAAAATAACCAGTCAATCACGGCGCAGCGTTTTACGGCTCAATTCATGATCTGAGTCGTCTCAAATTAATGATGAGGCGCAGCCAGTAGGCATACCGGCCACCTTTGATCCATCAGACAGCGCACCGGTTGCTCAACGTCGGGCAGGGTGCCGCTGCTGATCTGACCAATGGCTCGCTTACTCTACGTGACACTTTTCTGGTTGGCTGTTAGCCCGGCTATAGCTCAAACCATCATGGGTACGGTGCAGAACGCCGGTACTACCCCAGCGTCATTTGCGGCGCTGAAACTGATTGCTTCAGCCGACTCTGCGTTTGTGAAAGGCACCGTTGCCGACCAGGATGGCCGCTTCACATTCGGCAACGTACCTGAGGGAAGTTACCGGGTACAGGCATCGTTTGTGGGTATGGCCAACGTGATAAGTGCAGCCATAACCGTGCGAATCGGGCAGGTAACGTACCTGGAACCGATCACGCTTCTGGCGTCGGAACAGACGTTGAAAACCGTGACCGCAACAGCGCGTAAACCGTATGTGGAACAGCAGGTTGATAAGACCGTGCTGAACGTAGCCGCCGATGCAACAGCGCAGGGAAAAACGGCTTACGAACTGCTGCAACAGGCACCCGGCGTAGTGATCGACCCGAACGATAATGTCAGGATGGCGGGCAAACAGGGCGTCAACGTATTCATCGACGGAAAGCCAACCAACCTCTCGGCTACTGATCTGGCAAATCTGCTTCGGGCCACGCCAGCGGCCAATATCGCCACCGTCGAGCTAATCACAAATCCATCGGCGCGCTACGATGCGCAGGGTGGGGCGGGCATTATCAACATCAAATTCCGCCGCGATAAAAGCCTCGGCCTCAACGGTAATGCGTCGGCGGGTTACGGCCAAAGTGATCACCACCGGGCCAATGCCGCCGTTGATCTGAACTACCGCGCTAAACACCTGAATCTGTTCGGTAACCTATCGGGGAGTGATAACTATCAGATAACCAATGTATTGATTGATCGGAATGCACTGGGTTCGCAGTTTCTGCAACGTGGCTACGATACCGATGGCACGCGGGCAATTGTGTACAAAGGCGGCTTCGATTACTTCATCAGCCCCCGGTCTACGGTAGGCTTGATCGTATCGGGCAATTCATCGGCCAACCGGTTCGGCACCTACACAACCACCAACATCATCAACGGTCAGGGGCGGCTCGATTCCAGCCTGGTGAACCGGGTCAACAACCCCAGTTGGAACAACCGGACCAACGCGGCACTCAACTACCGCTATGCCGACACGCTGGGCCTGGAACTGAACCTCGACGCCGACTACACACGCTTTGGCAACGAATCGCCCAGCACTATCACCAGCGACTACACGAACGCCGCCAGCCAGCCGCTGTTCCGTCGGTACTACCAGTTCGATGCGAATACCGGTATCACGATCAGGACCCTGAAAGGAGACCTGGTGAAGGAATGGAAATCGAGTCGGACTAAACTTGAAACCGGGGTCAAACATACCGACGTAGCTACCGACAATGACCTGCTGGCGTTTACCGGTGTTGAAAAGCAAGCCGACCTGAACCGTACCAATTTCTTCACTTATCGTGAAATCGTTTTAGCTGGGTACGTCTCGGTAAACCAGTCACTTGGCAAGAAATGGACGGTACAGGCTGGATTGCGCGCCGAACACGCAACGGTGAAGGGCCGGTCAACCGATCTTAATCAGCGCGCGATCAATAAGCCCGATACAACGTACCTGAATCTGTTTCCTACGGCCTATGTACAGTATCAGGCCACGGAAAAGAGCCAGTTTTCGCTCAATTACGGTCGGCGGATCGGGCGGCCCAACTACCAGGATCTGAACCCGTTCATTTACCAGATCGACCCCTACACCAGTCAGCGCGGTAATCCGTATTTGCGGCCTACCTACACGCACAACGCCGAACTGAGCTACACCTACAAATGGGCCATGACGCTGAAACTTGCCTACAGCCACACGGCCGATTATGCCACCGATGTCATTCGGCAGGAGGGGTTGATCGGTTACCAGACTACGGCCAACGTAGGAAAGGTAGATGTACTGAACCTGTCGGTCAATACGCCGCTGCCCATCACGAAGTGGTGGAACGGCTACCTCTACGCTGGTGCCACCTGGAACCATTTTCAGGGAAACCTCTCAGCCACCGAACCGTTCGACCGGCGGGCGTTTGCCTTTGATGGTTACATGCAACACTCCTTTACGCTATCGAAGGTGTGGTCAACGCAGGTATCGGGTTTCTGGAGTGCACCAACTACCCAGACCGTTTACCAGATTGGCGGTTTGGGCGCGGTGAACCTGAGCCTTCAGAAAAAGATGATGCAGGACCGTGGCAGACTTACCCTGACCATCGACGATGTATTGAACACGATGCGCTGGAGGCAGTCGGCCGATTTCAATACGCAACAGTTTGCCATCGACCGCAAATGGGAAAGCCGCCGGGTAAGTCTTCGGTTTAGCTACCGCTTTGGTAGTAACGATGTAAAAAGTGCCCGCGACCGCGAAACCGGCACCGACGCCAGCCGCATCAAAACGAAAGGGAATCAGTAACCAGGATTTGACTTGATTTTACTTGATTCTGAGGATGCATAAACTGCTGATAGCGTGACGAGTGATTAATGTATCGCCTGTTGCCAGCCGTAAACACCGTTGCATAAAACTCCTAACGTCTTCACCACTAAACGGGTCAGGAAAGCCCAAGTTATAATCTGAGCCGTCCTATATTCTTTTTGAGGCGAACTGAAGGTCACTAACCCACCACCTTTGGCTTAGTTAAACGCAAACACAATCATGAAAACTATCATCACCGCGTTGGCCCTCTCGCTATTTCTTAGCAACTGCCAGTCAATTCGTTCGTTTGTTGGGTCTGTCACCACGATTCCCCCCGCTAGGGAGTTCAATTTGGGCGGCACAAACCAGGAAGCTTTTTCAGCATTCGTAAAAAATATTGGGGCAGTCACGGTGGCCGTTAGCCAGCGAAGTGCCAGCGGGACCGTCACCACATTGGGGCAACTAAAACCGGGCGAAAAACGGCTTTTGCAGTTCGAGACCCAGACAACGGCCGTGTTCGTGAATGCATCGCCTGATAATTCGGCCACACTGTCGCTTGAACTATCGGGCGACCGGAACCTCAGCATGGGCTATGCCGGCAAAAAATAGAATCACCGCATAAACACAATCACCATGAAATCGCTCATTTTTTCGTTCGCCATCATCTTCGTTTGCCTTCTGTCTGGCTCTACCGCTTCAATGCAAGCCCAAACGCCGAGCCCGCTGCCTGTCGCACCCAATACACCCCGGGTTTCGTTCATGCTTAAAAATACGCTCGGTTATCACCGCATGTTTTTGGCGCAGGGGCCGGGTATTGCCTACGGTTTCACGATGGGCAAGCGCGAAACCACACCCAAAAGCTGGCCGGTTGGCACCAATCTCTACTTCAGTCAGGATGGCGAAACGCCCGGAGCACTGATTCTAACCATATCCGCCGACGACGAAGGTAAAATGCTGACAACCGGGACTGTTACGCCCAAAGATACCCCCAAACCCGCCAATGAAGGGGGCGTAGCGTTCAAACTGCACAACACCAGTTTATTACCCCGGAAAATTACCCTTGTCAGCTACGCCCCCGGCGAAACCGGCAACGGAACTACTGGTTTCATGCTGGCTACGAAGGGAAATAAATCGGTGTTATTCCCAGTTGGCACCAAACTCTACATCGCCAATTCCGATCAGGTCGACGTGGTCATGAGCGGTAAACGCATCGACGCAGGCAAGCCGTTTATGGTCGTAAAAAAAGAAGATGCCGGTAGAGTGATCAATCTCGATTAGTTTAGGTATTTCGTTTCCCGCCAACACCTGATACATCCATGACGTTTTACTTCTCTGCTTATTCAACCCCATTATTGTTTGGCTTCGTGCAGGGCTGGGTCTATGCTATCCTTTTGTGGGTCAGAGGATATCGGGAAGAACGATTGTCGGATAAGCTGCTGGGATTGGTGCTGGTGGCCCTTTGCTTCGAGATTTGGGTGTATATGCTTGGGTTCGGGGGCATCGAGATTCTGTGGCGGCAACTGGAGTTTGTTCCCCGTGATTTAGGCTACCTGTTGGGGCCGCTCATTTATTTCTATCTGAAGAGTCAATTCGATTCGTCGTTCCGGTTTCGGCCCGCCGACGCCTGGCACGCGCTGCCATTCGTGATTCATTCAGTCTATCACTTCGTCGTGTTTGCGCAGGGGCCAGCCTTTGTACAACAATGGGAAACCAACGTACATAACCCCCTTCAGATTGGTCTCATCGAATACGTCGTGTTGATGGTACAGCAATACCTCTACCTCTACTGGTCATTTCGATTGTATCGCGGCTATCGGCAGTGGATCAAGCACCAGTTTTCAGAAACCGACACCATTAGTTTCAAGTGGTATCGCAACTTTCTGATTGCCCTGCTAACCACAGCTACTTTTAGCCTGACCGTAGCACTTATTGACATGTGGCTCGACCTCTCGTTCTGGCAGGATTGGTGGGGGAATCTGGCCGCCGTCGTGCTAATCTATTATGTCAGCATTCAAGGCTACGCGCAGGTGCAGGCTACACGAAAACTACTATTTACTTCAGACCTGCCTGATAACGCACCCGTTATCCCTGTTCTGGAAACTGCCGAAACAGGCGCAGGCGGCCTGGCAAACGTACCTGTAGCGGAGGCACTGGTAAAGGAGCCGATTCTGCTGACCGATTTGCCCGAGCGGCTCTCTGCCCTGCTCAACTATATGAGCCGTGAAAAGCCCTATCTGGAACCCGACCTCGCCTTGCCCGATCTGGCGCGTCGGCTGTATACCAATCCGGTAATGCTTTCGCAGGTGATCAATGCCGGGGCGGGCAAGAACTTCAATGATTTTGTGAATGAGTACCGCGTCGAGGAATTCAAGCAGCAGGTACGTGACCCGGCCAATGCCCACCTGAGTTTTCTGGGCCTCGCGCTCGACTGTGGCTTCAACTCAAAAGCTACGTTCAATCGGGCGTTCAAAAAATTCACAGGTACGTCGCCCAAAGAGTTTGCGGCCTAGCCGTTCGTGTCAGGTCAGAGCGTTCAGGTCAACATAGAAAAAGCCCGTCGGCATATGTGCTGACGGGCTTTTCGTGATAGTTATGGGTAAAACCACGGTGAAGCAGGAAAAGTTGCATGGTTTGAAAATAGCCCGATTATTTTTCAGAATAATTCTGTCTGCGCTGTGCCCCCGAAAAGGAGCGCGCCATGTCTTCTGCAGACTCATCGGCGGTACGTGGTTCTCAGGCGCTGAATTAACTCCAATTTTCGGGGCATAAAAAAAGCCCGTCGGCGTGATGCTAACGGGCTCTCTGGGGTAGTTATAGGTAAAACGGTACTAGTGAGCAAAAAGTTGCGCTGATTGAAAATAGGCTGATAATTTTTCAGAATAGTTTAGTCATCGCTGTGCAAGCACCCACGCCTGCTTATGGCAGTTCGGGCAGATCGGGTCCTTGTCAGGTTGCATAGGTTGCGTATTGCCGCAATGCGTGCAGGCGTAGGTACCCGATACCACAATATGTTTTGTGAATTTGGCCAGGGCTTTTGGCAGAATAGGTAAGCCCGGTCTTACTGCTTCATCAGGCTGTTTATACAGGCTTAACTGACCATTCGGTTCCAGAATAGCCACCCGAACCTCGCCCAACTGCTCGATGCCCGCCTGCCGTAAATCAACGAAGAGTTCATCTTTGCCCAGGTCTTCGTCATTGAAGTTCTGCGTTAGAATACAACCGTTTTCAATAACGTATACGGGTATGCCCTCCAGCTTTTCGCGGATCGTTCGGTTGCGATCGCTGAGCCGGGTAATGAACTTGTAGCAAACCATAATTACGATAAACACAACTACGGCCGCGCCCAGTGGCACATCGTGATAGAACATCGGATCGCCCGCGGCTGAACCGAGGCCAATTAGTAAGACCAGCTCGTATACCGACAACTGACGTACCTCCCGCTTCCCCGAAACAGTGAGAGCCGCCAGAATAACGATAAACATAAAAAATGTGCGAAAAGCTACTTCGCCCAGGTACGTTACCGGATACTCGTGCAGCCAGATACGCTGCCAGTCGAATGGTGAAACAGGGTCTTTCATGCTGTTGGTCTAGTGGGACGCCCGACAGCCGGTAGAAGGTCAATCGGTAGAAAACCAAAAAAGCCTGTCGGCGTACTGCTGACAGGCTTTTTGCGATAGTTATGAGTAAAACGACGGTGCGGTGCAAAAAGTTGCACGTATCGAAAATAGTCCGACTATTTTTCGGAATAGTTTGCACGAACATTAAAGTCGCACACGGAGCCTGCCGTGTAGCCACATGTAGTAAATAAGTAAACAAATTTACTTGCCGATATACGTCTCCTGACTACACGGCCGGTGCCGTGCACGACTTTGATATAGCAAAAAAGCCATTATAAGGCGTAAAAACAGGAGCAACTAAATCTTGATATAATTACATTTTTTTTCGTCACAGATTTATCCCTTATCTTGGTCTATAAGAAAAGTCTAATCCGGCTTTTTTTCGCTATCTGTTGAAACCCTTCATCTTCACCCGCATCCAATACACCTCTGGCGACTGGGATACCGACCAGCGGATGCCAGCCAACATCCTGCACTCGCTGATCGAGTACACGACTATTCCGGTTGAGGAAAAAGAGCGCGTGGTGCAACTCAACAGCAACGATTTATTCCGCAGTCCGTTTTGCTACCTCAGCGGGCACAAACTGGTCGAGTTCTCGGCCGTTGAACGCGATCATTTCAAGCGGTACGTGCAAAATGGCGGCTTTGTATTTGTCGACGACTGCAATCACGACATCGACGGGCTGTTTGCCAAGTCGTTCGAGCAGGAGATGGCCCGCACTTTTGGGCCAAAAGCCTTGCAGAAGATTCCGAATAACCACCCGATTTATAAGGCGTTTTTCCAGTTTCCGGAAGGCCCACCGACTACTTCATTTGAACTGAATGGCTGGGGCGATGACCTGGTGCATGATTACCTGAAGGCGATCATGGTCAACGGCCGGATTGGGGTGCTTTACAGTAATAAAGATTATGGTTGCGAGTGGGATTATGATTTCCGCAACAAGCGTTTCCTGGCCGAAGACAACACCAAGTTCGGGGTCAATATTGTGGTACACGCCCTGACGGGGGCATGAGTCGATAATCGGGAGTCGATAGTCTGGAAAGTCATTTTAGTATTGCAGACGCGAAAGCACTATAGCGGCGTCAGCAACACTAAAATGACTTTCCAGACTATCGACTCCCGACTAGTGACTTTCCAGACTATAACATATGAATACAGAACACTACAAATCACTCGTTGCCAAACTGCCCCTGTTGAAAGCAGAAATTGGTAAGGTTATCATCGGTCAGGAAGAAGCCATCGACGAGGTACTGATCACGTTGCTGGCTGGCGGGCACTGCTTGCTGGAAGGCGTGCCGGGCCTGGCTAAAACGTTGCTGGTCAGTACGCTGGCCAAGACGTTGAGCATGTCGTTTAAGCGGATTCAGTTCACACCCGACCTAATGCCCGGTGACATTGTAGGAACCGAAGTACTGGAGGAGGATCACCATACGGGCAAGAAGTTTTTCCAGTTCAACAAAGGGCCAATCTTCGCCAATGTGGTACTGGCCGATGAAATTAACCGGACGCCACCCAAAACTCAGGCGGCCCTGCTTGAAGCCATGCAGGAGTATAAGGTTACCTATGCCGGTGCCGATTATCCGCTGCCCAAACCGTTCCTGATCATTGCCACGCAGAACCCGATTGAACAGGCCGGCACGTACCCACTGCCCGAAGCCCAGCTCGACCGGTTTTTGCTCTACATCCGCCTCGGGTATCCATCGGAACAGGAAGAACTGGCGGTGCTCCGGGCCACCACCGGCACCGATCGCCCCACGCTCTCGACTATTCTGACCGATGCCGACGTGGCCGACCTGCAAACGCTGACCCGCCAGGTATTCATCTCCGACGAACTGCTGACTTACGTCAATAAAGTGGTTCGCAGCAGCCGCCCCTCCGACAGCCCGGTGGCGTTTGTCAAGCAGTGGTGCGACTGGGGGGCCGGCCCTCGCGCCGGGCAGGCACTGATTCTTTGTGCCAAAGGCCGCGCCGTACTGAATGGTCGTTTCTCGGTCATTCCCGAAGATATTCAAACGCTGGCCTATCCCGTACTTCGCCACCGGATAGCCTTGAATTTTCGCGCTGATTCAGAAGGAATTACAACCGATAAGGTGATCGAGGCCATTGTGAAAGGTCAGTAACCAGTTGGTTGGCAACCGTTAACGTCTTATCCATAAAATGACCGCGCTCGAACTCGTTAAACTCAATAATCTTCCGCTGGTGGGCCAACTCGTCAGCGACGAAATGACGCTGGGGTTGCACCGTAGCCGCCGGTCGGGGGTAGGGGTGGAGTTTGCGCAGTACCGCGACTACCGGCCCGGCGACGATCCGAAACGGATTGACTGGAAACGGTTTGCCCAGACGGATAAGCACCTGGTGCGTGAATCGGAAACGGAAAGCAGTCATCAGGTACGTTTGCTGCTCGATCTGTCGGGGTCGATGAATTATGCTGAAGGCACCGTCAGTCGGCTCGACTACGCAAAAGTCCTGCTGGCATCGCTGGCTTACATTGCCAACCGGCAGGGTGATCAACTGAGTTTATATGGGTTGCAAAACGGTGTGATCGACCCGTTGGTGCCGCCGGGCAAACAGGCTTTCCAGAAAGTGCTGGGTACGTTGGCGGGCGTAAAAGCGTCCGGTGGCTGGGGCGATGCGGTGCCCAAACTGCCGGGGCAACGCCGGAATCAGACCGAATTGCTGGTGCTGGTATCAGACCTGCTTCAACTCAACGACGAGTGGCTGACGTTGCTCCGGGCGGCGGCTACGCCCCGGCGCGAGGTACTGCTGATTCAGCTATTGGGCCATCAGGAAGTCGATTTCAACCTGAGTGGGTTCTACCAGTTTCAGGATCTGGAAACGGGCCAAACAGTCGATGTTCAGTCGGAGGCGGTGCAGGCGCAGGTTCGTTCGGCGGCAACGGCCTATTTTCAAACGCTCGACGACCAGTTGCACCTGCCTTACCTGAGCCGGGTACGTGCCTTGCTTACCGACCCACCCGCGCTGGTATTGACGAAATTGTTGATGAAAAAATAAGCACCATAAATTAACCGTATGTTCTTCCAACATCCATCGCTGCTTTGGGGCTTACTGACCGTTACCGTGCCAATTGCGTTGCATTTCTGGCATCAGCAACAGGCGCGGCCCATGCCCTGGGCGATGTTGCGGTGGCTCGAAACGCCCAATCAACCGCCCAAACGCGGTTTTCGATTCGACAACTGGTTGTTGCTGCTGCTGCGGTGCCTGTTGCTCATTGCCTTGACCTTACTGCTGGCTCGTCCGTCGTTCACCGCCAAAGAGCAGGCTCCGGCGGGGCGTAAGGTGCATCTGGTCGAGCCCAGTTCGGCGGTGGTCGAGGCGTATAAATTTGAACTCGACCAGGCTCTGACGAAGCAAGAACGCCTTATGTGGGCCACCGTACCGCTTACGCCCGTCACCGCATTGAACGCCTTGCCAACCGTTGCCCCACCTACGTTGCTTCAGTGGCAAACGGCCATCATCGAACTGACCGAACCCGCCGTTCAACTTCATACGTACCTGAGCAACAGCCCCGACTGGGTAGATGCGCCTCACTTGCAGGTGCCGCCGGGCTTTGTGTTGCACGCCGCCGATGTGCCGTCGCCCAGGGCGACACTTCGGTCTGTTGCGCTGCCATCGGGGAAGCAGTTGACCGTGGGGGCAGACCACCGACTGACCGTTGTTGCGGCAGGCTCAACGCCAGCCAGGGCGGTGGCTACGGCGCCGTTGCGGGTACTGGTGCAATTTCGGCAGGCCGATGAACGCAATACGGTTCAGGCCGCCCTCAATGCGTTGACATCTGTATACGGACTCCCGTTCACGATCGACAATCAGCCCGTATCGGGGGTAACCTATGCCTGGGTGCTTACCGATCGGGCGGTGGCCGACCCGTTGCCAGGTACGTTATACACGCTCACCGGCCAGGCGGGGAGCGCTGATTTACTGAATGTTACCTGCGTACCTGAACCGCTGACGCCGCAAAGCAGTGAACGGGTAACCAGTGGTCAACTACCCGAGTGGCTGGCTGGCCAGTTGCTCACGCATCTTGGCGTATCGCCGGGTTCGGCCCCGTTGCCGCGTAGTCAGTTGGCGAGTCTGTTCGTTACCGATGCGTCCACCGATACCGGCCTTGCCGCCGTCCATCCTGTAAACTTTTTACAGACCGGGCTACTCACGTTATTTTTAGGATTGTTGCTCGCCGAACGCTATCTGGCCAGTCAACGACAGGCATAATATTCGGTACTTTCTGATCATGCAGCCACTTCATCAACTTATTCGTTCTGTAACGACCCAACTTCACACCAACAACTGGCTGAAGAGCCTGCTGATTGGGCTGTCGGCTGCGCTGCTGGTGGCGTTATTTCCCGTCGGTATTGGCCTGGTGCTGGGTACGTTGGTTATGACCTCGGTGCTGGCAGGCTGGTGGCTGGGTGCCTTTCGGCCCAAACGGGAAGCGGCCATCGTGCTGCTTCATAAAACGTTGGGGCAGACCGAATATAGCCTGCCGCTATTGACCAAAGCGTCGCTGAATCTGGCTGAACAGATGCAACTGGAACGCCTTGCCCAACAGGCTGCCCAAACGCCCCGCCCGGTAGTTGCCTTTCAGAATCTACGGCCTTACCTGGGTATTCTGCTGGTCTCCGGTGTCGTGTTCGGGCTGATTCGTTTCTGGCCTACTGCGGCCCACAAAGCAGCAGGAGCCGCCCAAATGGCGGATGTAGACCCGCAGAAGAAAGGGGCCGCGCCCGTGCTTCCGCCTACGTTTCAGTCGGCTGAACTTACGGTTCAGCCGCCCGCCTATACCGGATTGCCTGTGCGAACAAGCGCGGATCTGAACGTGACGGCCTATGTTGGCTCGGGCTTAACCTGGCAGGTGAAACTGAGTGAAACAGATCGGATGGCCGTGAAACTGGTCAACAGCCGGGGCGAAGAGATCCCATTTGCCCGTCAGCAGGCCCGTTTTATCCACCAGGACCGGCTGCTCAATTCGGGCTTGTACGCACTTCGGGCTTACTGGAAAACACCCGCCAATCGGGATTCGCTGGTCTACCAATCCGATTTTTACCGCCTCGACGCCCGGCCCGATGTGCCGCCGGTGATCAAGCCAACGGCCAAAGAGTTGTACCGTTTTCATCGAATAGGCGAACCAACGCAGGTACGTGTCACGGCTCAGATTTCGGATGATTTTCGGGTGCAGCAGGCGTTTATTGTAGCTACACTGGCCCGCGGATCAGGCGAAAATGTGAAGTTTCGGGAGACCCGGTTCCCGGTAAGCAGTGGCCCTTTTAAATCGGCACAGGCCAGCCATACACTCGATCTGGCCAAGCTGGGGTTTGCCCCCGGCGATGAGTTGTATTATTACTGGGCGGCTATCGACAATCGCCAGCCTGAGCCGCAACTAACCAAGTCGGACACGTATTTCGTCGTGTTTAAAGACACCGCCCGCAACGAAGAGGCTGAACTGGCAACGATGGCCGTGAACATCATGCCCGAATATTTTCGTAGCCAGCGGCAGATCATCATCGATACGGATAAGCTGATTGCCAAACGGAAGAAAATTTCTGCCAAAGCATTCAACGCGGAGTCGAATGAGATTGGTTTCGACCAGAAAGTGCTCCGGCTGCGCTATGGGCAATATATGGGCGAAGAGTTTGAAAACCAGATTGGCGGTCATACACCCCTGGCCGATAACGACGCTGATTTGCTGGAAGGCTATGTGCACAAGCATGATACGCAGGAAGACCCGAACGGCGGCCCGGCCGAAACCCATGAGAAAGCAGGCGAGCACCACGGCCATGAAGACCACGACCACGACCACGGCGGAAAGCCGGGCGAAGAAAAAGACCCGCTGGCTGCCATGATGGAGCAGTACGTGCATAACCACGACAACGGCGAAGTGAACACGTTTTACGAGCAATCGACGCGCAGCCTGTTGAAAATGGCCTTGGAACAGATGTGGCAGTCGGAGCTGCAACTGCGGTTGTATGAACCCGAAAAAGCGAGACCCTACGAAGTGAAAGCCCTTGAATACCTGAAGATTGCCCAGCAGAAAGCCCGTGCCTACGCCAAGAAAAGCGGGTACGATCCGCCGCCGTTGAAAGAGAAAGAAACACGCCTTACCGGCGAACTCGGTAAGGTGCCCGAAAAGCATTTAATGGCTCGCCAGTATGCCAGCGTACCGGTGGCCACGCTGGCCGCCGACGTACTGGGCCTGATCGATCTGCCGAAATTAACACTAGTCCAACGCCAGCAGGTCAGTCAGTTAAGCGCGGCCCTGAGTGGCCCGTTGATGCGGAGCGGCATGACCAACTGGTCGGTCCTGACAGACCTGCAACGGCTAGCCTCGGGGCAGCGTCTATCGCCATCGGCGGTAGCTCAGCTACAGACCAAACTAGCCCTGTTTGTGCCCGCGTCGACCGTGGGTGCCCGTTCCGCGCTGGTAGCCGAGAAACGCCTCGAAGATGCTTTCTGGCGCGGGTTGAAGTGAACTCGTACCACGGGCTTCAGCCCGTTTTTTGCACCACAAAAAAACGGGCTTAAGTCCGTGTTACACAAAGCAGTCCCACCAATGACCATTCCCGCCCTCGATTGGAACGTACCTGCCACCTGGTTACTCGCTGTACTAATCGGTGTGTTGCTGGTGCTGCCGATCTGGCTGATCAGTCGGCAACGCGCTGTAAGTACCACGCGAAAAGCGGTCCGTATCGCATTGCATGGGCTGTTGTGGCTGGCGGTGCTGGGCCTCTGGCTCCAACCGCGCTGGCAACAGTCGCTACCATCCGGCTCCTTGCTACTGGCCGCCGACAACGTACCTGGCGCGTACGTTCGGGAAACAGCAACGAAGCTGGCGGCAAAAACGACGCTTTCAGCGAGTGCATTTCGGGCCTTGAAAACAACGCTTCCGGTCGATACTGTCTGGCTATTGGGGCAGGTTTTTTCGGGCGGTGAACTATCTAAACTGTCGCGTCAGGTACTTAAGTGGCTGCCTTATAATGCGCCCGGTCAGCTCCAGCAACTTCGCTGGAAAGGGGTTGTCCGGCAGGGTGAACAACAAACCGTTTCGGGCAAAATGAATACGCCGGCAGGAGGGATACTCCGGCTCCGGTTCGGGCAAAGAACGGTGGATAGCACGCGGGTAGCGGCAGACAATCAGTCATTCCGGCTATCGTACGTCGCCTTTTCGCAGGGACGTACCCAGCTTACGCTCTGGCTCGATAAAACGCTGCTGGATACGCTCCGCTTCGTGGCTCGTCCCGCCGAAAAATTACGGATTCGGTTTGTGCTCGATGCGCCCGATTTTGAGACCCGCGCCCTGGCCGACTGGCTGGGTCAACAGGGTAACACCGTTGAGTTGACCAATCGCCTGTCGAAGGGCATCGGTAGCGAGCTGACAATCAATAAAACTACCGCCAGTGCCCTGCCTGATCTGGTTGTTACTGATCCGGCCAACGTGACGAACCCGTTGGTCAACAAAGCGTTGGTGGCTGGTAAGAGCGTGCTGGTGCTCAACGTAAGTCGCCCCGATATAGACGTGTCGGCCATAAATCGGGTGTTACGGACGGGATTGCAGGTACGTCGTATTCCCGGTAAAGACACGATTCGCATCAGTCCCGACCTGACAGCGCTGCCCTTCCGTTTTCAGCCGATGCCCGGCCTGCTGCTCATTCCGGGTTATCCGGTGGCGGTGCAGCCTGCTGGTGGGCGTGTTGCCGTAACGCTGCTGGCCGAAACGTTTCCGCTCCGGCTCAGTGGCGATACAACTGCCTACGCCCGGCTTTGGCAATCGGTGCTGGCGCCGCTGCGGCCGGTGGGGCAAAATAATATACAGGTCGACGCGCCCGTTCTGTCAGGACAACCAACAACAATTAACGTCAACAACGCAGGTACGTTGCCTACCCGGCTACGCGTGGGTGCCGATTCGCTGGCGCTGCAAGCCACGCCGGTAAATACACGGTCCTATGCGGCAACGGGCCGGTTTGCCAAATCGGGCTGGTTACCCGTTCAGGACACGCTGGCTTTATACGCCTACAGTAACGTACCTGACGATGCCGCTACCAAAGATGGCCTCGCCGCCGTGGTTCAACGCGAACAGGTAGCCAACTGGGTACGTGCCCACCGTCGCTACGATGCCGCCCCCAGCCAATCGGGCCCGGCCCCGGTTCGCACCATCGAAAAAGCCATCCCTGATTGGGGATGGCTCTTCGGCATTGCGTTGCTCCTGACCGCGTTGTGGGTAGAGCCGAAATTGGGGTAATTCAATGTCTAATGTTCAAAGTCTAAAGTGCTCCGCTCATATACGGACTCGTATTGAAGCAGAGCACATTGGACTTTAGACCTTGAACCTCACTTTATATACCTGAAATCTTCGTCGCCTTTCAAGCTCAGCAGCACCTCGTACATAAGGCGAATGACGGACTGAACATCTTCCTGGTGCACCGTTTCAACGGTAGTGTGCATGTATTTCAGGGGCAGCGAAATCAGGGCAGAGGCAACACCTTCGGCGGCGTAGGCGAAGGCGTCGGTATCGGTTCCCGTCGACCGGCTCACGGCCTGCCGCTGGAACGCGATTTCGTTTTTGTCGGCCACCCCGATCATGAAATCGAGCAGGTTGTTTTGCACCGCCGGGCCGTAGCACAGTACCGGGCCACTGCCACATTTCAGATCGCCCTGTTCTTTTTTGTCGTACTTCGGCGACTGCGTATCGTGGGTTACGTCGGTACAGATGGCGAGGTCCGGTTTCAGGCGGCGGGCGATCATTTCGGCCCCGCGCAGGCCAACTTCTTCCTGCACCGCATTCACGATGTAGAGCGTATATGGCAAACGGATTCCGTTCTCTTTCAACTGACGGGCCACTTCGGCGATCATGAAACCACCCATGCGGTTGTCGAGTGCGCGCCCTACGAAATAACGGCCGTTCATCTCCGTCAGGCCATCCACAAACGTGCAGACGGTGCCCACGTGAATGCCCATTTCCAGCACTTCATCTTTGGTATGCGCGCCCACATCGATAAACAGGTCAGTTACTTTTGGGGCGGTGTCTTTCGTGAGGTCGCGCACGTGAATAGCGGGCCAGCCGAATACACCCTGGACAACGCCTTTTTTCGTGTGTAGATTAACCCGCATCGATGGGGCAATCAGGGCGTCGGATCCCCCGTTGCGCCGGACATAGAGATACCCATCATCGGAAATAAAGTTGACAAACCACGAAATTTCATCGGAGTGAGCTTCAATAACGACCTTGTAGTCTTTCGTTGGTGAGTCGTCGGCACCGTGGATAACGCCTACGGCCGAGCCGTAGGTGTCTACGATGTATTCGTCGATATACGGTTTCAGGTAATCGAGCCAAAGTTGCTGACCCGACGATTCAAATCCTGTTGGTGAAGCGTTGTTAAGGTACTGATAAAGAAATGCTTTGCTGTGCTCAGTCATAGGAATGCTTTTAGATTGGTTTACAGTCACTAGTGTGGTGAAGTATACAAGATGCAAAACATACACATAAACGCCACTTCATCGTGCTTATTTCCGTTGTTTTCCTCAGTAATCGTCGTCAAGTCTGTACACTTGATTAACCGACTGAAGGTGTATCCGGTTTCAGCCGGTCTATTTTAGGAACCGTGTCAGGTAGATACGGCCAACGCCCTTGTGTCGCGCGTGTCCCTGACAAACCTAAACGTGGTACAACGTACCTTTACGGCATCTGTATCCCAGACCGGAACCAAGTACTCTACTGGCCGGACGTCGGGAAGTGGCAGGGTCGTTATCATGAAAAAACTCTTATTTTTTACTCCATATGGCGGCCGGACAGGCTCTGAAATGTTGCTTTGGAACATTATTCAGCACCTGGACCCCGCTCACTATCAGGCAGTCATGTATGCCGACCGAAACGGGTCTCTACGGAATGAGCTTCCCGCTACCGTTCCGTTTTATACGTCTCCCTACAACGAAGGTTTCGTTCGTCGTAAAGTGAGTCAGATCATGACCGCCGCCGGGCGACCGGCCTACGAACAGCGCATTCTGGCGTTACATAGCAAATACAAACCCGATTACTGGTACATCAACACCACAGCGATGGCGCACATTGCCCCGCTGGCTCAGCGGATCGGTGTGCGCACCATAGCGCACGTGTCCGAAATGCCTTATCTGCTGCTGGAAACCGTGAACCGCGATCATCTGAAGGCGATGCTTCGGGCCGATCTGGTTATCGGGCTGGCCAACGTTAGCTGCGACGCCCTGCGGATCATGGGCGTAAACGACCCTAAACTGTTGCCGCCTTCCATCGACCTCAGTAAAATCAGCGTTAATCCCAACCGGGTAGCCGCCCTGCGAACGAAACTGGGTATTCCGGCCGACGCCTTTGTATGGGGTTCGTCGGGCAGTTTGATTTACCGGAAGGGAATCGATTATTTGCCGAAACTGGCGCGACGGATGAAAGAGGCCGGGCGCGATTGCTACTTTGTCTGGATGGGCGGCGAAACCCAGAATGCCGACGAATATTACCTGCGCTGTGAACTGGCTCATGGTGGTCACACGAATGTGTTGTTTACCGGTGCGCTCTCGGATACCTACTATGAACACATGGCCCTGATTGATGCCTTTCTGATGCTGTCGCATGAAGAGACGTTCGGCATGGTCAACATTGAGGCGGCTTATCTGGGTAAGCCGATTCTGGCGTTCAACAGTGGGGGCATCAACGATATTCTGGTCGACGGCATGGGGCAGATCGTTGATAGCTGGAACGTGGACGACTACGCCGCCGCCATGATTGCGCTGATGGACGGTACCATTCCATTCAGTGTCGACATCGCCCGCCAGCGTGCGCTCGAGTTTGCTCCCGATACATTATACAAACAGTGGGATAGCTACATGAACGAGCTTCCCTGATCGGCTACACGCCCGTCACACCTTGTATAAGCCCGGTTTGTTGAGTAGTGTCTTCCAGAAAAAACGCATGAACACGCCTACTTGCCGGGCGAAGGCGCGCTGATTTTCCAGTTCGCTCATAAGTGGCTTGCCTTGCCGGCGGTTTACGCCCATTTTCCATAGATAAATGATCGGCACCAGGGTTAAGTAGTGGAGCATGAGCACCAGATACGCGCCGATTCCGTACTGCTTACGTACCCACAGGAGATTGGAAACCTGCATCTGGGTTTTAAACCGGTTGATGTACGTTACCTCACGGGCCTGATAGGTAGGGTCGCTGCCGTATTCGAGGTGCACGAAAAAGCCGTCGCGCAGCACCAGCATGCGGCCCTGTTGCCCCAGCCGCCAGCTCCATTCCACATCTTCGCCGTACATGAAAAAACGCTCGTCGAACATGCCTGCCCGCTCCACCGTCGACCGGCGGGTCATCAGAAACGCGCCAATGATCCAGTCGACCTGATTGGGGTCGTCGTAGACGGTATCCGGCAGTTGCCGGTAGAGCCAGTTCTGAACTTTCGGATGAATCGGTAAAATGTAGAAAGGCCGTCGCAGTTCGCCAAAGCGCGTGTACATCTGCGTGTGTACCTGCCCCGCCCGGTTTATCTGCATAGCGCCTACCGCTGCCACGTCGGGCTGTTCATCGAGCAGGCGTACGCATCGCCCAATCAGGTTATCGCGTAGCAGGGTGTCGGAGTTGAGTAGCAGGTAGTTAAGGCCCCTCGCCTGCTTCATGGCGTAGTTGTTGCCCCGCCCGAAACCGGCATTATAGCCCATGTCGAACCAACGTACCTGCGGGTAGTCGGCGAGCGGAAACGCGGAACGTACCTGCGCCTCGCTGTCGTCGCCCGATTGATTGTCGACTATAACAACCTCAAACGAAATGCCTGCGGTGTGTTCGAAAACGGAGTGCAGGCAATCGATAATTAACTGAGGCGTTTTGTAATTGACAATCAGAATCGACAGGTCAAACTGGCTTTCGGGCATTGGAACAAGTCTATTGGAACGCGGATTAACTGGATGCTGCGCAACGCGGATCAACCCAGCTTTTACTTTCCTCTACAGTGTAAGACCAATTAGAAACAGCGAATCCGTATTGATTTTCATTGCGTAGCATCCGGTTGATCCGCGTTCCAATAGCAATTAGTTGATTTTCAGAACGGCCATGAAGGCTTCCTGCGGAATTCCGACGTTGCCTTTTTCAAGTAAATCAGGCTGCCTGTAAATGAATGTCTGCCCGAATATTGAGCGAAGCGAGGAGTTTTTCTAATTGACGAAAGTATTGCTCTCTCAATTGTTGATACCCTTCAATGGCTAAGGAATCAGCATTAGGTTGCTTTTCATGCAGTTCAACCATATCGGTAAGCCGTTCGATCCGACTTAACGTATCTACGATTTCACTATGTAAGTCTGAGTGCCTATTCATTGTTCTGCTTCAGTTGAAGAAAACCTTTGGGGAACTTGCGCTTTGTAACTCGATCTACTCTAGTCGTTGTGAATTGAAACATCCATTCTGTGCAGTCTGAAATGTACAGAAACCGATTTGGTTCTCCTTCTTCGATTAACTTAACAAAATATACATCCAAATTGCCGAACTGGCTTCGAAGGATCCCTAACTCCTTTTCAAATAATTCGTATTCCTTGGAAGGAATTATAAACACGGCATCAAGATCATTCGGGAGGTCTTTTCGTGTTACAAAACTGCCATCGAGCCATACGGAAAAAGTCCTGATAGGTAGTTTATCAAGATCGCTCAAAAAAGTGCTAAACGAGTCAATTAAGACTTGTCGGTGACCGTTCCAGCCAAATGTTTCGACAAACGAGTCCCAGTCTGTCTCAATTAGATCATACGGAGTCAAATTGCCTTGTTGGTCAAAATTAAGCTGACCCATACTATCTAGTTGATTTTCAGAACGGCCATGAAGGCTTCCTGCGGAATCTCGACGTTACCGACCTGACGCATCCGTTTCTTACCCTTTTTCTGCTTGTCGAGCAGTTTACGTTTGCGGGAAATATCACCACCATAACACTTGGCCAGTACGTCTTTACGCAGGGCACTCAGGGTTTCACGCGCAATGATTTTCTGGCCGATAGCCGCCTGAATGGCGATCTCGAACTGCTGACGGGGAATCAACTCACGGAGTTTTTCGCACAGTTTCCGGCCCCATTCATACGATTTCGAGCGGTGAACGATGGCCGATAGCGCATCGACTTTGTCGCCATTGAGCATTACATCGAGCTTCACCATGTCTGATTCCCGGTTATCCATGAACTCATAGTCGAGGGAAGCGTAGCCACGCGAAATGGTCTTTAGCTTATCGAAGAAGTCGAAAACGACCTCGGCCAGCGGCATCTCGAATTGCAGTTCTACCCGGTCGGCGGTGAGGTATACCTGATTTTTCAGGATACTCCGCTTGTCCATACACAGCCCCATGATGCCGCCAACGTAATCGGCCTTCGTAATGATCTGGGCCTTGATAAACGGCTCTTCGATGTATTTAATGAGGTTTGGTTCCGGCATTTCGGCGGGGGCCGATACCTGAATCAGGTCACCGTTGGTTTCCATCACCTCAAACCGTACTGATGGCACAGTCGTGATCACGGTCATATCGAACTCACGTTCGAGGCGTTCCTGTACAATTTCCATATGCAGCATACCCAGGAAGCCGCAACGGAAACCGAAGCCGAGCGCCGCTGATGTTTCAGGCTCCCAAACCAGGGCGGCATCGTTAAGCTGCAGCTTTTCCATCGCTTCGCGCAGGTCTTCAAACTCAGTAGTCTCCACCGGATAAATCCCGGCAAACACCATCGGTTTTACTTCCGAGAAGCCCTGAATAGCCACGCTGGCCGGATCGTCGAAGCTCGTGATGGTATCACCAACCTTCACTTCTTTGGCTACTTTAATACCTGAGATAAGGTACCCTACGTCGCCGCACTCGATCACGTCCTTCGGTTCCTGGGTGAGGCGGAGCGTGCCAATCTCATCGGCAAAATATTCTTTACCGGTGTTCATGAACTTCACCTTTTGCCCCTTGCGAATGTTGCCATCTTTCACCCGGAAAATTACTTCGATACCCCGGTAGGAGTTGAAGTGCGAATCAAAAATCAGGGCTTGCAACGGCGCATCCGGGTTGCCTTTCGGGGGTGGAATACGCTCGACGATAGCCGCCAGAATTTCGGGAACACCGATGCCTTCTTTACCCGACGCCGGAATAATATCGTCGCGTTCGCAGGCCAGCAGGTCCACCATTTCGTCTTTAATCTCTTCGGGACGAGCGCCCGGCAGGTCGATCTTGTTCAGCACCGGAATAATGACCAGGTCATTGTTCAGGGCCAGATACAGGTTCGAGATCGTCTGGGCTTCCGTTCCCTGCGAGGCATCAACCAGGAGCAGGGCCCCTTCGCAGGCGGCAATAGACCGGGATACTTCGTAACTAAAATCGACGTGGCCGGGCGTATCGATCAGGTTTAAGGTGTATAGCTCGCCATTATAGTAGTAATCCATCTGGATGGCGTGGCTCTTGATGGTGATGCCACGTTCACGCTCCAGGTCCATATTGTCGAGCAATTGCGCCTGCATATCACGGGCACCGACGGTTTTGGTAAACTCCAGCAGGCGGTCGGCAAGGGTACTTTTACCGTGGTCGATGTGGGCGATAATGCAGAAATTGCGAATATGTTTCACGTTGAAATAACGGGGGTTGTGTCTGTCGTTTAAACCACAAAAGTACGCAAAAAAACGCTGTTAGCAGGGCGTTGAATGCATACAGGGGTCTGAAGGTTCAATGTCCAGGGGTTCAATGTCTAAAGTTAGCTGACACATCACGTATCGTGCCTTAGCAACTTTAGACAAATGAACCTTCAAACCCCTTTCATACCGGTAGCTGGAATGAAACAGACTTTTTTTAGAATAAATCTGTTATACCCATGATCTGCGTAGGTATCGCAGACGCACCAACCAAAACCAACTAGTTGTCGATGGCAAAGCGTAGTTTAATTGCCCAGGTTCTTTCGTCTATTTTCTTTCGTCGGTCAACGGCAAGCGCAGGTAAATACGCCCGCAATGGCCTGAGTATGTTGACCTTGATTAAGGAAGCACTGGGTAAAAGTGAGTCAGTGAAAGGAGAGGAAGGCATCGGTTTTCGAGAGAAGATCGGGCTGATTAGTCGCTTAGTAAAAGCATACGTATCGGGCGAGTATCGTCAGGTACCTACCAAAACGCTGATTTCAACGCTGGCTGCGCTGATCTACTTTGTGTCGCCAATTGATTTTATTCCCGATATCCTGCCGTTGGTTGGTTTCGCCGACGACATTGCGCTGATGGTGTGGCTGTTTAACTCGTTGAACGCCGATCTGGAGAACTTTCGGGAGTGGGAGCGTCAGCAGGAGCGCGTTACCGGCAAAGTTATTGACTTGAAATAAGGGTATAATCTGCCCACACATTGCCTTTTTTACCTTTAATTTAATGGCTTCTTCACGAGGCTTTTGTTACTTTTGCATACGTTCTAAACACGACATATTATGATTACAGCATCCATTTTTGCGATTATGGGTCTGGGCGGTCAGGAGATGCTGCTCATTTTCTTAGCCCTGCTCCTGTTTTTTGGCGCCAAAAAACTGCCTGAACTGGCCCGTGGCCTTGGAAAAGGTATCCGCGAGTTCAAAGACGCCACCAAAGATGTTCGTGAGAACATCGAAGATGGTCTGAAAGACATTAAATAAGGGATTTCCCTCTGTATACACAGACAACCTGATGCCCGCAAGGCGTGGGGTTGTCTGTTTTTTTGTTTAGTGCCCTACCTTCCTCCCGTGACTAGTTACCGTTCGTTTACTTCCGTACAGACCGATCTCGCCAATGGCACCGTAACCTGTCGCCAACTAGTAGAGCACTACCTGGAGCGCATCGCCGCCAATCAGCACCTCAACGCATTTACTGAAGTGTATGCCGAAGAAGCGCGCCGCCGGGCCGATGAACTGGATACCCGACGCGTTGAGCAAACAGGGCCGATTGGTCGGTTGCATGGCATGGTGATCGGCCTCAAAGACGTATTCAGCCATGCCGGGCACGACCTTCGGGCTGGAAGCCATATTCTCAACGGATTCGAGGCCAAGTTCACGGCTACGGCTGTTGAGCGCCTCCTGGCCGAAGACGCGATTATCATCGGTCGGCAAAACTGCGACGAGTTCGCCATGGGCTCATCAAATGAGAGTTCGGCATTTGGGGCGGTGTGCAATGCGGCCGACCCTGCGCGCGTTCCCGGTGGTAGCAGTGGCGGATCGGCCGTGGCGGTGCAGGCTGGATTATGCCTCGCCAGTATCGGTTCTGATACGGGCGGTTCCGTCCGCCAACCGGCGGCGTTCTGCGGTGTGGTTGGGTTGAAACCAACCTACGGCCGGGTGAGTCGCTGGGGTTTGGTTGCCTACGCTTCGTCGTTCGATTGCATCGGCCCGATCGCCAACACGCCCACCGATGCGGCCCTGTTGCTTGAGGTGATGGCTGGCCCCGACGAATTCGATAGCACCGTTTCCTCCCAGCTTGTCGATGCCTATGCCTCTCCGCAGGTACGTAGCACCCCCGCCCGAATTGCTTATTTGGTCGATAGTGTGGAAAGCGAAGGTGTTTCTCCGGCGGTGCGGGCGGCTACCCAGCGTGCTATTGACCGGCTGCGGGCGGCGGGGCATATAGTTGAACCGGTATCGCTCTCATTGCTGAAGCACCTGCTGCCCACCTATTATGTACTGACCACCGCCGAAGCCTCATCGAATTTGTCCCGCTTCGACGGGGTGCGGTATGGGCACCGGGCTACCGAAGGCGTAACGGATCTGATTTCAATGTACAAAAAGAGCCGGACCGAAGGGTTTGGCCCCGAAGTGCGGAAGCGGATTCTGCTGGGTACGTTCGCCCTGAGCGCAAGCTATTACGATGCGTATTACACCAAAGCGCAGCAGGTTCGGCGGTTGGTGCGCGACGAAACGGAGCGTGTTTTCGCCCAATATGATTTCCTGATGACGCCAACAACCCCAACGCCAGCCTTTATCTTAGGGGAGAAAAGCGCCGATCCGCTTCAAATGTACTTAGCCGACATTTTTACCGTTCAGGCTAATGTGACGGGTTATCCGGCCATCTCGATTCCCAACGGAACAGACCCGAACGGCGACGGACCGGCGTTGCCAATCGGATTGCAACTGATGGCCCCCCCTTTTCAGGAGCGGGCGCTGGTAACGATGGCAGAGACATACCTGACATTGGTTTGATGTTTGATTATGTATCGGCTTACCCCTAAATTCCCTGAAAGGGACTTGCTTCGCTAGAGAACCACTACGTCGATGAGCAACGCCAAGTTCCTTTCAGGGAATTTAGGGGTAAGCCGATACAAAGTCTAGAAAATTAACTTCGTAACGATGAGACTATTTAACCTTTTGATTGCTGGCGGAGCCACCCTGTTATGGGCCGTGACGCTGCCATCTGTAGAGGCTCAGGTAGCCAAACCTACGCCTACGGTAACGTACCCAGCGTCATCGAATCCGATGAGCAATCTGGCCGTAGCCGACACGATGGTTGTCGATACCGCCTTACTGGTCGAGACAGTACTGAATCTGCCGAGTGTGCCCGAAGCCGTCCTTCGCGAACGACTGCCCCGGCTGCAACGTCAGATTCCCCTGCCTTACAATAAGGTCGTTCACAACTTCATCGACTATTTCACCTACCGCAAACCCAGCTATACGCGCATGGTGATGGAACGGATGCCGTTCTATTTCCCGCTCTACGAAAAGACACTGGCCAAGTACAACATGCCCGACGAGTTGAAGTACCTCTCCATCGTGGAGTCGGCGCTGAATCCGAGGGCGATGTCGCGGGTTGGTGCGGGTGGGCTCTGGCAGTTCATGCCCTACACGGGTAAAGATTTCAACCTCAACATCGACGATTATGTCGATGACCGGATGGACCCAAACAAAGCCACTGAGGCGGCCTGTCGGTATCTGAAAGACCTGTACCGGATTTTTGGCGATTGGGAACTGTCGCTGGCCGCCTACAACTGCGGGCCGGGTGCGGTGAAACGGGCCATGCGCCGCACGGGCGGCACCACGTTCTGGACCTGTTACGAAGGGCTACCGAAAGAGACCCGTTCGTATGTGCCTCAGTTCATTGCCATGACGTATATGATGAACTACGGAAATGATCACGGCATCGTGGCCGAGCGGCCGGATTATCCGATTGCGTTCGACACGTTGCATATCAATTCGTACCTTAACCTACGGACCTTTGCCAGCCTAAGCGGCATTTCGTTTACTGATCTACAAAAGCTGAACCCGTCCATTACGGCCGATCAGTTGCCCGAGTACACGCGTGACCACATGCTGCGCGTGCCCAGCGAACGACATAGTTATGTACAGACCTACCGGCAGATCATCATGGATTCGGCCGCCAAGATGCCGGTCAGGATGGAAAACATGCTGCTGGCGCATAATGAGATCGTGCCCACCCGCCTGGATTCAGCCAACGACCCGGCAGGATGGCAACTGGCTGGACGACTTATGGACAACGTACCCAGCGTGCCTGCGTCGGTAGTGGCCGAAAATGACCGCCCCGAACCCGACGATCTGGAGGCCGTGGTGATGCGGAAGCCCAAAAAGGTGACGCATACCGTGCGGCGGGGCGAAACGCTATCGGAGATTGCCGAGAAGTATAACGTAGCCACGTATGACCTGAAACAGTGGAACAAAATGCGCTCGGGCATCGTCAAACTCGGCCAGAAGCTAATCATTCTGCGTGAATCGGGCGAGACGCATACCGAACGCATGGCCCATCAGGGCAGTGACGAATCGGATCGAAAAGGTCATAAGAAAGCCGAAGCGCAAGCGCACCATGAGCGCGTGAAACCCAAGTATCACCGTGTGCAGCCCGGCGATACGCTCTGGAACATCGCCCAGCGCTACGGCGGCATCTCGATTGATAAACTGAAAAAAATGAACCGTATCAAAGGCAATAGCGTCCACCCCGGACAAAAGCTGGTGGTAGGGTGATTCAATGAACAAGTAACAATGATCAATGATCAGTGCTGCCGTGCCAACATTTTGTGAAAGCGGAGCTGATCATTGATCATCGTTACTTGACAACTGATAATTGATATGATCGCCTACTTAGACGGGACATTGGCTTATAAAGAGGCTTCGTATGCTATTATAGACATACAGGGCCTTGGTTATGAAGTATTTATTTCTCTTCAAACCTACTCGACGTTGCCAGGTGGCGGCGCACCGGTGAAACTATTTATTCACCATAATTTCCGCGAGGACAATCAGACCCTGTTTGGCTTTGCTTCGGCCGACGAAAAATCGCTGTTCCGTGAACTCATTGCGGTGTCGGGCGTAGGGCCGAATACGGCGTTGGGCATGCTGTCGGCCATGTCGCCGCAGGATCTCCGACTGGCCATCATGAGCGAGAACGTCCGGGCGGTGCAGGCCATTAAAGGCATCGGTGCTAAAACGGCGCAGCGGATTATTCTGGAGTTGAAAGACAAGATGAAAAAATCCGGCTTACTGCCCGACACACCAACGTACCGTCAGCAGGCGGGTAATCCGGTACGCGAAGAGGCACTGGCGGCCCTGGTTGCGCTGGGCTTTCCGCGCCCCTCGGCCGAAAAGAGTGTCGACGATATTCTTAACGCCGACAGTAGCCTGTCTGTCGAAGACATCATTCGTAAAGCACTGCGCTAGTCGTACACGGCTGGTGCCATGTAGCTAGCTAAAGTAGATAGAAAAACGTATCTGCATACTGGCTGGCTTGATCTGACTGCACGGCTGGTGCCATGTACTACTCAGGTCGCGTTTAATTCTTCGTTCTTAACTCTTAATTAAAATACGATTGGCCCGGTTTTCGCCGTTGTGTAAACGTCCTGATTTACCGGGTTGTTTATTTTTCTGATTTTGCACCAGTGTATGGTGAAACGTTACGTCTGTCAAACCTCTTTTTTCTGCTCAATGCTGCTTACTGCCCGGCCCACATTTAGGGGTCAGAGAGGTGCATACTGGCTGCTAACGGTCGCCCTGTTGCTGGGGTCTGGCGGAACAATTGGTCAGGCGCAAACACCGGCCCGCCGTGGTCGGACAGCACCGGCCGCCCAACGTACTCCCGAGCAGATCAAAGCGGCCAACGATGCCGCCAAAGCCCGTGTCGATTCAGCTAAAACTGCCGCTCAGGAACGCCTCGATAGCTTGCGGGCTATAAAAAATGCCTCACGTCGCCCATCTGTTCACTGGACAGACCGGTACGCTACCCGCTTTTCAGACCGTAATCCCCGTTCGCCTTACCTGTTGCGTGATCCTAAATCGCTGAATACCGATTTTCGGATGTTGCCCGATCGTACGGTTACAGTCACCGAGCGGTTGCAGCCGCGCCCCGGTGTCACGGCTCCGTCGGTGGTGAATCCGGGCGTGTTCACAACACCCGGTGCTGCGCCAGGTACGTCGGCTCCCGGCGTCTCTGCACCAACCAGCCAAACGGTAACGCCGCGCACCAACAGCCTGATTTACCGGCCCGGCGAGAATCTGCCTTTTTCAGATTACAACCGACTGCAGAACGAACGCATCGAAGACCGGCTGTTTCGGGAAAACGCCGCCCGTCGCGATGGGCAAAGCGCCGTCAGCGGTCGGGGCCTGATTCCAAAGCTGGAGGTGCCGCCCGTATTTGACCGCATCTTTGGCGGCAATAACATTGATTTCAAGCCCAATGGCTTCGTTACGCTCGATCTGGGCTACCTGCATCAGTTTATCGACAATCCGGCGGTGCCTGTTCGGTTGCGGCGGCAGGGAAACCTGATCTTCAACGAACAGATCAGCATTAATTTCAACGGACAAATTGGCGAACGGCTTGGCGTGCTGGCCAATTTCGATACCAAAGCCAGTTTCAACTTTGAGAATGCGCTGAAAGTCAATTACAGGCCGCAGGGGTTGATTCCGAACATGCCGAACGTACCCGGCCTGAACGGAGGCGTACCGCAATTACCGCAGGTGCCGGGACTGCCTAATCTGCCTGCCTTCGGAAGTAAGCTGAGTAATCCACAAATGCCCTTTACGCCGCAGAATGAAAGTATTCTGCAAAATATTGAACTGGGCAACCTGACCTGGACGCTGAACAGCCAACTGATTCCGGGCGTACAGAACCTCTTCGGGGTGAAATTGCAAACGCGGTTTGGTAAGCTGAACGCCACCACCGTTCTGTCGCAGCAACGATCAAAGAAGCAGGAGATCACCTTGCGGGGTGGTACGCTCAACCGGCCGTTTGAGATCAGGGCCGATCAGTACGACGAAAACCGCCACTTTTTCCTGTCGCAGTTCTTCCGCAGCAACTACGAACGTTCGCTGAAAAGCCTGCCCGTTATTACGTCGGGCGTGACGGTGACACGTCTGGAAGTTTATGTGACCAACCGGACCAATACCACCGATCAACTTCGGAATGTAGTGGGCTTTTCTGATCTGGCTGAGCCGGTGCCGTATAACCGCGTCAATCCAAATATTCAGAGTGCCGTTGCACCCGGTTCACCGGCCGACAACGCAGCCAACACCCTGTTTTCCCGTATAAAAGCCTCGGCTCCATTGCGCAATGCCGACCAGACGCCGGATGTGCTCACAGGTACGTTCGGTCTGCAACGCGGCACCGACTTCGACATGCTGCGCGGGGCCAAACGCCTCACCGACCGCGAATACCGGTTTGAACCGCAACTGGGCTATATCTCGCTGATTACGCCGCTTCGAAACGATGAAGTACTGGCCGTCTCCTACGAATATACCTATCAGGGACGCCGCTACCAGGTGGGTGAACTGACGGAGGATTACCAGAGCCAGACCGAAGATAAGGTGCTGTATCTGAAGCTGTTGAAGTCGACGACGATCCGAAATAATCTTCAGAATCCGATGTGGAACCTGATGATGAAGAACGTGTATTCGTTGAACACCAACGCGTTGGCGCGGCAAGGTTTCCAACTGCGCATTGTGTATAAAGACGATGTGACGGGCATCGATAACCCAAACTTACAGGATAGCCGACTGGCTAATATTCCGCTGGTGCAGGTGTTCAATATCGACCAGTTGAACTCGCAGCTTGACCCGCAACCCGACGGTAATTTCGACTACATCGAAGGGATAACGATCGACAGCCGGAACGGAAAAATCATCTTCCCGGTGCTTGAGCCATTCGGGCCATTCCTGCGCAACAAACTGCAGGATCCGATCTATGAATCGAAGTATGTGTTCGACGAATTGTACCGCACTACATTGGCCGATGCCCAGCAGGTTGCCGTGAAGAATAAATTCTTCCTGAAAGGCAGTTTCCAGTCGGGGCAGGGCGGAACGCCAATTGATCTGCCGTATGGCGTAAAAGAGCAGTCGGTAACCGTGTCGGCAGGGGGCGTGCCACTGGTTCCGGGGCAGGATTATGTGGTGGAAGGGCAGCGGGTACGTATCCTGAATGAAAGCGTAGCCAACTCCGGCCGCGAAATCAAGATCAGCTTTGAAACGCCCGACCTGTTCCAAAACCAAATTCGTACCCTGATCGGTGCCCGGCTCGATTACCGCCTGTCGCCGGACATCAACCTGGGTATGACGGCCATGAACATGCGCGAAACACCGTCGGGGTTCCTGACGCGGGTAGCTATTGGCAACGAGCCGGTCAACAATACCATGATCGGGTTCGATATTAACCTGCGGAAAGACTCGCCGGGCCTCACGCGTATTCTCGACCGGTTGCCGTTCATTCAAACCAAAGAACCATCGGCTATTCAGTTTACGGGCGAGGTGGCTGAGTTGATTCCGGGTGTGTCGCCACGGGCCAACAACAACGCATTCATCGATGATTTCGAAGCCACGCGCACCATTTTTGACCTCACCCGCCAGCCAACCCGCTGGAAATTAGGGTCGACACCGCAGGAGTTTCCGCAGGGCACCAGTGCCGATGTACTGGAATATGGCTATCGCCGCGCTCGCACGTCGATCTATAGCGTAGACCAAACCCTGTACCTCAATGACGGGACCGGGGCGTCGGGGAGCAACCTCACTCAGGCTGACCTGGCCAACGTGTATGAGCGGTATTTCCTGCCCAATGTGCTGTTCCCCGGTCGGTCGCCCCGGCAGATTCAGCAGCCGGAAAACATCCTCGACTTTGCTTATTTCCCCAGCGAGCGGGGTATGTATAATTACAACCCGAACCTGAACAATGATGGCACACTGCCCAACCCACGCCAGAATTTTGGAGCCGTAACGCGGGCGATTTCGTCGGATAATGACTTCGATAACGCCAACATCGAAAACATTACCTTCTGGATGATGGACCCCTTTGTGCAGGGTGAAAACGGGAAGGTGCGGGGTAATCCCGATAATTCGCAGAACTTCCCCAACTCAACGGGGGGCGTGTTGCATTTCAACCTCGGCGACGTGTCGGAAGACGTGATCAAGGATGGCCGATATGAATTTGAGAATGGGATTCCCATCGACTCGACCAACGCACGGTTGGGTGGTCGTCTGGTTGATACACCCTGGGGGAAAGCGCCCACACAGCAATTTGTAACCAACGCGTTCACGAATCAGGAAGGTGCCCGGCAAAAGCAGGATATTGGCCTCGATGGGCTTAATAATACCGATGAACAGGCTAAGTTTAAACCGTATCTGGATGCGGTTCGGGCAAGAGTGACGGATCAGGCGGCCTTGCAGAAAATCGTAAGCGACCCTTCAAACGATGATTTCAGGTACTACTTAGGCCCACAGGCCGATTCGGCCAGGTACGTCGTAGCGCGGTACAAATCGTTTATGGGCACGGAAGGCAATTCGCCCGAAACCGCTGCCGACCTGAATAATTACACATCGCCCGCTTCGTCGATCCTGCCCGATATTGAGGATTTGAACGTCGATAACACCATCAATGAACAGGAAGCCTACTACGATTACGCCATCAATCTGCGACCCGGTCAACTGGCCGTTGGTAATGGCTATATCATCGACAAGGTAAATGCCGAAGGTGTCGACTGGTACCTGTTCCGGATTCCGGTGCGGAATTTCAATAACAAAGTAGGAAACATCAACGGCTTTAAGTCGATCCGTTTCTTCAGGATGTACCTCACCGATTTCAGTCAGCCGGTGGTGCTTCGGTTTGCCCAGTTGCAGATGGAAGCCAACCAGTATCGTCGCTACGCCGGTGACCTCACGCAGCGTGGCTTGCAAGACGTACCTGAGCCCTACGATGCCCAATTCAAAGTGTCGGCGGTGAACATCGAAGAGAATAGTCAGATTGCGGCCGACAAATACGTGTACGATGTGCCACCAGGGTTCATCCGTGACGTCGACTATACGCAGCCCAACAACAACGTGCAGTTGAATGAGCAGTCGATGGCGCTGAGCGTGACCAACCTGCGCGATGGCGATTCGCGCGGTGCATTCCGCAACACCAATTTCGACTTCGTGAATCGAGACCGGCTCAACATGTTCGTTCATATGCACAACCCGACCAACGAAGACGGTCAGGTGAGCGCGTTTGTGCGGATTGGCACCGACTACACCGAAAACTATTACGAAATTGAAATTCCGGCCCTGAAATCGACGCGTCCCGGACCCGTAACGACCGACGAAATCTGGCCATCGCAGAATGAGTTGAGTTTGGCTTTCAGTGAATTGGTCGATTTGAAAGCGGCCCGCAACAAACTGCTTACCCGCCGAACGGGCCTGCCTTTCTCGCAACAATCGACTGATCAGCGATACAAGCTGACCATTCTTGGTAACCCCGACCTGAGTTCGATACAGAGTATCATGATCGGGGTGCGAAACCCAAAATCGAGCGACGAGCAGGCGAAGACCTTTACCATCTGGGTAGACGAACTCCGGGCAACGGGTATCAACCAGCGGTCGGGTATGGCGGCGATTGGCGCGTTGAATATGCGCCTGGCCGATGTGGCCACCATTACGGCATCGGGGCGTTATTCGGGTTTTGGTTTCGGCGGAGTACAGACCAAACCCACCGAACGGTCGCGGGAAGAGGCCACCGAGTTTGGCCTGACCGCCGCCCTGTCGGTCGATAAATTTTTGCCGGTGAAATGGGGGCTGAAAATTCCCATGTACGTTAACTACGACTCCCGGCTGGTGACGCCGCAGTTTAACCCGCTCGACCCCGACACGCCGTTGGAGCAGTCGATTGCCAGTTTGCCCGAAGGCAACGTACCCGGCGTGGATTCGCCCAGCCCGGCCGATTACCGCCGACTGGTGCAGGACATGACCACGCGCCGCGGCATCAACTTCTCGAATGTGCGCAAAATTCGGGTTGATCCAAATGGCAAAGCGCATTTCTGGGATATTGAAAACTTCGGGTTCAACTACGCCTACAACGACATTCGCCGAAGCAACATCCTGACGGGTGAATACTTGCAGGAGCAATACCGGGGCGGAATTACGTACAATTTTGCGCCGCAGGCAAAGCCTTTTGAGCCCTTTCGCACGGTGAAAGGGCTGGAGCGAAAATACCTGTACTGGCTGAAAGATTTCAATATCAACCTCGTACCAACCATCGTAGCGATTCGGGCCGATATTGACCGGAGTTATATCAAAACGCAGCTTCGCAACGCCGATCTGAGTACCAACGGTATTTCGCCGCAATTCGAGAAATACTTCTACTTCAACCGGTATTACGACCTGACCTGGAACCTGACCAAAAACCTGACGGTAACGTACCACGCGGCGGCCAATGCCATCATCGATGAACCGTACGGGGAACTCGATACGCCTTACAAAAAGGATTCGGTCTGGCGTAGTCTGCAAAACCTGGGGCGGATGAAAAATTACCAGCAGGAAATTAAAACGACCTACCGCGTGCCGTTCGACAAGTTTCCGATTGTGAACTGGTTGCAGGCGGACGTGGTCTATAACATCGGCTATCAGTTCACGGCCAATTCATACGGCATCAAGGATTCGCTGTTTGTTCCGTTCGGCAACACAATCCGTAACAACCGCGAAATTGGCATTACGGGTAAGGTCGATCTGGTGCTGCTGTATAACAAGATTCGTACGTTGCGCTGGGCGAATACACCAACGCCGAGTAAGCTGAATTTCGCCCGTAACCCTGGTAGCATTCAACAGATTAACCCTGGCGGAAATCGACTGCTGAAGAGTTTCGTCCGTGCGCTGCTGACGGTGCGGGGTATCAACGTATCGTATAACGTGCAGGAAAATACCATCCTGCCGGGCTTCCTGCTCACGCCTACGCTCTTCGGAATGGCTGATTTCGGCGCACCGGGACTGGGGTTTGTACTGGGTAGTCAGGATGGCGATATTGCCCGACGGGCGGGCCGGGCCGGGTGGTTGTCGCCGAGTACGGTGCAGAACGCGCCCTTCACGCAGGCGGTAACCAAGCGATTCCTGGCCACCACCACGCTCGAACCGTTCCGCGATTTCCGCATCAACGTGACGGCCAATTACAACCGGTCAGACAACTACCAGGAGTATTACCGGCCTGCCATTACGGGGGCGGGCTTCAGCAGTCAGGCACCCATACGCAGTGGTAGCTACAGCATGTCGTATTTCTCGTTTGGCACCACCTTCGACGGGCTACGGTCTGACAATACATCGCCCACCTTCGATCGGTTTGAATCGTACCGCGACATTCTTCAGCGTCGCCTGAACGCCGACAATCCTGTTGCCCGCGATAATCCAAACGCATACAACAAGAACTCGCAGGACGTGCTGATTCCAGCGTTTTTTGCGGCCTACAGCGGGTCAAATCCGTGGTCGGTAAAGTACTCGCCGTTCTATAACCTGCCGTTCCCCAACTGGGATCTGAACTACAGTGGCCTGAATAAAGTGAAACCGTTTAGCAAAGTCTTCACCTCGTTCAACCTCGTGCATCGCTACACGTCTACCTACAGTGTGGGCAACTTCGTGTCGTCGCTGAGTTACGAGGCGCAGTTTGTGAACCTGGCCGTGAACGACTACAACATTTCGCGGCAACTGAATGAGAACGGGCAGTTTATCCCGATTTTCGTGATGAGCACCATGAGCATGAGCGAGCGGTTTGGCCCGTTTGTGGGTATCCGTTTCCAGACGAAAAACCGGCTGAGTGGTTCGCTGGAATACAACCGCTCGCGCGATGCAGCCCTGAACCTGACCAACGCGCAGGTGGCTGAGGTAACCACCAAAGATGTGACGGCATCGCTGGGCTTCACCAAGCAAAATGTGCGTCTGCCGTTCCGCGTCAATGGTGCCGTGAAACGCCTGAAAAACGACCTGACGTTCAACTGCGCCCTGACCCTGCGCGACACCCGCACCATTCAGCGCAAGCTGGAAGCCGAGCAGATCATCACGGCTGGTAACGTCAACTTCCAGGTACGTCCCCAACTGAGCTACGTGGTGAACCGCCGCCTGAACGTGAATTTCTACTTCGACCGCACCTTCAACGACCCGCTGGTGAGCAACAGCTTCATCCGGGCCACCACCTCCGGCGGCGTACAGGTACGTTTCAACCTGGCTGAGTAAGAGAGGGAGATTGCTATAATTCAGGCATAGCCTGTTCCAGTGTGTAAATTGCCAGTCAACAGACGGGCCAAGCCGGAGAGGGGGACAAAAGTGCCTGAAGATGTGCTTTGCAACGTGTTTCCTCCGTAGACCACATAACTGTTAGCGCTGGGGTTGCCACTTAACTTGTTCCAGTAGGTAAGCTGATCGAAATAATCTTTGTTGAGGGTCATGCCTGCTTTTATTTCGATAGGTAGTAGCCCCAATTCAGTTTCGATCAGCAAGTCTACTTCTCGTCCTGTTTTATCCTGCCAATAGTAGCAATTGGCTAGCTGGCCCTGATTATAGGCGTGTTTAAGCACCTCGCTGACTACTAAGTTTTCAAACAGGTTGCCCCGCATGTAGAAACTCTCCAGCAAATCGGCTCGACGCAGGCCTAGTAGCGAACAGACCAACCCGGTATCATAAAAGTAGAGTTTGGGCGATTTGATGAGCCGTTTACTGAAGTTTTCGTAGTGGGGGGGCAACAGGTACACTACGTAGCTGGCCTCAAGCACCGACATCCATGCTTTAGCTGTATTAACCGAAACCCCACAATCGTTTGCCAAGGAGGATAAGTTTAGCGCAGAGCCGATCCGGCCCGCACACAAACGCAAAAAACGGGTGAACTTACTTAAATCGGCTATATTTTTCAGCGACCGGACATCGCGTTCAAGGTAGGTTTGAATGTAACTGGGGTAGAAATCGGCTGGTGCCAGATGTCTGGTTACCAGCCGGGGATAGCTTCCCTGAACTAATAGCTCATCGGGCGTGGAGGGAAGCAAGCCGTTCTGGCTTTGCTCTTCGTAGCTTAGGGGTAGTAAGCGTAATACGGCGGTTCGGCCTGCTAAACTTTGGTTGATGCTTTCCAGCAACAGGAAATTTTGGGAGCCGGTCAGAATAAACGGTCGCTGAGCGGTTTGCCTGTCAACGATACCCTGTAGATAAGCAAATAGATCGGGAACGCGCTGAACTTCGTCGAAAATAGCCCCATTGGCGTAGTTTGCCAGAAAGCCACGCGGATCAGTTTGGGCTAGAGTACGTATATCGGGGTCTTCCAAAAGCACATAAGGCAGATCAGGAAAGGCCGATTGCACCAGTGTAGACTTACCCGACTGGCGAGGACCTGTCAATGTTATAACCGGATACTGCTGAGCTAATTGCAGGAGTTTTCGGGTAAGCTGCCGTTGAATCATAAGTCAAATCTACACCAGTTTGGACAAATTTGCATTCATAATGCAAATTTGTCCAAACTGGTGTAGATTTGGCAATCTTGTGTACGTTGTGTTGAGCAATAGCTTCATCCGGGCCACCACCTCGGGCGGCTTGCAGGTACGGTTCAACCTCTATTAGAAGCCAGAGCCCGACTGACCCCTCTATTGGCTGCCTTTCGTTTAAGGGGACTGATGGCGAAGATGACGACTAGCCAACTGGTGTACTGGCTGAAGAGGGCTTCTTTAGCAATGATCCTGTTGAGCTTTTCCTTCACTTCATGCAAGTGGTTCGTCAACCCAGTGTCTGGTTCACCCCGGATGAGCAAGCGTTGATTCGGGAGAATCCAGAGCTGGTAGCTTCGCTGGGGGACTATATTAATGAGTCCGAGACAAAACCAAGTGATCTTAATGGTTTTAAGTGGCTGTTGGATAATGGCTACCCAACGACGCCGAATACAGAAATACGGGCCAATTACCTCAAGTAAAAGCTAGCTCAAGACCCAGAAGCTTTACTAAAATTTCAACAAACGGACGACGTCGGCCCTTGGCGGTACCTAGCTCAGAAACAGGTGCCGCAATCAGTAAAGGACAGGGTTAGCCAGTTCAGATATAATATTGGTCAAGGTCATTTCGATAGCTGGATTCAGTACATTCAAAATGCGGCTGGTAGTCAAGTCAACTGCGATTATTTTCCTATCAAGATTGATCGTCTGCCAAATGGGTTTTTCAGTCCAGAACAATTCATCGAATACTTTCGCATGAGTATAAATAATTTCTCTCCAAAGAAGTTTTATCCTCACCCAAGCATATCCGGAGAAGCAAATAAGTGGCAGAATGAACCTCTTGGCTCAATTATATCCATCGAAATCGATCCCATGGATTATGGTTCTGTTACAGTTATCGACAAACAAAATATGGACTGGACTTTTGCTACAATACATGATCCATTCAAACCAAACCACTTAGCGAGTATTCACTTGATGTGCAAATGGATCTTTGGAATAATCAAGAAGGGTTTCGAATATACGATTCCAACCCAAATAATACAATGAGCGATTTTGACGAGGCGACGCATCGAGCTGTAACAAACGGACTCATGCGCTATTTCCCTTCTGGTGGTACTTCATTACTTCCAACTTTTTGATTTATGAGCAATAAGCGTGTTATTCATTTGTGTAATCTTTGGCTACTCCTTGCATGTACTGAAGGGAAGGTAGAAAAATTCCAAATTAACTTGGCAGACTATCATATTAAGTTCCCAATAACTTCAGAAGAACTTCAAGCGGCATACCCAAAAGCTAAAGAATCACACTTGGTTTTTTTAACAGATTCAAATCAGGCTGTCCGAGTTACATGGTTGTTCGAACAGTCGCTTCTCGATTCTAAAAGAGATTCCTATGGCCTAATAATGACGCTTGAAGAGAAAGGGCAGTCAATAGACTCGGTACGTTCGGCAATAGCAAGTAGATTTCACCAACAATTTGAGTCTTTGACTATCCCGAAACATTTGGGTAATGATGAATACTTTGAGCCTGATTCATCCCTAAAAGTAATGCATCTTAAGGGAGTTCAGATAGCCGTACAAAGGCGAAAGATATGGCCCACATATGGTTATAAGTACACTAATGATGTAGTCATTTCTATTTGCTATAATCGCACAATTAAGGAAGAAGAACGTTTTGTGTTCAAACAGGGAAGGATTCATGAAGATGATGACTAAGTTTTTACTGCCAATCAAAAGAGGAGATAGTTCATCACGGCTGGTAACGTCAACTTCCAGGTACGTCCCCAACTGAGCTACGTGGTGAACCGCCGCCTTCTACTTCGACCGCACCTTCAACGACCCGCTGGTGAGCAACAGCTTTATCCGGGCCACCACCTCGGACGGCGTTCAGGTACATTTCAACCTTGCTGAGTAGGGCGTGCAGTTACGCCATATCTCCGAGATATGGCATAACTGCATCGGTCCGTCGCTCACCGATTTGCTGGCGCCACATGGCGTAGTAGAGGCCTTTTTGCGCTACTAGCTCGTCGTGGCTACCAGTTTCAACGATCTTGCCTTTTTCGAGGACGAAGATGGTGTTGGCGTGCAGGATGGTGCTCAGGCGGTGGGCGATCAGAATCGTAATCTGCTCATTCAGAGCCGACACGCTACGGACGGTGTCGGTGATTTCTTCTTCGGTCAGCGAATCCAGGGCCGATGTGGCTTCGTCGAAAATGAGCAGGCGCGGCCGACGGACCAGCGCACGGGCGATGGATAACCGTTGCTTTTCACCGCCCGACATTTTCAGGCCTCCCTCGCCAATCTGCGTGTCGAGGCCTTTTTCGGAACGGGCCACCAGATTCTCGCAGGCCGCTTTGTCCAGCGCGTCGTAGAGTTCGGCGTCGGTGGCGTCGGGTTTCACGAACAGCAGGTTCTCGCGGATGGTGCCGGCAAACAGGTGGGTGTCCTGCGTAACAAAGCCGATCTGACGGCGCATGGGGTTGAACCGGAGGTCCTGCGTGGAAATATCGTTGTAGTAGATTTCACCGCCAACGGGTCGGTAAAGGCCCACCAGTAGCTTCACCATCGTTGATTTGCCGGAGCCCGACGGACCAACAAATGCGATGGTATCGCCCAGCGAGGCCTCGAACGAAACGCCGTCGATGGCGTTTTGCCCTGCGTCTTTATGGCGGAACACCACGTCCTGGAAGCGTAAATGCTCGATCGGCCCCACTTCGACCGGCGAGTCGGGGTTGCGCTCGATGGGCTTTCCCATCAGTTGAGCGAAGCTGTTCAACCCGGCTTCGGCTTCGCGGTAGGCCAGAATAATGTTGCCCAGTTCCTGCAACGGATTGAAGATGGCGACCGAAATAAACTGCATCGAAATGAGTTCGCCGGTGCTGAGTACGTTGCGGAAAATGAGCCAGAGCAGGGTGAACAACACCGATTGTTTCAGGATGTTCAGCGTGGTGCTTTGCCAGAACGACAGCATACGTACCCGGCGCACCTTCGTCATTTCCAGCTCAAAAATGCGGGCGGTCTGCGTTCTGAGCCGACGGATCTCGGAGAAAGTCAGGCCGAGGCTTTTGATCAGTTCTACGTTGCGCAGCGACTCCGTAATGACGCCCGACAGCAGGGCCGTTTCGCGGTTGATAGACCGTTGCGTGGTTTTGATCTGCTTGCTCAACAGGCCCGTGAGGCCGCCCAAAAGCAACACGCCGATCAGGAAAACGGGGACCAGCGCCCAGTGTTTGGTGACGGCGTACCAGATCAGGAAACTCATGCCCACAATGGACGAGAACAGTACGTTGACAAACGAATTGACAAACTTTTCGGTGTCGGTACGTACTTTCTGGAGGATAGACAGGGTGGCACCGCTGCTTTGATCGCCAAACTCCTGATACGACAGGCGTAGGGTCTGTTTCAGGCCATCGTTGAAGATGTCGATGCCGAATTTCTGCACCACCATCCGGGTGAAATACTCCTGAAACGCCTTCGTGATGTTCGACAGAACGGCTACGCCAACAGCCAGCCCCAGTAGCCACAAAACGCCCCTGACTTTATCCGATTCCGTTTTCTGACCGGGATTGGTGGCGTATTCGTCGATGAGCTTTCCGAAGATGATCGGGTCCACCAGTGCCAGAATTTGGGCTATTCCCGCCAGGGCAAGGGCTAACAGGGCGAGCCAGCGATAGGGATACAGGTATTTCCAGAGAATTGGCACGGGCGTGATGTCAGGTAGCGAAGTCGGCCTGATTCAAGGGCTTTAGTAGCCCCAAACGCAAGTCGATACCTGATTAACGCGGTGCAGGGCCAAGTGTTGGCTGGTGCGTGACTTCCTGCGGCCAGATTGAGTGGGTCAGGTACGTTACCGGTACGTTCTTAGCCCGGTAAATGAATCTGGAAAGTTGCGCCCTGGCCGGGTTGGCTCCGGGCGGTGAGGGTGCCGCCGTGGCTGTCGATGACGCGTTTGCAGATGGCGAGGCCAACCCCGGTACCCGCATAGGCCTGTTTGCTGTGCAATCGCTGGAAGACCTGAAAAATACGATCAACGTATTTTGGGTCGAAGCCGATCCCATTGTCGGTAATGGCAATATCGTACCACATGCGGCCGTCGATGAGTTCCTGCTGGCAGTCGATCTGAATGTGTGGTGGCTGGGTACGTTCCTCGCTGGCCGGAGGCTGGAACTTCAGGGCATTGCTGAGCAGGTTCTGGAACAATTGCCGTAACTGGGTGGGGTCACCGGCGATGACGGGCAAGGGTGTCCGGTCGATAATGGCCTGGGTTTCGCTGATACGTACCTCCAGGTCGCCAAGTACGCCGGTCAGTACCTGATCCAGGTCGACGGGCTGGAACGGTTGCCGGTTGGTGCTGATGCGGGAGTAGGCCAGCAAATCGGTGATGAGCATCGACATGCGCGTGGCGGCCGATTGCATCCGCCCAATGGCATCATGGCCAAAGTCGTCGAGCTTATCGGCATAGTGCTCATCCAGCAAATCGCCAAAAGATTGAATTTTGCGCAGGGGTTCCTGCAAGTCATGACTGGCCACGTAGGCGAACTGTTCCAGGCTGTCGTTCGACCGGAGAAGCTCCTGGTTCATGGCTTCCAGTTGCTGCCGATACAACCGGCTTTCAGTAATATCAACGAACGAGGTAATGAACCCATCATCAAACTTGACAACCGATATCTGGAACCACTGGTCGCCGTGTTGCCGCTCAAACTGAGTGGACGTACCTGTTTCGACCACCTTTACGTACTCCGCATAGACTGGCCCGTTTTTGATCGTTGGGCTGATATCGGTGAGCCGTTTTCCAATCAGTTCGTCAATCCGATACCCCAACGAATCGGCCGCAATCTGATTGGCTTCCTGCACTTCGAAATCAACTGTTTGTCTGCTACCATTATAAACCGGACGGAACAGGAGAAACATAACTGGTAGGCTGGACAGCAGACTGTTGATCAGATCAGACTGCCGCTGCTGTTCCAGTTCGGCCTGCTTGATGGGCGTAATGTCGACGTAGGATTGAATAAACCCGTCATTCAGCACAATGGCCTGCATGTCCAGCCAAAGTCCGGTTGCCTCGTGCTGATACTGAAACCGAGTTGACCCACGCGAGTTGACCAGATTCACCCACCGGTCGAAGAGGCCATTGGCGCGGCGTTCGGGGAAAATCTCCAGCATACGCCGACCAATGACGTTTTGGGCTTTTTTGCCGGTAACTTGTTCCGAAGCGCGGTTGAACGACTGGTAAACGAAGTCGATGATTGGGCCGGATTGTCCATCGGCTTGTTCTTCGCGCACAGCCGTAAAGTGCGAAATGGCCGTGAGGGCATTGTCGAGCACCTGCCTGAACTCGTCGTTCTGCCGCTCGATACGCTGCTGTGCCCGCTTTAATTCGGTGATATCGAGAAAGGATAAAACAATGCGGTCATGCTCGCGAACGCCCTGCACCTGATACCAGATATCCAGGTTATGCTGGGTATAATGGTTCTGTATCTGTAGCGTTTCGCCAGTTTCGGCAAGGTGGATGTAGGCCGGCCAGATCGGCGTTTGATCAATACCGGGAAACGCCTGCCGCATGGTGTTTCCAATCAGTTCGGCCGACACCCGCCCGACCATCCGTTCGGCCATGCGGTTCACCAGCTCATAGCGAAAGTCGACGACGGCATTCGATTTTGGGTCGCGGACAATGGCGTATAAGGCCACGGCAGTAAGCGCATTGTCGGTAACAAAACGCAGTTGGAGTGCCTGCTCCTGATTAATCTGCTCCGATAAATACCGGTCCGTAATGTCGTTGTAAGACACAACCACCAGATCGGTAATTCGGGTGAGCGACATATCAAACTGGCGTGACTCGCTGCGCTCTGTTGTGTAGGGAAAGGTGAATCGCTCAGGCTCGCCCGTGGCAAGCACCCGAACCAGGCGGTCGTAAAGTGGCGAGGCTGATAGTCTGGGTAAAGCCGTTTTTATGGATTGACCGACCAGTTGTGATAGTGGCCGTTGAATGTCGTTGGCGGCTACCCGGTTGATCATCATCAGCCGCAGGTCGGAGATGGTGCCTGCTTCACCGCCTACCCTAATGGCTCCCAAAGCGATCATGCCGTTGAGGGAGGCATCCAGCATGTGCTGCACAACAGCCAGCGATGAGGAAGCAAACCCACTAGAAAAGTCGGGTGGCAACGGAGCCAATGGATTCATAACGTGGCGCGAACGAGGCGATCTGACATCGTATAACCCGTAAATATAGCGATTTACAGATTATACGATGTCAGATGCCAGGGTCGGTGACGACTTGACACGCACCGCGGACTTTAGTCTGTATTTGAGCGAACAGATGCCGGCTAAAGTCCGCGTTACGTTAAAAATTGCCGTAGTCGACCTGTAGGCAGGTTAGGCCAAGGTCACGCCGCCACAGGGCGACAACCTGATCACGGTCGTCGAGGACTAACTCAACAAAATAATGGTTGCGGATATGGGCGTCGAAGAGTTCGCGCTTGATGATCGAATCCTTCCGATTGTCGTTCCGCTGACGCATAAATAACTCGTAGTCAGCATACTCTCGCCAGCCCAGATGGTGCCGCAACCAGGCAATGGTTGGCGTTCGGGCGGCACTGTCGCGGCCCGACAGGAAGATGACGGCGTAGCCCGCCGCCCGCATGGCCCGCACCACGTTCAGCACAGGTACGTTCGGTTTATCGCGCCCCACATTCGACCAGTCGAAGGGAGAACGGTTATGGATTTTGGCGGCGGTTCCATCAATGTCTACCAAAATGCATTTAGGCAGGGTCTGATCCTGTTCCAATGCACCAACTGTGGCGTGGGTACGTGGGTAATGCAGGTGCTGCGTGGTGTCGAACTGCTTGGTAAGCTGCCTGAACCGGTTGTGTTGCTCCCGAATGACGGCTTCACCCACTACATCGGACCGTAGCTGGTCGCGCTCAATGGCGGTCTGAAGCGGTACGTCGACCACCTGAAACGACACCTCGAAGGGGCGTTTAGGTGTAGCCTGCGCCTCCACCACGTTCAGCAGTTCATTGATCGACCGTTGCCGCAGGTGCGTGTTATCGATAACCAGGTTCCAGCCACCGTCCAGCGCTTCACATACGGCTGTTTCGAGTAACGACGTCACGATTCGCTCGATGCGGTATTTTGCTTTATCGTCCCATTTCCAGTAGTCGCCAAGCGGCACCGAAATAAGGCTCCGACGCAGGTCGTCGCGGTTGAGTCGCAGGTACGTTGGATTCTCCTGGACAAGCTGCTTCGCCACTGTCGACTTACCGCTACCGCTGATGCCGATTAGAATAAGAATATGTTGCATAGGGGAGGTCGAGTACAGTGTCGAGTGCTCAATTCGGCGGATTAAATCGCTGATGTTGTTGCTCGTTCTACGACATAATCAGCCATGTTGACGCTACGGGTAGCTTTGCGATACGTCACGGTCAGGTCTGGCCAGAGGGTTGTGTTCTTGCCCTGCTGGTTCATGTACCAGCTTTGGCAACCGGATGCCCAGACCGTACCGGCCAACTGCTGTTGAATCTGCGCGTTGTGGGTACGTTGCGCTTCCGGTTTTACGTCGAAAAAAACGTCGTCGCCAGCCTGTTCAAGCTGGCGGAGGTAATCGAGGAGGTAAGTGAGCTGCGATTCGATCATGTGTACCACCGAGTTATGGCCCAGGCCCGTGTTGGGCCCCAGCAGGAACAGCAGGTTAGGGAAACCCGATACCGTGAGGCCATACAGTGCCTGGGCGCCGGTTTGTTCCCACTCGCCAAGCAAATCGCGCCCATTGCGGCCAATGATCGACTGGTTCAGATAAATGTCGGCCACCACAAAACCGGTGCTGAAAATCAGTGCGTCGAACGGGCGATCGGTGCCGTCCTGGCTCGCCGAACTGGTACGTATGCCCACGGGAGTAACATGCTCAATTCGATCGGTAACCAGTTCTACATTGGGGCGGGTCAGGGCAGGGTAGTACTCGTCGGACACCAAAATACGCTTACAGCCGAGCTTGTAGTTGGGCCATACTTTGCGGCGCAGTTCGGGGTCTTTGATCTGGTGTTCGAGGTGCTTGCGAGCCGTAGCGGTACCCAGCTTATTAATGGTTTCATTGCCGATAAACGACAGCCCGAACAGTTCGTTAAACCAGTAAATGGCGTGGCGATGTACTTTCTGCAACGTCGGCACCAGGGCGTAGAGCCGTTGCTGCCAGAGAGCATAATCGCGGTTTCTGCGCGGCGTTACGTAGGGTGCAGTCCGTTGAAAAACAGTTAGTTGAGTCGTTATTTTCGCTAGTTCAGGAACGAGTTGAATGGCTGATGCTCCGGTGCCGATTACGGCTACCCGCTTGCCACGAAGGTCATACTCGTGATTCCAGCGCGCCGAGTGGAAGGTGGTGCCAGCGAACGTGCCCAACCCCGGCAAGTCAGGCACGCTGGGCCGATTGAGCGGACCAGTAGCCGCTACCACCACGCGGGCCGTCAGTATGCCGCCGCGCTGGTCGGTCAATTGCCAGCAGGCATCCGATTCCAGCCAGCGGGTGTCGACCACCTCCGTGTTGAACCGGATATGATCCCGCAGGCCAAACTGACCGACGCATTCCTGCAAGTAGCGGTGAATTTCGGGCTGGGGCGAGTACGCTTTCGACCAGTTGGGATTGGGCGCAAACGAGTAGGAGTAGAGGTGCGAGGGAACGTCGCAGGCACAACCCGGGTACGTGTTTTCACGCCAGGTGCCGCCTACATCGTTGGCCCGTTCATAGACGACAAACGAGGTACGGCCACTCATCTGGAGCCGGATGGCTGTACCCAACCCGGCAAAGCCAGCCCCGATAATAGCTACTTGAACGTCAGGCTTCATAGTACGCTGATTATAGATAGTATACGGATTTTTACGGATGCTGATGGGAACGCGGATTGGGCGGATTAAACGGATTTGCGCAGATTTTGGATTCAAGCGAATTGTTAACCTGAGTAGAGCCAATCGGTTTTAATCTGGAATCCGCGAAGATCCGTTTCATCCGCCCAATCCGCGAGCCCATTCATCATGCGAACAGGCCCGATGAGAGGTAACGGTCGCCCCGGTCGCAGATAATGCAAACGATGACGGCTCCATCGGCTTGTCCGTTTGCTTCAAGTTCGTCGATCAGGCGGAGGGCCGCATGCACGCCGCCGCCGCTGCTCATACCCGCAAACACACCCTCTACGCGGGCCAGCTCGCGGGTCATCTGCGTAGCTTGTTCCTGCGACACTTCCATTGTGCGGTCAACGCGCTTTGGATCGAAAATCTTCGGCAGGTATTCGGTAGGCCACTTACGAATGCCGGGAATCGATGAGCCGTCAGTAGGCTGACAGCCAATGATTTGCACATTCGGATTTTGCTCTTTCAGGAAACGGGACGTACCCATAATAGTGCCCGTGGTGCCCATCGACGCCACGAAATGGGTGATCTTTCCGGCCGTATCGCGCCAGATTTCGGGGCCGGTCGTGCGGTAATGAGCCAGGTAATTGTCGGGGTTGGCAAACTGATTCACCAGCAGAAATTCACCGGTTGCGGCCTTGGCTTCTACATAGTCTCGCCCCGCTTCGATGGTCTCCGTCAGGGTCACTGTTGCGCCAAAGGCTTCCATCGTCTGCACGCGCTCTTTGGTCGAATTGGCAGGTAAGGCGAGTTCAATTTCGATGCCGAACAGGCGGGCAATCATGGCCAGAGCAATGCCGGTGTTGCCGCTTGTGGCTTCGATCAGCTTCATGCCCGGTTGCCATTCGCCCCGGTCAATGAATCCCCGAATCATGCTGTAGGCGGCGCGGTCTTTCACGCTCCCACCGGGGTTGTTGCCTTCGAGTTTTCCGTATAATTTGACCTTGCTGTTCGTACGGTCCGCCGTTGCGGTGAGCCGATTGAGTTCAACCAACGGCGTGTTGCCAACAAGTTCGAGAAGAGTAGCCATGTACAGTTATCAGTTAACAATTAACAATTATCAGCTCCGCCAAGAATCGTGGCGTAGCAGCGCTGATAACTGTTAACTGATAATTGTTAATTGATAATTCCCCCGGTAGTGCACTATATGGAAACGGGCTGCCAGTTCGTTGCCTGTATAATTTCTGATTGCATACAAAAAGGTTAGTTTTCTAATAAAGCCACCCTATTTTCTACTGCCCGTTGTGCTACTGGTAACTGCGCCAATGGCAGTAGCACAAACCACTATTGATCAGTCTATACCTGTTGATACAGTGGACATTCCCCATCGACGAACATGGTTTACGTCCGATTATTATTCCTTTCACGCGGCCACTCGCCTATCTGGTCTGAAAGTGATAGCCTTGCTGCTACCGTGGCATTCAGCTTGCCCCTGAATTGCATCTCAAATCAGCCCTTCAATCGTTTAAAGACCCATTCATAGAAGAAGGCATGCGGCAGAACGCTATGTTACGACGGTTGGGCAACCCAATCGGTGCATTCTCAGCGTCGTTTACATGACACGCCTTCCCTTGCAGGCGGCAGGGCGGCGAGTTGGGCCAACAAACTCGCTTGTTTACTACTCACTGGGTGGGCTAGCCGCCTCATTCACTATTGGCCGAATGACCGACAAAACCACCCGACAGTTGGTGCGGCGATACAATGACCAGTTACTAGTTATTGGTTACTAGTTGTTGGTTATCAGTTATGGACGACTCTACTCCGCAGCCTACCTCATGATGCCGACCGCAGCTAACCAGAGCCACTAATAACTGACAACCAATAACCAAAAACTAATTCCCGATTCCTTCCCACCAACGGCTGTTGGGTAATTGTTGCTGCAGAATGACCGGTTCGCCAATGCGGGGCGTGGTCAGGGCAAACGAGTCGGCGGGGGTGATAGCCTGGGTTAGCTGATTGATAGGTTCGCGCCAGGGGTGTAGCGCTAGGGCAAACTTGGCCCAGTGAACGGGCAGTAGCACTTTCGTGTGCAGATCGCGGGCGGCCTGAGCTACCTCGTTCGGAAACATATGAATGCTCGGCCAGTCGCGGCCATACTGACCGCACTCCAGCATCGCCAGATCGAAAGGGCCATACTGCTCGCCGATCGCCTTGAAGTGAGGACCGTAGCCTGAATCACCTCCCAGAAAAATGCGCTGTGCGTTGATGTCGACCACATAGGCCGCCCAGAGTGAGCCGCCCCGTGCAAAGCCACGGCCCGAAAAGTGGCGGGCAGGTACGGCTGTGAACGAGAACCCTTCGCTGATAGTCACATCCTCGGTCCAGTCGAGTTCGGTAATGCGGGTAGGGTCATAGCCCCAGCGTTCGAGGTGGGCACCTACGCCCAGCGGCGCAACCACGCGCGTAACCCGGTCGCGAAGTGCCACCAGCGTTTCGTAGTCGAGGTGATCATAATGGTCATGGGTCAACACCAGCACGTCGATCCTGGGCATATCGGCGGCTGTATAAGCATTGGTGCCCGGAAACGCTTTTCCGAAGAACGATACCGGCGAGGCATACCCGCTCAACACTGGATCGATCAGCAACGTAATGCCCTCCGACTTGACCAGATACGACGAATGACCAAACCACACTACCGACGTACCTGAGCCCGGCAAGGCGGCGAGGTCCGTTTTCACGGTAGGTATCTGATAGGTAGGTGTCACATCGGCGGGCTTGCGCAGGTTATCCATCATCAAATCGATGTAGGATGCTCCGCGGCGCATGACGTCGGTGGGGTCAACATTCTGGAAAGAGCCATCGCGGTAGTTCTTCGATTTCTGAATTCGGGCCAGCCGGTTCCCCGAGGCATTGGCACCAAACACAGCCGTTTGCATAAAAAGCCAGGCCCCCAAGGCCAGCAATACAATAATCAGTAGTAAATAGAGTAGCATCTTTTTCAGGCGGTTCATGGGAGCGAAGGTAAGGGGATTGGTTGATTGGTTGGCTTCGCGTTGAAGGGACGCGCGTCAGCAATAACCAATCAACCAATAACTAATCCGCAGTCATGAAATCCCGGTAGAGGGCACAGCGGGTTTGCATCTGCCGGGCAAACTTGGTTTGGCGGTAACGGGTCTGGTACGTTTTAAGGTAGGTCTCGTATTCGGACGAAGCGATCTGGCTCATTTTTGTGTTGAAGGCCACATCATCGTCGGCAACGTATCCGCCAGTCTTCGCGGCTTCTACCGTGCGGCGGGTTTGTAGCGCATCGGCTTCGCAACGGGCGGCCATGTAGGTCGCTTTTGCAGCTAGCTCCGGGTTTTTAGCCTGCTTGGCGGCCTGAGTGAAATAGCTCTGAGCGGTCTTTGCCGAATAATACGGATCGTTCCAGAAACGATCGAGTTGAGCTACATCGGTCGATCCGTAGCGGTATGTGTATGGCTCGCCGCTGCTTCGGAAACGATGCTGTATAAACCAGGCGTTGCCATAATAAGTCAGGTTGTAGGCACCGCAACCCAGTGTATACCAGGCTTGTGCAGCCTGATCGGTGCTGCCTTGGGCGATGGCCTGCTTGAGTAATTCATTCATCCGTTGCGCAAACTGAACCGGCGTGTACGGGTTACGCGGTTTCCCTTCGTCCGGCATGTTCACACTGAACGGGTCGATAGCGAAGTTGCTCTGAATGGCCTCGCTCTGCCAAACCGCCGGTTTTACTTTCGCAAATGCATTGGCCGCAACCTGATAATTTTCCTCGGCCATTGCCCGCCGACCAACCAACTGATTGGCATAGTCCGCATCAACTCCCGCCAGTTTCACCAGCCGTTCGTCAAATTCGCTGCCGGGCGTAGCAATGTACTGGGCCAGATGCTGCGCCGTATGCAACGACGTCGAATCTTCAAGGGCCATTTGTGCGTCGAAATCGTAGAGCGAATAGCCTTCGCTGCTGTTACCCGTCGTAATCAGTCGCATCAGAAAAGCCTTCGCCTGCCGGGAACCGACGAGCGTCGATTGGTCGCCCTCGTCAGCCTTCTTCTGGCTACAACCCGACAGCCAGCCTGATGATTTTTCGCCGTTTTCGTCAGACACGTACCTGGCTGCCAACTGCTTACCTACGGTCTGAATAGCGTTGGTGAAGCGGAAGTTGGTGTTATATGGCTCCGTTGAATCGGGAACGCTCGCCTGCTTAAACTGGGTGAGGTAACTGATCAGTGCTGTTTCGGTGGTGGCGTCGGGAAGGCCGGGCTGGGCGGCCAGAAGCAGCATCTGTTGCAGGGCTATCTGTTGCTTCAGCGTCTGGTTGGCCGTAGGCTGTTGGGCGGCTTCGTCGAGCGTTGTTTTGGCCGAATTATAATCGCCGTTGAGGTATTGTAGGTAAGCGGCGGCTGTGAGGTAATATGCTGAATTGCCCAACGCCGCGTTTTTAGCTGCTTTTTCGGTGAATGACAGCAACTGACCCGCGTAATCGGCTACGTTCTTGCGGCGGCTTTCAAACGCAACCGAGTCGGCTCGGGTGTTGTCATTGTCTACGTAACCTGGAAATTGTTTGGCGGCGAAATAATATTCGTTGCGGTTGATTTCCCGCGCCAACACCAGTTCAATCAATGGGTTTCTGGGATCGAGTTCAACCATTTTTTCCAGCAACGGAAGGGCGTCCTGCCTTGGCTGAATGGCACACACGGCATACACCGCCACCCGTTCGGCGTCGGTTTTGGCAAATGCCAGCGCCGCTTCGGTAAACCGCAGACCCTGGTGGCGTAAACTGCGTTCGGCCGCCAGACGACGGGTAGGGCAATTGGCAAATACCTGAGCGAATTCAAACACCGCCCGGTCTTTCTGACCCAGCGAAAGCAAGGCACCCGCCAACCGGCAGCGCGCCCAGTCGCTGATGAACGAGCGGGTGGAAAGGGGCGCAATCAACTGCTCATAATTGTCGCGGCTCTGAGCGAAAAGATGGGCTTCATCGGCCAGTTTCACCGCCTGAAATGCGTACCGTTCTTTCAAAAAAGGATCTGTTGTCGACACTGCCCGAGTTCTTGCCTGGGCACTGAGCTGAGTCAGTTGAACGGTGTCGGGATGCGTTTCTTCCCAGGCAGCACCGATCCCTTCCGCCTGCTGTGCCGCGTAGGCAAACCGCAGGTACGTTGCCGCCTCTGGTTTCGCACCCGCCAGGCGGCTCACCAGCGCATTCTTTGCCGAGGTATCGGCCAGGGCATCGCCAACAAACTGAGGAGAATAACCGGCACCCAGGTAACGTACCCAGACTTCGGTATTCGCTTCTTCAGATAGAGAATCCGAGGCTTCGTCAACGCCGAACAAACCGGCGTTATACAGTTGCGGGGTAAAAATATAGCGGCTGTCGGTGGGCGAATAGGTAGCCGTTTCAGGTTGAAACAGGCTGAAAAATTCACCCATCTCTTCGGCACCGGGGCCACAGGCAAAACCAATGAGAATAGCAAGCAACAGCAAAACTCTACGGATGGTGGAGAAGCGTTTTAAGGTCTTCATGGCTGTATGGGTGCAAAACGATTGAGTCGAGATGGTAGGCGGTAAATGTACGTTTCTGATCGGGTAATTGCGTCAGAAGCAAGTTACTGGCGGCTTTTAAGTTAGTTACTGAGCAAAATTCTGTTCGTAGCAGATCACCCCGGCGTAGATTGATTCCCAGCGCCAGCGTATCAAGGGTCGCCACGTACCTGGATGAGTCGGTCTGTTGTTTCAATGCCGGAACGGCACGTACCTGAGCCGCATCAACATTGTTGAGCAACGTCAAGAACCGGCCATTCCGATAGACCACCGTCCAGCGGAAGAGGGGCAGGGCAATATCGAGTGGAAGCGGGTAGCCGGGCAGGTAATCCGTGTATGCCTGTAAATCGGTCAGATCAAGGATAGAGTTCCGGGTATCAACCCGTTTCCAGTCGCCCGTGTTGTACGCCATCAGCATGCCCCGCGCCACTGGTGGAATACCCGTCTGTGCCGCAAACTTCACCTGATGCAACCTGATTGTGGCCGATAACGGTGTTTTAGCTTCGCCGGAAATGGCCTTCAATAAGCCGAAATAGGTGTTGCGCGTTGTGCGTGTCCAGTCGCAGTCGATCTGGATTTCATCAATACGAATGCTCTGATTTTTAGCCAGTTGGCTGATGCGTTTTGTCAGGTTTCGTGCCAGCTCAGGTACGTTGTCAGCCGTCAGGTTAGCGACCGTTCGGTTGGTGATGTAAACTACCGGAACTATGCGTAAGCCTGCGGTGGGTCGTTGTTGAAAGACGACCGTTGCTTTGGGAATTGCCGTGTGTTTGGCGGCGTCCCAATCCACATCGAAGAAGCGGATGTAGACCGTTTTCACGCCTAGCGAATCCAGCATTGCCCTATCAGAAAGGGTAGGAGCGAAGGTCGCTTTCCAATGATAAAATGCCGGCACCTGTTCCGCCATATGCCTCGATTCCGGTTGGCATGCCGTAAGAAGGAAGATAACCCAACTGGTTGATATGTAGGGGCGGCCCACAGTGGCCGCCCGCTTTCGGACCGATAGGGCCGCCCAAACGGTAGCTGGCTTCATGAAGGTTAGGTGTGTAAAGAGTTTTCTGCGTCTAGCCGGTGCTTACAGGCAGCCCTATCGGTCCGAGAGCGGGTAGCCACGACCGATTCGGCGAGGGGCTACCCCTACATATCTACCATCTGGGGCTCTAGGGCGATGTGGGTGGGTCGAGGGAAAGGGGCTTGCCTTGTTCCAATGCTTCTATTTTGCGTTGGTCGCCTTCAGGAAGTTGCAAGGCCCAGCCCATTGAGCCGGCCAGTTGGTACATCATGTATTGAATCTGGTTGTTGGCGATGCGGGGCAGGTCGCTTTGCAGGGCGCGGGTCTGCATGGCCTGTTTGGCGTCGTCGAGAATGCTCGTGTAGGTTTCGCTGTCGAAATGGTTGAGAATGCCCGACTGAATATCGTAGAACTTATAATCCGTATCGACCGAGAGAATTTCTGGCTCGGGAAATGCCTCTACGATCAGCGTTTTGTTGCCGGGGTGCCCCTCCGCTGCGTCAGGAAGCCGAAACCGGACTTTCTGGAAGTCAAAGCCTACCAGCACCTTCGATTTGGCAATGATCATCGCCTTTTTAGGGTCGTTGAACATGTACAGAATCTTCTTCTGATCCTGGTAATTATATATTTCAGAAAAATACCCTTCCGCCATCACTACTTTAAACACCTTCTCGATCCGCTCCAGCAAGAGTGTCGATTCATGGCGTACGTCGGTAACCGGCGCGGCAGTTCGGCCTTTAAGCAGGGTGGCTAGGCCAACGCCACCCGCCAGTCCGACGGTGAGTAGAAGCAGGGTATTTAAAAAGTCCATAGTTCGATTGGGTAGGTATAGTACCGAAACTAACGCGTCAGGCTACGTTTGTTCAATCAAGGCCTGAAACGTTTTAAACGACCGCATGTAGACCCTGTGCCGTTCGGGGTCGGGTTGAAACGTGTGGCCGAAAGCTATTTGACGCGTTAAATCGCCTAAAGATACAGGTTCGCCGTGGCCAAAAGAGAGCGCCAGCCGCGCCAGTAGCACCGCGCCAATAGCGCCGCTTTCGTTACTGGCATTGAGCCGGACGGGAACGCCAAAAACGTCGGCCATCATCTGCACCCAGAATTCGGACTGAGCAAAGCCTCCGTTGGCATGAATTACCCGGGTTGGGCCTGTGTGCCGGGACAGAAGTAGTTCGATCTGCCGCAGGTTGAACATAACGCCTTCCAGCGCGGCCCGCACCATATGGGCCTGCGTATGCTGCCAGTCGAGGTAGTGGTAGCTTCCTCGGGCGGTGGCATCCCAAAGGGGCGCGCGTTCGCCCTGGAGGTAGGGGAGGAACAACAGCCCATCAGATCCAGGTGGCACCGTAGCGGCGTTGGCCAGCACGGTAGGTACGTCCTGCTTCATTAATTTTTCCGACACCCATTCCAGCACATTCGCACCATTGTTGGTTGGGCCACCCACCACATACCAGTCTGACAGATCAGACCCGGTATGCGCCGCTTTTTCGGCATCGGGCTGTTCCGCCGTCATTACCGTTTCGTGCTTATAGAGTGGATACGAAAACAGGCGGCTTTGGGCATCCCGGATGGGCCGAACGCTCGTGCGCCGAACAGCCCCGCTTGTCCCAATGGTGATCGTGGTGATGCCCGGTTGCACTGCCCCGGCTCCAAGGTTCGCCAAACAGCCATCCGACGCGCCGATAACCAGCAACGTACCTGGCTGTAAACCAACAATGGCCCGACCTGGCAAAGCGGCATAGGGCACAATGTGGGTGGTGTTGACGGGTGTGCTGACCTGCTCCAGGCTGATACCGGCCAGTTTCAGGGCCGGGCGGTGCCAGGCGGCCTTGCGGCTGTCGAAAAGACCGGTTGCGGTAGCCATCGCATAGTCGATTTCGTAGCGGCCTGTCAGTTTCCACCAGAGGTATTCTTTCAACGACAGCCAGCGGGCGGCCCGTTTCAACAGCCGTGGCTGATGCCGACCAAACCATACCAGTTTACACAGCGGCAGCATAGGATGAATGGGCACGCCGATGGTTTTATAGAGGTCGCCGTCGTCTTTCCGCAACACCGCCGCCTCCTGACTCGCCCGATTGTCAGACCAGATCAGCGCGGAAGAGAGCGGAATACCCGACTCATCAACGGCCAGCAGGCTATGCATTGCTGTGCTAAAACAGATCGCGCCAATGGTGCGGCCAGCGGTGGAAACTTCGGTCGTTAGTTCGCCCATACACGTTACCAGCAACTGCCAGATGTCTTCGGCGTTCTGCTCGGCGTAGCCCGGTTTAGGTACGTTAGTGTCGACGGGCCGGGCCGCGTGGGCCACGAGTTCCATCGTGTTGGGGTCAATGGCCAGGACTTTCAGATTCGTGGTGCCAACATCGACGCCAACAAAAAGGGGTGTAAGGGGCATGGTAATGACTAGTGAATGCGGCTTTAAACATACCAAAAAAGGGACGTACCTGCGCGCAGGTACGTCCCTTTTACACATGGGGCGCTCAGGGCTTAAATGCTTTTCTTTTTCATCTCCTTTACGGCAAAATCGGCGGCGCGGGCGGTGAGGGCCATGTAGGTCAGCGAGGGGTTTACGCACGACGCGGAGGTCATGCAGGCCCCGTCGGTGACAAACACGTTTTTCACAGCATGCAGTTGGTTATTGCCGTTCACGACCGACGTTTTCGGATCACGACCCATCCGGGCAGTACCCATCTCGTGGATCGCCATGCCCAGGTAAGAGCCTCTGTCGTAGGTAGCTACGTTCTTCACGCCCGACGTTTCCAGCATTTCCTTGGCATCGTTCATCATGTCGATCCGCATTTTGCGCTCGTTTTCCTTCAATTCGGCGTCGAACACAACCAGGGGCATACCCCACTTGTCTTTGTCGTTCTTGTCAAGGTACATGCGGTTTTCGTGGTACGGCAAGGTTTCGCCGAAGCCAAGCAGCCCCATTGTCCACGGGCCAGGCTTGGTCATTTCTTCTTTATAGTCAGCGCCGAAGCTTAGTTCAGCTACGTTGCGCTGCCAGCCCTGCCGACCGCCGCCGCCCTGATAACCAAAACCACGCAGGTAATCGCGCTTGTCGGTGCCGATGTTGCGGTAACGGGGTACGTAAATGCCATTGGCACGGCGACCCACGTAGTACTTGTCCAGATCGCCTTCCCAATCGCCCGATGCGCCGACGCGGAAGTGGTGATCCATCAGGTTATGACCCAGTTCGCCCGAATCGTTACCCATGCCGGTTGGGAAGCGGTTTGAGGTCGAGTTCAGCAGAACGGCCGTTGACCCCAGCGTACTGCCGCAGACAAACACGATACTGGCGTAATACTCTTTGCTTTGCAGCGTGACGGCATCGACGACCCGGACGCCCGTTGCCTTCTTCTTATTCTCATCGTACATGATCTCGGTCACGACCGAATCGGGACGAAGGGTGAGCAGCCCGGTTTTGGCGGCGGGGGGCAGCGTGCAGGACTGCGTGCTGAAATAAGCGCCGAACGGACAGCCCAGCGAGCATTTATTCCGGTACTGGCATTGCGCCCGACCAACGCCCGTCTGGGCCTGACCGGCCTTTGATAAGTTGGCCACACGGCCGATGGTCATGGTACGACCGGGAAAGTTTTTCTCGATCCGTTTCCGCACCTCTTTCTCCACGCAATACATCTCCATCGGGGGCAGAAACTCGCTGTCGGGGAGTTGGGGCAGGTTGAGCTTTTCGCCCGAAATGCCAACGAACTTCTCAACATACGAATACCAGGGAGCTATGTCTTTATAGCGGATTGGCCAGTCGACGGCGATGCCATCTTTTAAATTGGCACCGAAGTCGATATCGCTCAACCGATAGCTCTGACGACCCCACATGATGGATTTACCCCCAACGATATTGGGTCGATACCAGTCGAAACGCTTCTCTTCCTTGTAAAGCGAATCGGTATCCTTCATCCAATAATTCTGGGTCATCTCATTATACGGATAGTCGCGCGCCAGTTTTGGGTGCGACTCCTTCTGATCCATCGTCAGCCGACCGTTGTAGTTGGTCTGCCAGGGATCTTTCATGGCGTACTCGTAGTCGGTAACGTGTTCGAGCTGATGTCCTTTTTCGAGCATCAACACGCGTAACCCTTTTTCGGTCAGCTCTTTAGATGCCCAGCCGCCCGATATGCCCGACCCGATAACAATGGCATCGTAGGTCTGGTCTTTTATGGAATCAATATTTAAGTACATGTCTGAAGTGAGTTTACTGCATACTGTCTTCTGTTTTCAGTCTTCTGTTGCGTTGCTGAACCAAATTCAGGTACGTTAACGGAGCAACAGGAAACGGCAAACAGAAAACTGTAAACTGTTTTAGAGTGCCCAGGCTTTCTGGCCGGGTTTCAGAGGCATACAGCCATTAAACTGGCCGGGAATCGGGAGGTATTCGAGGGCTTTGGTTGCGCCGATCTCGGAGGTGAAGTACCCGGTGGTGGTCAGTTCTTTCATGCGCAGGAAAAAGGGCTTGTCCTCCGTCATTGTCTGCTTCACCATCTCAATTTTCTGTGCGCCTTCCAGCGAGGCAAACCCTTTACCAAATTTGGTTTTGCTGTCGGCATCCAGCTTGGCAAGACCAGCGTAGAATTTTTCCTGATCAGCCTGGGGGTAGCAGTCGCGCATGACGCGAACAATGAATTTTTCGGCACCGGCGGCTTTAGCGCCCGGCGTGGTCGTGGTGGGAATGATCACATCGGCGACCTCAGCCAGGAGGGCTTCCTGTTCGGCCGAGACGGCTACACCCGGCCCCGTGTTTATCACCCGACCCATGGCACCTGCCAGAGTGGGAGCCGACAGTATGCCCCCCATCATCAGGGCCGCTCGTTGAATGGCTTCTCTACGTTTCATAAAGTGATTAAGTACTGTTTGGCGCTAAAAGACTTGAAGTAGTAATATACTATTCATCAGGGTAAAAAGTAAAGTTATTAGGTGAATTATTATATTGGTTGTCAGCTAAAGAGTGCACGACCAGTATACAGCCAGCGTGATTTACCACACTGCAAAAGAAAGGTCTGCTGGTTGCGTGGAACAGGATGTTGGAAAGAAAAAACGGTGATGGTTAACTAATTGGCTACGATTGCCTCACTTAATTGAAACAGCGGTGCTGTCTGGAACGTACCTGAGCATTGCCCTGTGCATGTTGTATGGCCCGTTTACAAGAACCACTGTTGCTTGATGACGGATACCAACTGGCTCATCTGTTCGGCACTGCCCGGCTTAACCAGGTAGTCGGTGGCCTGCAGCCGTAGTGCCTGCTGCCGATCGTGCTCGTTATCGGACGTTGTTAAAATAACGATCGGAATCTCATCATACGACTGGTTGGCCCGAACGTGCCTGAGGGCCTCCAGGCCATTCATCCGGGGCATGTTGAGGTCCAGCAGCACTAACGACGGCAAGCTGGAAGCATGCTTGAGCGCCTGGATTAATTTTTCGCCATCGTCTAAAACCTCAACGGTCGACTCTGGACTGTGCTGTTTGATGACCTGCTTGACCAGGAACTGGTCGTCTTCGTCATCATCCACTAAAAAAATGTGCTTCGCTTTGATTTGAGACATAGTTAGTAGCTTGCCTGGTTAACAAGCCACTTCAAGGTTGGGTTCGGATTGGCTTATTATATACTGGTTAACAGCTAGTTCTTCTTGAATTGCTTCGGATGGCGGCAGGCTGTCCAATACGATATGATTTCCTGCAACTGGACGACCCACTCCCGGTATATAATCTTCTTCTCGAAAAGCCCCTGAATAGTCAGGTCATACGCCTGTTCAACCAGTTCCTCATGAACTGGGTACGTGATGAAAATGAAGGGAATGGATTTTTTGCGCAGTTCGGTACTTTCCTCGATTTGGGCACGAAGTTCCAGACCATTCAGACGGCGCAGCGATATTTCTGACAGAATAAGAAATGGAACCTGGTCGGTGGCTTTGAGGTAGTCTAGAGCGGACTGGCCATTATCGAAAACGAGGGGAGGGTGTGGCGATTTCAATTCGGCCAGTGCCTGCTTGAACATATCTTGGTCGTCTTCATCAGAATCGATAAAGATGATCGGTGCGTCTTCCATGTTGAGCTAGTTGTATCCGCTCTAAACTGGCATAATTGGCAAATGGTTATGAGCTACTTATATTTTTATAGGTGATCAGGCTGTCGGGAAACGCCAGAAAGCACATCCTTTCCTTACTACTTGTTGCAACGTTTCTCTTGTTCGCCGGGTCTTTTCTGCGCCTCTATTTCAGGGCTTGTTTGTGCAACACATAGCCTGAAACCACTTTCTCAACGTAAACTCAGAACCGGCATGAAACGCACTCTCTTTGCTTACCTCACCTGCCTGCTGATGCCTGTGCAGTTGCTGGCACAGTCGCTCTTGATCATCGTGCCGCTGGAGGCGGTAGATACGTACCCGGGAAAAAGCTACAGCCAGGTGGGCACCCGCCAATCAACCGATTTTACCGGTTTCAAGGGTGTACCAGCTTACCTGGTCGAGGAAGTTATTCGCTCGTCCAATACGGTGAAGGGGCAATCGCAGTTTGAGGCTTACCAGTCAGGAAAGCTTACTGCCAACGAGTGGAGAAAAGTTAAAGCATCGTATGGTCGCGATACCGTTGGGCTGAGTCCAACGCCACTTCGGCACCGAATTAATTCGCTGGTTGGCACGGATACACAGGGTCGGCGGGTAGTCATCGTTGATGCAAACAACAACCAGGATTTTAGCGATGACCGGGTTTTATAGTACCCAATGACTTTACCCGGCATTGAACGACATAAAGACGGCTATTATACAAACGCAATTCATGCTGTGGTGGATACGTTGCCGGTTGTTCAGGTGCAACTTGAAGCATTCGATGGCCAGAAAATCATTCCCCGCACGGCCTGGATCAAGCCAAATCCGTACAATACGGGTCCACTCTATACTGGCTCGCCAGAGGGCCAATTTCATCTGTTTGAACGCGTTTCAATACGCGGCGATATGCTTCAATTGACTGATGTCGGGTCGGCCGAAAATAGTATTTCAAAGCCTGCCGACAAATGAGCGCGAGACTGTAGGCGTTCGTGCCGGGCAGGCATTCCAGGTACGTTGCCGTGGTTTCTGGTACGTGTTCACTTACCTTTTACCGGGTACTTTTCTGAATTTACGGGTACGGGAGACAAGTTGCGTCAGTTTGGCATCATTTTAGAACAGGCTGTGCATAGCGTTCTATGTATAACCTGTTGTGAGCCAATAAATTGATGAAAAGAGTGCCCTACAAGCGTGGCGAACAGACTTTTGAGCCTAAAAACGTACTTTATCTCATTGGAGAGTCTAATTACTCATACGTACACCTGGCGGATGGTGACGTGATTTTATCGTGCCGAAATTTAAAATGGTTCGCTGATCAATGGCCAACGTTTGTGCGGCTACATAAGGGGGCACTCATCAATGTGAAGTACATCCAGCGTTACGAACGGTCTGACGTAGCCAATCGGGCTAACTATATCGTCATGAGCGATGATGCCTATCTGCCCATTGCCAGGCGACGCGTTCCAGAAGTACTTGGCGTATTGGCACAAATGAACCTGGTTTAATTGGTCTCAATACAGTACCAGCCGTGTAGTCGGATAAATTAAGCTGGTTGATGGACCATTTAGTTTACCCGACTACACGGCTGGTGCCGTGTTGAGACTTTAATCGACTACGCTTAGCTTCACCGTGTTGGTTTTGCGCTGCTGTGAGAGCGGCATGCTCAGCGTATTCACAAAAATGTCGCCCGATTCGAGGTCGCCACGGGCAATCAGCGTTTGCTTGATGCTTTCAACCGTCTGGTCAACCGTGAGTTCGGTTTGTGGGGTGAACGGAATCACCTGAACACCCCAGTATAGCCCCAACACATTCCGCAGCCGGGCATCGGGCGAGAATACGTAGATCGATGCCTTGGGCCGGTGATGCGATAGCCGAACGGCCGTGTAGCCCGAGGTCGTGATACCGATCACGGCTTTGGCGTTGGTATCGCGGGCCAGGCGGCAGGCGCTCATCACCACGTTGTCGTTCAATACATTTTCGCTCGGGTGATCATTTACCTGAGCGTGGTGCCGGTAATAAATCTTATCCGTATTGGCTTCGACGTTCCGAATCGTGGCCGACATGTTTTCAACGGCCAGAATGGGGTAGCTGCCCGATGCCGTTTCGGCCGACAGCATCACGGCGTCGGCTCCGTCCATGACCGAATTGGCCACGTCGTTGATTTCGGCGCGGGTTGGGCGGGGGGCGTCGATCATACTTTCGAGCATCTGTGTAGCCACGATCACCGGTTTGGCGGCGCGGTTACACTTCTCGACCAGCATTTTCTGGATCATCGGCACTTCTTCGGCAGGCAATTCAACGCCGAGGTCACCCCGGGCAACCATGATCGCATCCGTTGCTTCGATGATGGCGTCGATGTTGACGATGGCTTCCGGCTTTTCGATCTTCGCTACCACGCGGGCCAATTTGCCCTTTGAGGCGATGTAATCTTTGATCTCCAGAATTTCCTGCGCTTCCCGCACAAACGAAAGGGCGATCCACTCCACATCGTGTTCCAGGCCAAAATCGAGGTCGGCCCAGTCTTTATCCGTTACCGACGGCATCGACACTTTGGTGTTGGGCAGGTTAACGCCTTTTTTCGACTTCATCGGCCCGCCATACACCACTTCGGTCACTACGTCGGTACCGTCAACGCCAATTACTTTCACTTCCAGTTTGCCATCGTCGAGCAGGATGCGCTCCCCGGGACGAACGTCGCGGTACATACCTTTATAAGGCGTACTTACGCGGTTGGCCGTACCGATCATTTCTTCGTTGGTAAACACCAGTTGCTGACCAGCAACAATCTGAACGCCGTTTTTAGGATCTTCTACCGCGCCGATCCGAATTTTAGGGCCTTGTAAATCCTGCAGTACACACAGGTTCATGTTGTATTCGGCGTTGATTTCACGGATGCGGTTCAGGCGCAGGAGGTGATCTTCGTGGGTGCCGTGCGAAAAATTAAGCCGGAACACGTTGACACCCGCGTGGGCCAGGGCCAGCAGTTGTTCTTTGGTATCAGAAGCCGGACCAACGGTGGCAACAATCTTGGTTCTTTTGAACATGGGGTAACTGAAGAATAACTGAAGCAGGAGGTATCGGGTGCAAAAATAGCAGGTAGTTTCAGGTTTCAAGTCTCAAGTTTCAAGTAGCTTCGCTATCAGGCAGCGCCACCTGAAACCTGAGAATTGAAACTTGAAACTTCCGTTTTGCCGTTTCGATTGATTCTGTTAATTTTGCGGACTCAATTCAGGAACAGGCATTTTAGTCACAAGTATACAATGAAAAGAACCTACCAACCGTCGAACCGCAAGCGTCGGAACAAACACGGATTCCGTGAGCGGATGTCAACGCCCAACGGGCAAAACGTAATTGCCCGTCGCCGGGCCAAAGGCCGTTGGAAACTGACCGTTTCTGACGAAAAGAAAGGCGTTCGGTTTAAACTGTAATGCCTGACTCTCACCGTCATTAAAAAAGCCGCTCTGATTTCAGTAGCGGCTTTTTTAATGCTTATTGCGGGGTCAGAGATTGGTACGCCGTGGTTTATTACTGGCAGTGATCGAAGTTGCTGGTAGCTTTCAGAAAAGCGAACGTTCCCTGATTGATGACTAATGAATCGTTGTGGTTGTCTTCAGCATATAACGTACCTGAAAATGACCCCGTGAGGCTCGGAATAAAGCTAGGCGTGTCGGTAATCAGTTCGCGTACCGTTACCACAAACGGAGTACGATCAGGTGCATTAGAGAAGTGTCTGCTCTTTCCATCCGGTTGGATCACCCGGAAGGTGGCATATGACTCAAAGTTAGCTTTCCAGGTGCCGTTTAGTGGATACACACCAGCTTTTGTAACATTCATGATCTGAATTCTAAGTACATCCTGGCTTCTGGAATCGGCTCGGCCCGCCGAATCACGCTAGGCATAGACTGCATAGAATGGTGCTTGGCCAACGGAACCTGTCTGCATGGTGAAAGTGCTGTAGCACGGGGTGTTTGGTTGCTTGTATGGCGTCCATTCCCGGCCATTAATTTGCATTGACAGGGAGTTTAGCGGCATCGCTTTTGGGCTAGTTGGACTATCGGTGTGGCAACTCAACAGGCCAACTAGGCAACAACCGATGATGAAGTTGACTCTTTGCGTAGTCATGTATTTATGCTTAGGGTAACCGTCCGTTATAAAAACACTAATAACCCTTGATTGTGGCAAATTTTAAAATTAAGTTACTGTGTGATCACGTGCGCTTTGCTTTTCGGTGGAAACTGACCGTTTCTGACGAGAAAAAAGGCGTTCGGTTTAAACTGTAATTATTGGCCACTATGGCTTATAGTTAAAATGCCCTTGCTCATCAACCAATCTGGCTGATGAGCAAGGGCATTTTCTGTGGCTTCCACTGTCAACGAATCTGCACGATTTGGTCTCCTTTGCAAATCACGTTTATGCCAACGTACCCGGCGATGATACCGTAACCGCCTTTAATGTTTGAGTAAAGGTTTACCGGTTCGGCAAAAGGATTCTCTTTGGCCACGTTTTGGTCGGCCAGCGATTTGTGATAGCGGTAGTAAGCCGAATCGGTACGGCAGATAGCTACCGAATTATAAAATGTGTTGGTGCTGCCGGGTATGGTGGCTACCCGATACAACGTGGGCGAGTTGATCCGTTGATTAAGATCAGCGACCGCGTCTGTCAGCACAGTCAGGTCCTCGATGTAGTTGAGTGTAGAATCCCGCTTATAAACTATCAAACCCCTGTTCAGCATCGAATAATAATCGGTCTGGCGGGAGACGTCGGGCCAGGTTAACCTGAAGGTCGAGGCACTCAGACTTTCAACACGTACCTGGGTGGCGTCGAGGTTTTGTTCCGGGACGGTGCAGGCTCCTTCGAGTCGATCTCCCCGCGGGGTGGTCACCAGCAACTGGTAGGTTTTCCCGGCCTGAATGAACCCTGTATTTTTGGCCTGATACGTTAGATCGCGGTTGTAGGGAATGAGCAAAACGCGCCCCGTTTCGTCACGCAACTGAACAGTGGCATCGGGAATACTGAGGGCGTCCGGTTCGTATCCTTCGCCAAGGGCAGGCGTTATTTTCGATAGCATCACCTGAATGGTTGGCGCCGTAGGGCAGAGGAACACGCCAACGTAAGGCTGTGTAACGCGGGGAATGTGTATCGTTTCCGGCACTTCTTTGAGCAGCCCTTGATTGCAGCCAAACAGGCAGATGATCAGGCACAAAGCCAACCAATTGGTTTTCATAGCAATCAGAATTTCAGGCCGTAGTTTATGGAAGGAATCAGCGGGAAAAGGCCCACGCGATATAGTTGCGACACGTTACTGAACTGGTCTTGCGTGGTTGTGTAATAAAAGGGATTGGCCCGGTTGTAGGCGTTATAAACGCTTAATTCCCAGGTACGTTGCCTGTTTCGATGGGTAGTTTTCTCGAACTGAATACCCAGATCGAGCCGGTGGTATGGCGCCACCCTGAACGAGTAGCGGTCGCTGTTCAGCATGACATGCTCATAACGGACCACGCCCGACAGCGGAATGTCGCTGGCCGCGGTATATTTCCCCAGCGGAACGGTAATGTTGTTGCCGGTGCCATAGACCCAGTTGGCCGAAAGCTGAACGCGCGGCGTTAATTTATAGGAAAGCACTACGGAAGCGTCGTGACGGCGGTCGTATTTCGGGTAAAACTCCCGCCCGCCGTTGATGTCGGCAAACTGGTGAGTCGTCCACGACAGCGTATAGCCCAGCCAGCCCGTTAATCGCCCGGCCTTCCGTTGCAGTAGCATCTCGACGCCGTATGAACGCCCACGGCCCGAGGTGACGGTTGACTCCCAATTGGCCTGATACGTCTGTGCCGGATCATTTCGCCCATCCAGATCAACAGCCAGAAACGTGGCCCCGTCTTTATACCCAATCAGGTTCTGCATTTCCTTGTAGTAACCTTCTATGGTCAGCGTCAGGTTATGGCTGGGTACGTCGTGGGCTACTCCGGCCGCCAGCTGCCAGCCCTGTTGGGGTGGAATCCGGTCGGTGGCTGGTACCCATAAATCGGTCGGCAGGCCCAGACCCGAATTTGATAACAGGTTGATAAACTGGTTCATCCGGGCATACGACGCCTTCAACGCCCAGTTGTTTATGGTCGATATGGCCAGCGATGCCCGAGGCTCAGCAAACGTGTAGGTACGTCCACGCACGTTGAACAGGACGCCCCGCACCCCCAGGTTGGCCCGTACCCATGAAGCAACCCGAATATCGTCTTCGATATACAAAGCGGCCTCTGTCGATAGCGTCTGAATCTGACTGACATTACTGGTATCACGGTTCTGGGTACGTTGCACCCTCGCGTTGGGCGTAAAACGATGGTTGGTCAGTAAACCGCCTGCCCGTATAGTATGGCTGGCATTGGGTAACCAGTCTAGGTCATACTTCATAGTCAGGTCGCGAATCCCTGATGTGTAATCGAGCGATACCTGACTGGCTCCGGTGCCCTGTTCGCTGTACACCTTGAACCGGTAATAGCTGCTGACAAGCGAGGCATTGCCGAAGAGCGTGGGCGAAAACAGGTGGTTCCAGCGTAGCGTGGCGGCCGAGTTGCCCCAGTTTAAACCACTTTTGTTGCCCGAACCGCCTCCGCCAAATGCATCGCGTCCCAAATAACCACTTATGTATAGTTTGTTTCGTTGATCAAGGTCAACGTTGGCTTTGGCATTGAGGTCGTAGAAGTAAGGGGCCGCGCCTATTCCGAAAGGCAGCAAATCGAGGAAAGTACGCCGGGCGGAGATCAGAAAAGACGATGGTTTGCGGCGCGTAAGTGGCCCTTCGAGCAGGAACCGACCGGCCAGCAGGCCAATACTGGCTTCGCCACGTACCTGATTGCGGTTGCCCTCCTTCATCTGAATGTCGACAACTGACGAAATGCGCCCCCCATACCGCGCCGGAAAGCCGCCTTTGGTCAGTTCGACGCTCTTGAGGGCATCGTTGTTGAAGATAGAAAAGAACCCGAACAGATGGCTGACATTATACATCACAGCATCGTCGAGCAGAATCAGGTTCTGGTCGGGTCCACCACCCCGCACATAGAGGCCGGTCTGTCCTTCGTTGCCTTTCTGCACGCCCGGCAACAACTGCAACGCCTTCATAACGTCTTTCTCGCCCAGCAGCACCGGCATCTGCTTCACCTGTTGCAAAGGCACCGAAATCTGGCTCATCTGACTCTGTTCGCTCACACGTTCCTGCTGCCTCACAACGGCCACTTCGTTGAGCAGATTAGCCGATGGAATAAGGCTGATAGAACGGGTTTGCGATACGTAGTTGTCGATTATTTCGTAGGCAGGGTCGAAGCCGATACTGCTCGCCACTAAAGTCAGGCTATGAGGTACGTTGGCAGTTGACGGAATAGGTATCGTGAGTGTATAGTAGCCATACCGGTTGGCCGTTGTCCCCACCGACTGCCCCATTACGCGCACCGTAACGCCTTGCAGCGACTCATCGCTACCGGCCTCCCGAACGTACCCATTTATCGTAATTGCCGATTGTGCGTGAGTTAGTGAACTGATTAACAGTAAAATACATCCAATTGGTAGTTTAATATGTGATTTCATTTGAAGGTAGACGTGCTGACCGCTAGTTACTTCCGAACCAATGAGTAATAGGCCGTTTCATCCTGATAGCTTCCAACCTGGAATGGACCTTTCATGCCCATTTTATTTCCGCTGTCATCGAATGTGACAGCGTACCCACCGTTTATCTGTACCTCGCCGGGTGGAATTGTACGGGCAAAGCCCGATATATTCACCGTTTGCTACTCCACGCCAGAAGCCATGAAGTTGACTGTTGTGGGCCGACTACCGAGTATCTGATAGCTACCCGGACAGTCGGTTTGCAGGCCGTCTTTAAACGTGCAGGTATTGAACGTGATCAGTGCGCCCTGAAGAACGATTGTTGAGTCCGTGCCAGGGCGATTCTGGTTTGCGAACCGGATACGTTCAATTGCCCAGGTTCCGGCAACCTTGTTACCCAGAATCTGATTGTCTTTGTTTTCGCAGGCCAGAGTAGCTATAGACAGAGCCGCAATTGATAAAAAATACGGAGCGTTTTCATAGGTGGGAGAAAGCGATTTTAATGATAAGCTGATAGAAAATGGTTGGGAACCGAATGGTATCGCCGGAGCGGGCTTTGCCTAACTATCTACTGCTTGCGTCGTAGCGTGAAGTAGGCGGTCTCATCCTCTATAGTCTTGCTGCCAAAGAGATAATACCTGCCCTTCAACTCCATCTGGTTGTCGTTATCACCGAAATTGATAATGTAGCCACCATTGAGATCTAGATCCGCATTTTTAGGGATGTACTTGTGATATTGCTGATTAATGCTCATCGATGACTGCTTAACCCCGTCGATGTCAAAGTTGAATGGCACTGTACTACCGTTGAACACCTGATGCTGGCCGGTGCAGAGAAGCGATTCACCACGTTTATACTGGCAATTGTCGAAGATTATAGTTGCGTCCTGTAGCACAAGGGTGGTATCGGTGCCTGGTCGGGTGGGGTTGGCGTACCTGATCTGGGTCAGTGTCCATTGGCCCGCCACCCGATTGCCCAGAACCTGATCGTCGTTCGTGCAGGCTAATAGTATGCCGATAAACAGGGCTATTAGTAGTGCTGAAAGTTTCATCTTTGCAACGTGGTTTAAAGTAGGTAGGTAAGCGGGCTGAGCCCAAGCTCCATCGCTCAGCCCGCTTGATTTAGAACCTAGGTTTGAAAGAATATCCAGAAATTAGAATTTCTGCTTTGGAGTTGTTTGAAGTATTGTCCTTGATCCTGGGAGATGTTGCCGTCGCCACACCGATACAACCAGAGGTCACCAATCTCTTCATCACCAGCCCCCAGATTTATTGTGACCGAAACTGGCCCTACCGTGAGAGTTGAGCTTGCGCTTGTCCCGCCACTGTCTTCTTCCCAGAACTTAAAGGCAAGTTCATTACCATACAGGCTTGTATCCCAAATCTCTAAATTATTTACGTCGAAGGATTTGTATGGGCTGTAACCGTAGCCTCCCCAGGGGCCGGGCTGCCGATAGGCGTTATTCTGACCAAGCCATATAAATCGTCTGAATCTTCGCTCAGTGTTGTTCGAAGGCCGAATTCCATACGCCTCTAGACAAATTTCTGGTAGCCCGCGGTCCCAACTCTCGAACGGCTCAATATTGTTAACTTCGATCCGAGGAATTTTGAGAACCGTATTATCTTGGAAAAGGCAGGTTGTAGTACCCCCGCCATCGCCCCCGCCACCATTCCCATCATCGGGTGTCTCATTAACATGTAGAGCGGGCAAATTTTTAGGAATTATGTGGCGGCTGGTGGTAGCCACAGAGACTAGGTTCGCTTTTACTTTCATTTGCCCGGTCACATCCATTTGTACCCGCTCATTGAGCCCCACAACAACCACCGGTTGATCAGGAGATTTACGACCATCGAGCCAATGAATTTGGCCCTTGCTGTCGAATGCTTTAATCAACTTCACCTTGTACTCATCATTAACATTGGGTGTGATGGCCACCAGCGGCTCATATGAATCTGTCTTCCATTCATCGTTGTGTACCGGCACTGCAATGTTTAGCAATGGTTGCTGTTTAACATAGTTACTCACAGCGAATGTATTTTTGCGAGCCTTCGCATCAGTTCGATACCCATCGGCACGTTCCAGCATTTTCTCAAACGTACCTGAACTTACTGGTTGCTGAACTACTTGCTGAACAAGAATATCGTTGTCACCGTCAAACGACTTTGCTGCTTCCGTTTTCACGAACTCCCGCATACTGGCATCAGCCATGGAAGCAGCCAAGGTTCTGGCAAAGTCCTCTAATACTGGATCGTATGTCTCACCTGCCGAACCTGGAACGTATTCGGGGGGTGAGGCAGTTACTGCCGGCTGAAGAGAATCAACCCGGTCCTGACAACTAAGTAGTAAGCTAAGCGGCATAATTGCCGCAGCAATTAAAGTTTTACGCCTCTTTGCATTGAGTTTTGGTTGAACAATCAGACTCATAAGCCCCGCCTTCGGTCGCCAAACTGTAGCGGGGCTTACTTGTTGCAAAGGTTGCTGCGTCTTGCGAACGTGCGCTTCACCTAGATTAAAAAATGAATGAATCCAGATTAACTTTTACAGAATAGATTTAAGTATAAATATTTAAGTAGTTTTTGCTAAGGAGCCTTTGGCACCCAGTTAGGTACGGATATTTCTGATCTTGCTTAAGGTTTGTGGGGTCATGCTCAGAAAAGAGGCGATGTGCTTCAGGGCGGCTCGCTTGTAAACAGACGGAAAATACTGTTGAAAATAGTCGACCCGTTGCTTGGCCGTTGTCAGGCGTAAGGCCCGTAGTTGGTGTTCCATCTGAACCATATAGCGAATAATAATGGCCCGCACCACCATCCCCATCGCCGGATTGGCAGCCTGGAACTGCTGGAGTTCGGCCCGTGATACGGAGAAAGCTTCCCCCGCTTCCAGTACTTCTATACTCTCAAGCGAGGGCTCGTTGTTGAAATAACTATGTGGAATGGCCACGTACCCACCTTCTATTTCAAACCAGGAAGTTATGGTGTTATCAATATCGGTATCGATGTAATAGACGCCCCGGATCATTCCGCTGGCAATGAAGTAGAATCGATCGTTATGCTCGCCAGCCGTTACCAGTAATTGACCAGGGTGCAGTAGGTGCCGCTTTAGCAAACCGCTTAGCTGAAGGATCAAATCAGGATAGGGGGCGAATTCAGGGAAGGTGTCGGCAAATAAATGAGTGGGGGGCGTTGTAGTATCGGTCATGCCAGAATGGATTCTTACTTTGTGGTAGGTAAGACAAAGTTAAGAGTCTGCCAGTGCAATCGATGGCCTAGTTGTTGACATGGCTCGTGTCGGTCTGCTAACTTTGCAGCCTACTATGCGCCACTTTTTCCCTAAATCGGAACACCTCACCAGCCAGAAGGTCATCGACCGGCTTTTCCACCGCGATAAGCCAGGTACGCCTCCCGCTGATAAACCGGCTGGCGATGCACCACTGACGGTCTATGCGTACCCGTTTCGGGTGCTTTACTTCCGGCATGGACCGGGCAACGTACCTGAAACCGAACAGGCAGAGCCAGGTGCGTTGCCGCAACAACTACCACAGGTACTTTTTAGCGTACCGAAACGGGCGTTCAGGAAAGCCGTTGATCGAAATGCCGTGCGCCGCCGGGTGAAGGAAGCGTATCGGTTGCAAAAGCACCGGCTGGTGCAGGCGAGCGAAAAGAACGTTGACAAACAGCCTATTACCGGGCCGGTGGCGCAGATTGTGTTTCTCTATACCGCGAAGACAAAAATTTCGTTTGAAGAGATAGAAAAAGGCATGAAATTAGCCTTGAAAAGAATGTACAATGGATAGTGCACAATGTATAATGGCTTTGCAACAGAGCCTTGTAACTGTGGCAGCGAATTTCATTGGTCAACTACATTGTACATCGTTACTTATTCATCGTACATTCATTTATGAAGCTTCGGAAAAAACTGATACTTGGCACATCGGCCCTGCTCGTTGCGGGTGGGCTGACCGCCTTTACGCGCGATGATCGGTTTTTCGAGATCGCCCGGAACCTCGATATCTACGCCACCATGTTCAAAGAACTGAACATGTATTATGTGGATGAGGTGAATCCCAACCGCATGGTGAAAACGAGTATCGACGCCATGCTCAAATCGCTCGATCCGTACACAAACTTCTATGCCGAAGACGACATCGAGGATTACATGACCATGACCACCGGCCGCTACAATGGCATTGGGGCCACGGTGGGCACCCGGCAGGACAAAAGCATCGTGATGATGCTCTATGAAGGAACACCCGCCGAAAAGTCGGGCCTGCAGATTGGCGACGAAATTCTGAAAATAGACGGCGTAGACATTAAAACCCGCCGCGATGCCGATACCGGCAAATTACTACGTGGCCAAACCGGCACGGCCGTGAAGCTGACCGTAAAACGATTTGGTCAGAAAGAGCCGGTCGAGATTTCGGTGATGCGCGATGTGGTGAAAATGACCAACGTGCCCTATTACGGGATGCTCAACGACGAGGTTGGCTACATTGATCTGAAGGATTTTATGGCCGCTGCCGGTCGCGAGGTACGTGCCGCCTATCAGGAGTTGAAAGGGAAAGGCATGAAAAAGCTCGTGCTCGACCTGCGCGAAAACCCCGGTGGGCTGCTCGACCAGTCGATTGATATCTCCAATATTTTCATTCCGCGTGGCTCTGAGGTGGTAACCACCAAAGGGAAAGTGACCGAATGGAATAAGGCGTATGCCGCCCAATCGCCAGCGTTGGATACCGAGATGCCGGTGGTTGTATTGACCAATAATCATTCGGCCTCTGCCGCCGAGATTGTATCGGGCGTTATTCAGGATTATGACCGGGGCGTACTGATCGGTCAGCGTAGCTACGGTAAAGGGCTGGTGCAAACCACCCGTCCGCTCTCGTTTGGCACGCGGATGAAGATCACCACGGCCAAATACTACATTCCGAGTGGACGCTGTATTCAGGCCATTGACTACAGCCACCGCAACGCCGATGGCAGCGTGGGTAAAATTGCCGATTCACTCCGTACCGCCTTCAAAACCCGCGCCGGCCGGACGGTATATGATGGTGGCGGCGTAACGCCCGATATTCAGACCGAAGCCCAAACGCCCACGCCGATTGCACTCAGTCTGACCAACAAGGGCCTGATTTTCGATTATGCGGTGAAGTACAAACACGATCACCCGACGATCAAACCGGCGCGTGAGTTTAAGCTGACGGATGCTGAATACCAGGAGTTTGTGAAGTGGGCAGGCGATAAAGAGTATGACTACACCACGCAGGTTGAAAAAGACCTGGGCGTGCTGGAAGCGTCGGCCAAGAAAGAAAAGTATTTCGACCAGATTCAGAATCAGTTGCAGGCGCTGAAATCGAAAATGTCGCATAGCAAAGATGCCGATATGAAGACCTTCCAGACCGAAATTCGCTCGTTGCTGGAGCAGGAAATTGCGGGGCATTATTACCTCCAAAAAGGCATCAAAGAAGCCTCATTCAGTACAGACACCGACATCAAAACCGCCCTCGACCTGTTCAAAGACATGAGCAAATATGAGCGGATTTTGAAAGGAAGTAAATAGTCAATTTACAATGGGTGATAAACAATGGCGCCGCTATGGAACGTACCTGAGCGGCGTCATTGTTTATCACCCATTGTAAATTTATGGCAACGCCATGATCCTCTCTCTCGACACCTCCACTACCGTTTGTTCCGTAGCCCTGCATACACTTGATGGCGCGCTGCTGGGTTGTTACGAACTATTTACCGAACGCACCGCCTCGTCGCGGCTGACAGTTCTCTTGCGCGACGTGGTAACCCACGCCGGTTATACACTGAGCGATGTGTCTGCTATTGCGGTGGCGAAGGGGCCAGGTTCTTACACGGGACTGCGCATTGGTGTTTCCACGGCCAAAGGCTTATGTATGGCCCTCGACAAACCGCTAATTGCCATTAATACGCTGGCCGCGATGACCGGGCAAGTACGCTCTTTCTACCAACCGGGCGAATCCGCGCGGGATACGTTGTTTTGCCCCATGATCGATGCGCGGCGTATGGAGGTGTATTGCGCTGTATACGGACAAGACGGGAGCGAAATCCAGCCAACATCGGCCACGATTTTAGACGAAACGTCCTTCGGTGATCTTCTGGCGACTAACCGGATTATCTTCTTCGGCGACGGGGCCGACAAAGCCCGCCCGGTATTGACACACCTCAACGCTCATTTCCCAGATGTTCAGGTACGTCCTTCGGCGCGTACGGTGGGTACGTTGGCTGTGCAGGCCTATGCTGCCGGCGAGTTTCAGGACCTGGTCACGTTTGAGCCATACTACCTCAAAGAGTTTAGAACCACCGTGCCGAAACAGCGGGTGAACTAACGCTTTTTTAGGTGGAGATTCCGACTCGTGGCGTAGTTAGTCGGCTGTATTCCGAAGCGAGCGAAAGATCTTGTGGTCGGCATAGAAAGTACCGCCCGGAATAACGGAAGCCAGCAACGCGAGAAGCATTTTGCCTGGCGGCCAGTTATATTCCGTTTTCGCCTGAATGACCGTTAGCACATACAGTACAAAGAGCAAGCCATGAATGGGGCCAACTAGCTGAACGGCTTCGGGATGGCCACCAATTCGTTTCAGCGGTACAGCGATAAAAACAAGGATCAGAAACGAAAGGCCTTCCGCAAAACCTACCAGGCGAAGACGAATTTTTGGGGAGTTGAACAGGTTCATCAGCATTTATACGTTAAAAGGTACGGAACCAGGGGCGGGCCGCTAGCGGAGAAAATGGCCAGGGAATAGCCAGCAGAATAAGCAGAAGACCAATAGTGAAATAAACTGCGGTGGTTGTAAACTGCTGTTTGGCATCAGTCTGTCGTTTTGCTTTGCTCGATCCAACCGTCATTAGTATGACGGCCGTAAGCATCATACTGCTATGGATAAGCGCAAAAAAAGAAAGCTCCGGCGAGTCGCCGGAAGTAGCCCGATTGGGCCAGTAATACCGGATAAGTGGGCTGATGGTGTAGAGGTAGATGCCAATGAGTAATTGCGTATGAGCAATAGACGTGGCGACTACGCGCAGTAGTTGGTCGACTGGCGAGTAGGGACGTAAACGCAGTAAACCAGAATACGTGCTGGCCAGTACAGCTACCAGACTTCCCAATACAAGCCAGCGTAGTGCACTGTGAATCAATAGTATAACTGGATAGATCATGCTTGGGCACCGCCTGAATGGGAAGCCACAAAGTTCAGCATAGGTTAGCCGGATCAGTTAGGCAATACCCGGCAAAAATTGGTCAGATTCAATCATTTTTCTGAATTGGGCCGGACTTACACCGGCATACTTACGAAATAATTTACCAAAGTTCGACTGGTCTGTAAAACCCAGCTCGGCGGCAATCTGTCCGATCGTCAGCGTTGACTGGAAAAGTAACACTTTGGCCTCGAGCACGCGGCGCTCATCAATCCAGACCGATGGTGATTGCCCCGTTCGGCTTTTCACTACCTTGTTGAGGTGATTAGGACTGACGTGCAACCGGTCAGCGTAGGTAGTGACCTGGCTCTCTTGCCTGATACGTTCGTCCAGCAGTGTCATAAAGCCCTGAACAAGTCGGTCGCCTGCATCCGTTTTAACAACCGCCTGCGTACCGGCGTATGCCCGGTTTATCTCGCTCAACACCGCCAGCAGATACGGCCGGAGTATGTCCGTTCGGCTGGCTCCCGATTCGGTGTATTCAATCACCAGCCGATTCAGCAGGCTGGTAAGAAAGGCCGTTTGTTGAGTCGAGAGTTCGGTTAGCGGATTGTTGGTCAGTTTCAGGAAATCGAAGTTTGCCTCGTTGATGGCGCTCAGCAGCAAATCGTTGCTGAAAAAGCACATAAAGCCAGTCGTGTCCGCCTGAATAGCAGTTATTGAAAAAATTTGCCCGGCCGGTACCACAGCTAGCTGTTGGGCAGAAAGCCTGTAGGCCTGATGGCCCACGGTAAGCCCAACCTGCCCACCGGTGAGTAAAAACAGCGCGTGGTTGCCCGTGCGTCCCGGTGGTACAGGCAGTTTAATAACGGGACGGGCGAACTCAAAAGGAGCGATGATGAACTGGTTGAAATTGGGCCGAAACCGCTGTTCCCACGCTTCATCTTTCACCAGAAACCGTTCCCGAGCCATGCCGGGGCTAATAGAAGGGAAGCTGTCTTCACTGTCCATAACGTACCTGAGAAACAATTTTTGATTGGGGAGTTGGGCTCCCAGATTCCCAATCAAAAATCCCTGCTACTCATTCCAGGCGTTTTGCCCATTTAGCGGCATACAGGCAATGAATGGTCCCGGAATGGGGTCATAAGCCAGTATTTCTTTGCCAATCTTTTCGCTGGTGTAGTAGCCCAGTAGCGTCAGGCTTTTCAGACGGCGGAAAAAAGCGGGTGGCCCTGCTGGTTTTAGGGTGATGCCCCAAAGCGACGGAGGAAATGGGGCGGCTTCTTTATCCAACGTAAGCAATAGCGCCTCACGTTGGGCCGGGGTGCAATCGACAAATGATGTGCCGTTCTCTGTTTCGCAACGTGTCTCCAGCGCGGCCAGGCCAGCTATGAAATCGTTCTGGTCTGCTTCGCTCAGTAATTCCTTCAACATTTTATCGACGAATTGTGGCACGCCCAGTTCTTTAGCGCCCGGCGTGGCGGTCTTCGGCAGAATCGTTTCTGTGATCTCGGCGATCGTGTTAGCCTGCTTGTTGGTTAGAAAAACCGGTTTCCAATCCAGGTGAGCTTCTTTAGCGCAGGCCACGAACGTCTCTGTTAGCGCCGCTGCGGTTACGGTATAACCCATGAACAGGGCCGAGGTTTTGAGGGCGTTGCGGCGGTTCATAGCTCTTTTTTAGTCATTGATTTAGTAGCGAAGTCAACTGCACGGGCCGTCAGTGCCATGTAGGTAATCGACGGGTTCACGCAAGACGACGAGGTCATACAGGCGCCATCGGTCACGAACACGTTGGGTACGCTGTGAATCTGATTGTGTCCGTTAAGCACCGACGTTTTCGGATCGCGACCCATCCGCGCTGTGCCCATTTCGTGTACGCCTACGCCAATTCCGCCCGAATAATCGAAGGTGGTAATGTTTTTTATACCAGCCACGTCCAGCATTTCGGCGGCGTCGGCCATAATCTGTTTCCGCATGCTCAGTTCGTTCTGCTTAAACTCGGCATCGAATACCAAAATGGGCAGGCCCCACTGATCTTTCCTGTCGGGGTGGAGCGTCACCTTGTTGTCATGATAGGGTAGCACTTCGCCAAAACCCATCAGGCCCATGCCCCAGCCACCCGGTTTGAACAGCGATTCTTTAAACGCTGCCCCAACGCCCGGCTGACTGACACCGTCGCCCCAGTTGCCGCGCCCGGCACCCGCGCCCTGATAATCGTAGCCGCGCAAAAAATTCGGGTTCTTCGTTTTTTCGTCGAGGTTAACGTACCTGGGAATAAACAGGCCAGCGGGTTTACGGCCTTTGTAATACTGATCTTCGAAGCCATCGTACGAACCCATAGCCCCCACGTGGTAATGGTGGTCCATGATGTTATGGCCCAGTTCGCCGCTGTCATTACCAAATCCGTTCGGAAACCGGGTAGACGTTGAGTTCAGCAGAATTTGTGTCGTTGCCATCGACGAGGCGCAGCAGAAAATCAGACCGGCGTAGAACTCCGTCATCTCCTTGGTTTCCGAATCAACGACACGCACCCCGGTAGCACGACCGGTTTTTTCGTCATAAATGAGCGAATGCGCCACCGAATTTGGTCGTACAGCCAGGTTGTTTGTCCGGTTGGCGGCGGGCAGCGTGGCGGCGTTGCTACTGAAATAGGCACCATAGGGGCAGCCACGCGAGCAGCGATTCCGATTCTGACACTGGCCCCGTCCTAATTCAAGATGCCAGGGTTGGGGCTCGGTCAGGTGGGCCACGCGGCCGCAGGTAACGGGGCGGTTGCCATATTTCTTCATCACCTCCTGCTTAAACTGTTTTTCCAGGCAGTTCAGGTCCATTGGCGGCAGAAACTCGCCATCGGGCAGGTGGTTGAGGCCCAGTTTTTCACCGCTGATGCCCACAAACTTCTCGACATAGCTATACCAGGGGGCGATGTCTTTGTAACGAATAGGCCAGTCTACGGCGATGCCTTCGCGGGCGTTGGCCGTAAAGTCTAGATCGCTCCAGCGGTAGCAGTGTTTGCCCCAGGTCAGCGACCGACCCCCGACGTGGTTGCCCCGAATCCAGTCGAATCGTTTGGTTTCTTCATACGGATCATTGAGGTCATTGGTGAAGAAATGTTTGGTGCTTTCACCCACAAAGCCACTGCGGGTCTGGATATGGTATTTCTGCTGATCTTCATAATTCAGTCCACCGCGGTGCTCCATGTCCCAGTGGTCCTGCATCATGGTGGGGTAATCTTCCACATGGTTCACCATGCGGCCTTTTTCCAGCACAAGCGTTTTCAGCCCTTTTTCGCAGAGTTCTTTAGCCGCCCAGCCGCCACTCATGCCCGAGCCAATTACGATGGCGTCGTACCGGTGGGTTTTGTTTATGGTAGTATTTAGATTCGCCATCAGGTTAAGTTGGGATTTAAGTAAATATAGAATCTACTACGGAATCTACTCACCATGTTCCCATTCGCCCCTAAATCGTGCTGTATGTCTCACGCGTTTGTGTGTATTTTCCCGGCGGGGCTACCTTTAGCCCAATCAAAATAAACACACGTATTGCTATGAAAACGCTTGTACGCGCCGCTGCCTCTCTGCTTGCCGCCGTTTGTTTCACTGCCGCCGCGCAGGCTCAGACAAAAGCCAATAAACTAACTATAACGGTCGGTAATCTCACTGAACGAAAAGGGACCATCCGGGTAGGTCTGGTCACCAAAGCCGACAATTTTATGGGTAAGGCCGATATTGATACGGCGGTGGCAGTGCCCGCCGAAGGCCCATTGGTGATTACGTTCGCCAACCTGCCGTCAGGTACGTATGCCGTTCGGCTGCACCAGGATCTGAACGATAACAAGCAGATGGATATAGAGGGAGGACGGCCCACAGAACCGTTCGGCTTCTCGAAGATCACCATGCTCATGGGGCCACCTTCATTTGAAGATGCGTCGTTTCAGTTGGATAAAGACACGGATATGAAAATTGCTCTGATTAGTTTGTGAAATAAAGTGTCGGGTCTCGTGTGTCAAATGCGCTGCTGACTCACCCTATGATCGGTAAGCAGCGAATTTGACACACGAGACCTGAAACCTGAAACGCACGACCTCCGTTCTGTAGGCATGGAAACGGACGTTATTGTAAACCGGGTGACCAACAGTGGTCTGGTCACGCTTGACCTGGAAGCCTATTATCATCCCGGTGAGCGGGTGGTCTATGACCTGAAAGATAATCTGTTCATGGGTATGATCCTGAAAGAGAAGGACTTTCGGGCATTTCTGAAAGAGCACGACTGGAGTCAGTATGCGGGTAAGAACGTGGCGATCACCTGTAGCGAAGACGCTATTATTCCGACCTGGGCGTATATGCTGTTGACGTTGCAGTTGCAGCCGTATGCGCATACGGTCGTGTATGGTACCCTTCAGGATCTGGACGAAAAATTATATTTCGATGCTATCAAAAGCATCGAGCCGGAAGCCTATCGCGGTGCAAAAGTGGTGGTGAAAGGGTGCAGCAAGGTGCCGGTGCCTACCGCCGCCTACGTTGAACTGACGCGGGTACTGGCCCCGGTAGTACAAAGTCTGTTATTCGGTGAACCCTGCAGCACGGTACCGCTTTTTAAAAGAAAGAGTTAGCAGAGTTTACGCGCAATGCATAGTGAATGATGCCCGATGGGCTTCGCCCAGGTACGTTGCCGAGCGAAGCCCATCGGGCATTGACTTTCTCACAACTCCCAGAAGGTCGGGTTAGCGTTGCGGCGTATGTGCGTGCGCATCTCGAGCCAGAAGGCTGCGATCAGATACAGGATTATCGGTGAGCCAAGCGTCAGGCAGGAGGTGTAAATAAAATACAACCGGATGCTACTAGCCGAAATGTTCATTCGTTCGCCAAGCCGGGCACAGACGCCAAAAGCTTGTTGCTCAACGAAGTATTTCATCTTGTTTAGACTATGATCCATACGTTTGTTGTCCTGAAGAAGAGTAAACATAACGCTAATAACCGAGCTTTGTTCGCCTTTTACGAACCATTTACACAAAATTTATCGCCAACGGAGAACTTTGATGGTAATAACTATCATTCTTCTGAAACTTATTGACTTACTTTGCGCTTCATGCATGTGAGTAACCTGCAACAGGTTGTTCACATATTCAATTTATACCAAATTTATGCAAACAGGTGTGGTTAAGTTTTTCAACGAGAGCAAAGGCTTCGGCTTTATCGTTGATGACGCCAATGGTCGTGAAATTTTCGTTCATATTACCGGCTTGAACGGTGTGACGATTCGTGAGAATGACCGGGTTCAATTTGAAGTAGTTGATGGCAAGAAAGGCCTCAACGCCGTTAAGGTCAGCAAGATCTAATTCGTCAGACCGTTGGTCCGATAGAAAAAATAAAATGCCCCGGCTGAAAAGTCGGGGCATTTTATTTTATAGTTATTATGCCTTCGGCGTCATTAGGCTTTGCCGTCATTCGTAGTAAAAGGGCAATTAACGACTACCAATGACGGCAAAGCCTAATGACGCTGAAGGCATAATGACATTTAGATCAATGTCCCGTCCAGCCGTGAACGTCGGCGATGGATGGCATGGGTACGTCGTTCATCTTTAGTTTTTTCCGAACGCCGCCCAGATCGTTGAACAGTTTGTTGGGGCTGGCTGCATGCAACTGGGCGATGGTCAGATACCCCAGCTTCTGTAGCGCCGGAATCCAGGCGGCGGGAACCCCCGCTGCTATGAAATCGGCTTCGGTCGATAAGTCCTCCTTCTTCTCAGGCCGCATCTGCGGGAAAAACAGCACTTCCTGAATACTGGGCTGGTTGGTCATGATCATCGCCAGCCGATCGATACCCAGGCCAACGCCAGCCGTGGGCGGCATACCGTATTCGAGGGCGCGCAGGAAATCTTCGTCCATCACCATCGCTTCGTCGTCGCCCCGTTTGGCCAGTTCAAGCTGCTCTTCAAAACGTGCGCGCTGATCGAGCGGGTCGTTCAACTCGGAATAGGCATTGGCAATTTCTTTCCCGTTGCAGATCGCCTCGAATCGCTCGACTAAACCCGGCTTGCTGCGGTGCTTCTTCGTCAGCGGCGACATTTCGACGGGGTAATCCGTGATAAACGTGGGCTGAATCAGGTTCGGCTCGCAGGCTTCGCCAAACAGCTCGTCGATCAGCTTCGATTTGCCCATCGACTGGTCGGTTTTGATGCCCCGGCTTTCGGCGGTTTGGCGCAATGCATCTTCCTCCATCTCCGACACATCAACGCCCGTATATTCCTGAATGGCCTCAAACATGGTCAGGCGCTTCCAGGGGCGTTTGAAATCGATGATGTTATCGCCCACCGTCACTTTAGTTGTACCCGCCACGTCGATGGCTACCTTTTCCACCATCTCTTCAATGGTGTCCATCATCCAGTTATAGTCTTTGTAGGCTACGTAGAATTCCACCTGTGTAAACTCAGGGTTGTGGGTCCGGTCCATGCCTTCGTTGCGGAAGTCCTTGGCAAACTCGAATACGCCGTCGTAACCACCCACAATCAGGCGTTTCAGGTACAACTCGTTGGCAATGCGCAAATAGAGCGTCATGTCGAGCGTGTTGTGGTGCGTCTGGAAAGGCCGCGCCGTAGCTCCGCCGTGGATGGGCTGGAGAATGGGCGTTTCCACTTCCAGATAGCCTTTTCCGCTCAGATACTGCCGGATAGAATTGACCAGCTTGCTGCGTTTGATGAACACGTCACGTACCTGCGGATTCACGATCAGGTCGACGTACCGCTGGCGGTAGCGCAATTCCGGGTCGGTGAAGGCGTCGTAGGTTTCTTTTTCGCCCGTCTGCTCGTTCACCACTTCTTTCACCACCGGCAACGGCCGCAGCGATTTGGTCAGCAACTTAAACGACCGGACGTAGAGCGACAGTTCGCCCGTTTGGGTAGTAAATATGTTGCCTTCTACCCCCACGATATCACCAATGTCGAGCAATTTCTTGAACACGGTGTTGTACATCGTTTTATCCTCGCCGGGGCAGATATCGTCGCGGCGGAAATAGAGTTGCAGACGGCCGGTACTGTCCTGCATTTCGGCAAAGGAAGCCGCCCCCGAGATGCGGAAGCCCATCATGCGGCCCGCTAGACGTACCTGGCCGTAGGTGGCATCGTCGGCAAAGCTAAGGTGAGGTTCATAGCCTCCCTGCGTATCCTGCCCGGCTTTATCAGCAAAGGCATCGCGGAGGTTGGTGATGGTGTGGGTAACGTCGAACAACTCGGCAGGGTAGGGATCAATGCCCATCCGCATCAGTTCTTCGCGTTTCTGACGTCTATTTACTTCTTGTTCACTTAACATAGCTGAGCCGCAACGGCTCGCCTTGCCCAATGGGCCCGGCGATGGACCGTCGGTATTTTACAGGATTAGAAGGAGTTACAGGGATGTACTGGTCCGTGGAAACTAAGTTGCAAAAGTACGGTAGAAACGCGGATGTGCCACGCTTCTACACAACCTCATAGCGTTTCCCCGGCAGCGACCGAACGTACCCACGAAACTCAAGGCTGAGCAGGACGGAAGCCAGCGCACCCATATTGATCTGCGACTGCCAGCTTAACTCATCGATGTGAAAACCGGGATGCTGCCGTAGCATCGAAACGATCTGACTTTCCTGCGCCGTAAAATCGAGCGGCAGCGGAACAGAGGCCGATGATTTGCCCGCGGTCATGCTGTTCGGGTCCTGATCCCAGTTCATAGCCTCGATCAGGTCGTTGGGCGTTGTGTAAATCTGCGCCTTATTCTCGCGGATGAGCTTGTTGCAGCCTGCCGAAAACTGCTGTGATACCTGCCCAGGTACGGCAAATACGTCGCGATTGTAGTTGTTGGCATATTCGGCCGTGATCAGCGCACCGCCTTTGGCAGCAGCTTCCACAATTACAGTAGCGTCGCTGAGACCGGCGATGATGCGGTTACGGGCCGGGAAAAAACGGGGGTCAGGTTTGGTGCCAGGTATGTGTTCGGTAAGCAAACCGCCTAGCGCCTGCATCTCCTGCGCGGTGCGGCTATGTACCGACGGGTAAATCACGTCGAGCCCGCTAGCCATGACTCCTACCGTGGGCAGACCTGTCTGAACACTGGCGCGGTGGGCGGCAATGTCGATGCCGTAGGCCAATCCGCTGATGATCGAGACCCCATAAGGTTGCATCGCCTGCACAATCTCTTCAGTGATCCGTCGGCCGTAGTCGGTGGCTTGTCGGGTGCCAACCAGGGCTAGCGTGCGCGGCGCGTTCAGGTCGGCATTACCCAGTTTGTAGAGCAGAGCCGGGGCATCATAAAGGGTTTTGAGGCGAGCCGGGTACGTTTCGTCGGTGTAGAAGAGGGCCGTTGCACCGATTTTTTCCAACCGACGGAGTACCTGCTCGGCCGTAGCCAACAGGCCGGGCTGGCGAATGGATCGGGCCGTCACCTCACCTACGCCGGGGATTTTAAGCAACTTAGCGGTTGGGGCCGACAGTACGGCTTCGGCCGAACCGCCGTAGCTGATGAGCTGACGAATCAATACGCCGCCTACGCCCGGAACAAGCGAAAGGGCAATCTGGTGGAGTGGCGACGAGCTGGACACAGTAGGACGTTCCAACCGTAGCAAAACGAAAGTGATCTGAAAAATAACGCGGCATCCCTCGCAGATTCCTTCGCGGCTTTACGGCTGATTTTGGTAGGTAGGTGAAGCCGCAATCATATGGATTTCTAACCGGAAATGCTAGAAAAACGCCTACCAGCGTGTTCTAGGGCGTATTTAAAGGCAAGAAGCTGACTATCAGTAAAAAAGAGCTTGTTGAATTTAACAGTATAGTAACTAACAATCGGAGGGGCGGCGTAGTTAAATATACATTACCGATAGAATTTAAATACCTTTCGTATGAAAATCCAAATGACACAAACGCTGCTGCTGGCTTTACTGGCAGTAGGAGGAAGCGCCTACGCACAAGTTGACACGTCTGCCCGGCCAGCCTCGGCGGGAACAATGCCCACTACCATGGGCTCATCGTCGGTCACCCGCCCAACGGGAGGCACGTCAAAAGCAACTGATAAGGACTTGGCGGCGAATCTGGCCGGAGCAAGCGACTTTTCTACGTTACAAACCGCACTCGTTGCTTCGGGTCTGGCCGATCAGGCAAAAGGACCGGGGCCTTACACAGTTTTTGCGCCGTCTAATGCCGCGTTCAGCAAACTGCCAGCCGGTGCGTTGCAGAGCCTGACGCAGCCCGCCAACAAAAATAAATTGGCTGGTATTCTGGCATACCACGTCGTATCTGGAAACGTAATGGCGGCTGATTTAAAAGACGGCCAGACGCTGAAAACTGTGGGTGGTGGCACACTGACCGTCCGTAAACAGGGAAACGCCGTCATGCTGACCGACGCTAAGGGCGGCTCAGCGATGGTTACTACCGCCGATATTCAGGCGACCAACGGCACTGTTCACGCTATCGACAGCGTGCTGATGCCGAAGTAAACGTCTCTTTTTAAGTAGTAAAGCCGCCTGGTTGGTGCCTGTCTGAACGACGGGCCAACCGGGCGGCTTTGTTGTTTCCGGCTGTCCTTTTCGCGGTCAGGAGACGTATCGACAGGAAACACACGCTGTTATCAATCTATTAAATCACTAGTCATAACTTGATGATCTGGTAAAGCTGGATTAAAAATCGATTAATAGCCGGGGCGTTTCTTTGTGAAAATTTTAGCAAAGCAACCGAACGTACCTGCATGAACCGTATCTTTTTACCACTTTCGTCAGCTTTACTGGCGGCCTCTTTATGTAGCTGCAACAGTACTGAAAACGCCTCTGCTCCCCAGAGTGATGTCATATTAGCCAGCAAATCGGTCACGCCTGAACTGGCCAAAACCATGCCCGGCTTTGAGTCGGTCAATGTGTATTCGCTCATCAGCAGCGACGATAAACTGCCCGAATCGACCAGTTTCGTATTTGGTGGCTCTGCCGATGGGTCGGGCCTGTTGAAAAACACCGATGGCACCTACACCATGCTGGTCAACCATGAAGACAACTTCTCGGTATCGCGCCTCACCTTCGACAAAACCCTGAAGCCCATCAAAGGCGACTACATCCTGAACTCCGACGGTGGTCAGTGGCGGCTTTGTTCGGCCACGATGGCTACGCCAGCCGAACACGGCTTTGGCCCCCTCTACCTGACCTGCGGTGAAAGTGGCTCCGAGTCACGTACCCACGCCGTGAATCCATACGGTGATGCCAGCCAGAGCAGCCTTAGCCGCGAGGTAGAGGCACTGGGCCGGTGGAGCGCCGAAAACGCCGTTCCCCTCAATAAAAACGCCTATCCCGGCAAAACGGCCATCTTGATCGGGGATGACGATAGCGGTACCAACGGCGGTCAACTGGCCTTGTATCTGACCAATACCGTGGGCGATTTGCAGAACGGGTTGCTCTATATGCTGCGCCGGAAAGATGGTAACGCCCGCGAAATGGATATGAAGGTGGGTAGCAAATTTGACGTCGAGTTTGTGCAGATTCCAAATCACAAAACACTGACGGGTGCTCAGATCAATACCGCCGTTAATGATTTGAAAGGCATTAAGTTTGGCCGCGTTGAAGATATTGACTACCGCAAAGGCAGTGCCGCCAATAACCGGGAAGTGTATTTCAACGTGACGGGACAAGCCAATACGGGCGTCAACGCCGATTATTCGCGCTCGAAATACGGTCGCCTGTACCACTTGACAATGGACGCTACTGATCCGTTGAAAGGCACGCTGGAAGTAGTGCTCGATGGTGACGACAAGTCAGGCATTGCCAAAACTTTTCAGAACATCGACAACATTTACGTGGGGACCAACTACCTCTATGTGCAGGAAGACCCAAACAGTTACGGCGACGAAACGCATGATTCGTATATCTACCAGTACAACATCGCTACAGGGGCACTCAAGCCTGCCCTGGTGCTCGATCAACGCCGGGATGCTGCCGACAAAGACAAGTATAACCGCGACAACAACTTTGCCTATAAGAACGGTGCGTTTGGCTCGTGGGAATACGGGGCTATGATCGACGTGTCGGAGACAATCGGCGTGCCCGATTCGTTCATCATCTCCTTGCAACCACATACCTGGATTGATAAGAAATTTATTGGCGTAGATGGTGGTAAACTCCGCGCCACCGATAATGTAAACGACCGGTCCAATGCCCAGGCAAGCCAGTTGATTCTGGTTCGTGGGTTGCCCCGTTAATTTCTCTTTCCGCTTTCTACACAACCGGGCTAAGGCTCAGGAGCAGTTGCCAGTAAAGCCCTGTTTCTGAGCCTTAGCCCGGTTGTATTCGCTGACTTTTATGGAAACGGTTTCAGAACAGATTGTTACAAAACGAATTCAACGTACCCGGTTCTGGTGGCTTCGGCTGGGGCTTGTTGTGGCGGCTATAACCGGAATATATTACTGGACGCGCCCCCGGCCAATGCCCCTCGATCAGGTACGTACCCAGTACATTGCCGATATTGTGGTCCTCGATTCGGCCGCTACCCAGCTCTACCGGGCGCTGGCTTCCGGGCAGTCGGCAACAGTGCTCCAGTCGGCTTTCTGCCAAACGCGGCTGGCCTGGAAACGGGTCGAATTTCTGGCCGAACTGTATAACCCTGAAACATCAAAGGCCATCAATGGGCCAGCGATTGCCGAAGTGGAGGAAGACGATGGCCTGCAAAATGAAGTGCAGCCTACGGGCCTTCAGATGCTGGAAGAAGGCCTGTTTCCGTACCAACCGGCTGAACAGAACAACCTGGTTCAGCAGGCAGGCATGTTGCAATCGGCGGTGGGGCGGCTTTATAAAGTGTCGGTCAACAATCCCATGACCGACAGCCACGTGTTCGACGCTATGCGACTGGAGGTGTTCCGGCTTATTTCGCTGGGTATCACCGGGTTCGATTCGCCCATTGCCAACACATCGCTGCCCGAAACGGCCGAAGCACTGGCCAGTCTGCAACGGCATCTAGCCTTTTATTCCCTGTCTGATCTGCACGAGCCCCTTTCCCGCGACCTTGATCGTGCCTTTGCCGACGCGATAACGTACCTGAAACGGCCAGGTACGTTCAACGACTTTGACCGGCTGACGTTTATTCGGCAACATGGCAACGTGCTCAGCAGCAAGCTGTTGGATGCGCAAAAAGCGTTGATGATCCCCATTTTTCAGGAGAGCCGGTTGCTTTCGCCTGCCGCCCGTACGCTGAACGATCCCGGCGCGTTTGACCCCAACTATTTCGTCGACGCCACGGCACACCGAACCACACCTGACCGGATTGCGCTGGGGAAGAGGCTGTTTTACAATCCCATTCTGTCGGGCAATCCTGAACGTACCTGCGCTACGTGCCATCAGCCCGAGAAAGCCTTCACCGATGGCGAATCGAAGAGCCTGGCAGTAAGCAGTGAAACCGATCGGTCTGGACAACGAATTGCCCGCAATGCGCCAACGCTCTACAACGCGGCGCTCCAGGCGGCCCAGTTTGCCGATTTACGGGTTGCTTTTCTGGAAGATCAGGCGAGCGATGTCATTGAAAACGAGAACGAAATGCACGGGTCGCTGCCCAACGCGGTGGTAGCCTTAAACGCAAATTCGACCTTCCAGAAACAGTTTGCCCGAACGTACCCGGACGGTGTGACGGAAGCGAACCTGAAAAACGCCATCGCCAGCTATATCCGTTCGCTCGTCAGCCTGGATTCGCGCGTTGACCGGTCCATTCGGACCACCGATGCCAAGCCGGAAAAGACGGTGCTGTCTGACGATGAAAAGCGGGGATTCAATCTGTTTATGGGCAAGGCCAAATGCGCGACCTGCCATTTCTATCCGCTCTTCAACGGCACCGTTCCGCCAGCGTACCTGAAAACGGAAAGCGAGGTGCTGGGTACGCCAGCTACGGCCGCTAACCAGGTAGTAGACAGCGATTTAGGTCGTTTTACTCGTACGGGAATCAGGCTACATCGCCATTCGTTCAAGACGCCAACCGTTCGGTTTGTGGCCAAAACGGCACCCTACATGCATAACGGTGCGTATGCGACACTTGAGGAAGTGATCGATTTCTACGACAAAGGCGGTGGCGCCGGATTGGGTTTCGACCTGCCAAACCAGACCCTGCCCGCTGATAAACTGAACCTGACGGCTTCGGAGAAAAAATCGCTGGTAGCATTTCTGCGAGCGTTGAACTAGTCGGTCGTACACGGCACCAGCCGTGTACGGACTTTACTGCCGCACGAGTTTAAGCGTGTAGGTGGTTTTGATGGGGCGATTGCTAAAGTCCACGTTATCCTGGAAAGCGATGTTCATCGTGTTGCCAGCTACCGACTTGGTCAGGGTAAGTGCTCTCAGTTTGTCTTTGCCGTAAAGCGTCAACTGGTTGTCTGTCTCGGCAAACGTACCGCCCGGCTCAAACAGGAAGTCCAGAAAGCCCCGCGAATCGTTGGCACTTGTACAGGTAGCTGTGCTGGCAGCATTGGTGGTAGCCGATCCGTTGGTGCCAAACGTGAGTGTCACATCAGTGAGGCAGGTTTCTTTATTACCTTTCAGGTAGGGAACCCAGTCTGAAACGGGAATCGTGTTTGCGCCGGACGGTGCTGCCCAGACTGGATCAAAGGTGAGAGCGGTGATTTTCCAGTTGCCCACGGCTGATGGTAGTGCAACCGGATCAACGGTTTCCGTTTTTTTACAACCCAACAGAACGAGCAGCAGTAAGGCTGTCTGTACCGCTGGCGACCACATCTTGGTGCGCATAACTAGCTTATCGATGAAATATGTCCCGTAAACTGTACAAAAGAAGCGGGCTAACCGAGCCAAACGCCCATTATAATGACTGCTGAATCACAAACGGTCACCCGTTTTGTGGAGGCCATTCACTCAATATTCTGCGCCCTTCTTTATACCTTAGGCGTTACTACTTAAACAATTGGTCCTTTTCACTTAACTAACTGTAGTCATGGGTTTTCTGTATTCAATTATTATTGGCGGTATTGCCGGTTATTTAGCCAGCACATTCATGGGTAGCCATAACAGTGCGCTGATCAACATCATTCTCGGTATTGTGGGTGGACTAGTGGGTGGATTTATTGCCAGGCGCCTGGGCAACGACCCCGATAACGATGGGTTGGTTATGAACCTGTTAATTTCTGTTGGCGGTGCTATCGTGCTCATCTTCCTCGGCCGCCTGTTCTAATCAGAACTACGTGGTGGTTCCGGGTAGACTGTACATACGCCATAAAAAATGCCTCATGCTGGTTAGTATGAGGCATTTTTTATGGCGTATGTACAGTAAAAAAGGCTAGTTCGATTGGTTACCGAGCTACTGCCGAATAGCATATAATTGGGTGATATATGAAAATATTTAAATAGCTATTTGTACATTTCCTGCCTTTTTGCCTGCTTCATAATCCACCCTTTTTTTGCCGATACATTGATTCTCCGTATACGTTTAACAGCCGTTGTGCTGGCATGTAGTCTACTGGGCTTCCGGCCAGTTCAAAGCCAGTCACGTGTTCCTATTCAGTTGCCTCAATCTGTTCAGGAAGATTCGATTCAACGAGTAAGGGCCGCTCAGGCAGCTTATTCACGGGCTTACGAAACCATGCTTCGTCAACGCTTTAAAGGCCTGTTTGCCGATGCGCCCGTCTCGTTGTCGGTTGGTCCGGGCCTGACTGCTCCGCCACCCGATGCCCCCCTGGCCCGGCAGCAATTCGAAGTCATGCGCACAATGGACCCCAAAACCCAGTTGGTTCCGCTCGACCGGCTGGACGAGGCACGTACCCAGGTGCAGCAGCGAAGCAATGACATGTCGTTTGCGTCTACATTGCCAACCTCTGTAAACTGGGTTGAACATGGGCCTGATAATATTGGTGGCCGAACCCGAATGGTGATGTTTGACCCGAACGATGTGACCAAAAAGAAGGTATGGGCCGGAGGAGTAGCGGGCGGTCTTTGGGTTAACGCGGATATTACTTCGCAGAACGAACCGTGGCGAAAAGTGGATGACTTCTGGGAAAACATCGCCATTACGAGTATGGCTTACGCGCCCACACAACCCAATATAATGTATGTTGGCACGGGCGAAGCGTATTATAACAGCGATTCGGTGTTGGGCGGCGGTATCTGGAAAACAACCGACGGCGGACAGACATGGAGCCGGTTGTCGAGTACGATACCAAATCAGTCGGCCAGTCTGGAAACAGCAGCGGGCGCATTCCGAGCGATTTATCGGTTGGTCGTAACCTCGTCGGGGGTCATCTACGCTGCCACCCAGGGTGGTTTGTTGAAATCGACGAACGGTGGCCTCTCCTGGTCTTTTGAACTGGTTCCCAGCCGTGGCATAGGTACGTCGACGGGTTACTCATACGCGGTCGGCGATATTGACTTAGCCACTGACGGTACGTTGTATGCCGTTTCTCAGGGGAGCTTCGTATATAAACTGCCAGCGGGTTCAACTACCTGGGAAGTTAAACTCGCGCTTTCGACGGGCGGGCGAACTGAAATTGCGTTGGCCCCGTCAACATCGGGTAATACGCAGGTGGTGTATGTGGTAGCCAGCAGTGCTACATCCATCCTGCGTTCGCAAGACGGCGGCGCCAACTGGTCGTACCAACCGTTGCCGTCTACTTCCTCATCGCCGCTCAATGATCAATCGTGGTACAATCTGGTAGTTACTGTACATCCCACGAATCCAAATCAGGTTTATTTAGGTACAACAAGGCTATATCGCTCACTGAATGGCAGTGCTTCCTGGGATTATCAGGGCGATTATGGAAACGATATCCACTCCGACCAGCACCTCCTTATCTTCCGCCCCGGCTTTCCCAACGAGATGCTGGTAGGAAACGACGGAGGTGTGTATTACAGTGCTGATTTTGGTGATGCATTGGCTGCCAGGCCTTATTTCGCCCCCCGTAACATGGGGTACAACGTGACTCAGTTTTACTCGGTGGCCATGAAAAACCAGCCCAATAACTACTACATGCTGGGGGGAACGCAAGACAATGGGAGTATAAACACATATGGTAACCCAACATCGCCATCGAGCGGAAATGCGATTCAGGGGGGGGATGGTATGCTGTGTTTTATTGATCAGGATGACCCGAATATTCAGATTGCCTCTTACCAGTATAATTCGTTCAATCTGTTCGATATCAATGGCCGTTACAAGACGTCGCTGGTATACGGGAGCGGGACTTTCGTTAACCCGGCCGATTACGACTCACGAACCAATGCCCTGTATACCTATAACCAGGTGACCAATAACAATACTACGCAATTGACGCGATCCAGCGATGTGGGACGAACCAATGTGCTTTCTTACCTGAATATTCCACAGTACTTAGGCGTTTCGGTTATTAAGGTCGGTGTCCAGGCAAACACTCTGTTCCTGGGCGATTACGCGGGCGGGATCTATAAAGTGACCAACATCGACCAGCCAACACCCACGGTTACCCTAATTGATCTGCCTCTTTACAATACGAATATAGGTAGTGTAGCCTGCATTGAGCTGGGCGCTACCGACAATGAGATTCTGTTTACCACGTCTAATTACGGCGTAAAATCAGTCTGGCTTACCCGCGATGGAGGGCAGAACTGGACCTCGAAAGACGAAGCCGGTTATGGCCTGCCTGATATTCCGATCCGATACGCCCTCTTTAATCCCAAAGATCGGCGTCAGGTTATGCTGGCAACGGAGTTGGGCGTCTGGTTTACCAATAACATATACGCGCCTAACCCCGGTTGGACGATTGCTAATACGGGACTGGCCAACACGCGCTGCGATATGCTCCGCTACCGCACTGCCGACGGGCTGGTGGCCGTAGGCACACACGGACGAGGCTTTTTTACCACCGATTTCTTTACACAACCCATTCCCGATGAATTGGTGCTATCACCAGTAAACGGCCCGGTATGCGCCGGAGCTGCGCTAAGCGTCACCTTCACGGCAACAGGTATCTATCAACCCAGTAATGTATTTACAGCCTACCTGACAGATGCCTCAGGGTCGTTGAGTTCGGCGCAGGTACTTGGCACCGTACAGTCGTTTTCGGCCAATAACGTACCTGTACCGTCGACGGTGCCAATGGGCGTTTATCGGCTGCTGATCAGGTCGAGCAGCCCTGTGATCAGTAGTGCAGCCAGTGAAACGTTTGTGGTGGGTGTTGCCCCAACGTTTATATCAGCGCTACCGTCGTTGACCGACCGGACCACCGATCAGATTTACCTGCAACTGGGAAGTCAGCAGAACGCCACCGCTTATTATACGATGACGCCCCGCAGGTATGCCATCAACGCGCAACAGGTAAGGAGTGGCCTGTTGTCTGACGGGCAGCCTGCCCTGCGAAGCCGTACCTTTTCGCTACAGGCTGGCCAGCCCGTCAGTACAACAATTGGTGGGTTGATGCCCGGCACAGGCTACCGGATAAGCGTTGTTTTAGAAGAGACGATAAGCGGTTGCCTCAGCCGGGTTATGCCCCTGGATACTATTATGGCTGGTACAGCGCCCGCTTACTGCCAGCCGCTGTATAATACGAGCTGCTCATCTGGCGATGTTATTGCCGACTTTGGCCTGGAAGGCACCACCCTGAACCGTGTCAATACCGGCTGCTCATCCGGGAATTATGGCGAGTTCCTGGCGAGCGCACACCGGGTTCGGGCAACGGCGGATTACCGGTTTATCTTCCGATCGTATACGAATAATGGAGCCAGTGCCTTTTCGCAGCATATTGCCATCTGGCTCGATAGTAACCGCGATGGTGTTTATGCTGCCGACGAACTATTGTATAAAACGGCGGGGGCTGCTGCCTACCAATGGACGGGCACGGTGACTATGCCCCCCATTGTGCGGTCGGGCCTATACAGGATGCGCATTCGTTGCCGCTTTATCAATCCTGTTGACAGCCCATGTGATTCGTTTAGCTATGGCGAAGCCGAAGATTACCTGCTCGATGTAGATGGGCTGGAAACCATGTCGGATCTGAGCCTGACAATGCGGACCACTGCCCGTATAACGGCCGTCAATCAGCCGGTTGAATACCAGGTAGTTGTGCGCAATACGGGTCTACAGCCTGCCAGTGCAATTGTAGTTGGAAGCCGATTGCCACTCAACAGCCAGTTGACCAGTTCGACTAACTGGACAATGGTGAATGGGCAACTTCGGCAGGTGATTCCGGCGCTGGCGGTTGGCGAAGAAACCATGCTCACATTCGCGTCTATGCCCACGCAGGCAGGTACGTACCAGACCGCGGCGCAGGTTATGCAGACTGCCCTGGCCGACCCCGACAGTCGCCCCGGTAGCGGCACCGGCGACGGGGAAGATGATATGGCCGTTGTTGATATCCGCACTACAGCAGCTTCGTCAGATTACTTTGCCGCGCCCAATCCCGATCAGTTTCCGCTGGCGGCGGTGCGTAGCAGCCAGCCCGCCCCGAATCAGGCGGGGGCTGATTTGAGCCTTAACCTGGCCGTAAGCAGCCGAACCGTCAATGCCGGGTCAATGCTCACACTCCTGCCAACGATCTATAATGCGGGGGGGCGGTCGGTGAGTAACGTCGCCGTTCAGTTCTGGCTACCTGCTCCGCTGGTTGCTCCGGGTGGAACGGCGGTATATACGTTACCAATTGCGTCAATTCCCGCCAATACATCCGTTACGCAGGCTATATCACTGTCGGTAGGTACGGGTAACGCTGGCTATATGGTGATCAGGGGAGCCATTACCGCCGCTAGCGAGCTTGATCCCGACTCTGACCGTGTCACCTTCGGAAAAGGGCAGGACCACGAAGCGTTTATTGACCTGCGCGTTTTCGCTGCTGCCGCTGGCGGAAGACGAAAAGTTGATGAAACGGCCGCACCACCTCTGGTCGTATTCGTTAGTCCGGCCTCATCAGGAGGCGAAATGACTGCGCAAACCTACCAGGCCGACATTCGATTCGGGGAAGACGATGAACAGGAATCGGACGCGCCTCAACTAATAACGATCCAGCTTCAGCATGCAAAAGGCCGGATCGTGAAAACATGGCGGATGACCCAGCAGGAGCGTATTCAATTCTTGTTCGACACGGCGGCGTACGGCCCGGGTTCGTACCGGTTGGTTGTTCGGCATGAGGAACGTACCTACCGTAGTCAGCCATTTCAGGTAAGAAGCAGCGCCAGGCCATCGGCTGTGAAGCGATAGATCGAGTAGTAGCACCCAACGGCCGAACGGTATGTAGCCGAACTAATTTTCGCTGGCTTTTGAATAGCTTCTTATTGCCAACTAGTGGTAGTTTGGCAATAAGAAGCTATTGTTTCAATTAGAGTTGCCATACCAGCATCATAAACACGTTGGATAGCTCCAGTCATAGCAGGCGTTTCGTTAGCCAAGACCCCCGTCTGATCTGTTTGGTATGGGCATACGAAGCTCGCTGGTAAACGTGAACTGCTGCCAGCTAAGCAGTAACTGACCCCCCAGTAAGGTAGTCAGGCGGTGGCTGATCCATAGGCCCAGTCCGTGGCCTTCTTTGAGCGGGTCGGCCTGGAAATAAGGCTCCGGCAAATTGATGGTGGGACCACTTTCGCGGGTGGTTTTATTTTGAATACGAACCACACCCAACCCCGGCTGTGTGCTGTCGACGGTGATGGTGATCATGCTACCCGCAACGGCATATTTAATGGCATTTTCGAGCAGATTCAGCAGGATGTGGTCTAGTTTCACCGCATCGGTCAGTAATTCCGCATCTGAATCGCCAGTGGTCAGAAGCGATGCCGTTACCTCGTAATCAGTGGCTATAGTGGTTAACTGGTTCAGGCAGGCGGCTACCTGTTTGCCAAGTGATACGGGTGTCTGGTGCAGTTGGGGCGGGGTTTCGTCGGGGCGGCTGAGGGTCAGAAATTCGTCGATCAGCCTCGTCAGCCGACGTACCTCATCCAGTTGACCGGCCAGAAAAGGCTGTAGTCCGGCTTCAACATGGCCACTACGCAGGGTTACTTCAAGGCCGGTTTTCATTACCGCCAGCGGCGTACGTAACTCATGAGCGGCGGCACCAAAAAAATGTCGCTGGGTGTCGATCGTAGTCCGAATGCGATCCAGCATTTGGTTCAGCGCAACTGTAAGCTCATATAGTTCGTCCCGGCTTTGTGGCAGCAGCAGCGGGTCGATCCGCGTCGCTTTCCCAATCCGGGACGCCTGACCAACCAGGCTTTTGATGGGGCGCAGCAGCCAGCCCGCCGCCCCATAGCCCGCTCCTAATGCCAGCAATAAACTGAGTAGCCAGCCCAGCCCGAAAACCCACTGAAGTTGACCAATATCGTGGCGAAGGCTGCGATCGGGGACGGCCAGCGTGAGCCGAACGTGGCTGTCGGTAAGCTGGGTAGACGATTCAGCCGTGACCAGCCGGTAGCTTCCAGCCAGGGCTGGGTACGTACCTGGCCACTGCGGATTCTGTCGTCGATGGGGCGGGGGCGATCCATCGGGTTCAGGAAAGCCGGGACTGCGGAACAACTCGCGAGGTGGGCCGTAGGTCGTCACCGTTACGCGCATCTGTTCAGGAGCCGCTGGCAGCGGCAGCACAACGGGGTCGGTGCTCACCTGCGAAAGGAGCCAGTTGGCCCTGGTTTGGGTGGCCCGGTCGAAAGCCGTTTGCAGGCTGTGTTCGGCCCGGTTCAGCATCAACCAGCCCGCCCCGGCGCTGACAAGGGCAAAAACCACGGCTACCGCCAGCACAATTCGGCTCCGCAAACTCATGCCGTGCGGAGGCGGTAACCCTGCCCAATCAATGTTTCAATCAAATCCGGTCGGGGCAACTCCAGCGCCGGTGCGGCGTCCAGCTTTTTCCGCAACTGGTACATGTGCACGTCGATCACGTTGCTGCCCCGGTCGTAATCGACGGCCCAGACTTTCTCGGCAATTTCGGTACGGGTAACCACCCGGCCCGCCTGCCGCATCAGCAGTTCGAGCAGGGCAAACTCCCGGTTGGTGAGGTCCAGTTTACTGCCATTGCGCAACACTTCGCGGTTAGTGAGGCGCATCTCCAGATCAGCTACGCGCAGTACCACCGCGTCGCCGGTGGTGGTTTTTCGCTGCCACACCCGAATGCGGGCCAGTAGCTCCTCGAACTCGAACGGTTTGCGCAGGTAATCGACCGCGCCCAGATCCAGCCCCTGTACGACGGTGGGCGAATCGCTCAACGCCGACAGGATGATAACGGGTACATGCAGACCAAACGCCCGCATATTTTTCAACACCTCGAAACCTGTCTGGCCCGGCAACATCAGGTCAAGTAGCACCAGGTCATAGAGGCCCGCCGCCAGTTGATCCAGCCCTTCCGAACCGGAATAGGCCAGATCGGCTACGTGCCCGACCTGTTCCAGCCCCTGCCGAATAAATCGGGCCAGTTTACGTTCATCCTCAATGACCAGTATTTTCATAGGAAGGGATAGGTGGGAAACCCCCTCACCGACAAAGTGAGGGGGTTTAGTTTATCGAACAAGATACTGCTGGCCGTTGATTGTGAGGACAGAGGCACGCAGGATGTTTACTTTCTGCAATTGTACCTGCCCTTCGCCGGGCGTTTTTGCGTATCCCTGCACGGTAACGTCTGTACCTTTCTTGGCCAGGTTCGTCAACTGGTAAGCCACATGCGGCGGAATGCGGACAATGCTGTTGTCGCTGAGAACCAGCCCGTTGACACGTCCATCGCGGCCCACTTTATAGTCGGTGATCTTACCCGTTGTTGTTGTCAACGCTGGTGTCGGTGGCGGACTGGCGGGCATGGCAGGCGGCGCGTCGAGCACGGTTGTTTTACCGGCGGTCAGGCTGGTCATATGGAAGCGGGTTGTGCCGTCTGGTCCCATATCGGAGAACCCCGTTACGCTGACGGTGCTGCCCGCTTTCACGGCCTTCTGCACCTGCTGACCCAGATGGGCCGGAAACTGCACGGTCATGGCTGGTGCCGAATTGACCGACAGGGTGAAGCCGTTCAGGATGAAGTCGTCGTTTCCGGTTAGCTCGCCAACCGTGCCGGTTACCGTCGAGAGCGAGGTCAGGCCGTGGTCCCGGCCGCCGGGGCCACCTTTACGGCCCATTCCTCCTGGTCGGCCCGGCCCGCCCTGACCTGGACCGCCTTGTGGCCCAAAACCGTCGCGCATCCGGTCGCCTTTGTGTTTCCCGGGGGCTCTCCCATTTCCTTTGGCAAACCCGCGAGCGCCTGTTCCGGGGCCATCGGCTGCGGGTACAGCCTGCCCCGCAACGGCGGGGTTGCCGGGTGGTGTGGTGGTGGTCGTTTGTGCCTGAGCGGCAGTCAGTGCTGCCAGCAGTAGTGATGCGGCGATGAGATTCGTTTTCATTGATAGCGTTTGTTTTACTGGTTGATTATGAAACAAAGCTATCGGTGCTGGTTAAGGTCGGTCTGAAGCCCGAATTAATTTTTCTTCATGCCCGCACTGTGTCTTAACGCGTGCCAGGCCCGGCAACCGTATGTGACCAACCCATTTATGCGAAGGTCCGATAAACCAACAACGTATCATCGCCGATGGCCTGCTGATCAACCAGATGACCACGTACCTGCGGAGCGGCTACGCCAGCTTGCAGAGAGGCCGTGCTGCGAAACAGCCGGATTTCATCCCATAAGCCAGCCTCCAGAAAGGCCGTCAGCGTCTGGGCACCGCCTTCTACCAATACGGATTGAATCCGTTGCTGGTGCAGGTCAGTCAGCATGGCGGCCAGCGAATGGGCAGGTACGTAGCTGAGGTTGGGCCGGTCACCCGGCGACGTGACACTCGGGTTATGGTACACGCGCGTTGGCTGCGAACCGTCGAACAGGTGGAGGTCGCGGGGTAAGGTGAGTGCCCGATCGAAGACAACCCGGATGGGCGACCCCGCCATGCCGGGGCGGGCCGTATCAGGCCAGTGCCGGACGTTCAGGCGTGGGTTGTCGTTTCGGGCGGTGGTGGTGCCAACCAGAATAGCATCCTCTTCACCGCGCCAGCGATGCACCAGCCGACCAGCCAGAGGCCCACTAATGGCAACCGGTGTGGCTCCAACTCCACCAATAAAACCATCGGCGGTTTCGGCCCACTTCAGGAGGATGTATGGCCGTTTCTGCTCGAAAAACGTAAAGAATCTGGCATTCAGCGCACGTCCTTCTTCGGCAAGTAACCCGGTAACCACCTCAATGCCCGCCGCACGGAGTTTGGCAAATCCTTGCCCCGACACCAGCGGATTTGGGTCATCGTTGCAGCAAATAACCCGACCTATTTTTTTTGCAATGAGCAGGTCTGCACATGGGGGCGTTTTTCCGTAGTGGGAGCAGGGTTCCAGCGTCACGTAGGCGGTCGACTCGGGCAATAGTGCTTCATCAGCAGGCGATACGGCCCGGATCGCGTTTACTTCGGCATGAGGACCACCGTACTGCCGGTGCCAGCCCTCACCCAGAATGCGCTCGGTAGGCGAGTGGCCAAGGTCATGCACGATTACGCAACCGACCATCGGGTTGGGGCTGACGCTGCCCCGACCGTGCTGGGCCAATTCGAGCGCCCGGCGCATGAAAAGAGAATTTATTGTCATACTGGTTTGCAGGACCGCTATTCATCCTGCCAAAAAACGGGTGGTATTGCCTGATCGTGTCACTAACCAAATTGCCGATCAGACAGTTATAAATACGAGTAGACCAGCTATTGGTTTACTCTATAATCGCTCAACGAACCATGTTTTTACGAATTTCCAGCCTGGCACTGGCCAGTAGTTTGCTCCTGGCTAGCTGCGCCGAGAAAAAAGCATCCGAAGGTAAAGCCGCACAGGTTGAAACGGCCATAGGGCCACTCGATTTACCCGCGCCTTACGCCAGCAAATCGGCCACCAAATTTAGCAAAGTCATTGGCTGGCCCGACGGCCAAACGCCTACTGCTCCCGACGGTTTTGTTGTCACCGAATATGCCCGCGATCTGATCAATCCGCGCTGGGTTTACATTGCTCCCAATGGCGATGTGTTTGTTTCTGAGGCCAATACGGAGAAAAAAGGCGTAAAGAAGACGGTAGCCTCGGTAAGCGGTCAGGCCGATTCGCAGCGGTTCGATGAAAGTGCCAACCGTGTTACGCTCCTGCGCGATACCAACGGCGACGGTAAACCCGATCAGCGGTCGGTGTTTTTGACTGGCCTGAATCAGCCGTTCGGTATGCTGGTGCTGGGCAATTATTTTTACGTGGCCAACACCGATGCCTTACTGCGCTTTCCCTATAAAGCCGGTGAGACGAAGCTGACCGTTTCGGCCAGTAGCAAACCCGACACCATCCTGAAATTACCTGCTGGTGGCTATAACAACCATTGGACGCGTAATCTGCTGGCTGGCCCCGACGGTAAGAAAATTTACATATCTGTTGGGTCGGGCAGCAACGTAGCCGAACACGGTATCGACAATGAAGTCCGCCGGGCTAATATTCTGGAAATCAACCCCGATGGTACGGGTGAGCGGGTGTATGCCAGCGGGCTGCGTAACCCGGTCGGTATTGATTGGCAACCCGGTACAAACAAATTGTATGCGGCTGTCAATGAGCGCGATGAACTGGGCGACGGGCTGGTGCCCGATTATATGACCAGCGTGCAGGAAGGTGGCTTTTATGGCTGGCCCTTCAGCTATTATGGTCAAGTCGAAGACCCACGCCGCGCGGGCGAAAACCCCGAATTAGTGAAAAAAGCGATTGTACCCGATGTGCCGTTAGGAGCGCATACTGCTTCACTTGGCCTTACATTTTACGACCAGAAGGCTTTCCCTGCCAAATATCAGAACGGCGCCTTTATTGGCCAGCATGGCTCGTGGAACCGCTCCGAACTGTCGGGGTACAAGGTCGTTTTTGTTCCCTTTACAAATGGCAAACCGGGTAAGCCCGAAGATTTTCTGACGGGCTTCATCGCTAAAAACGACGGTCAGGACGTACACGGCCGCCCCGTAGGTACGTTCACCATGCCCGATGGATCGCTGCTCGTCACCGACGATTCAGGTAATCGAATCTGGCGTGTCGCGGCAAAATAGCAACGTCATTTCTTATCATTCGCTACGCTGTCATGAAATGGTCATCGCGTTGAAAACAACCAATGACTACTTCATGACAGCGTAGCGAATGACAAGAAATGACATTCCCTTTACCCCGCCCGGCGCTTTTCATCTTCGGCACCGCCGGTGCGTCGGCGCGTTGGCGCTACTTTATCGTTGCCGAACCGGTACGAAAACGAAAGCGTGGCCACCCGTGAGTCCTGGCGCTGGTAGAAACGCTCTACGTAGTTATCGTACGACGACACTGCGGTTACCGTCCGGGTATAAAAAAGATCGGATACGTTCAATCTAAACGTTCCTTTGCGTTCCCAGACAGCTTTCTGTAAACCAATAGTCACCTGGCCGTTGGGTTGCACGCGCAGAAAGCCGTATTGCTCACCCGATTGCAACGTGCCGTTTAGCTCGCCCGACCAGCCTTTGCCAAAAGTAAACGTGTGGTTGCTGCTGATATTCAGCGCTGGTCGGCCCTTGTTTAGGGCTGTTCCCGCCAGATTACCCACAAAACGGGCGTAATAAATCACCACGTTATTGTACACCTGCCACCATTTGGCGGGCTGGACCGGAGCCGTCAGGGTCAGGGCGAAATAATCCTGACGATCCAGATTAACAGTAGTCGACACAACCGTCGAGTCGGTTTCGGGTTGTACTACGCCAATCATGGGCAACGACGTGCGGCTGTAGCTGAGGCCCGTGCTAAAGGTGCCTTTAAAGGTATGGGTCAGTTCAAGGTTGTAGCTGGTTTCGGGCCGCAGGCTGGGATTGCCAGCGCCCGACGTGGTGGGGTCGATGATGATGCGGAACGGATTGAGCTGGTTATACGATGGCCGGTTGATCCGGCGGCTCAGGGTCAGGTTCAACTCATGGTTTTTGCTCAGCGTCTGTTTGATGGCGGCACTTGGGAAAAGCTGCGCATACTGCCGGGTGAAGCTGTTATCACCCACCGACTGCACCCCCCGCGCCAGTGTTTGCTCGGCCCGCAGGCCCAGTTGCAGGTTCGTTTTCGCAAACGTCCGGTTCCAGTTAACGTACCCGGCCAGAATCGTTTCGTCGTATTTGAAGCGGTTCGTCCGGTTCGGGTCGATCGTCGTTAAGGAACCCTCGGTCATGCGAAACACCACGTCATTGTCCGACGATACCCGGCTGAACTTGGCTCCCGCTTCCAGCCGCGCCTTGTTGGCCAGTGGTTGCAGATAATCCGCCTTGGCCGACAGGATACTTAAATCGCCCTGCTGATCGCCCGTGAGCAACGTACCTGAACGGCCACTCAACGTATAATCAGTACTTAGTTCCTGCAACCGACTGGTCCGGTAGCGGGCGTAGTCGGCATCGGCGGTTAATTCGGGACTGTCGCTTGCTTCGCCAAAGGTGTGCTTCAGATTGAGGTTGACGGCCCCGTTGGGTGCCACAGCGTTGCGGATGTTGCGGGCATCATACGTATCGCTAATCTGCCCACTGGCATTGTAAAGGTTCGTCTGATTCAGCCCCAGTTGGTTGGGCGTGCGGCTCTGCTGGCCACTCACCACCAGGCCCAGCACCGTCTGTTTCGACAGGGCATAATCCAGACCGGCTCTGGCCGTATGCGCCGTCGATTGAACCAGCACCCGATTGGTCTGGTCGCTGCTACCCGTAAACTGCTGTTGGCGATTAGCCCCGAGCGAAAAGAAATCGCGATGAATATCCAGCAGCGCAATACCGTCGCGATTGGCATACGTATAGGAGCCGAACAGGTTGATCGAAGAAACGGACGATAGCTTGCGCCGGTTATTCAATGTAATACCAGCCGTGTACTTATCGTACTGGCTACGCCCATAACTGGCTTGTAACGTGCCGTTTGTACCTAGCCGCTGGTCTTTCCGAAGATTGATCGAGATGATGCCGGCTGTTCCCTGCGCGTCGTATTTGGCGGGTGGATTGGTGATTAGTTCGATGCTTTTTAGCTGATCGGCGGGCAGATTGCGCAGGTAGTCAGCCAGTTCGGTGCCGCTCATCGGCTGGCGACGGCCATCGATAAGCACCAGCACGTTTTGCCGGCCGCGCAGCGCCAGGTTATCGTTATTGTCGATGGTAACGCCCGGCGAACGGGATAAAATGTCGAGCGACGTATTCCCCGCCGCCAGTGCGCTGCCTTCCACGTTCACCACCGTTCGGTCGGCCAGGCGTTCGTAGAGTGGCTTTTGCCCAACCACTTTCACCTCGTTCAGCGTCGTCTCCTGGCGGGGTTTCAGGACCAGTATCGGCAGCGATACGCCATCGGTTGCCACCGTAACGACGTCTGACCAGGTACGTTCGTAGCCAACCTGCGAGGCCGACACCCGGTAACGCCCCGCCGCTGGCAGTGAAAACTGAAAGGTCCCCGCCGCATCGGAGAACTCAGCTTTGACCACCACCGAGTCGGCCGCCCGGTGTAGGGTTACGGTGGCTACCTCGACGGGCTGACCAGTTTCTCCCTTGACAGTACCCTGAATGTGAGTCGATTGCCCGTAGCTGAGCAAGTCCAGCAAGCACAGAGCGATTAACCAGAATAGGAGAAGGATAGGCTTTTTCGTAGCGCGATAAAATCAGGAAGTGATGCGTAATCGGTTTAAAAGTCGGTCGCTTGTTAGTCGTTTAGCTAAAGAGTAATCAGAAAACGTGTCTGTTGCTTCGTTGATCAAAATTATATGATATATCATTGAATAGGGTCATGCATATAGCTGAATTGCCCTTTTTATGGGATGAACGGTGTACGAACGTACCTGAAATGAGTGTCAACACAGCAAAAAGTAATACAGCGCAGGCAATCCCCATTTCCTGTTAAACTTGTGGTATTATTCACACCCGCCAATACGCCATGCTGAACAGGGTTATTTTTTACACACTTGAGAAGACGATTAAGCGGTATCGGCAGTTTGCCCAGAATAACATCGATCAGGCAGGCGTAGACATCACCATCGATCAATGGCTGGTGCTGAACGTGATTCAGGAGTCGCCGACGCTGGGCCAGCAGGAGATTGGCGAACTTGTTTTCAAAGATCAGGCATCAATTGCCCGGATCATCAACTTGCTGGTTAAGAAGGAGTTGCTGATTCAGTCGGCCAGTAAGCAGGACCGTCGCCGAGTTGATCGGCAGATTACGCCCAAAGGCGAACAGCTCATTCAGGCCGTTTCTCCAATCATCGCGCAAAACCGCCGAACGGCCCTGGCTGGCATTTCCGACGAAGCCATTGAGCAACTGCGGCAAACGTTACTGCTCATCGATAGCAATTGCGACTGAGTTTTGGCATCTCAAATGAGCGACAACGTACCTGCAAACTGAACACTTCGCCCGTTTGCCGGGTAGTATAGCCAGCATCATTCATCGTCTATGTCGCTCTTTGTTATCGTCCGCCACGGACAGTCGCAGTGGAATCTGGAAAACCGCTTTACGGGCAACGTCGATACACCGCTGACCGACCTTGGCCGACATGAGGCGCGGCAGGCGGGGGCGCTGTTGAAGCAGGATCGCTTTGCCATCGGGTTTACATCGGTGCTCAGGCGAGCCATGGAAACGATGGACATTATTTTGCAGGAAATCAGCCAGACGGATTTGCCGCTGGAGCGCAACGCAGCGCTGAACGAACGGATGTATGGCCAGTTGCAGGGCATGAATAAAACGGAGGTCGAAGCGCAGTTTGGGGCCGAACAACTGTTTCACTGGCGGCGCGGTTATGCCGATCAGCCACCCGGCGGCGAAAGCCTGGCCGACACCTACAATCGGGTCGTTCCTTACTTCGAGTCAACGATTCTGCCGCACCTGCACGCCAATGAGAACGTACTGGTCGTTGCCCACGGGAATAGCCTGCGTGCCTTAATGATGCGGCTGGACGGCATCACGCCCAAAGGAATCGAACAGGTTGAACTGGCCACGGGTGTCCCCCGTCAATACACATTTGATAGCCAGTCGGGTACGTTCCAACTGTTGGAGAAGTAAGTTCAGTCAGGCTACAGATATACCAGCAACCGGCCGGTTAATTACCCGTCTTCAGTACGATTCGTAGTCGTATTGGGCTGAACACCCATTGCCGTCGAGCATTGTAATGGGATACCCTTTCTCGTTGTACGTATACTGAATCGTGTTGACGTACAGTCTAGGGTCATTGCCAGACTTGGTGGTAATGCTGACCACGTTATTGCGGCCATTCAGGTAGCTTGGCACCGGTAGTCCACGTCCGTTGAACGGATTGGGGTTGGTGTCATACGTGTACGTGAACTCAGTTGCTTTTTCCGTGCCGTTTTTCGTGAAAACGGTCATGCTGGTCAGATTACCGTTGGCATAGGTATAGGTGTACAACTGCTTCGTCAGACGGCCATTCTGTTCGTTGTATTCTTCAGTGGCGGCTACTGTATTGCCATTATCGGTTGTGTATCGGGTAAGCGGCAAATTGTAATTGGTGTTGTCGACTTTCCCACCCCGAATAACATCTGTACGTACCTCGGTAGTAGCCCCACTATAGTTATAGGCCGTTGCATAGGCAGAAACTCCGTCGGCGGCTGGTACTGGCAACTGGTCGGTACTGGTGGCTAACCGCCCGTTGGCATCATAGGTATAGAGCGTAATCGGCGGGCCGGCACCTTTATCTGAACCCGTTACCACTGCCCGGGCAACTAGCTGGTCTTTAATGTATTCGTAGTCCGTCGATTTATTCGTGTAGCAATTACCCGTCGTCGTTTTTCGTTTAATCCGATAATTTACTGTTGTCACGGGTACGTCCAACACGTCTGGAATCGTTGACTTTACCGCGACAAAATCGGGCTGGCAGGCGGCTAGCCCCATCAGAAGAAGGCAGCCCGCTACTTGTTTGATACGTATTCCAGTCGTCATCGTCGTAAGTTGAGTTTAGTGCTATAAATATATAGGTAACAACTAGTTACTCCACTATGCTTATGGACTATGGGATAATTATTGAAAGGGAATGAAACAAAAAAACCTGCAAGGTCTCCGAAGACCTTGCAGGTTTAAGAATGGAATTAAACGCTTTACCCCAGTAACGCGCGGCCTTGCGCCAGGGCGGCGTCGAGGCCGGCGGCGTCGGAGCCACCGGCGGTGGCGAAGAACGGCTGCCCGCCGCCGCCGCCTTTGATGTTCTTGGCGAGGTCTTTGATTACCTGTCCGGCATTGAGGCCGCGACCGCTGATGAGGCTGTCGGGCAGCATCACGGCGAGTTGCGGTTTGCCGTTAATGTCGGCACCGAGCACTACGGCCAGGTTGTCTACTTTCGCTTTCAGGTCGTAGGCCAGTTGCTTCAGCGCGTCGGCGTTGGGTACGTTCACGCGTTCAACAATAACGCTGTGCCCATTAACCGTCAGTACCTTACCCAGTAGATCTTCCTTGATCTGCTGTACTTTTTCGTTTTCCAACGCCTCCACTTTTTTCAACAGGGCGTTGCGTTCATCCAGAATCGACTGCACGGCTTTCACCACCGCACCGGCGGACCGGTCTTTCGGCGCTTTCAGCAGTTCCCTCAACTCATTGATGGTCGCTTCCTGCTCATTCAGCAAGGCCAGTGCCCCTTCTGATGTTTTGGCCTCAATCCGGCGGATACCGGTTGATACCGAGCCTTCCGACGTTAGTTTGAACAGGCCGATCTGACCCGTGGCCGGTACATGGGTACCGCCGCAGAGTTCAACCGAATAGTTGGGGTCGAAGGTGATGACGCGAACGAAATCGCCATATTTCTCGCCGAACAGGGCCGTGGCACCAAGTGCCTTCGCCTGCTCGATGGGTACGTTCCGTTTTTCGTCGAGCGGAATATTCTGGCGGATCTTCTCGTTGACGATCGTTTCCACGCGGCTGATTTCCTCGTCGGTTAATTTGCCGAAGTGGCTGAAGTCGAAGCGGAGCGCATCGGGACCAACATAGGAGCCTTTCTGCGCCACGTGCGTACCCAACACCTCGCGTAGGGCCGAGTGCAGCAGGTGCGTAGCCGAGTGGTTGTCTTCGGTCAGTTCGCGGCGGTGCGTATCGATTTTGGCGAATACCAGATCAGCCGATTGCAACAGGTCATCCATGTCGGGGCGATCGGCCACGAGGTGAATGCTTAGGTCGTTCTCCTTGCGGGTATCCAGTACACGCAATGTGGCCTTGGGTACGTTGGCCTGAAACAGTTCCAGCGTACCGGTGTCGCCAATCTGCCCGCCCGATTCGGCATAGAATGGTGTGCGATCGAGTACGATCTGCACCTGCGTTCCCTGCTTGTTCTGCACGCGGCGGTATTTCACCACCTGGGCGTAGGCCTCGGTTTCGTCGTAGCCAACGAACTCGATCTTGTCAACATCCTGCAGTTCAATCCAGTCGCCGGTTAATGACGAGGCATCTTTGCGGGAGCGTTGTTTCTGCTCCTGCAACGCTTTCTGGAAACCAGCTTCGTCGATCTCCAACCCTTTTTCGCGAGCGATCAGGGCGGTAAGGTCAGCGGGGAAACCGAACGTATCGTTCAGTTCAAAAACGATTTCGCCAGCGATCGTTTTAGCGTCGCCAAGCTGGTCGATGATCTGATCGAGGCGCGTCAGGCCGGTGCCCAGCGTGCGCAGGAACGATACTTCCTCTTCCCGAATAACCGTAGCCACGAAATCCTGCTGGGCTTTCAGTTCGGGGAACACGTCGGCAAACTGATCGGCCAGAAGGGGCACTAGCTTGGTCATGAACGGCTCGGTGAAACCCAGGTACGAATAGCCGTAGCGGATGGCGCGGCGCAGAATACGGCGGATAACGTACCCAGCTTTGGCGTTGCTTGGCACCAGCCCGTCGCCAATGGCAAACGATACGGCCCGGATGTGGTCGGCAATCACGCGCATCGCCACATCGCTCTTTTCCATCTTGCCCGTGTAGGTACGTCCCGACAGTTGCTCGATCAGGTTGATCGTGCCCGAGAACACATCGGTATCGTAGTTCGACTGTTTGCCCTGAATGGCCATGCACAACCGCTCGAAACCCATGCCGGTATCGACGTGGCGGGCGGGCAGTTCTTCCAGTGAGCCGTCGGCTTTCCGGTTGAACTGCATGAATACGTTATTCCAGATCTCAACAACCTGCGGATGATCAGCGTTGACCAGTTCTTTACCCGATTTCAGGGCTACTTCGTCCGGTGAGCGCAGGTCGATGTGAATTTCCGAGCAGGGACCGCACGGGCCGGTTTCGCCCATTTCCCAGAAGTTATCCTTCTTGTTGCCCAGAATGATGCGGTTCTCATCGCCGATGATACCTTTCCAGAGGTCCCACGATTCCTGATCAAAGGGTACGCCGTCTGTCGAGTCGCCCTGAAAAACGGATACGTAGATGCGATCTTTCGGTAGTTTGTAGACCTGTGTCAATAACTCCCACGACCATTCGAGCGCGTCCTTTTTGAAGTAATCGCCGAACGACCAGTTGCCCAGCATCTCGAACATCGTGTGGTGATACGTGTCGAAGCCAACATCCTCAAGGTCATTGTGTTTTCCCGACACGCGCAGGCATTTCTGCGTATCGGCTACACGTTTGGCGGGGGGCGTACCGTTTCCGAGAAAGAAATCTTTAAACTGAGCCATGCCCGAGTTGTTAAACATCAGGGTAGGGTCGTTTTTGGCAACGAGCGGCGCTGAAGCCACAATCAAATGTTGCTTTGAGCGGAAGAAATCCAGAAACTGGCGGCGTATTTCGGGGGAAGTCATGTTGTTGTTGTTTCCATCACCGAGACGTCGGACCGCCCTGGCCCCCCCTCTTTGTGAAGAAGATGGGATGGGGCGGTCCGACGTCTCGGTGAGGTTAAGGCCACAAATTTACGTTATTTTCGCCGTTGGGTTGGCACTTTCGGTACACATCAGTCTTTACATCACAGCGTAACACCAGTATGGAATCGGGCGAAAAGCGGTATTACAGCATTCGGGAAGTGGCCGATCTGTTCAATGTGAACATATCGAAGCTACGGTATTACGAGAAGGAATTCCCTACGCTCAGCCCCAAAAAAAACCGGTCCGGCGATCGGGTATACACCAAAGCCGAGGTCGACCATCTGCGGGAAATCCTTGATTTAGTCGAGAATAAAGGGTTTAAGCTACAGGGAGCCCGCGAGTACCTGAATAAAAAACAAACCGCCCAGACCGATACGGCGAAGATGATCGAGAAGCTCCGCGAAATCCGGCAGTTTATGGTAGAACTGCGGGATAAAATAGAGGCCGACAGCGATTAAGGTAAACGGCATGGTCCAGCCTGTTAGACTGGTCGTAATCCATTTTCTCTAAACTGTTCGCTTGTCCAGGCGTTTTGACAACGGACAGCCTATTCGTTGTGCTGTCGGTGAACAACATCGTTATGGAAAAACGCACCATTGGCAGTTCATCGCTGTCGGTAGCTCCGCTCGCTTTTGGCGGTAATGTATTCGGCTGGACCGCCGACGAACCAACCTCCTTTCACTTGCTGGATGCCTTTGTGGCTGCTGGCTTCAACCTTATCGACACAGCCGATGTGTATTCGCGCTGGGTGCCGGGCAATAAGGGTGGCGAGTCGGAAACAATAATTGGCAACTGGCTGAAAAAGAGCGGAAAACGCGAGGCGGTCGTACTTGCCACAAAATTGGGGGCCGAAATGGCACCGGATAAGAAAGGGCTGTCGAAAGGGTATATCGAGCGGGCCGTCGATGAGTCGCTCCGGCGGTTGCAAACCGATTATATTGACTTGTATCAATCGCATTACGACGACCCGGCTACGCCTATTGAGGAAACACTGGACGCATTTGGTCACCTGATAAAAGCGGGTAAAGTGCGGTTTATCGGTGCGTCGAATTTCACGCCAGAGCGGCTGAAAGAGTCGATGGAGATCAGCGCCAAACAAGGCTACCCGGCCTACCAGAGCCTACAACCTGAGTATAACCTGTATGACCGCCAGACATACGAGCAAGGTTACGAACCGCTTGTGGTGCAGTATGGGCTTGGCGTTCTGAACTATTATTCGCTCGCCAGCGGATTTCTGACGGGCAAATACCGGTCGGAAGCGGATTTGTCGAAGAGCCCTCGTGGACAGGGAATCAGGAAATACCTGACTGACCGGGGTTTCCGTATCCTGAACGCACTCGACGAAGTGGCGGAACAGTATGGAGCAACACCAGCGCAAATTTCGCTGGCCTGGCTCATGGCCCATCGGGGCATTACGGCCCCTATTGCCAGTGCAACCAGCGTTGAGCAGTTGCACGATCTGGCCAAAGCGGCTGAACTGACCCTAGACGAGTCGGCCATCAGCAAACTGACTACGGTCAGTGCCGACGAATAAGCCAGTTACTCGCTGACGCCAGTTACGGCGTCAGCGAGTAACTAATGCTAAAGAGTTAATTCAACACGTTGCCAGCTACCCAAACGGTTTTTTTCTGCAGCCGCTGATCCAGGTGGACCAGATTGGCAACGTACCCGGGAGCAATGTGGCCGATCTGGTCGGCCAGGCCAACAACGGTGGCGGGGGTAACGGTAGCCATGCGCAGCGCATCGACCAGCGGTAGCCCAACTTCCTGCACGCAGAACCGGACGCAATCCAGCACGGTAATGGCCGTTCCGGCAAGTGTGCCCTGCTCATTGACGTACCTGCCATGAAGTGGTGAGCCGGGTTCGCCAGTGCCGGGCTCGAAATGCACCACGAAGGTTTCGAGCGTAAAACTGGCGCGTGGCGGATTGGCAAACAGGGCGTCGGAAATCAGGAAGAGCCGGTCAGGACCGAGCAGGCGGTGGGCGAGCCGGATGGCAGCGGGCGCGCAGTGGTAGCCGTCGGTGACGATGCTGCTGATCACCGTTGGGTGATCGAAAATGGCCCCTACTGTGCCCGGTTCGCGGCTTTCGAATCCACGCATGGCGTTGTACAGATGCGTTGCCAGGAGGCATCGATCTGTTTCGGAACCAGTGCCAAACGCCGCCATCGCCTGCTGGTAGGTAGCGTTGCTATGCCCCAGCGACAGCAACGTACCTGATGCCCTGGCCAGTCCGTACAGCATGCTCAGTTGGTCGGGCGCCAGTATTTCGGGGGCCAGCGTCAGGATGCTGACCGCATCGGCGTGGTGGCTGAACAACGTTTCCAGCTCACCTTCGGCCGGCACCCGTACGTAGTTGGCACGGTGGGCACCGCGCTTTACGGGATTGAAATACGGTCCTTCGAGGTGAATGCCGGGTACGTTCAGCGGCATCTCGTCGCGCACAATGCGCACCGCCGACACGGCCTGTTGCATCTCGGCCAGGTGCGTTGAATGCAGCGTTGGCAGCAGGGTTGTGGTGCCATTCAGGGCGTGACTTTTCCAGATATGCCGAACTGTGTCGGGCGAAGGCGCGGCGTTCAGAAATTCCGTGGCCCCGCCGTAGAGTTGTAGGTCGATCAGGCCCGGCACCAGGTAATCGTCCTGTAGGTCAATTACCTCCGATTCGCCGCTGACCGTCAGATCGGGGCCAATTTCGTTGATGAGGCCGTTCTCGACCCGCACGCTGGTGTGCGGCAGCAGCGTATCGCCGGTGAAAACGGTGGCGTTGATGAATAGCATGTAGCGTTGAGAAAACTTACTGGTGTACGCTGGTTAATTCGGCCGGACCAGCCATCAGGCCGCCAAACTCCTGCTTGAAAGCGTCCATATGGGGCATGCTGGCGTGTGCGGCCAGGCCGGCTTCATCGTCCCAGCGTTCGTGCATGATAAACTGGTCGGGGTGTTCCGTGCTTTCATACAATTCGTAGAGCTGGCAGGCCGCTTCGGCACGTACCTGTGGAATGAGGCCAAGAAAAGCGGCTTTAAGGTCGGCACCCAAACCAGGTTTGGCGGTAATGGTAGCAAATACGAGAAGAGACATATTTTTGAGTTTACAGTTTTCTGTTTACTGTCTTCTGTTGCGCCGATTTGTCGGACCGTGCTCAGGTACGTTGCCGGTGGTCAGCAGCGCAACAGAAAACGGCAAACTTCTTTTTTTCTACCCCTGCCAGATCTCCCAGGCTTTTTCGGCCTGAAGAACCAGCATCTGGTAGCCGTTCATGACGGCCGCCCCCTGCTGCCTGCCCCGGCGCATAAATTCGGTTTCGGCGGGATTATAAACCAGATCATAGAGCCAGTGCTGCGAGGTCAACTGCGCATAAGGCAGGTCGGGTGCGGCGTCTGCTTTGGGGTACGTACCTACCGGCGAGCAGTTGACAATGAGTTGATAGTCAGCAATCACGCTGGGTACGTCGGCGTAGGTAAGGCCGTGGACCGATTTGGTCCGGGACACCAGTTTGTAGGCGATTCCCAGGTCATGCAAGGCGGCAATGACCGCTTTCGATGCGCCGCCCGTACCCAGAATAAGGGCATTGGCCGGTAGGATCGATAACACATCCGGGTCGTCGGACTGTTCGCGGACGGTTCCGCCCACCCAATCGGTGAGTGACTGCCGGAAGCCGTAATAGTCTGAATTGAAACCGGTTTTGGTGCCGTCGTCTTCCAGCCGGATCACATTGACGGCCCCCACTTTTTGGGCAGAGGCATCGAGCCGGTCGAGGAATGGGAGGACGTTGGTCTTGTGGGGAATCGTCACGTTTAGGCCACGCAGGCCGGAAAGACGCAATAAATCCGGCAATTCGGTCTGAACATCAGGCATATCGAACAAATCGTAGCGGGCATTTGTAATACCTTCGCGGGCAAACTTCTCGGTGAAGTAGGTCTGGGAGAACGAATGAGTGAGCGGATGCCCGATGAGTCCGTAGCGTGTCATAGCCGCAAAGGTAATGGCAATGATGATTAGCGGTGGTGAATGACCGTTCCGTCATCAGAGTTTGTTAGATTGCCCCCGTACATCTATCTTTAATAAACCATTCGGCCTGCTGGTGGCCTGTTACCAACCACGCCTCTTTTACGTGTATTGTATCGTCGACGTTGAAACGACCGGGGGTGTAAAAGGCCCCTCCCGCCTAACCGAAATAGCCCTGATTCGTCACGACGGGCATCGAATCGTCGACGAGTTCCAGACGTTGCTCAATCCGGGCCATGCTATTCCGCCATTTATCAGCCAGTTAACCCGCATCACCGACGACATGGTGGCCAACGCCCCCACGTTCGATATGGTGGCCGACCGGGTCCACGAGATTACCGAAGGGGCTATTTTTGTGGCCCATAACGTATCGTTCGATTTCGGTTTTCTGCAAAAAGAGATGAACTGGCTTGACCGTGAATTCCTGCGTCGTACGCTCTGCACGGTGCGGCTGAGTCGAAAGCTCATTCCCGGTCAGCCATCGTACAGCCTCGGCAAACTGTGCCGGTCGCTCGATATTCCGCTTCAGGGTCGTCACCGGGCGTATGGTGATGCCGCCGCGACCGTGAAATTATTCGAGATGCTCCTCCGCAACGACCGCTACGGCCATATTCCCCGGCCCAAACCGGCGATGATCGTTTAGTGTCTTCTGTTGCGCTGCTCTTGCACGATACGTACCTGAGCAGCGCAACAGAAGACTAAGGACAAAAGACTAAACAGCCCCCCGCCGTTTCGGGTTAGATAGACATACAACCTGTCTGTTATGAAACAACTTGGAATCGGCGTGATTGGCATGGGCGGATTTGGCCTGTTTGCCGTTCAGCAATTTTTACAGCACCCCAACACCCGGCTGGTCGCCATTGCCGGGTCGAAGCGCGAAGAGGCCATCCGAACCGCCGAACGGTTTGGTGCCGAACAACTCGCTACGCTAGAGGAACTGGTACAGCACCCCGACGTTGATATTGTCTACATCGCCACGCCCCCATTTCTTCATTTCGAACAGGCCATGCTGGCGCTCGACGCCGGTAAACACGTTATCTGCGAAAAACCGCTGGCGATGAACCCCGACGAAGGGCGGCAGATGCTGGCTAAAGCAAAGGAGAAAGGGCTGTTGATGGTTACAAACCTCATGCAACGGTACAACCCCTTGTTTGCACGGGTAAAAAAACTGATCGATGACAAGTTACTGGGCGACTTTCTGCACGGGTATTTTGAAAATTACGCTGGTGATGAGGGACTTAGTCCGCAGCACTGGTTCTGGGATCGCACCAAATCGGGGGGCATTTTCATCGAGCACGCCGTTCACTTTTTCGACCTGTTTGCGGGTTGGTTAGGCGAAGGCGAAGTGGTAGCAGCTCAACTCTCGAAACGGCCTGATAGCGATGAGATAGAAGATCAGGTGCAGGCTACAGTGAAATATGGTACCCAGGAAACGGGTTATCAATTCGTTAATTTTTACCACGGTTTTACCCAAACGGGGCGTATGGACCGGCAGGAGATGCGGCTCGTTTTTGAGCGGGGTGATATTACACTTTACGAGTGGGTGCCTACGCGAATGGTGCTCCGCTGCGTAGCCAGCGAAGTCACTACAAAGGCCCTGACAGACCTGTTTCCGGCTGCTCAACTCAACGTCACGGCCAATATCGACCCTACCAAACCCATCGGTGGCCGACACAAAACCTTCAACGCCTACCAGCAAATTGAACTCAGATTCGGCTTTGAGGTCGAGAAACAACACCGCTACAGCGAACTGCTCCGCCTCATGTTCCGCGACCAGCTAGCGGCCCTGCTTGACCCTGGCGTACACCGGATCATCGCTGAAGAAAACGGCCTGTCAAGCCTGGAAACAGCTTTCGTGGCCGACCAGATGGCGCGGAAACAGTTGTCAATTAACAATTAACAATAATCGATGGTACCGCGCAGGTACGTTTCGTGGCGGTATCATTGTTAATTGTTAATTGATAACTGTTTACTGATTTCTACCTTTGCTGCTCCATCCTAATTGCTGGTCAACGTATGCTTGCAGAACCTGTCTCACCTGACGCCGCGTTTAGTGGCCCTGTTCAGTCAGCCATTACTTACGAGAAAATTCCAACTCACATTTATGCCGATGCGAAGGCTGCTTCTCGGGCCGTAGCGCATGAAATTGCTGACCTGATTCGTCAGAAACAAAGCGAAGGGCAACCCTGTATTCTGGGGCTGGCCACCGGATCGTCGCCCAAGACGGTCTACGCCGAATTGATTCGGATGCATCGGGAAGAGGGGCTGAGTTTCCGAAACGTCGTATCGTTCAACCTCGACGAATACTTTCCCATGGAACCCGACTCGTTGCAGAGCTACTGGCGGTTCATGCGCGAGCAGTTGTTCGATCACGTCGACATTCCGCAAGGCAACTACTACGTACCTGACGGCACATTACGCGCCGACAAAGTAGCCGAGTTTGCCAAGCAGTATGATCAGCAGATTGCCGAAGCTGGCGGGCTGGATTTTCAACTGCTGGGCATCGGTGGCAACGGCCATATCGGTTTCAACGAACCCGGTTCGCTCATCAACTCGCACACCCGCCTGATGATGCTCGACCACTCGACGCGGGCGGCGGCTTCGGTTGATTTTGGTGGTTTGTCGCGCACGCCGCGCAAGGCCATCACGATGGGCATTGCCAGTATTCTGGGCGCTAAACGGGTGGTGTTGCTGGCCTGGGGCGAACGCAAAGCGCCCGTTATTCGCGGAGCTGTAGAAGGCACTGTAACGGAGACTAACCCGGCGTCGTACCTGCAAACGCACCCCAATGCGCTGTTCGTCATCGACACGGCAGCGGCGTCGGAGCTAACGCGGATGAAAACGCCCTGGCTTGTCGACTCGGTGTTGTGGGACAATCCAATGAAGAAGAAGGCAGTAACGTACCTGTCGTTACTGCTGCAAAAACCCATATTGAAACTGACCGACCGCGATTACAACGATAACGGCGTGAGTGATCTGCTGGCCCAATACGGGCAGGCGTATGATATTAACATCGACGTATTCAACCAGTTACAGCATACTATTACGGGCTGGCCCGGTGGCAAGCCTAACGCCGACGATACCAACCGGCCCGAACGTGCACTGCCAGCCCAGAAACGCTGTCTGCTGTTCAGCCCGCACCCCGACGATGATATTATCTCGATGGGCGGCACGTTCCAGCGGTTGGTCGATCAGGGTCACGAAGTACATGTAGGTTATCAAACGTCCGGTAACATTGCCGTAGCCGACGACGAAGCCCTGCGTTTTGCCGATTACGTGGTCGACTTCAACACCCGTTTTGGCATAAAAAGCCCCGACGCTACCCGAATTTTCCAGGATGCCGCGGCTTCTTTGCGCAGCAAGAAAGATTCGGAAATGGACACCGACGAAGTTCGTCAAGTGAAGGGACTCATCCGCATGGGCGAGGCGAAGTCGACCTGCCGGTTTGTGGGTATTCCCGTCGAAAACGCGCACTTTATGAACCTGCCGTTCTACGAAACGGGTAAAGTGGAAAAAAAACCGCTCAGCGAAGCCGATGTGAAAATCACGATGGACCTGATCGAGAAGATCAAGCCGCATCAGATCTACGCCGCCGGTGACCTGGCCGATCCGCACGGAACGCACAAGGTCTGCCTGGACGCCATCCTGGAGGCCGTTCGGCGGATGAGCCATAAAAATTTCATGAAAGATTGCTGGGTGTGGCTCTACCGTGGTGCCTGGGCCGAGTGGGATATTCACGAAATCGAAATGGCCGTACCCATGTCGCCCGACCAGGTAACGAAGAAGCGGCTTGGTATCTTCAAACACCAGTCGCAGAAAGACGGTGTGGTGTATCAGGGCACCGATTCGCGGGAGTTCTGGCAACGGGCCGAAGAGCGTAACCGTGCCACCGCCGCCCTCTACAACCGCCTCGGCCTTGCCGAATACGAAGCCATGGAAGCGTTCGTTCGCTGGAAAGGGTAATCCGAAGCAACTCATTTAAAACTAAGGCACTACTAAAATGCTATATGGTATTTAGGCAGTGCCTTAGTTTTAAATGAGTTGCTTCGGATTACAATAGTAAGAGAGTAACAAACACGTCGGGGTTAACAACTGCAATTTTGGGAAATGGATGATGTTTAACTACATCAAAATGTCCATCATAAGTGACAATGTAGTCCGCTCCAGCGATTAATCCGGCATCAACAAATTTGTTGTCATCTAAATCATCTTTAATTATTTCCCACGTGAAAGATGGGTCAACGTGTACGACACCGGGCATGGTGACAAGAAATTCTAAGAAATTGGTTGCGATACTAGCGTTGGTTTTCTGAGTCAGAATTTCCTGATACTCCAGCAAAATGGGTGTACTAACGACCAGATTCAACCTGCCAGATACTAACGCATTTATAATAGCCCGAAAGCGGGATGCTTTAGGTAAGGCTGCTAATAGAACGTTTGTGTCAACGACTATTCTCATGGTTGCGATGAAGAAGACACTCGGTCATGTCCCTTCGCCCACTTCTCAATGATGTTGTCATCCCATCCTTTTTCCTGCCAGAGACGATCCATTTCCGCATCTGCCTTATCTAAAAAATACGTTGCCAAAAGCTGACGTACCTCGATCAACTGTTCATCGGGTAGTGTATAGGAAAATGTTTGCAACAATTCTAATTGCAGATTGGTCAATTTTGGAAGAGTAACCATATTTCTATCTCTTTTATGCGAAACCAACATTATGCTGATCTATATAATTCGTTTGTTGTTAGTTAACGAATTCAGTCCGTGTTACGGATACAGCAAATACTGCTTCCGCATCTTTTTGTAGGTTGATAGGCCCGGTTCCCAGCTTTTGCGGATGTCGGCTTCGGACGTACCGGCGATGATTTGCTGCCTGAATTTTTCGGTGCCGGCCAATTTGTTGATATCGCCCATTTGCTTGCTCTGGCTGCGGTCGAAGAAGCGTTCTTTGTCGGGGTAGGCTTTATACATCTCGATCATCCAGCCAAGATTAAGCTGCTTCGATTTGCGTAGCTTGTCGGTGTCGTATTTCCGCAGGTCGAGACCGTAGCACTCCATATCCTGATGCAGCGGTGTTTCGCTCATGCCTTTCAGGCTCACCGGCTTAAACGAAAACGCATATTTTCCTTTGAGAGCGGGCGCGCCCAGCACCGTAAATGGCATATACGTACCCCGCCCCTGACTGACAATGGTGCCTTCAAATAAACAGATACTGGGGTAGAGCAGTATAGACTGCTGGGTGTTGAGGTTTGGTGAAGGCAGTATGGGCAGCGTATACGACTTGTCATGGTCGTAGTTGGCCACTTTCACAATGCGCAACCTGCATTTGGCTTTGTTGGGGAGCCAGCCTTCGCCGTTGGCCATTTGCGCAAATTCACCCATTGTCATACCGTGGGTGATGGGAATCGGGTGCATGCCGATGCCCGAATGCAAATGATCCTCCAGCATCGGTCCGTCAACAACGTACCCATTGGGGTTGGGGCGGTCCAGAATCAGCAACTCTTTATTGCTTGCTGCGCACGACTCCATCACGTGGGTCAGCGTGTTGATGTACGTGTAAAAGCGGCAGCCAACGTCCTGAATATCGAAAATCAGCACGTCGATGTCGGCGAGTTGCTCGGCGGTTGGCTTATTGTTTTTGCCATACAGCGAGATAACGGAAACGCCGGTCTTCGCATCTACCTCGTCGGCTACTCTAGCGCCATTGCTGGCATTCCCCCGAAATCCGTGTTCAGGACCGAAGATGCGCACGACCTTGATGCCACGACTCAACAGACTGTCGACGCTGGGTTTACTGCCAATGATGGATGTCTGGTTAACGACCATGCCCACACGTTTGCCCGCCAGATAGGGCACATACAGGTTTGTCTGGTCGGCCCCCGTCACGATTGGAGCGGCTGGTTTACCGCTCGTCTGAATGGGAGGCACTATGCAACGAAAAGCCGCTAAAAAAATGCCGACAAGAAGTAAAAAAGTAAGTGGAAGAAATGGCAGGCTGTCGAAACGGCGTTTCATAGAAGTAGTCAGGTACGTTCAGACAGCAAATTAGCTTGACGAATCAAGAATTAATAATGGCTCCGCTGAGTAACGTACCCAGGCAGAGCCATTCTTAACGCTCAATGCTCGATTAATCAGGAAAGCGGTCCGGCGAAGCTGATCAGGGCGGTGGCTAAATTGGTCAGGTGCTTGCTGAACGGGCCGTCCGGATTGCTGTTGGCGTATTCCTGTGTGGTGCCCGCCAGGTCGCGGAGCAGGCGCTCGGTGCTACGCATATCGCCCGTGGTGAGGGCATCGCGAAGCTGGGTCAACGGGGCTTCGATCCACTGGGTGCTTACGTCGGAGCGAACAACCGTAATCCAGTCGCCGATCAGCGTCGATCCTTTTTCGGGCGTTGCCACGGCCAGGCCACCAGCCAGCGTGTCGAGGGTATTGACAAACATCTTCGATGCCCGGTCGCCGGGGTTCTGAAGATCGTAGATCGTAGTGTCGTCGTCCTGATTTTCGGCAAGCTGACTATCATCGCCAATCGGGTTCAGATTGGCCGCAAATGCCTGGAGCGAGTCGGCCAGTTGATTCAGGTTGTCGCGAATGTCGGCGTTGGCGTTCCGGGCGAGCAGTTGGGTATGCGCCGCCAGGTTGTTGAGTAACTGCTGTACCCGCTGCGTGTTGGGAGCAGGATTTAGCAGTTCGTCATAGAGATCGGTCAGTTGCTGGTGGACTTCCTCCGCGCCATCCGTATTTTTGAGGGCTGATTGCCAGTCCTTAATCAGGCCGACACCGTTTACTGGTTGTACTTCAGTGTTGGAAAATGCTTGCAGCGTGTTTTGCAGAATCGTCTGCGGATATGCCTGAGCCATGATGTATTGGTTCGTTGAGTACATGATTGTGTACTCAACGAACCAATACAGGCCCCGAATGTTCGGCCAACTAATTCTATTGATTCAGTAGTTTACTTACTATGCCGAAACATATCAGAAAATGGCTGATCAGCATTGGGCTGAATTTGGCCGGTTTACTTCTTTCACTCGGTCTACTCTACGTGGCTGCCGTTGTGGTGGTGCTTCAGGTGAGTGTACGGGCTGCAACGGAGGACCCACTATTTGGTATTATCAACTTCGAATCATTGCTGGTTCTGGTGGTTAGCCTCGTGGCAATTGGGCTGGTCTTTCGATGTAGTGGTAAAATCTACGCGTTACTGATTTCGCCGCCTAAACCCGACTAAAGCATAAAAAAAGGGCTGGAACGTCAGGTACGTTCCAGCCCTTTTCCTTAAACCTATAAGGTCTGGATTACAGCGTATCGGCGATCACTTCGCGAATGTCGGAAATGATCTTATTGGCCAGATAATCGGCCGTGGAGAGCGTGTCTGACTCGGAATAGATACGGATAATCGGCTCGGTGTTCGATTTGCGGAGGTGAACCCATTCTTTATCGAATTCGATCTTCACCCCATCGATCGTGTTGACCGGATTCTTGGCGTACTTGGCCCGAATGCGCTCCAGCACGGCATCGACGTCGATATCGGGCGTGAGTTCGATCTTATTCTTGGAAATGTAGTAGCTTGGGTACGTTCGGCGGAGCATCGACGCTGACTTACCAAACCGGGCTAAATGGCTCAAAAACAGGGCGATGCCTACCAGCGCGTCGCGGCCATAATGGAGTTCTGGGAAGATGATTCCGCCATTACCTTCGCCACCGATCAGCGCACCCTGCGCCTTCATCATCTCCACAACGTTTACTTCGCCCACGGCCGAAGCAAAATGCTGCCCGCCGTGTTTCTGCGTTACGTCGCGCAGGGCTACCGTGCTCGACAGGTTAGACACCGTATTTTTAGAGGCTCCCTCCGCACCGTTCTTCAGCACATAATCGGCCACGGCCACCAGCGTGTATTCTTCGCCAAAAGGCGAACCATCCTCGCAGATCAGCGCGAGGCGATCGACATCGGGGTCAACCACGATGCCCAGGTCCTGGTTATCCCGTTTGGCAATATTGATAATGTCGGTCAGGTTTTCGGGTAGTGGCTCCGGGTTGTGCGCAAAATGGCCGGTTGGTTCGCAATGGATTTTGGTGATGTGTTCAACGCCCAGGGCTTCCAGCAGCATCGGTACCACCAGCCCGCCTGTGGAGTTCACGGCGTCGACTACGACGCGGAAATTACGTTTGGCGATGGCTTCCCGGTCAACCAGTGGCAGGGCCAATACAGCGTCTACGTGTTTCTGAAGCCAGGTATTGTCTGTGCGGTATTGCCCCAGTTTCTTTACTTCAGCGAAGGTAAACGCCTCACTGTCGGCTAGTTCGAGCACCGCGTTGCCGTCGTCGCCGGAGATAAACTCACCGGTTTCGTTTAGTAGTTTGAGGGCATTCCACTGGGCGGGATTATGGCTGGCGGTGAGAATGATGCCGCCAATGGCGTTCGAGCCCGGAACAGCCAGTTCAACCGTCGGTGTTGTCGACAGGCCAAGGTCCAGCACGTCGATGCCCAGACCCTGTAGAGTGGCCGCCACCAGTTGCGAAACCATCGAGCCCGACAGGCGTCCGTCGCGGCCGATAACTACGGTATGCGGCCCTTTTTTGTCGGTTTGCTGCGACAGGAGCCACTGCCCGAAAGCCGCCGTAAATTTCACTACATCGAGGGGGGTGAGGCCTTCGCCTGAACGCCCGCCAATGGTTCCCCGGATGCCCGAGATCGATTTAATTAAAGCCACGTGATTGGGTCTGGTAAACAGTTTGAAGGTTGTTTACGTAAACAACCTTCGTCTGCTACAAAGATAAATTGACCCGGCACGAAACCCTATCCGTTCATCCGTAAAGGCAAACTATTTATTGAATCGAACGTCGCCGTAAGTGGCCACTACTTTAATGCTCGGCCCTTCGCCGGTACCCACTTTTCCGACATACTGCCGAACACGGCCCGACCGGGCGGGCGACGTTATCGAGACGCCCGTAAGCGGGGGCGGCGGGGGCGGACCCGGCTGAGCCAGTAGTTGCAGGTTGGGCAGGGTAGGGTAGGTGAAGCCACCATGCGTGACGGTCACGTCGAAATCACAGTTGGGCGTCGATTGCATCGGCAGAGCTACGGTTGAATAGCTGGCTTCTACGTCGATCTTTTCGGCCGACGCGCCAATTCGCTCCACGCGGAACTGCTTGGCGTAGTTCATCTTGAATTTCCCCGACTGCCGTACCGATCCGATCAGTGCATCGGTATAGCTGGTGCGCGCATCGACCTTGTTTGTTTCGCCGATATTGAGTTTGCCATACGTCTGCTGAATAGACAGCACATTGCCGGAGTTTATGTCGACGTCGCCGAATGACATAACCACGTTGCCATGCTGCACATCACGAATAGATACGTTGCCAAACGAGGCTTTGATCTTGGTGGTCAGGTTGTTGAGTGTTGCTCCGTACACGTTGCCGAAACTGGATTCGACCGAAAGCGGTGCCCAGAAATCGGGGATGATAGTGTTGCCAAAGCTATTTTTGATGGCCAGTTTATTATTCTTGGGCATCGAGATCCGGTAGTCGACCCGCAGGAAATTACGCCGGTCCCCTTTCTTCCAACCGCCCTCGAAACCCGCCGCAATTACGGTTTTGAACAGGTACGTCTCGCCATCGCGCCGCTCGTCGAGGCTCACGGCGTTGAGTGCCTGCCGGGCCCGATCGGCACTTTGTGACGAAGACGTAATGGCGATCTCGACGCGCATTTCGTTGCGGTCCCAGAGCGATACGTTCACGTCGCCGAAGCGGTTATCGATCGATAGGGCATCTTTAGCATCGACCGTAAATGATTTCACGATGGTGCGATGCATTTCCGTCCGGTCGTCGGTTTCTTCCTGTAACTCGAAGAGGGCCTGCGGGGCCATTACGCGGGCTGGTTGGGGCGCGGTTTGTGCTACGGTGGCCGGCTGCTCGTCGGGCGATTGGGCGACGGCACTGGCCGCCCAGAGGCAGGCAGCGACGAGCACGATGTATGGATTAAACAGGTTCATTTGTGGTTTGTTGTTTAATGCGTTGAATAACACGCAATTGTTCGTTCAGGAGATCGATCTGAAGTTGCAGATTCTGAATCATTGCCTGAATCAGTACTTCCTGGTTGGGCGTATTGGGTAGCTCTTTTTTCAAACCTTTATAGCTGGCTTCCAGCCGGTTAAGGTCCTGTGCAAAATCGCCGTACAACGCCGGGTTACTTTCAGTCAACTGCTTTAATTCCGACCGTTTGGCGTCGATCAGGCTGGCATACTGGGCTACTTCTTTGGCATAAGTCGGGCTGAAGGCTACCACATCGGCCTGGCGGGTTGGGGCGTAGCGGTCGTTGATCCACCACAGGCTACCGGCCAGCAGGAGCAGGGCAATAGAGGCTGCCCAGGTCCAGTAGGAGCGGGTCCAGGTACGTCCATACCGGGTATCTTCAGACCGGGTAGGTTGCCGGTGAACAGCCTTGAACGGCGTAGTCGTTTTTTCAGAAACGGGCTGGTCGGGCAGTTGGTCAGCAATTCGCTCCCACAACCCAGCCGAGGGACCGTCTTGCTCAAAGGCGTCGCGGTTATCGCGGATGAATTTTTCGAGGGACATGTGTTAATGAGTGAAAGAGACAGAGAGTGAAAGAGTGAAAGGGCTACGCTGCCTGAGCACACTGATTTGAGTAGGGACCACTTTCACTTTTTCACTCATTAGCTCTTTCACTCTTTATTAAGTGTTCAATTAGTTTTCGTTTAGCCCGGAGATACTGCGACCGGGAGGTTGATTCCCCGATGCATAACACCTGACCGATTTCTTCATGGTCATAGCCTTCAAACAGATGCAGCGTCAGCACCACGCGGTATCCTTCGGGCAGTTTCTGGATGGCGCGACGTACCCGCTCCACATCCCAGTTCAGGCTTTCCTCATCAATTCCCCCGCCGGTATCGTCGGGAGCGTCGAATCCGTCGCCCAGTTCATCGGTGCTGACCAGCGCCAGCCGCCGACTGCGCAAATGACCGATGGCCCGGTTTACCACAATCTGCTTGAGCCACGCGCCGAAGGTGCTTTCGGCGCGGAACTTGTTCAGGTTGCTGAAGGCATCGAGGAACGCTTCCTGCAACACATCTTCGGCTTCGGCGTCGTGCCCTACAATCCGCAAACAGACGTTATACATCGCCTTGGCGTAGCGATTATACAGGTCATACTGCGCCCGTCGGTCGCCCGATTTGGAGCGATCAACCAGATCAGTGATCAGGGCGGGGTTTGGGTACGTCGCCAACAGGTAAAGGCCGCCGGTGCGTGAGCAACCGGGTTTAGGTCATCAATCAGGGTAAAGACGGAGGAAGATTTGCGAACGTTGCATGGAGAGAGTTAATAATTAAGAATAGGCTTTGCGTTCGGTTTACTCCCAACCCCCTGAAGGGGGCTAAAGCTTCGCGGCACTGAAAATCAGCGCAGTAGCCCCCTTCAGGGGGTTGGGGGTAAACCGAACGCAAAAACCAATTCTTAATTTTTCAATCCTTCCTTATACACCGCCACAACGCGCTGCCGGGCGAAGGCGTGGTCGATCATGGGGGCCGGGTACGTAAGACTATTGTATTCGGGCACCCAGCGGCGGATGTAGACGCCTTTGGGGTCGAATTTTTCGGCCTGGGCGGTGGGGTTGAACACGCGGAAGTAGGGCGCGGCGTCGGTGCCGGAGCCAGCGGCCCACTGCCAGCCGCCGTTGTTGGCCGAGAGGTCGAAGTCGCGGAGTTTTCGGGCGAAATACGCCTCGCCAATCCGCCAGTCGATGAGCAGGTGTTTGATGCAGAAACTGGCCACCACCATCCTGACCCGGTTGTGCATCCAGCCGGTTTCGTTCAACTGCCGCATGCCCGCATCCACCAGCGGGTAGCCGGTTGTTCCGGTCTGCCAGCGTTCAATATCTTCCGGCCGGTTCAGGAATTTGATGTTGTCGTATTCGCGGCGGAAGGCGTGGTGTTCTACGTGCGGAAAATGGTCGAGCACCTGAAAATAGAAGTCGCGCCAGCAGAGTTCGCTCAGGAAGGTAGGGCTACTTTCCTGCGCCTGCCGGGCCAGATCGCGGATACTGATGGTGCCAAACCGCAGGTGAATGCCCAGTTCGCTGGTGCCCCGTTCGGCCGGGTAATCCCGCATTTTCTGGTAATTGGCCAGTAGCTCGGCCGAAACGGTTGGCTTGGGGTAGTTCTCGCCCAACGGTTCAAACCCCATATCGTCGAGCGTGACCGTGCCAGTTGGGGGCGTTTTAAAAAGGCGGTCGAAATAGGTTTCGGTAGGGTATGCTTTCAGGTAAAACGGATCGGCCAGTTTGCCCAGCCAGTTGCGGCTGTACGGACCAAACACGGTGTAGGGCTTCCCTGTGCCGGTTAGTACCTCGTCGCGGTCGAGCAGAGCCTGGTCTTTGTAGCTGTGAAAACCCGCGTTTACCGACGTCAGGTACGTTGCCACTTCGGCGTCGCGGCCTTTGGCATAGGTCTCGTAATCGTAGTTGGTAAATACGTTGGCAATGGTGTATTCGGTGGCCAGTTGTTGGAAAATTTCCAGCGGATGACCGTACCGCACCAGCAGGGTAGACCCCATCTTTTGCAATGCCTCCTGTAGTTTCAGCACTTCTTTATAAATGAACTCTACGCGCCGGTCGCGCTTATCGTCGAGGTGATCCAGAATGTCTTTGTCGAAAATGAAGAGCGGCAACACGGGCCGACCAGCTTTCAGGGCGTAATACAGGGCCGCGTTGTCGTGGAGCCGTAAGTCGCGGCGATGCCACATAATGGCGATAGGAGAGAGGCTCATAAAGTGAGGTTTGACTGAAAACCTAAAAGTAACCAATTCTGTTACTGCCAGTTTTCAAATCGCCACTTCAGGCTATTTATTCGCTGTTTGCGCGTCTATAGAATCAGGAGAGTACAGGATGGACGATGAGATAGGGTTAAGCACATTTGTTGTACGTATTGCTTAAATACAATCTTATGTTGCTTAAATACCTATGTCAAAGCCAATCTATACGCCTTTAGCCAGGCTGCTTTTGGTCGTCAGCACGTTCCTGATGAGCCTGAGTGTACTGGCTCAAACGGTCACCGGTGTAGTGACCTCCGCCGAAAATAACGAAGCACTGCCCGGCGTAAACGTCGTTCAGAAAGGAACGATCAACGGCTCGGTTACCGACGCAAAAGGCGAGTACAGCCTGCGAATCAACGGCTCGACGCCCGTTACCCTGACCTTCTCATCAATTGGTTTTATCACGAAAGAAATTCAGGTAGCGGGTCAGACCACGATCTCGATTAAACTGGAGGTCGATAATCGGTCGCTGAACGAGGTGGTTGTCATCGGCTACGGAACGGCCAAAAAAGCCGACGTGACCGGTGCGGTGGCTTCGTTTGATGTGAAAACCATTGATCAACGGCCCATTCTGCGCGTTGACCAGGCACTGGTGGGGCAGATGGCGGGCGTGCAGGTGAAGCAGACCAGCGGTGCGCTGGGCAAGGGCTTCAGCGTTCAGGTACGTGGTAGCGGGTCGATCACGGCCGGTAACGAACCCCTCTACGTGATCGACGGTTTTCCGCTGGCGACGGCGGCCCCAAACGGGTCGGGTAACTTCGGCTCAGGCAACCCGCTCGACAACATTAACCCCAACGATATTGAGTCGATCCAGGTCCTGAAAGATGCGGCTTCGGCGGCAATCTACGGATCGCGGGCGGCCAACGGCGTAGTGCTGATCACCACCAAACGGGGCAAATCGGGCCGGGCCAACATCACGCTCAACACCTACGCGGGCTTTATGGAACGTACCCGTAAACTCGACATGCTCAGTGCCGACGAGTGGGTTGACCGCGCCACCGAAATGATCAACGCCGCCTGGGTGGCGTCGGCACCGGGCCGGACGGCCGCGCAGACCAACGAGCAACGCCGGGTAATACTGGGCTTGCCGGTCGGCCAGGTCAACACGGCGTTGATGACCGACGACCGCTGGTTTCAGCCCGGCCATCCCGGCTTGAATTACATCGACTGGCAGGAGCAGGCTTTCCGGAAAGGACTGGTGCAGAACCATCAGATTTCGGCCAGCGGCGGTACCGACCGCGTAAAATACTACATGTCGGGCAACTACGTCAATCAGCAGGGGATGGTCATCAACACCAACTACACAGCTTATTCGGCGAGGGCCAACGTGGAAGTGAACGCCAGCAACAAGCTCAAACTGGGCCTGAATCTTGCCCCGACCTACTCGGTCAATAATGACCCTGGTGTGGAAGGGAAAGACAACATTCTGCATCAACTGGTGAGCATGACGCCGGTGCAGGAGGATACGATGGGCGTGTACCCGAACGTGGGCAATAACGGCCAGTATCGGTGGAGTGTGTCCACAAACAGCCCCATTGGGAAACTTCAGAATGTGATTGGCGAAACCAAACGGTTTCGGACGCTGGGTTCTGTTTTTGCCGAGTACCAGATTCTGCCGGGCTTATCGTTCCGAACGTCTCTTAATCTCGATAATACCGACAACAGTTCGAAAACCTACAACCCGTACATCATCGCCAGCACGCTCGCTACCCGTCAGGCGCAACTCACTACGCTGACCAGTGGCACGTACAACAGCTACCGTCGGCGGACGTTCGTGAACGAGAACACGCTGTCGTACGCCACTACGATTCAGAACAAGCATAATCTCTCGCTGCTGGGCGGCTATTCCTATAATTCCGGCAAGCTGGAATCAACTTCGCTCAGCTCGAACGGCGGGTTCAGCAGCAACGTCATCGCCACGCTCAACGCCGCCAATGGCGTAACCGGCAGCACGTCTGAAGCGCAGAACGTGTTGATCTCGTACTTTGGCCGGGCGCAGTACAATTATGCTGAAAAGTACCTGTTCTCGGCCAGTATCCGGCGCGACGGCTCGTCGCGGTTTGGGTCCAACACGCGGTGGGGCCTGTTTCCATCCGCTTCGGTTGGCTGGCGCATTTCAGAAGAGTCGTTCATGAAGGGAATCAAGCCAATCAGCGACCTGAAACTACGGGCCAGTTTCGGTACGGCGGGCAACTACAATATCGGGGATTATAGCACCCTGCCTACGCTGACAACGGCCAATTATACCTTCAACGGGGCTAATGCCATCGGCCAGGCTCCGAGCGGGGTAACCAACCCTGATCTGACCTGGGAAACCTCCGAAACAGTTGACTTTGGATTTGATGCCAGCCTGCTGAATAACCGCCTGTCGCTGACCTTCGATATCTACAATAAACTGAATAAAGGGCTGTTGCTAAACGTACCTATCCCCACCGCAACCGGCTTTGGCTCGTACCTCAGCAATGCCGGCAGTGTTCGCAACCAGGGGTGGGAAGTGGAGGTGACCAGCCGCAACTTCACCGGTGCCTTTAGCTGGAATACATCGCTGAATCTGAGCCACTACGACAACAAAGTAGTGGCCCTGGCCGAAGGACAAAATCAACTGCTGATTCCGTCATTGTTCGATATTTCACACTCGCTGTTGCGGATTGGCGAACCGCTCTACAGCATCTACGTGGTGAAGCAGATCGGCATTCTGTCGCAGGCTGATATTGACGGTAAAGCGGCGTTGAACGGCACCGAAACGGTGGGTGACCCCAAATATTTCGATGCCAACAACGACGGCGTTATCGACGCCAACGACCGGGTGATCGTGGGCCATCCCAACCCCGATTTTGTGTGGGGCATCACCAACAATTTCCGCTACAAAGGATTCGACCTGACGGTGCTGGTACAGGGCCAGAACGGGGGTTCTATCTACTCGCTGCTGGGCCGGGCACTGGGCCGTACCGGACAGGGATTCACCGACAATGCCCTGGGTACGTATCGTGATCGCTGGCGGTCGGCTGCCGATCCGGGCGCGGGCGTGGTGAGTAAAGCCTACTCGACGTTTGGCCGGATCAAAAACACCGACTGGCTCTATTCGTCTGATTACGTGCGTGTTCGGAACATTACGCTGGGGTATGACCTGAAGACGCTCGTGAAGGGGCCGCAACTTCAGGGTGCCCGTATCTACGTGACGGCCGAGAATTTCTTTGGCTTCGACAAGTACAAAGGCGGCTTCAACCCCGAAGCGTCGAATACCGACCTGAGTGGTAACGGTTCGTATCCCGAAGCGGGCGACTACGGCGGTTTACCGCTGCCCCGCTCCATTGTTGTTGGCTTGAATGTTACGTTTTAATCAGCCCTGAAATCATGAAAAATAGCTCATTCGCCCTGGTGGCACTTTCCATACTGGTGCTGTTTTCCTGCACCGATGACCTGAATCAGATTCCGATTTCGGCGGCTACAACGTCTACGTTCTATTCGCAGACCAACGATTTTCTTCAGGCCAGCAACGCCGTTTATAGCGACCTGCGCGCCTATCCCGACCGGCAGTTGAACCTCTCGGAAACGCGCTCTGATAACCTGTACGCCGTATCGGACGGGGGCGTTCGTGACTGGGAGGGCATCAACAGTTTCCAGAAAAGTATTGCGGCCAACGTGTATGTGTCGGAGGCCTGGACGGTTAATTTCAATGGTATTTTTCGGGCCAATACGCTGCTGGATCAATTGCAGAAAAATGGTAAAGTAATCACCGATGCCAGTCTGCGCACCCGACTGGAAGCCGAAGCCAAATTCCTGCGCGCCTTTTTCTACTTCGATCTGGTTCGTTTCTTCGGAAAAGTGCCCATCATTGAGCGACCGGTGACGGCCAACGAAGCCATTGCCATTCCGCGCAGCCCGGTGAAAGATGTGTACGCACTGATTCTGTCGGACCTGACCTTTGCGGCAACTAACCTGCCCGAAACGTATGCTGTTGCCGATAAAGGCCGGGCCACGCGCTACGCCGCCAAAGCCGCCCTGGCGCTGGTGTACATGACCCGGTCGGGGCCAACCTACGATATTGAAGGGCCGGGCCTCGGCTTGAACGAATGGCCGCAAGCCCTGTCGACGCTGAACGAGATCATCGCCAGCGGTAAATATTCGTCGGTGTCGTCGTATACCAGTATTTTTTCCTACACGAATGAAAACAATCCGGAGGTGATTTTCGACGTGCAGTATGCCAACGGACTCAGCCCGGTTGTGGGAGCCACATTCCCCTGGGTGCTGGTGCCCGATACCTGGTTTCAGGCAAACGGAAAAGGAACCCAGGGTGGTTTAACCATCCGCCCGGCGGCTCTTGATCTGGTAAATTCGTACACTGCAACCGACAATCGGAAGGCGTTTAACATTCAGAGCGGCTATACATACAATGGCGTGGCCGAAACGCGGCCGTTCATCAAGAAATACGTCGACCTGACCAAAGTGCCGACCAACAATCGCCTCGACTGGCCCATCAACTTCATTGTCTACCGGTATACCGATATTTTGCTGCTCAAGGCGGAATGCATTCTGCGCGGAGCCAGTGGCGGTACGCAGGCGGAAGTAGATGCCATTGTGAATCAGGTACGTACCCGCGCCGGGCTGCCTGCTATATCCGGTGTAACGTTCCCGCAACTGTTGCAGGAACGCCGCAAGGAGCTGGTTGGCGAAGGCTCGCGCTGGCACGATCTGGTCAGAAGTGGCCAGATTGAATTGATCATGACCAACTGGATTGCCACCGAAGATGTACAGAAGCAGATGCAGCCGTTCAGGAAAGACTATATTTTGTATCCGGTACCACAAGCCGAGCTAGATGCCAAACCCGGTTTGTATACGCAGAATTCGGGCTACTAAATTATAGTCATTAGGTTGTCATTAAGTGGTCATTCACTGTAAATCGCTTAGTATTGCGCTTTTACAGTGAATGACCACTTAATGACAACCTAATGACTTTTTTATCAATCGTATCTAACGAATGACCGCACTACCATTTGAACAGCAGTTTGTGGATGCCGAAGCCATTGCCTGGGAAACGGTGGGCGAGGGCGTGCGCCGGAAAATACTGACCTACGATGCTAACCTGATGATGGTCGTCGTCGACTTTGAAACGGGTGGCGTTGGGGCGATGCACCAGCATTACCACACGCAGATGAGCTATGTACAGAGTGGGGTTTTCGCCATTACCATCGCTGATGAAGAACGGGTCTTAAAAACGGGTGATGCCTATTACATTCCGCCGAACGTACTGCACGGTGCCGTATGCCGCGAAGCAGGTATGCTCGTGGATGTATTCACGCCCATGCGGGAAGATTTCGTGTCATAAGCCAGGTACGTTGCCAACCATAAATAGTCTATTATCTGAATCTGCTTAGGTGTTACCCCCACTCCCCTTCAGGAGGGTAGGGGTAACACCTAAGCAGATTACATTTTTCCCAACACCACACTATTTCCCAATGAAATCAGCGTATCTGCACAACACCCGGGTTCTCGTTGCCCTCGATTGCATCATCTTTGGATTCGATGGCGAGAAGCTGAAACTGCTGCTGATCAAGCGGAATTTCGAGCCGGCAATGGGCAGGTGGTCACTGATGGGCGGCTTTCTCAATGAGGGTGAAGATCTGGAAGAAGCCGCCAGCCGAATCCTGTATAATCTGACGGGGCTGCACAACAATTACCTGGAGCAGCTACAAACGTTTGGTACGGTTGGGCGCGACCCGGTGGAACGAACAATCTCGGTCGTGTACTACTCGCTGGTCAATATTGACGATCAGGATGTAACGGCAATCCAAGCCCATAATGCCGCCTGGATCAGCCTGGAAAACAAACCTTCCCTCATTTTCGACCACGATCAGATGGTCGTCGCCGCGCTGCAACGGTTGCGCTACAAGGCCGCCCTTCACCCGATCGGGTTTGAACTGCTGCCGCAAAAATTTACCCTGCCCCAGTTACAAAAGCTCTACGAAGCCATCTACGATACGCAACTGGATCGCCGCAATTTCAGCCGTAAGATCATGGCAACTGACCTGCTACTCAGCACTGGTGAGAAAGACACGAATTCGGTGACCAAGAAGGCGCAGCTCTACAGCCTTAACGCCGAGAAATACCAGAAATACCTCGACGGCTACTACACGTTCCTGCCCGAACTGGCCGAACTAACAGCCCGGTAAGTAGCATCCCTGTCACGTTCCTGCCCTACCCGCTCTTTTAGCGGGGCGAATAGCCGTGTAGGTACGTTGGGGGTTTGCGTTCCTACGCGCCTCTCGTTATCACTCGCCAGAGGCAAGCGACAACTAGAAGGTTTTTGCTCCGCGACATCGCCAGGCAGCGCAGTAGCCCCCTTCAGGGGGTTGGGGCCAAGGTACCTCCAAGGCTATTGAGCAGTTTTACTGAACTGTTCAGGTTAAAACTGTCTAAAAGAAGGAGCTAAAGAGATGCGCAATAAAAAAGAGCTATTTGGTAAAATACAGTCATTGTACAAAGTAAATCACTAGTTGACATCCGAATAGTTCTAAAAATACGCTAGCTATTTACCAATAATGACTGTTTTTTGCCATTAATTAGTTTTTAATGATATAGCATTTTAGGTTTGAATTGTAGAACTTAATTCATAGCCTCTATAGGGGTACAGACGATGTCATTCTGTTGAATCTGTTCCTTTCATCCCAATAAAATCACTCAGAACTATGAAAAGACAAGTACAGACTGAGCGGGTGTGTGCGGTAATCAGGCATGCATTGATACCCATAGCGCTCAGCGTTACCCTCGACGTTTCCGCCGCCTTACCCGGTTCGGATCGACCACGTTCGGCATGGGCTGTACCCCTGACGATACATGCAGGTGGTATACAAAAAGATGTCCTTGTTTCGGGTAGTGTAACTGACGACAAAGGCGAAGGATTACCCGGTGTAAACGTGGTTATCAAGGGTACCACAAAAGGAGCGACCACTGACGCGCAGGGGCAGTTTTCGATCAACGCCCCTGATCAAAATACAGTGCTGGTGTTTTCATTTGTGGGCTACAAATCGCAGGAAATAACGGTGGGTAGCCAAACGCGGCTGTCAGTTAAGTTGCTGGCCGATGACCAGTCGCTGGATGAGGTTGTGGTGGTTGGTTACGGCACGCAGTCGCGGGGAACGGTGACGGGTTCGGTGGCGGCCGTTAAATCGGAAGATATTTTGCGGACACCGGCTGTGGCAACCTCCAGCGCGTTGGTTGGCCGTGTTCCGGGTATCACGGCCCGTCAGGGCGATGCCCGCCCCGGTAACGGCACGAGCCTTCAGATCCGTAACATGGGTACGCCTCTGTTCGTAATCGATGGGATCGTGGCCGATGAAACGCAGTTCAATAACCTTGGCATCAACGATGTTGAGAATATTTCGATTCTGAAAGATGGGTCGGCGGCGATTTACGGTCTGCGGGCGGCCAACGGCGTTGTACTGGTGACCACCAAAAAAGGGAAAGCCGGGCAGAAGCCGGTTATCAGTTTATCCGGCTATCATGGCCTCCAGAACTTCACACGCTACCCTAAACCGGCCAACGCCTACCAGCACGTGCGGGGTCTGGCTGAGTCGGATCAGAACCGGGGAATCACCTCGACGATCACACCGGCTGAACTGGAAAAATGGCGCGTAGGTACTGAGAAAGGCTACCAGAGTTTCGACTATTACAGAATGGTCATGCGGCCCAACGTACCCCAGTCGTATCTGAACGGCAGCGTATCGGGTGGGTCAGAGAGTGTATCCTATTACGTGTCGGCCAGTCACCTGAATCAGGATGCGCTGATTGAGGATTACAACTTCAAGCGGAGCAATTTTCAGGCAAACGTTGAAGCGGGGCTTAGCAAAAAACTGCGTATTGGTGCCCAGATCAGCGGCCGCATCGAGGATCGGTTCCAGACGGGTGTTCCGGGGCTTGACGACTATTTCAACCCGTTCCTGAGTATCTTCTCGATGTGGCCAACCGAGCGGCCCTACGCCAACGATAATCCGGCGTATATCAACCAGACGCACAACGTAAACGTAAACCCGGCGACCTACAAAAAGGAAATCACCGGTACGATCAGCGAAATCACGCGGGCGGTTAAAGCCAACTTTACGGCGCAGTATGACTTCGATTTTGGACTGGCCCTGAAAGGAACGTACTCGTATAACTTCACCAACTTCGACTTCGACGGGTTCGAGTACACCTACGACGCCTACACCTACGATGCTAAAACCGACACCTATAATGTAGTGCCGGGTGGTGGTAATCAGAACCCCTGGCGCGAACGCCGCAAGCGGAACGTGGCTGACCGGTTCATGCAGGTGCAGGCTACCTACAACAAGCAGTTTGGTGATCACGGCCTGTCGGGCGTATTGGCCTACGAACGCTACGATACCGATAACAAGTATCTGGTGGTGCACACCGTTCCGCCCAACAACTATATTCCGCTTCAGTCGTTTGCCAACCAGGATGTGCTGATCGACGAGTGGAACGTGACGGCGCGGGCGGGTTATATTGGCCGGGTCAACTACAACTACAAGCAGCGGTATCTGGTCGAAGCGCTGGGTCGGTACGACGGTTCGTTCCTGTTTGCACCGGGTCGTCGGTACGGTTTTTTCCCTGGCGCATCGGTTGGCTGGCGGGCTTCTGAAGAGGATTTCTTCAAGAATAGCGGCGTAGGCAAGGTCGTCAGCGAACTGAAACTGCGGGCCAGCTATGGCCGCACGGGTAGTGACCTGATCAACAATAACTTCATTGTGCCCCCCTACAGCTACCTGCCGGGTTATGACTTCCTGCAAGGCAGTGCGATCTTCAACGGTGGGTACGTTATCGGCGTTCGGCCACGGGGCCTGCCCATTACCACGCTTTCATGGGTCAATAACGTATCGACCAACGTGGGCATCGATTTTGGCCTGTTCAACGGACGGCTGTCAGGTACGTTCGACGTGTTTGAGCGGAAACGGACGGGGCTGCCCGCGTCGCAGTATGACGTGCTGCTTCCCAGCGAAGTGGGCTATACGCTGCCTAATGCCAACCTGAACTCGGATGTGATTCGGGGTCTGGAAGGAGCCGTAAACTATAGCGGCAAAGTGGGTGAGGTAAGCTATACCGTTGGTGTCAACGCCACATTGGCCCGCCTGCGCAGCCTGGATATTTACAAACCGCGCTTCGGTAACTCGTGGGACGAATACCGTAACTCGGCCGTTGACCGCTGGGCCAACATCAACTGGGGCTATCAGGTTGAAGGCCGCTTCCAGTCGCAGCAGCAGATCGACGACTACAAGGTTGATAATGACGGTCAGGGCAACCGGACCCAACTGCCCGGCGATTTTATCTACAAAGATGTCAACGGCGATGGGCTGATCACCAGCCTCGACGAACGCCCGATCGGCTACGCCGAAGGAGCCACGCCCTACGTCAATTACGCGTTCAATGGTACGTTGGGTTACAAGGGCTTCTCGCTTCGTATGGATATAGTGGGTGCCAGCCTGCAAACGTTCCGGCGCGAGGTGGAGCAGAAAATTCCGTTCCAGAACAACGGTACGTCGCCCGCCTACATCCTCGAAGATCGCTGGCACCACGCTGACCCGTTCAACGCCGATAGCCCCTGGGTTCCAGGTACGTACCCAGCCGTTCGGAAAGATCAGCCCAGCCATGTGAACTACAGCCGCCGCTCTGATTTCTGGGTAACCAACGTGCAGTATCTGCGCCTGCGTAACCTTGAAATAGGCTATAACATCCCGAAAACGTTCCTGGGTAAGCTGGGCGTATCGGCCATGCGGGTGTACGTAAACGGAACCAACCTGATCTCGTTCGACAACCTGAAATCGATCGAAGTAGACCCCGAAATCTCGTCAAACGGTGCGCTCGTTTATCCGCCACAACGGTTGTATAACGCTGGTTTCGCACTCAGTTTTTAACCGACAAAAGAGCATCAACGATGAATCGTCTTCATAAATTTCTAACAATCGGTTTACTGGCGCTTAGTTCAACAGCCTGCAAAGAGGACTTCCTGGAACGTCAGCCACCGAATATTATTCTTGAAAGCCAGGTCTGGAATGACCCCAAGCTGATCACGAGTTTGCTGGCAAACTATTATGACCGGCTGCCTGCTCACACCCAAATCGACCTTGGCTGGGATCAGTTCGCGGCCTACGATGAGGCCATGTGGTCGGGAAACAATGACGGCCCAAACAACATTGTCAACTACAGCTTCGACCGCTGGCGGCTGTGGGATTATGGCCTGATCCGCGACATCAACCTGGCGCTGGAGAATATTGAGGCGAAGAGTACGGCCCTCACTACGGCACAGAAAACACAGTTTTCGGCCGAGTTCCGGTTTCTGCGGGCCTACATGTATTTCGAGATGGTGAAGCGGATGGGCGGCGTACCGATCATCACCAAGCAGCTCATCTACGATTTCAGCGGTAACCCGACATCGCTTCAGTTTCCTCGCAACAAAGAATCGGAAGTATACGATTTTGTGGCCAGCGAACTCGACGCGATCAAGAACGACCTGGGCAATGCGGGCAGCAATACCCGCGCCAACCGGTATACGGCGATGGCGCTGAAAAGCCGGGCAATGCTCTATGCGGGTTCCATTGCGAAGTACAACAACCTGCTGGGCGCGCCGATTCAAACGGCGGGCGGCGAAGTGGGTATTCCGGCCAACCGTGCTGTTGAATACTACACCAAAGCGCTGGAAGCATCGAAAGAAGTGATTGCCGGGCCGTATTCGCTCTACCGGGCCAATGCCAACCTGGGCGAGAATTTCTACGAGGCGATCACCAAGAAGTTGAATAACAATGAGGTGATCATGGCGAAAGACTTCCTGGTCACCAAAGACAAGCGGCACAGTTTCAGCTACGACAACATTGCCCGTAACATTCGCGAAGACAACCTGTCGTCGTCGAACATTACGCCAACGCTAAACCTGGTTGAAGATTACGAATACCTGGATGGCACATCGGGTGAACTGAGAACGCGGACGGCCAATGATCAGGATTACATCTACTACGATAACCTGAGCGGTCCGTTTGCTAATAAAGATGCCCGCCTGTACGGAACGGTCATCTATCCAGGTACGTCGTTCAAAGGGCTGGACGTACAGATTCAGGCGGGTGTGGCGGTCTGGAACGGCAGCAGCTATCAGCTTGTCGAAGGCAACACGCTGGGTTCGACGTATACTGACGGGAAGTTGCTGACGGGTAGTTCGGGTCCACAACGGTCGCAAACGGAAGTGTCGAACTCCGGTTTTTACCTGCGCAAGTATATTGATCCGGCTCCGCTGTCGAGCACCCGTGGTATTCGCAGCGATATGTGGTGGGTACGTTTCCGGTTGGGCGAAGTATTGCTCAATGCCTCGGAGGCAGCGTTCGAACTGGGTAACACGGCCGAGGCCCTGACCTACGTGAATCAGGTACGTGCCCGGGCTGGTTTCCCCGCCAACAGCCTGACGTCGCTGACGCTGGCGCGGTTGCAGAACGAACGGCGGGTAGAACTGGCCTTTGAAGATCACCGCGTGTGGGATCTGAAACGCTGGCGCATTGCGCACCAGGTGTGGGACGGTAATACGGCCAATCCCGACGCCATGCTGACGGCACTGTACCCGTATCGCGTGGTACGCCCCGGCAGCGCTCAGGATGGCAAATACATCTTTGTCAAGATGGTAGCGCCCCGGTTCCGGGCACCACGGCTGTTTCAGTTCGGTAACTACTACTCATCTATTGATCAGGCTGTTATCAATAATAATCCGAAGATTGTTCGCAATCCTTTCCAGTAAGCATCAACCATGAAAGCAATCCTTTTCAGTCTGCTGGCGGGCACCGTTCTGCTGGCCAGTTGCGCAAAAGATAACTACGAACCACCCAAGTCGACCCTGACCGGGCGGGTCATTTACGACAACCAGCCGGTGGGTGTTCGCACCAACGGCGTTCAGCTTGAACTCTGGCAACGGGGCTATCAGCTCTTCACCAAGATTCCGGTTCAGGTATCGCAGGAAGGCACCTTCTCGGCCGCCCTGTTCGATGGCGACTATAAGCTGGTTCGCCTGCGGGGCAACGGCCCCTGGGTCGATAATACCGATACGATCAACGTGTCGGTGCGGGGTGCCGCCACAATCGACGTACCTGTGCAGCCTTATTTCGTGATTCGCAACCCAACCATTCAACGGAACGGTACCAGCCTGACAGGCTCCCTAACGGTTGGGCAGGTCGTGACTGGGCGGGCTGTTGAACGGGTAACGATGTATGTGGGCACCACGCAATTTGTCGATGTGACAAACAACGTTGGTTCTACCAATGTGGCCACTGCCGCGCTGGCAGACCTCAGTAAGTCACTGCCTCTGTCACTTACGTTGCCTGCTGCTGTATCGACCCGGCCATATTTCTACGCCCGAATTGGTGTTAAAACCGTGGGTGTTGCCGAACTGATCTACTCGCCGGTGCAGAAAATCACGCTGTAGAAAGTGATGCATGCGAACCGGGCAACAGAGTATGACCACTCCGTTGCCCGGTTTATTTATGGGTGTTGCTTTTGGGCGTGCGTTGCTGTGTGTTGCTTTTGGCGTGGCGCCCAGCCTGTCGAAGGGTCTGGCTCGCGAAGCAACACACAGCAACGCACGCCCCGCCCCAAACCAAACTCACCAACTAATCCTATGAGATCATTTACCAAAACGGCCAGTTTACTTCTTCTCACAGCCAGCCTTACGCAGGCTCAGCCCGCGCCGGTTGTGCCAACTCACGTTGTTCGGGTCAATGTGGCCCAGCCCGTGGCCGATATTCAGCCGACGATGTGGGGCGTTTTTTTTGAAGATATCAACTTCGGTGCCGACGGGGGTATTTATGCCGAAATGGTCAAAAACCGCTCGTTCGAGTTTTTTAAGCCGTTGATGGGCTGGAACGTTCGGGGTAAAAAGCGCACGGAGGGTGATGTTCAGGTGCAGAATCGGGCTGAGTCAGGTACGTCGTCGGAGATGCAAAGTAGTAATCCGCGCTACATTCGGGTGAGTGTCAACGGAGCTAACAGCGGTGATCTGGAAATGATCAACGAAGGGTTCCGGGGCATGGGTATCAAAAGCGGCCTGCGCTATGATTTCGCCCTGATGTACCGCGTTCAGTCAGGGAACGTAAAAATCCATGCCGATTTGCTTGATGCTCAGGGTCAGCCGGTTGGCTCAGGTACGTTGACGCCCGAAAAAACGGACGGGCAGTGGCACAAGCAACAGATTAGCTTCAAGTCGATCGCTACCGAGCCGAAGGGTAAGCTTAAGGTCTGGTTTGACGGCACCGGTGTAGTTGACCTCGACATGATTTCGCTGTTTCCCGAAGATACCTGGAAAGGGCGCCCTGGCGGTATGCGTGCCGATATGATCCAGATGCTGGCCGACATGAAACCCGGATTTGTGCGCTTCCCCGGCGGCTGCATTGTAGAAGGACACGACCTGACGCAACGCTACCAGTGGAAGAAAACGCTTGGCCCGACCGAAGACCGGCAACTGGTGATCAACCGCTGGAATTTCGAGTTTGGTCATCGCCCTGCGCCCGATTATTTTCAGACGTTTGGCCTGGGTTTTCTTGAATACTTCCAGCTTTGCCAAGACATCGGTGCCGAGCCACTGCCCATCCTGAACTGCGGCATGGCTTGCCAGTTCAACACGGCGGAACTGGTGCCGATGAATCAACTCGATCCGTATGTACAGGATGCCATCGACCTGATCGAGTTTGCCAACGCCGATGTAAATACAAAGTGGGGCAAGGTGCGGGCTGATCTGGGGCACCCGGCTCCGTTCAACCTGAAAATGATGGGCGTGGGTAACGAAAACTGGGGACCGCAGTATATTGAGCGGCTGGCCGTTTTTCAGAAAGCAATCAAAGCGAAATACCCCAATATCCGGCTGGTGTGTAGCTCAGGCACCGACCCCGACGGCGAACGGTTCGATTTCCTGAACGGTAAACTCCGCGCCATGAATGCCGACCTGATCGACGAACATTACTACCGTCGGCCCGAGTGGTTTTTGCAAAACGCGAAGCGATACGACACGTACCCACGTACTGGCGCGAAGATTTTTGCCGGCGAATGGGCGGCGCAAAGCGACAAAACTGTCAGCGTCAATAACAAAAACAACTGGCTCTGCGCCCTGAACGAAGCCGCTTTCATGACGGGCCTGGAACGCAACGCCGCCGTGGTGCAAATGGCTTCTTATGCCCCACTCTTCGCCAATGCCGACGCCTGGCAGTGGACTCCCGACCTGATCTGGGTAGATAATCTGCGGGTATATGGCACGCCCAACTATTTTGTGCAAAAGCTGTATTCACTCAACAAAGGCACGCACGTGCTGAGCATGACGCAGAATAACGAAGCGCTGGCCGGGCAGGATAGCCTGTATGCGTCGGCCGCCTGGGACAAGGCAGCGGGCGAGATCATTCTGAAAGTGGCCAACGTATCCGACAAAGCTCAGGTACGTCAGATCCAATTGGACGGCGCGAAAAAGCTGGAGGCAACCGGCAAACTTTTCCTGCTGAAAAACGACAACCTGAACGCCGTGAACTCGTTTGAAAACGCTACCAACGTCAGTCCGGTCGAGCAGACGATTGCCGTTGACGTGAAGAAGAGAAACGTAACCATGACGCTCGGACCGAAGTCATTTTCGGTGGTGCGGATCAAGGCGATGATGTAGTGTATTGCTTTCGCATGGCCCTTCGACCGGCTCAGGGTGACAACTCACATCTAAATGTTCATGACGGACTTGGGTGGGAGTGGGACGTCACCCCGGTGTCACCCTGAGCCGGTCGAAGGGCCATGCAAAAGCAACCTAATTCGCGAAGCAACCACAAACCTCGAACAACAAACTACAAACACTTAAGCCCTCATGCTCAACAAAAAAGCCATCATTGCCCTGCTACTATTACTCGTAGCCCTGGCCACCAGCGTACCTGGTCTGGCACAGGGGCAAGGCCCAACGTCGGGAACCGGCATTACCACCCATGACCCAAGTACGATCCAGAAAGAGAACGGCCGGTACTGGTATTTCGCTACCGGAAACGGGGTTCAGGCTGTTAGCTCACCCGATCTTAAAACATGGAACATAGAGAAACCAATTTTTGAGCGGGGCACCTGGCCGAAATGGATTGACACCACGGTCACGAATTTCAAAGGCCATTTCTGGGCGCCCGACTGCATCCGAATGAATGGGAAATACTACCTCTATTATTCCTGTTCGTCGTTTGGGGCGCCCACATCAGCCATCGGCGTAGCTACATCGCCCACGCTCGATCCGCAGGCGCCGAACTACAAATGGGAGGATCAGGGAATGGTGGTAAAATCAAAAGTCAGGACCGATTTTAACGCCATCGACCCCGGCCTGATGCGCGACACCGATGGGCGCGTTTACTTCGTCTACGGCTCTTTCCACGGTGGAATTGGTGCGGCGGAGGTCGATACAAGTACCGGAAAACTCAAAACAGACGTCAAGCGCGTGGCGGGTGGCCGTGAGTCAGACTGGGAAGCGGCTGCGCTGGTAAAAGAAGATCAATATTATTACCTGTTTGTGAATAACGGGCTGTGTTGCAAAGGGTTGAATAGCACGTACTACATCGTCGTTGGCCGTTCACAGAACCCGTTAGGACCGTTTCTGGACCAAACTGGCCGGGATTTAACCGCTGGTGGCGGCACAATCGTGCTACGCACCGATGGGAAATACATTGGGCCGGGGCACGTCGGTTTACTTCGGGAAGGTAAGAAGAACATAGTGTCGATCCATTACTACGATGCCGAAGATAGAGGCCGGTCGAAGCTGGCATTCAGAACACTTTCATTCCGTAAGGGATGGCCTGTCCTGGAAGAAAAAGTAGACCAGCCCCGATGAAGTTATAGCGAATACAGGTAATATTGTGTCAAATTGACACTTTTAATTCCCTGCTTCGTCAATCAAGTTCGTGTGCCGTAAATTGTGTAGTAAATACACGTTATGGTTAGAAGGGTTGATTGGCGTTCTTTGACGTGTATTGCCTGGTGCTGTATGTTGCCGACGCCTAGCCCTTCGACAGGCTCGCGCCCCCGGCTCAGGGTGACCGCAACCTGTCTAGTGAAGCAACTAAAAACCTCGTCAGCAAGTGAATAACACAACGCGAGGCAATGCATATTGCGAAGCATTGTTCAACGTATCAATAGCTTGTAATTGCCACAGATTACTCCCTTAACTCGTTTAGAACGACTAAATTAACTATGAAAAGTCAGTATGTCATTGGCGTCGATTTCGGCACCGACTCTGTGCGGGCGTTGCTGGTCGATGCGCATACCGGGCAGGCCGTTGGTACGCACGTGCACGAATACGTCCGCTGGAAGCAGGGGTTGTACTGCAATCCAGCTCAGTCACAGTTCCGGCAGCATCCGCTCGACTACCTCGAAGGGCTGGAAGCGAGTATCAAAGGAGCCCTCGCCAATGCGCCCGCCGAGGTACGTTCGCAGGTAGTTGGTATCTCGATTGACACGACTGGCTCTACGCCTGTTGCCGTTGACAGAACCGGACTTCCACTAGCCCTGCGCCCCGACTTTGAGGGAAATCCCAACGGCATGTTCATTCTCTGGAAAGACCATACGGCCAACGCCGAAGCGGAGGAAATCAATAACCTGGCTCATCACTGGGATACAGACTACACCAAGTACGTTGGGGGAATTTACTCGTCGGAATGGTACTGGGCCAAACTGCTCCGCACGCTGCGGGTCGATGAGCAGGTACGTGAGCACGCCTTCTCGTGGGTCGAACATTGCGATTGGGTGTCGGCCGTGCTGACGGGCAATACCGACCCGCTGACATTGCGCCGGTCGCGTTGCGCGGCGGGACACAAGGCGCTGTGGCATAGCGAGTTCGATGGATTGCCCTCTGATGAGTTTCTGACCAAACTTGATCCCCTTCTAGCCGGTTTGCGTGATCGGCTGTTCGTCGACACTTACACTGCCGACGAGCCGATGGGCAACCTATCGGCCGAATGGGCTGAAAAACTTGGCCTCTCGACCGACGTCGTCATTGGCGTGGGTGCATTCGATGCGCACATGGGCGCCGTTGGGGCCGAAATTGAGCCATACACGTTCGTCCGCATCATGGGTACGTCGACCTGCGATATTTTGATGGCTCCAAACGACGAAATCGGGCACCGCCTTATCCGGGGAATCTGCGGACAGGTAGATGGGTCAGTAGCGCCGGGTATGCTGGGTATGGAAGCTGGGCAGTCGGCTTTCGGTGACCTCTACGCCTGGTTTGCCCGCCTGCTGACTGGTCCGGTTCGCGACCTGCTGGGCGACGAAGCGGCCGATACGATGATGAGCAAACTGATTCCGCACCTGTCGGATCAGGCCGCTCAATTGCCCGTCACCCCAACCGATATTATCGCCCTCGACTGGATCAATGGCCGCCGTACGCCCGATGCGAACCACACGCTGAAAGCCGCCATTTCGGGTCTGAACCTCGGCACCGACGCCGCCCAGGTGTTCAAAGCACTGGTTGAGGCCACGGCGTTTGGTTCGCGCAGTATCGTCGACCGGTTTTTGCACGAAGGTGTTCAGATCAAAAAAGTAATCGCTATTGGCGGCGTGGCTAAAAAATCGCCGTTCGTAATGCAAACCCTGGCCGATGTGCTTAACAAACCCATTCAGGTGGCGCAGTCTGATCAGGCCTGTGCACTCGGCGCGGCCATGTGTGCAGCCGTGGCGGCAGGCGTTCACCCAACCTTATCTGACGCCCAACAGGCGATGGGTTCCGGCTTCGACGCGTCCTACTCGCCCCGCCCCGACAACGTAGCGATCTACGAAACGCTCTACCAGAAATACCTGACCCTCGGCGCGTTCGTAGAGAACGTACCCAGCGCGAAGGCGGTGGCTGAGGCGGTAGTGTAACGCAGGCTGAAGCCTGTTTACGTACCCACAACACATAAAATTTTCATTCTACAATACATTGATCAATGCTTAATCTGAAGCAGTTAGAAATTTGGTTCGTCACTGGTAGCCAGCATTTATACGGGGAAGAAACCCTGCGGCAGGTGGATGCCCATTCGCAGGTCATCGCCGAATTCCTCGACAAAGCCGCCGCCATGCCGGTGCGGGTCGTGTTCAAACCCGTAGTGAAAACGCCCGACGAGATTTACGCCATCTGTCAGGAAGCCAACGTAGCGCCAAACTGCGTAGGCATCGTCACGTGGATGCATACATTTTCACCCGCTAAAATGTGGATTCGGGGCCTGACGGTGCTGAAAAAGCCGTTGTTGCACCTGCACACGCAGTTCAACCGGGATATTCCCTGGGGCGATATCGATATGGATTTCATGAACCTCAACCAGTCGGCGCATGGCGACCGGGAGTTTGGGTTCATTATGTCGCGGATGCGGTTGAACCGCAAGATCGTGGTTGGTTTCTGGCAGGAAGAGGCCGTGGTTCAGAAGATCGGATCATGGGCGCGGGTGGCTGTAGGCGCTCATGAACTGAAGATGCTAAAGGTGGTTCGTTTTGGCGACAACATGCGGCAGGTGGCTGTGACGGATGGCGATAAAGTAGCTGCCGAAATGACCTTCGGCATGTCGGTCAACACGCACGGCATTGGCGATTTAGTAGCGGTGATCAATCAGGTGACCGACGCTGCTATTGACCAACTAGTGGCGGAGTACGCCGATAGCTACACGCTGATGAACTCGCTGCTGAAAGGTGGCGACCAGCATGCCTCATTGCGCGATGCCGCTAAAATTGAGCTTGGCATGCGTGCCTTTATGCAGGATGGTGGTTTCGGCGCGTTCAGCGATACGTTTGAAGACCTGCACGGTATGGCGCAATTGCCTGGTATTGCTGCGCAACGGCTCATGGCCGACGGCTACGGCTTTGCGGGCGAAGGCGACTGGAAAACGGCGGCAATGGTACGCGTGATGAAAGTGATGGCGGCTGGATTGCCGGGCGGTAACTCGTTCATGGAAGATTACACCTACCATTTCGACCCGTCGAATCCGCTCGTGCTGGGCTCGCATATGCTCGAAATCTGCCCAAGCATTGCGGTAGGCAAACCAACCTGCGAGATTCACCCGCTGGGCATTGGTGGCAAAGCAGACCCGGTACGACTGGTGTTTAACGCCCCGGCTGGCCCCGCCATCAACGTGTCGCTGATCGACATGGGCAACCGGTTCCGGCTGCTGGTCAACGAAGTAGACGCCGTGGAGGTAACCGAGGCTTTACCCAAACTGCCCGTTGCCCGCGCCCTCTGGAAACCAAAGCCTGATATGGCTACCGGTTGCGCCGCCTGGATTCTGGCTGGTGGCGCGCACCATACCGTTTTCAGCCAAAACCTCAACACCGAGCATATCGAAGACTTCGCCGACATCTTTGGCGTGGAACTCGTGGTCATCGACGGCGATACGAACCTGCGTCAACTGAAAAATGAACTCCGCTGGAGCGAAGGCTACTATAAATAAAAACGTAACACGGACTTCAGTCCGTTCTTGTACTGCCAAAAACGGACTGAAGTCCGTGTTACAAAACCCTTCTCATGAAAAAACAACTCCTGACTATTCCTTTAGCCTGTCTGTCATTGCTGTCGGCGGCGCAGAATAAGGTGACGATCAATGCGGGTGACGGCAAGACGATCATCAATAAGCATATCTACGGCCATTTTGCCGAGCACCTGGGCCGGTGTATTTACGATGGCTTCTATGTGGGCGAGAATAACAAGACAATTCCCAATAAAAACGGGGTACGTCTCGATGTAGTCGATGCGCTGAAGAAGATGAAAATCCCGAATCTGCGCTGGCCGGGCGGTTGCTTTGCCGATACGTATCACTGGAAAGATGGCATCGGGCCGAAAGCCAAACGCCCGTCGATTGTGAATACCTGGTGGGGTGGCGTGACCGAGAATAACAGCTTCGGTACGCACGACTTCCTGAACATGTGCGAGCTGCTGGGCACCGAGCCGTATCTGGCGGGTAACGTGGGTAGCGGCACTGTGCAGGATTTGACCGAGTGGGTACAATACGTCAACTTCGAGAAGAACAGCCCGATGTCGAATCTGCGGCAGCAGAACGGCCGGGCTACGCCCTGGAATGTGAAGTACTGGGGTGTTGGCAACGAAGCCTGGGGCTGCGGCGGCAACATGAAACCGGAGTATTACGCCAACATTTACCGGCAATACAGCACGTTTATGAACCCGCAGGTGGGTAAGGAAAAAATCTTCCGCATTGCGTCGGGGGCAAGCTCGGATGATTTCAACTGGACGGAAACGTTGATGAAAAACATTCCGGTCAACATGGTAGAAGGGCTGGCCATGCACCACTACTCAACATTTGGCTGGGATCCGGGCGTAAAAGGGTCGGCTACAGATTTCACCGAAGCGCAGTACTTCCGTACCATGCAGCAGGCGCTGAAAATGGATGAATACATCCAGAAACACTCGGCCATCATGGACAAGTATGACCCCCAGAAAAAAGTAGCGCTGGTGGTCGACGAGTGGGGGGCGTGGTACGAAGTAGAGAAGGGTACCAATCCGGGGTTCCTGTATCAGCAGAACACCATGCGCGACGCCATTCTGGCCGGGGCCACGCTCAATATTTTTCATAACCACGCTGACCGGGTACGTATGGCAAACCTGGCGCAGGCCATCAACGTACTGCAGGCCGTGATTCTGACGAAAGGGACACAGCTTATTCTGACACCGACCTACCACGTACTGGAAATGTATAACGTACACCAGGACGCCACACTGCTGCCGATCGATATAAAGTCGGATGACTATGAAGTAGGCAAAGATAAACTGCCTGCCGTGTCGGCCTCAGCCTCACGCGATAAGGCGGGTAAGGTCCACATATCGCTCGTAAACCTGAATCCGAACAAGCCACAGGAGGTGACGGTGAACCTGAAAGGCTTGACCGCCAAAGCCGTAACGGGCCGCGTGCTGACATCAGCTAAGGTACAGGATCATAACACGTTCGACAGCCCGGCCAACGTGAAGCCAGCCGTTTTTAACGGGGCCAAGCTAAACGGCGACGACCTGACCGTAACGTTGCCGCCCATAGCTGTAGTCGTGCTTGAAATGTAAAAAATACGCTACGCTGTCACTAAGTGGCCATTAATTGTCATTCGTTGTAAAACAATCGATGACTACTTAATGACGGCGAAGCATAATGACTACTTAATGACGTTTCAAATCATGTATAAGACCTTACAGGAGGAATGTTACGAGGCCAACATGCAGTTGCCGAAGCTGGGGTTGGTGTTGTTCACCTTCGGCAACGTGAGTGCGGTCGATCGTGACCGGGCCGTGTTTGCCATCAAGCCAAGCGGCGTCGATTATGCCAAACTGACCCCCGCCGACATCGTGATCTGTGATTACGATGCCAAAGTGGTGGCAGGTACGTTCCGCCCCTCGTCGGATACGAAAACGCACGCGTTGCTCTACAAAACCTGGGACGATATCGGCGGTATTGTGCACACGCACAGCACCCATGCCGTAGCCTGGGCACAGGCCGGGATGGATATTCCCATCTTCGGAACCACCCACGCCGACCACACGCACCAGGATATTCCCTGCGCCCCCGCCCTGACCGATGAGATGATTCTGGGGGATTATGAACACGAAACAGGCAACCAGATTTTTGGCGTGTTTGCCGATAGGGGGTTGAACCACAAGGAGATGGAAATGGTGCTGTTGCAAAACCACGGTCCATTCACCTGGGGCAAAACCGCCGAGAAAGCCGTGTACAACGCCGCTGTGCTGGAAGAGCTAGCCCGCATGGCGTACATGACGCTCCAGATAAACCCCAACACGCCCCGCCTGAAAGATACCCTGCGCATGAAGCACTACGAGCGCAAGCATGGCGTGAATGCGTATTACGGACAAGGGTGTTGATTTCTCAAAAAGCCAATGGCTGCTCAGGTACGTTGTTGCTAACGTACCTGAGCAGCCATTGGCCTTCTCATTAGCTTGACATCCCTTACTTCTCCGCTTCTGCTTTCAGCAGTTCCAGCCAGTGCTGCATGCCGGTTGCCAGATTTTTGTTGAAGGATTTTTTGAACAGGCTGGCCAGTAGACCCTGCATGGTTTCATCGACAGAAACCTGCGTGCCGCCCGGTACTTCGGTGAGCGTCCAGTTGTGAATGGCGTACATGCCGAATGTTTTGCCTGTCCAGCCAAAGCTGTGGTTGGGCGCTACGGTGTGGAGCGTAGAGCGAATGCCCGCCCCGCCGGTCTTCCAGTCGAACGTAGTGCCGGGTTGGAGTGGCCCACTAAGAACGGGTTTGCTGATGTCGGTTTGCCAGTCAGCCCACGCATTGATGTTTGTTAGCACGGCCCACACCTTATCGGGACGGGCATTGATGATAATTTGCTTACTACAGGCTACAGGAGCGGCGGGGTTGGTCGATACGTTCATGGGCACGCTGCCGGTTTGGGTGAGTGCGGCAAATCCTGATACGCCGACCAGGGCAGCCACTGCGATTGTGTTGGTGATTGTGTTCATCTTACTGTTTGTTTGATGACACAAAATTGCCGCCACAGCCTCACCCGGAACGATAACAAAAGATAAGGAAATGCGCCGCTAGCCGTATGCAGCAGGCACTAAGCGGCTGCGGCTAGCGTGGCTACTGTTTCTTTCACGGCTTCGGCGTTGGTTGTAGGTACGTAACCAAACGCAGTGTTGAACTTGGCCGAATCGAAGAAATAGTCGCGATCATACTGGTAACGCATCTCGTACATTTCTTTCAGGATAGGGACGAACAGACCCAGTGCCCGCATACCCCAACCCGGCAGCACCTGAACCCCCGCTGGCGCTTTCGATGTGGGCATCTCCTGCGCAAACAGGGAAACCCATTCCCTGCCGGTTGGTGCGTGGCTGTCGACAGGGAGGTTCCAGATTTGGTTGTAGGCCGTTGGGGTGTTGCCCAGCATGGCCGTGCCGATACCCAGGTCGGGTGTGTAGCCGGTGGAGTGAATCCGGTCGGCGTTGCAGAACCACTGGGCTTTTTTACCTTTCAGCAGGTTATCGTAGATCAGGTTCATCGTCAGGCTGGTTTGCTTGACAGGTCCCATGAAATCAGGTGCCCGCGCAATGATGGCGTCGAGTCTACCCGCCTCTACAGCTTCCAGAATGTACCGGTCAACCGCAGCGCGAACGTCGCCTTTTTTGCTGCACGGACTCATGGGCGAGCTCTCGGTGATATGCATTACATTGTCGCCGCCGATGGCGTAGATATTATCGAAAAAGACCAGCTTGCATTGATGCTGAATGCAGGCATCGACCACGTTTTTGATGAGCACAGGCCATTTTTCCTGCCATAGTTTTGTGTTGTAGTCGTAGCCAACCGTAACGTAGGCAATCTGGCTACCGGCAACGGCTTTCATCACCTGAGCCGGGTCATCGAGGTTGGTCGGGAACAAAAGATCCCCCTCATTGACTTTCTTAGGCGTACGACTCACAAGCCGGATTGTATCGGTATAGCTGGTGAGGGCTTTGGCTACTTCGATACCGATAGCACCACCCGAGCCGAGAATTGTTTGCATATAGCTGCTGATTATGACCACATACCTGATTGATAGGTACGTACAGGAAATGCAAGCTATGAAAAATCACGTAGTACCCGACATCGTATGTAGTACCAGTCCAGTCTTTTTTTATTCATGAACATAGATCAGTTTACCGCCTCGTTGCACGACAAAACCCCGCCTGCTGGCCTAAATCCAATTTTGGAAGCGCTCTGGCATGACGCACGCGGCGAATGGGTGGCGGCGCACAATATTGCTCAATTGAAAGAAGGTACGCCTTCGTATGATCATCTTCACGCGTATCTGCACCGAAAAGAAGGCGATACATTCAACGCCGGCTACTGGTACCGCCGCGCCGGCAAACCTACGTTCAAAGGCAGTTTGCAAGATGAGTGGAAAGAACTGGTAGCTACGTACCTGTAACCGGGTAACGTACCCAGCCACAAAAAAAGGCCGCTCCCAAAAGGGAGCGGCCTGCGTTCGTCGATGAATTAGTAATATCTTAGTTCAGAACTCCTTCTGTCAGCAAATCGTCTACAGAAACCAGCGGCAGGCCCCACGCATCGGCCACACCTTTATACACCACTTTACCTTCTACCACGTTGAGGCCTACTTTCAGTTCGGCGTTGTCGCGGCAGGCCTTCAGCCAGCCTTTGTTGGCCAGTTGCAAAGCGTAAGGCAGCGTGGCATTGGTGAGGGCAAGGGTACTGGTATACGGTACCGCACCGGGCATGTTGGCTACGCAATAATGCACCACGTCGTCGATGATGAACGTCGGATCTTCGTGGGTGGTGGGGCGGCAGGTTTCAATGCAACCGCCCTGGTCAACGGCCACGTCGACCAGCACCGTACCGGGACGCATCAGTTTCAGCATGTCGCGGGTGATCAGGTGCGGCGCTTTAGCTCCAGGAATCAAGACGGCGCCAATGATGAGGTCGGATGTTTTGATCTCTTCCCGGATGCTGTATTCGTTCGACATCATGGTGTCGACGTTGGCGGGCATCACATCGGCGAGGTAGCGCAGGCGTGGGAGGCTAACATCCATGATGGTGACATGGGCACCCAGACCAGCCGCCATACGGGCCGCCTGTGTACCAACAATACCACCACCCAGCACAAGCACTTTAGCAGGTTTTACGCCCGGTACACCGCCGAGCAGAATACCACGGCCTCTTTGTGGTTTTTCCAGGTATTTGGCTCCTTCCTGAATGGCCATCCGACCGGCTACTTCCGACATTGGAACCAGCAGCGGCAGGCTCCGGTCGGTTTTTTCAACCGTTTCATAGGCTAAACAAACGGCTCCCTTTTCAATCATCGCATGCGTCAGTTCTTCCGACGAGGCGAAGTGGAAATAAGTGAACAACAGTTGGTTTTCCTTGATAAGCGGATATTCCTGGGCAATTGGCTCCTTCACCTTGATGATCATCTCGGCAATGCCGTACACGTCTTCAATGGTAGGTAGCATAGTAGCACCGGCTCCGATGTATTCATCATCGTTGAAACCGCTGCCAACCCCGGCGTTGACCTGTACATAGACTGTGTGCCCGTGCTTGCGAAGTTCGGCCACACCCGCTGGCGTTAAAGCCACCCGGTTCTCGTTGTTCTTGATCTCTTTGGGGACGCCAATTACCATACTATTCTGGAGTTGAGAGTGCTTTGTGTTGATACGTACAAAAGTAAAAAACCAATTACTGTTTTCTAGCTTATGGTATATATTTGGGAAATTGTGTGGGATATAAGGCGTCTGGCAGGATAAAATTCTTTATGTTACCGTTTTTACTACTGCTGTCTGTCCATTTTTCCGCTAGACTCTGTTGATCATGGAACTCGATAAAATTGACCGGGCCATACTCACCCTGCTACAGGCCAATGCCCACCTGACTATTCAGGAGATTGGCCAGCAGATCAGTTTGTCGAAGACGCCCGTTCATGAACGGATAAAACGGCTGGAACGCGAAGGGGTCATTGCCAGGTACGTTACCGTGCTGGATAAAAAGAAAATTGGTAACCCGTTGGCTGTTTTCTGCCAGATTACGCTCGATAAGCAGACCGCCGACACGTTTGAGGGGTTCGACCGGGCGGTGCTGGACTTGCCGGAAGTGCTTAGCTGTCACCTCGTTTCGGGTACGTTCGATTACCTCATCCATGTCATCGTATCGGACATGGACGCCTACAACCGGTTCTACCGCGAACGCCTGTCGGTTATTTCCGGTATTGTGCACATCAGCAGTTTCTTCGTTATGGCTGAAGTGAAAAATACCACTGCTGTGCCCGTGTAAACAACAGAACTGATGCGAAGCAGACCGCTGCGAAACTGGCAGGAATAGGCTAATTCAGAGAAAGGATATTACCCTATGGGAAAAATGGGGCGTTAGATAACATTATGAAGAAGGTGACATACTAGAACCAGCCGTTTGCCGTAACTTGAATCGACAGGTCTCCCGAAAGTTGGCCGGGTCATTCACGTTATGCTTCTTTGTTATGAGAACTTCTCCACGACGGCTTCATGCCTTCTGGCTGTTTTTTGGGCTGCTTGCCTGCTTCGCCGCCTGTAAAAACCCAACACCCGACCCAACGCCTCCTCCGCCTGTTGTGCCGACTATTGTCAGCATCGATCCGGCCACAGCACCTGTGGGTAGCACCATCGCCATCAACGGGACCAACTTCAGCACCACACCGGGCAGTAACACCATCACCATTGGTGGCGTAACGGCCACGATCGTGTCAGCATCGGCCACCCGCCTTGTGGTGACCATACCCGCTGGCGCGCAAAGTGGCCCCATTTCCGTAACCGTAAGCGGATCCGCTGCTATTCAGAGTCCTACCTCATTTACGGTTGCTCCTAAACCACTGAAGCCCGTCGTTGAGCTACAGGGGACATTTTTCCGAAACCGTACTTTGTCGAAAGATACCATTTACCTGTTGCGGGGCTTCGTGTACGTAGCGGCCAACTATACCATGACCATCCAGGCTGGTACGGTCATCAAGGGGGCCGGTGCCGATCTTGATCCGACTGGACAAAGCAACGCAGGTACGTTGGTGGTTGAGCGGGTGGGCAAGCTGATCGCCAATGGCACCGCCAGTGAACCAATCGTATTTACGTCGAATAAAGCGGCTGGTCAGCGTTTCCCCGGCGACTGGGGCGGCATAGTGCTTATTGGGAAATCGCCTACAAACCGACCAGGCAGCACCACCTATTTTGGGGGTGTTCGGGGCAACGCCGAGACCTATAATGAGCCGGAAGATAATAGCGGCTCTCTCCAGTATGTTCGGATCGAGTATGCCGGAACGGGGCAGCGCGGCACGCCCAACGGCAAACTTGGAGGCCTTACCCTGATTGGCGTTGGTAACGGCACGGTCATAAACCATGTGCAGGTAACCCAGAGCAGCGGCGATGCCTACGCCTGGTTTGGCGGCACGGCTCAGGCTAAATACCTGGTAGCCAACCGCGCTACCGACGACGACTGGAGCACCGATTGGGGCTACACGGGCCAGGTTCAGTTTGGCGTTGCTCTGCGCGATGCGGCCGTGGCCGATCCGTCGGGAAGCAATGGCTTTGAATCACAGAACTACGATCCGGGTGAAAATGCCGACGGAACGCCGTTGACCCGCCAGAATGGCCTTCCACAAACGGCCCCGGTGTTTGCGAATATGAGCAACTTTGGCACCAGCACAACGCCCGTTGCCATCACGGCGGCTTCGGCCATTTTAGGCTACTACCAATCGGGCATTTACCTGCGCCGCAACACGGGTATCAGCATCTACAATTCGCTGATCTACGGCTACCCGGAAGGCGTTCGGTTTGAAGGCAGCGTAACCGGAATCGGGGCCAGCCTGACCAGTACGGCCGGTATTATTGACTTGCGCGGCAACGTGTTTGCCAACACACTGTCGCCGGTTGTGGGTGGCCTGGCCGTTACCGATGCCGCCGCCAACACGTACCTGACCACGGCTACGCGGCAGAATCAGCTCGTTGGCTCGGGTGATATTGGTGCCTTGATGCTCAACTCGGCCAACTTCAGCACATCGGCACCGAACTTCCTGCCACAAACAGGATCAACGTTGCTGGGCGGTGCTGTCACTGGTGGTAAACTCACCAGTTCGTTCTTCACTCAAACGACCTACCGGGGCGCTTTCGGCACGGAAAACTGGATTTCAGGCTGGACAAATTTCAACCCGCAGACTACCGATTACGACCGGTAAGCGTTTTTAAGCCTCCAGGGTTTTCGGATGCCTTAGAGGATCGGGTGCTAACACAAAAAAGGCCTTCTACGTAAGTGGAGGGCCTTTTTTGTGCCAGCTTGGCTTCGCGCTTATCGAAGGGCCACAAGCGCGAAGCCAACGGAAAAATCACCTACTTTTTCGTTGGCTTCGCGCTCATGTAGAACGTGAGTTTTCCGCCTTTTAGCAGGTCTTCGTGGGTGATAACTGGTTGTGAAAGCGTGGTACCATTGAACGTTACCTTCGAGACGTACACGTTTGTATCGCTCTGATTCACCGCGTCGATGGTCAATGTCTGGCCATTCTCCATCGACAGGCGGGCGCTCTTCACCTGCGGGCTGCCCAGTGAATAATCGGACGAGCCGGGGGCTACGGGGTAAAAACCCAGGGATGAAAACAGATACCAGGCGCTCATCTGGCCGCAGTCGTCGTTGCCGCCCAGGCCATCGGGTGTCGGTTTGTACTGCATGCGAAGAATCTGCCGAATGCGTTCCTGTGTGCGCCAGGGTTGCCCCGCCCAGTTGTAGAGATACGCGATGTGGTGGGCCGGTTCGTTGCCGTGGATGTAGCCGCCGATGATGCCTTCGCGGGTGATGTCTTCCGTTTCGGCAAAAAACCTGTCGGGCAGGTGCATGGCGAACAGCGTGTCGAGCCGGGCGGCGAATTTTTTGGGGCCACCCATTGTGGTGACCAGCGCTGCGGGGTTTTGCGGAACAAAGAAGCTGAAGTTCCAGGAGTTACCTTCAATGAAACCCTGACCATCCGTTGCGAACACATCGAACGACGGCTTGAACGAACCGTCGGCCAGGCGCGGCCGCATGAAGCCGATCGACGCGTCGTAGACGTTTTTCCAGTTTTCCGAGCGTTTCAGGTACGTTGCATACACGTCGGGCCGGTTCAGTTTTTTGGCCAGTTGGGCAATGCACCAGTCGTCGTAGGCGTATTCCAGCGTGTTCGATACCGACGTGCCGTTGGCTGTGGCCGGAATGTAACCCCGGTCGATGTAGTCGCCGATGCCTTCATAGCTGCGATGATTCGAGGTAGCGATGCAGGCGTCGAGCACCTGGTTTGCGTCGCCTTTAAATACGCCTTTGATCACGGCGTCGGCCAGAACCGATACGCTGTGGTAGCCACTCATGCACCAGTTATCGTTGGCATAGTGCGACCATACCGGCAGCATTTTCAATGTGCTCTGGTCGTAATGTTTCAGCATCGACTGCACCATGTCGTTGTTGCGGGCGGGCTGCATGAGATTGAAAAACGGGTGCAGCGCCCGGTACGTATCCCAGAGCGAAAACGTAGTGTAGTTCGTAAATCCGCTGGCCTGATGCACGCCCTGATCCAGCCCTTTATACTGCCCGTTAACGTCCATGTAGGTGGTCGGGTTGATGAAGGCGTGGTACATGGCGGTGTAGAAATTTACCTTATCATCGTCGGCCGCGTCGATCTGAATTTTGTTTAGTTCCTGATTCCAGGCGGTCTGCGCTTTGGTTTTTGCCTGTTCGAAATTCCAGTGCGGAATTTCGGCCCGCATGTTGGCCAGTGCGTTTTCCTGACTGACCGGCGAGAGGGCCATCTTCAGTTTTACCTGTTCGCCCTCGCTGGTATCGAAGTCGAAATACATACGGATGCGCTTACCGGCGATGTCGGGAAAGTTATGCGCCTGATCGAATTTGCGCCAGAAACCCCGGTATACCTGTGCCTTGTCGAGGTTTTTCTGCCCGTACGATTTAAATGGTTTCGAGAAAGAAAGGGCAAAATAGACCGTCCGGGTACGTGCCCAGCCGTTGGTTTGCCGGTAGCCCGTCACGAGGGTATCGTTCACCACCCGCACAAATGTCCAGACGGTTTTGTCGTCGTAATTGTAGATACCAGCGGCCAGATCCAGGATAATGTGCGACTGGTCGGATTTGGGAAAGGTGTACTGGTGAAAGCCCACCCGTTGAGACGCGGTCAGCTCGGCCGTGATGGCATGATCGTCGAGTTTGACTTTGTAATAACCCGCCTGAGCCACTTCGTTGGCATGTGAAAACGCCGATCGGTAGCCACTTTTCGGGTCTGTTGCCACCCCCGGATTGAGCTGTAACGCGCCCTGTGTAGGCATGATCAGGAAATCGCCCAGGTCTGAGTGGCCCGTACCGCTGAAGTGCGTGTGGCTGAAACCAACAATCGTTTTGTCTTCGTACTTATAACCCGCGCAATACCGGTACACGTCGCCGTTGTATTTTCCATTGAAATCGTAGGAAAGCGTATCACTGTCGGGGCTTAACTGAACGGAACCGAAGGGAACGGTAGCGCCTGGGTACGTATGCCCCATCTTCTCGGTGCCAATCAGCGGACGGACGTAGGGGACCAGATTTTGTTGAGCGAAGGAAAGCAGGCAGACGCCCTGCAAAAGAAGAGTAAAGCATAACTTGATCATGATTCAAGTTATGTCCATTTGCCGAAAATACGGCTTCAGGGGCAGGAAAAGCTTAGTTAGGCTGATAAATAAAGCGGTACCTGATGCCCCTTGAACGATTGTAAACTTCACTGATTAATCCATCTGGACCGTCATACACATAGTCGTACCAGTCAGTGCCGGCTTTGTGTGGGTATAGATTAGCATCCTGAAGACTGTTGGTCAGGAAGACCGGCAGATAACCTTCAGGAGCAATGGGAAATCGCTGTTCTTCAAACAGAATAGTACCCCGTTCATCAAGTTTCGCGTCGATAATAACTGCTCTGCCATTGTCTGCAATGGTCAGGCTTCGGCCATCTGCCGAGTAGCTGTAGGTACGTTGGAGCGTAAATTGTGTCGCTGCCGATACATATGGATACTGCGGGGAAACGAAGCTTTTTATAACCGCCGAATTGTACCGGCCATTCAGGTACGTATATGTGACATCGACGGCGGGAACGAGCGTCCCGGTAGGTGATACTGTGTAACGAATGGCACGCTTCACAGCATTGCCCTCGTAGGTATATTCGGTACGGGCATTACCATACGTACCCGTCTGGCTGGAGATTGAGGTAACGGCTGCTTCATCGGTAATCAGTTGGTTATCCGGGTTGAACGTTAGCCGCCGGGGTAGGTCAACCAGTGCAGTGGAGCCAACCGGCCGTAGCTTTTTATCAATCAACTGCTTGCCTTGATATACAAACTTCAGTGCACTGCTGTCGGCCTTCGGATTGCCTATAATAGACGCGCTGATTGCCGCTAACCGGTAGTTGGCCGATGCCTGATAGGTGGCATAAAAGGGCGAGAAAAGAATAGTTGCGGCTGGTAAGTCTCCAGAAACAAACGCTGCCGGGCTCGGCTCTATATGAAGCGGAACCGGTACGTTGCCGGGCTCGCAAGAGTACAAAAAACTGACCAGCAATAAGTTAACATAGAGTAAGGATGACTTCTTCATAAAGTGCGCACTTAAATCGAGGGATGGAACAAGTTTACCGGCTCCTGAATATATAAAAAAGCACCTTATGTTGACTAAGCACTGCTCCTTCTTTGCTCTAAGAATAGGCAACGAAAGTCAGTTACTTCGATTCATAGACAAACGCGTAGCGTAGGCCCAGAGTTTGATTGGTAGAGCCACTGATTAGCCCATTTGGCCCTTCGTACTGATGCGTGTAGGTGTACTTTGCAACTGGCTGATTGTTGGCATTGGTCTGAATCAGTACGGCGTTTCCTTTGGCGTCCCGTTCTGTTTGCGTGGTGATCTGGCGGCTAAACTGGCTTGAACACGCGGCGGTTGGCGGGCAGACGAGCCAGACGGAATCAATGCGTGTTGCCTGTTTGGTGTTGTCCGAAAAAAGTTGCCTGGTCGAATCGGTCGGATACGTTGTATTGCAGGAACAGAGGGTGTTGTAATAGTTAATTGACGTGGCTCTCGTCAGCGTCTTACCCGTGTAGCGGTAGGTAATCCGGCCGCTTAGGTTGAGCGGATAAAACGAAACCCGCGATTTTCGGGAAACAGAGGTCAATAAGCCTTCGGCGTAGTCGTATTCGGTAATACTGGTGGGTGCTTCGGTTGGTAACCCGTTGCTTTCCAGGTTCGTAACTGTCTCTCGAACCAGCCGCGCACCCGTATCATATGTGTAGGAAACAACCCGGCTAATTACACCGTTTACCCGACCTTCGGTAAACGTACGTGAGGTCAGTAAGCCCGCCTGGTCGTAGCGAAAGGCCGATTTGGCAATGAGGAGGGTGTCTTTATATACATTGATTTCCCGAATACGCTGCGTGGCCGATGTCGGCAGGGGCGTAGCAAACTGAGCGTATAGATCAGATACCGCCGACAGGATCGTTGTGCTGCCCACCGGGGCCGTGGTACTGGCGGGCGTCGTGCTTTGCGGAACGGCAGGCACCATCGCCACTGTTGGATCAACTGATTTTTGACAGGCCCATGTACCTGTTAACAGGAGCAGGACGGGCAGTTGGAATAGTCTCAAGATCATAGTCGGGACAGCGTTGAACTACTACTTCAACGTAGTTATTCGCCGGATATGATTGACTTAGTGGCTTTTTGAGCAAATGGGATACCGGATGCCGAACGTTGGACATGATGAATTAACCAGCGTACTCACTAGTCAGATCTTTCAGGCCAATATCCAGCAGTCAACATCCGGCTCAAACCGGAATGATCTGGCCGTGCGTCTGTTTCATCACCGTGCGTAATGCCGGTTTGACAGTGCCAAACGCGGCCACGGCTGCTTCGCTCAGCCACGACTGGCCGAAGAGTTTCTGCACAGTACGACCCACCCAAAGCCGTCGGCTAAACAAGGCCGACCAGCCCGTTTGGTAGGTACGTTCCAGCTCGGGTCGGGTGAGTTCATGGCGCAGAAACCGAGTCGCCAGTCCGCTGGCGAGTTTGGCTCCGTGAATAGCCATTGCCATGCCGTTGCCGCAAAGGGGAGTGATCAGGCCCGCCGCATCACCCGCCATCAGTATGTGGTTGTCGACAGCCTCTTTGGGCGCAAACGATATTTCGTTGATCACTTCGGGGCGGTCGTAGAGGAACGTGCTTTCCTCAAAAACAGCCCGTAGATGTGGGTTTCGGTGCAGCACGGCTTTCTCCATCGCCGCGATGCTGCCATGTTGCCGCACGTTGGCGCGGGTGGTCAGGTAGCAGAGGCAGTACTTGTCTGCTTCAATGGCCGACATGCCGCAGTAGCCGTCCGGGAAGTTGTGCAGGGCAATGACGTCTTTCGGGAAATCGATGCCGGTGATGTGGTATTTCACGCCAACGTAGGGCGACCGGGATGCCGAACCGTGGGTTTGCATAAACGCCCGGTTCAAGGCCTTATCCAGCGTTGACCGTTTGCCGAACGTACCCAGCACGAGCCGAGCCGACAGGGTATCGCCGTTGGCCATGCCAACGCTGAATTGATCATCAGCAAAGTGAACGCTGGCAACGCTTTGGCCAAGCCGGAAATCGACGCCCGCCGCCTGGCCAAGCTGGTACAACCGGTCGTCGAGGACGTACCTGGAAATGCCAAAACCGCCCAGATCGAGCGGGGCCGTGAGCAGCTTTCCCGATGGTGATGATAACCAGAAGCTCGTGATTCGGGCGGCATCGAGGCTATCCAGATCAACGCCCAGCGATTCGATATACGGCCGTACTTCGTTGGAAACATATTCGCCGCAGACCTTGTGAAACGGGTAGGTCTTCCGTTCCACAAGTGTAACACCAAATCCGGCCCGCGCCAGTTCGAGCGCGCTGACCAGCCCGGCCAGCCCACCGCCAATGATAATTACATCCTGCATACTACATAAACCGGTTTTGGGGCCACAGAGTTACGCCGAGAAAACGGCGAGTGATACAGATTACCCTATTTTCTCCGTGTACCCCACTGTTTTCTCAGCGTAACTCTGTGGCGAAAACTTACATTTGCTTTATGCCGACCTCTATTCAAACACTTCACGCCGACTGGCAACGCCAGTATCCAACGTACCTGAGTGACTATCAGTCGGGTAAGAAAAGTTACGTATCTAATCTACTGCCCCAGACAGCCGTGCAGTTTTCGGTGTATCAAACGCTGGACATTCTGCAAAAACGATTGGGCACCGACCTGATGCGCAAGGCACTGGACCCGCAACAAAGCGTGGCCTCGCCGGTGCTGGGTCGGGATAACGGGCAGTGGCTGACCCACAGCCGGATGGTGGGCATCAATGTGCGGACCATTGGCTCGTTCTGGAACGTGATCAATTACATACTCACGCTGCCTGCCTGCTACGATAGTATTCACTTGCTGCCCATCTGGGAGCCGGGCGTGGTGGGTAGCCTCTACGGCATGGTGAGCTGGCAGATCAACCCCGAATTTTACAGCGTCGATCTGGCCAGGTTCATTCCTACGCTCGATACGGTCGACAAGCAGTTGAAGGTCGTGGTAAACCTGATTCACGCAATGGGCCGGACGGTGGGCATGGACGTGATTCCGCATACCGATCGATTTTCTGAAATGGCGCTGGTTCATCCCGCCCTGTTTGAATGGGTTCATCGCGACGGCCACCGGCTGATCGATCACTCCTCAACCGTATATCGGCCTGTAGAAGAGGTGATCTGGCAGTTTCTGCACCAGCACGGCACTGCCGATGAGAGCCCGATCACGTATTCGAAAAGCGTCTTCTTCTCCACCCAGATTCCGCTGCTCACCGACGAGCAACGCCACCTGATTCTATTCGGGCGGCCCGGCGATTACGGCGGGCGTCTGCAACGGCGCCTCGATCTTATTAAACACCTCACGGCGCAGGGATTTGAAACCCTGCCCATGACCATGGCACCGCCCTACCGTGGCCTACACATCGTGCCCGACGATTTTGTAACGGATGAATTCGGACAAATCTGGTATCAGTACAGCTTCAACCAGCCGCAGCAATTTTCGCGCGTTTTTGGCCCACTGGCGCGTTACAAATTCTACCATAGCCTGAACGACAACCGCGACTGGCAGCTTGATTTCGACCGCCCGAACCAGCCCGCCTGGGAGTATATCTGCCAGAACGTGAACGCCTGTCAGCAACGGTTCGGCTTCGATTTCATGCGGGGCGATATGGCTCATGTGCAACTACGCCCGGAAGGTGTACCCGCCACGCCTGATGCGTATTATGACCCGCTGCGCACGATCAAACACTACGTACAAAAGGGTACGCCGCACTTTGCCTTCTTCGCTGAAACGTTTCTGGCCCCGCCCGACACGATGGCGTATGGCAACGAAGTAGATCACCTCGAAGCCATCGACGCCGATAGTACGCTGGGTGATCTACAGTCGATGGTGGTGGGGTTGGGTACGTTCAACAAGCAGTTATGCACGTACCTGGAACTGGCCGAAACGCGGAAATTTGCGCCAAATTTTACCGTCATGACCGCCGACAAAGACGACCCGCGCTTCGATGAATTTTACCGCACCGGCAACCTGTTCCGGTATTTCGTCAGCCTGTTTCTGCCCGCATTGCCCAGCTACGTGTCGTTGGGTTTCGAAGTCCGTAACCAGCACGACGAGCGGGGAGCCAACGAAGAATACACCAAACTCTACGTATTCCGGGTAGCCGATGACGCCCAACCCGACAAGGTGACGCATGGCCCGTTTGTGTGGGGCCAAAACGCGGATCAATTCGCCGCGATTGGCCGGATGCGCGCCTTTGCCGAACAAATCTGGAATGAGGTGGTAGATAAGCCCGTTACATGGCTACAGAAACCGGATAGCGAATCTACTACTGGCACGTCGCTGGCTTGGCGAGTAGGAGAGACGTACCTGTTCACCGCCGCCGTTGGTGACGTACCTGCCCTATTGGGTACGGGTATGCTGGTTTTCGAAGAAAGCAATTGTCGTGTATACAGGATTTCTTGAAATGGTTGATGTGGGTACGGTTGGTTGACGCATGGCGGGCGGCCCATCGTGCTGCCCGCCATGCGTCAACCAACCGTACCCACATCAACCAACCTTATTTCAACGCACAGGAACAGAGCCTTGCGCGATTTTGTTAATTTTGTACGATACGTTCTTAAACAGGAGCGAACGGATTTCACGTTTCGCTCGCTTTTACCGGCAATCGCCAACCAATCATGAGCAAAGAAGTTGAACTCTTAGAGAGCATTACCAACGCCGAGTACAAGTACGGGTTTGAAACCCTGATTGAAGCGGACGAAGCTCCCAAAGGGCTGAACGATGATATTATTCGCTTCATATCTGCCAAGAAAAATGAACCGGCATGGCTACTCGACTGGCGGATGAAGGCGTTCCATATGTGGCAGGAGATGGAAGAGCCGCATTGGCCAAACGTCAAATACCCCAAGATTGATTATCAGGATATTATCTATTACTCAGCACCGAAGCAGCAGAAAACGGTTGGCTCACTCGATGAGATCGACCCTGAACTGCGCCGCACCTTCGAGCGGCTTGGTATTTCGCTGTCTGAGCAAAAGCGGTTGTCGGGTGTAGTCGATGAGCCGGTCGATGCCAATGGTAACCCCATCGAGCGGCCGCGCGTGGCCGTTGATGCCGTCATGGATTCGGTTTCGGTAGCCACGACTTTCAAGAAAGAACTGGCTGAGAAAGGCATCATTTTCTCGTCGATCTCCGAAGCCGTTCACGATCACCCCGAACTGATTCAGAAATACCTGGGATCGGTTATTCCGGCGAAAGACAATTACTTCGCCGCCCTGAATGCCGCCGTTTTCACCGACGGTTCGTTCTGCTATATTCCGAAAGGCGTTCGTTGCCCCATGGAGCTGTCGACGTATTTCCGTATCAACGCGGCCGGTACCGGTCAGTTTGAACGGACATTGATCGTGGCCGACGAAGGTTCGTACGTGAGCTATCTGGAAGGCTGTACGGCCCCCATGCGCGATGAAAATCAGTTGCATGCTGCCTGTGTGGAATTGATCGCCCACGACAATGCCGAAATCAAATACTCGACCGTTCAGAACTGGTATCCTGGTGATAAAAACGGGCTGGGTGGGGTATATAACTTCGTGACCAAACGGGGTATCTGCCACACCAACGCCAAAATATCGTGGACGCAGGTTGAAACCGGTTCATCGATCACCTGGAAATACCCATCGGTTATTCTGAAAGGAGATAACTCGATCGGCGAGTTTTATTCAGTGGCGGTGACCAACAACATGCAGCAGGCCGATACGGGTACCAAAATGGTGCACATCGGTAAGAATACGAAGAGCCGGATTGTATCGAAAGGTATTTCGGCGGGCCGAAGCCAGAACTCGTATCGCGGGCTGGTCGAGGTTATGAAACGGGCTGATAATGCCCGGAATTTCTCGCAGTGCGATTCGCTGCTGCTGGGCGATAAGTGCGGTGCGCATACGTTCCCGTACATCGAGGTAAAGAACCAGTCGGCCACGGTTGAGCACGAAGCCACCACATCGAAGATTGGTGAAGATCAGTTGTTCTACTGCAACCAACGCGGTATTCCAACCGAGCAGGCCGTTGCCCTGATTATTAACGGATACGCCAAGGAAGTTTTGAACCAACTCCCGATGGAGTTTGCCGTTGAGGCCCAGAAGTTACTGGAAATCAGCCTGGAGGGTTCAGTAGGGTAAGTTTATAAACTAGTACATAAAAAAGGGCAGACACGAGTTCAACTCAATGTCTGCCCTTTTTTATGTTCATGGTGTGTTGCTTTCGCGTGGCCCTTCGACTCCGCTCAGGGTGATAATACACAGCCAACAGGTGCATGATGACCTTGAGTAGGACTGTCACCCTGAGCCTGTCGAAGGGCCCAGCGAAAGCAACAATACATCAACACCAAACAAGAAAAAATTCATGCCTACAACCCCCGCTCGATACCCATTTCCAGGCCGCGTAGTTCGGCCAGGCCACGAAGGCGACCAATAGCGGTGTAGCCGGGGTTTGTTCGCTTGGTTGGGTTCAGGTCATCGAGCATGCGGTGGCCGTGGTCGGGGCGGAAAGGCATACGCAGGTCCTGCCGACCTTCGCCAATCCGGCGTTTCTGTTCCAGCAACAGGGCTTTCATCACACCATACATATCTACGTCGCCCGCCAGGTGGTCAGCTTCGTGGAAATTGCCGTCTGCGTCGCGCTGGGTGGCCCGCAGGTGGACAAAATTGATGCGGTTACCCAGCCGCTCAACCATGCCGGGTAGGTCATTGTCGGCGCGAACGCCGTAGCTACCCGTGCAGAAACACAAACCGTTATGGTGGCTTTCGTAGGCCGCCAGCAGTTGACGGGCATCCGATTCGGTGCTCACTACGCGGGGCAAGCCAAGAATCGGGAAAGGCGGGTCGTCGGGGTGAATGGCCAGCAGGATACCGGCCTCTTCGGCAACGGGCGTAATTTCTTTCAGGAACGAATACAGATTAGCGCGTAAAGCCGCTTCGTCAACGGTATCGTAGGTGGTCAGTACGTCGGCGAACGCTTCCAGGGTGAAACTCTCTTCACTGCCGGGCAGCCCGGCGATGATGTTGCGGGTTAGCTTCTGCACGGCCCCGTCGTCGGCTCCGTCGAGCCAGCTTTTGGCCCGGCTCAGTTGCTGGGCTGTGTAGCTTTTTTCGGCACCCGGCCGTTTCAGGATATAGACCTCGAAGGCGCAAAATTCGGTGGTGTCGAACCGAAGCGCGCGCGAGCCGTCGGGCAGTTGATAGTCGAGGTCGGTGCGGGTCCAGTCGAGCACGGGCATGAAATTGTAGCAGACCGTATCGATGCCACATTGCGCCAGGTTCACCAGACATTCTTTATACGTCTCGATATACTGTTTGTAATTTCCCGACGCCTTTTTGATGTCTTCGTGGATAGGTACGCTCTCCACCACCGACCAGGTTAAGCCCGCCCGTTCGATCTCTGCTTTACGGTGCTCAATGTCAGCTACCGTCCAGACCTGGCCGTTTGGAATGTGGTGTAATGCGGATACGATACCGGTTGCGCCTGCCTGACGTACATCGGCCAGACTAACAGGGTCTTGTGGGCCAAACCATCGCCAGGTCTGTTCTAATGCCATACTAAAAATAGGTTTGATGGGTCAATCGACTATGTCCATTAAACACTGGAGGGGCACAATCATACTGGTAAAGGGCTGAATTAAGCAGGCTACCCGGCTGGTTTTCGGGAGTGGTTACCCCGCCGCCTGCATCTTATTCTGACGCTGAGGATCAAGCTGCCCCAGGTGTGTGAACTTGAATCCTTTGTTGTATTTCAGGCCATAGCCCATCATCCGATCCATCGACGAATGTCCGAAAAGGATGATGCCGGTGAGCAGCAGGTAGTTATTGGCCAGCAGCAATCCGGCTACTGCAATCAGTATAGCTGTGGCTTTGTGGTGGAAAAGATTGTAGGTAAAAGCTCCAACCGTATTGTTCACGGCGTAGCCGATCATGGCGATATCAGGAGCGAGCAGCAGCGCCGGGTAGATCCACCACACAAAAGGTAACTTGGCGAACAGGAAAATAGACAGTGCGAACTGAGCCGCTTCTTCAAGGTTTACGAGCGTTTTCATGTGATAGATGACCTTGTCGGCCACGTTTTGATTACGCTACAAAGGTGTGGCCCCGGGCAGACTCAACTCGTTAACAAAAGCTAACAAATTGCTTTACTGGAAGAAATCAACTGTTGCGTTTAACGATTTCATAACGTACCCAGGCAACAGGCTTCCCGTTCAAACTCCGTACTTTGGCGCTATGGCCTGGATCGCTCTTTTACTGGCTGCTGGCTGCCAGACAGCCTGGACGTATTCGCTGAAATACGCCGATTTCAACGCGCTTATCGCATTGCGTTTCAGCCCGGCGGTGCTTGGCCCGATACTAATCAACCTCGTATCGGGGCTGGCAAACGTCTTCTTCCTGAATATAGCCTTCAAACAGGTTCCGCTCACGACCGCTTTCGGCATCTGGACCGCAGGTACGTTGGTGTTTATTAAACTGGCCGACGTACTGTTTTTAAAAGCCTCCTGGTCATTCACCGAGCTATTTTTCGTTTTCCTATTAGCCGTAGCTATCATTGGTCTGAAACTAGTAGCGAAAGAGTGAAAGAGATAAAGAGTGAAAGTGTGCGCTGCTGCTGAGTGAGTCCGTAAGTTTGCAACGCACACTTTCACCCTCTGACACATGCAACCTGATGAATCCCGCCAATTTCCAATTGGCCGCTGGTCGGGCCAGACCGATTTTACGGCCGACGAACTGAAAACCCGCATTCAGCAACTTCGCGAACTACCAACTCAATACCGTACACGTACCGAATCACTTTCTGAGGAAGAACTACAACGTACCTACAGGCCGGGAGCCTGGACGGTTCGGCAACTGGTGCATCACGTTGCTGATACGCATCAGTGGCATTATTTCCGCATCAAACACGCGCTGACTTTGACCGAGATTGCACCGGGCATGTTTAGCAACGTAAACAACTGGGCACAGCAACCCGACGGGCATGAGCTGACGATTATTCCGTCACTAGCTATGTTGGAAGGGCTGCACGAACGGCTGGCTTATTTCTACGAACACGTACCTGAGACCGATCTACAAAAAGCCTATTATCACCCATTTCGACAGATCAACGTGTCGCTGGCGCAGGCAATCGACATGGTTGTCTGGCATGCACAACACCACCTGGCGCATATCAGGCTGGCGTTGAAATGAGTCTTCCGTCCTCCGTCTTCTGTTGCGCTGCTGATAATCGGCAACGTACCTGAGCACGGTCCGACGAATTGGCGCAACAGAAGACGGAGGACGAAAGACTCACTTTATTCCACCACCACACCCATCGCGCAGAACTTGTCGATGCGGCTGTCGATGCGTTGTTCGGGCGTCATGGCGTTCAGTTCGGCCAGCGTGTCGAGAATGGTTCTCTTCATGGTGTCGGCCATGGCAGCATGGTCGTGATGAGCCCCGCCCAGTGGCTCATTGATGATGCCGTCGACCAGCTTAAACGCGCTCATGTCTGCGGCGGTAAGTTTCATGGCTTCGGCCGCCTGCTCTTTGTAATTCCAGCTACGCCACAGGATAGTCGAGCAGTTTTCGGGCGAAATAACGGAGTACCAGGTGTTTTCGAGCATCAGCACACGGTCACCGATGGCAATGCCCAATGCCCCGCCCGATGCTCCTTCGCCAATGACGATACAGATGACCGGCACCTTCAGCATGAACATCTCTTTCAGGTTGCGGGCAATGGCTTCGCCCTGCCCACGCTCTTCAGCTTCCAGACCAGGGAAAGCACCCGGTGTATCGATCAGGGTGATGATGGGCTTATTGAACTTCTCGGCTATTTTCATCAGCCGCAGTGCCTTGCGATATCCTTCCGGGTTAGGCATCCCGAAGTTGCGGTGTTGCCGCTGCTTGGTATTGCGTCCTTTCTGCTGCCCGATGATCATAACGGTTTGCCCATCAATTTCACCAAAACCGCCCACCATCGCCGGATCGTCGCGAACGGTTCGGTCGCCGTGGAGTTCGATGAACTGATCGCACATCCGCTCGATGTAGTCGAGTGTGTAGGGGCGGTCCGGATGGCGCGAAAGCTGTACTCGCTGCCAGCGCGTCAAATTCCGGAACAGATCGTGCCGAAGCCGGTCGATGCTTTCTTCCAGCGTGCGAACAGCTTCTGAAACGTCTATTTTGCTGGTCTCGGCCAGCCGTTTCATTTCGTCCAACCGGCCTTCCAGGTCGGCAATCGGCTTTTCAAAGTCGAGGTAGGTTTTCATTGATGAAGTTTAAAGTTCATACGACTGTCCTTTGGCAGGAATCTGCACATTGGGGTAACCCGCTTCAGCTAATGTTTCTTTAAATGATTCCATGCTACCAGCGTCGCCATGTACCAGGAAAATAGTCTTCAACGTTTCCGGTGATTGCATCTGCACGAAGTTCAGCAAATCGTTCCGGTCACCGTGGCCGCTGAACACGTCGATTTTCTCGATGTTGGCCAGTACCTGTTTTTCTTCACCCTTGATGGTCAGCGTAGGTTGTCCGTTCAGCAACCGCCAGCCCAGCGTACCTTCGGCGCAATAGCCGATCAGCAGAATCGTGCAATACGGGTTACCAATATTGGCCGCCACGTGGTATTCAACACGACCGCCCTGCACCATGCCCGACGACGAGATGATGATGCATGGTTCGTTATAATCAGACACCGCTTTGCTGGCTTTGCTCGATTCGAGGAACTCGAAGTTTTCGAAGTCGAACAGGGTTTCGTTTTCGTCGAAGAAATCGCGGGCCTCTTTGCTCAGTTGCCGTATATTCTTGGCATACACCTTGGTGCTTTCAAAGCCCATCGGGCTATCCGAGAACACTTTAATCGGTTGAAAACCGCGTTGGGTATACAGCCGGTTGAGCGTGTAGAGCAGCGACTGGGTACGTCCCACGGAGAACGTTGGAATGATCAGCCGACCGGGAATGTCGATACAGGTACGTTGGATCACGTCGGCCAGCGCATCCTCGGGCGATTCGGTATCTACGTGAAGCCGGTTGCCGTAGGTCGATTCACACACCAGGTAGTCGACATGCGGTACGGTGGCGGGGTCGACCAGGAGCGGGTAGTTTTTCCGGCCAATATCGCCTGAGAAACAGATACTTTTCTTCTGGCCGTTCTCAAACACATCGACCACAATATGCGCGGCTCCGAGCAGGTGACCCGCCGGAAAAAACGTAACACTGCATGAATCGGTGAGGCGGAATTTGCGGCCAAACTGTATGGCGACTACACTTTCCATGCTTTCGCGCACCTGCTTTTCGAGGAAAAGATCCTTCTGAAGTTTTACCTGCTTATCGAGGACTTTCTTTTTTCTACTGCCGTTCAGGTCGTTGATTTTCCGCTGGTTAAGCGATGCGGCGTCCTTCAGCAGAATATCGGTGAGGGCGAAGGTGGGCTCGGTACAGAGAATTTGACCTTCGTATCCTTCGCGGTACAGATTGGGCAGGTTGCCCGAATGGTCGATGTGGGCGTGTGTGAGCAGCACAACATTGATACTGGAGGCTTCGAAAGGGAAGAAACCAGTAGTGACGGGTTGTTCTACGGGGGGAGTTTGTCCGTTCGAGCGCTCCAGATCAGAACCGCAATCGATCAGAATGCGGTAATCATCCTCTAATTCCAGCAGGTACATACTGCCCGTTACCTGCTGGGCGGCTCCCCAAAATGTTAATTTCATGCGTGGTGTTTACCGTATTTATATGTCATCGCCGACGCATTCAGGCAGTACGTACCCTCAGGAGAGGCCGTGTGCCGGGTCGGCTCGATTAGTCATCGGGCGGTTAAAAAGGGCTTTTCTATAACGCAGATACGGTATGCTGAATTCCCTTAGCTTTGCAAAGCTACAAAAAAGGCCTGAACAGCCTAACCCCCGCGTCGTGCTCATCCTCCCTGCTTTATCCTCTGTAAGTCGGTCTGCTTTACGTCTTTTCATCGCTTGTGTCTGGGTAATCAACGGAATACCAGCCATTGGCCAGGTAACGCTTTCACCTGATTCAGCGGCATTAGAACGATTACGTACCTGGGCCGTTTCGTTGCAGAGCGGCCCGTTGGGCAGCAACGGTATTGTGGCGCTCTCGGTGCGGCGGGTCAACGATGGGAGAATTATTTTCGGGCAGAACGACGGTATCAGCCTGTCTACCGCCTCGACGCTCAAACTGGTGTCAACGGCAACTGCCTTAGCCACACTGGGCAGCACCTATTCCTACACCACTACGCTGGAATATGATGGTGTCATCAGAGACAGCACGTTGCAGGGAAACTTATACCTGCGCGGCACCGGCGACCCCTCGCTGGGCAGTGGCCGATTTGCGGGTTACCCGGCCTGGGTGGCGCTGCTGAAAGATATATCGTCGCGGGTGCGGCAGGCGGGTATCCGGCGCATCGACGGGGCGGTGATTGGCGACGCCAGTTTCTACGATGACCAGCCTATTCCCGATAGCTGGCCCTTCAGCGATCTGGGAAATTATTACGGTGCGGGCCTGTTTGGCCTGAATTTTAACGAGAACCTCTACCGGATCTACTTCAAGTCCGGTCCGGCCCTGGGGTCACCCGCGCCTGTTCTGCGCACCGATCCGGCCATGCCTTTCCTCACATTTACTAATCGGGTGACTGTAGGGCCAGCCAATTCCGGTGATGAGGTGAACATTTACGGCACACCGTTTCAAAACACGGCTACCCTCGACGGCACCATTCCGGCCAATAGTACTGAATTCGCCGTGAAAGGGGCCATGCCCGACCCGGCCTATTTCACGGCCTACGCCATTACCGAACAACTCCGCCGCGACAGCGTCCGTATTGCGGGGCCGGCTACCTCCTACCGGCCTGGGGCACCAGTGCCAGGTACGTTGTCAGCCAGCCTGGACGTGGCCAGTACGCAGAACGATATGCCGGGGGGCAGTAGGCCAGCGGTACGCACGGAGATTGCCAGGTACGTATCGCCACCCCTGAGCGACCTTGTTCGGGAAACGAATTTTCAAAGTATCAACCTGTATGCAGAAGCACTGATGCGTTCGGCGGCCCGCCAGATCAGGCAGGCACCCACCAACTGGCCAGAATCTATCTCGGCGGTTACGGGTTTCTGGAAAGGCAAGGGCATTGATCTGGCTGGTTTCCGGCCCCGTGATGGGAGTGGCCTCTCCACGTCGGGTGCGCTGACCGCCAATAACCTGACGAGTATTCTGTCGGCGATGACCCGCGAAGGAGCCTATCCTGCTTTCTACGCCAGTATTCCGGTGGTGGGGCAAACGGGCACCGTACGCGGACTGGCAAAGGGCACCAAAGCGGCGGGCAACGTGCGGGCCAAGAGCGGCACTATTGAGGGCGTACGCGCCTACGCGGGTTATTTCACCGCCGCCGACGGCACGCTGATGTCCTTTTCGTTTATGATTAACAAATACGCTGAAGGCAAATACGCCGCCCTGACGCCCCAGATCGAACGGCTGTTTGTGCTACTGGTAGGCTTATAATTCAGGCGCTCTGACGGGGTCGGGGTACGCTCTACAGCGAGGCCTTGCTGTTCCTCGTTTCTACTGTGTCTGTAACGGCGGCTGACGTCATTACCTGATTTTCGGGCAGAATAATGATAAACGTAGTACCAAGGCCTTCCCGACTGCGGGCGGTAATGTAGCCCTGATGGTAGGCGACCACCCGTTTGCAAATGGCCAGTCCAATACCGGTGCCTTCATACTCGGCTTTGGCGTGCAGCCGTTGAAACACATCAAAAATCCGGTCGAGGTATTTTTCGTCGAACCCAATGCCGTTGTCAGTAATCGACAGTTCGTAATAGGCTTGATCGACGTGTAGGCCGGGATAGGCAGCACCGTAAACGCGCTTGGCACTAATGGTAATAATGGGTGAAACACCCGATTTGGTATATTTCAGCGCGTTGCTAATCAGATTACACAGTAACTGCTCAAGTTGCGACGGCACGGCATCGAGAACAGGCATGACCCCGACGTTGATAGTGGCACTGTTTTTTTTGATGGGTACTTCCAGGTCCATCAATACCCGGTCAAGAACGTCGCCGAGCGAAATGCGCTGGAAGGCGTCGGGCTCATTTTTCAGGCGTGAAAAGCTCAATAAATCACGGATCAGCTTCGACATACGGTCGGCAGAGGTCAGCATCTTGTTCAGATAGAGCCGTCCATTGCTATCGACCTGGGAGGGGTAGTTCTGGTTCAGCAGGTCGCCAAACGTCTGAATTTTGCGCAACGGTTCCTGCATGTCGTGGCTGGCCACAAAGGCAAACCGTTCCAGTTCCTGGTTTGATACTTCTAACTGCTGAATCTTACCCTGGAGTTCATGCTCGTACTGGCGGAGTTGCGTTTCGTTTTCAGCGCGCCGCCGGAGTTCACGATCCAGCAGGTTGTAGGAGATCAGCAGAACGGCGAAGGTTAACAGCGAGAGCGCAAAAATAAGTACCAGCGTATTTTGAAAGGATCGGTGTGCATCGGCCCTGCGTTGTTGCATCAAGTCCTGTTCTACAGCAATCATCCGGGCGGCGTGTGCCCGGATATCGTCCATCCGTATTTTGCCAATAAGCAGGTAAGCCTGCCGTATTGAATCGGGTGCTCGCCGACTCAACCGAACCTGCCGGGTAGAAATGGCGATCTTAGCGTTGATCAGGCGTGTTAGTGTATCCGTTGATCGCTGTTGAGCCGGGTTGTCATCCAGCAAAGCGCGCAGTGTTCGTAACTCAGGATGAACCCTGGAGGCAGCACTTGTGCAGGGTTCCAGAAAAATGGTTTTATGGGTGATGAGGTAGCCTCGTGTTCCCGTTTCTATATCCTTAGCCAATGACAGAACATCTTCCAGCGTATTGATAACCCGGAAGGTGTGGGCTATACGTTCACTGTCTTTTTGCGACCGGATGTAGCTGTAGGCTGATAACGCAAACCCTATACTGATCAGTAAAATGGCCAAAACAAAGCTCATCGCAATTCTGCGGTTAACTCTCTCTGGCGATAAATTGGGAAAAAAGCGCATCCAGCAGACGTATATAGGTATCTGTATAACGCTCGAATTGCCCGTTTGTTGAACAGGCGTTACTTACACAGCATCGATACGTTCAATCATTAAATTATGGTTCGTATAAATGCATACGTCGGCGGCAATGTGCAGACTCTCGGTGACCATATCTGCTGCCGAGAGTTGGGAAGCGTGCTTTTTGAGCGCCAACGCAGCCGATTGCGCATACACGCCACCCGAACCAATAGCCGCCACATCCATATCCGGTTCCAACACGTCGCCAGTACCCGAAATGACAAGCAGATCGTCCTGCGAAGCAACGATCATCATAGCTTCCAGTTTACGCAGATACCGATCGGTGCGCCAGTCTTTGGCCAACTCGATGGCGGCCCGGCGCAGGTTGTTGTTGTAGTTACTGAGTTTTTCCTCGAATCGCTCGATCAGCGTAAACGCATCGGCGGTAGAACCGGCAAATCCGGCCAGTACTTTACCACCCGCCAGGCGACGTATCTTTTTAACATTACTCTTGGCAACGGTATTGCCCATGGTAGCCTGCCCGTCGGCACCGAGAGCAACCTGTCCGTTGTGGCGAATGCCAACAACGGTAGTAGCATGAATGGTCATTGACTCTGTTTCGTGTTTGTTGAGTTACAGTTTTAGCCGGGGCTTGGTTCATTCGGCCCTCTTTCAGTTATGCCAGATCTCCAAGATCTGGCATAACTGAAAGAGGGCGCAGAGCAAATGCTCTCTTTTATTAAAATAGTTAAAAAATAAAGTCCATAGGTGATATAGTTTTCTTCAGTTGTATACATTTGCACCAGTACTCGTACCTACTGTATAACCGTAACTATGGATCTTCATAAAGGGCTTTTACAGCCCGAAAGCCGACTGGCCGACAGGCTGGAACGGCCCCTTGTTGGCGCAGCCAGTGCGGCGCTGAATCCGCCTGCTACACCCCTTATCACGGTTGATCCGTACACCAGTATCTGGTCGTTTGGCGATCAGCTTCACCAGCAACCCACCCGCCACTGGACAGGCCGACCCCACGCCCTGAATGGTCTTTTACGCGTAGATGGGCAGGTGTATCGGTTTATGGGCAATCCAACATTCGTGGGAAACACCGTTGTTCAGGCTGGCAGGCGCACGCCCTATGAAGCGCGCTACCGGACCGATGCACCGGGAACCAACGCCTGGATGCAACCCGGATTTGACGATAGCCAGTGGCAAACCGGCCAGGCACCGTTTGGGTCGCGCCCGACCGACCGAACGCCCTGGACGAGCCAGCATATCTGGGTACGTCGCGAGGTTATGCTCGATCGGGTGCCGAAAGGACGGTTGCTGGTCAGCGCTGCCTACACGGATAACTACGAGCTGTTTATCAACGGCGAACGTGTAGCCGGAGCCAGTGGCGTTGCCCCAAACTATGACCTCACCACCGTTGATCGCCCTATTGCCGAGTTGCTCCGGCCGGGCCGTAATGTCATTGCGTTTCACAGCCAGAATCTTGCTGGCCCCGGTTTTGTAGACCTCAGCCTGTTGCAGGAACGGACGATGGATTTTAAAACCGCCACACAAACGGGAAAGCAGCTATCGGCTACCCAGTCGGCCTATTCGTTTGACGCGGGTGGCGTTGAACTGACGGTAACGTTTATGGCTCCGTTGTTGCTCAACAACCTCGATGTGCTGTCGCGGCCGGTGCAGTACATCACCTACCGGGTGCGCTCGAAAGACGGACAGCCGCACACGGTCGAGCTGTATCAGGATGCCGCCTCCGACATTGCCGTCGACCACCCGGGGCAACCGGTAACCTGGCGGCGGGGACGTACCGAAAGTGGCCGTTCGGGCCAGCGGCCGGTGCTGAACTGGATGCGGGTGGGTACGGCCGGGCAGCCGGTTCTGGGCACTAAAGGCGATAACGTACGCATCGACTGGGGGTATCTGTACGTGGCAGCTCCGGTTAGCGACGAAGCTGCACAACACGCTACCAGCCACCGTATTGGCACATTGGCTGGCTCCGTGAACCAGTTCGAGCGCGAAGGCATGGTCTCCGACATTCGGGTTGGTGGCCGACCCAACATGATCACCGACAGCGCGGTGGTGCTGGCTACCTCGTTCAACTTTGGCACCGTGACGAAAAAGGCCACAGAGCGGCACCTGCTTATTGGGTACGACGATGTGAAGTCCATCGAATATGTTGGCAAACCGTTGAATGCCTGGTGGCGTCGATACGGCAACACGACCATTGAACAGGCCCTGCAAGACGCCGAAACCGACTACCCAACGCTACGGACAACCTGCGACGCGTTTGACAAGGAACTGTATGGCGACGCCGTTAAAGCAGGCGGGAGTACCTATGCCGATCTGTGTGTGCTGGCCTACCGGCAAGCTATTTCGGCCCATAAACTGGTGGCCGGTTCCGCGAGTGGGGGAGGAGCAGCCCAGCCGTTGTTCTTCTCGAAAGAGAATTTTTCCAACGGGTCCATCGGCACCGTCGATGTAACGTACCCGTCGGCGCCGCTCTTTCTGAAATACAACCCTACGCTGCTGAAGGGCATGATGGAGCCTATCTTCGAGTACTCGGAAAGTGGACGATGGACAAAGCCCTTTGCCGCCCACGACGTGGGGACGTACCCCATTGCCAACGGCCAGACGTATCATGAAGATATGCCCGTCGAAGAATGCGGTAATATGCTGATCCTGAGCGCGGCGCTGGCCCATGTAGAAGGTAACGCCAACTACGCCCGCCGCCACTGGTCGGTGCTGACAACCTGGGTAACGTACCTGCGGGAGCACGGTTTCGACCCAACCAACCAGCTTTGTACCGACGATTTTGCCGGGCATCTGGCCCGCAATGCAAACCTGAGCATCAAGGCGATTATGGGCATTGCTAGCTATGGGTATCTGGCGGGTAAACTGGGAGATCGGTTCACCGAAGCAACGTACCTGACCCTGGCCCGTGACCTGGCTGGCCGATGGATGGCACTGGCAAAAGACCCCGCCGACGATCACTACATGCTGGCTTTTGAGGCCCCCGGCACCTGGAGCCAGAAATACAACCTGGTTTGGGATAAACTGCTTGGGCTGAACATCTTTCCGAAGCAAGTGGCCGAGCAGGAACTGGCGTTTTACCTGACAAAGCAACAACCGTTTGGCCTGCCGCTGGATAGCCGACGTACCTACACCAAATCGGACTGGATTGTCTGGACCGCCACCCTGGCCGACAAGCCCGAAGACTTCGAGGCATTGATCAGGCCCATTCTGCGGTTTGCCACCGAAAGTCCCGACCGTGTGCCGCTCAACGACTGGCACGAAACCACCAACGGCTATAAAGTCGGCTTTCAGGCCCGGTCAGTGGTGGGTGGTTACTTTATCAAAATGCTTGAATAACCCGTTTTCAGCGCGGGAGTAACGCACTTACCTGTTTCATTACCAATTCGGTAGCTCCAATGTTTTCCGCCACGTAGCTACGACAAACGGCCCCGGCGCGCTCGCGTTCCGGGGCGTTGTCGTATAAGTGAGTAAGGGTTGACGATAGTTCATCCGAGGAACGTACCCGGAATGCGCCGCCCTGCTGAATAAGGTCAACGGCCTCCTGAAATTTGAGATGGTTAGGGCCGAATAGCAACGGCAGGCCGAAGGTGGCGGCTTCGAGGCAGTTGTGTAAGCCTTTGCCAAACGCCCCGCCAATGTAGGCCATCGTTCCATACTGATATAGTGAGGTTAACATGCCGATGTTATCAATAAATAGGTAGCGGGCATCTGCAGGAACGGGGGCGGTATGTAACGTTGAAAACCGTACTGATGAGGCCGTTAACCGGGTGCGCCACCCTTCAATTTCGGCCTCGTTGATCTCGTGAGGCGCAATAATAACACGTAGTGGCTGGGTGAACGCGTTTAGCACCGGAATGAGAACGGCCATGTCGGCGGCCCACGCGCTACCCACGATCAGGGTGGGCAGGCTACCGACAAACGCGGCGGCTTCGGGTATATCGCGTTTGGTGGTGGCAACCTGCGCTACCCGGTCAAAACGGGTGTCGCCCGCAAGGGTTGTATGGGTGATGCCAATGCGGGTCAGGAGGTCTACCGACTCTTGATTTTGCACCAGAATGTGATCAAAATAAGTCAGCAGATTGCGATAAAAACCACCGTAGGATTTAAAGAAAAGCTGATCGGGCCGGAAAATGGCCGAGAACGAGATCGTCGGTACAGCTTGTCCCGCTTCGGCGGGATTGCCCGACTGAAGGGCCTGGAGGTAGTAATACCAGAATTCGTACTTGATAAAAAAAGCAATCTGCGGATGTACCTGCTGCATCCAGTCGCGGGCGTTGGCGGCGGTGTCGGCGGGCAGGTACGTTATCAGGTCGGCGCCAGCGTATGTCTTTCTAACTTCATAACCCGACGGTGAAAAGAACGATAGCACAATCTGCCAGGCCGGGTACGTTGCCCTGAATGCCTCGATCACTGGTCGGCCCTGTTCAAATTCACCCAGTGAGGCGGCATGGAACCAGGCTACCGGCCGGGTTGGGTCGAGCGGTTTATCGCTGAATGGCTGTCGCCAGGTTTTGCGTCCGTTCACCAGCAATCGTGCTTTCTGGTTGAACGGAGCCGCCAGTTTGATGAGCAGCGAATAAAGAAATATAGAAAGATTATAGAGCAGGTGCATTAAGGAAACGTATTTAATGATCGGTCGTGGGCGAGGCTGTCAATGACGTCATGCAGTAACAAACAAGCAACAAATATGTCCAGACAGTTCTATATACCCGACTGCCGACAGCCTGCAAGTTTGCCTTGCATCAGGCTCAAACATAAAAGCCGCCCGATTATCCTGAACTGTAGTAGACTGACGGGCAAGCATTTGACTTTGTTACGCAAGCCTGATGGCAGCCGACTCCTCGTCAGGTAAGCTCGATTTAAAATATGGCACAAAAAATGAGCAAGATGATTATTTGTGCATTCATTTGCACTTTTTTTCTTTGTTGTAACTATTGATTTATTACCAGAAAGCAGTATTTTACTAAAATACGTATATTAGGTTTATGTAGCCATATGGCATGTATTCTGTTTACAAACGGGTTGTTCGCCAAGTATTATTTACTGAGTATCAACGACAACTCTTTTTATGCTAAAATATGCAAGTATGCTATTTCTCTACGGAGGATTAGTAGTTGCCACTTCACTACCTGTAACAGGTGATAATTCAGTTAGTACATCTCCGGCAAAGCAGGCAGACCGGTTCAGGCGATCCCATGTCGGGGCTGACCCCCCTGCCATACAGCGTCTTAAGCGGCTGGTCGTTAAGCCACCAGTTACTTTAACCGGTACTGGAAGCTTCCCGTCTGGGGCTATTCCGCGTTCGGCTCTGTTGTTCGCCGTTTCGCAGTGTGCCCCATTCGACGGTTGCTCTGGCCCCGATTGTCCAGGTACATATTCGGGCACCATTTTTCCGATGGGTCCCCCTGGTGCTGGCTACGCGGGTGTCGACAATAACTTCAATGTAATCGTAAAGGGAAACTTTACTGTGCCCGATATGGGGGGATCAGAAACAGAGGGGCGCATTGCGGTGGGCGGTAACTTCATCCTGGAACGCGATTATTATGGGGTAGGTACGTCGGGCGGAGGTACGTTTGTGGTTGGCCCGGACAGAGCTGATAACCTCATTGTACGGGGGAGTATTCAGCGAACTGCAAGTGCTACCGGCTATCTTGGCAATGCGCAGTCGGCCCCATCCCCGCTTGTAGGCAAGGTGCGGGTTGGGGGCACCGTACCGGCAACGGTCGACGTCAGCAGCGGTGGTTTTAACGATATTCAGGCCAATCAGGGAACAGCCGCCATTGATGCCCTGATTAATATCAATTCGGTATTTGCGAACCTGGCTACCAAAAGTGCCTGTTACACGGCCTTACCGGCAACGGGGTCTTTCCTGGCGGCCAACAACACATTGCGGGGTGATAATACCTCGCCTATTCAGGTTTTCAACCTAACTACGGCTAACATCAGTGGGTTGGCTAACCAGAACCTGCTATTCAGCGGCATACCGGCGGGGGCTACCATCATCATCAACGTGTTGGGCACCGTCGTCAACTGGGATGTATCGAATGTGGCGGCCAGTATCGCCAACGACCCGAATTATTCGTTCTTTGGTACAACCGATCCAGATGTGGATGTCAGACGGGTACTGTTCAACTTTGGAACGGCGAGTTCGGTAACATTCAATGCCGCCATTAGTGGGTCAGTACTGGTGCCTATTGGAAATGTGGTGCTGAACGGAAACCTGAACGGTCGGCTGGCCGTTGGCGGAAATCTAACTCATAGCGCCGAGGCAACGGAAATTCACAACTACCCGTTTGAGGGAAGCTGCACGTGTGCTGCCTGCGCCCTAACGGCTACTGTTACGCCGGGGGCCTGTAATACCGCCACCAACACCTATTCGGCTACCGTGGTAGTGGGTGTAACCAATGCTTCGGCAGGTACGCTTACCCTTAGCCTGCCCGGCACAACGCCTGTTACCCAGCCCATTGCTGCCACCACCACGTCAGTCACGAAGGTCTTCACTGGTTTAGTCTCCGATGGGGTTGGCCATACCCTGACGGTCAGCCTGCCCGGTTGCAGCACAATCACAACAGCCTACACCGCCCCCGCCTCCTGTACGCAGCCCGCCGCTGTTCCACGGTTGATGATTGATCAGTTGGTCAGTGCGTCGAAGGCCAGGGTTGGTAATTTGCTCACGTATACGCTGGTGCTTACCAATACCGGTACGGCCCCGGCCACCAGTGTGGTTGTGCGCGATTCGGTCAGTACGGGGCTACGTTACGTGAGCGGTTCGGCCACGCCACCGGCAGGTACGTCTTTCGTGCAGGGAATGCCCGTCAGCACCTGGACGGTGGGCACCATTTCGCCCGGCCAAAGCGTGACGATGACGTTCCGGGCCATCGCCGACAGTTCGGGCGTTCTCTATAGCAAAGCCACCATTCCCGGCGATGTGGCCACGGTTTGCACGTCTATTCCTGTACTGGTCTGTGTGGGCAACCAGTATAGCTTCTCACTAACCGCCATTGCCGGTCGCACTTCCTACCGCTGGTATCGCACCTATCAGGGGGTTACAACCCAGCTAACCAGTTTCACGGCCAATACCCTGACGGTCAGTCAGCCCGGTGCTTATAGCTTAGCAACAAACCCCGCTGCTGTCCAGTGTGCCGACTATAGTTGCTGCCCCTATATCGTGGAGGAAGACACGCTGCCGACGTTTCAGGCCGTTGCTATTGCGGCTACCTGTGTAGGCAATACCCCGCAGCCTACCGGGCGGCTGATACTGAGCCAGTTCCGGGTGGGCTACACCTATCAGTACTCGGCTGGTGCCAGTTTCAACCCGGTTGCTTCCCTGTCGGGGTCAGCTCAGGCGATTCCCGCAAATGGGGTGATTGTCAGTAACCTGGCTAACCCTGCGGTGGCCAAAACGTATACCATACGTGTTTATAATAGCGCAGGGTGCCACAAAGATGTATCAGTAACGCTGATGCCGGCAGTCTGTCCCTGCCCGGCCAATGTGTGTATACCCTTCATGAGCCGGAAGGTCATACGGGCCAGGTAAAAAACTGTTTCCAGGTACGTTGGCATAGCAACAACGTACCTGGAAACAACCCGAAGCGGGCGGGAAACGGCTGTCCGTTTAGTGGATGGTGACCAGTTCCAGACTGCGCCATACAATATCACCCATCGTGCGGCAGCCGTCGAAACGGCTAACGCCATAGTGCCGGTTGAGCGAGTCGATCAATGAGGTTACGTTCTCTTCCGGCGCAATCAGGTCGAAGCGCATGGCGGCCATCAGATCCCCAATTCGGGCCTGTTCAACGCGCAGCCGCCCAGCCATCAGCGACCGTTCTTCGATCTGGTACTGCCGTACACTTTCCGGGGTGAGCACACTGGTTCCCAGGTCGATAATGGGCTGATTCTGCCGGTAATACTGCGGCATATACACGGATTTACGCCCTTCGTATGACTGCTGATCGAAATCGATCGCCCGAATCCGGTAATACACTTCATCGAAATCGGGTGTTACGTCGATGACGAAATTACTGGAATGCATATCGCCCAACAGCCGGACAAAGCAGCGTTCGTTGAATTTGACAAACTCTTTGCACAAGCGTACGGGGTTTAGTCCTTCTTCATTGATCCGCTGTTCGAAGAACATATCGCCCGGAATACCGGCAATATGTTCTTCGATCAACGTCTGGTTGCTGGTCAGGTAGCTGATGCGATTGGGCGAGAGAATATGCTCTAATTCAAGTCCGTAAATACGCGACGCATCGGCGTTTTTGATGTAGAAATAATCGAAGTTGTCGTTCACCAGATTGCGCACCCGCACCCGAAACGGCGATGTATTCCCATAACAGCACAGGTCAACCCGGTCGATGGTGAGGTGGCCGGTGACCGACATATCGCCGTCGGCTTTCAGGATGGCGTAGATCTGTTTCAGCGCCGAGAGCATTTCATTCGCCTCCGAAGCCGGATAATACACTGTTTCCCAAAGCGTATCGCGGTTCCGCTTATCAAACAAGGCCGCCGAGTTATCGTAGCGCAGCAGATCCGTGTACTGAATAGGCAGGTTGTGTTCGCGGTTGTACTGGGTCAGGTACGTTCGCAGGGTTGAGCGGATGGGATAAACCAGCTTCTTCCGGGTGATGATGGGCATACTTGACGTCTTGGATAAAAGGTGTTCCGTGGTAAAACCAGCAACCGAAGGTAAAGTAAATTGGCAGGACAGCCGATTACCTTTATTTTTGAACAACTGCCAGTTCTGCTTTTACCAATGATTGCTACGCCCCGACTTACGCTTATTCCCCTGACAGTTGACCAGGTACGTCTGCATATTGCGGGCGGAACACGTTTGGAAGATGAACTTGGTGTGCGGTCTGGACACCGTGAAGTAGCAGAACCGTTACTGAGTATCATTAAAGCATTTACCATTCCCTTCCTGCAAAGCCCTGACCGCCAGCCTATCTACGACACCATCTGGGTAGCACTCGACCGGGAACTGAATCAGTTTGTGGCCGATGCCAAGTTTAAAGGGGCACCAGATGAGGAGCAGACGGTTGAGATCGGCTATGGAACGTACCCAGCCTTTCAACGGCGTGGCTACATGACCGAAATCGTCGGCGGGTTAACGGCCTGGGCGCTCTCGCAACCGGGTGTCGATCGGGTAACTGCCGAAACAGCCCTAAACAATACCGCTTCACAGGCGGTATTGCTTAATAATCAGTTTATGCCCTTCGAGCAGGACGAATACGTTCGCTGGTGGGAGAAAAGAAGGCCTTAATCGATCAGAATTTTACGCACAAGCCGAGCCGAGCCGGTCTGTGCGGTTAGCAGGTATAAGCCCGGTGCTGGCCGATTGACAAGTGTTACGGCTACATCGCCATTGGTTTGAGCCGCCGTTTTCGTCTCCACCATCTGCCCGCTTAACGACATAAGCTGATAGGTAGCATTGGCTAAGTTCTGGGTCGATAAATAAATGGTTCCTATTCGTACAGGGTTGCCCAGCACCAGTAATCCCGGCTCAAATTCATTGACCTGAACCGACACCGTTTTGCTGTATGTCGTAGTGCCGTCGAAATCAACTTGCCGGAGCCGGTAGTAGTTAATGCCCGGCAGCGGTTGCTCATCGATCAGCCCATAATTCTGCCGGATGCTGGTTGTTCCTGTAGCCTGTACGATACCGATCGTTACGAACTCGCCCACGTTATGGCTGCGCTCGATACTAAACTGACTGGCTCCGTCTTCGCTGGCAGTAGCCCAGGCAATTGATACCCGTTTGCCTTGAGGCGATGCGCTGAACAACACCAGGGTAACAGGAAGAGCCTGCCCCGAATTGGTTAAGACAATTGGCCCGCTAATGGCATTGCCACTGCCATTGCTCTTGTAGGTAGTGGTGGGCGATGTGCCAACAATAATGACCGAGTTTGCGTTTTGCCCGCTTACAGTCGAACCAGTGTTGAGGGTAACTTTAGAGGCGTTGTTGCTCAGTGTCAGGGCATTATTGCCTGCTACGTTCAGCGTACTGTTATTGGTTATAACAACAGTAGCCAGACCGGATATGGTGACGTTACTGGTTATGGAAACATTGTTCTGAATAATAATAGTACCGGAGAACGTACCTGTCGGGGCTGTTCCACAACTCCAGATGGCGTTGTTCGTCCAGTCGCCCGAGGCAATGGTTGAACAGACTGTTTGTGCGTTGGCAAAAAAAGAAAGCGCACACAGAAGGCAGGTGTAGAAATAATTCATAAGCGTGTGTGAAAATTTAGTGAGTGTGTATAATCAGTACAATGTTCTCTGGTAATCGAAAGCGGGTCTAAGTAGTGTACTTGTTTACACTAAAAAGAATGAGAATAAAATAGCGTTACTGTTCCCTGAAATAGTAAATTCTTAAGGTAACTATTGCCCTAAAGTCTTACAGTAATAAGCCGAAAATAGTATTATTACGGATACTAAAAAACAAGTAACTTACTTATAGGATATCACATACGGTATATTATGAATTCTAGATCATTAGCAGACGGCATTTACGCGTTAATAACTGGCCTTTCGACTGATATAGTAAATTGCACGCTAGCCAACCTCAACTATGTATTACCTCTTCCTGATCCTGGCATTTCTGACTGGTATTGCCATTTCTATTCAAGCTGGCGTGAACTCCAATCTGCGGCTGGCACTCAACAATCCGCTGCTAGCTTCTCTTATTTCATTTGGCACCGGTTTTTTCACCCTTCTGATTGTACACCTGAGTACGGGCGGGTTGGTGCCACAGATGGCCACGCTCCGTTCGTTATCCTGGTGGAAATGGACAGGTGGTATAATCGGGGCCGTTTATGTAACTACCGTTATTTTGTCGGTTCCGCGCATCGGTACGGCCAATCTGGTGAGTCTGAGTGTAGCCGGCCAACTGCTGGCGGCGGTCGTACTCGATCATTACGGCCTGCTTGGGTTCACTCAGCACTCGGCCAACGGCTGGCGTTTATTGGGCATTGGTTTAATCCTGCTGGGCGTTTTGCTGGTGGTGAAAAACTGATAAACAGAATTTCACGTTTATATAAAGACATACTTCACAAGAGATCAATGAAATTCATCCTCGGTAGCCTAACGGCAATTGCTATATTTATTTCGCTGGCTTGCCAGACCAATTCATCCGCCAAACAAACTGGTGCTCTCTATGAGCAGGGTCAAACGCCACCGGGCGGAAAGCGGGTGGTGAAAACGAATGCTGAATGGAAGAAAATACTGACGCCCGACCAGTACGCTGTGTTGCGCGAACACGGCACCGAACGCGCTGGTACCAGCCCGCTGCTGAATGTACACGAAGAAGGAACGTTCTACTGCGCGGCCTGTAAGAACCCGTTGTTTGCAGAAAAGGCGAAATTCGAGTCGGGTACGGGTTGGCCGAGCTTCTTCGAGCCCATCTCGAAAAATGCCGTGAAAGTGGCGAAAGACAATAGCTACGGCATGGAGCGCGACGAAGTGGTCTGCTCGGTATGCGACGGTCACCTGGGTCACGTATTCAACGACGGCCCTAAGCCAACTGGTCTTCGTTACTGCATGAACGGTGTGGCCATGACGTTCCAGAAAAAATAAGTTTACCGTTTGCTGTCTACTGTTTGCCGTTGCTTTGCTCAGGTACGTGATGCAACAGGGCGGAGTAACGGCAAACAGTAGACAGCAAACGGTAAACTATAAAAATGCCCCTCACTTCATCCCGGATGGGATTGAGTGAGGGGCATTTTTACTAAAATAGGCCTTGTTTACGTTATCTTTGCTCATGCCTGGCGGCCTGGTAGGTCGCCAATAAGCCCTGATAGTACCAATCGTTACTGTATGAGTGAAGAGATAAACCGGCTTCGGTCGGTGCGGCACGCGTTTGGCGAATTTCGGCAACGGATACGGAGCCGGAGGAAGCAGTTAGGAAGCCACGTTGTTCGCATCGTGGGCGAAGAACGTGTAGAGACCTGGAGAGATAAAGTAAGCGCCCGCCGTAACCAGTTCCGGGCTTTCGTTCATCAATACATAGACCCCCATAGCTGGTACTATCCGTACCTGCGGGGCCTGGCCAAATACAGCCTGTACCTCCTGTTTTTCCTGCTTGGGTACGTGTTTGTGCTACAAACAAACTTTCTGTACCTGACGGGCGCTATGCCTACTGTTGAGGAGATTCGGAACCCCAAACTGAATCAGGCATCGGAGATTTATTCGCTGGACGGGCAGATGATTGCCAAGTTCTATGCGGAGAATCGGACGCCCATTGAGCATAAAAACATTCCCAAACACCTTATCCAGGCCCTTGTTGCTACTGAAGATGCCCGTTTCTACGAGCATGGCGGCATTGACCCACGCGCCATTGGCCGGGCAATTTTTGGCTTCGGACGTGACGGCGGCGGGTCGACGATCACGCAGCAATTGGCCAAAAACCTGTTTAAAACCCGCCGCCGCACCCGCGATGGCCTCCTGAACCGGGTGCCGTTTGTACGTAAGGTGATTTATAAGTCGAAGGAATGGCTGATGGCAATGACCCTCGAACGGAATTTTACGAAAGATGAGATCCTGACCTATTATTTCAATACGGTCGATTTTGGTCAAAATTCGTTCGGCCTTAAAACGGCGGCCCGCACCTTCTTCAATAAAGCGCCCGACAGCCTGAACATCCAGGAAGGAGCCGTGCTGGTCGGTTTGCAGAAAGCTACCACGTATTATAATCCGCTCAAGAACCCCAAAAACTCACTGACCCGCCGCAACATCGTGTTGGGCCAGATGGCTAAATACAAATACCTGACTAAATCCCAGGCCGATTCGGTGAGTGAATTGCCGTTGAAAACCGACTACACGCCCGAAAATCCGTATGCGGGACCGGCCAGCTACCTCAAAAATGCGGTGGTCGAGTTCGTGACGGAATGGGGAGAGCGCAACGAACGGAATCTGTATACCGACGGGCTGAAGATTTACACCACAATCGACTCCCGCATGCAGAAGTACGCCGAAGATGCGGTGCAGGAACGGATGAAGAAATTGCAAAGAACCTTCAATAATCACTGGCGTGACCGTAACCCCTGGACCGACGAAAACGGTGAAGAACTACCCGGCTTCATCGACTCGGTAGCCCGCCGTACAGAACGGTATAAAGGGCTGGTGAAACGATTCCAGCTTTATCCCGATTCGGTCGACTATTACATGAAAGTCAAAAAGCAGCGCATGAAAGTCTTCGACTGGGAAGGCTCACGCTGGACCAACATGACGCCGTACGATTCGATTGCTTACTACAAGAAATTTCTACAGGCGGGTATGGTTGCTATGGACCCGCATAGTGGCTTTATTCGGGCCTGGGTGGGTGGTCTTGATTATGATTACTTCAAATATGACCACGTAAAACAAGGCAAACGCCAGCCGGGGTCAACGTTTAAGCCCTTCGTTTATGCGACCGCGATCGACGATACGGCCTTCAACATGACCCCCTGCGACCGAATCCGGGATCAGCCCTTCCGGAAACCGTACCGGGAAAACGGCGAGGAGAAAGTGTGGGAGCCCAAAAATTCCGGTGGTGGGTTCACCTATTCCAACATGACCCTCCGTCGGGCATTGGCGCGGTCGGTCAACTCAATCACTGCTCAACTAACCGATATGGTTGGCCCCGAACGGGTAGTGGAATACGCGCATAAACTGGGAATCACCAGCAAACTGGCGGCAGTGCCATCAGTTGGCCTGGGCTCGTCGGATGTATCCTTGTATGAACTGGTGGCGTCTTACTGCACATTTGTCAATGAAGGCCAATATACCAAACCGATGATCGTTCAGCGCATCGAAGACCGGGATGGTAACGAGATCGAATCGTTTAAGCAGGAGCGACGCCCGGCCATTAGCCCCGAATCGGCTTACCTGATGCTCTATATGCTTCAGGGCGGCTTGCAGGAGCGGGGTGGCACATCGCAGAATCTATGGTCGTTCGACCTCTTTAAGCACAATCACCAGATGGGCGGCAAAACGGGCACCACGTCCAACAACTCCGATGGCTGGTTTGTGGGCGTTTCCGACAAACTTGTAGTTGGCGCGTGGGTCGGTGGCGATGATCGAAGCATCCATTTCCGGTCTACAGACATGGGCGAAGGAGCAAAAACGGCCTTGCCGCTGGTTGGTGGGTTCCTCGAAAAGGTGTACGCAGACCCCCGATTCCGAAACTTGCAGGGGCCTTTCCCTAAGGCAACCGTGGATATTCAGAAACAGTATGACAACTGCGCCAACGAGTATGATGATTATGAAGGTACTGGCGAGGAGTCATCTGATTCAACGGCTGGCGGTGCTGGCGGTACCGATTCGCTGTTTGTTCCGCCACCGGTAATTGTTCCTGAACCGGCCGATACAACCAATCGCCAGAGACCGTAGGCTAGGCCTTTTAGTGCATAAAAAGAGTTTGGCGTTTACGTATAAAGACCATCGTCGTGTTGCCTGCCAGCAATAGTGATGTTGGGTCTTGAACCGTAAAACGTCGAACTCTTTTTTTATGGAAAACGGACCAGGCAATAACAAAGACCTGAGCAACGTACCTACGGGCATGGAAAATGACCCGGGGGCCGATGAGCAGGTGATTGATCAGACGAGTCAGTATACCGGCAACGTACCTGACGATGTAAACCCGTCTGGCCTTGAGAAACCTACGGCCGAAGAGGGAACAAGTCCGGGCGATGACCTGGCCAACGCACTCGCCTACGCACTGGATGGCAGCGGCGTTGGCATGGCAGGTGCTCCTCCGGCTGCGCCTCCCGTTGGCGATCCGCAGAAGCTAACCAGCGAAGGCGTTACCGGAGCCGGACTCGACGATGAGGAAGACGATCTGGACGACGATCGGTAAGCTATTAAGCCAGCGACGGCCGAACAAGGGTGTTTCGCTCAAAAACACGCTGCCTGACCCGTTCAACCCGTTCCCCAATCAGTCGGTTCAAGGCATATGCCAGACCCAACGACACAACCAGCGTGTATAAATTGATGTACTCCCCGCCAACATGCCAGGCCGCGAGTATTTCGCTAACCAGAAAATGGCTGATATAGAGCGGGTAAGATAGCTCCCCTATTTTTCCGTCCAGGCGGCTATGACTGGTGTATAAAAAGACAAAGGGTAACGAAAAGAAGATCGTTAGTCGATAGAGAGCCGATGCCACGCCCCCAGACATGCCCAGTTGCGTAAGCTCCTGATGAATGATGCCGAAGAAACAGGTGTAAATCAGCGTGAGGCCAATGGCCAATGGGCAAAGCCAGTTTGGCAAGCGTTTAGCTTTAAGCTGCCGGTAGGCTTTATACGCCAGCGCCCCAGACAGAAAGTAAAGCAGTTCGGAAGGGAAAAAGCGGTAACTCCAGGCCATGCTGTCGAGGTGAATGTAATGACGCAGTCCCCAACGGATGGCGATCGACAGAAGCATGATTCCCGCCACCACCCAACTGCGACGGCGTACCAGCAGGGGCGCCACTACATAAAACGTCAATTCCAGACTGACCGTCCAGGCGGGTTGAATGAGCAAAAAACTATTCAGATTAACCGGTGCCCGGCTGAAGTCAGACGCGAATTGTAACGTACCTGCGGTTGGATCTATGGTCAGAAAACTGAGCCAGTCCTGCCCGATTAGCGTTAAATTGCTGAACGTCAGGAACGCCAGAGTCGTAGGAGCCATCCGATCATAATTGTCGCGCAGGGCCTTGAATGATTCCAGTTCAGGATAGCCCAGTGTCAGGCTCATCAGGATGGCTGTCAACAGCGTGAGGCTGAGCACCACATAGTAGATAGGCAGCAATCGCAAGATACGATTGGTCAGAAACAGGCGGTATGCGTGGGGTTGGGCAACGTATTTTTCATTCAGGATCAGGGCCATGTAAAACCCCGAGATCATGTAGAAAGTTTGCACGGCCAAACTACCGCCCATAGTAGGGAACCCGGGCAGTGGACCTGCATGTACAAATACGACTAGTGCGGCCAGTAACAATCGGAGCAGTCCCATAACGTACCCTTTATCTCAATGCTGTATCGCTAATATATTGAATTTAGCGATTCCTACCCTTTTGTTACGTGCAGGTTTCAGAATTTCTTATTCAAACGGTATCACTGGTAAAAGTCTATCTTTAAATAACGCCTAAGTGACTGCTTTTAAGTTGACGGTATGGGATATGCGTTGCCATCGAGTAGCTGATTTTATAAATGAGGTAAACGGTCTGCCCAGATTCTATTGGAATACGCAGGCAGGCTAGTAGCCCTGTACTAAATTTAAACCACTTCTTTATACTGCATTCGGTAGAGGTTTGCGTAGAAGCCCTCGATTTGCAGCAATTGCTCGTGAGTGCCCTGTTCTTTGATCTCGCCTTTATCGACAACGATGATTTGATTGGCTTTCTGAATAGTGCTTAAGCGGTGGGCAATAACAATGGCCGTCCGGCCACGCATCAACTTGCTGATTGCTTCCTGAATCATCTCTTCCGTCTCCGTATCTACCGACGAAGTAGCCTCGTCGAGCACGATAATGCGGGGGTTCTGCACCATCGCCCGCACAAACGAAATGAGCTGCCGTTGCCCTACCGACAGAGTTGCGCCCCGTTCCTGCACATTATAATTGTAATCGCCGGGAAGCCGCATAATAAACTCATGGACGCCGACCAATTTGGCGGCCTCAACAATCTGTTCACGGCTGATGGCGGGGTCGCCCAGCGTGATGTTGTTCTCGATCGTGTCTGAAAATAGAAAAACGTCCTGCAAAACCACGCCTATCTGCCTGCGTAAAGCGGCCAGTTCATACTCGTGAACGTCGTGCCCATCAATGGTGATCTGGCCCCGGTTAATATCGTAAAACCGACTCAACAGGTTGATAATCGACGATTTGCCGGCACCGGTAGCGCCAACAAACGCAATGGTCTCGCCGGAACGTACCTGGAACGATACGTCCTTTAGAACGTAGTTGTCATCATTGTACGCAAACCATACATGCTCGAAGTTCACGTCGCCTTTCAGCTTGACGGGTGCGTAGCTGCCTTCATTGGCTGTGTAGTCGTCGCTATCGAGAAGGGTCAGAATCCGGTCGGCGCTAACAATGCCCATCTGCAACGTGTTGAAGCGGTCGGCAAGCATCCGAATGGGACGGAAGAACAGGTTAATGAACATCACGAAAGCGGTGACCGTGCCGAACGTGACCTGCTCGTTCAGAATCTCCCGCGCACCATACCACACAACCAGGCCCGTACCAGCCGCCGCCAGAATATCAGCCACGGGAAAATAAATGGAGTAATACCAGATCGACCGGATATTGGCTTTCCGGTGTACATCGTTGATCCCCCGAAACTTCTGGGCCTCGATTCGTTCACTATTGAAAATCTGCACGATGTTCATGCCTGTAATATGCTCTTGCACAAACGCATTCAGGTTAGCCACCGCAGTGCGAACCTCGTTGAACGAAGCCTTGATTTTCTCTTTGAAGATATAGGTGCTGAGCAACATCAGCGGCACCATCGACAGACTGATACTGGCCAGCCGCCAGTCGGTGTAAAACATGACGCCGATGATCAGAATGAGTTGCAGAATATCGCCCGCAATAGCAGCCATACCTTCAGTGAAGACATCGGCCAGCGTTTCAATATCGGAGATCGTGCGGGTAACAAGCCGACCGATGGGTGTGTTATCGAAAAATTTCAGACGAAGGCCAAGTATCTTACTGTAGAGCTGCACCCGAATATCGCGAATCACATGCTGCCCCATCCAGCCGGAGAGGTACGCATTGGCAAACTGAATAAACGCCTGGATCACCAGTACGCCAACCATCAGGCTAAGCATAACGGTCAGGCCCCAATAGTCAGAACTGGCAATCTGGGTATCGATGGTGCGCCGAATGAGCAACGGCGTCACCGGAGCCAGTACGGCCCCGAGCAAAATAACCCCAACCAGCAGGTAAAAACGGCCCTGATAGGGCCGCACAAAGGCATAGAGTCGTTTCAGGATCGCTACATCAAACAATCGGCCAGCCGGTTGCCCGGTAGCCGGCGCTCCGGCACTTTTCTTATCGTCGCTCACTGGAAAAAAATTTCGGCTGAACAGTTCGTTCGTCTCACCACTAACAGCAATATTGAGTTATCAAGTTCAGGAAACCAACTCTCCTACGTGATCATGATCGATTGGATATTAAGTGCCTGTGTAGGCCTCGGCCTGGCGGCCTGTTGTGGATTTCGCGTATTCGTGCCCATGCTGGTGGCTGCGTTAGGCACAAAACTGGGCCTGATTGGTACCATGCCTGGCTACGAATTTATCGCTAGCTGGCCAGCTATTATTGGCTTATCCATTGCTACATCGTTCGAGTTAGGCGCTTACTACATTCCCTGGCTCGACAATGTGCTGGATACCGTAGCCATGCCCGTGGCCATTGTGGCAGGTACGTTGCTGTCGACCTCGTTTCTGCACGTCAACGATGAGATGGTCCGCTGGGCGTTGAGCCTGATGCTCGGCGGTGGTGCGGCCGGTTTAGTACAGGCCGGTACCAGCCTGTTGCGCCTGGGCTCGGTTGCCACCACCGGTGGCCTGGCCAACCCGGTGGTGGCAACGGGCGAAAACGCCGCCTCGCTGATTCTGTCAATCCTGACCGTTTTCCTGCCCCTGTTTGCGTTCGCCCTAATCGCTTGCTTATTAATTTTTGTGGTGGTCCGTTTGCTGGGTCGCCGAAAATTGCGCTTCACCAAAGCCACTCCCAAACAGCCCGGTAATCCACTTGACCAGTTTCCACGGAGTAGCAACGGTCGGCACTAGTTCTGACGCACCGGCAATAAGTTTCAGTAACCTTTGAACGTACCTGGGGTTAGGGTCATGTATTAAGAAACGCGACATACGATGGAAAGTGAACCAACTAACTACGAGCCCGGAATCGATCAAAACCAGGGTGTGGTGGGCACAATGGCCCGTAATCAGCAACATGATGATACCGAAACCGAGGGCACTCAGGAGCCTGAACTGGACCCGAATCTGGTGATTAACAAGGCCGAAAACCCGGCAGAGAATAGCGAAAAGAAACCCACTGCCGACACGATCGGCGAGCAGGAATACGTCAACGATGAGGGTGTTGACTGAAGTGCTGAATTGTAATTTTTCCTGATCCACTCAATCAATATAATCTTACTGTTAATTTGACTGATTGGAGGTATAAATGGCTATATGGTCAGCCTGAAGCCTATGAAATTGGGTTTTTCTCAGATCGACTTACTAGTCCATTGGATAATTCGCAGAGCAAGGAGTAGGAGGGACGGTCTAAATTAGGTATTTTTGCAGTCTGTTGTTTTTGCACTATCTCAGTTAATTGATGTTGCAAAGACGCTTTAGGTTGTCAACAAATACGTAACATTTTGATAAAAACCGTAGGATTTTCTGCTCTGATGACATTGGCTAAACCAGCCCTTGTCCCTGTGCTGGCCGAATCGGGCATGCCCGCCGACACCAGCCAACAGTTCGATAACCCGGTGGCGATTTCCAGTCGATTGAATACGCCCCTCATGCTGAACGCCGACACCAATCGTCGGTTCGTTCCCATCTATTTTTGCGGGGAGGCTGTCCCTATTGATAACTCGTACGTGTCGCGGCAGTGGATGCGCACGTTGATGCAGTGTCAGTCGCAGCGCGAGGAATTGTACATTATCCGGAAACGGGCTGCTGTATTTTTTCCCGTTATTGATCCGATTCTGCGGAAATTCGATATTCCAGCCGATTTTCGGTACATCCCTCTGGCAGAAAGTGCGCTGGTCAACGATTGTGTTTCGCCTAAAGGTGCATCGGGTTACTGGCAGATGATGCCTCAGACAGCCCGCGATTTAGGCCTTGTTGTGAATGGCGATATCGACGAACGCTATGATCTGGCTAAATCAACCGCCGCTGTTTGCCGGTTACTGCGCGACCTGCACCATGAGTTAGGCTCCTGGGCACTGGTGGCGGCCGCTTACAACTCTGGACTTGGTCATGTGCAACGCAGCATGATTCAGCAGCGGGAGAACAATTACTTCAGCCTGAAACTATACCGGGAAACGAGCACGTACCTGTACCGGGTATTGGCATACAAAGAGTTGCTGACGAATCCACAGCAGTACAAGATGCTGCTCTCAAGTGATGTAATCAGCTACCTGACGCGCCCCTTACCGAGTCATCTGAAAGCGCTGCCTGGTACTAAAAATTCATCCGTAGTTGCCATTGGCGAGGATAACGAACTGGCCGATATCGATAAGATCGATCCGGCCTGGGGCCCCCGCGTTGGTGAATCATTCCTCGAGGCACCATCGCTGGCCGATATCCTGCTGGCAGCGGCCAGCTACGCGAGTGCTGACCCCATCACCGGCTCAACTGATTTGACGCGTGAGCAAAAAGGCCAGCCAGTCCCAAAACTGCTGGGTCTGATGGTACTTCGGTTCCGTCGCCCGCGTTTTCTGCGCCAGACACCAGGTACAGGGCGTCGTCCCCGTCATCGCTGGGAGTGGGTATAGAACGGGTCAAGGTTCACCGTTTAAAGTCTAAAGGGCTGCGCTAAATCACGTTTTGTGAATAAGCGCAGCCCTTTGGACTTTAAACGGTGAACCTCGAACCTTTTTTTAAGCTAATTTTGGTGCTTCGTTGTTGATACGTTGAATCTCCCCGATTGTATATGGCAGAATTAATCCGAATGCCCAAAATGAGCGACACCATGACTGAAGGTGTAATCGCAGAATGGCATAAAAAAGTAGGCGATACCGTAAAGTCGGGCGATGTACTTGCTGAGGTCGAAACTGACAAGGCCACCATGGACCTTGAGGCTTATGACGAGGGTACGTTACTCTTTATCGGAGTAGAAAAAGGCCAGGCTGTTCCGATAGATGGCATCATTGCCGTGATCGGCAAGCAGGGTGAAGACTTCCAGGCGTTGTTATCCGGCAACTCAGGTGGTAGTGTTGAGGCGGCTCCGGCCCCCAAAGCAGAGGAAACGATCAAGCCAGCCAACAACCCGGCTCCCAAAGAAGCTGACCCTGCTCAGGTAAACACCAACATGGCCGATCCCAAGGCGCTGTCAGCGGCACCTGCCGAAGCCGTTAATGCCACGGTCATTCGGATGCCGAAGATGAGTGATACCATGACGGAAGGTACTATTGTTGCCTGGCATAAAAAGGAAGGCGATACCGTAAAATCGGGTGATGTGCTGGCCGAAGTGGAAACCGACAAGGCCACTATGGACCTTGAGGCCTATGAAGAAGGCACATTGCTATACATCGGCGTTAAAGAAGGCGATTCAGTTGCTGTTGACGCCGTTATTGCCGTTGTGGGTGAAAAAGGAGCCAACTTTAAAGTACTGATCGACGGTTCAGGCAACGGTGCCGCTCCCGCTCCGCAGGCCCCTGCCGAAGCGTCTGCTCCCGCTGCAGCCCCTGCGCAACCTGTTGCTTCAACTGAAAATGGGCATGACAGCAATGGTCGGGTGAAGGCATCGCCGCTGGCCAAAGCTATTGCCGAACAGAAAGGAATCAATCTACAGCAGGTTCACGGTACCGGCCCGGAAGGACGGATCATTAAAGCCGATGTAGAGTCGTTCAACCCACAGGCGGCACCGGCTGCCAAACCGGTTGCACAGCCGCAGGCTGCTCCCGCCGCACAACCCGCCCCAACACCGGTAGCTCCGGCACCTCAGCCCGTTGCTACTCCCGCTGGTGAGTACGAGGACGTACCTGTGAGCCAGATGCGCAAAACGATTGCGCGTCGGTTGAGCGAAAGCCTGTTTACTGCCCCGCATTTTTACCTGACCATGGAAATTAACATGGACAAGGCGATGGCGCTACGCGGACAGGTTAATGCTGTAGCTACCGCGAAAGTATCATTCAACGATTTTGTTATTAAAGCGTCGGCGCTGGCGTTGAAACAGCACCCAGCCGTAAACTCATCGTGGTTGGGCGACAAGATTCGGAAGTACAGCTACGTGAATATCGGTGTAGCCGTGGCTGTCGATGAAGGTCTTCTTGTGCCGGTAGTCCGCAATGCCGATCAGAAAACACTGTCGACCATCGCCGGTGAGGTGAAAGTGCTGGCGGGCAAAGCGAAAGAGAAAAAACTTCAGCCCAAAGACTGGGAGGGAAGCACCTTCTCCATCTCCAATCTCGGCATGTTTGGCATCGACGAGTTTACCGCGATCATTAACCCGCCCGATTCGTGTATCCTGGCCGTTGGTGCTATCAAACAGACGGTTGCTTTCGACGGTGACATACCGAAGCCTGTCAACGTAATGAAAGTTACGCTCTCCTGCGACCACCGCGTCGTCGATGGCGCAACGGGCGCGGCATTCCTGCAAACGTTGAAAGGATTCCTCGAAGATCCAATGAAGATGCTTGTGTAAATCCTGGTTTTATTTGACCTAAAAGGGCCGCCTCCCATGCTGGGAGGCGGCCCTTTTAGGTCAAATAAAACCAGAAGAAGGATGAAATTTAGAGCAAATCGGTGATGCGGCGACCGTCGCGGCCTGTAATTGCACTTTGAAATTCACGACGCAGTGCAGCCATCCGGCGACGGGGATGCGTTGATACGTAGACGGCCCGCATTTTCAGGAGTGACCCAATGAATAAGTACACAAAAAATGACGCAATCAGAATGATCAGCGACAGCGTGTTGGAAATGTTCTGATGCAGGAATAAAAACAGCAGTGTGTTCAATAACGATGCGCCACATAGAACCATCGTTGCTCCGGCATGCGTGAGGCCGTTGTCGAGCAGAATGTGGTGCATGTGATTCCGGTCGGCCGAGAAGGGCGATTTGCCGTTGAGCAGCCGCACCATGAATACCCGCAACGTGTCGAAGATGGGCACAATCAGGACTACGATGGCGATAATGGGCGCATTGAAAAAAGCGCGCGGTTCGAACCGGTAGGCGGCATTCAGGTTTACAAAACGAACGGCGAAGAAAGCCAGGAAAAAACCGATCAGTAACGAACCGGTATTGCCCATAAAAATCTTGCTGGTCTTCGAGAAGTTGAACCGCAAAAAGCCAACCAGCCCGCCCGACAGCGCGAAGGCCATAGTAGCCATTGCATAGTGTTCAGATAACAGGAACCAACTGCCAAAGGTGAGCGAAGCAATCGTGGCAATTCCCCCGGCCAGTCCGTCGATTCCGTCGATCAGATTAATGGCGTTGGTAAGGGCGATAAACACAAAGCAGGTGAGTGCAATACTAACAACGCCCGCAATGTGGTGAAAACCCATAATGCCGTAGAGATAGTCCAGCTTCAGATCGCCCAGAAAGATCAGGCTACAGGCGCTCAGTAACTGGAAAAGGATTTTCTTGTTGGGGTCAATGCCAACCAGGTCGTCCTTCATGCCAATAAAAAACAGGATGGCCGCGCCAACGATGGATAAGTTGGTACGGTATAAATCCTGCGGGTCATCGATTGGCCAGACAAAATAACTGATCAGCACGGCGGCGAAAATGGCTACACCACCAAACGTCGGCGTAGGCACTTTATGAGCGCGCCGGGCATCGTCGGGGCTCTCCATCAGCGACTTCATCTCGGTGATTTTGATGATCACCGGAATCGATACTACCGCCACAAAGCTAGCCACCAGAAAGGCCATTATAGCGTGATAGAGGCCCTGTTGAAAGGCTGCTTCTGCCAGCTTCTGCTGTATGTAGGCAAGTAGTAGATCCGGATTCATAAGACTAGTTAAGGCTGATGGGAGGTTGGTCACTGACTACTCGACTAGTACTCAGTTTGCAAAAATTGTACTTTTTATGTTAATGACAAGCTTATGCAAGTAATGTTCAGTCAAGGCTTATCGTACGGTCGGCTACTTTCGTTGCCAGAACTGGCCAATTTTCCGCAGTGGTTTTAGCCAGAGTGTGAACCAGTTAGGCCTAATCTCGTTCATTTGCCAGGCTACCCGGTCTTCCTGGTTGGCTCGTAGCCGATTTAATAAACTACTGTTGCTAACGCCACCCAGCCGCATAACCACCACCACTTCGTTGAGATAGGCCACCTGAATGTTGTGTTTATGCACAAAGCGTAACATCAATTCGTAATCAGCAGCAGACCGTAGGCTGGTGGTAAAATAACCATGCTGCCGATACACCTTTGAGCGGACAAAAAAGGTAGGGTGTGGCGGCATCCAGCCGCGCAAAAATGCACCTGGCTTATACGTACCTGCCTGCCAGTAGCGTGTAACCTGGTCGGGCGCATGACGCTGGGCGTATACCAGATCGCCATACACGGCATCGGCCTGGTGCTGAGTAAACGTATCGACAATGCGGCTGATGACGTCGGTATGACGGTACAGATCATCGGCATTCAGAATACCGATAATATCGCCTGTTGCCCGCTGTATCCCTTTGTTCATGGCATCATATAAACCCCGGTCAGGTTCAGACACAAACTGGCTGATCTGGGCACCATACCGGGTAATAATGGCTTGCGTTCCATCTGTCGAAGCACCATCGATGATGATATATTCGATATGTGGGTACGTTTGCCCCAGTACCGAGTCAATTGCTTCGGCAATTGTCTCGGCACCGTTATAAACCACCGTTATAATTGAAACGGTCATGAGTTGATCGTGCGTTTGCGGATGGCCACTGCCGGGTTACCCTGGTAGATTGTGTAAGCCGCCAATGATCGGTTCGCCACTGAGCCAACAGAGAGGATAGCATGTGATTCCACCCGCACGCCCGGGCAAACCGTTGCTTTAGCCCCAATCCAGGCACCGTCTTCGAGCTGAATCGCCGCTACTTTCAAATCGAACGTGGCTGATCGATAATCATGATTTCCTGTTAGCAACATGGCTCCCTGCGACAGGCACACATGGTTGCCAAGGGTTACCTGAGTAAGGTTATCGATCCACACACCTTCACCAATCCAGACGTAATTGCCAATGGAAAGTAACCACGGATATTTGATGTTAACGGCCGGTTTTATCATGACACCAACGCCGACCTTACCGCCAAAGGCACGCAACAGGCTGACTTTTACGCGCGATGGCAGCGGGGCGTATGAATTGAAAAACAGAGCGTTTGTGAAGTGCCAGAGTAGCATCTTCCAGCGAGGGCCCGGCTTAAACCAGTCGTTGTTGTAGCGCGACAGGTCAGTTTGCCCTGCACTAGCGGACACCGGTTGTGAGGTCTCTTCCGTACTCATCTTTAAAGTAGGCAATAATGGCGCTTTTATCGTGACCAGCCCGGTTGTAAACCTCCATCAGTTTGGCATCGACCAGAAAGCGGTACCAAAGGCCCTGTAGAAAATGCCAGACAAATCCCTTTCGTCCATCCAGAAAACCGAACTGGACAACGTACCTGAAAAGGAAATAGATGATAGGCCGCGTAAACAGGGGTAAGGTGGCGTACTTCTCTTTCAGGTAGCGTTTTCGCTCTTCCTGAGTGCCAAACAGGCGGGGAGCTACCCGTACCGTTTCATCAAAATTATAGCGAATATTCAACAGGTCGATAACCTCACGGGTAGCGTAGTTATTGTGCTTTTGTGTCCACCAGGTCAGGTTATTGAGGTTGTGGTCTACCAGATCATGGACAAACTGAATCGTTTTGGCGGCTGTCTCACGTCCGGGTACGTTCTGCCCGGAAACGGGTTGGCTATCGAGCTTTATATGTTCGTCCATCCAGGTTTGCTCGCAGATGCCCCGGCCTTGTCGCCATAGCCGCAACAGCCAGATCGGATAATAGCCTCCGTGCCTGATCCAGCGGTTCATAAACATCACGCGCCGTTTCACATACACGCCGCTGACATCGTTGGGTATGGTTGCCAGCCGTTGATTGATTTCAGTAGCCAGTTCGGGTAAGATGTATTCGTCGGCATCCATCCGCATCAGCCAGTCGGTTCGAAAGGGTGTGTGCGCAATGCCATAGTTGAACTGTACCGCGTAGGTAGACCAGGTGTTTTGCACCACTACAGCGCCCATAGACTGGGCAATGGATACGGTCTGGTCAGTTGAAAAAGAGTCGACAATAAAGACCTGATTTGTAACAGCTTGTAGGCTGGTCAGGCAGCGGGCAATGTGTTTTTCCTCGTTGTGAGTGAGAATAATTACGGACAAGCCGCTCATAAAAAACCGTTTAAGAAAAGCAGTTATGTTCCTGCAGTTTGAAACGTATATTACCACGTCATTTTATTGACTTGATAGGTAACAAATTGCGTTTCCAACGAAAACAAGTTTGCAATTTTAGCTGAAAAACCTCACTTTATGAAGTATAGCTACGCGTTCCTGTTGGTAATGAGTAGTTGGCTGTCGGCCTGGGGTCAGTCAGGCGTTGTATTTCAGACACTCCCGCGCAATTTTCAATTGTTCCCGCGTAACCCGTCCAATCAGGCAGTCGTATTAGTTGAGGGAACAGTCACAGATGCATCGGTCCGGCGCCTAACCATGCAACTGGACCGGGCCGGTACGATCAATCAAAGCCAGCAGGTTAACCTCACTGCCAGTCGTACATTTCGATTTGACCCTATCATTCGGGCTGAACTGGCCGAATATACCCTTCGTATCTACCTTCATCGGTTGCCGGGCGACTCAACGCTGGTAGCGGAACGGAAACGGCTTGTGTGTGGTGATGTATTTTTAATTTATGGCCAGTCGAACGCAATTGGAGGCGCTGGTCTGGATAAGATTGCGGTGAACGACCAGTTTCTGCGCCAGTGTGGCTACGTATACGGTGCAGATATTGTAGCGTCGATGCAGTGGACACCGGCGTTGCAGCCCTACGCCGCCGTTGGGGCCTTTGGGTTATATCTGGGAGAAGCAATTCAAAAAAGAGCACAAATCCCGATTGGCTTGCTTACGGGGGCTGAAGGAGGGGCAAATATTGGTCAGCTTGCGGACCGCAATACCAATAACCCCGCTGATCTGACCACATTCTACGGACGCCTGCTATACCGGACCCAATGGGCAGGTGTACAAAATCAGATCAAGGCCATTATCTATAAGCAGGGGGAAGCCGAAGCGGGCTCATCGACGGCAAACTATCCGGCTAATTTTGAGCGGCTTTACCGGATGCTTAGGCAGGATTATGGCCCTAATCCGCGCCTGTATGTTAGCCAGATAAACGTGCTCTCGGACGGGTCGCCGGACGCAGGTGCCTTGCGTGACTTTCAGCGTCGGCTGCCCGAAATTTACCCTGAGGGTGTGAGCAATATTGCCACCGTTGGTACGGCCGAATACGATGGGTTGCATTATGGGCTAGGAGGTAGCAGGCAGATCGGCTATGAGCAGGCAGACCAGATTCTACGCGACCTATACGCCAGTGGGGCCAGTGAGCAAGTGAACTCGCCCAACGTGCGGCAGGTCTTTCAGAATAGCCGCAACGATACGCTGACGATCGTGTTCGAGCCGGCCATGCAGATGCGTTGGTCCGTCGACTCGCTACTGACGAAAAACGGGCAAACCTACACCCGACGATTGATCGATCTTTTTCTGGCTGATGGGCAAAAAGGGCAATTCACGGGCGGTAGCGCGGAAGCGAACCGGGTGTATCTGGCTTTGCGGCAACCGGGAATTGTACAGGCATTGTCTTATTTTCCGTCTTTTTATGGCGAAGCGCCCCGCGGTTTTTATGATGGCCCGACGTTGCGAAACCAGTTGGGCATACGGGCCTTTACGTTCGACCGCTACCCGGTGGCCCGCGCATTGCCTTCGACAACGAATCTGGTTGTAACCCGTACAACCAGGCAGGAAATTTCACTGTCCTGGACGGCAGGTACCACCGAAGCAACGGCGGTCCTGGTGGAGCGGTCTGATGGTAACCGCTCGTCGTTCAGCCAGATTGCCCGACTGGCTGGTACAGCAACCACGTATACCGACATGCCCACGGGCAGCGGCGTGGGGCCTTATGCATATCGCGTCCGACTGGCGAGCCAGCGTGCCGAATCGGGCGCGAGCAATGTGGCCGAAGGCCGGTTGTTGCCTCCGTGCGCCCTATCTGCTATAGTAACGGGTGATAAAGTGGTTTCTTACGGCGGCACGCTAACGCTGTCGGTAGGGGTTTTCGGCACCGAAACAGGCAATCCGGTCACGTACCTCTGGAATGGTCCTGGCGGGCTCGTCACGGCCTCCCGTGATTTGATACAATATGGGCTCACGCCTGGCTTGAGTGGCCTCTATAGCGTTACGGTGACGCAGGGAATCTGTTCAGTTTCTACGTCTGTGTCGATAACCATACAAGCCCCGCTGGCTACCGAGCCCATCAATAGCGAACCAGCCCTGTGGCCAAACCCTGTCAGGACTGGCCAATCCGTTCAGGTCAACGTACCTGACGCCCGTTTGAACGAAACAATTGAGGTGATCGTAGCAGATGCATTTGGCCGGGTTATTCTCCAGCAGGCGCACCGTAAACAGGGGGTAAGTCCACTCCCTATTGCGCTGCCGACTTTATCGGCTGGCATTTATATTATTGAACTGAAGCCAGCCTTCGCGGCCAGCCAAACCTACCGACTACGCGTGGAGTAAGAACACTTACGGCAGCGATTTCGGCGTGGAAAAATGGGTCAGTTGTTGCACATAGCTAGTAAACCTGCTGTGACAAGATACGAGCGTGAAGTGGTGTATAGTAATAAAACGGCCATTAAATCGCTTTTTTTAGTCATTCCGACAAAGTATAGCAGAACGGCGTTTTTGTAGGACCAATTCGGCATGCCTATTGCCTATGCCGAATAGATCCTATGACTATTCAACTACTATGAATCCCTATTTTACTGTGGTGGTGCCCACCAGCAATGCCCCCACTCGCCTGCAAAACTGCTTACAGGCTATTAGCCAGCAGCAATTAGCCCGGGATCAGTTCGAAATTGTGGTTGTCGACGACACCAACCAACCAGAAACGGCAGCACTGGTCATCGAGTTTGCGCGCCATAGCCATATTGAGGTTCGGTATTTGGCGCAACCTCGCTCAATGGGGCTGGCTGCCGCCCGGAATAGGGGCTGGCGGGCGGCCCGAGGTCAGCATATTGCGTTTACCGACGATGATTGTCTACCCCAACCGGGCTGGTTACTGGCTGCCCAGCGTATGTTTATGCGTGGCGCGCAGGTTGTTACGGGTACGGTTCGTACCACGTATCCAGCTCGGGTAACAGGTGCCCAGCGAAGTATTGATCGTGTGGTAGAAATCAGCGATTTTCTAACGGCCAACTGCTTTTGCCAAACGATTGCCTTACAGCGGGCGGGCGGTTTTGAGGAATCGTTTGACCTGGCCTGGCGCGTTGATGCCGACCTCCAGTTCAAATTGCTTGAGATCGGTATTCCCATCCTGAAATGCCCTGAAGCTACTGTAGTCCGTCCGTTTCGCGTGGCCAACCGCTATGCCGTGCTGACCAACGAACGGCAGAATCGCTACGACGCACTGCTCTACAAACGGCACCCTGATTTGTTTCGGCAACGTATGCCCCGGCATGAAGTTATGGTACTGCGTTATTACACAACCATCATCAGCCTCGTTGTGGCCCTCATATCGGCGGGTTTTGGGTACGTTCCACTGGTGTTGATCAGTCTGCTGACATACGTTGGCCTCACGGTCTGGCTCGCCATTGAGCGCTGGCCTGCCGGGGCCGGTTCAGGTACGTGGGAGGTAGCCAAGGAGGCGATGTTTACAGCCGTGGCTACTCCGTTCCTGTCTGTTTTCTGGCGGCTCTACGGCTCGGTTAAATACCGGGTGCTGTATTTGTAAAGTATAATCTGGTAAGTCGTGTACCTGAATCGCTACGACGCACTACTGCCACACAACTTACCAGCCTATTATTAGCCACTCACCAACAAAAAGTCGATCAGGAGCCGTATACCGAAAGCGGTGGCGTTTTTCTGCTGGCCAAATTCCGTGTCGGCAAACGCCATCCCGGCGATGTCGAGGTGAGCCCAGGCGGGGTGTTTCTCCGTGAATACTTCCAGGAATTTAGCCGCCGCAATGGCCCCATTGATGGGTTTGCCACTGAAGTTCTTTACGTCGGCCACATCAGAAGTCAGGTCGTCTTTATACGAATCCCACAGTGGTAAACGCCATAGCCGTTCGCCGGTACGTTCGCCCGCTGCCTGTAACTGCGTCGATAATTCATCGTTCTGCGTAAATAAACCACCAGCCTGATACCCCAGCGCGGCAATCACATTACCCGTCAGGGTAGCCAGATCGATCAGCACATCGGGCTGAATATGCCGCACCATATGACCCAGGCCGTCGGCCAGAATGACGCGGCCTTCGGCATCGGTGTCAATGATCTCGATGGTTTTCCCGATGTAGGACGTGATGACGTCGCCGGGTTTGATAGACATGCCGTCGACTACATTTTCTGTGGTAGGAATCACCCCCACAACGCGCCGGGGAATGTTGAGGCGGGCGGCGGCTTCCAACGTACCCAGCACAGCGGCGGCCCCACCCATGTCGCTTTTCATCAGGTGCATGTTGGTCGACGGCTTGATCGACAAACCACCGGTATCGAAGGTTACGCCTTTGCCCACCAGCCCAACGGTGGTGCCCGTCGCGTTGGCCGGGTTGTAATCCAGAATCAGCAGCATCGGTGGATTCTCGCTTCCCTGCCCCACGCTGAGCAGCGCGTTGTAGCCTTGCCGGGCCAGTTCATCATGATCCAGAACCGTTACGCTATAGCCATATTCACGGCCGGAAGCTACTGCCCAGTCGGCTAGTACCTGCGGCGTTTTGTAGTTCGAGGGCGCGTTCATCAGATCGAGCATGGCCCGTTGCGCGTCCCAGATGATGGTAGCCCGCTCAATGGCTCGCTGAGCGACGTCATAATCAACTTCAGCCACCGTCAAGTGAAGCTCACCCAGTTGGCTGTAGAAAGGACCCGGTTCTGGCTGATTGGTGTGGTATAATTTCAGGTTGTAGCCGCCGCCCAACGTACCCAGCACCACCGCCTCCACAACCGGCATGGGCAACCCCGTCAGGTCAATAGCCACCGAGGCGGGGAGCTTGCTTTTCTGCGTATAGGTCAATTTCCGAACGGCGCGTAGGTAATCGTGGCTTGTGGGTGTATCGCCTAAGCCGAGTAGCCATATTTTCTGACCTTCGGCGGTGTACAGCAACTGTGCTTCGTGGAGGTCGCCTTTAAAATCGGCTTGCGCTACCTGGGCTATTGTAGGTAACGGCTGGCCTTTTACCAATGGCCAGATTGTGGCCGCAGCAGCAGGCGCCGTAGTATGAAGATGAATGTGCATGAGGTTGATATGAATAAACGACCTGACCGGCGCTGCCGGTCAGGCTACTTTGCTGACAACAAGATTGATGGCGCCGTTGATGAGTAAGGCTAGAAAAAAAGACTGGGCCACCGAAAATTCAGGCAGCAGGAAGGCCTGAAGAAACAGGAACGTGGTGAAGCCCAGCAAGCCCATCACAATGCCCCGCAGGGTAACAATGGCCGCACTGCTGCCTTGTATATGCTGCGTAAACACCGCCAGAATAGACGTAATGATGGGAAATGGAGTTAAAATGCCGCTCCAGGTTGGCCCCAACAAAGCCGCCAGCCCGGTGATGCCGATTACAAACAGAGTGGCGACGATCATCCGAATTGGTACGTCATAAGGCAATCGCCTGACTGCTGGTGAGGTTACTGCTGGCGTTGGAAAAAAACGTAACGCCAACACGACACTAACCATGACTATCCCGTAGCTTGTCAGTAAATCCAGGTTGATAGCCGTGAAAAGCAGGGCAATCAGCACGAAGACGAGGTAGGAGAGAAGCAGCGCCCACAGACCGGCCAGATAAGGGGCCAGCCGGGCGTAACAGTAGCAGAAACCGATCAGCGACAGGATGCCGGTCAGGATGCCGGGAACCGCCTGAATGCCAAAGTTTTTACCGTGTTCAAGAATCAGAAACAGCAGGATTGGACCGGCTATCCACGGCATGCTGGCAATAAGGCCCCCCGCTTTGTTTCCCCACCGGCGACTGACCAGCGTTACCAGGCCAATCACAACCGGCATCAGCGTAACCTTAACGAGCAGTATGTTCATGGACACTACGGCTAAACGGCGACGGGAGCCTTGATGGCAGGCCAGGGGTCGTAGTTTTCGAGCGTGAAATCGGTGTACGTGAAATCAAAAATCGACCGAACATCGGGGTTCAGGCGCATGGTTGGCAACGGCCGGAACGACCGGGATAACTGGGTCTCGACCTGCTCCAGGTGGTTGCTGTACAGATGCGTATCGCCGCCCGTCCAGATAAACTCGTGGGCGTCGTATCCGCATTCCTGGGCCACCATCATGGTAAGCAGCGCGTATGACGCAATATTGAACGGTACACCCAGAAAAACGTCGGCACTACGCTGGTAAAGCTGGCAGGATAGCTTGCTGCGGGTTTCGCCTTTTTCCGGATCGGGTGGGGCCACGTAGAACTGAAAAAGGGCATGGCAAGCGGGCAACGCCATGTTCGGAATATCGGCCGGATTCCAGGCCGTAACGATCATCCGCCGCGAATCGGGCGAATTTTTTAGTTGCCGCAATACATCCGACAACTGGTCGATGCTACCGCCGTTGGGGTCAGGCCAGCTACGCCACTGCTTGCCATACACAGGGCCGAGGTTACCGTTCTCGTCGGCCCACTCGTCCCAGATACTGACACCGTTGGCTTTCAAATAGTTAATGTTGGTGTCACCTTTTATGAACCACAGCAACTCATGGATGATCGACCTGGTATGGACTTTTTTGGTGGTCAGCAACGGGAACCCGTCTTGCAGGTTGAAGCGCATCTGGTAGCCGAAAACGCTGAGCGTGCCCGTACCGGTACGGTCGGTTTTGCGGGCACCATTGGCCAAAATATGACGAAGCAGGTCGTGGTATTGCTGCATAACTAAGTCTGAATTGAAGCGGCAAAAGTACAAAACGAATTGTCTTCGCTAACCGGTTGAGTGTAACGCGGACTTCAGTCCGCATCTGTGGTAGTCAACAGGCGGACTGAAGTCCGCGTTACACTCAATCTGCTTTGTCGTAAAGCAGGATGAAAGGCTGGGTGATAGCGGCTTCGCCTAAGTCGTTGAATGTGAGCCATTCACCACCAGTAGCGTGGGTCTGCGTATACCGCCCGCCCGGTTGTGGAGTGTGGCCTACTGCCTGATTGAAACCCGTCAGCGGATCGGCCTGAAGCTCGCGCTGATCGCACCAGATTGGGCCACCAGACGGCGACAGGCCGCCTCGTTTTACGCCTACGGTTGCAATCAGGTTGGTAAACGTATCCGGCGAAACGGTTTTCAGGCAATTGTTCAGGACCGGAACGAGGTTATCCAGTTCGAGTGGCTGACGGACTTTTCGTTCATAAGCCTCCTGAAATTCCTTAACCCACCAGTTGGTAAAGCCGGCATGACTGGCGAAGGTCTGGTCGAAGCGGGACGCCAGCCGAAACAGATCGACGTTCTTCTTTATCAACTCATGCCATTCCTGAGCCGCCTCTTCGTGGTAGCCCGACCCAATGAACATGGGATTGTTGTAGAAATAATAAAAGTCATGATTGCCGAGATGAAGCCTAATTTTGTCGGGATGGGTACGTTTCAGCTTGATGATCTCCTTGAAATTGGCTTCTATCCGATCGGTGGTCATGTGCTGGTCGTGCGTATCCAGGTAATCGCCCAGAAAAACGATCTGATCGGCATGATCGAGCCAGGTTTTTACAACGCTCTGCCAATGATGGCGACCGTGGACATCTCCAATAAAAACTGCTTGTTTGTGCATTGAAACGGTATAATTAGCCGAAAATAACATTTTAATTTTACAGTCATATTACGCTACGCTGTCATTAAGTGGTCATTGGGCTTCGCTGTCATTCATCGTCTTTGCAACTAATGACAATCAATGACAGCGAAGCCCGATGACCACTTAATGACAATTAACCCCACTCTATGTTTCTCCTTGGACTTGATCTCGGTAGTTCATCCGTTAAAGCCTGTTTAGTCGACGCCGCTACAAACAAGGCGGTTGCCTCTGCCTTTTTTCCCGAAACCGAAATGGCGATCGATGCCCCGCAGCCGGGTTTCGCTGAGCAACAACCCGATCTGTGGTGGCACAATACCACCCAGGCCATTCGCGCAGTAATGGACGCCGCCGGTGTTCAAGCTGCTGACATTAAGGCTATTGGTATCTCGTACCAGATGCACGGCCTGGTGGTGACGGATGCCCAGCTTAACGTATTGCGGCCTTCGATCATCTGGTGCGATAGCCGGGCTGTTCCATACGGGCAACGAGCGTTTGAGGCGCTGGGGCAGGATCGGGTATTGCGCCATTTGCTGAATTCGCCGGGCAATTTCACGGCCGCCAAACTGGCCTGGGTGAAAGAAAACCAGCCCGATGTATACGCCAACGTAGCGCACTTTATGCTGCCCGGCGATTACCTGGCGGCCCGCCTTACGGGCGAAATTGTTACCACCGCGTCGGGTTTGTCGGAAGGTATTCTGTGGGATTTCCTGGAAAACCGCCCGGCCGATTTCCTGATGCAGTATTATGGGTTTGATGCGTCGCTGATGCCGCCGCTACGGCCTACTTTCGGTGATCAGGGTCGGCTCACGGCGACCGCTGCCGCTGAAACCGGGCTGGCCGAGGGCACGCCGGTAACGTATCGGGCGGGTGACCAACCCAATAATGCTATGTCGCTGAATGTGCTGGAGCCGGGCGAAATAGCCGCCACCGCAGGTACGTCGGGCGTGGTCTACGGCGTGAGCGATAAAGCGCAGTATGATCCGCAGTCGCGGGTGAACACGTTTCTGCACGTGAACCATACGCCCGAGGCACCGCGCTATGGCGTGTTGCTGTGCGTGAACGGCACGGGTAGCCTGAATAGCTGGCTGCGTAACACGCTGTTCCAGAAGAGTATCAGCTACAACAGCATGAATGAACTGGCTCAAAAAGCACCTGTCGGGGCCGATGGACTGGTCTGTTTGCCGTTTGGGAATGGGGCCGAGCGGGTACTGGAAAACCGGGATCTGGGCGCTACGTTCCAGGGCCTGAACCTCACCCGGCACGGCTTGCCGCAGGTGGTACGAGCGGCGCAGGAAGGTATCGTTTTCGCACTGTACTACGGCATACAAGTGATGGAGCAGGTAGGTGTAGGGCTGAAAACCGTTCGGGCGGGCGAGGCCAATATGTTCCTGAGCCCGTTATTTGGCAACACGTTCGCCAACCTGTCGGGTGCGGCGGTTGAACTATACAATACCGACGGGGCGCAGGGGGCTGCCCGTGGTGCCGGGCTTGGCCTGGGTTACTACGCCAACCGCGACGAAGCCTTTAGCGGCTTGACCCTGGTACGGACCCTCGATCCTGATCCACGCGTACATGAGGCCTACCAGGAAGCATATGCCAATTGGTTGGCGGTTCTGGAAAAACAGTAGTAGTAACTGGCAGTAGCCGTCGGTACGTTCTACAACGGCTACTGCCACCTAATTTACTGGCTGTTGTTGCTTACTTTTGGGCAAACAAGCCTTGAGTCAGCTTTCGTGTTTGACGTTGAATACGCCGGAAACGCAAACCTTACGCACGAAGCGGACCTTTTACTCAATGACCCCCAATCAGTTAGCCGACGCGCTACTTAGCCAATTCGAGCAAACCCCATACGGTCAGTCACCGGCCGAACTTTACGATCCAATTCGGTATATTATGAGCCTGGGCGGCAAGCGCATGCGCCCGCTGATGACGTTACTGACCGCGTCGCTCTTTACCGACAACTGGCAGAAAGCCCTTAAACCCGCCGTGGCCGTTGAGGTATTCCACAATTTCACCCTCCTGCACGACGATATTATGGACCAGGCCCCGTTGCGACGCGGACAGCCAACGGTTCATGAAAAGTGGAACACCAATATTGCCATTCTTTCCGGCGATGTGATGCTGGTGAAAGCCTATGAGCAACTGCTCGACGTGGAACCAACGTACCTGCGGCAGGTGCTGTCGCGGTTTAGCCAGACGGCCGCCGAGGTGTGTGAAGGCCAGCAGATGGACATGAACTTCGAGAGCCGCGATACCGTGTCGGAGGCGGAGTACATCGACATGATCCGGCTCAAAACGTCGGTGTTACTGGGGTTTGCTATGGAAGTGGGCGGCATCGTAGCCGGAGCCGACGCCAGCAGCACCCAGCGCCTGTACGATGCCGGGGTGAATATTGGTATTGGCTTTCAACTGAAAGATGATCTGCTCGATGTATACGGCGACCCCGCCAAGTTTGGTAAGCAGGTCGGCGGCGATATCATTGCCAACAAAAAAACCTTCCTGCTGATCGAAGCGCTCGAACGCGCTGAAGGCCAGGTACGTCTCGAACTCACCGACTGGATGAATCGGGACGTATTCGATAAGTCGGATAAGGTCGATGCGGTGACTACCATTTATAACGAGTTAGGCATTCGTGAATTAGCAGAAGCCCGTATCGCCGACTATTTTGCCAAAGGATTCACCAATTTAGAACAGATTACCGCCGACCCTGCCCGAAAGGACGTTTTACTCTCCTTCGCCCATCAACTGGTGGAGCGGGAAAGCTAACTAAAATGTCATTTATGGTCATTAAGTGGTCATTACACCGCGCTGTCATTCGTTGGCTAACTCGATCAATGACAGCGTAGCGAATGACCACTTAATGACCATAAATGACATTTCTCTAACCCTTTATTATGTCAATAACCCTGCTTCTTATTGCCGTTACCGTCGCTATCAGCCTGTGGGGGTGGAATAGCCCAGCCGTGATGGATCGGTGGATCATGAACCCGTATGCCGTGGCGAAACGGGGCGAATACCACCGCCTGGTCACGTCCGGTTTTCTGCATGCCGATATGAGCCATCTGTTTTTCAATATGCTCAGTTTTTACTTTTTCGGGCAGGGAATAGAGCGTATTTTCGGAGAGCTGTTTGGCAACCTGGGTGGGGCTGTGCTCGTCGGTTTTTACCTGATTGCCATTGTTATCTCGGACATTCCAACACTGATGAAATACAAAAACAGTCCAGGCTATAATTCGCTGGGGGCATCGGGTGGCGTATCGGCCATTATTTTCGCCACCATCCTGATCCTGCCGCTCACGCCCATTTACTTTTTCTTTATTCCAGTGCCTATTCCGGGCTTTATTTTTGCGTTCATTTATCTGGCTTATTCATACTACGCTGCTCGCCGGGGCGATTCGGGCGTCAACCATGACGCTCACTTGTATGGTGGGCTGTTTGGTATTGTGTTTATGGCCATTGCCTATCCACCCGCCATTCCCGGATTTGTTGAACAAGTGTTGCAGTGGAGACCATTCTGACTTACTAGTCAACCGTTATGAACCTGGGCAAACTGTTTCGTCAGCCGTATCCTGTTCCTGAATCAGCGGGAAACGAGTGGGTTATCGGGGCGTTTGTGGGCGGGTTCCTGCTGCTTTTTCAACCCTTCGGCATTTCGGACTGGCATACATCCGACAAAATGTTTAAGGTGCTGGGATTTGGGGCGGTCACCACGGGCGTGATGATCCTTTTTGATCGGGGAACCCGGCTGCTGCCGCGTTATTTTGCCGAAGAGCACTGGACGGTAGGCCGTGAAATTGCTAAAATCCTGACGCTGATTCTCTGCATTGCTATAGCCAATAGGTTATACATGAGTTGGTTAGCTGGCTTGTCGACGCAAGGCGGCTGGCTTTGGACTATCGGTATAACGTTCTTGCTGGGCATTTTTCCGGCTGTAGGCGTTGTGCTGACCAACTACATTGTTCAGCTACGGAAGTACGAGCAGCAGGCCGCTCATTTTATACTGCATAAAACCGCGCCCGAACCGCCCGTTGATACTGAACGCGTACCAGTTGCCATGCCGGTTCCGGCGCAGCAACCCATTGGCAGTCAACAGGTTTTGTTTGTCGCCGAAAACGAAAAAGATACACTGCAACTAAACCGCGATGACTTGCTGGCCATCGAATCGAGTGATAATTACTGCACCATTTTTTACCTGAAAAACGGCCGGCTCGCTAAAGAGTTGATGCGAAGCAGCCTGACCCGCCTCGAAACCCAACTCGGCGAAGGCGCGCCATTTGTGCGCTGCCACCGGTCGTACGTCGTCAATCTCGATCAGGTTGAGCGCGTGTCGGGCAATGCGCAGGGCTACAAACTGCACCTGCTTGATGGGCAACTAACGGTGCCGGTAGCCCGCAAATACAACGACACGCTGGTGGCGCAGTTGAAAGGGCAGTAGCCAATCTGACCTTACCCCCGAATTTGCCCTGTTCCGGTCACGACCCACTTCTCGGTGACGAGTTTTTCGAGCGCAAATGGTCCGCGGGCGTGCAGTTTTTGCGTGGAAATGCCAATCTCGGCACCTAATCCAAAACAGCCGCCGTCGGTAAATCGGGTCGAGGCATTGGCGTAGACCGCCGCGGCATCCACTTCGGTCAGAAACCGATCAATCAGCGCCTGATTCGTTGAAATGACCGCTTCTGAATGCTTTGATGAATACGCCTGAATATGCGACAGGGCCTCATCGGGACCCGAAACAACCTTCACGGCGCATTTATAGTCCAGAAACTCGCGGCCAAAATCAGCCGGTTGCGCGTGTTGCAGGTAGGGGTAGCCCGCCTGCTCCAGAATAGCATAGCTGGTTTCGTCGGCAAAAATTTCGACCTGATACGCCAGAAAACCCTCAATCAGACGCGGCAGGAACGTACCTGCAACGGCTTCGTCGACCAGCACGCCATCGAGCGAATTACAGACGGATGGGCGCGACACCTTGGCGTTGACGACAATTCGGGCGGCCATGTCCAGATCGGCCGATTGCTCAACGTAGGTATGGCAAACGCCCGCGCCCGTCTCGATGGTCGGAATCTTTGAATGCGTTCGAACGTATTGAATCAACGATTCGGAGCCACGCGGAATGATGATATCAACGTACCTGGTGGCGGTTAGTAACTCATTTACCACGGCCCGGTCGGGCGGCAGGAGCAACACCGCTTCTTTAGGTACGTTAAATTCGGCGAGCACGCCCTGAATGAGGCTCACCAGTATCCGGTTTGAAAAATCGGCTTCTTTTCCCCCTTTCAGCACACAGGCATTGCCCGACCGCAGACAAAGGGACGCCACATCGACCGTGACGTTGGGCCGCGATTCGTAAATAACGCCCACCACACCCAGCGGAACCGCCAGTTTCTTCAGTGTCAGTCCTGGCTCCAGTTCACGCTCCAGTTGCACCACACCAGCCGGATCGGGCAGCACCGCTACCTGCCGTAAGCTATCGGCAAGGTCTTTAACGCGGGCTTCGGTGAGGCGCAGGCGATCTTTCTTGCTATCGGTGTCGGGCATACGATCCAGATCACGTTGATTCTCGGCCAGAATAGACGCCGTATTGGTCAACAGCACGTCGGCCAGGCGGTTGAGCAAGCGTGTTTTTTCGTCGCTACTCAGCCGTCGTATCGCCGAAGCGGCCTGTTGCGTTGCCTGAAGAAGGGGAGTGATCGGTGTCATAAATGCACTACTGATTTCTACAAAAGTACGATGTCGTTGGCATTGGCCACGTCTATATTCTGTCGGGAAGTTAGATTGGCCAGGTCGAAGGAGGAGATACGGGCCTGGGCTACTGCCAGCGCATTACCGGTTTCGTCGACAATCTCGATGACCTCACCGGCCGAGAATTCCCCCAAAATCTCGGCTACACCAACCGCCAGCAGGCTATTCCTGCGTTGCAGGGCCGCCGCCGCGCCCGCATCGACCCGAACGCGGCCTACTACCAGGCTGCCGCTACCCAGCCAGCGGCTTCGGGCCGACAGGGTCATTGGCTGGGGTTCAATCTGTGTGCCAATGCTGCCGTCCAGTGCTTTGCGAATGCTGTCGGGCTCGGTCAATCCGAAAATGACCACCCGGATACCCATGCGGGTAGCCAGTTTGGCAAACGTCAGTTTGGAGGCCATCCCGCCCAGGCCCATCGATGATTTATCGGTTCGCACTACGCCAAAGACTGCTTCAGTGAGGCGGGGTACGTGCCGGATCAGGTTGCCATCGGGGTCGAGCAGGCCGCCAACCGACGTACACAGCATGAGCACATCGGCACCAAAGCCAACGGCCAGCAGGGTGGCCAGTTCATCGTTATCCGAAAATTTCAGTTCCCGGTTGCTCACCACGTCGTTTTCGTTCACAATCGGCACAATGCCGTTGCTCCACAACTCTTCGTAGGTATCTTTCAATTGCAGGAACTGGTCGCGGTTGGCGAAGTGATGCCGTTCGCAAAGGCTCTGTGCTACGGTGATACCGTACACATCGAAGAAACGGCTGTACAGGTTAAGAAGCCGGAGATTGCCCACGGCCGCCGCGGCTTTCCGCTGGCTGATTTCGCCTTTGTAGTTGCTGATACTACCACGGCCAGCCCCCACCGCCCCCGATGAGACGAGCACAATATGGTACTGAGTATGGAGTGCTGCTACCTGCCGGGCGATATCGACCATAGCGGGTTTATTCAATTCACCGCCGGGCAACGTAATGGAGGCGGTACCAAATTTAATGACAAGAACGGGAAGGGACATGGGGCAAAAGTACGTCCAAAGTTCAAGGGTGCCATGTCGTACACGGCACCAGCCGTGTACGACTTACATGTCAATCACCGGCGTGGCTTTTGAACAGGTGCTCGATGGCGGGTTCTGTAAAACGAGCCTTGTGGCGGAGCGCTTTTTTTAGTAGATCGGTATAGTCGCGCTTGCTGATGTCGATGGCACCGTAGCGTTTTACGTTATCGTTGATAAACTGGGTATCGAGCAACTGGAATTGCTGCTCACGCAGGATCATGATCAGGTGATGAAACGCTACTTTCGAGGCGTTGGGTACGTGGTGAAACATGGATTCGCCGAAGAAAACTGAGCCAATCGCTACGCCATACAAGCCGCCTACCAACTGGTTGTCGATGTAGGTTTCTACGCTATGAGCCAGGCCCATCCGGTGTAGTTCGGTATAGGCGTCAATAATTTCGTCCGAAATCCAGGTGCTGTCATCTTCCGAGCGGGGCACGGCACAATGGCGCATAACCTGTTCAAAATCAGCATTGATGCGAATGTCGAACAGGCGTTTGTTTAGAATTGGTCGCAGCGATTTGGCCGGTTTGTAGGTATCGAGTGGAATAATGGCGCGGGGGTCTGGCGAGTACCAGTAGAGCGTACCGTCGGCGTCGGCCATCGGAAAGATGCCGTTGATATAACCGTAGATGAGATCGTCGGCGGTTAGCTTGTTCATGAAATCCGAAAGGGACACCCTGTTTTAACAAAGTTATAGAAAACTCCGGCTAACCAACAAGCTGACAGGTCGTTAAGTTTTGTCTGGAACGACTAATCTGGCCTGACCCTGATGTTGGCCAGGGCAAAAAAAAACTACACCGATTCTGGTCAGTGTAGTTCCGTAATGTTCATTTTGATTTTCGCCGCTGCCGGGCAAAATAGACAGACATGACACCGGCTGTTACGCCGCTTGTTAACATTGGAGGCGCTTCATACCCAACAAAATAACGGAGGGCAGTGAACAGAAGCTGAATAACCAGCACAAAGCTGAGCAACTTTAATAGGTCGGTACGGTTCATATGTAGGTTAGTAAAAGAGAAAGTCTACTAAACTACAGGGTTTTGTCTAAAATGGCAAGTACGGTGGGTTCAAAACCGGTAAAAAAGCCGTCCACGCAGGCCAACAGAGAGCGAGTTCAGACAGGCGTCGACATCAGCCAGAGGAACCATGACTACCGGGCTTACCTGCCCCGTAAACCGGCCCCACTGCCGCTCCATACCAGCGCCTATGGCTCCGCTACTATACCATAACGCCGGGCGTCTTACTGTCAGGTTTTCCCTGACTTCATCGCGGGGGTTAAAGAAATCAAAGGCATACGTAACTGTTTCGCGTGGATTCAGGCTCAGATTCAAGCCTACGAATGGAGTAAGGACATAGTTTTTGCCCAGGCTGATCCGGTAGCCAACTTGCAGCGGAATCACCAGCGATTGCCCCACCCGGCTAATGTCCATCACTTTACGGGGCAAACCGGGTCCGATTAGTACAGGCTGCGTGCTTCCGGGATAGTCTTTCCGAAAATCACGTTTCGTTTTAGCCATGAATACCTGTTCCGTTGCGTAGGCGTCGCCAGCCCAGTTGATGTGGCTCAGGCCAGTGCCTATTGTCCAGCGGTCAGCCACGATTGCTTCGCCATAGACACCTATTCCCGATTGCGCCGTGCCGATCTCGCCGCCTGCGCCTAGCCGGAAGGTGATGGGTAGCGGAGTGGTGTGCTGGGCCGGCGAGGCGGGCTCTACGGCGGCTACCGTAGCCCCCATCGTGGTTGTATAGGGCGACCGGTAACGTACCCGGCGGAGGTGCCGTTGCCAGCTTTCGGCAAGTGCCTCAGATGGGCCCGACAAAGCCAGGGGCGTCAACGGTTGCACACTGGCCAGTGAACCAAGCGCAGTAATAGCTGGATCGACCGTTTCTGTTTTGGTGGTACGTACCTGATTGGTTACTGAAGTAGTGTAAAGAGTTGGGTCATTCGATCGGGATGAAGTACTGGTTGAATTCGATGATTGGTACTCAGAAAGTCGGCTGTTGTTTCGTACAATATCCGGGCGGCCTGTCCGGCGTGTACCTATCCTGGCTGATTCAGGAGGAATCGGGATTGAGCTGACGGGAGCGGTTGTGTAGCGGGATTGATCGGGCGTTGCAGGAGTCGACGTTGGGTTGGCCCGACCTGTTACCAACCGATCAGAAGCTGACTGGGGTTGCTCCGTTGCTGGCTGGTCACTGGTTGATTCAGATTGACCCGGAACCATCTGATTGGCCGGGTTGGCTTGGCCTGTTCCCAGTTGCCTTGTATCGCCCAACCGCTGAATCCGGCTGGCTATCCGGTCAGATGACTGTGGCTGGGTACGTTGCCGGTCGGCGCGGGTTAGTGGTGCCGGATAGGCAGGTTCGCCAGCCACCGAAAGGGTTGCTTCGGCTGCCCGCTGGCGGCTTGTGCGAGGCGAATAGACTGTGTAGGGTTCGTCATAGGCATTGATACCCCGCATGACAGACGAACCAGGGCGGGCCGACTGCGTCAGATACACGGTATCAACGCGGGGGTGTTCGGTGGCCATTGCGGTCAATGACTGTTGCAGGCGTGTCTGCACATGTTCCATCCGTTCAACCGTTTTGGTCAGCGTCTGCACATGTTCAGTCAGCGACTGCGTAGTGCGGTACTGCCAGATGGTTGTGATGACCATGCCTGCTACGGCGGCGGCCATGAGGGCGGGTTGCAGCCAGCGCGTAGGCGTTTGCCACAGCGAGGGGGGAAATCCCTGGCTACCCATGAACCGCTGAAACTGGGTCCAGTTTTTTTCCTGGAACGGCGGGTTGACCCCTTCTAGTTTCCGGCGGATGGCGTCGTCAAACGGATCAGTTTTCATAGAATTGTGACGGACGTTTTGAAGATGAAGAGGCGGTGGTGACTAGCTCCTGCAGGCGAACGCGGGCCCGCAAAAAATGAGATCGTATGGTTGCCTCGTTGGCGTTGAGATTGTCGGCTACTTCGCGCAGGCTGTAGCCATCAACTACGTGCATGAGAAAAACAGTTCGGTGAATGGGCGGCAACTGCTGCACCAGGGCCAGAATTTCTTCGGCTGCCAGTTGGTCAACGGCCGTTTCATGAACGGGTATGTCTGGCGGCGGGCTGCTGCCGGTTGCCGGTGATAAAGAAACCGTGTCGAGCTTATGATGCTTGCGGTGATAACTGATCGTTGTGTTTACCACAATTGTTCGCAGCCAGGCTTTGAAAGGCAACGAGGTATCGTAGGAGCCCAGATGCTGAAAAACTTTCAGGAAGCTTTCGTTCAGCACATCGTCGGCCTCATCGACGTTGGCCATATACCGCAGACAAACGCTCTTGGCGTAACTATAGTACTGCCGGAACAGCGTTCGCTGGGCCCGAACGTCGTTTGTTCGGCAAGCTTCGATAACACTCAGCAGGTCGTTATCGGTGAAAGAAGAACGGCGTCGAAAAAACACGAGCGTTGGCAGATTAAATGAAACACACTTCGTACTATACCGTACGCAGGAGACGCGAGCCCTGTTGCACCGATGGCCTCACTATAACAACTTTTTACACAGCTACTAAACTAAAAAAATACCTACGGTCCTGCAACGGTCAGCAGAAGGCTTACGTAATGTTTCATAGTGGGCAGCTCACCGCATTGACTGCTTCCTCCTGCTCTATAATAGACAACACTCACCAACACGATGAACATACTTATTCTGGGCAGTACACAGGCTTGCGGGCCGGGTTTGCCCACCGGTAAAAGCTACGTGGCGCAGTTTGCTCGTCGGCTTCGATCAAGCAGACACCCGGTCGAAATTGATTACCGCCCGGTCAGTATGGCAGAAGCCAGTCGGCTGCTGCCTAAACTGCGCCTGTCTGCTTACGATCTGATTTTGCTTCAATTCGATTCGCCACTTGACTGGCTTCCTGATAAGCCCGTTGGCCGGTTGATGATGCGGGCCAGACTCTGGCTGGGAAGCCACCGCTTTGCCCAATTGAAAACGCTTCGCGAGCAACTGGTAAAGGTGCTATTGCAGGTACGTGTCTGCAACCGTCAGGTTGTGTTGGTGTCTCCTTTGCCACATAGAAAAGAACTTGAACAACAACTGGTGCAGTTGATGCGCGCCGTTTATGTGCAGGAAAGCCGGGAGTGGCAGGTGCCGTTCTTCGATGTAAGCCAGCACTTGTCGGGTGGCGACGAGTTATTCCAGGCAGGTTCTGCGGATAGGCTCAGCACTGTTGCGCATGAGCTGATGGGCAGCGAACTGCATACGTTTATCACTGAACCTACCTATACCCTATGGCCGTAACCTTTACTGCCCTGTCTGGTCATTAATCGACTGGGTGCCTGCGCTTACCTTAATCTCTTTTCACTTTTCAAAATAACCATTTAGTATGCTACACAAATTGATGTTTGGTCTGGCCCTGCTAGTAGCGGTGGCCGCCTGCACCCAACAAAGTAATTCCGTTAGCCCTCAGGACGACGAAGCCACAATCATTGCCTCGCTGGCTCGCGTAGGCAACCCCAACAATGCTACGGCGGTAACCGGCAAGCCTTGCAGCGAAACGGTAGTTGACAAAGCAACGGTGCCTGCGGCCGTTTTTACTTATTTGACCAGTACGTACGGATCGTATACGTTTGTGCAGGCCGAGAAGGGAATTGATCGTGACGGTGCTACCTATTACGAAATTCAGTTTACGCTGGATGGTAAAATGCGTCAACTCCATTTCGATAGTGCAGGTACGTTGCTGCAGGGTCCTGGTAATGGCCCCAAAGGCGGCGGTCCGGGCGGGCCCGGTGGCCCGAAAGGCGACCGCACACCGCCGATTCGCACGGTGCTCGCCGATGCTAAACTATTACCGGCTCCCGTTACTGCATACATGACCGCCACCTTTGCGGGCTATACACTCGTGCGGGCCGAAGTTGTGACCGATGCCACTACCGGTGCTGTACTGTTTTATGATGTTCGGTATACGCTGAACGGCAAAACGAGCGAGGTGCACTTTGATGTCAATGGCAACCTACAGGCACCACCCAAAGGCCATAAAGGGCCGGGTTGATTGAATCAGCCTAACCGTATAAGGTCTGAAAAAGAGACCTTACAGGTTTTTGTTGTAGAACCAAAAATGGCCCGGAGGATATCCTCCGGGCCATTTTTGGTTCTACAACAAAAACCGTTTCTTACCGACCGCGGCCAACGGCTACGGGCTCAACGATGGCGTCAACATCGGCTAGTATTCGGCCGCAGTGTTCGCAGACGATGATTTTCTTCTTGTCTTTAATATCGGCCTGCCGCTGTGGAGGAACCACGTTGAAGCAACCACCACAGGCACCCCGGCGAACCGTTACAACGGCTAATCCATTGATGGCGTTGTTCCGAATCTTGTCGTAGGATAATAGCAGGCGAGCTTCTACGTTTTTGGCTTGCTCGTCGCGTTCCAGCGAAAGGGTCCGCTCGTCGGCTTCGCTTTCAGCCACCAGTTGATCAAGCTCCTGCTTTTTCATCTTCAGGTCTTCTTTCCGAAGATTGAGCGATTCCTGCGTGGTGTTGATCTCTTCCTGCTTGCCCTGCATCCGAAACTGCGACTCGGCAATCTTTTTGTCCGACAATTCCATTTCCAGCGACTGCAATTCAATCTCTTTCGTGATGGCGTCGAATTCGCGGTTGTTGCGCACGTTCATCTGCTGCTCTTTATAGCGGGCAATGAGCTTGTCGGCGTCTTTTTTAATACCCTTGTGGCGGTCTACTTCATCCTGAAGGGAGCTTACTTCGCTGTTGAATTTGCCAATGCGCGTTTCGAAACCGGCAATTTCGTCTTCCAGGTCGCGAACTTCCTCGGGTAGATCGCCCCGCATTTTGCGAATATCATTTAACTGAGAATCAATGGCCTGCAGTTTAAGAAGTGCGTCTAACTTTTGCGCTACCGTTAGTTCCATTCGGAGGAGTGATGTTTTAAAATGTATACTGAGAGAAGTGAGAAATAAGATAGGAGAACGAGACGACTAACTACTGCCTACATCTGGTCTCTTAATTTCCTGCTTCTTTGCTCTATCTAAAAGAAGTACCGAACCGGATTGGTGTCAGTAACCGCTAAAATTACCGCAAAGGTAGTGAATTTATCCCTCAAATGCTGGGCAATCAGGTCTTTGGTAAATACCTCACTCTCATAATGCCCAATATCGCAGATGACGATACGGCTATCGGCGTCAAAGAATTCGTGGTACTTGTAGTCAGCCGTGACAAATACGTCGGCACCTGCCCGAATAGCGTCGGGTAGCAAAAAACTACCCGCACCGCCACAGACTGCTACGCGTTGCACGGGCTTGTTGCGCAAGGGTGTGTACCGGACCACCGTCGCGTTCATCGTCGTTTTCAAATGCGCCAGCCAGGTACGTTCGTCCATTGGCTCCGGCAGGTCACCAACAGCACCTGAGCCCACGGTCTGGTTCACGTTACTCAGGGTGTACAGATCATAGGCGGGCACTTCGTAGGAGTGGGCCTGCTGCATGGCGCGAACAACAGCACTTTCCAGGTACGTTGACAATACCACTTCAAGGCGTTGTTCGGTCACTGTTTCATCTTTGGCTATTTCGCCAACCACCGGGTTTGCGCCGTCGAGTGGCCGGAACGTACCTATGCCGCCCACCCGGAATGAGCAATGGTCATAATTGGCAATCTGCCCCGCACCAGCTTCATACATAGCTGACAAAACAGCGGGAAGATCGGCATCGGGTACGTAAACAACCAGTTTGCTCAGGGTCTGGGCTTTTGGAGCCAGAATCTGGACATTCTGTAAACCAAGTCGACTGGCAATGTGGTAATTGACGCCCCCCGCTACGCTGTCGAGGTTGGTGTGAGCGGCAAAAATGGCGATGTCATTTTTGATGGCTTTGATCACCGTTCGCTCCACGTAATTCTTGCCGTTCAGTTTTTTCAGGCCCTTAAACACGATCGGGTGGTGCGCCACAATGACGTTACAATTCATTGCAATGGCTTCATCAACAATGGCTTCGGTGGCATCGAGCGAGACCAGTACGCCCGTCACAGGTACGTTCGGGTCGCCCACAATCAGCCCGGCGTTGTCGTACGATTCCTGATAAGCGGGCGGTGCCCAGGCGTCGAGGTAGCGCGTCAAGTCACGAATCAATGGCGTTGTCATAGTCGCAAAGGTAGGAGCGGAGGCTTTTGTAGGGCAACTACCGGTCGATTCGTTGTGCCGGTGAGTCTGAATCATATGGTAGGATTTGGCAATCGGGGCACTGTGATGCGTAAATAGAATAACCACATCCTGTTATGCCTTGTTAGTAAACAGTAGGGCCTTATCAGCCTGATAACTAACGTATGAATCGCATGAAAACAAGCAATTTAATCGCCGCCATACTTGCCATAGCATTGCTCCTCAGCGCTTGTGGCAAGAAGCTGAATTTTGTCAATTCGTCTGTCGTGCCAGGTGCTACCGGAAATGTGGACGTGAAAAAGGACAAAAACCAAAACTACGTGATCACCGTGAATGTGCTGAATCTGGCAGAATCGAAGAGGTTGAGCCCACCCAAGGATGTGTACGTCGTCTGGATGGAAACGCGCGACGAAACAGCGAAGAAGTTAGGGCAGATTACTCCATCGACAGGGCTTTTGTCTAAAGCGCTGAAAGCCACTATGAGCGCTACAGCCATTACAGAACCCAAGCGGGTATTTATCACCGCCGAAGACAACATCGATGTCTCCTACCCAGGTGGCCAAACAGTTTTGTCGACCCAGTAACTCGGCGAAATCAGGTTGTAGTAAAAAGCGAAACGCCCCTGACTGTGTAGCCAGGGGCGTTTCGCGTATAAGCGAAGGGGGCAGATTACATCATGCCGCCCATACCGCCACCGCCGTGGGCGTGACCGCCACCGGCTGGCGCTTCTTCTGGCTCGTCAGAGATCAGGCACTCGGTCGTCAGCAAGAGGCTGCGTTCTCAGTCTTACCATTGTTTATGAAGAGGCTTTGTTGCATAGCTTCATAAGGTGATGTTTTGACTTGGTACAAGTCTGATGAAAAGCGATTTCGGTAATCTGTTCTATTAAAAATACCTTAACAAATGTCGACTAGTTCATCCGTCAATCGTACTGAATTTAAGCTTTTTCTGGAAGGTTGAGAGCCATGGAAAAAAGCCCTATTAAGAGACTAAATATTCAATTGTGTAGAGACTGCAAAAGATCTAAAATGTCTATGGATATAAAATCAGGCAAATCATCTATAACCTTCTTCACAACTTCTTCTTTCAGTTTTTGAAATTTGCCCAATTCCTGATAGGTAGCTTTTATAACCTTCTCTAAATCATGTCCCTGATATTGTAGATACCAGATAGGCAGGTTAAATGACATCCCATTGCAATAATACATTGACAACTTATCTTGGGGTAGTTCAGAATGATTTTCTAATTTTGATATAATATCACTAATTACGATATCTATTATTCCCTGAAGTTTAGCGACAGAAAATTTTGGAAAGTCTAAAAAACTTTCGTCATCACTTAGTCCAAAATAAGATCTATCGCGTAGCTTTTCTCTTAATAAAAAATTTGATAATAGTAAAGGGTCAAAAATATAATTTTCGATACTGTAACGTTTGTTTTGACCTAACACTATTATTCGTTCATTGCCTTGATTCCTTTTATCCCAATCAATTATACCGTACACAGTTTGGTTTCCTGTCCGTGTGAGAGTATTAACAATATCTTTAACTTGATCACAATTACCCGAATTGCCTCTAGTAGATCCAGATGATATAAAATATAGAGATTTATCACTTTGTATTTTTTTCTTTAGTTTTCCATAAATCCTTGTATAAAAATCAGCGTCAATTTCACTTTCCACAAATACTTGCCTTCTATTATCCGCATATATACTGAAAGAAGGAATACCGTCAGTTAATAGCTTCATCAATTGCTCTTTAGACCTTTTTTGAATTCTTGGTGAGTCTTTTTGCATGACATATAAAGATTCATCAGGGGCCATTGCTATGGTGGATGGAGAATGTGTTGTCAATATTACCTTCACCCCCTTTTCTTTGACAAATACATTTTCTATTACTTGTAGAAGTTGCTTTGCCATCGATGGGTGCAAAGGTGCATCTGGCTCATCCAGTAGCAGCAGTTTGGGAAATGATATGTTCGTCTTCGAGTTGTAAAGTGATAATGTCAAAGACATTAGCACTTTTTCTCCAGATGACAAGTCACTAAAATTTACCGTTGCTCCATTTAATTTGTTAATCAATTTGAACGTAAAGGGAAGATCTCTATCACTCCCCAAGGGATTATTTATTGTGTAATCAATACCTGCTTCATCAAATATTCTATTTACAAAATCCCAGGGAGGTGATCCGTACTTACTTATAAACCTGTCTTCTGTTAAAAATTTAACTTTCTTTCCTTTAACATTTGTTAAATATTCATTGAAAAAATTATCTTCATACCTATCATAATACCTTTTAAATATAGCAGAAAAGTTCTGATAAAAAACGTCAGACACGTAGCCATAAGTTAAGGGGTAATTATCTTTAATGTCTTCTATACTTATTTCAGAAATGTCCTTATTAGTATCTTTAACTATTTTGTCGATTATGCCAAACTGGTACTGATTATGCGTATTTATAAGGTGCTGTTCTAAAGTTAAATCCGACTTTTTCTTTAACTCACTTTGGAAATTTTGTAGAATATAGCTTATATTGTTAGCGTCATTAATGAGATTAGTTCTTTCAACTTGATAAGAGTCATTGGGTGACAATGTATTAGAATTGACGTACTTTTTCGTGGATATCTCAACGCCATCCTCGAAGACTCTTGCTTGACCCTGCTCTATAGCAGTTAGAAAATGGCTTTTACCAGCTCCGTTGACGCCAGATATTACTGTAAAATCTGGTAGTTTCACCTCAAAAGGTTGCAGAAGTGATTTGTATTTGCCATTAAATAAGATATAAATCATTATTTTAAATTTTATGGGTTTATGCAAAAGTAGCACGTAAAAGTTCGTAGAAAGCAAAACGCCCCTGACTGTGTAGCCAGGGGCGTTTTGTATGAAAAGCGAAGGGGGCAGATTACATCATGCCGCCCATGCCGCCACCACCGTGGGCGTGACCGCCACCGGCTGGTGCTTCTTCTGGCTCGTCAGAAATCAGGCACTCGGTTGTCAGCAACAGGCCGGCAATAGAGGCTGCGTTCTCAAGGGCAAGACGCGTTACTTTCTTCGGATCAATTACACCAGCGGCGAACAGGTCTTCGAAGGTGTCGTTTTTGGCGTTGTAGCCATATCCGCCTGTGCCTTCTTTCACTTTGTTTACCACTACTGAACCTTCGCCACCGGCGTTGGCAACGATCGTACGCAGGGGTGATTCCAACGCTACGCGGATGATGTTCACACCCGTTTTTTCGTCTTCGTTGATAGTTTCAATGGCATCCAGTGATTGAATAGCGCGGATCAGCGCAATACCACCACCGGTTACGATACCTTCTTCAACGGCAGCGCGGGTAGCGTGCAGGGCATCGTCAACGCGGTCTTTCTTCTCTTTCATCTCTACTTCGGTAGCGGCACCGATGTAAAGAATGGCAACACCACCCGACAACTTGGCCAGACGCTCTTGCAGCTTCTCGCGGTCGTAATCAGACGTTGTGTTTTCGATTTGTGCTTTGATCTGGTTAACCCGGCCAGCAATATCATCTTTACCACCAACACCGTTTACGATGGTCGTGTTGTCTTTGTCGATGATGATTTTCTCCGCCTGACCCAGGTATTCGGCCGTTGCGCTTTCCAGTTTATAACCACGCTCTTCAGCGATAACCGTACCACCGGTCAGGATGGCGATATCTTCCAGCATAGCTTTCCGACGATCACCAAAACCAGGTGCTTTAACGGCAGCCACTTTCAGGGCACCGCGGATTTTGTTTACGACCAGTGTAGCCAGGGCTTCACCGTCAACGTCTTCGGCGATGATCAGCAGCGGACGACCCGTTTGGGCCACCTGCTCCAGAACTGGCAACAGTTCTTTCATCGACGATACTTTCTTCTCAGAGATCAGGATGAACGGACGCTCCAGTTCAACTTCCATTTTCTCGGTGTTGGTCACGAAGTAAGGCGACAGGTAACCGCGGTCGAACTGCATACCTTCTACGGTTTTAACTTCCGTTTCAGTACCACGAGCTTCTTCAACCGTAATTACACCTTCTTTACCTACTTTCTCCATTGCTTCGGCAATCATTTTGCCGATGGTGTCGTCGTAGTTAGCAGAAATGGTAGCAACCTGCTTGATTTTGTCGAAGTTGTCTCCTACAGTCTGTGCCTGCTCTGACAGATTGGCTGTTACCGCCAGTACTGCCTTGTCGATACCGCGCTTCAGGTCCATTGGATTGGCTCCGGCTGCTACGTTCTTTACACCGATCGAATAGATCGCCTGAGCCAGTACAGTAGCTGTAGTAGTACCGTCACCTGCCGAATCGGCGGTTTTCGACGCTACTTCTTTCACCAACTGGGCGCCCATGTTCTCCATGGCGTCTTTCAGTTCGATTTCTTTAGCTACCGTTACACCATCTTTGGTGATGGCTGGTGAGCCAAATTTTTTGTCGATAATGACGTTCCGGCCTTTGGGGCCCAGGGTTACCTTAACGGCATCGGCCAGTGTATCAACGCCCTTCTTTATCTTATCGCGGGCTTCGGTATCAAAAAGAATTTTCTTAGACATGGTTTTTGTAGGTTTAAAGTGCAAGATTCAACGTTTAGAGGGGTGTACGGTCTGTTTGCACAGTGGCCGTAAACCAAACATTGGACTCGCGGCGGCGGACCGCTTAAACTTTAGACGTTAAATTGTTTAAACGATAGCGAAGATGTCAGACTCACGCATGATGAGATACTCTTTGCCTTCGATGGTGATTTCAGTACCGGCATATTTACCGTAAAGGACTGTGTCACCTACCTGAACGGTCAGGGGTTCGTCTTTTTTGCCTGTACCGATGGCGACGATAGTGCCACGCTGGGGTTTTTCTTTGGCCGTGTCGGGAATGATAATTCCAAAAGCGGTCTTTTCTTCAGCCGGGGCCGGTTCAACCACCACGCGGTCGGCGAGGGGCTTTACTTTCACGTCTTCCATTGCTGTGGTCATAGCGATAAGAGATGATTAAGGTTGTTAAAAAAGTAGTTTGATTAGGTTTAATCAGACAATGGGCAGGTGGTCAACCTCTATGCCAAACCGTAAAACCTGACAAAATTTCAGGACAGTGCTGTCAGGGTAGGTGTTTGTTATAGTTAAGTAAGATAATTTGGCAAAATACCTGTTTAAGCTATTTTTATACGGCAAAAATTTGTAATTGCCATATCTTGTAAAAAAGAACAGTACTTCACTCTTTCCGTACTATTTGCATATGACTACGTTACCGTACGATTGGCTGACACAAAACCGGATTGATGCCGAATATAAACAGTATGTCGTTTTGGCGTATTTACAAGGGGTTGGGCGCCGGTTTGCCGACTGTCAACTGCATCCCGACCTGCCCGAGTTAAAACGTCATTACGAGGCTACCCTTCATTTTCGGAGGGGCAAAGGTACACTTATGGCAGCCTTTCCCAAGCGAGTGGCTGGAATCAGCGGGCCGCCACCCCGAATCGACTATGAATCTGAGTTACCGGCCGATCCACTGCTCGACGAAGTAGATGAAATCATTGATTTTGCGCTTCCCCGCTTCAACGCAACCCTCACTGAAGGTCGCCAACGGTGGGCCGACCTTGCCGCCACTCTCACGCTCGAGCCCGTGGGACTAATGCCGCTTCGCCCCGACGAAGGCTACCTCTTTGTGCACTATACCACCTCCACTGACCTATCTATTTATCAATACCGGCTTACACTCTACGATGATCAGGCACCGGGCGGGCGACTGGTACACTGGCAACTGCGCGAACGTACCCAGCGTACCATAGGCACAACGTTCGAGCGGCTTAAACTCGATCTAATTCGCCGCTACAACCTGCCTAATCCAGCCGCATTCAGGCTGGAAAGTCAGCGACTTATGCCAGAGCAGGAAACGCTGCTTCCAATTGCCCAACAGCTACTGAACAAAGCGATCTGCTAAAAGCCCAACCGCCTTTCAGTGCCTGTTTTCAGGTACGTTACCCTCACGATTTAATAACACAGGTCTATCCAATGTTAAGAAATTGTTAAGTTTATTAACATTGGATAGACCTGTGTTATTAAAGTTAAATACATGAATATCAATTAGTTATAGAAAAATAAATCAATAAAATTTATAGAATTTTGCTGACTGAGCTGATTGAATACTTAACATAGAGATAACATTAAGGTAACAAAAGAGTAATATTACATATCAGTCAGCCAGCAGTAGTCAATACGATAGCGCACAGTGTGCTTATACGAGCGAGTGCCACGACAGACTGGGTTTGGTCTATTTTCTCATTTTAAAAGCCTTATATCATGAAAACACTAGTTTGCTCATGGATTATCCTCGGTGTTGCCACCGTTGGGGCTTTTGCCAACCCTGGAACTAAAAAAATCAGCAAGGCAAAGCCACAAGTCAGTATAGAACAACAACTGGCCAGTCAACTTACGTACCCCGCTGCGCTGCAAAAGGCAACCGGTAACGGAGTGGTGGTCATTCAATTTCGTCTTGCCGACGATCATAAACTGGTAAATCCAACCGTATTCTCGGCTGATAAGCAGTTGAATGACGAACTGACGAAGCAACTGCTGAGCGCTAAACTGTCGTTGCCAGAATCTGGTGATGCAGATCAGGTACATACGGCCCGCCTACGTTTCAAGGCCGCTGAATAAGCGCCAGGTAGATACAAAAAAAATCGGGGTTTTGTCTGGTCAACCTAATCAACTGTTGGCCAGACAAAACCCCGAACTGTATACAGGCTATTTGCCCGATCGTATAAATGACTTGTGTGCTATGCCACAGATCGTTTTATCCGTTGAGTTGGCACTGTCGTCCAGGTACGTTCCCGCAAACCGGCCGTGAACGTAGTGATACTCTACGCTTCTACGTATTCCGGGTAACCTTCCTGCGTGTATGTGCCGGTGAATTTTATCTTACCAGATACCAGGCAGGTGAGAATACGCTTGGCTTCGTCGCGTGCTTTCGGGTAGATCACCGCCAGCATATTTTCGTGTCCTTCTTTCAACTTGGGTTCAGGCCCGTAGGCGTTCAGCACGGCAAGGCCATATTCATTACCCAGTACATTCAGGAAGCGGAGGCCATGCTTGAAGTGCTCGTGCGCCCGAACCAGGGCGGCCAGCGCATCTTCTTTCCAGATGATATCCATAAGCAATTCGGCCAGTTCCTCTTTTTCATGCTGTGCCCAATCGATATAGCCGCGCAAAAGTTTATTGAGCAGTGATGGGGCAGTGGCTTCCTGGAAATCGATAGACATAAGTTCGGCGTAATCAGTTGGAGAAAGTACAGAGCTTAATTCGGCTGTTTGGTGTACCCAATGGGCAAAATCATCTATTGCTAGTCGGCCAACTAAATAGGCAATGAATTGAGAACTAATTTGGCGACTGGTAGCAATGGACTGATCAGGCATACGGTGAGTGGGGCTGTGTGAACAACATAAGTAGCATAAGGTTATACGTCCATCAAACGGTAACTACTGTTTGAGTGAGCCAACCAAAAGAAACGCTATGGTATCCAACCTTCACATAGAGCAAACACCCGGCCATTCTATACGACTTGGTCTTTTTTTTGTCGTTTTTCTTTTGTTTGGTGGTGCTTCCTCACCAATAAAACAACCTATGGCTCAAAGGCGTAACATTACTTTTCTATCACTAGGGGATTCGTATACAATTGGTGAAGGCGTAGACGAAAAAGACCGTTGGTCGGTGCAATTGGCAGGGTTATTGCTAGAAAGGGGGCTCGGAGCTGACAAGCCGACAATTATCGCCCGCACCGGTTGGACAACCGACGAGTTGATAAGTGCCATTGATGCCTCAGGTAACCGAAACCAGTATGACCTTGTATCACTGCTCATTGGCGTGAATAATCAGTACCGGGGACAGAGCGTTGAGCGGTACCGAACCGAATTCAGGCAGCTCGTACAGACGGCCATTCGGTATGGAAAGAACCAGCCGACTCATGTAGTGGTGCTATCTATTCCCGACTGGGGGGCGTCGCCGTTTGCGGCCAACCGTGACCGGCCAACCATCGCCAGGCAGATTGATAGTTTCAATGCGGTAGCCCGTCAGGAATGCGAGAAGGCTGGTGTCGCTTACATAGATATTACCCCCCTGACCCGCCAAGCGGTCAGCGATGCCACTCAGTTCGCGTCTGATGGCCTTCATTATTCAGGAAAACAGATGAAAAAATGGGCCGAAAAAGCCCTGCCCGTCGTAGAGGGGATTTTGAAGTGAGTGTCAAGTGTTCAATGTCTAAAGTTCAATGTTGCTCCGCTTAGTGGCTAGCTGGCGGAGCAACATTGAACTTTAGACATTGAACACTTGAGACACTTACCGCTGCGTAAAGTCGGAAAGCGGCAGGTTATCGGCTTCGTCGTTGAGCGAGTTAAGCATCTGCTCTACTTCCTGCATCCTGATCTTGTCGCCATTGCGATCGAAAGAGAGCATCAGGTTACGCAGCATCCGGCGGATGATGTCGACGTTGGAACAGGGCTGGTAGAAAATCGGCGCGGGTTTCAGGTTCAGTTGCCCAATATAATGGTCAATGTCTTTGGTCGAGAAGATCAGCCCCCGATTGAACACGTTGATGTAAAACTGCACGCCATTGGGCGCTTTGTAGGTTAGCACAAACAGGTTGGGCAGATTGACCCCGTAGATGGGCAGGCCCAGTTTCTGGGCGATCATCATGTAGATCAAACAAAGCGAAATTGTATTGCCCCGCCTGGTTTCCAACACCTGATTGATCATCGAGTTGGCGGGTGAATGAAAGTTTTTGGTGTTGGGCGCAAACTTCATTTCGTTATAAAACACGCCATTCAATCCCTTCACCTGATCGGCCGGGTGAACGTCGGTCTGCACTTTCAGCCAGGCATCGTAATAAAGCTGATCCAGGTCTTGCCGAAGTTTATCGATAGATAAATCAGGATACTGGTAGGTGGCTACAATCCAGAGCCCTTCGAGCAGGTCCATTGCCCCGCCTTCTTTCCAGCCGTAGAGCCGGTCGAGGACGGAGGTATATTGCAAATCATGGATGATTTCTTCGATCCTTTTCTGCAAAAGCGGGTTAAAACTGCCTTCCCACTCGGTTTCCAGAAAAGGAATAATTGAACTGCCCAGTTGCCGGATGCGCCCTTCCACATGCGTGGCTATTTCGGCGTCGTCATCATCGAGCAAAGAGATCAAGGCTTTGATTTCGTTGTCGTTCATAAGCGTTGTCACGTGAAGCGGCAGGTAATAAGCTAATTAATTGATTGAGAAACCAGACTGATTTGGTTAGTTTTGCCCGGTTTTTATGAGCCAGACTTTACAGGCCCTCTTTGCAAGTAACAACAAAAAATTACAAAAAACGATTTGGACGCGAACCCAATCACCCCCCTAAAAATATTGGTTACTGGAGGAGCCGGTTTCATTGGCTCACATACCGTTGTCGCCCTGGCAGAAGCGGGTTTTGAACCAGTCATCGTTGATGATTTTTCCAACTCTGAGCCAGGCGTACTCGACGGACTGAAAACGATACTGAACCGGGAGATACGTACCTACCAAATCGATTGCAACGACCACGCCGCCATGAGCGACGTATTCAGTCGGGAGCAGGTGGCGGGTATCATCCACTTTGCGGCGTCTAAAGCCGTGGGTGAATCGGTTGAGAAACCACTGAAATATTACCGCAATAACCTGGATTCGCTGATGCTACTGCTGGAACTGATGCCAGCCTTTGGCGTGAAGAATCTGGTGTTCTCGTCATCCTGCACGGTTTACGGGCAACCCGAGAAGCTTCCGGTCACAGAAGAAACGCCCCGCCTGCCCGCTATGTCGCCCTACGGGAACACAAAGGCGATCTGCGAAGATATTATTCGGGACTGTGTGACGGCGACCATGCCTGTTCGGGCTATTTCGCTGCGTTATTTTAACCCGATCGGTGCGCATCCGTCGGCGCTGATTGGTGAGTTGCCCCGTGGTGTGCCTGCCAATCTGGTGCCTTATCTATTACAGGTTGCCTCGGGCCAACGCGCCAGCCTGACCGTTCACGGCAACGATTATAACACGCCTGATGGAACCGCCATCCGCGACTACATCCACGTGATGGACCTGGCCGATGCGCACGTAAGCGCGGTTAAACTGCTGGTAGAGAAAACCGAAGCTTCGTTCTATGATGTATTTAATATCGGTACAGGGCATGGCGCTTCGGTGCTGGAACTGATCAATACCTTTGAAGAGGTCAACGGAATTAACCTTCCTTATACGCTCGGTGCCCGCCGGGCGGGCGATATCGAACAGATTTACGCCGACGTAACAAAGTCAACCCAGGGGCTGGGTTTTAAAACAAAGCGTACCCTCGCTGATGCCCTGCGCGATGCCTGGCGCTGGCAGCAGAAAATCAGTTAAAAAGTTTACTGCTCGCCGTTTTCTGTTGCACTACTTGGCTACCGTAACGTACCTGAGCAGCGAACGGCGAACAATAAAATTCCTCTATGAAAACCATCATCATTACTGGCGGGGCCGGATTTATTGGATCACACGTGGTCCGGTTGTTCGTAACTAAGTACCCCGACTACCGAATCATTAACCTTGATGCGCTCACCTATGCGGGTAACCTCGCCAACCTGACCGACATCGAAAATGCGCCAAACTACACATTTGTTCGGGGCGACATCACCGACGCCGCCTTCCTGGACGAGTTGTTCGCCGAGTACCAGCCGGAAGGTGTTATTCACCTGGCCGCTGAATCGCACGTTGACCGGTCTATTACCGATCCGATGTCGTTTGTGCTGACAAACGTAGTGGGTACGGTTAACCTGCTCAACGCGGCTAAAAAAAGCTGGCTGGCATCAGGTACGTCTGGTTTCGAGGGAAAACGATTCTACCACGTCTCGACCGACGAGGTGTATGGTTCGCTGCATAACCCCGATGAGTTTTTCACAGAAGATACTCCTTATGACCCGCAATCGCCTTATTCAGCGTCGAAGGCGGCATCCGATCATTTCGTTCGGGCGTATGGCAATACCTACAAAATGCCCGTTGTACTGAGCAACTGCTCGAATAATTACGGCCCTAATCATTTTCCGGAGAAGTTGATTCCGTTGATGATTCACAACATTCAGCAAAACAAACCGCTGCCCGTTTATGGCAAAGGTGAGAATGTGCGCGACTGGCTGTTTGTGGTCGATCACGCCCGCGCTATCGACACGGTGTTCCACAACGGAAGATTGGGCGAAACGTATAATATCGGCGGCTTCAATGAGTGGAAGAACATCGATATTGTGCATCTGCTTTGCCGCGTGATGGACGAAAAGCTGGGTCGCCCCGCAGGTACGTCGGCGCAACTGATTACTTACGTGACCGACCGCGCCGGGCATGATCTTCGCTACGCCATTGACGCCAACAAGATCATGAACGAACTGGGTTGGGAACCGTCGCTTCAGTTCGAGGAAGGCCTGAACAAAACTGTCGACTGGTTTTTAGCCAACCAGGAATGGCTTAATAATGTGACTTCAGGTGCCTACCAGGGTTATTATCAGGGTATGTACGCAAATAGATAATTAGTAAATGAGCGACTGAGTGAATGTTTGGCAAGACGTACAAATCGATCTAACTATTCGCTCATTCGCTCATTCCAAAATATGAAAGGAATTATACTCGCCGGGGGATCCGGTACCCGATTGCACCCGTTGACGCTGGCTGTGTCGAAGCAACTTATGCCGGTATATGACAAGCCGATGATTTATTATCCGCTGTCGATTTTGATGCTGGCTGGTATTCAGGATATTCTGATCATTTCCACGCCGCATGATCTGCCGCACTTCGAAAAGCTGCTTGGGGATGGATCTCGGATCGGTTGCCGGTTCACCTACGCTGTGCAACCAAGCCCCGACGGGCTGGCGCAGGCGTTTATCATCGGTGAAGAATTCATTGGCAATGATAAAGTAGCGCTGGTACTGGGCGATAATATTTTCTACGGTTCCGGCCTATCGAAATTGTTACAGGCCAACAACGACCCTGACGGGGGGGTTGTGTACGCTTACCAGGTGCAGGACCCCGAGCGGTATGGTGTGGTTGAGTTCGATGAGGCATTCAATGTGTTGTCGATCGAGGAGAAGCCGGAAAAGCCCAAATCACATTACGCAGTGCCGGGCCTTTATTTCTATGACAACGATGTGGTAGAGATTGCCAAGACCATTCCGCCGTCGCCCCGTGGTGAATTGGAAATCACCGACGTCAACCGGGTGTATCTGGAACGGGGCAAGCTGAAAGTAGGCGTGCTTGACCGGGGCACTGCCTGGCTCGATACAGGTACGTTCGCTTCGCTGATGCAGGCTGGCCAATTTGTGCAGGTAATTGAAGAGCGGCAGGGTCTGAAGATTGGCTGTATTGAAGAAATTGCTTATCGGATGAAGTTCATCACCAAAGACCAACTGATCGAGATCGCTAAACCATTGGTGAAGAGCGGGTACGGGCAGTATCTTTTAGGAATATGATAACAGGTTGGTTTACTAATACGTAGCCAGACGAAAATAAGCAGTTCATAAAAAAAGCCGGAGCAATGCTCCGGCTTTTTCTTACCTAACCTATGAGATGAGAAAACTTAATACGTTTGAAAACTTGTGTGTGAACACCGTCGGAAAACTAACCTGCGTTGATAGCCTCAAAGGTAGTGGCTGCATAGTAGGCTGGTAAGCGCAAAATCACCCTTTTTACAGCGCCTTTATTTAACAGGCGAAAACCCGTATCCGAATACGTAGAACTACGTATTTGATAGGTCAAAGGGCAATAAAGTTGCCGATAAATTAATACAAACGAGCAAGTGAGTGCTATGTAAAGCGCCTTTTAGTAGCTTTCCGGTCAAATTGAAACATTCCTTAATCAATGACTGACAAGAATAAATTCCACGGAGACGTGGGCCGTTTCCTGAGCGGGAGTGATGCCCGTTCCCGCACCGCCCGTTACAAACGATACAAACAGGAGCAGGGTCATAAACCAGACTCATTCACCCGGGGTGAGTTTTTCGGTATCAACCGCATCAACAAACTACTGGGCCGGAAAGACTGCGTGGGCATCCGTGTCTACTACGGCAAAACGTTTGAAGATGCCGACGGAAATATCATCGCCGATGAGCGCGGAGAACTGACATCGCGCCTGGTGATCGTTGGTGTGCGCGAAGATGGGACCGATATTTTTGACGATCCTACTGGCAGGAAAGACGCTGGCGACGGCGACGCACTGGGCGATGGGCTGTCATGCCCACGGCAATGTGGAAATCCACCCAGCACACTCTAAGCTAATGTGGGATGATATAAAGCGGTTGATACTAGCTTTTCCATTAGACTTTATTGCTTACCTCCTCTTACTTCTGCCTGTATTTATTTCTATCTACAGGCAGAAGTTCCTGACACGCAATCTTGTGGCAGTAAGCGCTCTCTTTCTTGCCCGGTTCCTGGAAGATACCGTTCTGAATTATTATGCAATGCTCAATAAATTCAACCTGGACCAGCAACGGGGTTTCTTTATCATAGACGTTATTTTACTTACTGTAATTTATTACCTATCGTTTTCAAGGAAAGATATGGTTACCCGATTTGTTCTATTTTTTGCTTTCGTTGCCGTTAGTTTTCTGACACTAAACTGTTTCTTTTACAAGTCGTTATCTGGTGGCTCTTTCTTTAGCAGACTTACGTACATTATTTTTTCATTGCTTTATTTTAATAATATATTAGCAGAGAACAGAATTAAGAATGTCCTTAAGCATCCTATGTTTTGGGTCAGCGCTGGTTTTCTTTTCTTCGGGATGGGCACGTTTATGACCACCCTGTTTACAGATTATTTGCTGGATGCATCGAAGACGCCATATGCCACCTATGAGTTGTTTATGAATATGAATCAGATCGTTATCTGGATTCAATGTATACTGGTTGCTGTAGGTTTATGGGTTAGCAAATGTGATAAGAACAACTATATACAGTTTACCTGATTCGTTTAATTCGTGAATCGATTACGAGAAAGGGTGCAATGACAGGAGCCGTTTAGCTTACTTTTGTATTGACCACCAATACAATACCCGTCACCACCGAATGGCTGAACTTTCTACCAACGTACCTGCAAAATCTGTAAGTTACTCGCGCACCACGTTAACCGAACTGATGATTCCCGCCTACGCCAATTTTGGCGGTAAAATCCACGGCGGCACGTTGCTGTCACTGATGGATAAAGTGGCCTACGCCTGCGCGGCCAGGCACGCAGGTGAATACTGTGTCACGGTGTCGGTCGATGGCGTCAATTTTCGGCAGCCGGTCGAGGTTGGCGAACTAGTGTCACTGATGGCGTCGGTTAATTATGTGGGTCGTACCTCGCTGGTGATTGGCATCAAAGTGATTGCCGAAAATGTGAAAACGGGAACCGTGAAGCACACCAACACGTCGTACATTACAATGGTGGCCAAGAATGAAGCGGGCGTGCCTGCGGAAGTGCCGCCACTGCTACTCGAAACGGCCGATGATGCCCGGCGTTTTCTGGAAGCGATCAAGCGTAAAGAACTCCGGGCGGCTTACAGCGAACATTTCGATAACGAACGTACCCGGATGCTGTTGGCTGAAAATATAGCTCAACTAAAAAATGAGCGTTGCGTGCTGGGAACAGGTATTCTCTAGGTACGTTATTTATGGATGCTGGCTACCAGATAGCAGACAAATCAGCACTCAACGTCTGCTATCCGGTAGCCAGCATCTACTAAACTGTTACCCCTAGTTTTGCGGCTAATTTTTGCCCGTCAACTACGCCAAGGCCAGTGCAGGCATCCCAGCCTGTTTTGGCTTTATACCCTTTATTGCCCGTTACCGTACTATTGTCGCCCTGGGTAATGTCGCGGCAAACCGTTGGATTAGCGTATAGAATTGGGTGCAGAAAACCTACCGGCTTACCGCGTTGCTGGTTGAGCAGGGCTACCAGACCAGCCATGAGCGGAGCCACCGCACTGGTGCCACCGATAACAAAGTTCTGCCCGTCGACCCGTACGTTGTAGCCCGTTGTGGGGTCGGCCACACCCGCCACATCAGGTACACCCCGCCCCACCCGTTTACCATCGTTGACCGACTTGGGTACGCTTGCATTGGTCTGGTAATCAGGCAAATCGAAAGCGTCACTGATGCCACCGCCGGTAGCGCTGTTGTTGTCGACATGCCATACCGTTTCTGACGTAATCTGATTGCCGTTCGCCTGCAGGCGTGTGCCACCGCAAGCCAGTACGTACGGGCTCGACGACGGAAAGTCAACATGCGCTTTGCCGTCGCCGATACTATCGCCCGACCCTGTATCGCCTGCTGCCGCGCAGATTGTAATGCCCAGCGCGGCGGCTCCCTGAAAGGCCTGATTGAAGGAAGCCAGTGACTGCGGCGTCCAGTTTTTTTCGGCCGATCCCCAACTGATCGAGATCACCGAGGGCTTGTTCACTGTGTCGTGCATAGCGGTGGTGATGGCATCCAGAAACCCTTTGTCGGTATTGGGGGCGAAGTACACGATGAGTTGCGCGCCCGGTGCCACTGCGCCGGCTACCTCAATGTCGAGCATCACTTCGCCATCGGCACTGTTGGCATTGCTGGGGCTGTTGGTGCCGCCATCGACTGATACTGCTTTCACAACGGGCGGCGTCAGGCCCAACCCTTTGAAATAAGCGGTGATATCAGCCGTACGAAAACCGCCACCCAGTTCGATAATGGCAATTCGCTGGCCTTTGCCCGTTACACCGGTTGGGTAATTATAAAGCCTGGCCAACTGGTTTGGATTGAACGATGTACTAACGGCTCGTGGGTCGGCAACACCACTTTTCGACGGTTTGTAAATCTGGAAATGGGTTCGGGCGACCGGGCGGTTATCAAGGCCAAAAACGCCTTCCAGCAGGTCGACCAGTTCGGTCGGTACCATCACCGGGCCGCTACGCCCCCGGAAAATGGTGCCGTTGGCGTCTTTGTAATTGGCCAGCACTACGCCGAAAGCGTCGCTAAACTGCTCAACGGTACCCCGAAAAATAAGGCTTCGCCGCGCCGGGCTGATCAAGACCGTGGTGAGGCCCTGACTGAGGCCGTAGGCTTCTACCTGCCGAAGCGAGGCCGGGTCGGCTCCGTACCGATTCTGGTACTGTTGTTGGGTGAGCGGCTCAATCGGGTCACCGGTGTTCACCAGCGGTTCAATGGGCTGGCGGCGCCGTACGCGCACGGTTATATCAAATGAATCAGTTGGTTTTAGGGTCTTGAGTGGCGTTGCATCCGGGGCGTCTTTTTCGCTGCCGGGGAGTGGAACAAGCGTGTCGAATCGGGCCATATCGTGTTGAAAAGAGCGTTAACGTTGCGTCACCAATATGCAACCGGAAACCGCTATTGGCCTAGTCCAGTAGATTAATTTTTACTTAATGATTGGGCTCAGTGGCTGCTGAATGAGCCTATTGGACTGGTTGGACGCCAACTAAACGACTCAATGACTGGTTACTGCACTATGTGGTATTTCATTCTCAAGCAAGACGACCTGAAGCCTGAACCGTACCGGGCATTACAGCAAAAGGCGGTGCAAACCGAGGTAGAGCCTTTCAACGAGCCTTTCGACAACCTGTGCCTGTTCACCGTTGCCGATTACGCTGCGTTTGTAGATGCCCTTGATCTGGAAGGGCTACGCTACGACGTACAGAGCCAGCGCCCTAGTCGCGACCAGCTACTCGAGCAGTTGCGGGCAGCCTAGGTACGTGTCAATCGGGACTATTTTGCCTGATACTGGTGGTTGTACGTATCTTTTGAACCTGGGAAAGCCAATAAATAGTCGGTGCATTCAATACGGCGTATGTTGTTGGCATAGGGCAGGTTGTGGACTTTCAGGAAAGTGCCATCGCTGAGCGAGAAGATGATGGTGCCTTCTGCTTCATTGATTACGGGTCTTGATGTCCAACGGGCCGATTTAACAACCACGCCATTCACTTGCTGAGATATAACTTCGCCGCTGTCGTCATTGAAAAAATGGATTGCCCGTGTTTCGCCAGTAGAGGCCGGTGTTTGTGTACCCGAAGCTGTCCACTGCCAGCTTGCGCCGTAGAGTAACGATTCATAAGGTATTGGTACTGGACATCCGCATTTCTGTGTACAGCTTTGCAGTATAAGAATAGTCCCTATGAGCAGGAGGCGAATGGAGAAACGCATTGACTGGGAGTTGGTTTAAGTACCATAAATGCAGGAATTTATTGACAAAACCTAATCTGGTCATCGATTAGCCAGCCGGAAGAAACGAATGGTGAGTAGAAGGGCCGCTACGCTGAGACCAACCAGCAGGCCAATCCAGACACCGGCGGCATCGTAGCCGAAGGTGAAACCCAGCAGGTAACTGGTTGGCAGGGCTACCAGCCAGTAGGAGAAGAGCGTAATCAGCGTAGGTACGTTCACGTCAGACAGGCCACGTAACACACCGATGCCAACCGCCTGAACACCGTCGGAAAGCTGGAAAAACCCGGCCATGAATACCAGCGTAGCCGCAATACGCGCTACTTCGGGCGCATTGGTGATGTACAGATTGACGAGTACATTATTGAAAAGCAAAAAGATAGTCCCGGCAAAGCCCATCAGCAGAGCAGCCAGCATGAAGGCTGCAATGCCCGCCCGGCGGATGCCGTCACGGTCGCCCCGGCCCAGCGCGGCACCCACCCGAATGGCCGCCGCCGACGAAATACCCGTTGCCATCATATACGTTGACGAAGCCATGTTGATGGCGATCTGATGCGCCGCCAGCCGGTCGGCCCCCAGCCAGCCGATGATGACCATCGCAGCGGTGAAGAGGGCAATTTCAAAGAAGAACGTCAGGCCGCTTGGCAGACCCAGCTTCAAAATGGTGCGCACATCATCGGCAATGGGGAGGCGGGCAAATTCGGCCTTGAAATAGGCGGTGAAGTTCACCGACCGACGGATGTACCACAGCATTGCTAGTGCCATGAACACGCGCGACAGTAACGTTGCCACCGCTGAACCCTGAATGCCTAACTTAGGAAAAGGCCCAATGCCCAGAATGAACAGGTAGTTGAAGAGGGCATTTACCAGCAGTGCCGCAATGGTAATGGTCATGGCTACGCGGGGAAAACGAAGGCCATCGCAGAGCTGACGAGCGGCAATGAATATAAACAGGGGTACGTTCGAGGCACTCAGAATCAGCATGAATGGCCGTGCCAGGCTGTTTACTTCTGCCGTTTGCCCCAGCCATTGAAAATTGATCGCCACCACGGCCACTACGGCACCCAACGCCAGGCTCAACAGCAACGCCACCCGAATACCCGCCCGATAGCTGCGGTGCACGTCGGCGGCACTGCCCCGCCCGTTTGCCTGCGACACCAAGGCCGCCACCACCGTCAGCCCGCCGATGCCGACACTGGATAGTAGAAACGACATGGAATTGGCCAGGCCTGCAGCGCCCAGCGGAACAGCGCCCAACAATCGCCCAACAAACAGGTTATCTGTCAAACCCATCAGCACCGTGCTGAGTTGAGCAATGATGATGGGAATACTGAGGCGAAGTGTATCGGATAAGTCGGCGCGGAGGTTCATTTGGCGTGGGGCCTGGTGCTTAGGGCCGACAAAGGTACGGTTTTGGCCGAATCGCCATTCTTCGCCACATGCCCCACGCCACAGGCCCGTAGCCCATACGCCTTTTTCACCTATCTTTGTTTTTACACAAGAATCAGACGTTCGCTTGAAAGAATACGGAAGTAGTATCGAGAAGATGGTCAAGTACCTGCTGACCATCGAAGATCGCGAGAAGCGCACCCGGCAGGCGCATATCTTAGTGGAGCTGATGCGGCAGATTCACCCCGGCATGAAAGACGGGCAGGATTACTATAATAAACTGTGGGATGACCTGTACATCATTTCGGAGTTTAAGCTGGACGTAGATAGTCCTTTCCCGCCTCCCTCGCCGGAGGTGCTTGGCAAGAAGCCCAAGAAGATGGACTACCAGTACCATAACCTGAAATACAAGCACTTCGGACGGAATATAAACCTGCTTGTTGAGCGGGCTATAAACACGGAAGATGCCGAAGAACGACGAGCATTCGTGTCGTACCTGACACGCCTGATGAAGACGTTCTACATGGCCTGGAACAAAGAGACCGTCGAGGAAGAAACGATCTACCAAAGCCTGCTCGACATCTCGAAAGGGAAACTTGCCGACGACATTCAACTCATCCGCGACGAGGGTTTGGTAGAAGGCTCACCCCGCGAACGTACGGAAGATCAGCCGCAGAAGCTGGGTCGTCAGCCGCAGTTGAAACCGTATGCGGGTAATTACCAGCCGCAGCAACAGCGTAACCGGCAAGACCGCCCCAACAACAATAATAACCGCAATCCATTCCGGGGGGGAAATAATACCGGCGGTGGTAACAACCCGAACAGAAACTTCCGGGGGGGCAATAATCCAAACAACAACAACGGCGGCGGTGGCAATAACCGTCGGCGAGGGAGATAGGTCAATTATCAATTGTCAATGATCAATTGTCAGGCTTCGCCAGATTGACTATAGTCGTCGACGAAGCCTGTAGTTGTTCATTGATTCGTGGTAACTGATTACTGATAATTGATCATTGTTAATTGATAATTGAAGAATGGCATCTTTTAAAATTACCGGTGGCCGTCGGCTTTCGGGCGAATTAGTGCCGCAGGGGGCCAAAAACGAGGCGCTGCAAATTCTCTGTGCGGTACTGCTGACGAAAGAACCCGTCACCATCCACAACATTCCGAACATCCGTGACGTCAACCAACTGATTGAGTTGTTGGGCGATATGGGCGTTTGGGTGACCAAAATCGGGGAGAGTTCATACCGGTTTGTGGCCAGCGACGTAAACCTCGATTTCCAGAATACCGATGCCTACAAGCGTAAAGCGGCGGCCCTGCGTGGCTCTGTCATGCTGCTTGGCCCCATGCTGGCCCGCTACAAACAGGGACGGATTCCCCGGCCGGGAGGCGACAAAATCGGTCGCCGCCGCCTGGATACACACTTCCTGGGTTTTGAAAAACTCGGTGCCAAGTTCCACTTCGACGGTGATTTTTACCGCGTGGAAGGCGATCAGTTGAAGGGAGCCTACATGCTGCTCGATGAAGCGTCAGTGACCGGCACGGCCAACGTACTGATGGCTGCCGTCATGGCCGAAGGAACTACCACGATCTACAATGCTGCCTGCGAGCCGTACCTGCAACAGTTGAGCAAAATGCTGAACCGGATGGGCGCGAAGATCTCAGGCGTGGGGTCCAATATGCTCATCATCGAGGGTGTAGAGGAACTGAAAGGGACCGAGCACACCATGCTGCCCGACATGATCGAGATTGGTTCGTTTATCGGTATGGCCGCCATGACGCAGTCGGAGGTGACGATCAAAAACTGTCAGATTCCTGAACTGGGCATTATTCCCGACGTCTTCAAGCGGCTGGGTATTCAACTGGAGTTCCGGGGCGACGATATCCACGTACCTGCGCAGGAGCTGTACCAGGTCGAGACGTTTCTGGATGGCGGCATGATGACCGTATCTGATTCGCCCTGGCCCGGTTTCACGCCCGACCTGCTGAGCATTGTGCTGGTTACGGCTATTCAGGCAAGCGGAACGGTGCTGATTCACCAGAAAATGTTTGAAAGCCGCCTGTTCTTCGTCGACAAACTGATTGAGATGGGCGCGCAGATTATCCTTTGCGATCCGCACCGGGCTACGGTAGTGGGGCTGGGTCGGCATCAGCAATTGCGGGGCATCCGCATGTCGTCGCCGGACATCCGGGCGGGGGTTTCGTTGCTCATCGCCGCCATGTCGGCTAATGGAACCAGCATCATCGACAACATTGAGCAAATTGATCGCGGCTATCAAAACATCGACACCCGCCTGAACGCCATCGGCGCTGATATTGTGCGGTTGTAGGTACGTTGTATAGGTGATTTTAATGGAGCGCGGGTAACTTTCCCGCGCTTTTTTTATATTACGGCCATGCCGTCACTAAACGTACTATTCTGGAATGTAGGTAAGAAGAACCTTACTACTCAATTAGTCAATCTTGCACGAGATAAGGATGTTGATATATTGGTATTGGTTGAAAATGTTGTGAGTTCAGAGCAGTTGGTTCGGGCATTGAATCATCAACTTACAGGCTATCATTCTAATCATCCAATCTCTCAATGCGATAAGGTGACGATTATCACCAGATTCCCTCATGCATTTATCCCTCCAGTTTATGAAACAAACCGGCTGACAGTTCGCAAAATGCAAGTGCCCATGTACCCACCGTTTTTACTTACTGCTTTACATTTGATTGATAAGGGGAATGCGTCGGTGGAAAGCCAAACTTCTGAAGCATATGTCACTGTCCGAGAGTTAATAGGTGAGGAGAAAAAACACTTACTTGATGCTATGATTGTAGTTGGTGATTTTAATATGAATCCCTTTGATGCAGGCATGGTTTCAGCGGCAGGCTTTCATGGCACCATGTCAAGCGAGTTAGCCATTGAGGGATCACGAAAGATACAAGAGAGGGATTATGCCTATTTCTATAACCCGACTTGGGGGCTTTTCGGCGATTTGATTAAGGAAGCGTCGGGTACATATTATTACCGGAATGCGGAACAGGTCTGTCTCCAGTGGAATATGTTCGATCAGGTATTGATTCGCCCTGGCCTTATTCCCAATTTTGTGAAAGAGAGCCTGACGATAATTCAGCAGGATGGCGTAACTTCACTTTTGACGCAAAAAAACCGGCCGAACCAAAGCCTTTATTCAGATCACCTACCTCTGTTTTTTACTTTGAAATTCTAAGCATATGGAAACGCAAAACCTTTGGCCTGATTTCCCGACTCAAGAGATCAAAGGCCCAAAAGTGATCTTGACTGAGCAGGCACAGTATCTAATGGAACGGACAAATAATGTATTATCTGCGGCTGTAATACCTAGTTCTGTACCAAATAACGAGCGTATTCTATATAGCTTGTTTGTTATAGCTCCACTGTTAAATGGATATCGCTACAAACTTTTGACTATCTCATTCGATTTAGCAGTCAACTATCCTCTTGATTTGTCTTGGCGGTACCCAGGAGATATGAAAAAAATACTCTATGATGAAGAAGAATTCATTGAAGAACTGAGAATGATATTCAATGACAAAACGACGATAAGCGTTGTCTCATCCCTTCTGTCACAAAGCATTGCTGAGCAAAATGATGACCCCGCCTGAACGCCATCGGCGCTGATATTGTGCGGTTGTAGGTACGTTACCATTTTATCTGTTAAGGTCATCTTCTTCTGAAGATGGCCTTTTTTTATGGAATTGGCAGTGCTGAGAGTGACGCATAAGGCGGTTAATCAACTTAACAGTAGCATATTGGTAGTTTGATTAACTTTCGATTTTACCGAACCGACTATCCATACATGTTTATGAAACACGCTTTACTCAGTCTACTTCTTATTCTCACTGGTATTAGTGCCGTACAAGCGCAAAAGAAACCTTACCAGGCCCTGATGCTGGACGACAATGCCCGCTATCAGGATGTCAAAGCCGAGTTTTTGAAAGTTCGCGAGGCGGATGAAAAAGCCAAAGAAAAAGCCGTTCGGAAAGCGCGCCGGAAAGGGCTGCCGGATCCCGAGTTTGAAGAAGATGAAGAAGAATCTAAATTCTACCGGTGGGAACAGTGGCGATTAAGGCACCTTGGTCCCGATGGGACGTATGATCCTTCTTTTGTACCAAAAGAGCTGGACCGGTTCAACAAAAGTCAGCTTGGCGGTGATAACAAGGCTCGAAAAGCAGCAAACCCTGCCTGGAAAGAGCTTGGCCCTTTTGCCACACCAACAACGGCACAGGGGAACGATAATTTTCTGTTGAGCGGCTACAATGTTGGTCGCGTGGGTTCGGTTGCTTTTCACCCAACCGATACAAAGACGTTCTATGCTGCTTCGCCAGGCAAAGGTTATAGCGGCAACAACGGGGGGGTCTGGAAAACAACGGATAATGGGGTGTCCTGGACGCCGCTCCTCGACCAGGCCGCCAACATGGTGGTTACCGACGTTGCTGTGTCAACCCTGAATCCGCAGGTTATTTACACGACCAGTAATCAGTTTGCGGCTGCTACGGTGGGTGGGGGCACAGTCGGCTACGGCGTGCAGAAATCGACCGATGGGGGCGCTACGTGGGTGCATCTCCCTTTCCGGGTACGTTACGAAACCAATGCCAGCGGTAGTTTAGCTGCCATTGGTCGGGCGGGCAATATCCTGATCGATCCAACTGACGATAACCACCTTGTGGTAAGCTGTGTGAACGCCATTCTGTATTCGACAGATGGTGGCTTGACCTGGACAAAATCCACTACGCCTGTTGCCGATCGCCTGGCCGACTATTGGGATATCGAGTTCAAGCCCGGTGACGCCTCGGTCGTGTATGCAGGCGGGGCGGGCCGTGACCAGTTGCTGACGTCGGCAGACGGTGGGAAAACGTTTACCCAGATCACGCTACCCGCCACCGTAGAGGTAGGATCGACCGGCCATATCGAGCTGGCCGTGTCGGCAGCCGCACCCAACTCGCTTTATTTGCTAACCTCACTGAACACGGACAAACAGGGCGGCTTGTACCGACTCAATATGGCTACCAAAGAGGTACGGGTAATTGTTAAAAGTGGCCAGAAGTTTACTACCCAGCAGCAGGACCGCGACGATACCCAGTTGAAATGGTGTTTGACGATGGGCGTTTCGCCGGTCGATACAAACGAAATTCATGTGGGTATGGTGGCGCTGATGTCGAGCTACGATGGCGGACGTACCTGGGAATATCGCCACGGGTGGGCAACGGGGAAGGTCGCCGATGTTCACTCGGATGTGAGCAGCTTTGGTTTTCAGCCCGGCACAAACCGGTTTTTTGTCACGTCTGATGGCGGATTGAGCGGGGCTACCGGCAAGAAAGGAGCGGCCTTTCAATTCTTTAACAACATTGCTGTGTCGCAGATTTATTTCCTGGCCCAGTCGGCATCACAGTCTGACCGGATGGTTATTGGTTTGCAGGATAACGGGTCGAAAGCGTTTATCAACAACACCTGGCAGCAAATCAGCGGCGGCGATGGCATCAGTTGCATCATCGACGATGCCAACCCGAACGTCTATTATTCAACGGCGCAGAATGGAGTCATCTACCGGGTCGCCAACGGCTTTCAAACGTACCTGACACCCACCGGTGTTACCAGCGAGAATACCAGTTTTTACAGCCCGGTCGATTACCATCAGGCTACCAAAACGCTGTTTCTGGGGTCGAACAGCTTATGGCGGAAGAACGAGCAGAATTACCTGTCGCAGTGGGAAAACGTGAAAACGTTTGACACCGGCGAAACGATTCAGGATGTGTTTGTGGCTCCTTCTGATGTGAGAACGATCTACGTGAGGACCTACCAGCTCAATAACTCGGTATCGAACTACAAACTGTACGCCAGTACCGATGCGGGCGTAACCTGGTCGAAAGTGCTCGGCGATGGCTTCGAGGCGTATATCACCGCCATGGTTGTGAGCCCCACCGATCCGAAAACGATCTATGTATCGCGTTATGTAACGGCTGAATCCACGTATCACGTCATGAAATCGGTCGATAACGGTCGGACATGGATTACCTTAACCGGTAACCTGCCGCGCATTGCCAGCAACGCCATTGCCTTTCAGGAAGGAAGCGACGAAGGTATTTATGTGGCGATGGATCAGGGCGTTTATTACAAAGACAACACCATGAGCCAGTGGATACGCTACGGTACAGCCCTACCCAATGCTACGGTATATGACCTGGATATTGACTATATGGGTGGCAAAATCAAAGCAGCTACCCACGGCCGTGGTGTGTGGGAGGCTACACTGGCCGTTCCGGTGGGGCAAGTGACAGCGTTAACGGCGGCTAAACGGGAGGTGTGTGCTGGAGCCAGTATGCCTGTCAGCTTTCAGGTAACAAAAGGCAACACCGGCGCTAGTACGTACGCTATCCAGTTGTCTGATGGCAGTGGTTCGTTCGCTAATCCGCAGTTGCTGGCTTCTGTGAGTTCGTTGACGGCCAACGTAACCATTCCGGCCAGTGCGTCGATTGGGACGGGCTATCAACTTCGTGTGTTGCGCAACAATAACATCAGTACCGCCGACTCGTCGGATACATTCTCAATTCTGACCTTGCCCAAAGTAACGGTGAGTGCCCCCGCCGATGTTGTTTTTGGCAATCCGGTCAGCGTTACGCTGGCCTTTAGTGGCTCGGGGCCGTGGCAATACAGCCTCAATGGCGAAGCGGCTCAAACCGCTACCACTAGCCCGCAGGTACGTTCGTTATCCATTGCCCAGGGCACTACTTACCGGGTGGGCAGCCTGAGTAACGTGTGTGGGGCTGGTGTGGCTACGGGTACGCCGGCCGTGGTGGTTATTCCCACGCTGGCGGTACAAAGTTTCACCACTACGGCCCTGTGTGCCGGTCAAAGCGGGTCACTGGCGGCAGTGCAGGGTGGGGCATTCAATGGCTCGACGGGGTATGTGGTACAACTTTCTGATGCAACCGGCGGATTTGCTACACCGCTCACGATAGGTGCCGGTACACAGAACACGCTGAACTACACCATTCCCGCCAGTCAGTCGGCGGGGAGCGGCTACCGGGTGCGGGTAGTGGGTAATACGGGCGAGAAAGTGGAAACAACCCCCGGACCTGCTTTTACGGTAAATGTGGTACCCACTGCCTCTATCGTAGCCGCTGGCGATACCAGTATTCTGCAAACTACGACCACCCGCCTTCGACTGTCCTTTACGGGTACACCTCCCTATAACTTCACCCTGACCGATGGGCAAACGGGAACGGCATCCGCCTCGCCGTTTGACGTCACCGTAAAACCCGACAAAACCATCACATATGGAATCAGCGGCCTGGCCAATGGGTGCGGCGCAGGTACGTTCTCGGGCAAGGTAGCTATCAACGTAATACCCTTACTGGCTGTTGACCCCGCTCGCGGCCCGGTAGTGACGGTACTGCCTAACCCCGCCACTGAGCAGGTGCGGGTAGAAACCGGACTGGGTGGTTCGCATACTATGCTTCTATACGATGTGCTGGGTCGCGAACAACTTCGGCGCACCTTCGAGAAAAGTACCGATGTGGGCCTGCGTAACCTGATGAAAGGCGTGTATATCTACCGTGTCATTACGCCAGTGGGTGCCGTTGAGGGCCGACTCCTGGTAAACTAAATGCCTTGGGGCATTCTGCACGGTTTCGGGAGGTTTGTCAAACGCCCCAAACCGTGCAGAATGCCCCAAAAACAATGTTTTTGCTGACGGGTTGCGCTACGTTTGTTCCATCAATTCTAACAACGTATCGCGCCATGAAAACGCTGCTGACCCTGCTTCTCGTCACCCACATTGCCACCGGTTTCATCGCCTTGCTGGTTGGGCTGATTCCCATGTTTTCGCAAAAAGGAAGCCGCCTTCACAACCGTGCCGGGCTGGTCTATATCTACTGCATGATCACGGTGGCCGTCACTGCCTTGCTGCTTTGCGGGCTACAACCGTTTAAAATGATGCGCCTCTTTTTAACGGGTATTGCCGTTTTTAGTTTTTATCTGTGTTTCACGGGCTGGCGGGCAACCAAAAACAAGAAGGGACAACACACAACGATCGATACAGCGCTCACATACGGTACGCTACTGGTAGGAGCGGCCATGATTGGGTTCGGAACGTACCTGCTCGTTCAGCGCGGCTTGTCATTCATGCCCATTGTCTTCACTTTCTTTGGGGGACTAACGAGCCGCTTTGCCTGGCAGGACTACCGCAAGCAACGCGAGCCAGCCCTGAAAATGGGTTGGTATTTCCAGCATTTTATCCGAATGGGCGGTTCTTACATCGCCACGTTCACTGCCGCCGCCGTTACCAACGTACCCAGACTTTTACCCGCCAACGCGCCGGAATGGACAGCTACGCTTATCTGGATTGCCCCCTCTTTATTGGGCGGAATGCTGATTGCACGGACGGTCCGGTACTATAAAGGCAAATTTGCCGCTAAATCGTCGGGGATGGCTATTTCGTAGGTTCGCCCTGTCCGTTACCTTTACAATTCACTCGAAGGGTAGGGACGCCGATCATGAAGATTGCATTTATCACGGATATACACATTGCTGGTGAAGGAGAAACACCGGCTGGCATCGACGTTCGGGCCAATTTCCTGAAAGCACTCGACGCGGTTCGATCTATGAAACCCGATTGCCTGGTGATTGGGGGGGACCTGTGCTTCGATGTGGGCGTACGGGAAATCTATCAGTGGATTTATAAGCAGCTACAAAACGATCTGCCCTGTCAGTGGTATGCCATTCCCGGTAACCACGACGATTCGGTGATGATGGCCGAAGAACTTCATCTATCCCGGCACCTCACCGGCACCGAACTCTACAGCGCCATTCCCCTCGATGGCTACCCCGCCCTGTTTCTGGATTCATCGAAAGGCAGCTTCTCCGATACCCAATGGGCCTGGCTCGCCGACGAACTGGCCGTAATCAGCTACAACGTGCTGATCTTCTGTCACCATCCGGTCTTGCCCGCCAACGCCCAGTTTATGGACACAAAATACCCCTTCCGGCAGCAGAACCAGTGGGTTGAAACCACCGAAGAATTGCCTTGCCGCATGCAGGTCATCAGTGGACACTACCATACCGAAGCAACGGTTATGCGGGGCAATACCACCGTGCTGGTGACCCCTTCGACCTACATTCAGCTCGACCCGCATACGCCGGAGCTGAAACTGGTGAACACGGGTCCTTACCTGCGCGAAATCGACGTGACAACCAACGGCGTGAGTAGCCGGGTAATCAGTTTGTAAGTAGCACGCGAATCAAGATGATACGGATATTGAAAATGTGACTACTACTAGTGGTCGCCTGAGTATATTATACGCTATATTGTCTAAGTACAGGTTGACTTTGTTAAGGATGAAGGGCTACTTTGTGGGAATACGTAAACCCCACCAGTATACATTCACCAGCTATGAGCCATGTGCACGCTTCCCTTCTCCAGATAACGGGAAGCAGGGTTGCCCTTTTTGCGTTATTCTTTTTCGTATCCGCACAGATGTATGCGCAGAATGCCATAGAAACGGCTAAGCAATACCTCCTGAAGAACACCGACAAACAGAAATTAACCCAGAGTGACGTTAGCGAGGCGAGTATATCGAGTGCTTATCTATCACCAACTACGGGCTGGTATCATGTCTATTTCAACCAGACCTATCAGTCGGTGGATGTGTATAACCGCTTGATGAATGTTGTCATGAAGGACGGGCAGGTGACGTATGTGACCCATAATTTCATCCCCGACCTGGCATCCACGAAATCGATAAGTTTAGTAAAATCAGTGTTAACGCCGGTCGACGCGTTGCAGAAAGCGGCCGTTCACCTGGCGTTGCCTAGTGTTACACCCTCCCGGGTTCAGGAGCTAAGCGCAACCAGGCTGGCAAACGGGATCATTGCGAAAAGTAATTACCTGGTGCCCGAGCTATCAAACGAAACGGTTGACGTTCAACTTTACTGGCTTCCTGTAGAGCAGACCAACGAAGGACCAAAAATTGATCAGCGGCTTGTGCTGGTCTGGAATGTCCGTTTCCTCACGAAGGATAGCAGGAATGGCTGGAATGTGCACGTGGATGCCCTTTCGGGAACCGTTGTACGAAAAGCTGACGATGTGATTCACTGCGAATTCGGCACTCACGACCAGTTGTCTTCTGCGCACAGGTGCCAGGATAAAACGGAACACCTTGGCTTACTTCAGGCCCGGAGCCGCTTCGATGCGAATAGCTATACTGTGTTTGATTATCCACTTGAAAGCCCTAGCCACGGCACACGGTCGACGGTGGTAAATCCGTATAACCGGTTTGCCACTGGGGCTGGCCCCGGAGCTACCAACGGCTGGCACTACGACGGAACCACGACATACACGACCACGCGGGGCAACAACGTGTGGGCGCAGGAAGATGCCAACAACAACGATGGCGTAGGGGCAAGCCCTGTTTCGCCTACACTGGAGTTCTCTTATCCATACACGTTCGGTTTAAACACCGCAACCGGCAACCAGAATGCGGCGATCACCAACCTGTTTTACTGGAATAACCTCATTCATGATGTTCTCTGGAAATTCGGCTTCGATGAACCGAGCGGTAATTTTCAAAATAACAACCAGAATCGGGGTGGGCTTGGCAATGATTACGTCTTTGCCGACGCCCAGGACGGAGGCGGGTCGAATAATGCCAACTTCTACACGCCAACCGACGGCAACAGTGGCCGAATGCAGATGTATCTCTGGAATGGCCCGTCGACCTACCAACCGGATGGTGATTTCGATAATGGTATTATTGCACACGAGTACGGCCACGGCTGGTCGACCCGGTTGACGGGCGGCCCGGCTAATTCCTCCTGCCTGTATAATGCAGAACAGGGGGGCGAAGGCTGGAGTGATTACCTGTCTTTGATGTTGACGACCAACTGGTCATCATTGAGTGCCAACGTAGCCAGCGCCAACATTCCACGTGGTATAGGTACGTATGCGTTAGGGCAGTCGACCTCGGGCGTGGGTATTCGGCCTTATCGGTATTCGTATGACATGACCAACGTCAATGGAGCCGTTACCTACGCGAAGGTGGGCGATTATAATTTCTCCCAGCCACACGGTATTGGTTCGATCTGGGCGACGATGCTGTGGGATATGACCTGGGAGATCATTATGCAGGACAATCAGATCGTGGCCAACATCCACAATACGCCCGCTGCTATCACTGATTTCAGGGGTAATTTGGCCGCACTCAAACTGGTGAACGAGGGGTTGCGCTTACAGGCGTGCAGCCCTAGTTTTGTTCAGGCGCGTGATGCCATTCTGCAAGCCGATCAGTTGCTCTTCGGTGGTCGCTACCGCTGCGCAATTGGCCGGGCCTTCGCCCGGCGTGGCCTGGGGGCAAATGCGTCGACAGGTACGTCGTCGGATGATCGGGTTGTGGTTGAAGATTTCACGCCGTTGGGCGGCAACGTGTTGAGTTCAGCGCTGGTGGCTGCTTCCTGTTCTGGCAATGGATTTTCCTATACAGCTACGTCGGCTACGGCCAATGTAGCCTTTAGCTGGAGCCGGGCAGCCGTTGCCGGGATTAGCAACTCCGCCGCCAGTGGAAATTCCGCCACCATCAACGAGACACTGATCAATACGTCGGGCGCTCCCGTTTCGGTGGTTTACGTGTTTACCCTAAATCCCGACGGTTGCGGTGGTGTGCCTAGTCCCCAGCCCGTCAGAGTAACGGTGTCGCCGCCCGTAAATCCCCCGCTTGTTGAGTCGTATAGTGTTTGCCAGAATGCAACCGTTCCCCCTGGTGGTGGTCTGGTATCATCGCTGAGTACCACCAGCGCAGTGAGCGGCACCTTAACCGGTAGTTCGCCCACTTTTGTCAGGTCAACTAGCGGACCCGTGTATTCTGCCGGGCCTACGGTCTATTATAGCACCTACTCGTTTGTGGCTACGGCTGGTGGTTCCCAAACGTTTCGAACTACCGGGGCAACCTTCGACACGTACCTGTCGCTTTACCAGACGTCATTTAATGCTGCCAGTCCGGCCACAAACCACTTGTACAGCGATGACGACAGTGGAGGCGGGTTTATGTCGAGTATTACCTACACGCTTACGCAGGGGACAACCTACATACTGATTGTCGGTACGTTTTCCAGCGGTTCTATAGGTACGTTTGGGCTTCAGGCAACTACCTCTGGTTTCGGGAACGTTGCCAACTGGTATGCCACGCCCAACAGCGGTACTCCGCTGGCAGTTGCCAATGTGTTTAATCCGGTTGGTATAGCGGGTTCAGGCATTCCGAATACGGCAACACCGGGAACCACAACATTTTACGTGGCCAGTTCCGATGCCCCCGCCTGCCGCCGGGCCGTTACGTTCACCATCTCGGCGCAACCGCCGGCTCCTATTGCCACCGGGGCAATTGTCGTATACGGCAATCCCGTTAGTCTGAGTGCCTCTGGCTGTTCAGGCCCAAATACCGCTTTAAGTTGGTATCAGGCGGCCGACAATGCGCTGATCACAATGCCCGTATCTGTTACACTCACAGCCCGTTACTATGCCCGATGTACTGGATCGGTAGGCACGAATGGCTGTTTGAGCCTGAAAAGTGATGACGTGATGGTTTGGGTAAGCCCACCAGCAGCTTACGAGTCAATTACGTCGGGGATCTGGAATACGCCCTCAACCTGGAATTGTAATTGCGTTCCCGATGGTTCACTACCCGTTCGGATCATGAACGGGCATACGGTGATAATGCCCACTGCCTATGTCGGGCAGGCAAAGGGTATTCGGTTTGTTGGCACCGGGAAATTAAGTGCGCAGGGCACGGGCCGGGTAAAGTTGAGCCAATAAGGTAAAATAGTCTGGAAAGTCGTCTAACAAAAAGTCCTGAGCCCAGGGAGTCATTACCGACATGACTTCACAGACTCAGAACTTTTGGTTAGACGGGTATTCAACCTGATTGACCTTATTTTGACGAATAGTTTGGGGCCTCTTTCGAGATCTGGATATCGTGGGGGTGACTTTCTTTAGAACCGGCCGTGGTGATCTTTACGAATTTGGCTTGTTGTAGCGCAGGTACGTCGGCCGCGCCGCAGTAGCCCATACCGGCTTTCAGGCCGCCCACCATCTGGTAAATGATCTCCGATACCTTGCCTTTCACCGGCACCCGGCCCACAATGCCTTCCGGCACGAGTTTCTTGATATCGTCTTCGGCATCCTGGAAATAACGGTCTTTCGACCCGTCTTCCATCGCCTCAACAGAGCCCATTCCCCGGTAGCTTTTGAACCGGCGACCTTCGAATAATACGACCTCACCGGGTGCTTCTTCAGTCCCGGCCAGTAACGAACCAATCATAACGGTGCTGGCACCACCCGCAATGGCCTTTGTGATGTCGCCGGAAAAGCGAATACCGCCATCAGCGATAACCGGAACACCCGTGCCCAGCAACGCTTTGGCCGACTCGTAGACGGCCGTTAGTTGTGGCATACCGATACCGGCAATAATGCGGGTTGTGCAGATGCTACCCGGTCCAACGCCGACTTTAACGGCGTCGGCACCCGCATCGGCAAGGGCTTTTGCTCCTTCACCAGTGGCCACATTACCCGCAATGACCTGTAATTTCGGGAACTGCGTTTTGATCTGGCGAACGGCGTCCATGACGCCCCGCGAATGACCGTGGGCTGTATCCAGGCTCACCACATCGACACCGGCTTTAACCAGCGCTTCGATGCGCTGAATGAGGTCGGGCGTTACGCCAACAGCAGCGCCCACGCGCAGGCGACCCAATTCGTCTTTACAGGCGTTGGGGTGACTTTTTCGCTTTAGAATGTCTTTGTAGGTAATCAGACCGACAAGTTTATAGGCCTCGTCGACGATGGGGAGCTTCTCGATTTTGTATTCCTGAAGCATATTCTCGGCATCTTCAAACGACAGACCCACCTTGGCTGTGATCAGGTTATCGCGCGTCATGATGTCGGTCACGGGCAGGGTGAGGTCGCGCTGGAAACGCAGATCCCGGTTGGTCAGAATGCCGATCAGCGTGCCATCTGCATCGACGATTGGTATACCGCCGATCTTCGATTCGCGCATGATCCGGTGCGCATCCGACAGCTTCGATCCTTCTGTGAGGGTAATTGGGTCGATGATCATGCCACTTTCCGAGCGTTTCACCTTGCGGACCTGTTCGGCCTGCCGTTCGATGCTCATGTTTTTGTGGATCATGCCGATGCCACCTTCCTGCGCCATAGCAATGGCCAGGTCAGATTCGGTGACAGTATCCATAGCGGCTGAAACGAGCGGAACGTTCAGGCGGATGGTGCGGGTAAGTTGGGCGGTTGTATTGGTGTCTCTCGGCAGAACCTCCGAGTAGGCGGGGAGCAACAGTACGTCGTCGTAGGTAAGCGCTTCGTACAGAAACTTGCTGGCGTCTAAGCTCATGGCAAATTAACAGGGGATGTTATTTGCCGGACAAAAGTACTACTTTTCTTCGGAACTTAGGTAATGGAATTGTTAAGTCGCTAATACGAATGATACCGCCTCATGCAGATTACCTACTTTCCGATACAAAACCGGCCGAAAATCGAAGCCAGCAGATCGTCGGTGGTAACTTCGCCGGTTAGCTCGCCCAACTCGCGGAGGGCGATGCGGAGGTCCATCGCGATCCAGTCGGCCGACGTACCTGTGTCGATGGCGGATATGGCGTGGGCCAGGGCGTCGTCGGTGGCGGTGAGGTGCTGCAGGTGTCGGGCGTTGGTGACAACGGAACTGCCCGCCTGCATGGCTGAATCGGTGCGGGCACGGACAGAGAGAACCGTTTTCAATGCCTCGATCTGGGCATCTTTGGCCGAAATCCAGATGATGGCCTGGGTGCTGGGTACGTTGCCGGGTGAGGTGATTGATGATGCAATTGCCCGCAAGCCACCGTCGAGCGTTTGGCGGGTTTCAGCCGAGACTGCATCGGCTTTGTTGCCGACCAGTACGTAGGGCTTACCCGACTCATCCAGTTCCGCGATCATTTCCTGTAGCTCGTCGGGCGTAGTCGTGGTACCGTCGAAGAGGTAAACGACCAGCGCGGCTTTGTCCATCTGCTGCCGGGTACGGGCCACGCCAATGGCCTCGATGGTATCGGTGGTGTCGCGCAGGCCGGCGGTGTCGATTAGGCGGAAGCGCACACCGTCGATAAACAGTTCGTCTTCGATTACATCGCGTGTAGTGCCGGGGATATCGGAGACGATAGCCTTTTCCTCGTTCAGCAGCGCGTTCAACAGGGTCGATTTACCCGCGTTGGGCTTGCCCACAATTACCGTTGGTACGCCGTTTTTAATCACGTTGCCGGCCGTAAACGACTCGATCAGCGGTTGAATGACGCCCCGGATTGTTTGCATGAGTCCGCGTAGCTGATCGCGTTTGGCAAATTCGACGTCTTCTTCGCCAAAATCCAGTTCCAGTTCAACAAGGGCCACAAAATCAATGAGTTGCTGGCGAAGCTCTTTCAGTTGCTTCGAGAAACCACCCCGTAGCTGACTCAACGCCGCGCGGTGACTGGCGGCCGAATCGGCAGCGATGACGTCGGCTACCGCTTCAGCCTGGACCAGATCGAACTGGCCATTCAGAAAAGCGCGCTGGGTAAACTCACCGGGCTTAGCCAGTCGCGCACCAGCGTTGGTTAGCTCAGTCAGAATTTGCCGGATGATGTACTCGGAGCCGTGACACGAAATTTCGACGCAATCTTCTTTGGTAAATGACTTCGGGCTGTGAAAGACCGTAATCAGTACTTCGTCGATTACCGCTCCGTTGGCCGACCGGAGTAGGCCAAAATGGGCCGTATGGCTGGGTTGATGCGTCAGGTCTTTACCGCGAAACAGCTTATTGGTCAGCGCAATAGCGCCTTCGCCCGACACCCGGATAACGGCTATTGCACCAATGCCAGGTGCCGTAGCCAACGCCGCGATAGGTTCAAGTTGGTGGATCATAACACTGTCCACTGTCCACTGTCTTCCGTCTACTGTTGCGCTGCCAATACCCAAAGATTGTTAATCAGCAGCGCAACAGTGGACGGAAGATGGTGGACAGAAGACGTTAAACTATTGTCGGTATCAATTTCGGAAAAATGGGCAGGCGGCTAACTACGCTCATCAGGCGGCTTTCGACAGGTACGTCGGGAATGCCCAAGGCGTCGGCGTGGTCGTTACCCAGAAAGAAACGCATCTGAGCGGCTGCGAGGTTCCGGGCGTTTTCGCTGCCAGCCTGTTTGCCGATGGTATCGAGCAGTGATCTGGTGAGGCCAATGCCTGCTTCGGAGGGTCTGAACTGCCGACGAACGATCAATTTGTCGAGGTGGTAGGCTTCGCGCAGGTTATGGGGTAGCAATTCTTCATCGACGCCATTTAGATAACCGACCACGTTGATGTGGTGCATGTAATCGTCCTCTTCCCGGCTGGTCATTGTTACGCCCATTTTGCGCAGGCCACGCAACACAATATAGCCAAACGAGCCAATGGTTCCCAGCATATCTTCCTGACAAACAGGCATTCCCCACTCCATATTCCAGCGCCCGGTATGCAGCCCAAACCACCGCGAAGCCGCATGGATGAGGCGGATTTTAAGGGTATACAGGATGCCTTTGCTGGAGGTGCCCCAGTTTTTGGGATCGTTCACGGCAAAGACCCATTCGCCGGTTTCCTGTAATCGCCGGGCGGTATCGGTGCGTATCCGGTCGGTGAGCCAGAGCAGTTGAACGCCGTTGGCCCCCAGGTACGTATACGGAAGCGAAAACGTACCGAGTACCAGCCCGATAACACCCGCATGTTGTTGATAAAAAGCCATACCCCGGCGCATCTGGTCGGGGTTGGCCCAGGCGGGTAGGTGGGCATAGTCCGTAAAAAATTGCTGCACCAGGGTGGGTTGGCCGCTGGTATCAAAATCGGTATTGCTGGCCAGCCAACGCATCAACGCGGCAACACCGTCACGGCCCTGTTGGGCCACCACGGCGGCAATAACGGCATCGGCGGGGGGGTCGCCAACGAGTCGGGCCTGGGCCAACTGGGTATCGGTAAATGATCGGGTAGGGGTAACTGCGAGTGCCATAACAGTAAAGCTGTTTGACGAACAACAAATTATTCGTCAAAACGGTTGGCCCGCAGCACCGCTCGATGGTGCGGCTCTACAAGTTGATTACCAGGCCGTCGTAGCCCAGTTGCACACCGGGCGGCAAGAGTTGATTCACCTCGCGGTGCAGGCCCATCTGATGGCTGATGTGGGTCAGGTACGTTCGTTCGGGGCGAATACGGTCGATCAGCGCGAGTGATTCGTTCAGGGCAAAATGAGACAGGTGGGGCTCCTGCCGGAGTGCATCGAGCACTAGCACACGCGTGCCGGATACCTTTTCCAATTCACTGTCGCTGATGTGGTTAAGGTCGGTCAGGTACGTGAAATCGCCGATGCGGAAGCCAAAAACGGGCAACTTATGGTGCATCACCTCAATCGGGATGATGGGTACGCCCATGACCTCAAACGGCTCACCGGTGATCGAGTTGGTGTTGATGCGCGGAATGCCGGGGTATTTAAATTCGGCAAAGATGTACTCGAACTCACGCTCCAACTGCCTGATTACGCTATCACGGGCATAGATCGGCATGTCCTGTCCGGTGCGGAAATTGTAGGCGCGTACCTCGTCCAGACCCGCCGTGTGGTCTTTATGCTCGTGGGTAAACAGAATGGCGTCGAGGTTGAGCAGATTCAGGCGGAGCACTTGCTGCCTGAAATCCGGGCCGGTGTCGATAACAAAACTCTTGCCGGCCACCTGGATATGAGCCGATGTCCGCAGCCGCTTATCGCGAAAATCCACAGAACGGCAAACGGCGCATTGACAGCCAATCATCGGAACGCCCGACGACGTACCCGTGCCGAGAAGGGTAACGATCATAAACCTAGTTTACAGTTTTCTGTTTGCAGTCTTCTGTTGCGCCGATTCGTCGGACCGTGCTCAGGTACGCATTAGTTCATAGCGAGCGGAGCAACAGAAGACAGAAAACTGAGACAGGAGACTTTTTATTTATCCGTAAGCTGGTTAACAACTTCAACGAGGCGATCGAAATTGAGGGGTTTCACGAGGACATCGTTGAAACCGGCCGATTTAAATTCCTCTTCGGTATAGTTACGGGCGTTGCCCGTGATGGCTACGATAGGTACGTTGGCTTTTGTTTTATCAGATAAAGCACGGACTTGCTTCACGCATTCCATACCATCCATGATGGGCATATTGATATCGAGCAGCAGAATCGAAAAGTCTTCTTTATCAAGAATCTGCAGTACCTGCTCGCCGTTTTTTACCGCCGTAATATCGTAGTTCTGGAATTCCAGGATCTTACGGGCGAGGTTTTGAATGACGGAACTGTCTTCGGCAATCAGGACACGTTTTGAGGAAGCCATGCGGTTCGTAGGGTCTGTTTTCGGTGGGTGAAATTAGCGTAAAAAGCCCAGCCTACTTCACCGGAGCCTAAAATCGCTTCGAGAAATTTTAAGAACAACTGTAGGGAACGTACCTACTATTTAATAGCTTTAAGTGATAGAACTATATTATCCATAGGCTTTGGCGGGTTGGCCGTGGGTGGGTGTGGGTGGCAATCCGGTTCAGAACTTTCTATAGATCTTTAATCAGAAGCGATGAAACTAACAGGGCCACAAGGCGATTTTGAGTTGAATATACTGGATTATGAATACAGTGATTCTGGTGATTTTTTGGACCGCAACTGGCTCATTGTGAGCATGATTACCAAACAGGGCACGCAACAGTCGACCCGCACGCTTACGTTCCTGTCGACCTGGGAAATTGAACTGCTGCACGACTGGATGCAGTCGGTTATCGACAATGCTGAACTAGCCCCCAAATTGACGTTTATTGAGCCTTCGCTAAGTTTCTGCAACCTGTCGGATGGTAAAGAACATTATGTTTTTCGCATCAGTATGACCAGAGACGCAACGCCGAAATGGCATGATGACCAGACAAAGCCCTACTGGTTGCCTGTAACACCCGATAAAGAGGAACTGAGACAAGCCATTCATGACCTGGCTAAACAGTTAAATAAATTCCCCGTTCGGGCGTAGGCTAGCAGTATCAGACAATTGCAGGCAGGTGTAACACGGACCAGGCGTTCCCGACCAAAGTCCGTGTTACACCTGCCTGCAATCAGGGTTTCGGGACAGCCATGAACTCGGCGAAGGCGGCTTCCAGTGCGTTCAGTTCCTGCGCTAACTGGCTGGTATCCTGAACTTTCAGTTTCCCTTCGGCCTCGCGGGCAATACGCGCCAGGCGGGCCACGCCCACCGTACCCGCACTACCTTTGAGCGTGTGGAGGTGACTTTTTACCGTCGGAATGTCACCCGCAGCGAAAGCTGTCAGCGACTCTCTGACCAGCTCGGTTGCTTCTGTCACAAAATCATCGAATACGCTCTCGACCAACTCGGCACCGCCAATATCGCGCAGTTGTTCCAGAATGTCATTGTCGATCACAGGTACGTCGGCGTAGGGTAGGAGCAGGCTGGCGTCGTAGGTAGTGGTAGCTGGCTGGTTATCAGGTACGTTGGTGTCAGGCTGGGTACGTTGCTCAGCGACAGGTACGTTGTTGATGGGGTTGGCTGCCGTTTCGGCAACGGGCTGTGCGGCAGGTGGTGCACTGGCTTTACCTCGCCCGGTTCGCTTCAGAATATCACTGACTTTGGTGATGAGTCCCTGGGCGCGGATGGGTTTGGCAATGTAATCGTCGAGGCCCTGACTCAGAAAACGCTCCCGATCTTCGCGCATTGAATAGGCGGTCATGGCTACAATTGGCGGCAACAACGCCGGGTAGTGCTCGCGCAGGTGGCGCGTTGCTTCCACGCCGTCCATGTCGGGCATCTGAATGTCCATAAAGATGATATCGAAGCGATTGTCGCCCTGACCGCTTCCACTGGCTACCTTCTCGATCGCCTCGGGGCCGCTGGAGGCCGTGGTGACCACGCAGCCCGACTTTCGAAGGATCTCGCTGGCTACTTTTCGGTTCACGGCGTTGTCATCGACCAGCAGAATAACGGGGTGGTAGTCGGTGAAAAAGTCGGTCACTTTCATGTCGGCGGCGGCTTCGCTGGGGCTTTGCGTGGGGCTGATTGTCGTTTCCTTCAACTCAAGGGTGAACCAGAACGTACTGCCCATGCCCACGGTAGATTCCACGCCAACTTCCCCCTTCATCAGGGCGGCCAGCTCTTTCGAGATAGACAAGCCCAGCCCTGTACCGCCAAACGATTTGCGCGACGACGTGTCGACTTGGCTGAAGGAGTTGAACAGTAAGCCAATGTTTTCGGCCGAGATGCCAATGCCCGAATCGCGCACTTCGACCTTGATGCGGTTGAACTTTCCGCGTTTACTAACCAGCGAAGCGGCTACTTCAACGGTGCCATCTTCGGTGAATTTCAGGGCGTTAGACGTGAGGTTCGACAGGATCTGGAGCATCCTGGTCTGGTCGGCAATGACGTATTTGGGCAGGTCGGCACTGAGCGTGTAAAACAGCCGGTTACGCTTGGCGTTGGCCTGCTGACCGAACAGAGCGATCAGCTTTTCGAATACTTCGCCGAGGGCTACCGGCGCTTCGTGGAGCACCATCTTACCCGCTTCTATTTTCGAGAGGTCAAGAATGTCGTTGAGAATATTAAGCAGCGTTTCTGATGACCGGCGGATCGTGCGGACGTAATCGCGCTGCTCGTCGTTGAGCACAGTGTCGTTGAGCAGATCAACCATGCCGATTACACCGTTCATGGGGGTACGTATCTCGTGGCTCATGTTGGCCAGGAACCGCTCTTTTACCTTCAACGACCGTTCGGCTTCGTCTTTTGCTTTCACCAGTTCAGCCGATTGCCGTTTAAGCTCGGTGATGTCGCGGGCCAGCGCGGCCACTACGGAGTACCGTCCGTCTTCGTCTTTCAGCAACAGCATGTTAAACATGAACTGCCGCTCAGAGCCATCTTTCCGGCGTAGGGTTGCCTCGAAATTCCGCACCGATCGGGTACGTACCAGCTTGAACAACGCCCGGCGAATAACCCCTGGATCGACGAAGTACTTGAGCGCGCTTTGGTCCAGTACCTCATCGGGCGTGTAGCCACTGCGTTTGAACACCGACGGGCTGATCATCGTGATTTTTCCCTGCCGGTCGACGCGGACGTAAATATCCTGCAGGTTTTCAAAAATTCCCCGGAATTTTTCTTCGCTTCTCTCCAGATTCAGTTGAGCGCCTTTCCGGTTCGTAATGTCGCGGGCAATACCCGACACCTCTTCGATTACGCCGCCCGTCAGCAGGATCGGGTTCAGGTGCAGTTCGAGCCAGGCCTCTTTTCCGGCGAGGTCAAACCGCATCTCGAAGTTCTGCGGCTGGCCTTTGAACGCCAGTTTGTAGCGGTCGTCGAGCAGGCGTTTATTGTCGTCGCCAATGCCACGCCAGCCCTGTTTTTCAGCCGTGATGAACAGCCGGGGTGCTTCGTCGGTGAGTTGCTGGATCAGACCGGCATAGTTCTGGTTGAATGACGTGAGCTGCAACGCCTTATTGACCGACCAGATCAGGTACGTGCTGCTGTTGAAAATGGCGTTTAGTCGGGCAGTCTGTTTGTTTAGTGCGGCTTCGGCCTGTTTGCGGGCAATGGCGAGGGCTACCTGACCCGAAATGAATTCGAGCAGTTCCAGGTCGCGGGGGCCGTAGAGGTTTGGGTCGTTGTAGGATTTAACGCCAATGATGCCGGTAATCTCGTCGCCGATCCGCAGTGGGGCGGTCAGCATCAGTTTGGGTTGCTGCTGGCCATACAGGTCGATCTGGTTTTCTACGGCCAGGTGCAGAATGTCGGTATCGCGCAGGAAAAGCGGTCGGTTGGCCTGGATGGTGTACTCGGTAAGGCCGCTGCCCAGGCGCTTTTTCGTGAACCGCATATTGCCCTGAAACGAGTCGTCGACGTAATAGGGGAAAGTCAGGTATTTTTTGCTCTGGTCGTAGAGAGCGATAAAGAAGTTGCTGGCGTCGATGATGTTGCCCAGTTCGCGGTGTACACGCTGGTAGAAATCGTCGAGGTTGGGCATGTTCAGCGTCCAACTGGCAATGCTGTAGTAGAGCCGCTGTGCTTTTTCGGCCCTGATCTTCTGGGTGATGTCGCGCAGGATGCACCGAAACGCCGTTGGTTTTCCCTGGTCGTACCGGCAGTTGACGCTGCCCGACAGAAACAGTGTCCGGCCGTCGCGGCTCCGAAAAACGGTCTCGAATGAGGGGTTTGGTTCCCCTTCCTGCACCCGTTGTAACCGGTCGAGGGTGCTTTTTACATAGTCGGGATGGAGTACGTCGCCCAGTGTGAGCGAGGCGATCTGGTCGGCCCCGTAGCCCAGCAATTCGCGCCAGGCTTTATTGACGAAAATGAATTTGCCATCAAGGGTAATGAGCTGAATGAGGTCGCTGGTATTATCGACCAGGTCCTGCAACTGGGCATTGGTATTGCTCAGTGCCGAAGCCACCCGCCGTTTGCTGGTCAGGTCTTCGCCAATGATGGTGAAGGCATCCGTGCGGCCACCGGTTCCGCTGGGAATGAAGGAGTTGAGGTGAACATTTCTGGTCGATCCGCTTTTGGTTAGTAGCTGGATTTCACGCTGTTCAGGAAAGCTGCCCCGTTTGAGGGCTTCGCGGAATAGTTCTTCGAGTACAGCCCGGTCGGCGGGGGGAACCAGGATATCGAAGAAGTTCCGGCCAACGATTTCGTCGATTCCCCAGGCCGTAACGCGCAGCGCATACGGATTTACGTACGATACCGAACCGTCGTGTTCAACGGTCAGCCCGATCAGGTTTAGTTGGTCAACGGTTTTGCGAACGTCGAAAGGTTGGGTGGTGGTCATGGAGGATAAAGTTAATCGGGGGATTGGTTAATTGGGCAATTAGTTGAGTGGGGATTGGCTAAGTAGTTGACAGGTATCAAGCTATCTAATTACGCAAGTGCTTGGTCAACCAATTAGCTAATCAACCATTCAACCAATCTCCAAAGAAGGGTCCCACAGGCGGGATTTGACATCGACAACGGTATCGTCTGTGACGGATACGCCTTCGGCTTCAAGCAGTTCCTGCATGCGCGTGGGCGAGCCGAAAAAATTCTTGCCGGAAAGTACACCCAATCGGTTGATAACCCGATGCGCAGGTACGTCTGGGCGGGCGTGGCAACCGTTCAGGGCCCAGCCTACCATCCGGGCACCGGCTCGCAGACCCAGGTACTGCGCGATGGCTCCATATGTAGTGACGCGCCCTGCCGGTATCTGCCGAACTACGGCGTACACATCCTCGAAATAATCGCGGGGTGGGTCGGCTACTGAGCCGTCGGCGGTGGTGATGGTGCGTTTTGTGGCCATACGTAAATATACAACGGAACGCCCGTTCGGCGAAGTCTACAAAGACAGGCCGAACGGGCGTTATATGAATGACTACTAATTTTCTAAACAGGCGTGTTTGCTCTGCCAGAGTCCAGGATATTAACAAAAGTCTTCAATCTTGTGATCAACCCTGGTTGGTCACCTTTAATCACTACTTACCCGGCCCACATACTCGACTTGTTCGCGTACCGACCGGATCAATGCACCGGCAGGTACGTGTTATCCGTTAGCTTTGTTATATGAAGAGAATAGCGTTTGTTGTGCAGCGTTATGGCGTAGAGGTCAATGGAGGAGCGGAGTATTATTGTCGCATAATGGCCGAGCGATTGGCGAACACCTATGACGTAGACGTGCTGACGAGTTGCGCGCTGGAATACGTTACCTGGGCCAACTGGTATCCGGCCGAGGTCGTAACAATCAATGGCGTACGGGTGCACCGGTTTGCAACGAAGCATGAACGACTGGTTAAACAGGCGTCGCGTACTGAACACAAACTTAAAAAGTGGTCTCGCCCGGAGGAGTGGCAGGGGTTGGGTCGGCTCAAGATGTGGGGCCGGGCGCTGGTTGGCAAGAGTATTCCGCGATATAGCCGCTTGTGGGCGCAGTTTCAGGGCCCCTACACGCCCGACCTGATCACTTACCTGAAGCAAAATCACCAGCAGTATGAGGCCCTGATCTTTATAACGTACCTGTATTACCCCACCATTGCGGGCCTGAAGGTAGCACCCCACAAATCAATTTTTATACCGACGGCGCACGATGAGGTGCCAATTTATCTGCCTGTTTTCCGGCCGCTGTTTCAGAAGCCCCGCACCATCTTATTCCTAACGCCGGCCGAACGCAGCTTTGTCCATCAGCTTTTTCAGAATAAATCAATCCGAAGTGATGTCGTAGGCGTGGGTATCGAGCCCCCCACATCAATGTCTGAGAAGCCTGTCGCCGAACTACTGGCAATCAGCGCGCCGGGTTCGTCGACGCCCGATGGTAATCCAGATTACCTGATTTATATCGGACGGATTGATACGGCAAAGGGTTGCGATACGATGTTTGAGTTCTTCATACGCTACAAAGCCGTGCGGCCATCAGGGCTGAAACTGGTGTTGGTTGGCCAGCCGTTTATGCCCATCCCGGAGCACGTCGACATACTGCCGGTTGGGTTTGTCGATGAGCCCACAAAGGCGACGCTTCTGCAACAGGCAAAGGCACTGGTGATGCCATCGCCCTACGAAAGCCTGTCGATGGTGACGCTGGAAAGCTTCGCTATGGGCATTCCCGTTATTGCCACCGCCGAATGCGCTGTGCTGCGTGACCATATCATGGGTAGTGAAGCAGGGCTTCTATTCTGCAGTTACGATGACTTCGAACTCGCTGTCGATCAGCTTTTAAGGCAGGACTCAACTGTAATGGCCGCTAACGGTCGCGCCTATGTTGACCAGTATTACACCTGGGAAACCGTGCTGGCGAAGTTCGATGAAGCCGTCAGGTACGTTGCTGGCGGATAGGGGACGTTCAACTGACAATCAATAGACAAAGGCTACTGAAGAACTTCCTGCATGCTATTCAGGCGTTTATAAACACTGTCGGTGCGATTGATGAGGTCATAATGGTTGCCGCGCTCAATAATCTCGCCGCCTTCCATGATCAGAATCTCGTCAGCTTCCCTGATCGTACTCAGCCGGTGGGCGATGACCAGCGTTGTTCGGCCTTCCATCAGGTTGTTCAGGGCCTCCTGAACCGACTTTTCAGACTCAACATCCAGTGCTGAAGTAGCTTCGTCGAGGATCAGAATAGAGGGTTGCTTGAACACGGCACGGGCAATACTCAGCCGCTGACGTTGCCCGCCACTCAGGCGCACGCCCCGATCGCCGATGTTGGTGTTGTAGCCGTCTTCGGTTTCCATAATGAATGAGTGCGCGTTGGCCACTTTGGCGGCGGCCATCACATCGTCGAGGCGGGCATCTGGCTGGCCGAGCGCAATGTTATTGAAGATGGTATCATTGAACAGAATGATCTCCTGCGTCACGAAACTCATCTGCCGGCGCAACGATTCCATCGTGTAATCGCTGACGTCGATGCCGTCGATCGTGACGCGCCCCTGAGTGGGTTCGTAGAAGCGGGGAATCAAATCAGCAATGGTGGATTTACCAACGCCCGACGGGCCAACAAGCGCAATTTTCCGGCCTTTCTCCATCCGAAAACTGATGTTTTTAAGCACGGGGCGATCGCCATACTGGAAGCTGACGTTCTCAAAAACAACGTCTTGCCGAAACTGCTTGAAGACCAGGGCATTCGGTTTGTCTTCGATCTCAACCGGTTTGTCGAGCAGTTCCAGAATGCGCTCACCGGCGGCCTGTCCCTGTTGAATATTCGTCAGGGCCACCACAATTGCCTTGGCGGGCCGGATCACCTGGGAAAAGATGGCGATGAACGCGATGAATGAGCTGGCCTGTAGGTTGCTCTCGCTGCTCAGCACCAGACTCCCCCCGTATACCAGGATGCAGGCCACTACAAAGACCCCCGACGCTTCAGAAAAGGCCGGGGCCAGTTCCCGCCGTTTGAACCCTTCCAGACTGGCCTTACGGTAGAAGTCATTTTCGAGGCTAAACCGCTGGAGCACGAATGGCGTTGCGTTGAAGGAGCGGATGATGCGCATGCCCATCAACGTTTCGTCCATCAGCGTGAGCATCCGCCCCATCGATGACTGCACGTCTTTAGCTTCCTTTTTCAGCCGTTTGGTGACGGCCGCGATCCCGACTGCCGATATAGGAATGATGACGAGTGTAAACAGCATCAGCCTGGGCGAGATCAGGAAGAGTGCCGCGAAGTAGCCGATCAGCATAGATGGTTCCTTGAAAACAACCTCAATTGAACTACCGGCCACTCCCTCGATCGCGTATACGTCGCCGTTGAGCCGGGAAAGCAGGTCACCTTTGTGTTCCCTGGTAAAATATCCCAGATGGAGGTGGTTGATTTTGGCAAACAGCGCTTCCCGTAATCGTTTCACCAGCAGCGTCCGGGCTCCCAGCAGGCATTGCTGGGCCAGAAACCGGAACAGATTGGTCATGACCACGGCCACTACAATCATCCCCGCCAGAAAATAAAGTGCATGAACGGGATTGGTCGTTTTGAACTCGTAGATCAGGTGGTAAAAAATCGTCTTGAAATAATCCCCGGATACGTGAAATGTAGGCATCGACGCATACTTGGCTGCATCGGCGGTGTTGATGGGATCGAACAGGAAGTTGAGCAGCGGGATAATCAACGCAAACTGGAAGACGTTGAAAAACACGCTGATAATCGTGAAAAAGAAGAAGGGAATGATAAATTTTCCATAAGGCCTGGCAAATGCCATCAGCCGACGATACACGTTCATTCGTTGAGTGTCAGGTGAATAAATCCATTTATTCGTGTCTGGAATAGATGGTTCCGGTTGGCTTGTCAGTGGTTGTTCACCCAAGTATGGATCGATAAACAGCCAGATAGCGACGGGCCGTGTCTTCCCAGTTGAACGTAGCGCTATACGCTTTCATTGCTTCCTGGATGCGGCTGCCAGCCTTGTTATAGTGCGACATTCCGGCTTTGAAGTCGCTGTGCATGTTGTTGAAATCCTGAAAGTAAAAGGCCAGGTCTTTACCGATTTCTGTCATGGCCGTGTGTTTCGATAAAAATACGGGCTTGCCAACAGACATGGCTTCTGTGATTGGCAAGCCAAACCCTTCGGCCATTGATGGCATGACCAGAGCCTGACAGTTGTGGTAATACCACGATTTCTCGCCTTCCGTCACCTCGTTGATCAGGTGAGTGCGGTCGTCTACGTTTAGTTTAGAGGCCTGTTGCCGGATGAAATTTGCATAGGTTTTATCCTCATGCCGACCTGCCAGTACCAACTCCATCGATGGATTGCTTTGCAGCAGGGGCAAAATGCGATGCTGGTTTTTCTTACGGGATATGACGCCAATGTTGAACAGAAAAGGCACCTTGGGCCGATACGATTTTTCTTCCAGGATAGGCGTGGTTAATCCGTTGGTGCCGTTGTAGATCACGTGTACTGGCCGGTTACCCACGTCGCAGTAGGTGAGCACATCCTTACGCGTAAACTCAGAGATACAGACAATGGCATTGCTCCGGTTGATGTTCTCCTGCAAGTGTTTAAGGCATCGGGCTTTTCTCCGGTCCGACTTATCCTCATAGAGGAAATTAAGGTCGTGAATGGTCAGCAACACCTTAATCTTCCTGTTCCGAAGCGGTACATAGCTCGAGTTCTGGTAGGTACAGTGCCATAACTGATAGTTACTGACCGACGGCATAAAGAATTTTTGCAGCGAGTGTTGTGGGAGGCTGACTACCGTTGGCCCAAACGTAGCGGGTACGTGGCTTGGCATGAAAACCGAGAGTTTCTCCTGATCGATAGTTTTCACAAGGGCTCTTCCCAGATTGAGGCAAAAATAATACAGGCCCGTATTCGCGTATTTCATTCGCTCGCAATCGAACATGATTTGGTTCATAACGGAATCTCGTTGCTACGTTGGAAAGCTGATTAGAAAAGTCTGGAACGAACGCCACAGCGAAAAATAAACGCGCGTTCACAAGAGTTCTGTAGATAAAACAGTTTATCTATAGAACAAGAGTACAAAATCTGATGGAAGGGTTGGAAAAGAGCTGATAGTGTCAGGTAGAATACCAGCTCAACCCGTATAATGTTGCATTAATCAGCAGTTTATGAGGGTATTTGCCCTTCATAGCTGTAGGCTCAACGTATGTCCCGTATTATTTTAGATTGTAACCTGATGAAGTATGGTCATTCCGGGTTGTACCAGTATTGTCAGCAACTTGGTGATCACATCAATCAGGTACTTGAGGCAGAAGGCGAGCCATTGATGCAGATGTATTTACCCCCCCGGCGAAAACTGACGATCCCTGCCAGGCCCTATCACCTGGTCGAGCAACGATGGCACAAGCTATTTCAGCCTTTTCTGGCGGACTGCAACGTGTGGCATGCGCCCTTCCAGTCCGGGCGTATTTTGCCCGATAAGAAGCGCTACCCCCGCATCAAGGTTGTGCTCACCATCCATGACCTGAATGTACTCCACGAAGGGAAACCGGAGGCTGAACAGCAAAAAAGCCTGGCTCATACGCAATCGCTAATCGATCAAAGCGATGCCATTGTCTGTATTTCTGAAGCCACGAAGCGCGATGTACTGGCGCATTGTGCTATTGGCAACCGGCCGATGCATGTCATCTATAACGGGGTCAATAAAGCCCTTGAACAGGTGGAAGAGCCAGTTGCCTATAAACCCACCCGGGCGTTTTTGCTGGGAATTGGGTACCAGAACAGGAAGAAGAATTTTCACGTTCTGCTGCCTTTGCTTCTGTCCAACCCCGACCTTGAACTCCTGCTGATCGGCCATCACGACGACCCGGCCTATGTTGACCAGATGAGGCTGTCGGCCCAAACGATGGGCGTGGCTGACCGGTTACACCTGCTCGGCACAGTGTCTGATGCCGACAAGGAGTGGTACCTGAAGCATTGCAGGGCGTTTTTGCACCCTTCACTGGCAGAAGGCTTTGGGCTAACCGTTATCGAGGCGATGCGGTTTGGGAAGCCCGTATTTCTGTCAACGGCGACCTCGCTGCCCGAAATAGGCGGGGAGTTCGCGTTTTATTTTCCAGGCTTCGAGGCCGGCGTTGTCCAGCGCGTATATGAACAGGGCATGAATGCCTACGAACAAAATCCGGGAACCGAGGCCATCATGCAACATGCTGCCCGCTTCAGTTGGGAAGACAGTGCCCGTCACTACGTTGCCGTTTACAAGTCCCTTATGAGCTGAGAAGCCAGGTGCTATTGGATGCCGAATGCAGGGTAAGTGTCTGACTTTTGTGATTACTTTTGAAGTAGCCAATTTCATCATCTTCTGAATGACTGCCTTCCGCCATACTCTGCTGAGTGTACTTTTTCTGCTATCGATCACTTCTCAACTGCTTGCCCAAACGGCTGTGGCACCCGTCCGACGAACGGTTTCACTACCCGCCGCCGCCGTCCCGATGTTTCTGCGCAACACCGACCGGTCGGGCCGGTGGGCTGATTCGCTAATGGCCGACCTGCCGCTCGAACAGCAGATCGCTCAACTCATCATGGTGGCGGGCTACTCGAACCGGACACGTACCTACGAAGATTCACTGACCGACCTGATACGTACCTGGAAACTCGGTGGCGTGGTGTTCTTTCAGGGCGGGCCTATGCGGCAGGCCAAGTTCAGTAACCGGTTGCAGGCTGCTTCGCAGATTCCGCTGCTGGTGGCGATGGATGCCGAGTGGGGCATAGCCATGCGCCTCGACAGCACCGTGAGGTATCCGTATCAGATGACCCTGGGCGGTATGCCACAAGCCAGCGAAGGGCTCATTTACCAGATGGGGGCCGATCTGGCCCGGCAGGCCCGGCGGCTGGGAATGCACGTCAACTTTGCGCCCGATGCCGACGTGAATAACAACCCCAATAACCCGGTGATCAACTTCCGGTCGTTTGGCGAAGATAAATACGCTGTTACCCGCAAAGCATTGGCGTATTTGCGTGGCATGCAGGATAACCGGCTGTTAACCAGCGTGAAGCACTTTCCCGGTCATGGCGATACAGGCACCGATTCGCACTACGACCTGCCATTGATTGCCAAAAGTCGCGCCCAGCTAGATAGCCTCGAACTCTACCCGTTCCGCGAGTTGATCAAGGCCGGGGCGGCGGGTGTGATGGTGGCCCACCTGAGCATTCCGGCACTGGATACCACCCGCAATCGCCCCTCGACGCTGTCGCCGGCTATCGTGACGGGTTTGCTAAAGAATGAAATTGGCTTTGGTGGACTAATATTCTCCGATGCCATGAACATGAAAGGCATGACCAAATTCTTCCCCTCTGGCCTGGCCGACCGGCGGGGCCTCGAAGCAGGCATGGATATTCTGGAGTTCACCGAAAATATTCCCCGCGCCATCGCGCAGATTTGCCAGGCCTACGACGAACGTACCCTGTCGGCTCAGACCATTGCCGAACGGTGCCGCAAAATGCTCATCGCTAAACACTGGGCGGGCCTGAATCAGTATAAACCAATTGTCCTCGATGGGCTGTTGGCCGACCTGAACCGTCCCGAATCAGAAGTACTGAATCGTCGCCTGACGGAGGCCAGCATGACGGTGGTGACCAACAACCGCAGTATTCTGCCCCTGCAACGCCTCGACACGCTCCGGCTGGCGTCGGTATCGGTAGAGGCCAACGTACCTACGCTTTTCCAGAATCGGCTGGGTGATTACACCACGGTAACGCCCTATCAGATTTCGTCGAAATCGACGGATGCGCAGATTGCCGCGCTGATGGATTCGCTGACCCGGTTCAACGTGGTGCTGGTGGGCGTGCATCTGAACAACATACGCCCCGGTGCCAATTACGGCGTACAGACCCGCACCGCCGAACTGGTGCAGAAACTGGCCAATACCGGCAAAGCGGTGATCTCCGTTTTCGGAAACCCCTACGTGCTCGACCGCCTGCCCGATCTCGAAAAAGCGCAGGCTATCGTGATGCCCTATCAACTGACCAACCATACCGAAGACCTGTCGGCCCAACTGATTTTTGGTGCCATCGGCGCAGCAGGACGCTTGCCGGTGACGGTCAATCAAACGTATCGCCTGGGCGACGGCGTGACGGTGCAGCCTATTGGCCGCCTGAAATACACCATCCCTGAGGAAGTGGGCATCAGCAGCACGTACCTGGCCCAACAGGTGGATTCGGTGGTGAACATCGGACTACAGGCCAGGGCATTCCCCGGCTGTGTGGTGCAACTGGCAAAAGACGGCAAGGTGATTTTTCGCAAAGCCTACGGCAAACACACCTACGATACCAGCCTCGGCGGCGACGCATTGCCCACCCAACTCGATGACCTGTTCGACTTTGCCTCTGTCACGAAAATAAGCACGTCGACACCCGCCCTGATGCGCCTCGTCGACGCCGGAAAATTCAATATCGACGGAACGATGGGTGAATATCTGCCGGGCTATAAAAAGTCAAATAAAGACACGATCCGCTTCCGCGACGTGTTGACGCATCAGGCCAAACTGAAAGCCTGGATTCCGTTCTGGCAGGATACCAAGAACCCGGATGGGACATTCAAGAAGAACACGTTTAGCACAGAACGGTCGAGCAAATTCCCGGTCGAGGTGACGGATAGTCTGTTCCTGCACCGGAAATATGCCAAAACGATTTTCAACCAGATCAAAGACTCGCCATTGAACGCGAAACGCGAGTACGTCTACAGCGATCTGTCATTTTACCTCTACCCGCAGATCGTGCAGCGCATTACGGGTCTACCGTTCGAGACATACCTGAAAGACAGCCTGTACCGTCCCATTGGGGCCACCACACTGACGTATAACCCGCGCCGGTTCTACCCGCTCAGCCGGATTGTGCCGACGGAATATGATTCGCTTTTCCGCAAAACGCTGATCTGGGGTCGGGTTCACGACGAAGGTGCGGCGATGCTGGGTGGTTTGTCGGGCCACGCCGGTCTGTTCGGAACGGCCAACGACCTGATGAAGCTGACGCAACTTTACCTGCAACATGGTACGTTTGGCGGCCAGCAATTGATCAGTTCAGCTACCATCACTGAGTTTACGCGCTACCAGTTTCCTGAACTGGGCAATCGGCGTGGGCTTGGCTTTGAGAAAGCGGCCTACAAATACAACGGCAACGCGCCCCGGCTTGCCAGTCCGTCGAGTTACGGGCATTCGGGCTACACAGGTACGTTCACCTGGGTTGACCCCGCCGTGGGCCTGAACTACGTGTTCCTCTGCAACCGCGTATATCCCACGCGCAACAACAATAAAGTCACCGAACTGGGGATCCGCACCGGTGTCGCCGACGCGTTCTACCGCGCCATCCGGAGAGGCAATACTGCGCCAGGCGTTCTATGAAGAATGTTTTTTGACAGGATGAACCGGTTTTTTTTGACAGGATTTACAGGATGAACAGGATTTTTATTTTGCTGTAGAGCAAAACGAATCCTGTTCATCCTGTAAATCCTGTCAAAAAAATCAGTTTAAAATCTTATCAGGAGAAGACTCTTTATGGAATTATTCCGGTCGCGGCATCAATGAGTTGTCTTTGTTGTTCAACAGGAAAACAGCTCCGTTTGTATGTTTTTTAAACGATTCAGGAGGTCGCGCCCCACTACCGATGCCGAGTTTGTTGCGGCCTATAAGGCTACAGGCAACCTCGACCTGCTGGGCGAACTGTATGAACGACATATGGACCTGGTGTATGCCGTATGTTTCAAATACCTGCGCGATGAAGCTGAAAGCAAAGACGCCGTCATGCAGTTGTTCGAGCAATTGATCGTTGATCTGCGGCGGCACGAGGTCACAAATTTTAAAAGCTGGCTGCACTCCGTTGCCCGAAACCATTGCCTCATGCACCTGCGTAGTCAGCGGGTGCGGGTTGGCGAAGGCGGCGATACCGATTGGCTCGACGATGACCGATCAACAAACGAAGCGTTGACCGTTTGGCCTGGCGCGGCCCGGCCCGAAGAAGAGGAAGCCGCCTTGGATGTGGAACGACATCTGAACCGCCTACCCGATGCGCTGCACCGCCTGCCCGACCCGCAACGCGTGTGCATCGACCTGTTTTATTTGCAACAGAAAAGCTACGCCGACGTAGCCGATCTAACCGGATATGACCTTAAGCAGGTGAAAAGTTACCTGCAAAATGGGCGCCGTAACCTGAAATTGATTTTACAGAAATGAACCGCCATTCGTCAACATATACGTTACACGATCCGCTTTCGCTGGATGATCTCCGCGCCTATCAGGCCGATAAACTCAGCGGCGCCGATCGCCACCAGGTTGAGCGATTGATGCTTGAAAACCCGTTCTACGCCGACGCCCTCGATGGCCTCGATGCCCTGCAACAAGTGGGCGGAAGCCTGAAAGCACAAACCCGCGATTTGCACCTCGCCTTGCAGGAACGCGTACACGAGTCGGCAACAACCCGGCGGTTGATGCCCCTTTGGGTAACCAGCCTGGCTGCGTCGGTGTTGCTCGTTTTATCGGTGTCTATCTACCTGATTTTTAGTAATGCCGCCAATCAGCAGAAAGCCACGCAGTCGGTGCGGGTTAGTCCACAACCCATCGAGCCGGGTACCGTTTTGATCGACCCTGCTGACCTGGGTACGTCGGACGTTGTTGTGGCTAAACCGGAATCGTTGTCATATGCTGTGAAGAGCAAGCCGCAAAAATCATTGGGTCATCTACGGAATGCCGTGGGAAAACGGCGTCTGCCCGGTACGAAACGGTCTTCCGTAGTTGTTGACGATGTTACGCCCGTTACAAAGGAATGCACTTTCTGTGCCCATATCGACGATATGCCTCTCTTACCGCACCTTGATTTAGAGGTGCCTACCAACCGCCGCTGGGTCAATACCGAGCGGGCATTTCTGAACTAGTGATGGTACGCGGACAAGGCGGATGCCCTCACGCGCTATAAGCCGGTTTGTACGCTACGGCGTCGATCACGATTTTGGCAATGATCTCGCGCATGATCTCCGACGTACCCCCCGCAATGGTGCCCACGCGGGCGTCGCGGTAGGCGCGGCAGATGGGGTAATCTTCGATATAGCCGTAGCCGCCAAAGAATTGCAGGCAGGTGTCGATGACCCGTTTCTGCATTTCGGAGGTGTATAGTTTGGCCATCGAACATTCTTTCACCACGCTTTCGCCCTGCGCAAACAGCCAGCAGGTGTGGTACACAAACTGCTTTGCCATCTCTACTTCGGTGGCGATGTCGGCAATTTTGTGCCGGATGGCCTGAAACTTCCCGATGGGTTTGCCAAACGCTTCGCGTTCCTGTAGGTACGTTAGCGTCCAGTCCAGCGCCAGTTCGGCACCCGAAACAGCCATGATAGCCGCCACCAGGCGTTCGAGTTGCAGGCTCTCCATAAGGTAATAGAACCCCGAATTCTCGACCCCAATCAGGTTGTTGGCAGGTACATGTACGTCATCGAACCGGATTTCGGCGGTATCTGACGAGTGCCAGCCCATCTTGTTCAGCTTTGTTCGTGTTATGCCCGGGCTATCCAGATCAACCACGATCAGGCTAATTCCGCCGGTGCCCCGTTCAGCGTTTGTCTTTACCGCCAGCGTGACAAAATCGCCGTATGTGCCGTTGCTGATGAATGTTTTAGCCCCGCTGATGATGTATTCGTCGTTTACGCGGCGGGCTGTGGTGCGGATCGCCGACACATCTGAACCGGTATCTGGCTCGGTTATGGCCAGCGCGGCCACTTTCTGCCCGGCAATGGCGGGGGCCAGGTACGTTTGCTTCAGGTACTCACTGCCTGCTTTGGCAATGTGGTTGATCGCCATGTACTCGTGAACGCTGACGGCCGTTGTGAAGCCGCCCATGCCGCAGCGGGCCAGTTCTTCGAGAAAAACGACTGAGAACCAGAAATCAGCGTCTGAGCCGCCGTATGCTTCGGGGAAGGGCAGGCCCAGAAAGCCGAGGTCACCCATCCGCTGAAATGCCGAAACGGGAATGCGTCGCGCTGTTTCCCAGGCTTCTGTGTTGGGCACTACCTCGTTGGCAATAAACTGCCGAACACTCTGCCGGAATAAGTCGTGTTCGTCGGTGAAATAAAGAGAGGGTCGTTTCATGCGTTTTATTGATGAATGTTGGCCTTGTAGAACAGGTATTTAGACCAGAATAGCGCGTGGACGTTTGGTTATAAACCTGCTGGATAAACATGGCGGATAGCTGTCAACGAAGGCAATAATCAAAGCTACGGAATCGGGGCCATTCACAAAAACTATTCATCCTTTTGAAACAATGCCTTCGTTGCGCCGTTATCCGATCAATCAGTCAACGTAGAATTTTCATAGTTCATGTCTGGCATTATTTAAAATATTAAATTTAATTGACTGATTAACAGAGATTTGTAAAAATTAATTGTCAGGCTAAAACCATCAATCACTTTATTATGCAAAACGCACGTTTCGCTCTACTCATCGTTTCACTTCTTTTTGTTCAGTCTGTCGGCTACAGTCAATCCCGGCAGCGCTGGAGTTTCGGCCCACGCGTAGGCCTTAATCTGGCCAACTTCGCGGGTAATGATGCAACCACTTATGGCACTGGCGATTTGCCTGCTAATGCAGGTAGTGTAAGTGTTAATCGGTTTCTACCGGGTGTCGAAGCAGGGGTAGGCTTCATGTATAGCGACATCAGCCGCTTTGGCTTTGCTGTCGATGTGCTCTATTCACAGCAGGGAAATCAGACCAAATTCACTTCGAATAACGTGGAGACTACCCGGAATACCCGCCTCAATTACCTGGCGGCTCCCATTACAGCCCGCTACTTCCTGAATCGCTCCGGCGATTTCCGCCCTAATATTTATGCCGGTATTGTACCTGCTGTTTTGCTCAGTTCAAAGCAGATCGACAAGCCGGAGAATGCAACGAACACAGGTAACATTGACGATCGGTTCAAAAAAGGCGATATAGGCTTGACGGCTGGTTTTCAGGCTAACTTCCGCACCGGGGACCGGCAGCGATTTACGATCGATGCCCGGTATACGTATGGCGTACCGAACGTATCTGTGTACACCAGCAACCTGCACAATCAACTGATTACTGTTGGCCTGGGTTACAACTTTGGCATTGGGCGTCAGTATCAGCCTGGTGATCGTAAACTGCCAATCCGGCCCCGGTAAATCATAATTCGGGTTTTGTAGTAACCGGGATTGACCTTACAAATCCATGATTGCCAGTTAGCCGTAAGGTTAACTGGCAATCAGGCTAAAACCATCACTCATTATGCAAAACGCACGTTTCGCTTTACTCATCGTTTCACTTCTTTTTGTTCAGTCTGTCGGCTATAGCCAATCACGGCAGCGCTGGAGCTTTGGTCCACGCGTAGGCCTTAATCTGACCAATTATGTGGGCAGCGATGCGAAAAATCCGCAACTCAATGTGGTTGACCCGGACTCCAGAGACAACCAGTTATTGCCGGGCATATCGGCGGGTATTGGTCTTATCTACAGTGACGTCAGCCGGTTTGGTGCCGCCGTTGACCTGCTATATTCACAGCGAGGAGTTCAATCACATACTTATTTGGGGTCAGTTGCCACTACCTATACCAATCGCGTGAATTACTTGGAATTGCCCATTACGGCTCGTTACTTCTTGAACCGGTCGGGCAATTTCCGGCCCAACGTGTTTTTTGGCGTCGTACCTGCATTGCGGCTTAATGCTTATTCTCGCCAGAAAGCCGATAATATGGATGTTAAGACGGTTACCACCGATTCCTTCCGTCCCGCCGACCTGGGGCTTACAGCCGGTTTTCAGGCTAATTTCCGGGTGGGTGACCGCCAGCGGTTTACGGCCGATGCTCGGTATACCTACGGTATTGTCAATGTCGGCGTGAACAAGACTGATCTCCGCAACCAAATGATTACTGTTGGTCTGGGTTACAATTTCGGCATTGGCCGCGAGTACCGCCCCGGCGACCGCAAATTGCCCATTCGCCCATAATAAACGGGTGGCTGGCTACCTGTTGACACGGTTCGTGTGCTGAAGGCTTACCAGCCGCTACAGTCAGTAGAGGTTTAAGTAAAATCAATCAGGGAGCAACGGATTCAAAAAAGCTGGGTACGTACCCGGTATATGGTATAACGAGTGGCTACGATTGGCCACTGGAGTTAAACAGAAAAGCCAACCGCCAGTTTCGTAGTGAAACTGGCGGTTGGCTTTTCTGTTTAACTAGATATGTTACTACTTATTGACTATCAGATCGTTATGAGAACCGGGGGTTTCGATCGACCGAATAAATTTATTTGAGCATAGAGTCTAACAATTATGTTAGTGTGGTACGCTTTTTGGTAGCGAGCCGTGCGTAATGCACTTTATATATGAAATAGTTATAATGTGTACATGCTAGTTAATACCAGTTTACCCCCTGTTTAAGCACAACAAACGGATATCATTACCGATTACTACTTGTTGAGTAAATCGTTTATTAGTTAAGTGATTGATAAACAGATATTAAAGGCCTTACACTACAGGTGTAAACTACACATCAATTATCGATACAAATGTTATTAATACTTTACTTATATCGATAAGTGATAACTAAAAATACTGTCCTTATTCGATTGGTATAAAAATTGACCTTAGCCGCTGAGTATATTATCACATTCGCTGCCGTAAGAGATAGCTGTGTTGAACGCAGCCTACAATCGCCTTATCTGACGTAGTCAATGAATTAACTTAAGCATGCTATGAAATCACAACTACGGGGCCTTTTCACCATTAGGTTGGTAGCGTACTTGCTGCCAGATTCTCCCAACAAAAGAGCAACGACACAGGGGCTTTATGGCTCTATTTTCTGGACGCTCTTTCTGCTGGTGCCTTTATGGGTGATCCTGTCTAGCCAGTCAGCACAGGCGCAGACCTGCAATTGCTCTGACTACGTTTATCTCAACGAACCGATAGGAACAAATGGTGGAATGGTTCACAAGTTTCGGATCAATCCGAATGGAACGTTCTCGGAAATATTCTCTAATTCACCAACCAATACACTGCCCTGGTTTCCGGCTGGGGCTGGCCTGCCACGCCCACACGGGTTGGGGCAAGACCTGAATGGTAACCTGTATATAGGCAGTAATGAAACAACGGGTCCTATCCAGAAACTGAGCTGTTCGGGGCAAGTGTTGAATGCCAACTTTATTCCCACTACCGGGTATAACATCGTGTCGAAAGATGGCTACCTCTACGTGAATCCAACCGGAATATCGTCAGAGCGTAACCGTATCCGCCGGTATTCGCTATGCGATGGCTCTGACCAGGGTTATATACTCCTGGCCGAAATTCCTGCTGTAGGGAGCCTCATCGACTGGGGGCTTTCCCTTGATGCGAACGGAACATTTTATGCGTCGGCTGGCTTCAACAACGGGGCCGCAAGTCGGTACATATGGCGCTTTACCCCTACCGATACCGACTTCACCAACCATACCACCTATACAGCCTTTGTTGATAACCCGACACTCAATTCGTCGATGCGCACACCCAACGAGGTGTGGGGGATTACAAGCGACCCCGCAGGAAATATGTATGTGGTTGCCACAGAAGGAGAAAGCCTAACCAATCCGCAGACATTTATCCTTAAGTACAACAGTGCTGGCCAGCTAGTTGCCTCAACGTCTACGCCACTCGTAAGCACGGCCTTACAAGGTTTTGGCGGTGCCCGTGGACTTGTTTATTATGCTCCTTTGAACGTTCTGTATTTAGCTTCTGGCCCCACTGGCGACTGTATATCTATCGTGAACGCCGGTGATTTATCGTATCAGGGCGCTGCTATTCCTAACGTACCTGGCCAAAATCCGAAAACGATCGCCCTGACTACCGAATGTTGTCCCGTGGCTGCCTCACTGAAGGTAGACACCACTATTTGTGGAGCGACCGTAGGCCAGAAGATATTTCTAAGTCAGATTACCGGCTCCTGTAGAAGTCCTATATGTGGAGGCGCGTGGACAGCCGATGCGGGCAACACGGGAATCGTATTCAACCAGTGCGATCTCAGCTTTACGGTGACAAACCTGGCAACGGCCTGTGGTAAATTCACCCTCTCGAACACGGGCGGAACATGTGGCGACTTTAACATCGAAGTGAAAGTCGATTTTGCCAGTGTAACCCCGCCGGTAATTGCTGGCAATCAAACGGTGTGTGCGGGCACTCAGATTCCCGGTGCCTTCACGGCAGTTACCCCGGCAACGGCCAGTAAAAACCTGAGATACCAGTGGCAGCGGAGCACAATCTCCTGTTCAGACGGTTTCACAGACATTACGAGTGCCACCGCCGCTACTTATACACCAACTTCGTCGCTGTCGCTAACCACCTATTACCGGGTTGTGGTTTCGGGCGATGGTAGCTGTACCTCGCCTAACGGGTCGTGCACGGCGGTTAGCAACTGTGTAACCGTGACGGTAAACCCCTTGCCTACGGTTAGCATCATCGGCACAAACACAGTCTGCGCAGGCCAAAGCACGAGCTTAACGGCAACAGGTGCCGCCAGCTACCGGTGGAGTACGGGTGCTACAACGGCCTCGATCTCGGTAAGTACGGCGGGGCCTTACTCAGTCACAGGTACGTCGGCGGCAGGGTGTTCGGCTACGGCGACAACGGCGCTGACTGTTACCCCGCTGCCCGATGCCGGATCGGCTCAGACGTTGGTTTGTAATGCGTCTGGTATAACACCGACCAGCACTACCCTAACGGCCACCGGTGCCAGTAGCGGCAGTTGGAGCGCTCTGCCGGGAAACCCGGGCAGTACCAGTTTTGTGAACGGCAGCAGCCTGAGCACGACGGTTAATGGCCTGACTGCGCAAGGTACGTATACGTTCGTTTTCACCACGCCCGGCAATTGTTCAGACCTGGTAACCGTTACGGTACCGGTCTGTCCCTGCACCCTGAGCCTGGTAGCCGCAGCAACCAGTTCAACGGTTAGCGAAGGGCAGTCGGCTACACTCACTGCGGTAGCCAGCGTGCCAGGTACGTATACCTATGTCTGGAGCGGACCCGCAGGCATTACCTTCAGCGGAGGCAACACGGCTACAGTTATCACCTCCGGGCTACCGTCTGGCGTATACAACTTTACCGTGACCGTTACAAGCCAGGCGGGCTGTACGGCTGTTGCCACAACCTGTGTGTCGGTGCCGTTCATTACGTGCGCCACCAGTAGCTTCGCCTTCAGCTTATCGGCCGAGGCGGGGCTGGGTACGTATTAGTGGACCTATACGGCTCCCGGTTCGGCAACGAGTACGGTGGTGCAAAGCGGTACTGCGAACGTCTACCTGGCAATCTTGCCCGGCGAATATCGTGTCACGGCTGGTGGTTTAAACTGTCCGAACAACACGTGTTGCCCCATTATTATTCAGGAGATTCCCGGCCCGGCTCCGCTATCGGTGAGTGCCATTGCCGCTACCTGTAGCAGTACAGCAGCCACCGCACTGAGTAATGCCCAGCTTGTGTTGAGTAGCACGGTAGTAGCTGGCCTGAGTTTCAATATTAGTCCGGGCAACTCCTTCTCCGCGTCAACGGCGCTCTTTGCCAATAACCTGCCCACAACCGGGCTGGTCGTGGGCAGTGTAATCGCTTCGGGACTAGCGAATCCGGCCACGATCGCGGGTGACACATATACCGTACGGGTGTTTACTACCGACGAATGTTTTACTGATACAGTAGTGACCGTACCGCGCACCGAGTGCGCCTGCCCACCCGTTAAGTGCGCCCCATTCACGATACGGAAAGTTCGCTAACTTCATAACCTGGAAAAGACAGCAGCCGACTACTTGATCAAGTAGTCGGCTGCTGTCTTTTCCAGGTTATGCCAACCAAATCAGGTCAATACAGATAAAGCAAGAGTAACCACCTGGTGGAGCAGGTTCGCATCGGGATTTGCCTTGCCCAGTACACGAATACCGGATAGCTGGCTCATCAGGAAAGGGACCACCTGATTGGAAACCAGTTCAGCTTTGAATTCGCCGGTCGAGATGCCAGTTTCCAGCAGTTGCCGAAACGTGGCGTCTAACTGGCTGTAATTATCGGCTACAATGGTCTTCACGTCGGCGTAGTGCGGCAGCATCTCCAGGGTGGCGTTGGTCATAAAGCACCCCTTGTGTTCCTGGTCGTCGAGCGTTTCGGCGATGGCCCGGTCAAAGATGGCCCGAATCCTGGCCTGCGCTGTATTGGCTCCGGCAATGGCCTCAGCCATATCGGCGCAGTTCAGATCGCGATACCGTTCCAGGGCGTTCAGATACAGTGTATGCTTATCGGTGAAGGTATCGTAGAGGCTGGCGCGGTTGATACCCATCGAATCAACGAGGTCCTGCATCGACGTATGGTGATATCCCTTCCGCCAGAAGGTTTCCATCGCCGCATGTAGGGCATCCTGTTCCGCAAATGCTTTTGGTCGAGCCATGTGTTTCTGTCTTCTGTTTTCTGTCTACTGTTTTCTGTTGCGCTGCCAGGCAACGTACCTAACGTTAGTAAGCAGCGCAACAGAAAACAATAGACAGAAAACAGAAGACTTATTTTTTATGCTCCGTGCAGGAATTCCATGATGTCGCCGTCCTGAACGACGTACTCTTTGCCTTCGACTGATAGTTTTCCGGCTTCGCGAACGGCTGCTTCCGATTTCAACTGCTCGAAATCAGACAGTTTGATTACCTGCGCCCGGATGAACTTCTTCTCGAAATCGGTGTGGATGACCCCAGCCGCCGCCGGTGCTTTCCAGCCGCGACGGATGGTCCAGGCACGTACCTCTTTTACGCCCGCGGTGAAATACGTGATCAGGCCCAGCAGTGAATAGGAAGCTCTGATGAGTTTGCTCAAGCCCGATTCGGTCAGGCCGTACTCGCTCAGAAACAGTTCGCGCTCTTCAGGATCTTCCATTTCGGCAATCTGCGACTCGATACCGGCCGAAATAATAACGACTTCGGCACCCTCGGCTTTGGCCGCTTCGCGAAGCTGGTCAGAATACTTATTGCCATCGGGCAGTGATCCCTCGTCTACATTGGCAACGTACAGAACGGGCTTCACCGTCAGCAGGTCGATGTCGCCAATAGCTTCTTCCTGCTCGTCGGGCGTCACCTGAACGGTACGGGCACTTTTACCTTGCTCCAGTGCCGTTTTATACTGCTTCAGTACTTCGAGTGACGCTTTGGCCTTGGCGTCTCCCGATTTAGCATTCCGCTCGACCTTTTGAATTTTTTTGTCGACCGATTCCAGGTCTTTGAGTTGCAGTTCGGCGTCGATAATTTCTTTGTCGAAAACAGGGTTGACCCGGCCTTCAACGTGTACGATGTTATCGTCTTCAAAGCAGCGTACAACGTGCACGATGGCGTCGACCTCGCGGATGTTGGCCAGAAATTTATTGCCCAATCCGGCACCCTGACTCGCTCCTTTCACCAGCCCGGCAATGTCGACGAACTCAATGATAGTGGGCACCACGCGCTGTGGCTTCACCAGGGTTTCCAGCGAGTCGAGGCGTGGGTCAGGTACCGTTACCACGCCGACGTTCGGCTCTATTGTACAGAAGGGGTAATTGGCGGCTTCGGCTTTGCCGCTCGAAATCGCATTGAATAAGGTGGATTTACCAACGTTCGGTAAGCCCACGATGCCACATTGAAGTCCCATGAATTGTAGAGACGCAACACGTTGCGTCTATGATTAAATAAGCGAGCAAGACGCGACAGGTTGCGTCTCTACGATAGTCTACAAAAGTACAACCCTGGCGGCGGACCACAAAAAAGCCCCGGACAGGGTGCCGGGGCTTCGGAATGCGATGGTGTGTAAAATAGGATTATTCCCATTTAAGGCCGTTGTTCAGCCCGTCGCTCACTTCTTCCCGCTGGGCGAACTGGGTGAAATCAACGTCGGGCATCAACTCTGTTTTCACGTAGTCGATCGTTTCCTGAAGCGCCTCGATGAATTTGGCGAAATCTTCCTTGTAGAGAAACATTTTCTGTTTTTCGTAACTGAAGCTATCTCCCTGTAGAAGGCGGCGGCTCTCGGTCAGGATCAGGTAGTAGTCGTTGCCACGGGTGGCTTTAACGTCGAAAAAATAGGTTCTTTTGCCTGCGCGCACCCGTTTCGAGTAAATTTTCTCCTTATCTCTGTCCTCCACTGTTTGAAAAAGTTAAACACTCTACAACGCCAAAGTACACTGATTGGTATATAGGTCAGCAGGCAGATCGAAATTTATTTTACGGGCCGTTTAGGCTGCCAAACCGCACCGCTGCCATGTAACCATGAACTGCCTGCCAGCCAAGGCTTTGCTTTTTAAGTGGTTATGGCTATCTTTGTCTTAAGGGAATTGCATTTTTTGGTGAAAGAGGGCGTTATGAATCCTAGTTTAAATAGGTCTTCTTCAAATTGTTTCACTAACCAAAAACTGTATGAGTTTACTAATGTCCCTACTGCTGTTTTCGGGCAGTATCCATCCGACAGAGGCTCCTGAGAAGAGCCTCATACAGCAGGAAGGTAAAGCGTCGTATTACGCCAACAAGTTTGACGGACGCAGAACGAGTAGTGGTGAGCGCGTAAAGCAACACATTTTTACGGGTGCCCACCGGTATCTACCATTTAATACGCTGGTTGAAGTAACCAATAAGGCAAACCAGCAGTCGGTCATCATCCGGATCAATGATCGGGGGCCGTTTACAAAAGGCCGTGTAGTCGATATGACATACGCCGCCGCCAAAGCCATTGGCATGCTCGGACGAGGTGTGGCCAATGTAACCCTTCGGGTAGTGAACCCCACTAAGATGGTGGCTCTACTCGATTATTCGCTAACGCTGGATAGGCGTTCACCACTGCTGCCGGATTTAATGCCGGTGCTGTAAAAACGGTATAGCTACGAAGCGACGTAGCCTAACCTGTGCGGACGAGTACAGTCCGATTTTTTAAAACCTGATTCACGGGCTGGCCCCCTTTTTGCAATTCCCAATGTTGGGTGCCAGACTCACGAATCAGGTTTTTTGTTTGTGAACGATACCGGAATACGTGCTGGATTGTGGATATTAGACGTTGGAAAGTCGTCCGAAGCTCCAGCTTCGGTGTTTGCACGTTATACTACCACCGAAGCTGGAGCTTCGGTACTACAAGCTTTGGCAAACTCACTCAACTTATCGCAGGTACGTTCATTCGGGAACGTCGAATTTCTGGCTCGCCAATTAGTGGAGGGGTTCATCACCGGGCTACACAAATCACCTTTTCACGGCTTTTCGGTCGAGTTTGCCGAGCACCGCCTGTATAACCCCGGCGAAAGCACGCGCTACATCGACTGGAAAGTATACGGCAAAACGGACAAACTCTTCGTGAAGCGCTATGAAGAAGAAACAAACCTGCGCTGCCACCTGCTGATCGACACGTCGTCGTCGATGTATTATCCAGAGAAGGATTTCGGTAAGGTCACGTTCAGCGCGATGGGTGCGGCCAGCCTGGCCTACATGCTTCAGCGACAACGGGACGCGGTGAGTCTGTGCACGTTTTCGAGCGAGATAGAAATTCAGACGCCCGTGAAATCAACGCCAGGGCACGTACATAAAATCTTCACGCTCCTCGATCAGGTGCTGCAATCGCCCAAACCGAACCGGCGGACCAGCACCGCCGAGGTGATTCACGAGATTGCCGAGAAGATCAACAAACGGTCGCTGGTGGTTCTCTTCAGCGATATGTTCGATACGGCCGGGGCCGATTCTGCCCGGCAGGATGCGCTTTTTTCGGCCCTGCAACACCTGCGCCATAACCTGCACGAGGTGCTTATCTTCCACGTGACCGACCGCAAAACGGAGCAGGCTTTTGCGTTTGAAGACCGTCCCTACGAATTTATCGACCTGGAAACAGACGCCCGCGTGAAACTTCAACCCAATCAGGTACGTGAAGCGTATCAGAAAGCCGTTGGCGACTACTTACAGGACCTGAAAATGCGTTGCGCCCAATACCGCATCGACTTCATCGAAGCCGACATCGCCGAAGGATTCGAGCCTATCCTGAGCGCTTATCTGGTGAAACGGACGAAGATGCGGTAGGAGGAGAGGGGTTTTGCTCTCTAGTCGGCTTTTATCCCCAACCCCCTGAAGGGGGCTAATGCGCTGCCATATCAACTAGCGGAGCAAAAGCCCCCTTCAGGGGGTTGGGGGTAAAAGCCGACTAGAGAGCAAAACCCTTATTTCCCAGCCTCTACTTTCTGATCGTCGCGAAGGGTTGGGTATTTGATGCCAAGCTGTTCCAGGTACGTCTTGTACTTGCTGGGGTCGTAGTAGAAGGGTTGCAATTTTGGCTTGAAATCAGTCATGATCTTCTGGTTCAGGTACACGGCCGGATTTTCTTTGGCGGTGATGAGCGGCGTATATTTCAGCTCTTTCGTCTGCTCGTTCACGTAATAATCTTTCGCTTTCTGAATCAGATCGGGCTTCAGCAACAGGTCGAGCAAGGTCATTGCCTCGGCTTTGGCACCCGCCACAATGCCTTTGTGGGCAATAGGTGTAGCCATTGAAATGGCGTTGCTCCAGTGATGGCCGGGCAGGTCGGGAATATTGCTCGGATAACGGAGCACGATCGTCGGCACCGACCACGCAATATCGGCAATGTCATCAGAGCCGCCAGTGAGGGGCGCAAACGTTTGCCCGCCCATCATCATGGTGGGTGCTGTGTTGGCCGGTAAACTAAGGCTATCGAGTTTCAGGGCCAGCCCTTCGGTTTTGCGGGCCATCATTTCTTTCTGCGTTGCTTTAGCCAGCATCTGATCTTCAGGCGACCAGGTGGGGAGGCCAATTTTTTTGATGTTCTCCGTCATGGCTTCGGCAATAGGCTTGTTGAAATGACCCGGCCAGGCAGAGCCCAGAATATCGTAGGTAAACTTGGTATCGGTCATTTTTGCGGCGCCCTCGGCCATAGCCAGACCCGTTTCAAACAGCTTGCGAATCTTTGGGTAGCTCCGTTCGCGGAAATAGTACCAGACGGCTGCTTTAGACGGCACTACGTTTGGCTGGTCGCCCCCGTCGGAAATAACGTAATGCGACCGCTGAGTGAGTTCGAGGTGTTCGCGCCGGAAATTCCAGCCAATATTCATCAGTTCCACGGCATCCAGCGCCGACCGGCCCCGCCAGGGTGCACCCGCTGCATGGGCGGCCGACCCTTCGAAATTGAACCGTACGGAGATCAGGCCGTTGTTGCCGGCATCACCGTAGGAAGTAACGAGATTGTCGCCGACATGGGTGAAAATACAGGCATCTACGTCTTTAAAATAACCATCGCGGATGTAGAATGCTTTCGCACCAACGAGTTCTTCAGCCACACCCGGCCAGAGCATCAACGTACCGGGAATCTTGTCGCGCTCCATTATTTTTTTTACAGACAGCGCAGCCACGATGTTCAGCGCTTGCCCTGAATTATGTCCTTCGCCGTGGCCGGGGGCACCATCGACGATCGGGTCGCGGTAGGCTACGCCGGGTTTCTGGCTGGCTTTCGGAATACAGTCTATGTCAGACCCAATGGCAATAACGGGTTTTCCGCTACCCCAGGTGGCGATCCAGGCTGTAGGCATTCCCGAAATATTTTTCTGGATGGTAAAGCCTTCTTTTTCGAGAAGTGTGGTCAGGTACGTGAACGTTTCGACTTCCTGAAAACCCAGTTCCGAAAAGCTAAAGAGCATGTCGTTGATCTGCTGCGCCTGATCTTTACGGGCCTCGACAGAGGCCACCACTTCTGTTTTTAGCTTATCGATTGGGGATTGGGCTGCTTGCTTTTTTGGCTTTTGTGCCAGCAGGTACGTTGGCAGTAATAGAAAGGCGATGAAAAGGTACGGGTAGGTACGGTTCATATTCAAATCAGGTTTTGTTAGTAATGAATGGAAGAAGGTCGTTCACCCGGGCCCATGAGCTTTGCGTGAGCGAATTGGTCTACGGGCAATATGGCTTCAGTTTGGAAAGTAGTAGCTGCGTGTGTTGATCGCGGCCAACTTCAGTCAAATGATACTCGGTATCAAAGAAGAGAGTATCGGGGTAAACCGTGCTGGTAGGCTCGGTCAATATTTTGGCAGTCATATGGGTAGTAAGTTCGTGTTGCCACTTCGCGAAGACCGCTTGGTTTGCCTGATAAGTCGCTTTGGCGATAGGGGGATAAGTGAAGAAAACAGAAATCCCGGTTTTCTGAGCGTCGCGAACAAAATCATTGATATGATTTATGTAGTCATGATAAGGACTGTAACTCTCCCTGGAATCGAAATTCAGGCCTTGAGGACGTGGGTTGTTTAGATGACTGATTAAGTCACCCCGTTTAGAAAAGGCACTTCTAAAATATACATTCAAGGTATCATCAACGGTGGGCGGTTTCTTCTCTCCATAGCCGTACAAGATCGTGTTCAGGCCATTTTTAGCTTTTCTAAGCTGGTAATGCGCATTCGCTTTTAGCCACGTTATCTGGTCCGGATAATGAATGTAGTGCCGAGCTGGCGGGTAAAAGTCAGCGGCGCATAGCTGGGCATTATAGTCTCCATGGCGGAGATTGTATTCTAATGATAGCACGACAATATCGCCCGGTTTGGCAACTGCCAAGGCCTCGTTCAGCATAAACGGAAGGCCTAAAGCAGCGCCTATACCCATATTGATAGTAGGTCTACGAAGCGCCGTTGTAAGATAGTCGCTATTGTAGCCAAACATGACGTTTGATCCGCCCACCAGCCACACAGTTCCCGAGGTGGTTTGGGCATGGGCATGTTTGTCAATGATGGCGGCCCAGCCGTTGGTACTATCGGCTTCACTCCAGTCGGCGACTGCCCAGCATACCCATGCCGTTGACGATACGAGCAGGCCCATCAGGCCATTCTTTATAAAAAAAAGCTTCATCAAAACTGGAAGTAAATAAACTGGGCAGGTACGTCGAAGAGGCCCAGATAAAGAGTTAAAATGATAAGGCTGTAGTAGAGTGCCCAGCGTACCCCCACGGTCATCTGGCTGACCAGCGCTCTGATGCTGTACTTACGTTGAAGCAGGTGAATGCATTCCATGAATAGCACCAGAAGTAGGACCGTAAGGACACCCTGTACAGATTTTTGTAGTAAGATGTTTTCCTGAATGAAAGGGAGATCGGGCTGAATAAGTACCCGGTGTAGGTCGTTGCCTATACCGGTGAACAGGTGAGTGGCTATGTACCAGGCATTAGAAAAGGTATCTGCTCTGAAAAAAATCCAGGCAAAATTTACCAGACAGAACACCATAATCACCCGCAGGAATTTCGTTAACCAGTGGTCTGAACGAATGGGCAGGTGAATCCCAATTTTATCTTTAATCTGACCTACTATAAGATAGATACCGTGCAGTCCGCCCCATATGACGAAGTTCCAGCTAGCTCCGTGCCAGAGGCCGCTCAGCAAAAAAACGAGCATTAGATTCAGATACTGGCGATTTGGGCTGACTCTATTGCCCCCCAACGGGATATAGACGTAATCACGAAACCAGGTAGACAGCGATATATGCCAGCGCCGCCAAAACTCAGCTATACTTTTTGAAAAGTAAGGCCGGTTAAAATTCTTCATCAAGCGAAAACCCATCACTTCTGCTGCACCCAATGCAATGTCGGAATAAGCCGAAAAATCACAATAAATCTGGAAGCCGAAGCAGACGGTTGCAATTAGTAAAGGGAGTCCGGTGTAGTGAGTAGGATTGTTAAATACAACGTTGGCCATTGAGGCAAGGTGATCGGCGATTACTACTTTCTTGAAAAGCCCCCAGGCCATTAGCTTCAGTCCATCTGTAACCCGCTTATAATCAAAGTCATGCTTTTCATAAAATTGATGTATTACATTTTGCGGTCGTTCGATAGGTCCTGCCACCAACTGTGGATAGAACATGACATATAAAGCGTATATGCCAAAGTGCCGTTCTGCCTTCTGGTTCCCCCGGTACACTTCAATCGTGTAGCTCATGGCCTGAAAAGTGTGAAACGATAAGCCGATTGGCAGCAGGATAGACAGGTATGGAATTTGGTTTTTATAACCCAGCGTGCTTAGGAGTTGCGTAATATTTTCATTGAAGAAATTATAATATTTGAACACCGCCAGGACGCCTACATTCGCTAGTATACTCAGAAACAGGAGCCTCTTTCGGGCTTTTCCGGTAGATGCTTCGATATAGATACCGGCATAATAGTCGATAAGTATAGTGAAGCCTAATATGACAATATAAACAGGCACGAACGCCATGTAAAACGCGCAACTGGCTATTAATAACCAAAACCATCTGTATTGATAGGACAATGAAAAATAACAGGTGGTCACTATCAAGAAAAAGAAGAGGAACTCTAGTGAGTTAAAAATCATAGTGTTGTAAGCGTATGAACTAAGCTATGATGAGTAAAAATAACAAAGGTATAGATTATCGATTCTCATCTGGCTGTTTAGCCTGACCTTGCTAATCTACGTTTAATTTACTCACAAAAAGCAGTTCACACTGTGCCCCTCTCCCTCAATGGTCGCTAGTCAACTGGAAATCAAACCAGTCGTAGAAAAAGGGTTGGGTTACTACTCTATGGTTATTACTCGCCGTAGTCGCTGGTGAGGGCAGCCGGTAAGCAGCCGGCTAGACTAGTCAGAATGGTACAGCCAGGTACGTTCCAGAAAAATAGCGTTGAGCCACGAACGAACGCCTATCGATAAGCGACCCGTCGGGCGAAGCGTTGTCTTCTGTTGTACAGGGGCGAATAATAGTGGAAGGGCTGGTAGGAAAAGAGAACATTTAATACGTTCAGTTTTGGATTATGATCCGTTTTGTGGCTACCGAGTTGGAGCCAAACCCGTGAAGATGTAGTACTTTTGCGCCCGATTTGTATCGATTATTCTCGCATCTAACCGCAGTACAATGGAAAAAATTAAAGTGGCTAATCCGGTAGTAGAACTGGATGGCGACGAAATGACCCGCATTATCTGGAAGTTTATTAAAGACAAGCTGATTCTTCCCTATGTTGATGTCGATATCAAATATTTTGACCTCGGGATCGAGTACCGCGACGAAACCAACGATCAGGTAACGATCGATGCCGCCAACGCAATCAAGCAGTACGGTGTAGGCATCAAATGCGCAACCATCACACCGGATGAGCAGCGGGTTGAAGAGTTTGGCCTGAAGCAAATGTGGAAGTCGCCAAACGGCACGATCCGCAATATCCTGGATGGTACTGTTTTCCGCGAGCCAATCGTGATGCAGAACGTACCCCGCCTGGTTACTAACTGGACGGCCCCAATCATCATTGGTCGTCACGCGTTTGGCGATCAGTACCGCGCTACCGATTTCGTAGTTCCCGGTCCCGGTAAGCTAACAATGAAGTTTGAAGGCGAAGACGGTACCGTGAAAGAATTTGACGTGTATGATTTCAAAGCGCCTGGTGTTGCTATGGGCATGTACAACGTCGACGAATCGATTCGTGGGTTTGCGCGCGCCTGTATGAACGTAGCTATGCAGAAAGGCTGGCCGTTGTACCTGTCGACGAAGAACACGATCCTGAAAAAATACGACGGTCGTTTCAAAGATATCTTCCAGGAAGTATACGATACCGAATACGCTGGTAAAGTAGACTATGAACACCGCCTGATCGACGACATGGTGGCGTCGGCGCTGAAGTGGAACGGTAATTTCGTGTGGGCCTGCAAAAACTACGATGGCGACGTACAGTCGGATACCGTAGCGCAGGGCTTCGGCTCACTGGGTCTGATGACCTCGGTATTGGTTACGCCCGATGGACAGACGATGGAAGCAGAAGCTGCCCACGGCACCGTTACGCGTCACTACCGCGAATACCAGAAAGGCAATAAAACGAGCACCAACCCGATCGCTTCGATCTACGCCTGGACGCGTGGGCTAGCATTCCGGGGTAAGCTCGATGACAACCAGCCGCTAATCGATTTCGCCAATGCGCTGGAAGCCGTTTGCGTAGAAGTGGTTGAAAGTGGCAAAATGACCAAAGATCTGGCCTTGTCGGTATATCCGCAGGGGACGAAATTGATGGCCAACGAACACTACCTGAATACGGAAGATTTCCTCGACGCGCTGGATCAGGCGCTACAGGCGAAGCTGGCGTAGCGGTAAATAGTAGATCCTGTCTACTTTTCCAGACCTATAAGGTTTTCCGAAACCTTGTAGGTCTTTTCTTTACCCAAAAACCAACCTTATAATGACTAAATCAATTGCTTTTCTATGCGTGGCGACGCTACTATCTGTTGCTTCTTTCGCCAATTCGTCGACAGATTCTCCCCGGCCTCCTAAAAAACAAACTGCAACGCCCGCCGCTGCCAAATCTATGGTTCAACACATCGTTCTGTTCAAATTCAAGCCGGAAGCAACGCCGGAGAAAGTTGCCGAGATCGTAGCAGCGTTTGAAGCACTACCATCGAAGATCAAAGAGATTAAAGGCTTTCAGTGGGGTACAAACAATAGCCCTGAGAAGCTCGATAAGGGCCTGACTCACGCGTTTATTCTCACGTTCGACAACGAGAAAGACCGCGATACGTACCTGCCACACCCAGCGCACAAAGCTTTCGGCGGCATTGTTGGTCCCTGGCTGGCTGATGTAACAGTAGTGGACTTCACGAATAAAGGAAAGTAAATAAGAGTTGCCCCATCTTGGTGAAACACAAAAACGACTGAACGAGCCTTTTTGTGTTTCACCAAGATGTCTCATATAACTAATTTTATGTTATGAGAATAAACTAATAAGGTAGCTCAACATACATTGTCGGAGATCCTGCTAAAAGTATAATTCTAATCGTTGGGATTGAGTAAACGGAATGTAGCGTACTAGTAAATCTAGATTATAGTAGATTAAATTACCATTGCCGTCTTGGGCAACGATGAAATTGTCAGAGAGTACATTATCTGCATTTCCTGATTTAATGACAATCGTGGAGAGGAGCGTCGAATTAGTGATTCGATAAATATCAATAGTCAGATTCGGTGATGCTTTGATAATAGCTTTAATTCTAGCCGAGCTAGTTGACGTAGTAGTCTGTGGTTGAACTGAGGTTATTTCCTTGTTGCAGCCTGTCAGCAGAATCAGAACGACAGATAATACTGATAAAATTTTCATTGTAGAAAAGTGTTATATAAGTGGCACTATGTTAACTCCGGTAACTAATTCGCTTTTGTTTTTTACTCAATACTCACGTAGCGCTGTTGCAGGGTGCTGCCTATCCCCCGCTTGACAGCCTGACGGCCCAGCCAGGTGAGTGCTGGCTGTAAAGCGGCCATCAGACCACTCATGTACGTGCCACTGATCAAAATCACATACCCCAGGGCGAAGGGATTTTTGGGCATGGCCTGCCTGTTCACCTGACCATCATGAGCCAGTCCATAAACAATTTGCAGAAATTGCTCGAAACCAGGAAACCCAGGCGTGATACGGCACTCGAAGCGACAAGGTTCAGCCGATTGGTTAAAAAAGCGATGAAGTCGATGCACAGGAACAGTCGCCGACTCCCCCACCTTAAGGCGGATGATTTCTTTATCCAACTGGACACTCAACTCCCCCTCCAGACAGACAAACTCTTCGGCAAACTCCCGATGGTAGTGTAGGGGATTACCTCCACCCGGCGACAAGAGTACTTCGACCAGCGAATGGCGTCCGTTGCTCTCTTGACTGGTTTCTATGAAGACGACCTCGTCTTTAAGAACAGGGTTGGTAATTTTACGAGAGTTGGGTGGGTGGCTTAGTGGCGGCATAAAGTTGATTGTTTACATAGGAATAAACTAGGCAAAATTTTTCGAAAACTGTTGCAGAAGCTGACTTAGGAAGATTGAGTTGGTGTAGGAGCTAGTCTTATCAATGCAGTAGCTTCTGTCGGGAAGTCCATAAACGAATTATCCCAACTCCTCTTAGTACAAACTAATTGAAATTGGGATAATTGACACTTTATTTCTTCTGCACGTCCGACCGTAAATGCAGATTTACACTAGCCTTTTGTGGTATCAACAGCGTGGTTTCCCGAATACCAGTTGCTCACTCGTCTTCTTTCTTGTGGTATTGCTGAATGATCTTGTAGAGCGCTTTCTGTTTTTCCAACTCGGGGAAAAACTCGAACAGTTGTACGTGCGTGTCGTAATCAAGAGTTAAGGCGGTTTCCAGATTCAGCAGCGCATCGCGGTAATTGCCAGCGTATATCTGATATACAACAGCCCGATAGTACAAATCGGCTTCCTGAGGGAGTTCAGCCAGGCCAATCTGAATGATCCCGTGTGCTTTATCATAGTCGCCCTGATCAAACGGAATCAGCGACCACATCAGGTACACATCTGCATTAGCAGGATCAACTTCCGACGCTTTTTCAAACGCTTCAATACTGGAAACAACGTTGCCAATCTTGTATTCCGTTTCGGCCAGAATAACGTAGTAATCAGCGTTGTTATCATTCAGCTTGATGGCTTTCTGCAAAAACGGAATGGCCTCATACCACTTGCCTAACTCGCTCATGCACACACCAATACCATACCAGGCCTCGTCCCAGAGGGCGTCTAGCTTGGTGGCTTCGCGGTACTCTTTAATGGCCTCAGGCAGGCGATCCTGGCGTTCCAGGCTGGCACCCAAATGCGTATACGTATCGGCGGTTGGCTCTTCGTACTTTAGCGTGAGCCGGTACGCAGCTTCGGCCCGGTCGAATTGCCCCAGGTTCATGTACGTATTACCCAGGTTGAAGTGCGCCGACGCAAAATCTTCTTTGATAACAATGGCGTAATCATACGCTTCGGCGGCCTCGGTAAAGCGGCTTAGTTTGCTGTAGGCAATGCCCAGGTTATACCACGCATTGTGCGAGTACGGATCTTTGTCGATCAGACCCTCGTAATAAGGCAGATTGGCCTCCAGTTCGCCGTTTATATCGAGGCAGAACGAGAGTTCGTATAACGCGCTTTCGTTGTTTGGATTCAGGTCAATAGCTTTTTTGTAATGCGCAACGGCTTCCTCAAACTTACCCCAGTTCTGATAGCTCTGCGCCATCTGAAAGAACACATCGTCCTGATCGTCAGTACGGTCGAGCATGTCGGTTAGCACCTCGATGGATTCTTCAAACCGCCCGGCCATATTCAGGACCGTTCCACGCATGTACTGCACGTCGAGGTCACCGGGATTGAACAAACCAGCCCGATCAAGCTGATCAATACTTTCGTCAAACCGTTGAAAATTGGCCAGGATCTGTGCCCGGTCAAGCATCAACTCCAGGGCGTATGGGAAGTTGGCGAGTCCTGATTCGGCCGCCTTAAAGGCGCGTTCAAGATCACCCTCGTTGAGGTAATGTTCAACCAGACGTTCGTAAACGTCGAGGTCGAAATAAAAATTTTCTTCGCTGGCGAGCATCTGCTCAAAGCGCTGAATGCTCTCTTTGATGTCGCCAGCCCGTTCGTCAAACTCTTGCTCCATGTAGCTGTGTCGATTCACGAACCACCGCTTACGATTTGCCGAAAAGCGGAATGCGTAAGCCGAAAGTCGTACCGCACGGGATAGGGGACGCACCACGGGCGCGATTTATCCGATGTTGTTATGAAATATATACAGAAAAACACAAACTTCAATAGCCCGGTTCAAATACTTTCTGTACGCTTTACTTGACTGGCAATTCGCTGTATGGTCACGTTCAGCGGCCGGTACTGGAAATCAATCAACTGTGTAATTTGCTCACCCGGATAGTAGTATCGGTGACTGGCGCTACGGGCCGTTTCCTGGGTAATAAGTGGCGACGTACCTGTGATAAATGACCGGGCGGCTTCCAGCGAAGCCAGTACTTTAGCCACTCCCGGTGGTACACGAATGCTGGGTGGCCGTTTACCCAATGCCTCAGCCAGGCGGGTTAAAAAATCGTGGTAGGGTAAAGCCCCGGCGTTCAGTATAAACCGTTGATCCACTACCTCGCTATGCAGTAATTTCACGATGGCTTCGGCCACGTCGAGCACATCCACGTAGTTAATGTCGCCTTCAGTGTAGAATCGTTTTTCGTCATACACGTACTTGATGAGTTGGGTGCTGCTGCGTGTCCAGTCACCTTCGCCCAGCACAATAGACGGATTGACCATGACCACCGGCAGGCCCTCGGCGCTCCCCCGCCATACTTCGAGCTCGGCCCGATATTTGGTCTTGGCATACGCCGAATTAAGTGGCGAGTCTTCCCACTTCTGGTCTTCGGTAATGACGACGGGCTGGCCAGGTACGTTGCCTTTAGATTCCGGTCTGCCCAGCGAGGCGACCGAACTCAGGTATGCCAGTTTTCTGACGCCCGCCATCAAGCAAACGTTAACGATATTGGCCGTTCCTTCCACGTTAATCTGTTCCATTCGAGCGCGGTCTTTAGGCACAAACGATACAATGGCCGCGCAGTGAATCACATCACAGCCAGGCCTAATCGCCGCTTCGAGCGACGGAATGTCGAGTACGTCGCCTTCGACCCAGGTAAGCTGATCGGCCACATCAGTGAGTAACCCGTACCCATTTTGAGGACGATACAAAGCCGATACGGGCGCACCCAGCGAGAGCAGGTAACGCACCACATGCGAGCCAATCAGGCCGGTGGCTCCGGTAACGAGCGTATTAGCGGGTAAGGAGGAGGTCATTCAATAGTTGCTGGAACATAGTAACCCCAATACCTGCCAGGTATAGTAGTCATTGACGGGTTCGTATGTAAACATAACAACAACCGACGCTGAATTGCTAATTTTGCAACAGAACACAATGTGTCAAGTGCCAGGTTTCAGTTTTTAGGCGGCGTTGCTCAATGACCATTTGATTGATGAGCAACGCCGCCTAAAAACTGAAACCTGGCACTTGAGACTTACTTTTTTCATGCTCGAAAATCCACAACGCTATACCGTTACGGCGGCGCTTATCTACGCCAACGGCCCTATTCATATTGGTCACCTGGCCGGTTGCTACCTGCCCGCCGACATTTACGTGCGTTACCTGCGCGGAACGGGTAAAGACGTTGCTTTCATTTCGGGCACCGATGAGCATGGCGTACCCATCACCATTAAGGCCAAGAAAGAAGGCAGTACACCGCAGCAGGTCGTCGACAAGTACTACACGCAGATAAAAGACTCGTTCGCTCAGTTCGGTATCTCGTTCGATATTTATTCGCGTACCTCCAATCAGGTGCATCACGAAACGTCGCAGCAGTTTTTTACGACGCTGTACGATAAAGGCTATTTCGATGAAGAAGTAACGGAACAGTACTTCGATGAGGTGGCCAACCAGTTTCTGGCCGACCGGTACATTGTGGGTACGTGTCCGGTTTGCGGCAATCCGAATGCGTACGGCGATCAGTGCGAACGCTGCGGTACCGCTCTCAGCCCCAACGAGTTGATCGAGCCGCACTCGACCCTGTCAGGTTCGAAACCGGTGAAGCGGCAAACCAAAAACTGGAACCTGCCCCTTGACCGGATGCAGCCTCAGATTGAGCAGTACGTGAACAGCCATACCGAGTGGAAGACCAACGTATTTGGTCAATGTCAGTCGTGGCTGAAAGAGGGCCTTCGTCCCCGCGCCATGACCCGCGATCTGGATTGGGGCATAAAAGTACCCCTGGCCGATGCGGACGGAAAAGTGCTTTACGTCTGGTTCGATGCCCCGATTGGCTACATCTCGATGACCAAAGAGTGGGCTGCTGAACAGGGCCGCGACTGGGAGCTATACTGGAAAGATGATAAGACCAAGCTGGTACATTTCATCGGGAAAGATAATATCGTGTTCCACTGCATCATTTTTCCCGCCATGCTGATGGCAGAGGGAAGCCTGATTCTGGCCGATAACGTACCTGCCAACGAGTTCATGAACCTCGAAGGCGACAAAATAAGCACGTCGCGCAACTGGGCGGTGTGGCTGCACGAATACCTGGATGAATTGCCCGACAAGCAGGATGTGCTCAGGTACGTGCTGGCGGCCAATGCGCCCGAAACCAAGGACTCTGAGTTTACCTGGAAGGATTTCCAGACGCGCAACAACTCGGAACTGGTTGGCATCTTCGGCAACTTCGTGAACCGGGCCGTGGTACTGACCGAGAAATTCAATCAGGGACACGTACCTGCGTTTTCTATTCCAGCGGATGAAGCACAACTAGCTATTGATCAGGCTTTGATGGATGAGTTGGCGCAGTATCCCGACCGGATTGGGCAGGCGATTGAGCAGTACCGGTTCCGTGAGGCGCTCGGTTTGCTGATGGATGTGGCGCGGTTGGGTAACAAATATTTTGCCGAAACCGAGCCCTGGAAAGTGGTGAAAACGGACCCGCAGCGGGCCAACACGATTTTGAATCTGGCCCTTCAGGTGGCGGCGAATCTGGCCATTCTCTGCGAGCCATTCCTGCCGTTTACCGCCCAGAAACTGCATGCACAACTGGGCCTGACCGAAAAACTCGACTGGACCAACGCCGGTCGGGCGGATCTGCTGGTTGAAGGGGCAAAACTGGCCCCAGCCGAATTGCTCTTTGCCAAGCTGGAAGATGAGTTTATTCAGGTACAGATCGACAAACTTAACAAGACTAAAGAGATGAATTCAGCCGAAAACGCAGGAGCCCCTGCCGAAGGAACGTCCGTAGATAACGTACCTACCGACGGTACGCCTGAAGCGCTCGAAGAAGCGGCATTGAAAACCGTGCCTGTGTTAAAAGAGGAAATCACTTACGACGATTTTGCGAAACTCGATATTCGTATCGGTACAATCACCGAAGCCGAACGCGTACCGAAAAGCGATAAACTGCTGAAGCTTCAAGTGAACGACGGGTTGGGCGGTCGACAGATTCTGAGTGGTATCGCCAAGCATTTTACCCCCGAAGAGTTGATTGGCAAGCAGGTGACTTTCCTGGCCAATCTGGCTCCGCGCAAGATGATGGGCCACGTATCACAGGGTATGATCCTGATGGCCGAAGATGCCGACGGTGCTCTGGCGATGCTACCGCCTAGCAAAGCGGTCTGGAACGGGGGGACGGTTTCTTAAATTGGTTTACTGCTTAAGGTCTAAGGTTGCTTCGCGCTTTAGACCTTAAACAGTAAACTTCAAACCAGCCTTTACGCCATCATCATCAATGTCAGTTCCACGAATTGAGCGACGCTGAGTTGTTCGGCGCGTTTGTCCATGAACGGGCTGGCGGCGGCGGCTTCAGTGATGCCGAGTGGTTTTAGTGCGTTGCGAAGCGTTTTCCGGCGCTGGTTGAAGCCATGTTTAACCACCTGTGTGAACTTTCGCTCATCGCAGCCGAGGTCACTTTTGCTGTTTCGCTGGCAGCGAATCACGCCCGAATGTACTTTTGGCGGCGGATTGAATACTTCCGGTCCTACTTTGAATTCATAAGTAACATCGTACCACGCCTGTAAGAATACGCTCAGGATGCCGTAATCTTTATTGCCGGGGCCAGAGGCAAGCCGCATGGCAACTTCATGCTGTAACATGCCGATTACTTCCGGCACGCGATCGCGCATTTCCAGCACCTTAAAGAAAATCTGACTGGAAATGTTGTAGGGAAAATTGCCGATAACGGCAAACGGCTCCTTTGTCTCGTCGTAGAAATCAGTGGGTTTCATTTGCAGAAAATCCCCCTCGATGATGTGGCCGTTCAGTTCAGGTACGTTCCGTTTCAGGTACGTTACCGATTCAGGATCAATCTCAACCACATCGAGGTCAAAGCGTGTGTCTTTCAGCAGAAACTGGGTTAACACACCCGTTCCGGGACCAATTTCGAGCACTTTTTTGTACGCGACCCCATCCAAACCGGCATGTCCGCTGAGGAGTTCGGCGATCCGCATGGATACGCTCATGTCAGTCAGGAAATGCTGGCCGAGGTGTTTTTTGGGTTTTACGTAGTTGGGGTCGCCAGCGCGGTGTGCTTTCATACAGCAAAGGTACGAAGAACCCCAGCAACGGCAGGAGTCGCCGGGGTGTTTACCGGCTCCAGGTCAATTCGTTGATATGCTGGCCGATCTTCTTTCCTTCGGCCAGGCCGATCTCGTTATCCTGTCTGGTATGAATACCACCATAAAACCGCGAAAGAGCAGCCTCTTCGGCAGTAGCCCAGAACGAATTGAACGTGCGCGGTACATAATCGATCTTCCGTATCTGATCACGTGGGCGACCCTGATGCGATGTATCGACGAACTGAAAGCTTGTTCCGTATAGTGCTTCAAGCACCGTAGCCGATGCCGCCGACTGCACGGAATGCCCTGAATAGAACGCCGGGAATGGAGGTTCGGGCCAGAACTGTGTCCAGGCGGGGTCGATATTGGCCCGCACGTAGGTCGATGGGCGTTCGCAGTGATAGGTGTATTTAGCTTTCCAGCAGTTGACGAAGCCATCGGCCACGGCCATACCTACGCGAGCATACGTTTCGGCTGCTTTAACCAAATTAGGGCCAGCGGTTTTAACAACGATGTTAGCCAGGTTATACGAGTGGCCCGGCGGCGAAAACGTTTCGGTAGGGTCATCGCCCCACCAGGCGGCAATGGCTTTTTCTTCGGGCGTTAACGTCTGATTTTTAGTATATACCGCGGCGAATTCTTTGTAGTACGCGCTGCTCCTGTTGGTAGAATAGGCTGTCATTTCGGGTACAGGCAGGGTGCTGTTTGCGGGCGCAAAGGTGCGGTTCTTACCCCAGGTGGGGTGGAGTGGAAAACCCGAAACGATCTGCCCGTTGATGGGCGGGTTCCAGTAGCCTGCTCCGTGTGGAAAGCTGTAACCGGGATCGAAGTTGCGTTTGTATCCCTCAAATCCGCCGTCGGTTTTCGACCAGGTGAAAATTGCTTCCGCAACAGCTTTGCCGTATGAAGCTGAGCGGGTAACCACATCGGGTTGCGTAATGCTGATGAACTCGCCGTTGATAGCTGCTTCCAGCGAATCAACGCGGCGCAGGCGGTCAGTAGGGGCAAAGGCAAACAGATTTTTCAGGATGGCCGCCTGCCCGGCGTTGAGCGCCAGCGGGTAATTGTACATCTGGCCAGACTCGGGTAGGGGCAGGGCTGTCAGTCCGCTTAGCTGCGCGGCCAGTGAACGGTGTGTTGTAGTGCCGTTGACCACGCATTCGTACATCGTCAGCCCGGCATAACCCAGTGATCGTGAGCCGTAGGTGGGGGTGTTGAGTGGGAGTTGGTACATGATGGACAGGGTCATCTGCCCCCAGCGTAGGGCTACAGAAGTGGACGGGTCGAGAACTGGTGTGGGAAATGGGTCAGGTTGCTGTTGTTGACAGGCAGCAAAGCCAAGCAACAGAAACAGAACAATTACCTTTTTCATAAATAGACGTATTCCTGGCAGTAGATTACTCTACGTAAAATAACAGCATCTTATCCTGTAAAATGAACCTGCCGGGCGTTATTTACTTTTCGTGATCTGTGGAGAAAAAGGGTGGTAACACGGAGCTATACGAAGAGAATATAACCTCTGCTCAACTCCGTAGGACTCTGTTTAACTCAGTGTTGTAATCCTTTTACCTCACAGATTCCTGATGTATTTCTGGCCACCCAGTGCGCGCATCTGACGGGCGATCTGGCGGGTACGTCGCTGAACGTAAATCGATGGTTTTCTGATCGAAAACTGGTTTGGATTGGGGAGTACGGCAGCAATACGGGCCGATTCGTCGCGGCTGAGCGAATTTGCCGAGTGCCCGTAGAAGCGTTCGGCGGCGGCTTCAACGCCAAAGGTCATCGGGCCGGTTTCGGCCACGTTCAGGTACACTTCCAGAATGCGTTTCTTGCCCCAGATCAGTTCGATCAGGACGGTGAAATACACCTCCAGCGCTTTGCGGACATAGCTGCGGCCGGTCCACAGGAATACGTTCTTGGCTACCTGCTGCGAGATCGTGCTGGCGCCACGTGGCCGTTTGCGGGTCTGATTTTCTTTGATCGCGTCCTGAATTTCGTCGAAATCAAATCCCCAGTGGTAGGGGAATTGCTGATCTTCGGAGGCAATAACGGCCAGTGCCGCCTCCCTGTTGATCTCCTCGTAGGGGCGCCAGGTTTTATAAATCTTACTTGATGTATCGGTGCCAATGGTGTCCAGCTTTCGGCTGATCGTCAGCGGTGTAAACCAGACGGGAACGTATTTTAAAATCACAACCCAGGCAATTGATCCCAAAAAGAGAATCAATATAGTTCTGGTAATCACCGTATACGCGGTGTTCATCCACGGGTGTTGCCGCACGTAGGTACGTGCCTGATACCAGTTTTGCCGAATAGCCTTACCCAGCACTGACTGTGAGGCGGTGGATTGGTTTTTTTTTGCAGACCGAGGTCCGGCACCAGATGCAGGGCGATTCGACGCAGGCCGGTTTGGTTGGGGCATCGGCGGAGGTTGCCGGTTTTCCGGCGGAGTAATAGGCGTTCTTAGGCGATTAACGCGCTTTTCGGGCTGCATAGTGTTGCAAATTACTCGACAAACAAATCGCTTGCCACGCGGTCGGCGAAGAGTTTCCCCGATTTAGTGAGCGTAAGGGCCGTATCGGTTATCTGAAGCCAGCCCGTTTGGCTTAGTTGCGCCAGTTCACGCGCCTGCTGATCCAGAAAAGACGTACCCAGTAACGCATTCAGTTCGCTGATCCGACAGCCCCAGATTGTCCGCAATCCTGTCAGCAGATACTCGTTTATCTGGTCGGCGCGGGTCAGCGTTTCGTAGTCGGCGGGGATTTGATCGTCAGCGAGTGCGTTGATATAACGAGCGTTGTTTGGGGCGTTGTGCTGCCGGCTAACTCCATTGTATGAATGCGCGGAAGGACCAATACCGAGGTACGGTTTCCGTTGCCAGTAGGCCGTATTGTGGCGGGCAAAGTGCCCCGTTGAGTCCAATTGCCGGGCGAAATTCGATATTTCGTAATGAACGTACCCAGCCTCCTCCAACGCCGATGTTAGTTCGGTAAATTGAACGGCGGAGAGATTCTCGTCTACAGGTGTTAGCTTACCATTGGTTACCCAGCGGCCAAAAGCCGTATCGGGTTCGATGGTCAGGTTATAGGCCGACAGGTGGGGAACATCAAGGGCAATGGCCTTCGTTAAATCGGTATGCCAGGTACGTTCCGAAATACCGTAGATAAGGTCGATGCTCAGGTTGTCGAAACCAGCGTTCCGGGCGCGCTGAACGCTGGTTTCTGCTTCAGTGGCGTTGTGGGCGCGGTTCATCCAGCGAAGCGTTTCTTCGTCAAATGTTTGAATACCAATGCTTAATCGGTTAACGTAACGGCGCAACATGGCCAGGTGAGCGGGGTCGGCCAGGTCGTCGGGGTTGGCTTCGAGGGTAATTTCGGCGGTGGGCGCTACCGTAAAATGACGATGGATAGCCTCGAACAGGCAGGCTAATTCGGATTCAGTCAGTAGCGACGGAGTGCCGCCTCCAAAATAGATCGTTTGCAGTTCGGTGGTGGCGGCGGCGGTAGTCAGGTACGTATGGCGGAGGTCGATCTCGTGCGCCATAGCCTCCACCAGTTGCCGTTTGCCACGCAGGTTGGTACTGAAATGAAAATCACAGTAGTGGCAGGCCTGTTTGCAGAATGGAATATGGAGGTAGAGATGCATCCTGCCTGAATGACGCAGGGTAGCACGTCGAAGTTCCTGGTAGGAGCAGCCTGCGGCGTAGTAGTTCGCAAAAAAAATTCCCGTCGTCAAAAGTTGACAACGGGAATCCGGCTAAGCCTGATGAGTGACTACCAGGGTATCTTTGTCGCTGTATCGGTCAGCCTGCGTTCAGTTGTATGGGCCAATTGGTAGGCTGGACAACATGAAGGGCAACCAGATAAGGAGCGGTTATGGCTTATTTGCCTGGCCTTGGTTAATTAAGCTGGGCAATTGATTTTGTTTTCTGAGCGATTCTAATTGATTAAGCTTCGAAAATGGGTTAAGAAGACAGGTAACTACGTTACCTTGACTGTCTTGCCTGATTTTTGCGAGAACTTTTGGTCGTTTGACTAGGACGAAATAAGCTCACTGTCGGAGCCTACTCAACTAATTTCGACTAATGACGCCCTTATTTTCGACCAATACAGCCAAAATGTAGACGAATTATTAATAGACGCTATCATGACCGAGCCTCTTACCTGCTATTTAGTAGATGATGAACTGCATGCTCACCATATATTATCAAAATTTATCAGTCGTGTTTCATACCTGCGCTTGCTGGGTCAAAGCGTTGACCCCTTCGAAGGGTTGGAGCAGATTCAGGAGCTCAAACCCGATATTCTGTTTCTGGATGTGGAAATGCCCGATATGAGCGGGGTGGCCTTACTGAAAATGTTGCCCATGCCCCATCCGGTGGTGGTGATGGTGACCGCCTCGCCCCATCATGCTGCCGAGACCTATAACTTCGAATCGGTGACGCATTATCTGCTGAAGCCTGTTGGCTATGATAAGTTCATGGAGGCAATCAACCGCGTTACCAAACGACTCGGCTACACGGCCCATTCGCCCGCTACTGACACTGCCAGGCCAACCGTAACCGGCGAACCGGCACCCCTACCGGCCGGGCAGCCAACCTCCATTGATCCCCGCGAGCGCGTACCTTATTTTCTGATCAAGGAAGACAAAAAACTGATCCGGGTGGCACCGGAAGATATTGTCTTTGTGGAAGGAATGAAGGACTATTTAAAGCTTCATCTAACCACCCGAATGCTGGTAACCCACATGACTATGAGCAAGATGGAAGAAATGCTGGCCCCATCGCAGTTTCTGCGCATCAACCGATCGTATATTGTGAGGCGGCAGGCTATTCGGGAGATAGACGGTAACCTGATCACCACGCTCGATGGAAAGAAAGTGCCTATCGGGGTTACCTATCGGGAGGCCGTCATGAAAGAATTAAAGAAAAATATGATCTGAGGTTCTATGCGCATGCCCTACCTGATTGATCGCCTCCGATCGAACCTTGCTCCATTCGATACGCCAATAGTTCGCCGCTGGTTAACTCGCCTGTTGATATGGGGAATCATAAGCTACGGTATCCGGTATGTTTATTTTGGGGCTTTCTACAAGGCCAGCCCGTTTGCACAGAGCATGGTATCCGTGACACTCATCGCGCAAACCATTCTTCTCTATTACTTTTTCGCCTATGTTGTCTTTCCACGTACGGTATATAAACGCAGGATTGGTCAGCTTTTGCTGTGGCTGATTTTATGGTACGGGATAATTTATCAAAGCAATTACTGGCTATTTCAATGGTTGCATGCGCTTGGCGAAACCAGCCGGGTAGACCGCGAATGGAAACTATTGGATACATGGGGGGTATGGGGCTTCGTTACAAGCAGCTCGGCTGCTTTCTGGACTATTTTTTGGAGTTTCCCGTTCGTGATTTTTCCATTAACGTGGCGGGTCGTACTAGACGTTATCAACCTTAGAACAACCACGATCCAGCTTGAGAAGGATAAACTGGCGCTGGAACTCGACTTCCTGAAATCCCAGGTAAACCCGCATTTTCTGTTCAATACCCTGAACAGTATCTACGCCCGCATATTCGATATCGACGAGCCGGCCGGTGACCTGTTGTTGCGCCTGTCGGAACTGATGCGGTATAACCTCTACGAAACCAATCTGCCCTGGGTGTCGCTAGACAAAGAACTGGCCTATATTCAGAACTATCTTGACCTGGAACGCAACCGGCTGGATGGACAACCAGTCCTGATTGAGTATACGCAGACGGGCGAGGTTGATGCGTATCGTATTGCTCCATTGCTCCTCATCGCCTTTGTTGAAAATGCATTCAAACATGGCGTGAAAAGGACGTCCAAGCCTGCGTATGTACGGGTCAGTGCCGATATGGAGGCCAACAAGCTACTGTTTACAGTGGAGAATAGTGTGCCTCCCAAACGGCAGGTGGCTTATGATCCGATCAAGAAGTCGGGTGGGGTGGGGCTTGGTAATGTACGCCGTCGGCTGGATACGTTATACCGGGATCGGTATGAGTTGATAACCCTTCCGGCTGAAGCCATGTACACCGTCAGAATCTCGATTCAGCTCTAAGTGCATTAGTCTACTAATAAAGAGCATTAGTCGAAAGCAGGCTACTCATAGGTCGAAAGTAGTTGAAAAGGCTGCCAGGGGCAGTGTATGTTTGACTCGTTGTCCAGCAAAAAGGACGGCATTCTAACCAAGTACACCGCTTCTTTAGCCCGTACATAACTCATTTTCGCCATGAATCTTCAAGCCAATACACCCGCTCCACGTTTGACACTGAAAAAAGAACGCCTTGTTTGCCTGACCACGGCGCAGAGCGGCTCGAAAGCTGGCGGTCGTACCTGCACAACTGTGTTTACGGCTATCTATTAACGGTTAACGGTCTAAGCCACCCCTCCTCTTGCAAACATGTCATCTACTAAACTATCCGAGGGTTAGCCGAAAGCAGCTAACTCACTGCATCCAGCGCACAAGCTGGCTGAACGAAGGTCCGTCCGGTACGTTTTCGGAGGAGATAATGGCGCAGCAGCAGCTAAGCTGGACCTATGATGCACTTGTCTTTCTGCATCTGAACGACCCGCATCAATTTATTCCTGAGCACTACCGGGTTATGCTCGCCAGACACCCGGCCGTTATCGTCACGTCTCCATACCCAATTCAGGCCTTTCGCCGACTGCCTTTCAAGCCATTTGATTTTCTGAATGAGCCACTATCATTCGAGAACTTCGCCAACTGCCTTGATAAATACGTTGCGATCTACGGTTAAACCAGCCGTTACTGGTGTGCATAAACCGTAAATATAAATTTCGTAGTAATACCTGAGCAGGCCACTTATCTTGGAAATCAGCTCCATCCAAGATAGCAGGCTCATGATTCAGCCAGGTGATTTCTTCGTACTTCGTCGGCCTACTTATTCGATAAGTAAGCTAGGAAATTTCTATAATCAACTGTCTGCCAAATCGCTGGATGAAGCACTGCGGCAGTTTTATCAGGATCCACTGGCGCAACAGGCGTTACTGGCGGCTTCCCCCTCCCTGTACGCACAGTTTCGCCGCTGGCTGGCGGGCGAATTGATCCCCAAGCAAAAACAGTTGCTCACTACGCTCCAGAAATACCTGGTCCGTATGTGTAGCCGCTCAACGCCCTACGGTTTATTTGCTGGTTTTAGTAGCGGTACATTCGCCGAAAACACGCAACTGCAAGCTGGCTCCCCCGCTACGCTACGTACCTACACCCGCGTTGATATTGACTGTTTGCAGGCTATTGGCACCTGGTTGACCAGCCAGCCGCCCATCAGGTCACAACTGCGCCTATACCCCAACTCATCGCTTTATCCCGTAGGGTCGTCGGTGCGCTATGTAGAGCAACAGCGCGATACGAGTGAACGTCATTACTTCATCAGTGCCATTGAGCCAGACACGTACCTGAACCAACTGCTCGATGCGGCCCGGCACGGTGCCACTATCACCCAACTGGCCAATCTGCTCCCCGATGTACCTGCCAGCGAAACCAGGACGTTTATCGACCAGTTGATTGACAATCAGATTCTCTGCTTCGATATTGACCCCACGGTTACGGGCGTAAATTACCTGGACCGGCTCATCGACCGGATGGCTGGTTTAACAGGTACGGCCGACGTAACCCGGGACCTGATCGAGTTGCGTAATTGCCTGCAACAGCCCGATCGGCTGCTAGCCTACACGCAGGTACAGCAGTGGTTTACAGATCGGGCCATTCCACTGCCCACGGCCAATGTTGTGCAGGTCAATTCGTATTTCGACACCCCTGAACTGGCGATCGGCAAAGCGGCCATGCGGCACGTACAGCGGGATCTGGAAAAACTGCTGGTGTTGAATCAACCCGCAAAATCCCCCGACCTCGATTCGTTCAAACATCGGTTCATGAACCGCTATGAAGAGGAAGAAATCGCGCTGTCGCTGGCCCTCGATAGTGATTTTGGCGTAGGCTACGGCAATGTATCTACGCAAGGGGTGGGCTACGCTCCGCTAATTGATGACCTGACATTTGCCGCGCCTAATGAGCCCGTTTTAGCAGCCTGGGACTGGTCGCAGCGGCTGGTTATGGATAAGTACGCTGATGCCCTGCGAACCCGGCAGTCGGAGATCGTACTCACCGACGACGACCTGGATTATATTGGTCAGCAGCAGACCAGAAACGTACCTATGCCCACTAGCTTTTATGCGTTTGGGTCGATACTCGCCCGGTCTGCAAAAGCAATTGACGAAGGTAACTTCCAGTTCAATCTGCTGGCCTGCACTGGCTCATCGGCCATGAACCTGCTGAGTCGGTTTGGTGAAGGCGATGCCGTGTTGACAAGCCATATCCAGGCTTGCGCTGCTGTTGAAGAGGCTCGCCAACCCGATGTGGTGATTGCCGAGATCGTGCATTTACCCGAAAACCGCGCTGGCAATATACTGGCCCGACCCAGAATCCACCAGTATGAAATTCCTTATCTTGGTCAGGCATCGGTGGACGAAGACCATCAGATTCCGCTGGCCGATCTGATGGTCTCGGTACGGAATAATCAGATTGTGTTACGATCGAAACGGCTGAATCGGCGGGTAATTCCCCGCCTGACCACGGCGCATAACTTTGCGCAGGGCCTACCCATCTACCGGTTCCTCTGCGACTTACAGGCTCAGGATGCGTACCTGCATGTGGCCTGGAATTGGGGCGTTCTGCACGAACAAACGTATTTGCCCCGTGTTCGCTATCATCGGGTCATTGTGAGTCGGGCCACCTGGCAATTACAGAGTAATAAACTCACTCCCGACAACCCGCTGAAGTTGGTTGCAGAGCTGACGGCGGCGGGCCTGCCCGAGCAATTTGTGATAGCCCAGGCTGATAATGAACTGTTGATCTCCATGCACGTACCTGCCTCGCTTGACTTGCTGATTCATGAGATTCGCAGGCATGACCGCATCCGGCTGGTCGAATTTCTGCATCAGCCCGATCAGTGCCCGCTTACCGACAGGCGGGAGGCCTACGCCCATGAACTCATTATGCCCTTTTTCACGGCTGGGTCGCAGGTAACGGACGACCGCAGCAAGCCGCCGGTGCAGTTGCCGCAACGGCGGTTTCTGGTGGGCAGTGAATGGTTTTACCTGAAAATTTATGCGGGTGAAAAGTCGTCAGATAGCCTGCTGACTCAGCGCATTTATCCGGTAGTTCAGGAACTGCTGCGAACGCGGGAAATCGAAGCGTTCTATTTCGTCCGTTATCAGGATACCGACGCGCATCTCCGGCTACGCTTTCGTGGCGATCCTGACGTTGACTTTTACCAGAACGTTGTGCGGTTGATGCAGCAGGCGTTGCAGGAGGCCGTTGCGTCGGGGGTGGTGCACCGAGTGCAGGTAGACACGTACCAGCGTGAACTCGAACGCTACGGAATGGAGCAGATTGAGCAGTGCGAACTACTGTTTCATTATGATAGCCTGTCAACCCTGGATTTCATGACAGAAACAGACAGCCTTTTCGATGAACAGCTACGCTTTTCTGTAGCAGCGGCCAAAATTGACCGGCTTCTGAAAGGGCTGGGTTTGTCAGTCCAGCTTCAGCGGCACTTGTTGACCGACCTGAAAGAGAAGTTTTTCAAGGAGTTTGGTGGGGAATCGGCTTTGCGCCAGCAGCTCAATGACAAATACCGGTCGTATCAGCCGCTGATCAATCAGGCGTTGTCGCCCCAGTTTATGCCTGCTGAAGGAATCTGGCAATGGGACAGGCAGCAGAACACGGTGCTTCGGCAGGTAGCTGAAGCCATTACTGAACCAACGCAACTCCTGAACTTGGCTGGTAGCCTCATCCACATGGTTATGAATCGGCTGTTTCCGTCGAAGCAGCGGGTATATGAACTGGTTCTATACCATTGCCTGGCCAAATACTATGGCTCGGTGTTGGGCAGGCAAACTGCAGGGCTACCGGCCTAGACACTAGATATTTAGTGTAGTTTACCGGTCCGGGCAGCTTTTGCAGCGCTTGCCTTTTTTGTACTTCTTACAGCATTTCTTCAGCGAGCAGCCGGGCGAGTCGCGTAAGCTATTGGTGAAGAGAGGAAGCGGGAGAAAGGTAGCTGGTTGAAGCGACTGGGCCTCGTTTTCAGAGAAGATGTTCATACGTTGTTGATAAAGCGAAACGAAGATACATCTTGTTTAGATTGTTTCCAAAGAGGGTCATGGCACACTCCGTTAGAATTTGATGAAAAGGTATACGTACCTGCAACGGACCTTTCGCATAAACGGTAATTAGAACGTAGATTTGTTTACCCAACAAACTCCTTGATTCATCAACGTATGCCCTTTTTTTACCGACTCGTCGGGCTGTCCCTTTTGCTGACTGGATCTGCACTGGCTCAACCACTTCCCCAATACAGTCTCCAACAAAAAAAACAGCTTCAGGTGCTTCAGCAGACCCTGTCGCAGGAGCAGGTAGCCAATTACCAGAAGGCGCTCACGGTAGCCGTAAAACAAGGGCGTAGCGTAGAAGAACCGGCGGGTGAAGGGCTGGTTCGCCGCCTCAGAGGCATTGATGAGCAGACGGGCAACCTGCTCTACGACATGGTGTATTTCAACGCCCGCGCGGCCAACACCACAAAAACCAATAGCCTGTATGCCGGTGGCAGCCTTGGCGTTAGCCTCAACGGAAGCAGTGATGCGGTACGTACCCGGCTGGGCGTTTGGGACGGTGGAAAGGTGTATGCCACTCATCCCGAGCTGGTGAATCGGGTCATTCAGCAGGATAATCCGACGACTACAGACCGTGAAAACGAAGACGTTTATCATGCCACGCACGTGTCGGGAACGATGATCGCTACAGGCATCAACTCCCTGGCGCGGGGTATGGCCAATGGCGCTAATCTGAGAGCATGGGATTTTAGTAATGACATCAGTGAGATGACACTGGCGTCGGCCGATTTGCTCGTGTCGAATCACTCATACGGGTCCATTGCAGGCTGGCGTTTCAACAGCAGCCGAACGACTACCAATAAATGGGAATGGTGGGGCGATACAACGCTGAGTGCCACACAGGACTATAAATTCGGGCTTTACGACGATAATGCCCGTTCATGGGATCGCATCGCCAACTCGTCGCCTTACTACCTGATTGTGAAATCGGCGGGAAATGATCATGCCGCTGGTGGGCCAACTGCCGGGCAGGGCTACTACCTGGTCAACCACAACAACCGGGTAAGTACAACCCCCCGCGACGCGCAAAACGGGTATGACCAGATTACCACCTATGGAACAGCGAAAAACATTCTGTCGGTCGGGGCCATTTCGAACATCACAAACGGCTACCTCCGCCCATCCGACGTCAGTCTGGCGTCGTTCAGCAGTTGGGGGCCAACCGATGACGGGCGAATCAAACCGGATATTCTGGGTGTAGGCGTCAACGTTATTTCAACGGCATCGTCTACCTCGTTTGCGTATGGTGCGTTAAGCGGAACGTCCATGTCGTCGCCAAACGTGTCGGGGTCGGTGTTGCTGCTGCAGGAATATTATGGGCAACTGAACCCGGGTAAACTCATGAAGGCGGCTACGCTGAAAGGGCTGGTTATTCATACCGCCAACGAAGCCGGTCCAGCCACCGGACCCGATTACCAGAACGGATGGGGGCTTCTGAACGTAGAACGGGCGGCGCGCGTCATTCAGAATGCCGATAAAAGCAACGTCCTCGACGAACGTACCCTGACACAGGGGCAATCGTATTCACTTACGATGGTGGCTTCGGGGCGTGGACCGCTGGTCGCCACCATTTGCTGGAGCGACCCCGAAGGTGCGGCCACAACCGGAACAGCCCGCTATAACAACCGGACGCCCAAGCTGGTCAATGACCTGGATGCCCGCATCAGCGATGGACAAACTACCTCGTTGCCCTGGACACTCGATCCTGAGAACCCTGGCCAGGCGGCCAGACCCGGCGACAACATCCGTGACAATGTAGAGCAGGTGTACATTGCCAACCCCGTACCGGGACGTACCTACACGCTGACGATCAGCCATAAAGGCACCCTTGCTACTACTGCCGGGCAGGCCTACGCGCTACTGGTGAGTGGGGCTGGCGGAACAGCCTACTGCACGTCGGCTGCAACGTCATCGGCCGATAGTAAAATTGCCCGTGTTCAGTTTGCGGGCGTCAACCAGGCGGGGAGCGATAATTGCACGACCTACACGGATTTCATGAGCACGACGGCTGTTACCGATGTGCAGCCCAGTCAGCCTATCCAGATCACCGTGACAACGGGTACGTGTGGGGCGGCTAAACCGGTGATCGTGAAGACCTATGCCGACTGGAATGCCAATGGGACCTTCACCGATGCGGGCGAACTGCTGGGTACGTCGTCTGTCCTGAACGGGCCAGGTACGTTCATTTCCACCCTGACAGCCCCGGCCAGTGCGACGGTGGGTACGTTGGTGCGCCTGCGAATCGTGGTGGTAGAAACAACCGATGCCACTACGGTGCAACCCTGCGGAAGTTATGGGAATGGCGAAACGCAGGAGTACCTGTTGCGGGTAGTGCCGCCGCAGACCGATGTAACGGTCGCCGCTTTTGTGGAAGGCACGTCGACCTTCTGTGCCAACACACAGTCTGTTTCCGTGCGGGTTCGTAATAATGGCGGCGCAGACCAGCGCAATCTGCCCGTCGCTTTGCAGGTGACCAACGCCGCCAATCAACCAGTTGCGTCGCTGACCAGTACGGCAAGCCTGATTCGGGCCTATCATGATGCCCTTGTTTCGTTTAATTTACCCACATCTGTGTCGTTGGTGGCGGGGCAAACCTACCAGCTCTTGGCCACCATTGCGCTGTCTGGCGACCAGGATACGACCAACAACCGGCTGGTGGCTAGCCGAACTATCAGTGCGGGTACTATTACCGGAAATTTTTCGGCTGCGGCTTGTGGTAGCGACCCCGTTGTCACCTTGCAGAATACGGGGAGCACGACGGCTTTCTGGTACGATTCGCCCAGTGCTGGTACGTTGTTGGCCGTAGGAAACCAGACGTCGGCCCCGGCCCGACCGGTTTATTATGTGACCACCAATGATTTTGCCGGTCGGGTAGGACCAGCGGCGAAAACGGATTTTCAGGGTGGCAGCTATTCGGGAAATTTTGGTCCGCAGCCGTTAATCAGTACAAAAGTACCCCTTCGAATTGATCGGGCCAGAATCTACACGGGTGCGGCCGGGCGGCTCACCTTCCAGGTGCGTAAATTCGACGAGACGGTGATTTCGACCACGACTATTGATGTCAGCGCCACGCGTACCCTGCCTGTTTCGCAGACGCTCGCCAACGGGCAGCAAGCTGATGACCCAGTTGATGCAGGAGCCGTATATCCGCTGAACTTATCGATTCCTACACCGGGAGACTACAAGATATCCATTGAATACGAAGAAGGTGTTACCATCTTTCGTAGTAACTCGGTAACGGCTGGTTCAGGATCGAGCTTCGCGTTTCCGTATACACTCCGCGCCCAGAACGGCGATATTATTGCCAGCAGCAAAGGCTCCCTGTTCGATACCGGAACCAGCATCGACACCCTGAAAGCGGCCTGGTATTACCTGTACGATATGCAGCTAAAGCCACTCGACTGTCCGGCAACGCAACGCACGGCGGTAACGGTGACTACGCGCTCGTCGCCTACAGCCACACTAGCTGCTGTAAGCACTACAACGGCCTGTCAGGGAGGGGCCGTTACGCTTCGTTCTACCTCAACCACAGCCGTAGCGGGCGATGTGCTCACGTATCAGTGGCTGCTGAACGGACAGGCAATTGCGGGGGCAACCAGCCAGTCGTATGCGGCGGGTAGTTCGGGACAATACGCCATTCAGGTTGGGGGTAGTTGTGCCCCCGTTACTTCGTCGGCGGTGAGCGTTTCGATTGTGCCGCCCCAACTGCCAGTGGTTGTTCAGGCGGGCCTGGTGCTAACGTCTAATGCACTGGCCGGGAACCAGTGGCTTCAGAATGGCGTGCCGGTTTCGGGGGCTGTAGGGCAAAACTTCACCGTGCCACAAACAGGGCGCTATTCGGTGCGGGCAAACGTAAATGGTTGTGGCGAGGCTATCTCCCAAGAGCTTTACGTAGCCATTCTGGCTGTTGAGCCCCAGTTTCAGGCGAGTCTGAAAATGTACCCGAATCCAACACAGGGGCAGCTTACCGTTGAGGTTGCAGCACCAGATTCGGGGCCAGACCCAACCGTTCGGCTGTTTGATGCGCGAGGGGTGTTGCAGCAGCAGATGCCGATGAGCCGTTTGCTAAATCGCTGCTCGGCAACGCTTGATCTGACTGGCTTACCAGCCGGTACGTTTTTTGTACAAGTATTGACAGATACCACCCAGTCTGCGGCGGTAAAAGCAGTGCTCAAGTACTAAAACAGCCCCACTTCTCTTGATTTCAGTTGGCAGTACATGGTCTGATCGGAGTAAACGCTGCCATGTTCTGACCAGGAATTTGGCGAGTGTCCTCATTGTCAGCATAGTAGCGTTGGGGCCGTTATACGCCCAACCCTATGTTGATATGGCCATACCACCCGCCTGCAAGCAACGGCCTGCTACGTCGACCTCACCCGTCGGATGGAGCAGGCCGTTGGCGTTTCCGTTCAGCAAATCGTATGCCAGTCATCGAGCCACAACTGATTTTGGAGTCGATAACACGGGCCATCCTGTTGTGTATGGGCTGCATAATACGGAAGCAGCGCTGGGAACACGTACCCAGTCGTTGTATGGCCAGAATGCAACCGGCCTGTTTCTGAATGGGGGCACCCGTTTTGTAGCTGGCAAGCTAGGGCTGTGGGATGGGGGCCGGGTGTTGACTGAGCATCGCGAGTTTGGCGGTCGTGTGAGTATGCGAAACAGCACGACAACACTGAGCAACCACGCTACTCACATGGCAGGCACGCTTGTGGCGGCGGGTCTTACACCCGAAGCACGCGGTATGGCCTACGGAGCCTCACTATCGGTCTGGGATTACACAAACGATGTGGCCGAACTTACTACTGCCGCGCCTGACCTGTTGGTTTCCGTGCATGCCTATGGGCCTTTATCAGGCTGGGTGCAAAATCTGGAGCGGCCCGGAAGCGACCCGAACCGGAAGTGGGAGTGGTGGGGTAACCCTACCGTGAGCACCACAGAAGACTACCTGTTTGGCTTTTACAGCACCAAAGCGCGGGATATTGATAAGCTGTTGCATGCTAATCCGGGCCTGTTGATGGTGCGTTCGGCCGATAACAAACGGGCCGAAACCGGACCGCCAGCCAACACACCCTACTTTCTGAATAGCACCGATCAGCAAAGTACACTGCCGCGTAGCCGCAATGATGCCTACGACGTTATTCCCGGTGAGGCCACGGCAAAAAACGTGCTGACGGTAGGGGCCGCCGAAGTCTCGCTCGATAGTGACAACGGACCTACCCGACTGCTGGTTTCGCCCTACAGCGGCTGGGGGCCCACCGACGATGGCCGAATTAAACCCGATCTGGTGGGTGTGGGCACCGGCGTTTATTCAACATTGGCCGACGGGACCGCCGCCTACGGAACAAATACAGGTACGTCGATGGCGGCCGCTAATGTGGCCGGATCGCTGCTGTTGATTCAGGAGTTATATGCCCGGCAAACCAACGGAAAGTTTCTGCGGTCGGCCACGGTGAAAGGGCTGGCTATCCACACGGCCGATCGCCTTAATCCGGCCGTTGGTCCTGACTATCGGCAGGGGTGGGGGTTACTGAACACCGAAGCTGCCGCAGCGGTGGTGCAAAATGCCAACCAGGCGCATGTGATCAGTGAATCCACATTGACCCAAAATCAGGTCTGGACTACGTCTGTTGTGGCGCAGGGCGGTGAACCCCTCGTGGTCACGCTCTGCTGGACCGATCCTGAAGGAGTGGTGAGTCCCCTGTTGCCTTCGTCGCTTAATAACCGGACGCCAAAACTGGTGAACGACCTCGACCTACGGTTGGTAAACGGTAGTCAGACAGTGTTACCGTTTGTATTAAACCCGGCCATACCGGCCAATGCCGCCACCCGCGCCGATAACAGCCGCGATAATGTAGAGCAGATATTCATCGCTGAACCGGTGGCTGGGCAAACCTACACTATCCGAATAACCCATAAAGGAAGCTTACAGGGTGGCACACAGCCATTTACCGTTATTGCCAGTGGCAGGAAGCATGTGAAATGTACGCTGCCCGGTCTGACCTTACTGGCGAAAGCCGATACGACAATCTGCGCGGGAACTACATTCAATCTGACGTCGGCCGATGTGCCGGGGGTACGTTACGAATGGCTTCGCGACGGTATCCAGATTTTAGAAGCTAACACGCCTGAATGCGCTATTCAGGAAGCGGGTACGTATACCCTTCGATACATAGACCGTAATGGTTGTACCGGTTTGTCTACGCCCGTCAAAGTCAAACTGTTTAGCCCAACAGTGCAACTGTCGCCTGGCTCAGCCTATCAGTTCCTTTGCCCTGAACAGGCAACGGTTCGACTGATGGCGTCTGTCAGCTACGGAGCGGTACTCAACTGGTTGCGCAATGGTCTTCCCGTTACGAGTGGCGCGTCGAGTTCAACGCTTACGATAACGCAACAGGGGACTTATCAGGCGCAGGTAATGCAGAATGGGTGTGTAGCCCGATCTGCCGAAGTAACTGTGCAGCCAAGTACAGTCGGCAATCTGTCTGTGCTGCCAGTTGATGCCATCATACAACTCCCAGTGGGGGCCAGCCTCAGCCTACAGGCATCGACAGGCATCGACTATACCTACCAGTGGTTCAGAGATAAGCAGGTAATCGACAATGCAACAGCATCCAGCCTGATTGTGAAACAGCCAGGTACGTATCAGCTACGGGTGAATCAGCAGCAGTGCGTGGGTTGGTCCGGGGATAAAATCGTGCGCCGGTCGGCCTGGACGGGCACCAGCGTGGCCGATTCGCTCCTGAGCTTTGGTGCCGATGACAGCACGTTTATTGCCTATCCCAACCCGGTGCTTACGACACTCCTGATTCGCTACCTACAACCGGGCGCTACACAGGTAAGCGTAGATATATACAGTGCAGCCGGGCAACTCGAGAAGACAGGGTTCCGGTTAAACCGACTAGCCAACGGCCTGTTCTCGCTTGACCTGCCGGTGGGCGACCTACCAATTGGCTTATACATTCTGCAACTTACCGATGGTCCCCGACAGCGCAGCCTCCGTTTCCTGCGCCGCTGACGTGAGCCAAAGTCGTACACGACACCAGCCGTGTAGTCAGGAAACCAGGTACGTTCAGTAGCTTATTTTTTGGCTACAGGGCTGGTGTCATATACGACGGGCCCGGTAACAGTTGCGTAATATATCGTTTAAAATAAATGCTGTACTTGAGTTAAATACCTGATTGTTAAAGTATTGTGTATTGAATAGTGTTATCATATTGTGAACGTGGTATATGCTTTTAAGTTGGTTTTAATCTTTGTGCCAACATAAACTAAAGCCAACGTTCAGATGACTAAATCATACCGTTTTTGGGCAGGTAGCCTCGCCGTGCTAGCGCTAGCTTCCTGCGATCACCGCGATGGCGGACTTACGCCACTCAATGAAAACGTCAGCCAGTTTCGTGAAATAGCGACTCAGGATTTTGGAGGTACTGCGGCCTCGGAAATTTCAACCTACGATCCGATCAGCCAGCGGATATTTACGGTCAATAATGAGAGCGTTCCTAAAGTTGAAGTGCTTGAGTTCTCGGCGGCCGCAGGGCTGACCAAACTGCCCGCTATCGACATATCGGCATTGGGTGGAGTGGCCAACAGCGTGGCCGTCAGCAATGGTAAGCTGGCTATTGCGCTGGAGGCGACCAATAAACAGGCAAACGGAAGTGTGGTGGTGGTGGATACCCGCACGCTGGCGGTGGTGAGAACAATTCCCGTTGGTGCACTTCCCGATATGGTAACCTACAGCCCCGACGGACGATATATCGTGACTGCCGACGAAGGGGAGCCGAACGCCGCCTATACCATTGACCCGGTTGGCTCGGTCTCGATTATTGATGTGACCAACAATTATAGCGTCAAAACGCTCACGTTTGCCGCTTTCGACGCCCAAAAGATGAGCTTGATGGCAAATGGTTTTCGTCTTTTTGGCCCCAAAGCCAGCCTGGCGCAGGATGTGGAACCGGAATACGTAGCCGTTTCGCCCGATTCCCGTAAAGCCTGGGTAACGCTTCAGGAAAGCAACGCCATTGCGGAAGTAGACCTGATTGCCGGCAGTATTCTGCGTGTTGTACCACTAGGCACCAAAGATGTTAGCCTGACCATCAATGCCATTGACCCCAGCGACCGTGATAACAAAATCGAGCTGGCAACCTGGCCCATCAAGACATTTTATCTGCCCGATGCAATCGCTCACTTCGAAGCAAATGGCGGGAATTATCTGATCACCGCCGACGAAGGAGATACCCGCGATTATAGTGGATATAGCGAAGAAGCTCGCATCAGCACGCTTACCCTCGACCCGGTGGCGTTTCCAAACGGAGCGACCCTGAAAAACGTGGCTAATCTGGGCCGCATGATCGTGACAAAGAGCCTGGGCGATACCGATGGCGATGGTGATTATGATGTGCTATACGGCTTTGGCGGTCGTGGATTCAGCATTTTCAATGCCAACACAGGGCAGCGGATTTACTTTTCCGGCAAAACACTCGAAGAAAAAGTCATCGCTGCCGGCTTATACGACGACACCCGCTCGGATGATAAAGGCGTTGAGCCGGAAGGTGTAACTGTTGGCACCATCAATGGCCGTCCCATTGCTTTTGTTGCCCTGGAGCGGGCCGACGCCATTGCAATCTATGATCTGAGCGATCCAGCGAATCCACAGTTTAAGCAATTGTTACCCACGGGCGATGCACCCGAAGGCGTGCATTTTGTGCCCGCTAGCCACAGCCCAACGAAGCGTAGCCTGTTGATTGTCAGTTGTGAAGGCGATGGTACGGTCAAAGTTTATCAACCCGATCTGTTATAACGACTACTTACACAGGCCATATTGGAAGCCGCACCGGTGAAGGGGCGGCTTTTTTGTGAACAAGCACCTAAAATGGCTTTTTTTGAGCCAAAATCTACAGTCCGTATGCCTATCAGAAAGTAGGGCTGCAAATTGGCACTTTCGCACAAAAAGCCATTTGATAACCTATAATTCAGAGGTAGATGGCTTTAAATATGAAAATGGGGGTAATTTTGCGTGGTTCTACTACGAGCCTAATCCCTACCAGTTGTTGTTTTCGACGAAAATTGATTAACGAATGAAACGTATTGCTGTGTTTACCTCCGGGGGCGATGCACCGGGTATGAACGCCTGTATTCGGGCGGTTGTGCGCGGGGCTGTCTATCACGGTCTTGAAGTGTTTGGCATTCGCCGGGGGTATAATGGAATGATTAATGGCGACATATTCCAGATGACCTCCCACTCGGTGAGCAATATTGTTCAGCGAGGCGGTACCATTCTGAAATCGGCCCGCAGCAAGGAATTCATGACCCCGGAAGGGAGGCAGAAAGCCCATGAACAATTGCAGAAATTTGGTATCGAAGGCCTCGTCGCTATTGGTGGCAACGGTACGTTCACGGGGGCTACGCTCTTCTTCGATGAGTTCGGTATTCCTACCGTCGGCGCACCGGGTACCATCGACAATGATCTTTACGGCACCGACCACACGATCGGTTTCGACACGGCAGTGAATACCGCCCTCGAAGCGATCGACAAAATACGCGACACGGCTGATTCACACGACCGTATTTTCCTGATCGAGGTAATGGGGCGCGACTCTGGCTACATTGCCATTCAGTCGGGAATTGCGGGTGGGGCCGAGTTGGTTATGGTGCCCGAAGTGCTTACGCCTATCTCAGAAGTGGTAAACATCCTGCAGCAGGGCTTCAACCGCAGTAAATCGTCGTCGATTCTGGTGGTTGCCGAAGGCGAAGAGGAAGGCAGCGCCAAGGAAGTAGCCGAGAAAATTAAAGTGATGATGGCAGGTCAGGACCTGGATATGCGGGTAACGACGCTGGGCCACATTCAACGCGGCGGCATCCCAACTGCCTACGACCGTATTCTGGCCAGTCGGTTAGGTCTTGGCGCCTTAGAGGGGCTAATGAACGGCGAAAAGAACGTAATGGCAGGTATTATCAACAACGAACTGGTCTATACACCCTTCCGCGACACTATTCGCCTGCCCAAACCAATTAATGAAGATCTCCTCAGGATGGTGAAGATCCTGAGCGTTTAAGGTCAAGCTTAACGTCTACTGTCCAGAAGGCTTCGCTCATAAACCATCTGGTTAACAAGCGAAGCCTTCTGGACAGTAGACATTGAACCTTTGAACGTTAAACCTCAGTCTGCCTTTTCTTCTTCGGCGGCTGTCGATTCGGCTACCGGCTCTTCTGCCGGTTTCTCGAACGCATCAGGTGCATGCTGACGAAGAATGGTATACCAACTTACCAGCTTGCGGATGTCTGTATCGCGAACGCGCTCACGGTCATAATCAGGTAGTACCTGCTCCATGAAGTCGGCGAGTTCAGCGCCATCAGCTTTGGCCGTAACCGGCAAGTCGTCGCCGAATGTATCGGCCACCAGCATCAGAATGTCGCCCAGTGGTACCGATTGTTCGTTCTGCGGCGAATCGGGCCGGTCAACATACATTGAAATGTCGTTGAGTACTGACACGCGGGCTTGCGGGCCCATCATGGTTTTTGTTTTTTTCGCGTCGATCGTTTCCACGATCACACCCGAACGTCCCGGTTTAAGAATCCGGTATAGACCGGGATAACCCGAGATATTGGCAATGGTTTTTAGTGCTTCCATACGTATGGACAAAGGTAAGGCTTAATCTGTTTGGGGGTATTATTTAGTGAAGGCCAATGTGGGGAGGTCAATGTCTAAAGTTTAAGGTCTAATGTCCAAAGGCTCTGCTTAGCCGACACCCTCGAAGAAGCGGAGCCTTTGGACATTAAACTTTAAACTTTCTTAACCGTCGGATTCAACGTCCATTCCCCATTTAACTCGTCGATGTAGTCAAGGATTTCGTCGCGACCTTCTCCGCTTACGGCCGAAGTAATAAAATACGTAGGAAAGGTGTCGAAGATTTCGGCCATTGCTTCGCGGTAAGCATCTATCGCTATCTGCCGCCCGCCCGACTTGATTTTTTCGGTTTTGGTAAAGACCATCGCAAACGGCAACTCCTGTTCGCCGAGGCGGGTCATAAAATCCAGGTCTATTTTCTGGGGTGGAATCCGCATGTCGATCAGCACGAAGATGCACTGTAGGTTAGTGCGGCTGGTGAGGTAGCCGGTGATGATCGAGGCAAACTGCTCGCGGATCGACTTAGGCACTTTCGCGAAGCCAAAGCCGGGCAAATCCACTAAGTACCAGCTCGTTTCGCCTTTCAGGTCGTTGATTTTAAAATGGTTGATCAACTGTGTTTTACCCGGTTTCCCTGACGTTTTGGCCAGGTCGGGGCGCTGCACTAACCGGTTGATCAAGGATGACTTGCCCACGTTCGACCGGCCAATAAACGCGTATTCCGGGCGGTCGGGTTTGGGGCATTTGGCTGGGTCTGTATTACTGATAACGAACTCGGCCTGATGGATTTTCATAGAGATGGCGACTTACTGAACGCACAAAGGTACGTTACGCTACGCTGGCATTATGTGGTCATTCGCTTCGCTGTCATTAGTGGTCATTTAGAGTCATTCGTAGGAAGAACTGTGAATGACTCTAAATGACCACCTAATGACAGCGAAGCGAATGACCAACTAATTTTAGTACGTTGCCATTTCGGGTTCGATCTGCTGGGCCCAGGCATTGATGCCGCCCTCAAGATTATACAGATTGGTATAGCCGCCCTGGGTGTAGAGGTAATTGGCGACGTTGGTCGACCGGATGCCGTGATGGCAGTAAATCACCACAGGTACGTCGGTAGGAATGCGTTTGCGGTCGGCGGCAGCGGTGGCGGCAATCATGCCAACGGGAATGAGCACGGCCCCGTCGAGATGGCACAAATCGTATTCTTCGCGCTCGCGCACGTCGAGCAGGAACATGTTTTCGCCCTGTTCCAGGCGGTCGGCCAGGGCGCGGGCGGTGATTTTTTTCGGACCGTCATTGACCGACTGCATGGATTTCTGGCGATCGGCGATTCCCTGCCGGGCCATCTCTACCGCATCAGCACGACGGCGGACGCGTATGGTCCGGCTCGTGTGCGTGAGCAGATCGGTCATCAGGAGCTTGTCGGTGAGTGGCTCGCCAATTCCGGTCAGCAGTTTCAGCACTTCGGTAGCCTGGTAGGTGCCAATCACGCCGGGAAGAACGCCCAGAACGCCCGTTTCGGCACAGTTGGGGATTTCCATCTGGCTGGGATTCTCCGGAAAAACGCAGCGGTAAGTAGGTCCCCGCTGCCCATCGGCCAGTTCAGCGTTGAAGATGGCTACCTGCCCCTCAAAGCGATGAATGGCCCCGTAAACGAACGGTTTGTTGAGCGTTACGCACCAGTCGTTGACCAGGTAACGCACGCCAAAATTGTCGGTACAGTCTACTATTACGTCATAGGCGTCGATCAGGGCGCGGGCGTTGGTGGTGTCGAGTGCCTGAGCGTGCGTGTCGAAGCGCAGGTCGGGGTTCAGGCGTTGCAGATGGGCTACGGCGGCCTTGGCCTTCGGTTGGCCAATGTCGCTGGTTGTGTAAAGGACTTGCCGTTGCAGGTTGCTCAGGTCAACTACATCGGGATCGACCACGCCGATTCGTCCCACACCGGCGGCAGTAAGGTACAGCAGAACAGGGCAACCAAGTCCGCCGGCACCAACCACTAAGACGCGTGATTTCTTGATGGTAAGCTGGCCATTGAGACCCCATTCGGGGAGGTTCAGGTGCTTTTGATAACGGGTTTGTTCAGATGGTGTCAACATGGGGGCGGCGCGGTAGTACAGGCTAACTAATGAACGTTTTAGGGACCCTGTTTTTGTCAGTTCTAGTCTAAAAAGAGACGGTTTTTTTTGCCCATCCGTTCCTACATTCTTACACAGCGCCAGCCGTGTAAGAATGTAGGAACGGATGAACCGCGTTAATCTACTGATTATATATAGCGCTACGAAGAATAGTTACTCAACGTTGCTTAGCGCCGCATACTGAGCTGGGTACGTTATCAGCAGGCTAGCTATCGCGGCGTTTTCGAGGTGGCTGCTAGCTTGAAAACGTGCAGGCAATCAACGCATACGTCGTAACCCTTTGGCAATCGATTTGGCCATTCGGTCGCGGAAAGCAGGGTTGGTGATCAGTGCTTCGTCGGCGGCATTGCTCAGAAATGGGCCTTCGACCAGCAGGTTCGGGTAGTCGGTGGGGCTATTGAAAAAGAAGTTGAAATGCCCCACGTTACCGAATTCCGATACGGGCAGGCGCTTCAACAACTCGGCCAATACGCCCTGACTCCACGGTCGGAAGCCGAGGTGTTTATAGTAGGTACTAACTCCGCGCACATTTGCGTTTCCTGACGAGTTGAAGTGTACGCTAACCAGCAGATTAGGCATCAGTTTACGCATGGCCATGATTCGGTCGGTCGTGCCAAGCGTGGTGTCCGTTGTGCGCAGCATAACGACTCGTGCACCAGCCCGCTCCAGGTACGTTGCCAGGCGTTGGGCCACGTCGAGTGTCAGGTTCTTTTCCAGTTGCCCGGTTTTTTCGCCTTTTGCGCCGGTATTGCTGCCGCCATGCCCCGCATCGACCGCAATGGTCATGCCGTGCAGGTGTCGGCCAAGGGGCGGGCGGCGGAGGCGGAGCATCAGGGTCGTTTTCTGGTAATACAAGGAATAACCCCAATGTGCCGGACCTCGTTTAGGAGTTCGCAGGGCCACAAAAACGCGAATATGCTCATCGGCCACCTGCTCGAACCAGACGCGCTCCACGGTTTGTACGGTACGGAGTTGCGTAATCCAGTTAGTGTTGATGGCCGCCCCGAAAATGTCCAGTATGATCCGGTCCGGGGCTACTTCCTGACGGCTCTGATAGGGCAACCGTTCGGGTAGGCGAATGGCGATGTAATCGTATAAGCTATCACCCGAAACGGTCCAGTTACCAGTCAGTAGGGTGGGTGGGGTAGCAGTTGGACGGGGGCCAGGTACGTTAGTGCTGTCGGTTAGTGGCTTTGGTATGGAGTCGGCCCGGACCTGTTCGCTGGGTACGTAGGCAGTCTGGTTTGGCGCCAGTTGCACGCGATATAACTTGTCAGTTATTCCGGTAACATGCAGCACAACACCCGAGTCGAGGGTTTCGCGTTTAGCACCGCCGAGACGATCGGTGCCGGTGCCGTAATACAAATTGGTCAGTGCCGTTCGGGTGCGGGCTGTGAGTAATGTATCGCGTACGGGCGCTGTCTGAGCAAAAGAAGCGAAGGAGAGAAGGAGGAGTAGAAGTGACTTCATAAGCGAATGTAAACACAGAGCCACAGAGAACACAGAGGTATGTCTCTGTGTTCTCTGTGGCTCTGTGTTTTTACTCTTTTTAGGCTAGTTTACGCTAAAATCAGCATCTTTCAGGCCTTTATTAACTTCTACCTTATCCACTGAAAGCGTCAGGGTCATCGGACCCATCGGCTGCTTGATCTGGTAGGGAATCATGACGCCGTTTACGGCCTTGTAATCGCCGTAGCTAACGATCTGGGCTACTTCACCCTGAGGGCCTTTCTGCATCGACATGGTCTGTACTTTCAAGCCAGTAGACGCATCAAAGAAGTCAGTCCAGGTGTAGCCGTTGGCGGTAGTGTTTTTCACCTTGAAGGTGTCCTTACCGTCTACTTTATCAGCACCATCCAGCGTACTCGTTACCTTGTTGGCTGTATAATACAATTCAGCAAACAGGCCGTCCTGAACTAGCTGCTGATCGGCTTCTTTCCCCGTCAGGGCCGTTTTGCTACCCCGCACGGTGCGAGCTGCCTGCTGGCCATCACTAACCATTTTCATCATTTCGTTGCCCATCACCGTTACCGCCATCACCGATTTATTAGGCGCTTTGTCGAGGCGGCTCATCTTAACGGGGGTCCCCTGAACTTCCGTGCTCATCTGCATGCTCATGTCCTGAATTTTCATCAGTGCATCTTTCCCGCCGATAGCGGTGATGTACTTGTCGATCACCTGCTGAGCGTTCATGCCGACAGGCACGGCTATGGTTGCCTGCGGGGCCGCTACCGGATTGCCTTTCGTATCGAAATACTCAATGTCGCCGAATCGCTTCAGCTTGTCGGCAATTTCGCTGGCTTTACCCACCACCACGATGATTGCATTGTCGGGCCGGATAAACTGCTTGCCTGCCGTGGCCACATCCGCTTCGGTGATGGCATCGACATACTTCAGGTAATTCGTGAAAAAGTCGGCGGGCAGGTTGTAGCGGGCCGTGTTGATGGCAAAATTGGCTACCGTTTGCGGGTCTTCGAGCGTGAAGATGAAGTTGCCACCGAAGGCGTTCTTGGTCTGCTTCAACTCCGCCGCCGATACGGGTGTGGTGCTGATGGCTTTCAACTCGTTCATGATCTCGGCCACCGAGCTGTCGGTCACGGCGTTACGAACGCTGGCACCCGCCCGGAACCGACCAATCAGCCGGTCGCCCGACAGGTTTGAGTAGGCGCCGTAGGTATAGCCATGTTTCTCGCGCAGGTTGTTGAACAGGCGGGCTTCCGAGCCACCCAGGATATCGTTCATCACATTGGCCAGAATCGTTTCCTGCGAATAAGGCTTCAGGGCTACCGGATACACCACGCTCACCACCGACTGAACCGATGAAGGGCGGTCGACAAGGGCTATTTTAGTTTTGCCGATTGGCGCGGGGGCTGGGTACGTTGGTTTAGGTACGTCGGCGCGCTGCCAGCTACCGAACGCCTTCTCAACCAAGGTTTTAGCCTGAGCCGCCGTGATGTCGCCAACAACGGCCAGATAGCCGATGTTTGGCCGGAAATAGGTCGTGTAATACGACTGCACGTCGGCAAGCGTCACTTTATCGACCGTTTCTTCGGTCTGCTGCTCACCGTACGGGTGGTTTTTGCCAAACATCACCATGTTGGCAACCTTGGTAGCAATGGCGTTCGGGTTATCTTTCTGCGCCGCCAGTCCTGACTTGGCCTGTTTTTTCAGCTTGTCGAGTTCGGCCTGTGGAAACGCTGGGTTCAACACCACGTCTGACATGAGTTCGAACAGTTTACTTACGTTTTTGCTCAGCGATCCGCCGTACACCCCCGTAGGTGACGTAGCCAGATCGGCACCGATAAAGTCAATTTCTTCATCGAGTTGCTCCTTGGTACGTGTTTTTGTGCCATTGCGAAGCAGTTGGCCCGCAAATCCGCTAACGCCTGCTTTGTCGCCTTCGAGCAGTGGCTCACGGTCGAGCACCAAGTTTACCGCCACGCGGGGCAGTTTGTGATTTTCGACCACGAAAACCTTCAGGCCGTTGGGCAGGGTGAAGGTTTCAGGTTTGCCGACTTTGATTTGCGGCGCAGGGGCGTCGGCCGGTAATTTGCTCCGATCGAGCGTCTGGGCAAAGCTGCTGGCCGAAAGTCCAAGCAGTGAAAGGCTCAGGAGCGTATGTTTGAGTGTCATTGTAGTAAGTTTCAGGTTTCAGACTTCAAGTGCGTTGTCAATCAGGAAGGTGGACGATTGCCAACGCACTTGAAATCTGATACTTATTTATTTCCCTTTTCCTGTGTCTTTGCCTTCGGCTGCCTTGGGCAGGTAATACAGCACTACGCGGTTTTCGGGGCGGAGGTACTGGTTGGCTACGCGGCGCAGGTCTTCCTTCGTGACCTTGTTGTACCGGTCGATTTCTGTGTTGATCAGGTTCGCGTCGCCGTAGTACATTTTGTAGTTGGCAAGGTTCTCCGCGATACCGAAAATGCGGGCGTTCTGGCTCACAAAGTTGGTTTCGATCTGGTTCTTCACCTTCGTTAGTTCGGCGTCGGTCACGAGGTCTTTCTTTACCCGGTCGATTTCCGTGTTCACGGCTGCTTCCAGATCTTTCGGGTTAACGCCCTGATTGGCAATTGAGTAAGTCAGGAAAAGACCTGCATCTTCGTTGGCTACCGGGAATGCGGCCGACTGAACGGCTTTCTGCTGCTTATCAACAATCTCTTTGTTCATGCGCGAACTTTCGCCACCTGCCAGAATTGTCTGTAAGACCTCAACGGCGTATGAATCGGCTGTACCCTGAGCGGGAATATGGTAGGCCTGCACCACGGCTGGCAGCGTGATGTTGTCGTAGATCGTATCGCGAACCTCTTTAGTCTGAGCCGGTTCCTTCACCGTTGGGCGGTAAATAGCCTTCGTACCTTTTGGAATTTCGGCGAAATATTTCGTTACCAGTGCTTTGGCCTGTGCGGGTTCAATGTCGCCCGCGATGGACAGAATGGCATTGTTGGGTACGTAGAAGTCTTTGTAGAACTGCCGGAATTCGTCGATTGTGGCGGCGTTCAGGTGTTCGAGCGAGCCGATGGGTGCCCATTGATACGGGCTAACCGTGTAGGCATGCTTCAATACTTCGGTGAAAATAGACCCGTAGGGCTGGTTATCAATGCGCTGGCGTTTTTCCTCCTTAACAACCTCGCGCTGCGTTTCCACGCCTTTCTGGTCAATTTTGGCGTGCAGCAACCGCTCTGATTCGAGGTACAAGCCTAGTTCCAGTTTGTTCGATGGCATCACCTCGTAGTAGAACGTCCGGTCCTGGCTGGTGTTGGCGTTAAGCTGACCACCATTGCCTTTCACGATCTTCATGTACTCACCGCGCTTGATGTTGTCGGAGCCTTCAAACAGCAGGTGTTCGAAGAAGTGAGCGAAACCGGTGCGGGTTGTCTGTTCATTTTTCGAGCCAACATGGTACATCATCGTTACGGCCACCAACGGTGTGCTATTGTCCTGATGCAGAATGACATGCAGTCCGTTCGGAAGATCAAATTCGGTGAACTTGATTCGGGCTGTGTTGGCCGGTGCGGCCGTTGATGCTTTAGCGGCGTTGGTGGCACCAGCCTTGACCGCAGCCTCGGCGGGCGACGCTTTTACCGCCTTCTTCGACTGAGCCGGCGCCTGAATGTAAAGGCATGCACCAGCGGCCAGCAGCCATAAGGTTCGTTTCATACGTACTAGTTTTAAGTTAATTAGTTGTGGGTCGCCTAACTGGCAGGGTATAAAAATACAACCCCGACGTTACATCTGGTAACGCCGGGGTGAGTGATTACACGAAAGGAGAAGAGAAGTGGATGAACGGTTGAGGCTGCCGGGAAGGAAGTTTTACCCAACCAGTGCCATTAGCGTCAGGTACGTTGCTGCTCCGGCGAGGTAACCGAGTAGGGCCAGCCAGCTTATTTTGCGGAGATACCAGCCAAATTCGAGCTTTTCCATGCCCATAACGGCCACGCCCGCCGCCGAACCGATGAGCAGTATACTCCCGCCGGTTCCGGCGCAGTAGGCCAGAAATTCCCACAGTTTATTGTCGGCTGGGTACGTTTGCAGATCGTACATACCCATCGTGGCCGCTACGATAGGTACGTTGTCGACTACCGCCGATACTATGCCGATTAGCAAGACGATGACATCCAGATTGCCAACGGTCACGTTCAGGTACGTTGCCATAGCCCGCAAACCGCCCGTTGCTTCCAGTGAACCAACGGCCAGCAGGATGCCCAGGAAGAATAAAACGCTCGGCGTGTCAATGTTTTGGAGGGCGTAGGCGGGCGTGAGCGGTTCGCGTTCGGCTTCATCTTTATCGCTGTGAATGATTTCGGAAGCAACCCAGATAGCGCCTAGTGCCAGCATCATGCCCATGTAGGGCGGCAGGCCGGTCAGGGTTTTGAAAATGGGAACAAACAGCATACCGCCCAGCCCAATTGACAGCATTAGCCGCCGGTCGCGCCGGGCGATTTTGTTCACGTAGGGCCGGCTCACGCCTTCTTCATCGGTCGAGGCGACAAAGGCCGTGCTGGCCGCCGGGTAACGAAAGGTCAGGAGCAGCAACGGAACCAGTACGGCAACGAGGCTGGGCAATAGCAACGTTCTGATGATGTTGAGGGTTGTAATCTGTCCGCCAATCCAGAGCATGGTCGTGGTTACGTCGCCGATGGGCGACCAGGCCCCCCCCGCGTTGCAGGCTACAATGGTCATGCCCGCCATGAGCCGCCGCTGATCCGGGTCGCGGACGAGCTTGCGCAATACCGACACCATGACGATAGCGGTGGTGAGGTTATCGAGCAGGGCCGACAGAAAGAACGACAGGCCGCAGGTGATCCAGAGCAGCGTGCGGGTATTTCGGCTGGCAATACGGTCGGTGATGAGTGTGAATCCTTCGTGGGCATCAATCAGCTCCACAATTGTCATGGCACCCAGCAGGAAGAACAGAATACCGGCAATATCGACCAGGTGATGGCCCAACTGCTCACCGATGGCGTGATGATCCGGCCCGGCGAGGGCATAGATTGTCCAGCAAAGCACACCGGTGATAAGCGCGGTAGCCGTTTTATTGACCCGAATGAGGTCTTCCAGGGTAATAAGCAGGTAGCCGATCAGAAAGACGATGAGTAACGTAGTGAGCATTAATCGATTAACGGTTATCAATTATCCGTTGCCTATCGGAATTCACTGACTGGCAACTATGTTAGTAAGCCGACAGACGTTTTTATTGTTCACGATTAACCAATAACTGTCCCCTGATAACCGTAGTTGTTCCCTGGTTGTGGGTTAATGGTATGACCATTTGGCCGTTTGTGCTGGTTCGGAAACCCAACCCGTCGGCGCAGTTGATCAATCACGAGCGCATTCACCTGCGGCAACAGCTCGAACTGGGCGTTATCCCGTTCTATATCTGGTACTTCGCTGAGTATGGCTACTGGCGCATTCGTGGCCTGGATCATTACAGCGCCTATCGGGCTATCCGTTTCGAGCGCGAGGCGTTTGACAATGAGGACAATCTGGCTTATCTCAACAAAAGACCTCTCTGGGCGTTTATGATAGACAAGTACCCCCAACCTCCTGAAGGGTCCTAAGCCTCCGGCAGAGCATTGGACCCTTTCAGGGGGTTGGGGGTAAAGCCAACCCATGTCATTATACGCTCAACACGTTGAAACGATCTGTCAAAATTCTGATCGCCGTTGTGGTCCTTATTATTGTGGCCCGTCTGCTGCTTCCCTACTTTGTACTTAGGTACGTTAATAAAACGCTCGCCGACATGGGTGATTACACCGGTCATGTCGAAGACATCGATATCGCTCTACTGCGTGGTGCTTACCAGATTAAAGCTCTAGTAATCAAGAAGGTAAATGGCAAGGTGAAAGAGCCATTTGTCAAAATACCCCGCTCTGATCTGTCGGTCGAATGGAAATCATTGTTTAAAGGCCGGTTGGTGGGCGAGGTCGAATGCTACGAACCGGAGCTGAATTTCTCATTTAGTACCAATGAAAGTACCCGCCAAACCGGCCAAGGTGCCGACTGGACACAGGTGGTGAAAGACCTGTTGCCTATTCAGATCAACCGCTTTGCCGTGATCAATGGGCAGGTCAATCTGGTTAAGCTGTTTGCGGCAGCCGACGCCGATCTGTCGTTGCAAAAGGTGAACGGCGAACTGCGTAACATCAGGAATGTTGATGAGAAATCGGGTAAATTACCGTCGCCTGTGTGGCTCACCGGCGACGTACCTGGCTACGGCGGAACCATGCGGTTCGATGCCAATATGTATCTGTTGAAAGATGTTCCTGACTTTAACTATAATCTGAAGTTTACTGACCTTCAATTGGTTAAGTTAAATCCCATTGCCCGGCCGTATGCCAACGTGGATTTCGACAAGGGAACGATGAGCGTGTTCTCCGAGATGGCCATGAATGATGGTAAACTGAATGGTTACCTGAAGCCGCTGACGAAAGACATGACGATTTTCAGGCTGAAAGAGCCCGGTGAGCATCGAACCGTCGGTCGTTTTTTCACGGAGTTGCTGGCTCAGGGTGCTACCGAAGTGCTGGAGAATCGCAAACGCGATCAGGTAGCGACTCGCGTTCCGCTAACAGGGACTGTCGATGATATCAAAACGCCGGTGTGGCCAACCATTTTTGGCGTCCTGCGCAATGCGTACGTGCAGGCATTCGAGCAGAAATTCGACAACGATATTACGTTTACCGATGCCCTCCAGAGCTTCAAAGAAGATTTCAAGGAAAAACGAGCCGCGCGCAAAGCGGAACGTAAAGAAAAACGGGCTGACCGGAAAGCCGAACGCAAAGCGAAACGAGCCGAACGAAAAGCCGAACGCGAAGCGAAGAAGAAAGAGTAACGCGGACTTTAGTCTGCACGATAGCTTGTAGCTTACACAGTGCGGATAAAGTCCGCGTTACTCTGGTTTGTAGCGGATGGTGCCTACGGCCATCAACACGGCTGTTAGAATGACTACCAATGTTAAGATTCCTTCGCGGAAGCCAGTGAGTTTCAGGGCTTGGGGAATATTGGTGTAGAGCAGGATGGTGATCAGGCCGCGGGGGGCAATCCAGTTGATGGGCCGCCAGTCGCCGGGGTAGATGAGACGGAGGAGGGGCCATCGAACGGCAAAAATCACGATCAGAAACAAGGCGCTGACAATCAGCGCATCGGTGTCAATCAGCGACGTCAGGTTTGTGGCGTAGCCGAAAAGGAGAAAGAAGAAAGTGCGGACAATGAAAGCGCCTTCGGCCGTCAGGTTTTTGAATTGATCGAGTTCCTGCTCGAACAGGTCGCTTTTGAACATACGGGCCAGGCTACCACGAATGAAAAGCTCGTTGTTATTTAGAAAAAGGCCGAAAGTCAAGACCAGTAACAGCGACGATAATTCGTAGATATTGGCAATGGCATAGACCAGCAGCAGCACCGAAATGATGGGCAGAAACTTGACCGGGTGGTTGATGCGCCCAATCAGATAAAGTAGGGCAAAGCAGCAGATCAATGAAACAACGCCCATTGTCAGCGTGTCGCGTACGAAGCCAAACGCTGCTCCGATGACCGATATGTCGCTCTCGATCAGGAAGTTGTATAGCATAATGCTGATGATCGCCGCGAACGAAGTTTCGTAGGTGATGAACTCCCGCTTCTCGTTCGACAGCGGTCGTACCGCCTGCCCGGCAATGGAACTGCTGACTATACTGAAGGGCAACGCATTGATCAGGCATTTGTAGTACGATTCATCGAGCAGCAGATAAAGCATGGTAGCCAGTACCAGCGTGGTGAGTACAATAGACAAAAGTGCCATCAGGCCCGTTCGGCGAACCAGCCCGAGGCGATCGGGCTCAATGTCGAGATCGAGGCCCCCTTCCAGCACAACCAGAATGAGCGCCAACGTACCCAGCGTCGACAGCGTTGGTGAAACGTAAGGCACCTGAATGTTCAACGAATTGGTGAGCAGGCGGAGTAACGCGCCCATGAGCAGCAACAGCAACAGGGGAGGTGTTCTGAAGCGGCTGCTCAGCAGGTCGAACCCATACGAGACCAGTACGGCAGTGCTCAGGGCAATGATCAGGTAAGAAGCGTTCATAGGCGGCAAGTTAAGACCGGATTGCGTAATTTGACGGCATGGAATTGCTGCTACACCGCTTCGACCTGCGCCTTCGCCACACATTTACCATCGCCCATGACAGTCGCGATGTGCAACAGACATTGATCGTTGAACTGCGCGACGGTGCGTTGAGCGGGTTTGGCGAGGCTACCGCCAACCCCTATTACGGAATCACGATCGACCGGATGATCACCGATCTTGGCCAGGTACGTTCGCAGATCGAAACGGCCGACTGGTCTTCGGCCGAGGCACTCTGGGAACTGGTTCACGATGCGCTAAAAACAAATCCGTTCGCTCAGTGCGCGCTCGACGAAGCCGCTCACGACCTGGTGGCCAAACGGGCTGGCAAACCGCTCTATGCCCACTGGGGCCTTGACCCAACGCCTATTCCGCTCACCAATTTTACTATTGGCCTGGATACGCCGGCGGTGATGCTGAGTAAGATGCAGGAAATGCCCTGGCCGTTATACAAGATCAAGCTGGGGCGCGGCGACGATGACTTGGCTCTGCTTCGACTGCTGCGTCAGCATTGCGATACCGATCGTGGCCCTGTTCGGTTTCGGGTTGATGCCAACTGCGGCTGGACCGCCGAACAAACATTGGCCTACGCGCCCGAACTGATTGAGTTGGGCGTAGAATTTATCGAGCAGCCATTGCCCGCCGGTGACTGGGTCGGTATGGCCCGCCTTTGCGCCGAAAGTCCGCTGCCCATCATTGCCGACGAAAGTTGTATCGCCGAAGCCGACGTGGCCCGGTGCGCCAACTATTTTCACGGTATCAATATCAAGCTCACCAAATGTGGTGGGTTAACGCCCGCTCGCCGTATGATTGCCGAAGCCCGCCAGCGAGGGTTGAGCGTGATGGTTGGCTGCATGACCGAGTCGAGCGTCGGGATTTCGGCCATTGCGCACCTGCTTCCCTTGCTAGATTACGTAGACATGGACGGTTCGCTGCTCATCACCAATGACCCGGCCACTGGCGTCACCTTCGATTATGGTCAGGTACGTTTCGCCGATTCAAATGGCACCGGTGCCGCGCTGATTAACTAGCGTCCGAAAAAAATTAACTGTATGTCCTTATCAATGCCAGGTACGTTGTCAGCTTTCCAGATCGATCATCTGCCGGATCGAACAATCCGGCACGACGGGCAGACGTACCTGTTTTTCTCCGGTACGTCGTATCTCGGGATGGCGCAAAATCGGTCCATGCAGACATTGCTGGCCGAAGGCGTGGCGCGGTACGGTCTGCAATTCGGTTCATCGCGAAATGGTAATTTGCAGCTACGTATTTACGACGAATTTGAGGCGAAACTATCAGACTGGGCTGAATGTGGGCATGCACTGACCGTCTCATCGGGAATGCTGGCGGGGCAAATTGTGGTCGATTGGCTAGCGAAAGAGTTGGGTTCATCTGCGGTGGGCTTTCAGGCGCCCGGCACGCATCCCGCGTTGTGGCATCCCTTGCTCAAGCCACACACAATGCCCCTGGTAGCCAGCGACATGCTGGCTTTTCTGGATCAGACCCCCGATTCGTCGCCAGTTTATGTGCTTACCAATTCGGTAGATGCTATCCGGTCGGCTTATTATGATTTTAGCTGGTTGCGTAGCATCGGCGACCGGCCTGTGTGGGTGGTTGTCGATGATTCGCACGGGTTGGGTGTGTTGGATGGTGGCCGTGGTATTGGCTCGGAGTTGGATGAATGGATACATAACAACATGCCCAATGTTCGCCTGATCGTGACGGCTTCGCTGGCTAAAGCAATGGGGCTGCCGGGGGGCGTTATCTTCAGCGATCCAGGTACGTTGGCAGCGTTGCGCCAAACGGCCTATTTCGGGGCCTGTTCGCCCATGCCGCCCGCCTACGCCTACGCTTATCTGCAAGCGGGCAACCTGTACATCGACGCGTATGAACGGCTTACTGAAAACGTAGCGCTTGCCGAAGAACTGCTGCTGCCAACGGGACTGTTCGGCCATGCAACGGGCTACCCCGTTTTCTACACCGACCATGACGAATTAGCGCCGTATTTGCTTGAAAAGGGCATTTTTGTGTATTCCTTTGCCTACCCAACGGCGGTCGATAAAGCCAACACCCGTATCGTGATCAGTGCGTTTCATCAGTCAGACGATCTTATTGCATTAGCCCATCATGTCAACGAGTTTGCCCGCCTTCTATAACGTACCTGACCAAGTGATCAGCCGGTCGACTGGCTCGATTTCGTGGCCGAACCGCCTCCAGCAACTGGCCAGGCTGGCCCTGATTTTCTGTAGTACCCTGCCAGTTGTACAGGCCCAGACCACACTTGGGAAATCAGACAAACTGCTGGTTGAGCTGCTCGAAAGTCGGCCTGAACTGTTTGGGAAAACACTATCGGCAAAAGCGGCCGACGGGTCGCCGGTTTACGATGTGCAAATCGTTTATACCCAGATTAATCGGGACGCGGCCAATCGCCCGTCATTCAAAACGTACCGGTATCAGGTCGATAAAGACCGGTATTTCTATCCGGCCAGTACGGTAAAATTTCCGGCTGTTCTTCTCGCGCTGGAGACGTTGAATACCCTTGGCCTACCGCGCAACTCGCCTATGCTGACCGATTCGGCCTACGCCGGGCAAACAAGCGTACGTAAAGACGCTACGGCTAAAGACGGGTTTCCTTCCGTGGCGCAGTATGCCCGTAAGATTCTGCTGGTCAGCGATAACGACGCCTTCAACCGGTTATACGAACTCATCGGGCAATGCGCCTTCAATGATCGGCTGGCGGCAAAAGGCTACGCCAATACGCGCATTGTGCATCGGTTGTCGGTGCCGTTTACCGCCGCTCAGAATGCCCACACCAACCCGGTTCGCTTTGTTGGTTCGTCAGGTACGTTACTGAGGAGCCTTGGCCCGCAATTCTGTGAACGTACCCCGCAGGCTACCAAGCCTGTTCTGCGAGGAACGGGCTATAAAATACAAACCAGCAAAGGAGATTCGCTGGTGAAACAACCGTTTGACTTTACGACTAAAAATGCCTTCCCCCTTGAGGATCAGCAGGCTATGTTGCGGGCGTTGCTCTTCCCGGAGGCCGTGGACGCCAAACAGCGTTTCAACCTCACCCCCGACGATTACCGGTTTGTGTACCAGTACATGTCGCAGTTGCCCCGCGAAACGCGCTACCCCAATTACCAGGCCGACACGTCGCTGTATGACAGTTACTGCAAGTTTCTGATGGTGGGTGATCAGAAATCGCCCATGCCCAAATCGGTGCGGATCTTCAATAAAGTGGGTGATGCCTACGGATACATCCTCGATAATGCCTATATCGTTGACTTCGAGAAAGGCATTGAATTCATGTTGTCGGCGGTGATTGCGTGCAATAGCGACGGCGTATTCAACGATGACAAATACGACTACGAAACCGTGGGTTTTCCGTTTATGGGCAATCTCGGTCGCCTCATTTACGATTACGAAGCCAGCCGGAAAAAGCCCCGTCTGCCTGATTTAAGCCAGTTTAAGCTGGCGTATAGTCAGGAGTAATCTTACTAATTTCTGTACTTTATGTATGGAATTCAGGCTGTTTTGTTATCAAGCAGTAAATGGCTGCTAAACTCTTTTTAAACGTCATGAAAACACTTACACCTGCTCAGGAAGATCACCTTCGTACCCAGTTGTATAAGGCAGGGGCAACGCCTTCGCAAGCCGCCTCGTTGCTACCCTTGTTCAGTCAGGAGGTGGCCCATTTTATGTGGATTGGACTGCCGTTCGAAACCGCCCTTGATAAAGTTGAACTGGAAGCTGATCATAATCCTGTTCACTACCTGCGCGAGAAACACGCACACACGCTGGTTGTGCCGGATGAACAATTGAACGAGCTTGACCTGGATGAAATCGTGTTTGCCAACCGAAATCGGGCCTACGGTGCCTACGATCTTCGAAAGGCCTATAACCGGGCAATCGTGAATGCGCTGATGATGACGCTTGGCCTTGTCTTGATGATCCTGGCCGCTATGGATGCCTATCAACAGGGAAAATGGGTGTATGCCAGTTGGAGTGGAGGCGCCTGGATTGCGGGTATCTTCCTGGTTGCCTTTGCTGGTTTCCGTTTTTATGTGGAACGTATTACGCTGGTTATGACCGAAGAAAGGTAGCACTCGGACAAGTGGGACACTATTTCTGCCTGGTGGAGCGTTATACCTACTCACCAAGTAGACTATGTTTTGCTTAAACGAGTTGGATTCTCCTTGCTGATGGCGTTTGCCCGGCCCGCTGCCGTGGCAGCCACTAAAATTACAACTGCGCCACTTGCGCCCAAAGAAAACACCCAGGACCAGGCTACGTTACTGGTTATTAATAATCCCGCTCTGACGCTTACCGGCCCTGCCTGGCCCGATGGGCTCAGCCTGCTACCGACCGAGATTGAGTTTCCGCTGCTCGACGTCAACTTTTGTGGTGAGGCTATGCCACTCGATCAGGCCGACGTTGTTTCGCGCTGGCGGCATGTTTTTACGATATTCAGGCCACAATCGCCTAAGATCGATGCGTTGCAGAAGCAAGCCGATGCGTTCTTTCCGATGGTTGATTCAACGCTAGCGGCCTATGATATTCCATCCGATTTCAGGTACATTCCGCTAGCTGAAAGTGGCTTGAAATCGAAGGCCGTATCGCCAAAGGGAGCCGGTGGTTACTGGCAACTAATGCCCGGAACCGCCCGCGAACTGGGTCTGAAAGTAGGAGGCAAGCACGATGAACGCTTCAATGCGCAAAAAGCAACTGCGGCCGCCTGCAAATACCTCCGTAAGTTGTACGACCAGTTTGGGTCATGGTCGCTAGTGGCTGCTGCCTATAACGTAGGGCCTGGGTACGTTAAAACCCAGTTGAAAAAGCAGGCCGATTGCAGCTATTACCAGATGAAACTACCCCGCGAAACACGCTATTACCTCTTCCGCGTTTTGCTCTACAAAGAAATCCTCTCCCGCCCAACTGATTACACCGCTTTTCTGACGGGCGTGTAGGGAAAGGGGTCAACGTTTAACGTCCAATGCCCAAACTTGCTTCGCTAATCTGCGAAGCAAGTTTGGGCATTGGACGTTAAACGTTGACCTTCTCTTATTACTTCACCTTAACAGGCAAATCTTCGAGTTGGGCGTAGCTGAGTTTCCAGCTTTCGTCGGCGGCTTTTTTCCAGAGCAGCATGAAGTTGCCCTCGCCTAGTCCGGCTGGTTCGCCGGGGGCTTCGGGAGACACATCGACTGAGAACGTACCGGCCTGATAAGCGATCTGCGTACCGGCTTCTGTGCTCACGGCACTGGTTTTCAGGTTACTGATCGTTGGGAGTGTGGCCCGTACCCATTTTTCGGCTACTTCCGATTTGCCGGTGAACCGGGTATCGCCTTGCAGAAACTGCACGTTATCGTCGAGCAAAGCCACTACTTTATCGGTCTCTTTATTATTCCAGGCCTGAATAAACTGCTGGTTCAGCGCCTCTACATTGGCAGGTTCGCTCTTTTTGCAGGAAGCAAAGAGTAAGGCAAGGGCGAAAATCTGGATGATCGTCTTCATAGGAAATGGTGTTTACGTTGAGAATGATAGGGGAAATAAATCACCTACAAGATTTTCAAAACCGTATAGGCTTCTTGGCTGATTACCAGCTTTTGCGGCGGTATTCCGATGTAGGATAAGCGGTATTAGGGTCGCCGTATGATGTGTTGAGCAGGAATCCGTTCCGCACCAGCGGTATGGTAACGGGAGCGGGTTCGGCCAATAAGGCACTGGCAGGAGCCGCTGCCGCAGGAGTAACTTTCGTAATCGGCGTTACTTTACGCACACTGGCCTGCCGGTTCGACGTACCTGAGCGTAGTTCCCGGTTTTCGGTAGCCGTACGGGCCGCAAATTCACGATCTTCGGCCGCCCGAGCCGCTGCTGCTGCCTTCTTGTGCCGGTTGTCGATCACTTTACCAATACCGTAGCCGGCGGCTGCGCCAACAGCTAAGCCAACACCAGCACCTACTTTGCGGTCTCTTTTATTGATGATTGCCCCCGCCACGCCGCCTACACCAGCACCGATGGCTGTGCCTTTAGCTTCGGGGTTCCACTTCTTTTGTGCCTGAGCGAATGAACTCACAAAAAAGGCCGCCAGGAGGGCCAGAGCTATAATGCGTTGATTCGTTTTCATATCTACAGTTGTTTAAGCGTGAATAAGTGATTGTTTGACTCTTGGACAGAAAGCTGCTCTCAAGGTTTAAGCAATTACTAATTCGCACCCATATTCAACGTAGAATAAGTAGGGATTGTTTGTCGGTCCAGTGTATAACCCCTGGTTTGCGCACCGATTTATTACTCAAGGAGATGTAGCAACTCATTGAGTTTCAGGAGTGCTTCGATGGGGGTGAGGCGGTTGACGTCGATGGTGCGGAGTTTCTCTTTGATGGCTTCCGACTTAGGATCGCCCGCTTCAATAATGCGCAGGGCCAGCTCCCGTTCGTTGCCAGGACCGGCTTCACGGATAGCTTCTTTGTTACCTTCGCGCTGGTGCGATGCCTCCAGTTGAGTCAGGATCTGACCGGCCCGTTTCACGACACTACCAGGCATGCCAGCCATTTGAGCTACGTGAATACCGAATGAGTGCTCGGAACCTCCTTCTTTGAGTTTGCGCAGAAAAATGACTTTGTTGCCCACTTCCTTTACCGCCACATTGTAATTACGAATTCGGGGCAGATCGGCGGCGAGGTCGTTCAACTCGTGGTAATGGGTAGCAAACAGCGTTTTGGGGCGGCAGTCGGTGTTGTGCATGTACTCGGTAATGGCCCAGGCAATGGATACGCCATCGTAGGTGCTGGTGCCCCGCCCAATTTCATCCATCAACACCAGGCTGCGTTCGCTGAGGTTGTTCAGAATGCTGGCCGTTTCGGTCATCTCGACCATAAACGTACTCTCGCCCCGCGACAGGTTATCGCTGGCACCTACCCGCGTAAAAATCTTGTCGACAATGCCAATATCCGCCGATGAGGCCGGTACGAAACTACCGGCCTGGGCCATTAGCACGATCAGTGCCACCTGCCGCAACAGCGCGGATTTACCCGCCATGTTGGGGCCGGTGATGACGATGATCTGCTGCGTTTCATCATCCAGATGGACATCGTTGGGTACGTAAGGTTCGCCGGGCGGCAATTGCTGCTCAATAACCGGGTGCCGCCCATCCTTGATTGTCAGGGCTTTACCGTCGTTGAGCGTTGGCCGGACGTACCTGTGCTTCACCGCCACTTTGGCAAACGACGACAACACATCGAGCACCGAAATTACGCGGGCATTCTGTTGAATAGCGGCCACATACTCACCCGTTGCGGCAACCAGTTCGCCAAACATCCGGGTTTCGATGCTGAAAATCTGGTCTTCGGCGTTCAGGATTTTTTCTTCGTATTCTTTCAGTTCAGGCGTGATGTACCGCTCGGCGTTCACCAGTGTCTGTTTACGAATCCAGTCGTCCGGGACGCGATTTTTATGGGCGTTGGTTACTTCCAGATAATAGCCGAACACCTTGTTGTAGGCAATCTTGAGCGAACTGATGCCCGTGCGCTGCACTTCGCGGTCCTGGAGTTGCAACAGGTATTCTTTGCCTGAATAGGCCAGTTTATGCAATTCGTCAAGCTCTTCGTTGATGCCCGTGCGAATCATGTTTCCCTGGTTCGACAGCACCGGCGGGTCGTCGCGCAGTTCGGCTTCAATGCGATCCAGTAAAAACGAAAGCGGGTTGAGTTGATCGGCGTATTTCTTCAGCGAAGGCGCATCCGGTTTCTGGCTCAGGGCCGTAATCAGCATTTCCTTGATGGGCAACACATGTTGCAGAGAACGCTTTAGCTGAACCATCTCGCGCGGATTAATGCGGCGCACGGCTACTTTGGATACCAGCCGTTCCAGATCGCCAATCTGTTTCAGATGCCCCAGAATGGCATCCAGCAAGTCCGCATCTTCATGGAGAAGCGACACCAGATTGAGCCGCTCATCGATCAGGTTTTTATCTTTCAGGGGTAGCATCAGCCATTTACGCAGTAGCCGCGCGCCCATCGGGGTCACTGTCTGGTCGAGAATCTGAATCAGTGGAATACCGCCTTCCTGTTGTGCGGCAACCAGTTCAAGGTTGCGGATCGTGAACCGGTCCAGCCAGACGTACCTGTCTTCTTCCAGCCGGGTAACGCGCTGAATATGTTGCAGGTCTTTATGTTCGGTCTCGTTGAGGTAGTGCAGAATGACCCCGGCGGCGATAATGCCATCGGGCAGACCGTCGATGCCGAAGCCTTTCAGTGAGGTTGTCTGAAAATGCTGCCGGAGGTAGTTGTAACCGAAGTCGTAGGAGAACGCCCAGTCTTCGAGTGTGAACGTGTGGAATTTATCGCCGAAGAGGGTGCCAAACTCGGCCCGGTTACGCTTGCAATACAGGACCTCCGACGGGTTAAAGCTTTGAAGCAACTTATCGATATAAGCCGCGTTGCCCTGCGATGCCAGAAACTCCCCCGTCGAGATATCGAGGAAGGAAATGCCGAAATCGTCGGCCCCTTTGCCAAAATGCACCGCCGCAAGGTAGTTGTTGCGCCGCCCATCGAGCACGTTATCATTGAAGGAAACCCCCGGCGTAACCAACTCGGTAACACCCCGTTTCACAATGCCCTTGGCCATAGCCGGGTCTTCGAGCTGATCGCAGATAGCTACGCGCTCGCCCGCCCGAACGAGTTTGGGCAGATGTGTATCCAGCGAATGATGCGGGAAACCGGCAAGCTCTTCGTTTGATCCCCCGTTGTTGCGCTTGGTGAGTGTAATGCCCAGAATGCGGCTGGCCTTTACGGCATCTTCGCCAAAGGTTTCGTAGAAATCGCCCACCCGGAATAGCAACAGCGCACCGGGGTATTTGGCTTTTACCTGGTTGAACTGCTTGTTGAGCGGCGTTTCTTTGGCGGGTTTTTGAGGCTTGTTGGGCGGGGCAGTCATTACAAAAATGAGGGAAGTCGTTTACACAAATTTACCCATTTTTGGCCAGATTGAGGGTATGGACGTTAACAATCCACGGCCCAGCCCCAGTACCTACCGCACCACCCGGAACAACTTCACCCCTCCTGCTGCCGTGACTACCCGCAGCATATATGCCCCTGCCGACAAGCCCGCCAGGGAGATGCCGCTCAACGTACCCGGCGCGTTCTGCTGCACTACTACCCGACCCAGCACGTCGCTGAGCTGGTAGCTCAGGTAAGTTACCGCCGGTTCCACCACCGCCTCGCCCGATGTGCTGACTGGGTTAGGATACAGCACCGGCGGCTGACCCTCCAACTGGAGGGCAATGGGCTTACTCAGGGTGGTGCTGCCCGTGCGGTCTACCTGCGCCAGGCGGTAGTAGTTGATGCCCGGCAGGGGCAGGGGGTCGGTGAAGGTGTAGGTCAGCGTGGTGCCCGACTCGCCCTCGCGGGCCTGGGTGGGCAGGGTGGCAATGGCCTCGAAGCCCGTCAGGTCACGGCTACGCTCCACGCGGAAGGCGGCAGAGTTATGCTCACTGGCCGTGGCCCAGCCCAGCCGGTTGCCCTGGGGGGTGGCTCGCCCGCTGAAGTAGGTGAGCGTGACGGGCAGGGCCGCCGGATCGTAGGGCGAGGTCATCACCCGATTGCCTGTGCCACTATATGCTACGGCCACGAACAGGCCATTGCCATAGGTGACGGACTCCCAGTTATTATTCGCCGCCGCGCTTCGGCTTGTCCAGTTGATACCATCGGGGCTGGTCATCACCTGGTTGTTGCCACTGCCTGTGCCACTAAATGCCACGGCCACAAACAGGCCATTTCCATAGGTGACCGAATACCATAAATTATCCGCCGCCGAGCTTCGGCTCGTCCAGGTAATGCCATCGGGGCTGGTCATCACCCGGTTGCCACTGCCAGTAATTGACACGGCCACAAACAGGCCATTGCCATAGGTGACCGAAAGCCAGGCATTATCCACCGCCGGGGTGCGGATTGTCCAGTTGATGCCATCGGGGCTGGTCATCACCCGGTCGCCTATGCCACTATTTGACACGGCCACAAACAGGCCATTGCCATAGGTGACCGTATTCCAGTTATTATCCGCCGCTGAGCTTCGGCTTGTCCAGGTAATGCCATCGAGGCTGGTCATCACCCGGTTGCCCGCGCCACTACTTGCCACGGCTACAAACAGCGGATTCCCGTTAACCAGGCCATAGGTGACCGAAATCCATAAATTATCCGCCGCTGAGCTTCGGCTCGTCCAGGTAATGCCATCGGGGCTGGTCATCACCCGGTTGCCCGCGCCACTACTTGCCACGGCTACAAACAGCGGATTTCCGTTAACCAGGCCATAGGTGATAGAACGCCATTGATTATCCGCCGCTGAGCTTCGGCTCGTCCAGGTGATGCCATCGGGGCTGGTCATTACCCGGTTGCCCGTGCCATTAAATGCTACGGCCACAAACAGGCCATTGCCGTAAGTGGCCGAAACCCATTGATTCTCCGCTGCCGCGTTTCGGCTCGTCCAGGTGGTCTGGGCGTGGGCAGTGCTCAGAGTAAAGGCCAGCCCAACCAGCAGGAGCCAGATTACCCCCATCAGCCAGGGGGTACACCGGGTCGATGTACGGGCCGAATTGGGAACGGGGAGCAAAAAAAACGTATGAAAACGGGTTGTGGTCGTATAAATGGCTTTCATGCTGATGATAGCAAGTAGTTGACACGCAACGCCTTCAGTCGGAGTGAGCGGCTGCGTTGGTATTGGCATAAGGTACGCCTTTCGAGGACGGAATGCCCTCCCGCCAGGACGAACAGGTGCTTATATTGTCCGAAGGCCGGGAATTTCTTTCCGAAGTCTCCACGTAGAGGCCATTCCGACCGCCCTTATCGCTCAGGAATACACCACTGCCCGGTCGAATCGACAATGGCGTAAACCCCTCCCCAAAAAGCAGCCTCTTCCACCGATTCTTCGTCTGATTTTATTGGCTAAGACTGATAAGGCATATCGTCACCCTGAGCGGAACGGTTCGCCGCTGCGGTCGAAGCGGCAACCGCGCTGGGCCACGCGTCAGTAAGTTTTTAAACTTGTCCTCCACCCGTAGTAATCGGGTGGCAGTATGTGGGCGACCTCTTTTGGCTACCTTGCGTCCCTCTTCTGTCGACTACTCGTGTTACCCTTTATGAATCCACCCCGCAAACTCAGCCTCGACGAATTGAATCGCCTCTCGGTCGATGACTTCAGGGCGGTTGAGAAATTCCCTTACTGCCTGTTACTCGATGATATTCGCAGCCTGAATAACGTAGGTTCTGTGTTCAGAACGGCCGATGCCTTCCGGGCCGGGAGGCTGTACCTCTGCGGCATTACCGGAACGCCACCTCACCGCGATATCACGAAAACAGCAATCGGTGCTACAGAGTCTGTTGATTGGGAGCATGCGCCTGATATCGATGCGCTGGTAGGCGATCTACAGGCACGTGGGTACGTTATTGTGGCTGTTGAACAGGCAGAAGGGAGTGTACTCTTACCTGATTTTAAGCCCGACCCAACCCGGAAATATGCTTTCGTGCTTGGCAACGAGGTGCTGGGTGTTCGCGACAGTGTGGTGCAGCAGGCGGATTATGTAGTCGAAATTCCGCAATTCGGTACTAAACATTCGCTAAATATTGCGGTTACAACGGGTGTTATCTGCTATGATTTTGTTAATAAAATAACAAAAAGATAATATTAGCCTTTTGTTTGTCAAAAAAAATGCGTATTTCTTTGTAGATTTTTTTCCTTATACAATCATGGCTAAGAGCAGCAAAAAACAAAACCACACGAAATCACTGGCGTCGGAGATCGTCACTGCCGTTGAAACAAAAGTATCTGAAGCAGGAGAGGCTACCAAAAAAGTAAAAAAGACGATTGAAAAGGCAGCCGATAAGTTGGCTAAGCGCCTGGGCAAGCTGCTGAAGAAAGAGACAAAGCAACTGTCGAAGCTGACGGAAAAAGCAGCAAAGAAAGAAGAAAAGAAGACGCACAAAGACGCCAAGAAAGCCATCAAGAACGCGGCGAAGGCAGAAAAGAACGGGGCTCGGGCCAAGTCTAAAAAAGAGAAGGCAGCCGCCAAAGCAGCCGCGCCAATTTTAAAGGCGGTGCCTATGCCGGTAGCTACACCCCCCGCTGCTCCGAAGGCTAGCGCACCAGCCGCTGCTAAACCGCAACCGGCGCCGAAGCCCAAACCAACACCTGCTGCTCCACGTAAGCCCGCCTCAGCCAATACTACGCCGGCAACTGAATCACCGGCACCGGCTACTGAAGCGTAGACTCACTAATATCGTAATCTATCTTCTTTGTATACTAGTATTAGCCCGATTTTTCGGGCTTTTTTTATTTATAACATAATATCAACATTGGTATGTGACGGAATCATATAACTTTACGTCTATAGCCTCCGTCTAATACGCTTTAGCCAATATTAACAACCGGATTATAACTCCGTCGCCTATGAACAATATAGCTACGTATGCTTCGCGTAACTGGTATTATGGCTTGCTCATTGTCGCCGTGTTCGTTTTGTCGGCGTACCTGGGGATCGACACGCACCAGTTAGGTTGGTATTTCTGGTTGCCGTCCATTTTGAGCCTCTTTGTGATCGGTTACTTTGTTTGGCGAAATGCCCGCGAGCACCAGATGCCGTATGTGCACAAGGAGGTGCTCGACACCATTGTTCATGAATTTCAGACGCCTATTTCGGCCATCAAAATGGCTGCTGATATTCTGGCAACTCCATTTGGGCGGTCGTCGCAGGAGCGGACGGATAAGTACATCCATATTATCCAGGAAGAAACGCAGCGCCTGCAACAACAGGTTGATGTGATGCTGAGTCTGGCCCGTGCTGATCGTGACCGACTGGCGATCAATATCGACGCGGTGAACATTCACGAACTGATTCAGTCCATCGCTGAACGGCATGGTCCTTACCTGAAACTACGGCTCCAGGCATCGCAACCTATTGTGCTGGCCGATAGGCTGCATCTGACGAATGTGCTACATAATTTGCTGGATAATGCCGTTAAGTACAGCCCTGGCGAGCCCGAATTACTTATTCAAACCGAAGGCGACCGGTCAAGCCTGATGGTTGCCGTCACTGACCGTGGGCTGGGTATTCCCAAGCATCTACAGAAGAAAATTTTCAAGCCCTTTTACCGGATTAGTGAGAACAACCAGGGTAGCGTAAAAGGATTTGGCCTTGGGCTCAGCTATGTACAGCGCATCGTTGAGGCACACGCCTGGCACCTCGATGTAACAAGTGAAGTAGGTAAAGGAAGCGAATTCAAAATTTCGTGCCCAAAAAGCTCACTGGCCCCCACAATTCACCTGTCTGAGAGCCGGGTTTAGTTAATTAATGATTGAGTAAATGCGCTGCCTGGGTACGTTGTCGTAGCAAGCAGCGCATTTACTCAATCATTAATTAACTAATTGACAATCAACTCAATACGTTACCGCAGATGCGTTCTGGTTCTGATAAGCTCCTTCCTGAACGAAGTTTAGCAGGTCTTCGCTGAGTTGGTCTTTGGCTGTAACGAAAAGGCCGTGTGGCTCTCCTTCATACACGCGGTACTCGGCCTGTGGCAATAGTTCATGTGACTTTTCGCCCGACGATTCGATGGGCACCGTTTTATCAGCATCACCGTGAATGATGAGCGTCGGTACGGTAATGGTACGCATTTCGTCACGGAAATCGGTCGTGGCGAATGCCTTGGCACTGTCGAGCGTAGCTTTTGGTGAGGCTAGTGAAGCCAGTATAAAATCACGATTCAGGTGCGCCTGACTGACTGGATGGCTCAGCATACCGACGCCATAGAACTGCTTGGCAAACGTTTCCAAAAACGCATACCGGTCTTTCTGCATGTCCTCTGTCATGGAATCAAACGTATCATGCGGCACGCCGTCCGGGTTATCATCCGTTTGTAGCATGAAGGGCGTAACGGCACTAACCAGAACGGCCTTGCTGACATTGGCTCCCCCATGCCGACTGAAATAACGGGCTACTTCACCACCACCCATCGAGAAGCCGACCAGTACGACGTTGTTTAGATTCAACTCATCAATGACGGCTTTCAGGTCGTCGGCGAACGTGTCATAGTCGTAGCCTCCCCAGGGTTTAGACGATTTACCAAAACCGCGACGGTCATAGGCAACGCAACGGTAGCCACGGTCGGCAAAGTAGGCTACCTGATTTTCCCACATTTCATGACTCAGTGGCCAGCCGTGGATAAAAACGATGGTAGGCTTTGTGGTGCCCGTTGCAGTAGATATTGAATCCGTTGAAGTTGCACCTGATGAGGGGCCGGCAACATCCTGTACGAATAGATTGACTGGCTCACCAAAGCGAGAGTCCTTAGTTTGTATGTAAGGCATGTCGAAGTTGAGTAGGGTTTTTGATACTCAATCTATGGAACATGTGTAGATACATACAGTTAAGTTATCTGAGCCAGTGGGAAAATGGTTATCAACGATAAGCGAACGGTTATCAACGCCCAGCTTATCACCATCAGCAGATGGGATAGTGCTAGTCATTGATAACCGTTCGTTTCGTTGTAAAAAACTAGTACCTGCTATTTAGCTGCGCTGGGTTTCGTGGCGGTTGTAACGGTCATAATGCCGTTCATGATGCGCCAGTGGCCAGGAAAGGTACACAGGAATGGGTATTCGCCGGGCTGATCAGGTGCTTTGAAACGAAGGCGTACCGTCTGGTTTGGGTTAACCAGCGCTGTTGCAGCGAGTATATCCGATGACTCAGGTACGTAGTTTTTCTCGGCACCATCTTTTGCCGTGATCATCGCGTCGGCCAGTTTACCAATCCGGTCGGTTGACTTGGGCTTACCCACGACCAGGTTATGCTGCATGGCGTCGGGGTTCTCGAGCACGATAATTACCGTTTTTCCGGCAGGTACGCTGAATGCTTTCTTGTCGAAACGCATTTCTTCGCGCACCGTTTTCATCTGAATCACCAGCGCGTCCGGGTCCATGTCGGCGTTTGCGTCGCGCAGGCCCCAGGCTTCGAGCAGGCGGTTCAGCCGTGGGCGGGCGTCTTCGGGCAGGCTGGTGCCAATGCTGGCCAGCAGTGTTCGCTGACTACCGCCTACAAGCGGTTGTGGTTGCTGACCATCGACAGGCCGCTGACGGCGTACGTATGGATAACCATCCGAAAGGCCTTTCACCAGCGCCAGTGCTTCATCGCCATCCAATTTGGTTGCTTTCTCCAGCATCGTCACGATCAGATCGGGCGTAGCCGTAGAGGCATAGGCACGGGCAGCCCGTTCCAAGGCCACAGTACGAAGTTGAGCCGGTGCCCGGAAGTTGATTTTGGCTGTGTGGTTGTTGTTTCGGCGGTCGGCATCAGCAAACGTAGCGTCTTTGTCGATGCTGATCGAGAGCGCGTAGTCACCGGCTTTTTCACCCATAACAGACAGATCGCCCACCCAGGGGCCATTGTTCGTGCGGGTGATCGCCACTGTTTCGCCCGGAGCAATACCACCATCGAATGTCCGGCTGATGAAATCAACCTTAGGGCCCGCCGTTTCTGCGGTGCTGCCTTCAAAGCGAATGTTCAGTGGCACAATCGTTCCTTTTGGCAGGGCTTCGGTGCCCTGATTGGTGATGTAGATCGTGGTGCGGGCTGGTTCCCGAACAACCGGACGAAGCGGTTCAGTTACCACTTTGCTCACCATCAGATCAATACCATTCACGGTTCGTTTGGTGGCTGACCCACCTTCATCAAAACCGACGTTTGGGCCATTCGGGAGACGGCGTGTGCCCGTTGGAGTAGACAGGTGCTGGCTATGGTCCATGCCTTCATGCGCGTTGGCTGTTAAACCGGAGCCAGTAGCCGAGGGCTTACTGATCGACCCTAACCATTGTTGGAGCAGACGGGCGTTATTGCTGTTAAGCGCGCAGGCGAAGGCATCGGGCAACCAGCGGTCATCATTCCCCTTAGTCTCCCGAAGCCGGGTCAATACGGCTTCGTCGGTGGCTGGGCTGGCAGGTGCTTCGCTCAGGGCCAGCAAACTGTTCAGCACAACCAGTGGTTCGGCATCGTACAAAGCACGTTGAGCCAATAACGTCGTCACACCGGCATCGGTACGCGGCATCACCTGCACCGCCGTCTTGCGAACGCCCGGACAGGGATGTTTCAGAGCCTTTTCTAACTCGCCGGGCGTAATGGCACCCAGACCGTGCAACGTCCACAAGGCATTTACGGCGGGTGCGTTGATGCCAATCTCGTCTACTTTCGGATCGTTGGCAATAGCCCACAGTTGGGGCGCTACGTCTTTGTTTCCCCGCTCAACCAGCAGGCGCTGGGCCTGCATACGCCAGAACAGGTTGTCATTGTTCAGGGCGGCTACCAGTCCGGCCGGGTCGTTGCGGCTCAGCTTGGGCGCGGTATAGGCTGGTGCTTTCGAGTAACCAACGCGGTAGATCCGACCATGCGTAAAGTCGCGCAGTGGCGTTTCGTAAGCATTACCTGATCCATTCTTGAATCCCTGCGGCACGGGGTTGTGCTGGATGATGTAGCTATACCAGTCGGCTACCCACACGGCTCCGTCCGGACCAACTTCGGCAAAAACGGGCGCGAACCATTCGTCGGCACCAGCGATCAGGTTGAAGCTACCGGCACCGGTTTCGGCATCGGAGAAATCAGAACCCTGCTTCACCATGCGGTTCTGGTGGACAATATGCCCGGTTGGCTCACTCACAAACGCTACCTGATTCCAGTAGGCCTTCGGGAACGCCCGTGCGGTATACAGGTTATGACCCGCCGCCGCCGTGAACCCGCCGAATACATCGACCTGACGTACCCGCTCGGTGATAGGCTTCATGTCTTTGTGCGTATCGGTGCTCCGGCTACCCGCCATGCTGCCCGGACGGGCATTGAACGCTTTGTTTGGAATGGCCATGTACCAGCCGTGGCTGTTATTGGCGGTTGATCCAAACACGTTGCCCGTTTCGTCGAAACCAAGTCCCCAGGTATTGTTCGAGGTGTTGGTCATGTACTCCAACTGCGACCCGTCGGGCTTGAACCGGAAAAAACCCTGACTGAACCGGAGCGTGTCGGGATTATTGCCCACCACGCCTTTGAAACCTGAGTAGCCAACGCTGCCCCAGACCCAGTTATCGAACCCGTAGTGCAGGTTGCTTGGCCCGGCGTGGGTATCGAAGGTGCCGAAACCCGTAAACAGAATCTTCTTCTCATCGGCTTTATCATCGCCGTTGGTATCGCGCAGGTACAGCATGTGCGGTGCCTGCGACACCACCAGCCCGCCGTTGGCGAAGGCCAGACCCGTTGGAATGCTCAGGCCCTCGGCGAAGTTGGTGAACTTGTCGGCCTTGCCATCGCCATCGGTGTCTTCGCAGATAACGATGGAGTCGGAGCCGCCTTCAGGTTTGCGCTCGTTCGGATAGTCTTTGGTAATCAGTACATAAAGCCGCCCGCGATCGTCCCAGGTCATAGCGATGGGGTGCATCACGTTCGGTTCATGTGCGAAAAGGTTCATCGTGAAATCGACCGGCACCTGTAGGTGCTTCATCGACTCTTCGGGCGAGAGTGGTAACTGCTCCAACTGCTCACCGGGCCGTTTTTCGTAGTTTGGCAGGTTTGCCGATTTGTACGAAAACGCCTGTGGATTCAAGTCGTCGTGTTGTTTCCTGACCACATCGCCCACCGACCAGAGGATACCCCGTTCCAGCAATTGCTGAAAAGCGGGCTGCCCCCAGGTACGTTCATCGTGGCCATACGCCGTGTAAAAAACACGTCCTTTGCCGTAGGTACGTGTCCAGGTGTACGGCTCCTCAGCCACACCCGGCTTATCTTTTGCCTGGTCGGATTTGATTGGGCGAACAGCCAGTACATTGTTGTCAGCCTGTAAGTGCGTGTGCAGGTACGTCTCGTCGAAGGCTTTGAACGAGGGTAGCCCGGCGGTAATGGCGTTGTCGGCCTGCGTAAACCGGGTCTGGATCGTATCCATCCGGTGCCGCCAGAACTGACCACCCACCACTTTATCAACGTATTCGGGTGAGTTGCGGAAGCAGTACGACGCACAATGGACCGGAATCAGCCCGTGCCCCGACGCTACGTAATCGAGCAGGGCGCGTTCTTGTGGTTTTGGAATACTGTCCCAGTTCGCGAAAATCAACATGCCGTCATATTTTGACAGATTTTCGGGCGTTAAGTCTTCCAGCTTGTCGGTATACGTAATATTGATGCCCCGGCTTCCCAGGGCGGCCATCAGTTGCGGCACCCGTTCAATGGGTTTGTGGTGGCCGTTATCGCCCAGAAACAGGATTTCTGTACGACGGGGGCCGCTCTTCCGGGCCGACGACATCTTTGTCGTATTCCCGTCCATCTCCTTGATGACCTTCGTTGGAGTACGGGTACAATTCGCGAGCACCAGCGTCGTGAGCGCGGTTACCAGCAACGATCGGTTGAATGAGAAAGTCATGGGTTATACATCGTTTTTCAAGTTGAAGGAATCAGGAGATATTACACGCTGGTTACTAGCTTATTTGTAGGAGTAGTAAACTGTCAATAAGCTGATAGCCAGCGCGTAATAACCAGTATGAGCTAGTTAAAGTCAGGCAGTTTCATAATCTCGCCACCCTTCATGGCCGACTCATGGGCCAGAATACCCACGCTTGTCCAGTTGGCCGATTGAGCGGCATTCGGGAATGGATCGCGGTCTTCGGTTAGGGCGGTCAGGAATTCGTGGACCATATGCGGGTGTGAACCGCCGTGGCCGCCGCCCTGCGTAAATGACAGGTGTTGCGTTTCGTCGGCATCGTATACTCCCTTGGTCGTGAAGCGCTGAATTTCGGCAGGTAACAGGTGAGCGTAGTCAGGTACGTTCACTTTTTCGGGAATCTCTGGTTCGGGCTTTTTCGCCGTATGAATGACCGGCTGTTCATCCTCGATCAACTGCCATTCAAACGATTTCTTGTCGCCGTACACTTCGAAGCTTTCGCGATATTGACGAGCCACATCGAACAGCGACCGGTAGACATAAGCTGATAAGTCGCTGTTTCTGAACTTGATGTGCGCTGATTCAACGGCAAATGGTGAGTTATGGATAGCGGCCAGTTCGGGGCGGATCGTGCCCGAACCAAAGCAGGAAACATAATCGGCTTCGAGGCGGAGCAGACCGGCAACGGGGCCGACACAGTGCGTAGCGTAGTGCATCGGCGGCAGACCGGGCCAGTAATCAGGCCAGCCGTCCATATCCTGCTGATGGCTCGCTTTGAGGAACTGCACTTTGCCCAGTTCGCCTTTTTCATACATTTCTTTTACGAACAGAAACTCGCGGGCATAGACCACCGTCTCCATCATCATGTATTTTTTGCCCGTTTCACGGGTTACGCGCACGATTTCCGCGCATTCTTCCACAGTTGTTGCCATCGGCACCGTGCAGGCAACATGCTTACCGGCGCGCAGGGCTTTCAGGCTCTGTTCGGCGTGGTTTGGAATGGGCGAATTAATATGAACAGCGTCGATGTTGGGGTCGGCCAGTAGCTCGTCATAGTCGCTATAACGTACCTGAATACCATAATCGTCGCCCACTTTATTCAGGCTTTCGACGTTGCGCTGGCAAATGGCATACATATTGGCCAGCGGATGACGCTGGTAAATTGGAATAAATTCAGCCCCAAACCCGAGGCCAACGATGGCGATGTTAATCATTGGTTACCAGTTAGTCATTCACTAATTCACTCATTACTGATTTGATATGCTGTAGCCCCTCGCGTGCCAGTTGTTCCGGCGAATGGAACATCCGTCGGAAAATATGGGTAGCTGCCGCCAATTCGGGCGGATTAACGCCGAAGGCTTCGATGGCTATTGGGCCTGTGTAATCGATATCGCCCAGGGCCTGAAGCACGTTGGCAAAGTCAACCTGCCCTTGTCCGGGAGTAGAGCGATCATTCTCAGAGAGTTGCACGTGCACCAGATAGGGAGCAAGGGTGCGTATGGCCGTGGCTACGTTCTTCTCTTCAATGTTTGCGTGGAATGTGTCGAAGGCAGCCCGGCAATAGGGATGGTCGACCGCCTCGATGTAGCGCCGGGTATCTTCGGCGCAGGTGAGCAGGTACGTCTCGAACCGATTGAGCGACTCGATAGCCAGCATTACGCCCTGCTGTTGTGCATAGTCAGCAACCGCGTTTACGCACTCTGCCGACCAGGCCCACTCGTCGGCGGTGGCAGGTTTACCCGAAAAAGTTTTGAAGCCAGCGAAGAAAGGCCCCATCAGAATAGATGAGCCAGCCGCCGCCGAGCAGTCAACAATTTGTTTCAGGTACGTTACGCCCGCCGCACGGGTGGTGGCGTTGGGGCTCAGCAGGGTCAATTCGGGCGGGAGCAATGAACAGGTTTGAACGTCCAGACCAAGGGCCGCTGCCTGTTGCCCCAGGCGGTCCCATTTGGCCAGGTCAGGTGATGAACCGGGTGTAGTGCCAACTGGCATCTCTACAAAGTCGAAACCGGTTTCCTTTAAGTAGGAGAGGGTGCCTGAAAGGTCCTCATCCATGGTCATCGTCCAGGTAAACAAGTTCATGCCAAGCCGATTCATGCGCAGGTGGTTATAAGGTTCGTACTACTGATTCAGGAAATATTTCTACAAAGCTATCTTTGTTCCGTTTATGTTGTTGGCCTACTTTTGTCTAATATTGACTTTATTTTTGCCACTACTGAGATATATCCCTCCTATTCGTGTTAATTCATGCTTATTGTTAAGGTTAGTTTATGAAATCTGCCCTTCGAAAGGACATTGAGTCGGGTATCGGTTCGTTTGTTGTCAAGGATCTAATCGAACCTCACTTCGATCCAAACTGGCATTTCCATCCGCATTACCAATTATTTCTGGTTGAAGAAGGTACAGGAACGCGGTTTATCGGCGATTCGATACGGCCATTCTCGCCCGGCGATCTGGTGATGATTGGGCCGGACTTGCCGCATCTGTGGCGAAGTGATCAGCCGTATTTCCTGCCGGAGTCGGGGCTGCAGACGCATGGTCTGGTCGTTTATTTTACAGACGACTGTTTCGGCGACGATTTTTTCAACAAACCCGAAATGCACCGAATCCGGCAGTTGCTCGACATTTCCCGGCAAGGGCTGACCTGGATCGGGGATACGCATGAACAAACGGTCAATGCGTTGCGGCAATTGGTCCTGCAACCGCCAACGTTCAGGCGGGTGCTCAACTTTCTGGCCTTGCTCGATGATCTGGCCCACGCTACTGATGGCCAGGTGATTACGAGTGCAAACTACACGAATCCGATGAAGCCCGCTGATGCCGACGAAGGTAGTGCCTCATCGCAGGCATACCGGCGGATGCAGGCCGTACATACCTACGTACTGACGCATTTTCATGAGGCCATAAAACTGGATACAGTGGCCGATCTGGCCGGGTTAACACCGTCCGCATTTTGCCGGTATTTCAAGGTACGTACCAACAAAACGTTCGTCGATTTTGTAACGGAGGTTCGAATTGGTCACGCCTGTAAGCTACTGATCAATAGTGATTTGTCTATCTCACAAATTGGCTACGAAAGCGGTTTTCGGACCATGTCGAATTTCAACCGGCAGTTCCGCGACGTAACCGGCCAAACCCCCTCGCAGTACGTGAAAACGATGGGAGGAGTTTGAAATAAGTGGTCATTATATGGTCATTACGCTACGCTGTCATTAGGTGGTCATTAAGTAGTCATCCGTCGATTTTATAACTAATGACCACCTAATGACAGCGTAGCGTAATGACCATATAATGACTACTTAATGACAGCCTATTTCGGCCCCATCCGAATAGCTCCGTCGAGGCGGATTACTTCGCCGTTGAGCATTGGGTTCTCAACGATACTTTTTGCCAGCATGCCATATTCGGCCGGGCGGCCAAGGCGCGATGGAAACGGCACCTGCTGACCGAGCGAGAGGCGGGCTTCTTCCGGTAAACCAGCCAGTAGCGGTGTTTCAAACAGGCCCGGCGCGATCGTCATCACCCGGATGCCCGATTTAGACAGGTCGCGGGCGATGGGCAGGGTCATCCCTACAATGCCGCCTTTCGAGGCTGAATACGCTGCCTGTCCAATTTGCCCATCGTAGGCCGCCACCGACGCCGTGTTGATGATCACGCCGCGTTCACCGTCGCTGTTAGGTACGTTCTTTTCCATGGCAAAAGCGGCCAGCCGAATCACGTTGAACGTACCAATCAAATTGACTTCAATGGTTTTGCGGAACGCATCGAGCGAATGAGGGCCATACTCGCCGTTGACCTTTCCGATGGTTTTTCGGGCTTCGGCAATACCGGCGCAATTAACGGTAATGTGCAGGGCGCCAAACGTTTCGGTAGCCAGCGAGATGGCCTGCTGCACGTCGGACTCGTTGGCTACGTTGGTGAGGGCGAACCGCACACGGTCGCCCAATTCCGTGACAAGCGCATTGCCCCGGTCCTGGTTTAGATCGGCAATGATGACGTTGGCTCCCGCCTCATGAAAAGCGCGAACGGTGGCTTCGCCGAGCCCCGATGCGCCGCCAGTAACCAGCGCTGTTGTTTGTTGAAGATTCATAGGACTGAACGAGCTAGTTGACGGGTAGGAAGAGAACAGCGTCGGCCACGACAGGCTCTACTGAACCGGTTGCGACAAAGGAAACCGAGGGTGTTTTTCCAGCCGTAAACAGGTACGTACCCAGGCTAATCCAGTCGTTGTTCTGCTTCTGTTGATTGATTGTGAGCGCTTTGTCCGCTTTGCCGTCGAAAACCCGAACCAGCACCTTATCGGCTTTATCAGCCTGATAGGCTACCTGATCGGGGTTGCCGCCTCCGCCTCTTCGCGTGGGGTTGTAGACGTAAATCTCATAACGTCCCGGTTTAATAGCATTGGCCCGAAACGTGACCGATGCCTGTTTGTCGGCGCTGATTAGGGCCGTTTTGCCGTACTGGCTTCCTTTCGTCAGTATCTGCCAGGTGCCTGTCTGACTCACGCGGACGCTGTCGTCATTATCGACCAATAATTCGGGCCTACTTCCGTTGAGCAATGGATTAGTGCGCAGCGTTTGTTGTAGCCGGGCTACGTCGATACGTTGCACAGGTACGTTCTGGTCAATGGCTTGCGCCGCTGCTGCGCCCGCAGTTTGCCCCAATACCATAAATACAGGTTCCATTCTGATGGATCCGTAGGCGATGTGGCTGGCCGACAGACAAACGGGCACGAGCAAATTACTGGCTTGTTCCGCTTTCGGTGTCAGGGCCCGGTAACTGATGGGGTAGGGAGGGAAACCGCCTACCTGCACGTCGCCTTCATTGCGCACCATCGTTTTTCCTGCCGCATCCGTCACCACAAGCCGCTGACAATTATGCGAGTCCATCGTGTAAGCGGCTAATCCGATTCCGTCAGATACAGTTGTTTTTCCTTCGCAGTTGGCTTGCGTCATCACGTAGTCGCCCACCATTCGTCGGGCTTCTCTGATGTAGAGTTGATGCGAAAAATGGTCGTTATCCGGGTACTCGTCTTTGGGGTAACCCCACTGTAGCATTTCGTCGCGCAGGTGCTTCGGCACGCGTGGGTCGTGACCGATGAAGTAGAAGAATCCTTTCGTGTAGTCTTCGTGAGCCTGAATAATTTGTTCCCGCTGGGCATAACTGGCGTCTGGGTACGTCCAGTTAGCACCAATCATGTCGGTAGAGAGGCCACCGCAGTTGTTAATGTCTGTTTTGCGATTCGGCATCGGCACAAAGTGCATCAAATTCCAGGTCAGTTCCTTTGGTGTTTTGCGCTGAATCTGCCGAAGCAGCAATTCGTACTTCGTGGAATCGTACCGGGCCGGGCGTGTGATTGGCAGGCGATTGGCGGGGTTATCGGTCAGGCACATGCGGTAGTTGTAGGCCTGAATTTTCTGGTCGCCGGTGCCGTTGGGGGCCAGCGTTTCGGATGTTACGCCCCAGATTAACCCGCTCTCTGGTTTTCCAGGTACGTTGTATGGATCAACGCCGTCGGGAAACTGGTGTTTATCAAGTAGTTGTACGCCGTTCCAGGTTTCGCCATACTGGCTGTTTGCTTCCCGGCCAACGCTGTAGCGTACACCCGCTTTGGCCATCAGGTCGCCTTCGTAACTGCAATCGATAAATTGTTTGGCGTAAATTGTTTTTAAGCCTGCCCGCTTGTCCGTCCGTGTAGTCGACGGTTCAACAAGCAGGGCTGTGATCCGATTGCCGACTTTCTGAACAGCCTGAAGCCGGTAGCCCATCAATGGGGTCAGTTTAGCTTCGCTCAGGTACGTGTTGAAAAGCGCTTCGGCTACATATGGCTCAAAAGTCCACTGTTCCAGATGGCCGTAGTGCGCGCCAATACGGCGGTAGAAGTGCCGGGCCAGACCAGTTACGGCGTATTTATTACCAATGTCAGTGGCACCCAGCCCACCCGCCGACAGCCCGCCAAGATGCCGCCCTGGCTCGATAAGGAGTACGGTTTTGCCCAGCCGTTTAGCCGAAATCGCCGCCATTACCCCCGCCGATGTGCCCCCATACACACACACATCGACCGTCTGGGCCACCAGGGGAAGGGGCAAAAGGAAGAATAGTAGTTTGGTGATAATGCTTCGCATATTGTTGATTATCAGAGCGTAACACGAGCTTTAGTCCGTATTTTATACTGTTTAAAAACGGACTAAAGTCCGTGTTACAGGATAGCTATCAGTTCGCGCCAGTGGCGAATATCGTAGGTTGGTGGATCAGCAACAACTTCGCCTTTGGGATTGTAGAAAACCGTATCCAGCCCAACAGCTTTAGCGCCCAGAATGTCGGCTTCGTAATTATCACCGAGCATCAGGCTTTCGGCAACGCTGGCCCCACTGGCTTGCAGCGCGTATTCGAAAATGCGCGGATTGGGCTTCTTCGCATCAGCCGACTGGGTAGTGATCACTTCCTCGAAGAAGTGAGCAATGTCGGAGGCGGCCATTTTTACGGCCTGAATTTCCGCAAATCCGTTGGTAATGATGTGCATCCGATAGCGGCCATGCAGGTGCTCCAGCACCTCGCGCGCCGAGTCGGTCAGGTGTGCTTTCTGGGGAAGTAACCGCAGGTATTCGGTGTTCAGGTCGGCGCAACAGGTGGTGTCGTCAACGCCCAGTGCGTTGAAAACCAGCGGGAACCGATGCTCGCGGATGTATTCGTGGCCAATCAGGTCCTGGTCGTAGTCGCGCCAGAGTTGCCGGTTGATCGTGATAAACGTTTCGGCAAAAGCGTCTGACGAGGAAAGCCCCCGTTCAGCCAGCCGAAAGGTGCTATAAATCTCGGCAATGGATTCGGATGAGTTGCGATCAAAATCCCAGAGCGTGTGGTCGAGATCGAAAAAGAGGTGTTTGTACATGGAATTGGTACTATGTAGGGTCTAAGGTCCAGGGTTTAACGTCCAACGGCTTCGCCAGACAATTTCGCTTCCTGTGGCGAAGCCGTTGGACGTTAAACCCTGGACTTTGAACAATACATTAGACCCTGGACGTCAACTCTTAAAAATCGAGTTTCAGCCGTTCCACTACCTCATTATTGACCACGTGTTTTTCCACGATCTCCGCGATGTCGTCTACCTGAACGTTACCGTAGTAGGTTCCTTCGGGATAAATAACCAGGGCGGGGCCAAAGGCGCACGCATCCAGACAACCGGCCCGCTGGGCACGTACCTGCTTTTGCAATCCACGCTGAGTAATTTCCTGCTTAAATGCGTCGAGCAAAGCGGCCCCGTGTTCGGCTCCGCAAGATTTTTTTGGTGCTTCTTTCTGATTGGTACAGACAAATATGTGTTTCTCGAATTTCATGATAAGTCGGCTAAAACGCCGTTTTTGACGCACGAAGGTAAATTATGATGGTCAATTAAACCTCCGCAACGATTTTTTGTCCAAAAAATTGAACACCCACGCATCCTTTTACTCAAGAACTACGTATAGTTTGGTACAGTTTTAGAGGGAATTTCACTATATTCGTGTTGTACTTCAACACTGTTACAAAAAGTTACACCCATTTCTTGTAAGTTTTCAGTGGAGTTTGTTACTTTGAATAGAAATTCTTCTCCATCTCACAAATCTTAACCCGGATACACACTATCGACTAAACGCTCTACGTTACCTAATTGTCTTTCTGAAATGGAAAAAGCCCAGGTTAACGACAGCGAGCTTATTTCGTCGTACATCCGTGGTAGTGAGAAAGCCTTCGAAAAGCTGGTTTTACGGCATAAGAACAAGGTTTATACAACCATATATCTTATTGTCAAAGATCAGTATATAGCCGAAGATCTGATGCAGGACACCTTTATCAAGGCGGTCGACACCATCAAATCAGGGCGTTATAATGAAGAAGGCAAATTCCTTCCCTGGATTATCCGTATTGCTCACAATCTGGCCATCGACTATTTCCGGCGAGATAAACGCTACCCCAATGTAGTGTTTGAAGACGGAAGCAATGTGTTCAACACACTTGAATTTGCCGAGGACTCAGTGGAGGCGGTGCAGATTCGGCGCGAGACACACGAGCACCTGCGCGAGCTGATTCAGCGATTGCCGGAGCAACAACGCCAGGTACTGATTATGCGGCACTACGAGGAAATGAGTTTCCAGGAGATCGCCGATGCAACCGGAGTCAGCATTAACACCGCTTTGGGACGTATGCGTTATGCACTTATAAACCTGCGCAAGCAGTTAAGCAAACGTCCAGTAAGCTATGACAAAAACGTTTACCCAAGATGACGTCATCCGGTACGTCTACGAAGAAACTTCCGAGGAAGAAAATCTTCTAATCGAAGAGGCGCTTATGAGCGAGCCTGAATTAATGGGCTTCTTCCTCGATACGCTCGAACTTCGGGCACTGATGGACAAAATCGAACGGGCACCCCGCCCGTCGACCATCGACTCCATCTTAGACTATTCCTCGTTTCACCCAAATTCCCCTGTTAGTAACCCGCGTGGTGTTGCTTAACATGGGAATTTTTGTTTTCTCCTCAATGACTCATTCAGTTAGTCGGTGGTCTCTTCTAGGGGCCACCGCTTTCGCATTTGTGGCTGCTGGTACGCCCAGTGTAGCCCAACAACAGAAACCGGGCAAACGCGCCGCCGTTACCGTACAAGCCGCTCCAGCCCTCCCCGAAGCCATGCTCACACGGGCTGAATTGGAAAACCACCTCCGGTTTCTCGCTTCCGACGAGCTACAGGGGCGTCGCATCGGATCGCCGGGTAATATGGTGGCGGCCCGGTACGTCGCCGAACAGTTCAGGCAGTTGGGCCTTAAGCCTGCCGCTGACAATAATAGCTACTACCAGACCGTAGTCCTGCAACGTACCCAGGCCACTGCGTCGGGCACGATCCGCTTCGGTGCCGACTCGTTATCGGTCGGTAAACAGTTTGTGGTGGTTTCGGGCGGAGCCGCTAATCAAACGGCCGAAAGTGTATATGTCGGCTATGGCCTCACCGCTGAAGATTATGCCGGGAAGGACGTAAAAGGTAAGTTCGTGGTTACGCAGGTGGGTTCGGCTGAGGCTAAATCGCCGCGCGACCTGATTGGTGCGATGACTGCCAAACGGAAACTGGCGGCTGAGCGGGGTGCGGTAGGTATCATTGAACTCTTCGCCACGCCCGCTACGCCCTGGACGTTTGCCAACCGGTACTTCAACAGCGAACAGATTAGTAGCCCGGCAGCCGAAACGCCCGGCCAGGCGCCGATCCTGCACATCTGGGCGGATAATGGCAAAGGCCAACTGGCTGGTTTGAAAGATAACAAAGCCGTGACCGTGCGCACATCGGGCCGGGTGGCACAACCCGTAAACGCCGTGAACGTGGCCGGTATCATAGAAGGAACCGACCCGACGCTGAAATCGGAATACGTTCTGCTAACGGCCCATTTCGACCATATCGGGACAGCCAAAGCGGGTACAGGGTCTGTAACTGCCGCTGATACCATTTACAATGGAGCCCGCGACAATGGAATGGGCACCGTTGCGTTGCTGGCCGCCGCCAAAACACTGATGGCTCAGCATCCGAAACGATCGGTCATCATTGTTGCATTGAATGGCGAAGAGGCAGGTTTGCTGGGTAGCCGGTTTTATGCCGAACACCCGCTGATTCCGTTGAAACAAACTATTTTCAATTTCAACATCGACGGTGCGGGTTACAACGATACCAAACTGATCTCGGTGATTGGCCTGGAACGCACCGGCGCAAAAGCCGAAATCGAGCAGGCCGCCGCTCAGTTTGGTTTGTCTGTCTTTGCTGAGCCTGCCCCCGAACAGGGTCTGTTCGACCGGTCAGATAATGTGAGCTTTGCGGCCAAAGGTGTACCGGCACCCACGTTATCGGAGGGATTCAAGGCGTTCGATGAAGAACTGATGAAAAACTATCATCAGGTATCTGACAACCCCGACACCATCGATTACGACTACTTATTGATTTTTTGCCAGACGTACGCGCGCGCCGCCCGACTGATTGCCGACCGGAGTACGCGACCCTTCTGGATGGCTGGTGATAAGTATGAAGCGGCCGGGAAAGCCTTATATGGTCAATAAACTAAACGGTATGGGGCGGCGTTATAGACTGTATAATACCGTGTCAAACCAACGTTGGTTATGTTGTTAAAAGTCCTGCTTGTTTTCACCCTGCTTATCATTTTCGTGCCTCCGGTACGGCGTTTTGTGTTCTATCTGCTGGTTGGTCGCCAATTGGTGAAAGAGCAACGCCGGGCCACGGAACGTACCCAGCCCACTCGGGAGGGTGAAACACGGGTGTCGTCGGCAACGCGTAAAGGTGGGTCGCCCATGAAAGGCGGCGAATATGTAGACTATGAAGAGGTGAAATAGCCCTTTTTAAGATAATTTAACGAAGCCCGCGCTAAAGAGTGCGGGCTTTTTTGCTGCTTGCTAAAATTCAGTGAATCAGCCGCATGATGTTTGGACAATTAGCGGTCCAGTTGTTATTTTAGGCAGGATATAACTCGAAATACAAAACTTTTTAGGGCTATAACCACGTTTTCTCTCTACCAAACCGTTGGTACATTAATCACATACTATCTCCCTCATGTTTGTTTCCCGTTTTGTTGCCGTCGGCCTCTTGTCGACTCTGTTTGTTGCCAACCACGCTATTGCTCAAGTTAAAAAGCCCGCTACGCCCGTTAAATCGGTAAAAGCCAAAGCTGCCCCCGCAACTGCCCGGAAATCGTTATTTGCCAATAGCCAGGATTCGCTGAGTTATAGCGTGGGCTACAGCATTGCCCAGAGCATGAAACAACAGGGGCTGACCGATGTCAATACGTCCATATTGGCGAAAGGAATCAATGATGCGTTGAAAGGCCAGTCACTACAGATTGCCGAACCGCAGATGCAGCAGATCATGATGGCCTATATGCAGAAGCAGTTTGCGGCCAAGAATGCGGAAGCCGGCAAAGCGGCAGAAGGTAACAAAAAGATTGGTGCCGCGTTTTTAGCAGAAAATAAGACGAAGCCGGGCGTTCAAACCACGGCTAGTGGTTTACAGTATATAGTGGAGAAAGAAGGCACGGGTGCCAAACCGGTTGCCACTGATCGGGTGAAAGTGCATTACACAGGAATGTTGCTCGATGGTAAGGTATTTGACAGTTCGGTAGAGCGTAAGGAGCCAGCCGTATTTGGCGTAACGGAAGTGATTAGGGGATGGACTGAAGTGTTGCAATTAATGCCCGTTGGCTCAAAGTGGAAGGTGTTTATTCCATCAGACATTGCCTACGGTGATCGAGGTACGGGTGCCGACATTGGCCCAGGCTCAACGCTTATTTTTGATATTGAGTTGTTAGACATTGTAAAAAACTAATGGGTGAAAGATGAGGGAGTGAACGGGTGAAGCGCAAGACGCTAACTGGCAACGTACAAGCTGTCGCTGTGTTTCACTCGTTCACTCTCTTCTTCTCTTGCTCTTTGTCACGATGAGAAAATACCTGATTACACTGGTTCCTGTGCTGATGCTAAGTCTTCAGCAAGAATCTCGTACGGCACCGGCTTCTGTTAGTCAGCAGCCAGCCGTTTGGGCCCCATCGGGCGATGACCTCAAGCCGACTGTCACACAGGAGCGCGTGGAACAGGCTGTTACCCAATTGCTAACCCGCTATCACTATCGGAAAGTCCGTCTGAGTGATTCGCTGTCGGCGGTAGTGTGGAACAACTATCTGAAAGAGATGGACCCCAGCAAGGTGTACTTTCTCGCTTCAGATGTAACATCGTTTGAAAAATACAAGAACCAGATCGATGATGCCCTGGTCAATGGTGATCTGACGGCGGCGTTCGATATGTACAACGTGTTTCGGAAGCGGTTCAACGAACGGAATGAGTTTGTGAAGCAGACCCTAAGCAAGCCTTTCTCGTTTACGACCGATGAGAGCTACAACGTAGATCGGGAGAAGGCGCAATGGCCTAAGTCGGCTGATGAGCAAAACGACATTTGGCGTAAAATGCTGAAGAATCAGGCGCTGGAATTGAAATTGGCTGGTAAAGCTGATACATCCGTAGCCACCCTGATGAATAGCCGCTACAAGAACCTCGCTAAAAACCTGGGCCGCATCAAGAGCGAAGATGTATTTCAGTGGTATATGAATGCCTTTGGCGAAACGCTTGACCCCCACACAAATTACCTGTCTCCACGCACGGCTGATTCGTTCAACGAAGAAATGAGTGCTTCGCTGGAAGGTATCGGTGCCCGGTTGCAGGCAGATGGCGAATACATCAAAATTACGGATCTGGTGCCCGGTGGCCCCGCGTTGCGTAGTAAGCAGTTTACGGCAGGTGATAAGATCATCGGCGTAGCTCAGGGTGAAACGGGCCCGGTAGTTAGTGTAGTGGGTATGGAGGTCGACGAGGCGGTGAAACTCATCAAAGGACCTAAGGGAACGGTGGTTCGTCTTCAGATAAAATCACCTTCGGCCCTGGCTACCGACGTACCCAAAGAAATTCGGATCGTTCGTGAAAAAATCAGAATTGCCGAAGCGCGTGCGCATAAAGAAGTAATCGACGTTACTGAAGAGGGACATACCTACAAATTTGGTGTGGTTGTGTTGCCGATCTTCTATCGTGACTTTGAGGGGGCTCGCCGTCGTGAATCAGATGTGGCCAGCACGACGACTGACGTGAAAAATCTGATCGACTCGCTTAAAATGCAGAAAGTCGACGGTATTGTCATTGATCTGCGTGGAAATGGCGGCGGTTCGCTAATCGAAGCTATTAACCTGACGGGTCTATTTATCCAGAAAGGGCCTGTAGTACAGGTGAAAGACTCTGGTGGCGAGACGGAAGTGATGGCCGATAATGATCCGTCTGTTGCCTACGATGGTCCACTAGCTGTACTTGTCGACCGGTTCAGTGCCTCAGCTTCAGAGATTTTTGCGGCCGCTATTCAGGATTATCACCGTGGTATTATTGTGGGTGGCCAAACTTTTGGTAAGGGCACTGTGCAACAACTGATTGATTTGAACAACATGCTGCCCAAAGAGCAGGATAAAGTTGGACAGGTTAAAATGACGACGCAGAAGTTCTACCGGATTAACGGAAGCAGCACGCAACACAAAGGTGTAACGCCTGATATTCAGTTTCCATCGCGTTATTCAGCCGAAGATTTCGGTGAAAGCTCGCAACCGAGTGCCCTTCCCTGGGATCAGATCGCTTCGGCCCGTTTTGATGCTACCAGCTTCATTACCGATAAGCTGACTACCAGCCTTCGTGCGAAATACGAGCAACGCCTAAAAACAGATGCTGATCTGAAACGGGAAGCACAGGCAGTGAACGAGTTCAAGAAAGCGAAGGAGAATACAACGGTATCGTTGCAGGAATCGAAGCGTAAGAAGGAGAAGGAAGAAGCCGAGAAGAAGGTGGCTAATCTGGAAAAACCTGCATCTGTAGATAGCCCCGATGCACCGGATGCGGCCAAAACAAAGAAAAAGAAAGATACGTACCTGACCGAAACTGGCCGTGTACTGGCCGATATGATAACTCAGGGCGGTCAGAATAAGACGAAGTTGTCGAGCAACAACTAGGTACGTTGGTAGACTACACATAAAAAAACCGGGGTGGTAAACCCCGGTTTTTTTATGTGTAGTCTACCAACGTATCAGCCCCGAAGTTTAGAGCTAGAGTGAAACTCCGGGACTGGTGCCCCGGTAGACTAAAACGCAAAAAGCCTCTCGGTTGCGAGAGGCTTTTCGTAAGCGGTTAGCGAAATTTATTTCGCTGAGTCAGATGCCATAGTTGTAGATGTCATCGTTGACGACTCAGGAGCCATCATCGTAGTGTCAGTAGCCATAGAGCTGCTGTCGCTAGACATTGTCATTGTTGAATCTGATGTAGTAGTCGTAGACTCAGTCTTCTTTGATTCACAAGCAGTAGCAAGAGAAACGATAGACAGTACGAACAGAGCTGATTTTGCGAAGCCTTTCATGATCTTATGTGTTTAAGTGTTATTGGTTAACTTTCCATACCTTAATACGATAGAGTAAAGAAGGTAACCCACGTTTCTTGAAAAATATTTATCTTTTTTTTTGGGTTACCAACTAACCCATTCGGTATTAATAAGTAAGCAGTGTATGAGGGAAACGACGCGGTTGCTGTCGACAGACGAAGCCTTGTTGATTGGATTGGCTGAGGGGTCTGACCGGGCACTGAGCCAGCTATATCGACAACATTACCCGATGGTCTCGCAGTTGGTCATTAACAACAGCGGCTCTACGGATGATGCCAAAGACATTTATCAGGAGACACTTATCGTGCTTTTTGAGAAAGTGTCGACGGGGGATTTTGAGTTGAATTGCCAGCTTAAGACATTTATTTACGCGGTGGCCCGTCGTTTGTGGTTGAAACAACTGGCGCAACGGGGCCGGTCGCCGCTTATCCGGGCAAATCAGTTCGACGAAGAACCGGCCGAGTCGGTGGCCGATGATCTGGCCGATCACCTGCGGCGCGATCAGCAGTTTGAGCAAATGGCTGAATCGCTGACTCGTCTGGGGGAACCCTGCCGAACGCTGCTGGAAGATTTTTACATCCGCCACTTCTCGATGCAGGACATCACCGAGAAATTTGGCTACACGAATACAGATAACGCCAAGACGCAGAAGTATAAATGCCTGACGCGGCTGAAGCGATTATTCTTTGCTAAGTATAAAGACAACGAATAGTATGGACGCAGGAGAAAGAGAACCCATCGAAAACATGTTGGAAGCCTATGGCCGCCGACTGGAATTCCGCGAAAAACTGGCGCGGGTTCATCAGCAACTGGAAGCTGATTCGTTGCTGGACCATGCTGCCATTGAGCCACACGCCCAGGTACGTACCTGGTGGCGGACCTATCGGCCAACGCTCGCCATTGCCGCAGCGGTGGCTATTCTGACCACCTTCGGTACCATTATCATGTACCGTTCTTACCAGAACAGCCATAAGCAGGAACAGCAATATGGTATGATGATGCGGAACCTGGCAGTTATTCAGCAAACGCAGAATAAATTGCTCAATAACCTGAGTGGTCGGGGACGGGTGTTCCAGCAAAACCCCGGTCAGGTGGCTGGTTCGGGCTTTTTGCTGACGGCTTCGGGTTTTCTGGTTACCAATAATCACATCGTGCAGGGCTCCGACTCGGTGTATGTGCAGAGTCAGCAGGGGGTTGTTTACAAGGCCCGGCTTGTACATTCCGATCCGCAGCATGACCTGGCTATTCTGGCTATCGGGCAGGATACAGCGTTCCATGCGTTGCCGCCCGTTCCCTACAGCTTTGAAGCTCGCCCGTCTGATCTGGGTGAGCGGGTATTTACACTGGGCTATCCGCGCGAAGAGATCGTGTATGGTGAAGGGTATCTGAGTTCAGGCACTGGTTTCCGGGGCGACTCGGCGGCTTATCAGGTGGCCATCAGCGTGAACCCCGGTAACTCAGGTGGTCCGCTGCTCGACGAAAAAGGAAACGTGATTGGTATTATCACGGCTAAGCAGATTACGTCGGAAGGCGCTACGTTTGCCGTTAAGACAAGCATCCTGCTCGATGCATTACGTACTATTGCGCCCGATTCGCTCAAGGGCGATGCCCTGGCACTGAACCGAAAAAATCGGATGGCCCGCCTCTCGCGCAAGCAACAGATCAAGCAAATGCAGAGTTACGTCTATCAGGTGAAAGTGTTCAAGCATTGAGACATTAGCATCAGAAATAAGTAAAGAGGGCCATCCCTATGTAGGTGTGGCCCTCTTTTTATGCTTAAGGAGGTATTGATTTAGGGCGTTTTCCGGCTGAATTGCTTCGCACGCGAAGCCAACCTGCACGAAGCTAACCAGCGCGAAGCAATTTTACTCCTCTTCGCTGTTATTCAGCTTGCTCAATAAGCTATAGCCACCACTGATAACAACCGGCGTTTTCGCAGGGTCAATAGCAGCCGGAAGACTGACGGCCACAAAGCCATTTTCACGCACACCCGTGCGGACTTCGATCTGCCGAAACTGATAGACCACGGGTTGAGCTTCTTTCTTTTCCAGAATGTAGACGTATGATTTTCCGCCAAAGCCAATGATTGCGCTTTCTGGCAATGTGGGTAACGACTGTGCTTTCACATCAATTTGAGCGAATACGTACCCACCAGGAATGAAAATGGGCTTTATATCGTCGGGGTGGGCTAGCACCTCAATCGTCCGATCAGCCGAAATCGACTTGCCTATCAGGAAAATATCGGCCTTGTGTATAGGCGAGGCATCGCTGCCCATGCCAAACCGAACGGCTTGCCCCAGCCGGATCTGGTTGATGTCTTTCTCGAAAATATTCAGCCGTACATGCAGGTGCTCGACATTGGTAATTTCGACCAGTACGTCGGCGGGGGTTACGAAGCGGCCTGTGTTGACAGGTACGTTGGTAATGTAGCCAGAGGTAGGAGCAGGAACGGTAATGGTGCGCGTTAAGCGGTCGGGGCTTAGCGTGGCCGGATTGATGCGGAGAATAGCCAGCCGCTGGGCTGCAGCGGCCAGTTGAGCCTGTAGGCTTTGCCGGTTCGAGCGCGTTTGCTGAAACGTTTTGAGCGCATTTACATTCTCGCGGCTTAGCTCTTCCTGCCTGGCATAATCCAGGTCGGCATACTCCAGTTTGGCTTTGGTTTCCAGATAATCCTGCTGTAGCTGAATATAATCGGGGTTTTCGAGCACAACCAGCGTTTGCCCTTTCTGAATGCGCATACCCGGTTCGAGGTCGATCTTGCGGATATAGCCGCCAAACGGTACCGAAACTGAAACCAGATTGGAAGCAGGTACGTCGATTGCCCCGTTGGCTCTCAGCACCGTGCTTAGGCTACGGGCAGTGGGTTGCCCCAGTTGAATATCGGCTACCGTGTACTGGGCTTGCGTGAGCGATACCCGTACCTCGCCGGATGCGGAGTCAGTTTTCGATGTAGACGCAGTTGAATCGGTCGCGGAGGCTATTTCCGCCTTATCCGTTTTGTTTGCGGCTGATGAACAGGCGACCAACCCGGTAATGGCAGTGATGAGTACCAGCGCATTCCAAATGCTGACTGGAAGTGATGAGGAAAAAATGCGGCTTGTTATAAATGACATAAACTAGGTTACGGATTACCGAGTAGGTAGGTGATGTAGAGAACCGATTGGTTGTACTGATTTAGCAGGTCGAGATAGGACGAGCGGATGGTAAGGGCCTGTTGCAACGCCAGCGAAAATTCGACGTACCCAATATCGCCTCCCCGAAATGAACGGCGTGCATTCGTCTGGATCAACTGCGCCTGTGCCAGCCCATTCTGTTCATAATAGGCGAGTGCATCCCGGTACTGATTGTATTGACCTACAGCCTGTTGTAGCTGCTGGCTTAGTGCAAACCGGCCCGTTTGCAGTTCAGCCTGCGCCAGTTGTTCGCCCACACGAGCCGCCTCGACACGTGCTTTCTGGGCCTTACCCAATAGGGGGAAGGTGACGCCCAACTGCCCACCCGTGAAGCGGTAGCCGGGTCCGAAATAGATTTCCTGACCGTCGATCAACTGGTTACCAATCAACGTTTGCGAGAACAGGCCGACCAGAAAATCGGGCCGAAGCCGGGCTTGTTCAACCAGACGGGTTTGCTCGGCTACGCGAATTTGCTGCTGTAACAGACGTACCTGCGGATGCTGGTCAGACGAGGCCAGGCCACCCTGGGCGGTTGCACGCTGAAGGCTGTCGAGGGCGTAGGGGAGCAGCAGCTTCGGCAGTGCCTGATCGGTTGCATCCAGGGTTTCGGGGCTGTAGAGAAGCGTTTTCAGCCGGGTGCGCGAGGCAATCAACTCTGCATCGAGCTGGGCCAGGCGTACGCGTTGATCGGCCAACTGGCTTTCGGCGGTGGCTTTTTCCAGGCTTCCTGTTTCGCCGGTTTTGAATCGAAGGTTGGCCGCCTGGACAAATTCCGTTAGGAGTGTGTCCTGCTGGAGATACAACCGCCGACGTTGATGCAGATAATTCAGTTCATAATAAGCGGCCTTCACCTGATACCGCACCTCGTTCTGGGTGACAGCCACCGCCGCCTGCCGGTTGGCGACGGTCTGGTCGTTCAGGTCGGCAAGGCGACGCATGAGGGCCGGATTGGGAATCGTGTGCGACACCGTCAGGTTATTGTCGAAACGGCGGCTGTTGTACTGGCCCAGCAGCACCGTGGCCGACAGGCGGCCCGCATCATAGGCCGTTTGGCGAAGGGCCTGCTGCTGCGTTACACCCAGATTGGCAAGTTGAAGCTGTGCATTCCGATTACTTGCCTGCTGAAGTGCCTGGTCGAGCGTAAGGATCTGAAAAGGAGCCATCTGAGCCCGGCTCTGATGCGGGATTACCACCAACGTACCCAGCAGAAGCAAGAGAAACGTGCTGACTATGGTGGATGTAGGTACGTTGCCGACGGGGCTTTTTTTCGGTCTTTTCTGCGCGTCGCGCTCCAGCGATTTTCGCTCAAAAATGGAATACAGAACGGGCAACACAATCAAGGTCAGCAGCGTGGCCGTCAGTAGCCCACCGATCACGACTGTGGCCAGCGGTTTTTGCACTTCGGCACCCGCCGAGTTAGATACCGCCATTGGAATGAAGCCGAATGAAGCAACAAGGGCGGTCATGACAACCGGCCGAAGACGGATTTCTGCTCCCTGCCGAATAATCTCGGTCATATCGGTCAGGCCTTCATCGTGACGAAGGCGGTTGAATTCGGCAATGAGCACAATACCGTTCAGCACGGCTACCCCAAAGAGGGCAATGAAGCCAACACCCGCCGAAATACTAAACGGCATATCACGTAGCAACAGCGCAAATACACCACCGATAGCAGACAATGGAATGGCCATGAAGATCATAAGACTTTGTCGGGCAGAATTGAAGGTAAAAAACAGCAGAGCAAAAATTAACCCCAGTGCGATGGGAACGGCGATGCCAAGCCGCTGTTTGGCGTCGACCAGGTTTTGGAAGGCACCGCCATACGTAATGGAGTAGCCCGTTGGTAACTTAATCTGTTGATTTACTTTTTGTTGTAGTTCCGAAACGATACTTTCTACATCGCGGCCCCGCACGTTGAAACCCACCGTAATACGCCGCTTGGTCTGATCGCGCTGAATCTGGTTGGGAGCCTGGTCGACGCTTACCTGCGCAATCTGACCCAGCGGAATCTGCTCACCGGCCGGTGTGGCGATGTACACGTTCCGAATGTCTTCGACCGTCTGCCGTTTGCTTTCCTCAAGGCGCAGCACCAGATCGAACCGTTTTTCGCCTTCGAATACCAACCCCGCCGACTGCCCCGCGAAAGCCGTGTTGATGGTCTGGTTCACGTCGGCTACGTTGAGTCCGTATTTGGCAATTGCGTTGCGGTCGAGTTTGATCAGGATTTGCGCCAGACCCGCCACCTGCTCGATGTACAGGTCTGCCGCCCCCTCTGTTTTCCTAACCAACGTACCTACCCGATTGGCCAGACGCTCGAGCTCGTTCAGGTCTTCACCGTATATTTTGAGTGCCACATCCTGCCGGGCGCCTGTCATCAACTCATTGAAGCGCATCTGCACCGGCTGCTGAAACCCGAACGTAACGCCGGGGACAACCGAAAGGGCATCGGCCATTTTTTCGGCGAGTTCGTCGCGGGTTGTTGCCGAGGTCCACTGTTCTTTCGGCTTTAGAATCACCATCATATCGGCGGCTTCGATGGGCATTGGGTCAGTCGGAATCTCGCCAGAGCCAATCTTGGCCACCACCTGTTCTACTTCGGGAAACTGTTGAAGCAGAATACGTTCGCCCTTAAGCGTGGCATCTACCGTTTCGCTGAGCGAACTGCCCGTCAGCGTACGGGTATCAACCGCAAAATCGCCTTCGTCGAGTTGCGGGATGAATTCACCGCCCATTCGAGAGAAGGTGAAGACGGCCGCAATCAGCAATAAAACGGCTACTCCCAAAACCAGCACCCGATTTGTTAAGGAACGCAGCAGCACTGGTTCATATACCCGAAAGATGCGGCGCATCAATTTGTCGGAGAACGATTCTTTATGGGCTACTTTCTTGCTCAGAAACAAGGCCGAGATCATGGGTACGTAGGTTAGCGACAGAATGAAAGCACCCAGAATAGCAAAGGCGACCGTGAGCGCCATTGGCCTGAACATCTTGCCCTCGATGCCCGACAACGCCAGAATAGGCAGGTACACGATCAGGATGATGATCTCGCCAAAAGCCGCCGACGATCGGATGCGGCTGGCAGCACCAAACACCTCTTCATCCATTTCGTTCTGCGTAAGAACTTCTGTATCAGACCCGTCGGCTGCGTCGCGTTCGTTTACCCGTTCACTTTTTCGCAGGTGAAGATGATGCAGCGTTGCTTCAACGATGATGACGGCCCCATCTACGATGAGGCCAAAATCGATGGCACCGAGGCTCATCAGGTTGCCCGATACCCCGAACAGGTTCATCATGGAAATGGCAAATAGCAGGGCCAGCGGAATAACGGAGGCCACCACAAAGCCCGCCCGAACATTGCCGAGCAGCAGTACCAGCACAAAAATCACGATCAGTGCCCCTTCCAGCAGGTTGCGTTCCACCGTGCCGATGGCACTGTTGACCATCTTGGTACGGTCAAGAAAAGGGACGATTTCAACGCCTTCGGGCAGCGTTTTCTGAATCTCCGCAATCGTTGTTTTTACACGTTTGATCACCGCCGACGAGTTTTCGCCTTTGATCATCATCACCACCGCACCAACAGTTTCGCCCTGCCCGTTGCGGGTTACGGCTCCGTAGCGCACCGCCGACCCCACCCGCACGGTGGCAATATCACGTACCCGGATTGGTACGCCAGTCATACCTGCGCCGCCATTGCCCAGCCGTACAACAATGTTGGCAATGTCGTCGGGTGAACTGATGAGCCCATCCGACCGGATGAAATAAGCGTTTGGCTTTTTGTCGATGTACGCGCCGCCGGTATTCTGGTTGTTCTGTTGCAACGCCCGAAACAGATCGGCAATCGTGATGCCGACGCTCTTGAGCCGGTCGGGATCAATGGCGATTTCGTACTGTTTCAGCAAGCCCCCAAATCCACTAACATCGGCCACCCCGGGCGTACCCAGCAGCCCACGGCGGATCGTCCAGTCCTGAATCGTGCGCAGGTCGGTAAGGGTATACTTGCTTTCGTACCCTTTTTTAGGAACCACTGTGTACTGAAAAATCTCGCCTAGTCCCGTTGTGACAGGCGCCATAACGGGCGTACCGACGCCGGGGGGAATTTGTCCCGCTACGTTCTGTAGCCGTTCCGCAATCTGTTGCCTTGCCCAGTACACATCCGTTGCGTCGGTGAAGACCACTGTAACGATTGATAGACCGAAGCGCGAAAACGAGCGTAATTCGGTGATATTCGGAATGTTGGAGAGGCTTACTTCAATCGGAAATGTAACCAGCCGTTCAATGTCTTCGGCAGCGAGCGACGGGCTGCTGGTAATGACTTGAACCTGATTGTTGGTGATATCGGGCACCGCATCGATGGGTAGTTGCGTGGCCGACCAGCCACCCCACAGAACCAGAGCCAGCGTGAAAAGGCCAATGATGAGTTTGTTCTGAATGGAGAACTTGATAATGGCATTCAGCATGAAAAGAGGTATTTCGTGCCTGATGTTGCGCCGTTGACGATACCCGCACAGGAACACACCCATGTGAGGCAACGTCAGCCGCGAAAAGTCAAGCGAATTGACATGGAAAAAGACAGACTACGCCCAAGAGGGCACGCAGATTTACTGTCGGGGCGGGTTGATGAGCGACCGAACCGCGGTGAAGGCGTAGAGATCAGCCTTGCGAAAGAAGGTAGCTTTAGCTACATGAATAACAGACAGCGACACCGGTGTAAGGTCGAGGCGCAACGGGGTAGGCGTAGAGATTGACAGCGATTGCCCGGCAACAGGCAGGTTATGGTGGTTGTGGCCGGGGTGTTTCTGATGGTCGGAACTGGCATCGTAATGCATCATCAGAAACGAAAAAAAACTGAGCGAACCATCCATCTGGCGATGTTGCTGGTAATGATTCGCCAGCTCAACCCATCTGGCCGACTGGTCGATACCAAAGCCCGGAAGCAGACTACTGCCGAGCATTAGATGTACCAGTAAAATGGCCAGAATTGATTTCATGACTGTAACTCTTTGTCTGCCTAACGTAAAGTGTGATCGAAAGTTTCGTCAGTCAGCCGTCAGTGCGTTAATTTATAGTCGTTCGATATAGGCGTAGCGATGTGCCTAATAATCTGCCAGACAACAGGTTAGTTTTATTCAGACCAGATTCCCTTTGCTGTTCGTGATACTAACTTATCGGCCTGGATAGTGCCAAGCAACGTACCCAGAAGCAGCGAAATGATGGAGGCGATGATGATGCCCCTGTTGCCCATACTAAGCGTTCGGCCAAGATACACGCAGAGCGGAATGTTGATAACAGCTCCGGCAAGGGCGGTATAGAGTTGCATCTTCACTTTTCCGAATCCATTGATAACCGTCACGGTAATGTTGTTCCAGCACGATACCAGCACAAAGCAGGCCATAAGAACGTTCAGCGACCAGGATGTTTTAAAGGTAGGCCCAAGCCAAATCTGGTAAACTTTTGTTGAAACAAGCAGCATCACCAGAATCACCAGCAAAATAACCAGCCAACTGCGTTTCAGGCGCGCATAGGAAGTCTTGACCCAGGCGAGTTCATTCTTCGCATATGCTTCGGTAAACGCAGACCAAAACGGCGAAATAATGACGAAAAAGAAAGAGTTGATAGCATTGTAGTACCGGAACACTACGCTATACTCAGTAACAGATTTAGGGCCGAACAGCTTGGAAATGAGTACGTTATCAGTGTAGAAGATAACGACGCCCGCCAACTGGATGATGAAAAACTTTAACCCAAGGCTCATCAACTTTGGCCGCACGCTAAAATCGACTGCTTTTAGCGATGGAGCATACTCGCGAAGCTGGCCCTGGTAATAATACAGGCTAAAGCCAATGAGCACAACTACCGGCACAATGGCCGACATGATCGACACTGATAGTAAGTTGTTGTAGTGGCCCAGCCCCAGGCCCCAGACGCCAGCTACCAGCCCCAGATTGATGATCAGGTAAATAGTATTGGATAGGGCCGTTTTCTGAAGGGCCAGCAGCACATAGGAGACCGTGTCGAGCAGGATTTTGAAACAGAATCCCGCCAGAGTTACCAGCACGAGTAGACTCACGTATGAATTGGAGAGCCGAACATTGAGCACATACTTCCAATCGACGAGGTAAATGGCTACGCAGGCCACGAGTAACAATGCCAGTTGAATACCGGCAAACAAGACGTAAGCGGTGCTGATGTAGGTACGTCCCGTTTCGTGATCTTCCTGAGCAACCGCCTCGGTCAGGCGGTTACGAAGGCCGTTACCCAGTCCAATGTCGAAGAAGGAAGCAAAGGTGACCAGCGAACTGATCGCCGTCCAGATACCGTATTTTTCGTCGTGAAGCAGGCCAAGTGTGATACGGACCAGAATAAATGATAACATGATGTTACCCCCCTTCACCAACACGCTTGCGACTGCGTTTTTGAATGCCTGTCTACTGCGAGGATGCGCCGTTCGGACGGAAGTGACCCTGTCGGTCAGCCATACGCTCAGACTACGGCGTGGATTCATGATGCGTAAAGAATGGAGATAAAAATAACTTGGCGAAGGCAAAAGTACGGAACCTACACCGGATAATGCCATTTACCCTGGCAGGGTTAGCTCATAAGGGCATCAGTCAGGACCCCTATGCGTGCTGGTATCTACTGGATGATGGATAGCGGATACTAAAATTTGCCGTATTGTCTAAAACCGGATGATAACATATCAGTAGACTGATGATCTCTGGCAATGTCACAGACAAGCACCCAGCAATGGAAAATTAAGCATTCAGCTCAACTTGTTGGTGGTAGTGCTCAGGGATTTTTATGTTTAATTAGCTACAGGCTCTGTAGCAGGCAGATAAGACTGCTTTCAAACGTATTAACTTAGTTGGTGCTCTGTTGCTTGCTTAAGACCCTGAGCAGGTTTGCGCCCCAGATTTTGGTGATATCTTTTTTGGAATACCCCCGTTTGCGTAGCTCCGCCGTTAAGTTACCAATCTGACTCACATCTTCCAGGCCGTTGACGCCTCCGCCCCCATCGAAGTCAGACCCGATGCCCACATGGTCAATACCGGCGATCTGCACAATATGGTCGATGTGATTCACGATGTCGGCCAGGCTGGCGCGTTCATCTTTATACACCTGGTTCACCGAGTCGGTACGGGCCTGTTGGCGGGCTTTCTGGTCGGGCGTGGCGACCCGGCCCACATTGGCCATCCTGATCTTGGTCAGCGCCTGCCGGTGAGGTTCGGATGGCTTAACCAGGTAATCGCTGACAAAGTTGACCTGCACTACGCCGCCGTTTTTAGCAACGGCCCGAATCATCTCGTCGGTCATGTTGCGGGGGAAATCGCAGAGGGCGCGGCAATTCGAGTGAGAGGCGATAACCGGTGTTTTGGTGAGCGATAGCACATCGTAAAACGTTTTGTCGGACGTGTGCGAAATGTCGATCATGATGCCCAGTCGGTTCATTTCGGCCACCAACTGCCGCCCAAACGGGCTGAGGCCATTGTGAATCGGCCCATCGGGATCGGTAGACGAATCGCAGATGGCATTGTTGGCGAAGTGGGAGAGGGTAACGTACCTGCAACCCAGGTCGTAGTAGGTTTTCACCAGCGACAGATCTTCGCCGATGGGGTAGCCGTTTTCCATGCCAATGAAGATGGCCCGTTTGCCCGCTTTCTCAATCCGATAGGCGTCGGCGGGCGAGGTTGCCAGCTCGGCCATGTCGGGGTATTTTTTCAGCGCATCATTGATCAACTTAAACTGGTTCAGCGCATTGCGTTTGGCCTCGGCATGGCCTTCGGGCGTGCGTGGCCCCTGCGGCAGGTAAACGGCGAAAAACATCGCGTCCATGCCGCCTTCTTTCATCCGGGGAAAGTCGATCTGTGAATTATCGCGCTTGGTATCGTGCGCCACGCCAACGTCGAAGCCCTCTTTCTGGAGCATGATGGGTGCATCGGCATGGGTGTCGAGTGTCAGGATACGCTGGTGAAACCGATCTATTTTCTTTGACGGCGGATCGGGCCTTAAGGCCAGGCAGGGTACGGTAATCAGGAGCGAAAGCAACAGCAGCGAGCGAGTCATGAGCGCGATTTGTTAATAAAAAGCAAGTATAGCCAAAGCTTGCCTGTCCTGCGCGCCCAACCCCGAAACTTTCCACCAGAACAGCCGGTTCTTTCCAGAGAGTGAAAGGGTGAATGAGTGAAAGAGCGAAAGGCTCCGCCACTTTTCATGTGTGTGAACATGCAGCGTGTTATTGCCGCTCATTCACTCTTTATCTCTTTCGCTCTTTAAGCAAACACCCATGGCTGTTCTTCCCTATAAAGACAAATCCACCAGCAAGCGTGAGCAGGTGGGCGAAATGTTCGATACCATCGCGCCGAAGTATGATTTCCTGAACCACTTTCTGAGTGCGGGGATCGACATTCTGTGGCGGAAAAAAGCCATCCGGCTGCTGACGCCCTTTGCCCCGAAATATATCCTCGATATTGCCACCGGAACCGGCGATCTGGCTCTGGAAGCCCTGTCATTGAAACCCGACAAAATTGTTGGTGTCGACATTTCGGAGGGCATGCTGGCTGTTGGCCGGCAGAAGATGAAGGAGCGCGGCGTTGACCAGATCATCGAGATGCGGTCGGGTGATTCGCAGGGTTTACCGTTTGCAGACAATGAATTCGATGCCGCCATCGTTTCGTTTGGGGTACGTAACTTCGAGAACCTGCTGGCCGGTCTGACCGACATGCAGCGCGTGGTGCGGCCGGGCGGAGTGTGTATGGTGCTCGAATTCTCGAAACCACGCCAGTTTCCCTTCCGGCAGTTCTATGATGTGTATACGGCTCACGTGGTGCCTTTTTTTGGCAAGATGGTGAGTAAAGACACCTCGGCCTACGAATATCTCAACGAATCGATGCGGGCTTTTCCGGATGGCCCCGATTTTATCCGGGTTTTTGAAGAAGCCGGTTTTCGCAACACTAAATGGATTCCACTCTCGTTCGGCATCGCGTCGATTTACATTGGTCAAAAACTTCCCGCATCCACGCCGCCGCGCTCGTAGGCCTGTTGATGCTGGTGTCGCAGTTTGCCGCCGCCCAGTCGACCTACAAGTACATTCGGAAGCATAAAGAGGATTATGACGATAAGCTCGTTCACTTCGGGTTTTATTACGCCCTGCCGTTTACGCGCTACAACGTCACCTACAGCCCCGCCTTTCTCGACCCCGCAGACCCCACGTTGCGCATCACGTCGCCCAACAACGCCGGTTTTCGGGTGGGGTTTACCTTCAACGCATTCATGAACGACAATTTCGATTTCCGGTCTAACCCCGGCGTGTCGATCTATTCGCGCTCGGTGAATTACGCGATGGCTAGTGGTGAGGATAAATCCGACATTCGGGAGTCGACCTGGGTGGAGTTGCCGTTCCTGATCAAGTACAAATCGGCGCGGCGGGTCAACTCGCGCATGTACCTCATTGCCGGCGCGTCGGTGGGCATTGAAACCAACGTACGCCGCCGGGAAGCGCTGAGCCAGGGTCGCCTGAACACCAACACCACCGACCTGAGCATTGAGTACGGCGTGGGTTTTGAGCAGTTCTTCGAGTTCTTCAAGTTTGCCCCGGAACTGCGGTTTTCGCACGGTATTCCCAACGCGTTCAACGGGGGGGCTTCCGGGACATCGGCCGCCGGCATTCAGCGCCTGACTACCCACACGGTCACGCTCTACCTGAATTTCGAGTAGAAAAAAGATTGGCTTGTAACGTACCTGAAAGACAGTCGATTGTAAAAAAGTTAGACTTTTTTTGCCTCAGGGCTTGCAAAAAGGCCATTTAGACCCCTACCTTTGCATCACCAAAACGGAAAACACCGCCGCGGAAGAAGGGAGTTTAGCTCAGTTGGTTCAGAGCATCTGCCTTACAAGCAGAGGGTCGGGGGTTCGAATCCCTCAACTCCCACGAAAAGTTAAAAACCCCCTCAGAGACGATCTCTGAGGGGGTTTCTTTTTTTAGCGTTGGTCAGTTTGTAAGTTATTTATTTGTTTCAGAACCACCACAAGTGAGTTGAATCTATGCAATTGTATATTTTATATCTCTTATTTCTACTAACTCGGTTGAAATGCACTCTAGCTTATCATCATTGAATATGGCAAGGTTAAAGCCTGTTGGGTTTAACGAGCTTTTATATTCTACACCATCATAACCTAGGGATTTTATAAGTTCACATAAGTACTGAGTAGGTAAATAATCTAACTCGCTGTCATACCTTCTGATGGGTTTAGAAAGTTCTTGCCCAAGCTTAAGAAGATACCTTCTATAACTCATGTATTTTCCAAGCGAATCTTCTAAGAGTATAGGACTTATACTATCACCATCTTTGAGGTTAATGACATTTAAGTTCTCTTTTAATTTAAATTTTCCAACCGTGATATAATCCAAAAGTGAAGCTCTTGTTTCATACAAAGTTGTGATTCTATCATTTGATACATATAAGTATGAAATTCCTTTTGGATTAGCTCTACCAGCAGTAGCGAAATCATATGGTGGCTTACCCATATCATCACATAGATACTCATTTTCAGAGGAGATTCTTGACCTGTAGAAAAATTTACCTTTATAATAAGGTTTTGCATGGAAGACTAATAAGTCTCTTAACAAATCAATATCAACGAGATTGTTTATGAAAAATCTATTAACTCTTTTGATCTCCTGTGTAAACTTCTGCCATGTTAGTTCTTGTATTTCGTCACTTTGATATGATGGTTCTACATATCCATCTAAAATAACTTCTTTGTAGTCGTATAAGACATCCTTTAAAAGTTTTTCTATCTTTTCCTCACTTATATTGAAGAATGAAGGCCAATCATTTTTTAGAATACTCCACAAATATTTTCCGTTAAGATATTGATTGTCAATGGTTTGACATTGTTTGTAAATCCCAATCAAAGGAACAAAGTAATCGTAGAGTTCAGAACTATCTAGTAAGGCAGTGTTTAATGTTTCGCAATATTCACAATTTCCAAATTGTGTAGAATTAGTATTTATATATAGTTTAACGTGTTGATCTCCAAAACAATTAGCACAACAGTTCATATATAGGCTAAATTAGATTACTGACTAATTCTAAATGATTCATAATTGAAAGCTTTTTGATTATACCAAGACCAGGAAAATGATCTCTTACTTTTAAATCTTTAAACTCACTAATAGCTTTTGTAAGCGTGATATTGTTGGAGTCTACAAAAAGTAGTAATGCATCTAATGCTTCTTTAAACTTCTTAGGCAAGTCTAATGGTGAATTAGTGTCTTTCTTCGATTTTGACGAAAAATGAGCTATCCTTATTTCTTTACCTTTTAAATACGTGAGATGTATTACAACTACATAAGGGGTAAAACCAGAATCTGAAAATCTCTCACCAATTGTAAGGTAATCGCAAAAACCAATAAATCCTTCATCCTTATAATATAAAAACTCTTCTGAAAATAACTCATCAGGATAACTAATATAATCTGCGTTCCTCTGCTGTTGGTTAAAAGAGTCATTCATTGAAATACATGAATCAGCATCAAAATTTCTTTTGTATCTACTTTTGACATTTTCAATATGAATTACATTATATTTTACATTATAGTCTTTAATGAAAGTATTCATCTTGTTAATGTCATTTGGCTTTTGTAGGTGAATTAGAGAAAAAAAATACTCTTCTAAATGGTTGATTTCTATAAATTCTGATAGTTTTTCAAAATCAAGATTTTCCGTTACGTTTATTCCTATTTGAAAATTACTGTACGTCTTCAAATAAGATTTAATAAGTTCACTAATGCTGTTCATACATCCGACATTTACAATGCAGGAATTTAATATCAGTGTGAAATTTATATTATTTAGAACAAAGGTATTAACGGCTTTTATAAGCTGAGTCGTATCTGCTTTTGTAGGCTCTATGATAGGTGAAACTAATTTCTTAGATATTATAGATGATACTTCTCTGACAGCTAAAAGTTCAAATTGTTTAGCTCTTAAAAGTGGGAAATACATAGTAGTTATTTTAAGATTGGAAGGCCTAGGAAATTATAAAGTATTTCATAATCTCTTTTTGCAAAGCCTAAAGACAAGCACAGATACTTTAACTCATTCATCGTCTTTACGTCAAGCAACATATCTTTTTCATTAATCCCTCTTTTTTTTAGATAATAAAACACTCTAAGTTGAACCTTGATTATGTCACACTCCTCAAGAATACTTAAGCACTCCTCAAAAAATATGATATTAGAAGTTTGCACATGAATTTTTGCAAGATCATACACTAAGCATATTATTTCTTTTTTTCTTAAAGTCTTTAACATGACCTCTAGATCTAATTTTGTATTATCAGCAGTAGCTTGTCTCCTAATTTGTATTTTTAAGCTTTCGTCAAGAATATATATGCCTATTGAATCATCATTCAATATTTGTTTGTATTTTTCGTATAAGGAAACGTGGGTTACAATGTTAATTTCTGAAAACATCTTTTTATAATCAGCAATTTGATTGTGCAGTCTTTCTGGGTTGTCCAACTCTGTCTTTATTTCATATGCTCTATTTTTTCCATTAATATATACTACATCTGCTATAGATTTATTTATTTTGAATTCGTTGAAAACGACTATAGAATCTTGTAAAAAACGTTGCTTTGTGAGTAACTCATTTAAGATTGTGTTTTTATAAAAATATTCAACTCTATAGCCTTCACTCAGAATTGAGTAAGCTTTGCAAATTAGATCGGCAGTACACTGTGGATTAATATCAGGACAAGCTTCAAGCAGCCTATAAGCCCTCACATTAAACAATTCAGTATCATTCTCTCTGACTACTTTCCTAAAGACAGTAGTGGCAAAGAGGTCTGATGCACACTTATAAGCAGATGTTTTGTAACTTTTCAATGTTTTTATGTATACTTAAATCTTTAGGTATAGCTCCCACCGATACTTGCAAACATATATAATATCAGCATATAAAAGTCACTTTTGTTTGATTTACGGCGTAAATTATACTGTAAACAAACAGTCAGAGACTGTAATATAAACGGTCACGAAAACAGTAAAATTTATGGTATTAGAGGCTATCTCTCGGTGTACGGTATGTGGTAGCGAGTTTCCCTACCGTAAAAGCAAACAGTTCTAAAAAGTACGTCCACCAATTCTCACAACCAGCGACGTACCTGTGCTTTATAGCGTAGGTATTCGTTGCCGAATTTTCGGGTGAGGTAGTGTTCTTCCCGCTCGATGATGCCTTTTTGAACGACAATTAGTAAGGGAAGCAGTAACAACAAACCCCACCAGGCGTTGGCGGCTACAGATACGCCCAGGTAGATCAGCGTCAAGGAGAGGTACATTGGGTTGCGCGTGAAGCGATAAACGCCATTACTGACAATGGTTGTGGTGGTACCGCCAGGGTTGATCGTGGTGCGGTGCCGGATCATTTCCCGAAAAGAAAGCAGCAGCGTAGTTACCCCGGTTAGTACCAGCGCGGCACCGATAAACAGGGCGGTTGTCGACGGTAGCAGCGGGGTCGGGAAAACGTACCTGAGCAGTAGCGCAACGAGTAACGTACCCAGAAACAGCAACGGCGGGAAGGCAATTACGCCCGCATGATCCGGTTTTTTTTCAGTAGCCATACAGGTTAAATCATGCATCGTCTGCGCCGACCAGCGAGCGACTCACAACGTTCGATGTGTTATTAAATGTAATAAAAATGGGTATAACCTGCTCATTTTTCGAACCTTATAAGCTCAACGAAATTGATCGCTATTGCGCCGCTTTTAAGCAGCTTGCTGTTGGGAGAGCCGGAAACTTAGTATAAGCAAGTAGAGAAGCCTGTAATCGCAATGGTCTATTCAGCGCGTATGTACCCTGTTTTAATTGAGAAGTAGTACAGTTAGACGAGTAGTTAACTGTGCTATCCTGTAGTTCATCAAGCCCCGGCCAGTATTGAGTTGGGGCTTTTTGTATGGTATAATGGCTGGCACCACGTTGCCAGATTACCTCCATCGTTCCTACATTTACAAAGACCTTCCTCCGCTCAACTCCAATCGTTTTCGTTGCCGACAACTACATATACCAATGCTACAGCCTCTTATGACACGACCGTATCTTTTCCTGAGTTTTGTTCTGGTACTCGTTGGGTGCAGGTCGGCAAAACTGGCTGACAACAGCTACACATCGCCCAGCCTGACCATTCAACAGGTAAGCACCCACGTGTACCAGCATATCAGCTATCTGGAAACACAGACGTTTGGCAAAGTCCCCTGCAACGGCATGATCGTTGTCGACAAGCACGAAGCGATCATGTTCGACACGCCAGCCAACGATTCAACATCGGCCGAATTGCTGAACTGGATCGACAACAGCCTGAAATGCAAGGTAGTGGCAATTATTCCCACCCATTTCCACGACGATTGTCTGGGCGGACTCGCCGAGTTTCACCGGCGTGGCATTCCGTCTTACGCGGGGAACCAGACGATCTGGTTCGCCAAACAGAAAAACCGGGTACTGCCGCAACATGGCTTCGATACCCGGCTGCCACTGAAAGTTGGCAACCGGGAAGTAATCGCCGAATTCGTCGGGGAGGGACACACCCGAGACAATATCATCGGCTATTTCCCCAGCGAAAAAGTGATGTTTGGCGGTTGCCTGATCAAAGAATTAAAAGCTGGAAAGGGCAATCTGGAAGACGCCAACGTACCTGCGTGGTCAGCAACCGTAACCAGGCTGAAAGCGAAATACCCCGATACGCAGGTGGTGATTCCGGGACATGGAAAAACTGGGAACACGGCCCTGCTGGATTACACCATAGCGCTGTTTAAACAGAACTAGCTCCACATCAACGAACTTTAAACTTATACACAGTCGTGCTCAGGTACGTTGCGCCCGGTCGGAGGGTGGTGGTGGGAAAGTTCGGATGATTGGGCGAATCGGGGAAGTGCTGCGTTTCCAGGCACAGGCCAAAGCGGCGGGTATACGCCACACCCTCGGGGCTGCGGAACATACCGTTCAGGTGATTGGCCGTATACATCTGCACGCCCGGCTCGGTCGTGTACACCTCCATCAGCCGCCCGCTCGTTGGCTCATATACGGTGGCACCCAGTTTCAGTTTGGCCGACTGGTTGGTAAATACCCAGCAATGGTCATAGCCTCGGCCATACCGGATCTGCACGTCGGTGGTGTCGTTGATATGAGCACTGACGGGTGTGGGTTTGTTAAAATCAAACGGTGTGCCGGCTACATCCCGCAGCTCGCCAGTGGGTATCTGGGTCCGGTCGGTAACCAAAACCTTGTTGGCTTTAATCATCACCTCATTGTTGAGTACGTCGGTCTGCTGGCCGCTCAGGTTAAAATAAGCGTGATTCGTCAGGTTCACGACGGTCGGTTTATCTGTTATTGCCTTGTAGTCGATACGTAAGGCATTGTCTTTCTGTAAGGTATAGGTTACATCGACGTCGAGCGTGCCGGGGTAACCTTCCTCGCCATCGGGTGAGGTGTAGTGTAGGTTAAGACTCGGCTCGGCCCCATCAACGAGCGTGGCGGTCCACAATTTCTTGTCGAATCCAATCCGGCCACCGTGAATATGAATGCCGGCGGGGTTGGTAAACAGGGTGTAATCGGTGCCGTCGAGGGAGAATTTACCTTTCGCAATCCGGTTTCCGTAGCGGCCAATAATAGGGCCTAAATTGGGGTTACCTTTCAGGTACTGGGCCAACGTACCCAGCCCAAGCACCACGTTGGCTGGCTTTCCCTGCTTGTCGGGCGTGGTACACGAAACGATGTAACCACCGTAATTGGTGAGTTGAACTTCCATTCCTTTCGCGTTACGCAGGGTAAACAGGCCCACTTCGCGCCCATCCGGCAACTGACCGAACACTGATTTGACAATGCCCGCTTTGGGGGCCAGGAATGAGTAGAGCAATAAACTGCTCACAAAAAGAAGCAGGGAGACGAATGCTTTCATAAGTATAGAGAGACGGATGCACGGGCGATTTAGCAACCAATGCCAGCCCGACGAGTGGTAAAGGCAGCAACCAACATTTATTAACCGTATACGGGTAAGTGTAAAACCGGACCGTCTTTTCCGAACGAAAGTCAATCACTCAACACCTGGTCCCGGCGTCGGCCGCCAGAAACTTGTCGCGTCAATGCATTCGTTCAATATCAACCGTCGCCACTTCCTGCAGGGAACTACGGCATCGCTCGCCCTGTCGGCCCTGGGGGCCAATGCTATGGACATCATTCACCGGGCAAATCCGTACCGCGTGGCGCTGATCGGCACGGGCTGGTATGGTAAAAGCGATTTGTTTCGCCTGATTCAAGTGGCTCCTGTAGAGGTGGTTGCGCTCTGCGATGTCGATAAGAACATGCTGGCCGATGCGGCTAAACTGGTCAGTCAGCGGCAGAAATCCGGCAAAACGCCGAAGCTGTACGGCGACTACCGGAAGATGCTGGCCGACAATCAACTGGATATTGTACTGATCGGCACACCCGACCACTGGCATGCCTTGCAGATGATCGATTCGGTAAAAGCCGGTGCCCATGTGTACGTGCAAAAACCGATCAGCGTCGATGTGATAGAAGGGGAGGCGATGGTAGCGGCGGCCCGTAAATACAATAAGGTGGTGCAGGTGGGAACCCAGCGCAAAAGCACGCCCCACCTGATCGACGCCAAGAAGAACATCGTCGACGCCGGGTTGCTCGGAAAAGTGTCGCATGTCGAAATGTGCTGCTATTTTCCCATGCGGGCCAATGGGAACCCACCGGTGCAGGCTGTGCCCGACTTCCTCGACTACGACATGTGGACGGGCCCGGCCCCGATGCGCCCCTACGACGGCATTCCGCACGTACGCTGGTGGCGTACATTCATGGAATACGGCAACGGCGTCACGGGCGACATGTGCGTGCATATGCTCGATACCGTTCGCTGGATGCTGAAGCTGGGCTGGCCTAAACGGATCAGCTCAACGGGAGGCATTTACGTACAGAAAGAGGGCAAATCCAACATCTCCGATACGCAGTCGGCCCTGTTTGAATACGACGATCTGAACTGCGTCTGGCAGCACCACACCTGGGGCGGCCCCGCCAACCCGGACTATCCCTGGTCGTTTACCTTATACGGCGAGAAAGGCACGTTATGGGCCAGTACGATGCAGTGCGATTTTATTCCGAAAGATGATAAAGGACCAACAGGCGGCAAGAAAATTCACCTCGATGTGGTCTATGAAAAGGAAAAATACCCCGAAGACCTCACCGAACCAACCAACCCCAAGGTCGAACTCAACGCAGCCCCGGCCACCCGCCTGCACATGCTCAACTTCCTGAATGCGATTGAAACCGGCGGGAAGCCCGTAGCCGATATTGAAGAAGGCCACATCTCGACCGCAAGCTGTATTCTGGCCAATATGTCGATGAAAACAGGCCGCCCCATTGTTTATGACCCGCAGAAACGGGAAATTATCGGCGACCGGGAAGCCAACGGTTTGCTGGCGCGGCCTTATCGTCAACCGTTTATTCACCCCGACCCCAAGCGGGTTTAACCGTATTTGTTACATGACGTTTTTTGCTAAAACGCTGGGGCTGTTTATCGCCCTTCTCTCTGTTGGTACCACTGCTTTCTCGATGCCGGACGCCGCTGCCCCCGACTCGCTCAAGGTGGTGCAGCCGGGGGCAACGCTGGAGAAAATTTCGTCCCAGTTTACGTTCACCGAAGGGCCAACGGTCGATAAAAAAGGGACGGTCTACTTCACGGATCAACCCAACGACAAGATCTGGGCCTACGATACGGATGGGAAACTGGCCATTTTTATGGATAAAACGGGTCGCTCGAATGGCCTGTACATCGATAAAAAAGGTAACCTGATCGCCTGCGCCGACCAGCGTAACGAACTGTGGTCGATCAGCCCGGATAAGAAAGTGACCGTTTTGCTGGCCAACTACCAGGGGCACCGGTTCAACGGCCCCAACGACCTCTGGCTTGATCCCAAAGGCGGTATTTACTTCACCGATCCGTATTATCAGCGCCCTTACTGGGATCACAAACAGCCGGATCTGGCCACGCAGAACGTGTATTACCTGCCCAAAGGCAAAACCGAAGCCGTACTGGCCGATGGTAACCTGATGCAGCCCAACGGCATTGTGGGTTCGCCCGACGGAACGTACCTGTATGTGGCCGATATTAAGGCCAACAAAACTTATAAGTACCAGATCGGGAAAGACGGCCAGTTGAGTAACCGCCAACTGTTTGTTTCGCAAGGCTCCGACGGCATGACCCTCGACAGCAAGGGCAACCTTTACCTGACGGGAAAAGGCGTTACGGTGTATGACCCAACCGGAAAAAAACTCGGTAACATTCCGGTGCCGTCGGGCTGGGTAGGTAATGTCTGTTTTGGTGGCAAAGACCGCAACACGTTGTTCATCACGGCCTCCGAATCGGTCTACACGCTCAAAATGGCGGTGAAAGGCATCGAATAAACGGAGTGCTTTTCAGTCGCTTCGGTATTATCTTCACGGTTGATGATGCCTTACCAACGTACCTGCGGCTGGTTGGTTTGCCTGCTTGGCCTGAGCCTGTTGTTGGTCAGCGCGTCCGGGCCTGACCCAGCCGAGCCTGTCAACCAACGGGTCGGACAACTGTATCAGGCCAACCTCGTTCGCCTCGATTCCTGCCTTGTCGATCTGGCGCGCCGGGTCAATCAGCGGCGGTCGGCGGTGGACGTGCAGGCGTCTTTTCGCCGGGCAAGGCTGGCCTACAAATACATCGAGCCGCTGACGGAATATTATTTTTTACAGTCGGCTAAAAACCTCAATGGCCCGAACGTACCTGAGGGCGAGGTCGACGATGGCGTGGCCATGATCCTGAAGCCCGAAGGATTTCAGGTAATCGAGCCGCTGCTGTTTCCACTCGATACCAGCCGCCGCACCGACCTACAGCGGCACCTCGCGGCCATGCGCCAGACGGTGAACCAGCTTCGGCAACTGGCCAGCCGCAATCCGCTGACAGATGCGTTCATTTTCGACGCTCTGCGTCAGGAAGTGTTCCGGGTCGAAACGCTGGGTATCACCGGGTTCGATTCGCCGGTGGCCCTGCTGTCGATGCCCGAATCGGTGGCGGCGCTCGAAGGCGTTCGCCAGACGCTGGCCTGTTTTTCGCTGGCCGAAAAAGACGCTGCCTTAGCCACCCGGATTGACCAGGCCATTACCAGGGCGCAGCGTAATTTACAGGCTGCCCGCAGTTTCAACGGATTCGACCGGCTGGCGTTCATACGTACCTGCGCCCATCCGCTGACGGGGTTGCTTCTGGATGCTCACCACGCCCTTGGCCTGCCGCCCGTCGATGGAAAGCGACTGCTTCGTTCGTCGGCCCGCACGCTCTCTGACCCCACCGCATTCGATCCGGCTTTTTTTGCCACCCACACCGACCCCGCCAGCACGTCGGCCCGGATTGCGCTCGGCAAACGCCTGTTTAATGAACCGGTGCTGTCGGTTTCTGGCAGTGGCCGTAGTTGTGCCAGTTGTCATCGGCCCGATCGGGCGTTTCAGGACGGGCTCGTAACGCCCGACCTTCTGCCAACCAGGTCCGGCCAGCCGGCAACTACCCGCCCACTTCGTAATACGCCCACGCTCTGGAATGCGGGCCTGCAATCGACCCAGTTTATGGACATGCGGGTGTTTACCATCGAGCAGCAACTCACCGACGTCATTCATAACGCCCGCGAAATGGGTGGTTCACTGGCCGAGGCGGTGCCCCGTCTGAATCAGCAGGCCGACTACCGGGCGCAGTTTGCCGCTCAATATCCGGCCGGGCTAACGGCCTATACCGTTCGGCACGCGCTGGCCACTTACGTTCGTTCGCTGATCAGCCTGGATAGCCGGAGCGACCGGTATCTGCGGGGGCTGCCCGTTGCGTTGTCGACCAGCGAACGGTTGGGTTTCAACGTGTTTATGGGGAAGGGCAAGTGCGCTACCTGTCATTATTTTCCGCTCTATAACGGCACGCTGCCTCCCGCTTACCGCCGCACCGAGAGCGAAGTGATCGGTACGGCAGCTACCAGTAAGAACAGCCGGATCAGTCCTGACTCTGGTCGGGCGGCTATCACTGGCATCGATTTTCATCGGGGCGCCTTCAAAATCCCGACCTTACGCCGTATTGGCCAAACGGCACCGTATATGCATAACGGTTCGTACACAACTTTGGAACAGGTCGTCGATTTCTACGATCGGGGAGGGGGCATTGGCTTGGGTTTCGAACTGGCCAACCAGACGTTACCGTCAGAAAAGCTCCAGCTAACACCGGCCGAAAAAAAGGCCCTGGTTGTTTTCCTGAAAACACTTTGATAGAAATGATTCTGGCTTAATCGCTGGGTACGATCTGGGAAATTTGCCAGTGCATAATGACCAGATGTTGGCCTGCGGCGTCTAAACGAATACGGAAAAGTAGCCCGGTCGTAGGTAACCCAGCGTGTAGTTACTGGAGTCGGGGAGGCGATTAAACAGGGAAGAATAGTTAGCTTACTAATTTATACTTATAGATAAAGTTACTCGTTAGCCCCATAATGGCTCTATAACTTGTTGATTATTAGTTGCATTTGTGGGTAATACTTAGAAATATTAATTGAATTAATAGAAGTTTAATCGGAACTTGTTATTCTTTAACATCCCGAAACGGAAATTTGTCGTACTTCCTGCAATATTTTATTCTATAGGATAAAAGGGTTAATTGGTTTCGCCACGCCTCAGGATACTGACAATGAACATGGAGATTAGAGACGCACATCGGGTGGTACTGATTCACCCTGCGGATCCCCAAAAGCAGCCCGATGAGTTTTACAACTCGATTAATTATGTGGCCTCCCGGTATCGCATCTTTGTCAGTGACGATGGGCAGACGCTGGAGGTGTATATGGTACTCAGAAAGCCATACAATTCAGACTTAACCAGGTTGTACAAAGCCCTATTCGGTACAAAGCCCAAACTCAAGCCCATCCCGGATAAATACGCAAATTACCCGATCAATCAGCCACCCTACAGCGATTCTGAAGGCGTGAGTTTACGGGGAGAAATAACGCGCGAGCAACTACAGACCTACGGCTTTGTGGAAGATCAGTTCCGGCCGGATCGCTGGCAGTATAAAGGTGTTGCCGGCTGGCATTCGCCGTTGACCAGAGCGTTTTATTTTGATAGTTATCCGCAGGAAACACGTAGCCTGGATGCGTTAGAGTTCATCATCCGCCTGGTTGACCGTCAGGGCTAGTCCTGACCCGGTTTGGTTAGTGCAGGTACGTTGTGCTGCGCCTGTTTCCGAAAGTCGCTGGGCGAGAGGTGCTTCTTTTTTCGGAACATACGGGAGAAATGAAAGAGCGAGTCAAAGCCGGTCTGGTAAGCGATCTCCGAAACGGACAGGGTCGTTTCCTGTAGCAGTTGTCCGGCTTTTTCCAGTTTAAGGTTCAGGTGATATTGCCCCGGCGAGAGGCCCATCACTTCTTTGAACGCCTTGCGAAACCAGACGTAACTAACCGTCAGCTCAGCCGATAAGGCCTCGAAATCAATGGCTTCGGTCCAACTTCCCTGAATCCGGTACCGTACCTGATGCACGATCTGCTCGCGGCGGCTTCGGCTGGTATCGCCCGTGAGCGCCGAGGCATACACCAGACCCAGTAGCTGGATTACCTGACAGGTGGCCAGTTGCTGATAGGCAAGGCCCTGATACTTGAGGGTGTCGATCAGCCTGGTGAAAACGGTCAGCAGTTCAGACCGAAAGCGGATACGCATCAGTGGCTGCCGAGCATCAAAACACGGTTGTTGCATCAGGTATTCGGCGTAATGGCCCCGGAAACCAACCCAGAATTCTTCCCAGCCCGTCGCCTCCGATGGTTTGAATCGATGCCAGACGCCAGGGTGTAGTAAAAAAGCGGTACCGCCTTCAACCAGCGAAGGTGCAACACCTTCCGATTCAAAAACGCCCTGCCCATTGGCAATGTAGACCAATTGGTACTCATCCAGCCTCCGGCCAGCCTGCCAGTCGAACTGATACTGGTTGGGGTGATTCGGGTCGGGATAGCTCATGCGGGGCTGATGCACATTGTGACCAATGGTGAGAATGTCGACACCCCAACTGGGCGTTTCGTTCAGCAGGGCCTGTAACTGTGCCGAATCGACGTACTTCCTATACGACTGCATATCGAAAAAGAATAAGGTAAGCAGAGACTGATGACTACCGGCGCGAACTGGCGGAGAAGTAAGTACACAGGTATAGTATTTTAATTTGTTAATAGAGCGGTAACACTCAGTTAATGGTGTCGCCGTCTCTTTGCAGCCTGAAAATAGCAAGCCTCAGTTGCATGAAAAAACACGTACTACCCCTTCTTTTACTTCTCCTGATTGCCTGTCTTGTTACAACGAGCGTTGTTGCCCAAACCACGCAGGCATCCATCTCCGGCATCATCACAGACACACAGAAAAGCCCGCTGCCTGGCGCTACCGTTCAGGTACGTAACGAATCGACCGGTTTCAATACCGGAACAGTGACCAACGCGCAGGGCGAGTACCTGTTTAAAGAATTACCATTGGGCGGCCCTTACACTATTCGGGTTACGTTTGTCGGTTACGGCGACCAGACCCGGACGGGCTACGCGCTGAACCAGGGCGATGCGGTTCGGGTGAACCTGCCCATGCAGGAAAATAGCCAGACGCTGCAAGTGGTGCAGGTGGTAGCATCGGGACTGAAAAACAAGGTCGATAACCTGGGTGCTGCCACGGCGGTGTCGGCCAAGTCCATTGCCAGCCTGCCCGTCAACGGCCGGAACTTCACCACCTTAACGGATCTGTCGCCACTTAGCCGGGGTGGTAGTATCTCCGGGCAGCTTGGTTCATCGACCAACTACACCATCGACGGCATGACGGCCAAAAACCCAACCTCGGCGGGCTCAACAACCAGCCGCAGCGGGGCTCCGTACTCCATCTCCATCGAGGCCGTGCGGGAATTTAAGGTGGTAACCAACCAGTATGACGTTACCTATGGCCGCACTGGCGGGGGGATCGTGAGCGCGGTGACCAAAGCCGGTACCAACACGCTGAGCGGGAGCGCCTTCAACTACACGCGGGCCAACTGGTTATCAAGCCCATACGACATTCGGGGTAATGACCGCAACAATAAATTTGCTACCAATCAGTACGGCTTCTCGCTGGGCGGACCAATCATTAAAGACAAGCTGCACTTTTTCGTGGTCTGGGACCATCAGCAGGATTCCCGACCGCTGATCATCGCAGACGTGCAGACGCCGGTTGACGAAAACCGGTTCAACGTGACCAGAGCCACCCTCGACCAGTTTGTAAGCATCGCCCGGACCAAGTATGGCACATCCAGCGATCCGCAGTATGGCACCTTCGATAAGCCCCGGAGTTCCGACGCCGCTTTTGCCCGCTTCGACTGGCAGATCAATAGCAAAAACCTGCTTACCGTTCGGAACAACTACACCCGCGATTTGAATAAGCTGGGCCTACAGGATAACTCGCCCATCAACATTTACGAGTCATACGGAAACGATTTTAACTGGGATAATAGCTTTCTGGCTACCCTGCGCACGGCGATAAGCCCCCGGATTACCAACGAACTGAAAGTACAGCACCTGTACACATACCAGAAAAGCAGCCCCGGCGATCAACTGCCGGAAGCTAATATTCCCAGAAACCTGGTCGAAAACGTACCCTCGGTCGTTGCGGGCGCCAATCGGACCACTACCCTTCAGTCGGGTGGGCACCGGTTTGCACAGGAAGGCTTCCAGAACAACGTCATTCAGTTGGTTGACAACCTATATTACAACACCGACAAGGTGCAGTACACGTTTGGCCTTGACCTGATGTATACTCACGCCAACTCGCTGTACGGCAGCGAAGTAAATGGCCGTTTCCACTACCTCGCCGACGGAACTGGCACTGCCCTGCAAAACTTTGAAAACTTGAAGCCGTATCGCTATTTCCGGGAGGTGCCCCTTATGGATGACTGGACCGTAGTTGGCAAAACCCTGAACGCGGGTGTTTACGGGCAGTTGGCTACAAAACTGGCTCCGGGCCTGGAAATGATCGCCGGTCTGCGGCTGGATTACGCCCACTACCCATCCTCGCCGCTAAATCAGGTGGTGCTGGAGGATTTGAAGCTGCGCACGGATAATAAACTCAAGTCGTTTGTGGTGCAGCCCCGATTGCAGTTCACCTGGGACATTAATAATCAGCACACCAACTTCATCCGATTCGGTGGGGGTATTTTCGCGTCCGACATCAACAACTACGCGGTTATCAATAACCTGACCTTCGACGGAAAGCACCTGGCTACGGTAGACGTCAGGGCACCCAACGTACCTGTGCCTGACTTCGCGGCCTACCGCGCCAATTACGCCAGCATTCCCTCACTGGCGGCTTTTCAACTGCCCACCATCAACATGACGGGGGCCGATGCCCAGGTGCCGGTTATTTACAAAGCCAACCTATCCTATAACCGCTACCTGACCGATAAGCTGCGGGCAGGCCTTGCCGGGTTTATGACGCTGGGCCGCAACAACTATGTGTACGTTGACCGGAACATGGTAGCCGAGCCTTTTTTCCGCATTCCCAACGAAGATAACCGGGGCGTATACGTACCACTGGCGTCAATGCCAGCTTCAGGGGCGGGCGACTGGCAGCAGGGCCGGATCAGTCAGCGACTGGGCCGGGTGCTGGAGTTAACCAGCCAGGGCATGGTGAATCAGTTTGCCGTTGTTGCCGATGCAACCTACCAGTATTTCCGGGATGGTGAGATTTCGGCCAGCTACACCTGGAACGATACCCGCGACAACACCTCCTACAATGGCAACGTGGCCAACAGTGCTACACTGGTTTTACCGGTGAAAGATGATCCGCGCAATCTGAACAACCTGACGTATTCCGATAACCAGTTCCGCAGTAAAGTAGTCGTGTACGGCACCCTGCCTTCGTTCTACGGCGTCACGGTTGGCTTCCGTTTCTCAGGCATCGGCGGCACCCGCTATACGCTGCTGTCGGGCGTGAATAGCAACGCCGACTTTGTGACGACGAATGACCTGGCCTTTATTTTCGATCGGAACGGGGAAAGCGTACCGACCAGCGTCCGAACCGGTTTGCAGGCCATTCTTGACAACCCTACCGCCAGCCAGAGCATCAAGGATTACATCACCACGTATTCGGGCCGGATAGCCGAGCGCAACGGAGGCATCAACGGTTTCTATGGGGTGTTCGACATCCGGGCCAGCAAACGGTTCCGGGTCGCGAAAATTCACAGCCTTGACCTGTCGGTCGATGTGTTTAACGTGGCCAACCTGCTGAACAAATATAACGGAGCCAATCAGTCGCTGGGCACACAGGCGCTATATGCCCCGGTCAGTGTGGCGGCAACGCAGACATCACCCGCTATTCCCGCCTTCAGCCAGGCAACGCGGCAGTACAATTACCGGGTAAATACGGCGGGCGTTGTTACCCCTTCGGGCGATCCGTATCAGATTCAGATCGGTTTGCGCTATTCGTTTAACCAGTAAGTAAATTCATAAACCCAAACTTACTATGAAAACGATAGCCCTATTCTGCCTGCTGCTCGGCTCATTCGGACTTCAGGCGCAAGGTACGTTTGATCGGCAGGGTCACCGGGGATGCCGGGGCCTGATGCCGGAAAACACCGTGGCGGCCATGAAAAAAGCCCTCGATCTGGGTGTGCAGACGCTGGAACTGGATGTGGTGATCTCGAAAGACAAGCAGGTGGTGGTGTCGCACGATACTTACATGGCCTCGACGATTACTCTCAAACCCGATGGAACGCCAGTTACGGCGGCCGAGGAAAAGACGATCAACCTGTACCAACTGTCGTATGCAGACATCAAAAAATATGATGTAGGGACGAAGCCACACCCGCAGTTCAAGGAGCAGCAGAAGTTTTCGGTCTATAAACCATTGCTCTCCACCCTGCTCGACTCGGTGGAAGCGTATGCCAAGTCGAAGGGAATGCCGTTGCCGAAATATAACGTCGAGATCAAGTCATCGCCGGAAACCGACGGCGTGTACCATCCCGCCCCGCCCGAATTCGTTGACCTGGTGATGGCCATCTGTCAGCCCCGAAAGCTGGGTAAGCGGCTGAACATCCAGTCGTTTGATGCCCGGCCGTTGCAGGTGCTCCATCAGAAGTACCCGGCCGTTATACTGGCTTACCTGACGGCGAACACCAAATCGGTTGCTGAAAATCTGACCACGCTGGGGTTCACGCCGCAGATTTACAGCCCGTATTACAAGACCGTAACGGCCGAAACCGTGAAGACATGCCATCAGCAGGGTATGTCGATTATTCCCTGGACGGTAAATACAAAAGCCGAAATTGATCAGCTTATCCAGTTGGGCGTCAACGGCATCATCACCGATTACCCGAATCTGTTTTAAGTAATTGGTTAACTGGTGATTGGGGAACTGGTGATTAGGTAACTGGATAGTTGTTTATATGTAGAAAATCAGTTAGCCAGTTCGCGAATCAACTAGTTCTTAGAGGGTGCAGGACAAGTTTATTTTTTGACAGGATTTACGGGATAAACAGGATTTTAGTAGGCTTCAGAGGAAAAGAAATCCTGTTTATCCCGTAAATCCTGTCAAAAAATAAACTTGTCCTAACACCTTTCTTAAGAGGATAACGAGCAACGTACCTGACGTCTATCACACACGGCAGGTACGTTGTCTTTCGTTCAGACAGCAAAAGTTAGTTGCTGTCTGTTGGCTCACGGCAGCTTATTTCTTGCCCGTTACGGCTTTGATCTTGTTGACTTCATCCTGACTGAATGGGGTTCCGTCTTTTCTGAAAATGTCGTGGAACCACAGTTCCGGCTCCCGGCCGCTGGCGATCGGGGTGTCCCAGGCGAAGATCGTGTTGGTCTTCCCCGACACAAATCCCCAGTTGATGGCCCCAATGTTTTCCTGTTTCAACAGGGGAAGGATGGTCTGGAAGAGGCTCCCGTTCCGGCGTGCCATGTACTCGGTGCAGATAAGCGGGCGGTTATGTTGCCGCAGATCATTGATTCGGTTGGCGTGATTGTCAATGTAAGCGTAGTTGTGGTAGGTGATCACATCTGAATTTTCGAGTTGGAAGGCATTTAGCTCATCGAAGGCTTTGCTCCAGTTCCAGAGCCCGGCGCTGACCGGCTGCGACGGACCAACCGCCCGCGCCCAGGTAAATACCGATTTCAGCAGGGGTAGACTTTTGCTGGTGTAGCCGCTGTTGCCGGGTTCGTTGTAGAGGTCCCAGAGCAAAATACGGTCGTCGTTTTTAAACGTCGTCAGCACGTCTTTCACGTAGGATTCCAGCACCGGCAGGCTGTCGGGGTGATTCAGGATCATGGTGCCGGGGTCACGTACCCAGCCGCTGTTATGTACGCCCGGTTTGGGATCAGGCTGCTTGCCGGGCTGATACGTGTCGTTCCAGCAGTCGTCGAAAAATACCAGAATGGTCTTGATACCGTGTTTATTGGCGATCTGCAAATACTGATCGAGGCGGCTCTTGAATCCCGCTTTGTCCGACGTCCAGGCGATGTGGTGCAAATAAACCCGCATGGCATTCATGCCCAGACCTTCGGCCCAACCCAACTCACGATCAATCGTTTGTGGATCAAACGTGGCCGCCTGGAACATCTCCAGTTGATTGATGGCCGTGCTGGGCTGGAAATTACTGCCACTAACCCATCCTATCTTTTTGTACCATTGATTGGCCTTGTCGGTCGTCCATTTCGTTTGTGCCCGTAGCTCCGATGCGGTAATGAATAGCAGGAGAGAAGCAACCAGTAGTTTTTTCATAAGGTAATTGGAAATTGGTTAACCAAGAAGCAGAGAATCACGAATGACTACTTAATGAGAACGGCTATCGGCCCCTCAGTCGATTTCCGTATTTTCTGATATGGTTAGGAAAAAGGGGCCGTATTGTAATATACATGCCTCTTTTGCCGCACTTAGGCGCAGCTTTGTGGACGTGATAAGTAGCCCCCGCTATAATTGCCTGACGTTATGAAGAATAGTCACCTGATGGTGCTTTTGCTGGTCGGTCTGGGTACGTTGCCTGCTTACCGATTGGCTACGGACCAGTTGCTACCTGTTGGCGAAACAGCCCTGCCTGCCGATAGTACCCGAAACCGGGTGAATATGGCGGTGATGACCGATGTACCCATCCGCAACGTGGCTGAGTTATCGCGCTTTCTGGCCTCAGCGCAAACCAACAAGCGGGCATTACTGTCGGGTGTTTACGATGTGGGGCCTAGTGGTTTGCAACGTACCGGCGCCTGGAACAATGTGCTGGTTACGGCTCAGAAAGGGGCAACCATTCTCACGTCGGGCACCACGGCGCTGCTATTTCAGGGCAATAAACCAGTGAACCGGGTAAAACTGGACAACCTGACGTTTCGGTCGACATCGACGGGGAGCGGTTACCCCATTCTCTTTTCTAACGAACTGGTTTCGTTTCACGGCTGGGAAATTGCCCGCTGCACGTTCGTCGGAACGGGCAGCGGGCATTACAACGCGTTTGGTATCGTTCAGTACAGTACCGTAAGCCATTCAGGCGGTACGTCGACGGACCTGTACGTGCACGATTGTTCATTTCTGAATAGTCCCCGGATGGGCGTGGAAATACTGTCGCAGGGCTATGATAAGCCCAGGCTGTCGAACCTGACGATCACCCGCAACCGGTTCGAGAACCTCACCACCAACGATAGTGAGCCTCACCGGATGGCCACCAGTTTGTCGGGGCTCATTACCAACATATACCACGCGCAGAACCAGTCGATCAATGCAAAAGACATTGCTTATGAGTTTGTTAACGTGAAAAATGTGCTGGCCGAAGATAACGCGGCCAGCGCCAAACTGGAAACCGCCGTGGGCTACTCGATTACCGACGATGGTCGTAACTCGACGGAGCGCATTACGGTGAAAGGGGGGAATTTCGTCATGACCAGCCGACCGTTTCAGGTATATGATGCTAAAGACATCCATTTCATCGGCGGAACGTACCTGGGTCACCGGGGCGTCGATGTGAACTGCCAGAACAGTAGTTTCGCCGGGCTGACGATTACGGTGCATTCAACAACCGTGGAGAGTAGCTGGCAATTTGGCGGCAACTCGTCGGGGAATACACTGGCTAATTCGGTCATCAGCTCATTTGGGGCCGTTAAAGCCGGTTACCATCCGGCTTTCGAGTCGGTTGTGCTTCGATCAGGTACGTCCAACAACAGATTGATCGGGGTAACAACCCGATTGGGCAGAAAAGCAGACGGTATTCACTACACCGACGGATCTATCCAAAACCAGGGCGCGGCCACAAACCTGATTCAAAAATCGACCGTGCAACTTGAGTAGTGATGATGAGGATAGACGTTGGATAACTTTCACCCGGCCAGTTTCGAGAGAATAAACGACACCATGAAGCCGATTACGGTAAGTAGCCCGGCAAACTCGTGGGTTTCATTGAAGGCTTCGGGCACCATCGTGTCAACCAGCATGGCCAGGATTGCCCCGGCGGCTACGGCAGTTGTAGCGGCCACGACCGTATTTGAATAGTCCTGAAAGAGACTATAGCCAATCAGGGCCGCGATGCCCGAAATGAGGGCGATACCGGTCCAGATTCCCATAACGTACCCAACCGAACGACCCGCTTTTTTCATGCCCGCCGCACTGGACAAGCCTTCCGGAATGTTGGACAGGAACACGGCAACAACCGCCACCAGACTGGCTCCTTTGCCACTCAGCAGGCTAAGCCCGATCACGATGGATTCTGGAATGCCGTCGAGCAGGGCACCGACGGCAATGGCCATTCCGCTACCGGGCTGGTCGGCTTCGGATTGCTGATGGTCGCCCGATCGTTTGCGGTGTTTAGCCCCCTGGTGTGACAAATAGTAATTGGCAACCGAGTAAACGAGCGCGCCGCCGATAAAGCCTGCCGCCGTAGCCGTAAAACCACCTGTCCGGTAGGCTTCGTCCATGAGTTCGAACGAGAGCGCCGAAAACAAAACGCCGCTGCCAAAGGCCATGATGCTGGCAATGAGCCGCTGGGGTACCTGTATAAAATAGCCAATGGCGGCGCCAATCAGCAGCGCACCACCAGCCAGTAATCCCCAAAGTCCGGCTTGCGCCCATACTGGTATCATGCTTACCGGGTTCATGTAGTGTTCCAGACTGAACCCGTGGGTAGGGCTTTTGTTAGAAGCAGCCCACATTACGTGGATAATACGACTAACTGGTGGGTTGAGCCTACGTATAGCCAGACCTGATGGCTAGTTACCAGCCGACATAACCTCGTAGATGTGAGCCGATTTACCAGTTGATCGAACATATATAAGCGGTAAATAACCATTCCCTCAGCAAATCGACTAATATTGTCGCTATATCTAATTATTCGAGCTTGAATGCAATCTAAACCCGGTATGCTCCCGTTTATAGAATGCATTATCCGACAGGCCATGAAAAATCCATTTCCAGCACTTATTGCCTACATGCTGATTCAGACGGTCATGATGTATCCCCTTGCTTCATGCCTTGTACTAGGCGCAGTGATCATGGTGGGATGGGCAATGGCGTTAGGTGAATTAATTCACCTGTACAACCCTGATGAATCGCGGGGATCAGCGGCAGCCACATTTTAGCCGACCCGATAACGGCTACCAGAAATTTCGGGCGTAGTTAGTTTACGTAATCACTCGACACGTGGAGCGGCGTAGTGAGGCGAGTTCTCAAAAAAGCCATTAAACTAGAAATCCCTTTCGGCACGACGCTGGGAGGGATTTGTCATGTTTGTGCGCTCACAGTTCTTCAAAGTCGGGCACGACCTGAATCCACCTCCTGATCTGTAGCCAATTGGCTATATACATAAACACAAAAAAGCCAGTCATTGCTGACCGGCTCTGTGCTCTCGTAGGGATTCGAACCCCAAACCTCCTCATCCGTAGTGAGGTGCTCTATCCAGTTGAGCTACGAAAGCATTCCCGTGTTGGGATTGCAAAAGTAGTGTAAAAAAGCTGTTTGTCAAATTAGCGGCCCTGAAATTTTGCTGCTTTTTTCATCAGAAACGAGCCAATACCTTCGGCCACGTCGTTGCTTCGGCCCAAAGTATCCTGATTGTCAGCTTCCTGTTCCAACTGATGGGCCAGGTCAGAATAGAGCGATTGATTCAAAACTTTTTTCATAGCACCGATCGCCAGAGTAGGCGCAGCCGCATAATAGGCCACCAGTTCGGCTACAGCGGCGTCTAACTCGTCGGCAGCAACCGATCGGTTTACCAGACCAAGTGCGGCCGCTTCGGGTCCATACACCCGGCGGCCGGTGCTGCATAACTCAAAGGCTTTCTGCGGGCCGATCAGGCGGGGCAGGAAGAACGTAGATCCAGCGTCGGGCATGAGGCCGATGTTGACGAAAATCTGACTGAAATACGCCTCATTGCTACAGACCAGCACGTCGCAGGCCAATGCCAGCGAGAAGCCTGCCCCCGCCGCTACCCCATTGACGCGCCCGATAATTGGCTTGGGTACGTTCCGCATGGCCACGATCATGGGGTGATATCCATTACGCAACGACTCTCCCAGGGCCATGCCACCGCCCGACAACTGCGCATTGGCAAAGCCTTCTTTCAGATCGGCCCCGGAGCAGAATGCTTTGTCGCCCGCGCCCGTGAGCACAATCACGCGTACCGTGTCGTCGGCACCAGCGGCGGTAACAGCGGCAGTAATATCGCTGATCAGGCCGGGGCTTAGCGCATTGTACACATGCGGGCGGTTCAGCGTGATGCGGCAAATGCCACTTTCGACGGTGTAGAGTAAGTTCTCGAACATGGGTTTCTAAATTAGTATGCAAGCATACTAATTTTTTGGCAAGTTTCAAGGGAGGTAACGCGGACTTGAGTCCGCATTTTTTTACAACAAAATGCGGACTCAAGTCCGCGTTACATCTTCACGCCAAAGAACAGCCTTGTCAGCCAGAAGGGGCGGATGAGTAGTAGGTACGTTACTATGCAGACGGCTAGTGAGGCAAAACTGACGACCAGGAAGCCACTATACACGCCGAATGGGGTCTTAGTCAGCACGTAGTAGCCGATAAGTACGATAACGGTTTGGTGTAAAATGTAGAATGGGTAAACGGCGGCATTGAGGTGGGGGAGCCAGCGGTGATTCTTATTCAGGTACGTATAGCCATAACCGACCGTTGCCAAGACCGAAAACCAGGTAAGGCAGAGGCTGTTGAAGCTGTACAGGGTTCTGGACAAGGTGTTTTGGTCGATGGTTTCTTCATCAAAAATGGCCCTTGAGCCGTAGAGAAGGGCTGTACAGATCAGCGTGGCCACCAGAAAATAACGACGCTGATCGGCCAGGATTTGCCAGAACAACTGACGGCTGATGAGCAGGTAGCCAGCCCAGAAAAGGAGCAGGTTTTTTACGAAGTAGGCCCAGTCGTCGGTCAGCCCGTGCGTCTCGCGTGGAAATAAACCGCCCAGTGCTACATCGTTGATCAGAAGCGCTCCGACCAGCCACAGCGCCCCACCCGGCCGCGCCAGCAACGTACCCAGCCGGTCGGTGAACCGCTGTCCACCGGGGCTTTTGAGCCACCGAAAAATGGGAATGCTCAGCAGGGAATAGAAAAACAAGTAGCAGATAAACCATAGGTGATGCCAGCTAAACGCACCGCCCGTGCCTCCGTCTTTATAGGATTGGAAATGAAATACCTCCGGGTAAAAGTCGAGGTAACTACCCGCAAACCGGCCACGAAACAGCCATTCGATGTATATCTGCGGGGGAACCACGACGAACATGCCGAAGACCAGCGGAATAAATAACCGCCGAACCCGCTCCCCGGCGTAGGCCCCGTAGCTGCGTTTACGAAGGGCGAAGAACGTACCGGCACCCGAGATGAAAAATAACAGCGGCATCCGCCAGCGGTGGAGCCAGCGCATCACTTCTTCCATTGGCTGACTGTGTTGGGGGCTTTTTATATGCCAGCCCCACGATACGTAGATCATGCCGGTATGGTAGAAAAGAAGTATGATGATGGCAATGATCCGTAGCCAGTCGAGGTCATAGCGGCGGTTGGCTATCGGTAAGGTGAGTGGCGATGAGGGGCTGGGAGCAGAAGCCGGTTGCATGCAGGATGGCGTTTGGTTGATACCCCAAAAGTGGCGTTTCTGCCTGCTAGTAGCCCTATTTGCCCATCGTCGCGAAGTTCGAGCCGACCGGGATGAACTCGATTGACTGCCGCCTGGCGTCAGTTGCGCTCCGTTTGGGCGGCATCGCGGAACTGGGCGGGGGTCTGGTTGGTGATTCGTTTGAAGGCGGTATGAAAAGCCGACGGCGAGTTGTATCCCACGCGTTCGGCAATCTCGTCGATCTTCAGGTAGGCGGTGTTGGTGTTGCGAAGTAACTGCTTCGCTTCGGCAACGCGGTAAGTGGCCAGCCAGTCGAAGAAACGTTGGCCCAACCGGTCGTTGAGCAACTGCGACAGGTGATGCGGGCTGGTACCGAGTTGAGCGGCCAGTTTGGGCAACGACATGTCGGTTTGCAGGTAGGGCTTTTCGGTGGCCAGCAACTGGTCGAGCTTGCGGAGTACGGCATCTTCCACTTCTTCCGAGAGCGACGATTTTTCGTATTTCCGGCGGGGTTCTTCGCTGGTTTCGCCGGTTGCTCGTTCTGGTCCAGGTACGTTGCCGATCGGATTGGGGGCTTGTTCAGGTACGTTATCCTGAAAAAATGTAGAGCCACTCATGACCAGAAAACTGGTGACGTAGATTACGCCCGTCAGGTAGCAGGCCAGCAGGTAATCGCCGAGGTCTTCCTGAAATTGTGGTTTAACGATCACAATCAGCAAAGGCAAGACAGCAAACAGGAGCGTGAGGTTGCGGAGGCGGGCCAAAACCGCGGGCGAACTACTCCAGACTGATTTTCCCGCTTTTTGGAAAGCGGGTTTGATAACAGCCAGGGCCAGTCCGTTGTAGAGCAAACAGCTCAGTAGTGTTAGCTCGTTGATGTAGTCTCTCAGGCCCAGAAAGTCTTCGCTCAGGTACGTGTGTAGTTCGGCTACCTGAGGCAGTTCAGGATGCCACGCTTCCAGGTAGTTATTGTACTTGTACTCAACGGGCTGATAAAGCCATGAAATAGCGTTGATCGCCCAGATCAGCGCGGGGAGCAGGTGCCAGGCCCACTGACGGGGAAGCCGACCCCGGATGCGGGCGAAGACGTAGAGGAAGAACAGCGGCCCCATCAGAAAGTTGAGCGGCTCGGAGAAATCGACCCAGTCCAGTAACTGAAACTGGTAGTTGCTGTAGCCCAGCAGGATTTCGCCAATAACTGCCGAGATGCTCAGCATCAGCCAGCCAAGACAGCGGTTGGCTATGCTGCCTGATCGGCTGCCCGTCAGGAAAAACAGGCCCAGAAACAGCCCCTGCGCCACGCCAAGCAGGATAATGAGGCCAAACAGATCGAGATGGGGCGGTAGGCTGCGCATACCACAAACTTAGCTAAACGAGCCAGAAAATGGCAAGGCCACTCACGAATACGCCCAGCCCCAGGCCAGCCCCAACCTGCCCTACGGTGTGGGCGTTGAGCTGAAGCCGGGCACTGGCAACTAAGCCGCTCAGCACGATTAGGCCAATAAAAGGCATGAACAACTCGGTGTCGCTATGTTTGATGAGCAGCAGCATGACCGTGCCCAACACGCCACCGATACCTACAGTGTGGGCGCTTATTTTCCAGACGGTGTTGATAAGGCCCACCAGCAGGATCGACAGGGTAATGCTGCCCAGGATAATGGCTACTTCAGGCGATGTTTCTGAAAATAAGCTCATCCGAAACGCGAACAGGTACGTTACCACCAGATACACCATACCCGTGATCAGATAGGGAAGCCGCCGGTCGGTACGGTCGGGCATGTTCAGGTCGGTGAGAAAGCCGGTTCGGTAGAGGTAATAGATCAGCAGGCTGGGTACGGCAAAAGTGCCGATAAACACCAGAACAAGCAGGCTGACCCGCAGGCTGGGAGAGTACGTATCAACGTTGAGCCGGGCCGGAGTCACGTAAAGCAACAGCCCAAACAGCCACGTAGGCATCAGCAACGGATGAAAAATAACAGACAGGATGTAAGCGAGGCGGGGATGCAAAGTCAATTATCAGTTATCAATGAACAATGATCAGCGAATCCAGCTACCTCTTTTTTGAACCGATCCAAGTAGCTGGATTCGCCGATCATTGTTCATTGATAACTGATAATTGACTAAAGCTGTTTCCGCAGCCGGGCCACGGGGATATTTAGTTGCTCGCGGTATTTGGCCACCGTGCGCCGGGCAATGTTGTAGCCCCGGTCGTTGAGCATTTTTTCGAGCTTATCGTCGGAAAGAGGATTGACTTTAGGTTCGGTGTCGATCATGTCTTTCAGAATGTTCTTCACCTCGCGACTACTGACATCCTCGCCCGAGTCGGTGGCGATCCCTTCCGAGAAGAAATATTTCAGCGGATAGATGCCAAACTCCGTCTGAACAGCTTTGCTGTTGGCCACCCGCGAAATCGTCGATACGTCCATGTCGATCATCTGGGCAATGTCTTTCAGGATCATCGGCCGCAGTTTGTTCTCATCGCCGGTCAGGAAGAAGTCATACTGGTAGCGAACGATGGCGTTCATCGTTTTCAGCAGCGTCTGTTGCCGCTGTTTGATGGCATCGATGAACCACTTGGCCGCGTCGAGTTTCTGTTTGACAAAGCTGACGGTTTCTTTCAGCGATTTGTTCGTTTTATTGCTCCTGTCGTACGTATCGAGCATATCGGCAAACGACCGGCTGATCTTCAGTTCGGGCGCATTGCGAGAGTTCAGCGTCAGTTCGAGTTTGCCGCCGTTGTTGGTCAGCAGGAAGTCGGGCATCAGGTACTGCACCGCACTGTCGTCGCCTTCGACCGAACCCGGCTTTGGATTCAACTTGATGATAATCTCGACCACTCGTTTCAGGGCCTCATCGCTAACGTTGAGCCGCCGCTGAATTTTGTCGTAATGTTTCTTGGAGAACTCGTCGAAAAACTCGTTGATGATCCGAATAGCCAGTTGAACGTAGGGGTCGGTCAGGTCTTTACGGCGAAGTTGTAACAGCAGGCATTCCTGCAAATCGCGGGCGCCAATGCCGGGTGGGTCGAACGTCTGTATTTTATGGAGAACGTCTTCTACCTCATCAGCATCGACGAAGATATTTTGCGAAAAGGCCATGTCGTTGACAATGGCCTGTAATGACCGGCGGATATAACCGTCGTTTTCAATGCTACCAAGTAATTGCAGACCAATGGCGCGTTGCTCGTCGGTGAGCCGGAGGTAGCCGAACTGCTGCATCAACGAATCCATCAAACTCGACATGGTGGCAATGGGCATTTCGCGGTCTTCTTCGTTGTATGAACCGTCGCCCTGCATTTTGTACCCGGCAAACTCATCGTTGGCCAGGTATCCGTCGATGTCCAGGTCGTCGTTCCGGTCGGTGTATTCGTCTTTATCGTCGAACTCCCCGGGTTCATCAAACTCGTCTTTTGTGTCGTATTCTTCGTCCATACCCTCTTCGAGGGCCGGATTAATTTCCAACTCTTCCTCGATACGGGTTTCCAGTTCAGCCGTCGGTATTTGCAGCAACTTGATAAACTGAATCTGCTGGGGAGACAGTTTTTGTTGTAATGACTGGCTTAGGCTAAGTTTCTGCATACGTTAAATAGCGCCGAAGCGGAAGTGGGTTAGATAAGCGAGGGGGCATGAAAGATGCGCGGCCCAAGAGCCGCCCTCAATTATCAGACCAATTTAACTTTGTTTTGTTGGTACTGTCAAGGAAAAATTCAGAATCAGTATAATAGGCTAGATAGGAAGTGCGTTGTAACTAGTTGTTTTAGAGGAAATAGGCTTATTTGATACGTTTAGGGCAGATTGAAAAAAAAGATGGACCACCAAAATGACATGCTACTAAATTAAACTTAGTTACCACTCTTCGGTAGATCTGGTAACCTATGGGCTCATTTCCGGTTAGTCATGGTATGACCTCTACCGAGCGCTTTATAGATCAGTTCGACGTGATCCTGCTTGACCTGATGGACACGCTGATGTTTGGCGGTAATCGCTTTTCCAATGAGCAAGCCTACGCCCAGACATACCGGAAACTGGGCGGAACGTATCATTCAGACAGTGAGGTGCAATGGGTGATTCAGCAGGTGTATGACACCATGAACGAGCATTATGCAGACCCCGCCTACCACGAGAATTTCCGCCCCGCCAGCACGTATCTGGCCGAAACGCTCGACTCGCTCGGCCTGCCGCAAACCGATGCTGCCCGCCTGCATACGGTGTTTGCTCACCATGAACTGGGACACATACCTGACAGCCACTGCCACGCCCTGCGCCAGTTGGCGAAAACTCACCGGCTGGGCCTGGTGAGTAACCTCTGGTCGGAGAAAGCGCTGTTTGTCCGCGCTTTTCGGCAGTGTCACATTCATCACCTGTTCGATACGCTGGTGTTTTCATCAGAACACAGTATCGTCAAGCCGTCGCCGAAGTTATTCCAGAAAGCGCTCGACCGGTTCAACGCCCCACCTCACAGAATCCTGTTCGTCGGCGACAGTCCCGAACGCGACATGGCTGGTGCCGAGGCCCTCGGCCTGGGTACGTTGCTGGTTACGGGTGGTAACGAAACAACGTACCCAGGCCACACTGCGGTTGACATCTGTCAGTTAACGAATCAAGTTTAATAGCCTGACGACAGGCAATGGGTCTACAAAAAAAGCAGCCCCGCTAAAGGCGAGGCTGCTTCGGGGTGATTTCCGATGGTTGGTTAGGCAATCTGCCGACCGAATACTTCCAGTGCTGAAGCCAACTGTTGCAACGAACCCTGTGCGTCGCCACCAGCTTGTGAAGAGGCTGCGGCTGTCTGCTGAGACAGGCTCAACAAAATAGAAGAGATTTCGCTGCTGTCAGGAGCACCATCTTCTAGCGCTTCTTTCAACGAGTACAGATCATCGCTGATCGGGCTGTCTTCGCCAAGGGTAGCGATCCAGCTATCAATCAGTGAGGTGCCGTCGGTAGGCGATACGCTTGATGGGTCACCATGCAGGGCCTGAACGGTTTGGCTGGCCAGGGTTGAGGCGTCTTGAGGTTGAGAAGTCATGATTTTGTTTTTGTAGTTAAAGACTATAGACTAAAAGGTTTTATGGTGTCTTTTTGTTTATGCTCATTTGATTAAGAAAATACAGACGTTGGTAATTACTGGGTAACAGTAAACGCCAGAATCAGGAGTCGATAGAACTACCCCGATGCAAGCCGGGTTTTTTGTTCCGTACTAACCCAGCAAACCCTTTCATGCCGCATCTTTGTTAGCCAAGTACACAACTCGATCATTCGACCTTGAAACTGCTAAAAGTTGCCGCTGGGGTACTCAATCAGACCCCGCTGGATTGGGACCACAACCAGCAAAATATCATCAATGCCATCGACGCGGCCCGCCAGCAGGGCGTTAGTCTGTTGTGTTTGCCCGAACTATGCATTTCTGGCTACAACTGCGAAGACATGTTCCTGGCGCAGAATACGATCGATCAATCTATCGCGTCGCTGCTCGATATTGTGGGTCATACGGCCGATATTGCCGTGTCGGTAGGGTTGCCCATGCGGCATAACAACCGCACGTTCAATACCGCCTGCTTCATAGTCAACAAGCGGATTCTGGGCTTTGTGGCCAAGCAGTACCTGCCCGGAAACGGCATTCACTACGAACCCCGCTGGTTTCAGCCCTGGACGGTGGGCGTACGGGATGAGACCCATATTGGCGAGTTTAGTTACCCGTTTGGCGATATCGTGTTCGACCTGTCGGGCATTCGGATCGGCTTCGAGATTTGCGAAGACGCCTGGATTGCCAACCGGCCGGGGCGGGCACTGTACGAACGTGGCGTCGATATCATTCTGAATCCATCGGCGAGCCATTTTGCATTTGGCAAATCGGTTACCCGCGAACGACTGGTGGTCGATGCGTCGCGGTCGTTTGGCGTCAGCTATGTGTATACAAACCTGCTGGGCAACGAGGCGGGCCGGGCTATCTACGACGGCGATGCGATGGTGGCCTCCAACGGCGAACTGCTGGTGTCGGGCCCACGACTGAGCTACGAAGACATGCACATTGTTCCGGCTGTGGTCGATGTGGAGATGACACGGCTCAATCAGACCCAGAACCGGGGAAACCTGGCCTTTGCCCTGCCCAACCTGCGCGTTACGGATCGCTTCAACTGGCCGGAGATTAGCCCGGTAGTGCAAAAGGCGGAGCTTGAACCCTGGGAGCGGTTTGGTAGTATCAAGGAAGAAGAATTTGCCCGTGCCGTGGCACTCGGCCTGTTCGATTACCTTCGGAAAAGCCGGTCGCAGGGGTATGTGCTCAGCCTGTCGGGCGGGGCCGATTCGTCGGCGATTGCGGCTACGGTGTACCTGATGGTGCGCATGGCCGTGGAGAATATTGGCCTCGACGGGGTAAAGAAAAAACTGCACCATCTGCCAGCCGTTCAGGACTGCGACAGCGCCGAGGCGATGGTTGGCAAGCTGCTGACAACGATTTATCAGGGCACCTCCAACTCATCGGACGACACGTTTAATTCGGCCAAAGAACTGGCCGAGAGCCTGGGTGCCACCTTCATGAACATCAACATCGACGGGCTGGTGGATACCTACACGGGCCTGATCGAAGGACAGATAGGCCGGAAACTGTCGTGGGATAAGGACGATCTGGCGTTGCAAAATATTCAGGCGCGGGTACGTGCACCGGGCGTCTGGATGCTGGCCAACCTGAAAAATGCGCTCCTGCTCAGCACCTCAAACCGATCCGAAGCGGCCGTTGGCTACGCCACGATGGACGGTGACACGGCGGGCAGTATCTCGCCCATCACCGGCATCGACAAGCATTTTCTGCGGGGCTGGCTGCGCTGGCTCGAAACCGAGGGCCTGAATGTGGTGAACACCCCGAGTCCGGCCGACCGAATTAAACTGTTGGGTCTGAACCGGGTAAATAACCTGCAACCCACCGCCGAACTGCGCCCCCTTGACCGGAACCAGACCGACGAGGCCGACCTGATGCCCTACGACGTGCTAAACGAAATTGAAAACGCCGGTATTCGCGACAAACAGGCCCCTGTAGAGGTGTTCAAGCAGATTGAAGTGAAATTTGCCGGGCAACATAGCCGCGAAAATCTGCTGATGTGGGTAGAGCGATTCTTTAAGCTCTGGAGCCGCAACCAGTGGAAACGCGAACGCTACGCCCCCAGCTTCCACCTCGATGACCACAGCCTGGACCCACGTACCTGGATGCGCTTTCCGATCCTCTCCGGCGGTTTCGAAAAAGAGATCGCCCACATGCGCGACTGGGCCAGCCAACAAAGCGGCAAGAGCGCAAGACGCGGGAAGATTGGGTTTTAGGAAAAAATAGTCATCAGGTTGTCATTCGCTTCGCTGTCATTGGGCGGTCATTAATCGGTAAAACAAGCAATGCCAGTTTAATGACAGCGTAAGAACTTTTTATCTGTATCTGTGCATTCGTCTCCGCGTTCCAATCTGCTCATTTCGGGCCTTTTATTTGCCATGCTGTGGGCGTCGGCGTCGGTGGCCACGAAGTTTGGGGTGCAGTCGGCGGCACCGCTGGTGTTGGCTACGGTGCGCTTCCTGATCGCCGGGGGCGGTATGTTGCTGGTGGCCTACGTGTTTCAGAAAGGGAACCCGATGCCGGTAGGGGCGGAGTGGAAACGGCTGACGATTTTTGCCGCCCTGAATACCACCATTTACCTTGGGCTTTTTGTGCTGGCGCTGAAACAGGTGTCGGCCGGTATCGGTAGCTTGTCGACGGCCACCAATCCGCTGTTTATTACGCTGATGTCGGCTGTGTTTCTGCGGCGGCCCCTGCACTGGCGCGAAGCAGGGGGGCTTGGGCTGGGCCTGATCGGTGTGTGCGTGGCGGCGTATCCATTGCTGGGGCAGGCCTACGCCACCGTCGAAGGGCTGCTGATTTTGCTGGGGAGCATGTTGTCGATTTCTGCTGCAACCGTCTACTACGCCCGGTTCAACTGGCGGTTGCCCAATTTGGTTATCAATGGCTGGCAGGTGCTGATCGGCGGACTGCTTATTCTACCTATCACCCTGCTGACGACCGATATCAGCGCCACCACCTTCGACGGGCAGTTCTGGGCGTCGGTGGCGTGGCTCATTGGTCCGGTATCGGTTGTAGCGCTTCAGCTATGGTTTCGGCTGGTGCGGGCCGACGCGGTTAAAGCTTCGTTATGGCTATTTCTATGCCCTATCTTCGGCTTTGCCTACTCCTCACTGCTGCTGGGCGAGCCAATTACCCTGTATACCATTCTGGGTACGTTACTGGTTGTCGGCGGACTAGGCCTGGGTCGGCAAACCAGGGCGGCTACAGACTAATTTATGTATATGATGAGGCGGCTGCGTTCGTTACGAGTGTGATGGAGCGTGAAGCAACCCCGCCGCTGGCCGAATCGGAGCAGGGCAGGCTGTACCTGAAATGCTCAACGGACAGACCGCCTTTAAATTAATATTTCGTGTATGAATCGATTCTATCGAACTGCCTTAATCGTCCTTTTTTGTGGCTTAAGCAACTGGCTGTCAGCGCAGCAGAATCAACGGTATCTGCTGCTGTCGCTTGGTAATAACTACATCGGAAGCGGAGATAATGGAATTGAATCGATCAATCAGCTAAAAGCGAATGGCGGCAACGGTGTAATGATCACGATGCTCTGGAGCACGATCAACAACTGGCGCAAAGATGACCCGAATCCCTGGCAACAGTACGACGATCAGGTGGCAGCGGCGCGCCGGAATGGCATGAAAATCGCCATTCGTATCTGGATCGATAACCAGCGCTTCGATACACCTTCTGACCCCAACAATAACTTTGAAGATGGTTTTAATGGCTGGAGTGCCGCCGACCGCATGCAGGGGTACAATGTGTTTGGGCAGGACCTGAGGGTATACCAGCATTTCGACGGCCTGTATCAAAACCGGGGAACGTTCCGGGTATTTACCAGCTTCGCCGCGCCAGCTACGATTGAAAAAGGAACCACGTTTGCCGCCCGGGTAGCCCAGCGATACAGTTATTTGCTCAATACAAATGAGCTGTTGTTCATGTGCGTGGCCAATAACGGGCAGGGGGAGTTTGGGTATCCGTATACGACTACAAAAGGCCTTACGGGCGACTACGAACGCCTCTTCGACTACTCAGACCCAATGGTTAAAGGGTTTAGAAATTGGTTGAAAGCTAAATACAGAGGGTCGATTACCCGGTTGAAATCGGCCTGGAAAGGAGACGGTCAGCCAGGTTCCAGCTTTGACCAGATTAGCCCCAAAGCACCCAATGGCGAGTTTAAAGGGGCTTTTGAAGGTGAGGCTGGCCGGGACTGGTATCGGTATCGGCATGGCGTTATGAAAACCTTCCTGTATGAAGTAGCAGCGGCAATTAAAGCCGTGGATAACCGATTCAAAGTTATTCCAGAATACGGGGCCGTTCATGACAAGCTGTCGGTTCAGCGGGGCACCTTTAGCTTCAAAGACATCGGCGAAAGCATGGACGGGATCAAGATAAACGATGGCAACTTCTCCGATTTTCGCTTTTCGACTGATCTGGTTCGCTCCAATATGCCCGGAAAGTTGATCGTCAATGAAGTGGGGGGAAACGCTGGCCGAATCAATGATCCGGTTCCCAGAAGTGAACAGATCAGACAGTTTACGGACTGTTATGAATTCGGGACCCAGATCATTACGATATTCAATTTTGACCTTACCTACCCGCCCGACCGCGACGTTGTCAGAGAGGTAGCCGCCCGATACCTGGCCACAACCGCCAACGTCATTCGTAAACCAGAGCAAAGTGCCACATATACCACATCGGGCATCCTGACCGCGGGCGGGTGTAATGCAACTGGCGCGTCTCCGCTTGATTGTCAGGCGTATAAAGACTGGCGAACGGTACATGAGCTCAACGGGGGGAAACCCGTCAACTTCTATCAGCAGGATGATATTCTCTTTCCGCCTACAGTAGAAATACCACGTTATAGTCGGGTTCTGGTAATCGGTAATGCGCTGACTGAAAATGCACCCGACGCAACCATTGGCTGGACAGGTGGCCCCTGGGGTATGGCCGCAACAAGCCGGGCCAACGACTATGTGAGTTTATTGACCGAGAAACTGAAAGAACAGAATCCCGACGTGTCGGTGCAGCGGCTACGGCTCGACGACTGGGAAAAGACGTACGCCAGCAAGGCATTTCCGTACAAAACGGCGGTTACGGATAAAGTAGCGGCATTCTGGCCGGGAAACAAACCCGACCTGGTGCTGATCTCGCTGTCTGAAAACGTAAGTCAGACCAATTTCGACGCGGCTACGTTCAGAGATGAAGTGTTGAAACTGGTTGTGTCTACGGGCTTTACCACCGGTGTGGCTGTGTTGCGCAATTCGTTTCTTCCTGGTAAAAGCCAATCCAACGCTGTGTTGCGCCGGGTAGCTGACGAAACGGGCTGGCAGTTTGTCAACTTAGCCTGCATTCGGGGCGATGTGACCTACACGGCAGCAACCGACTGGCCCAAAGCCGACAGTTTGGTGAAGCAATATCCGGGCAACGCAGGCATGGACGCCATTGCCAATTTGTACTGTAGCCAGATTCCCGGTCTGAACTGCAATCAGATAGGACCTACGCCAACGATATCTAAAATTCGCATTCATTTCGGCGTCGACTCCTGTCAAACGTGCAGCGACCGGTGCCGGAATGGCCTCATTCAGGGTTCGCAGGATAGCACCTCCTGGACAACGCTGGCTATTCTGTCTCAGCCCGCCCGGGGCTGGAACGAGTTTGTGGTCAATGCCAATCAGCCGTGGCGATACGTCAGGTACGTGGCGGCCAAAAATTGCTTTGCTGAGCTGACCGAACTGGAGTTTTATGAAGGTAACCGCAAACTGGCAGGCAAGGTGTTCAATAGTGGCACCAGCTCGTCTGGTAACGGGTATCGGGCTGCGCTGGACGGTAATCTGGCGACCGTGTGGCGAGGTACCACGCCCGGCCCGCAAAACACGTTAGGCCTCGATTTTGGCGTGCCTTCGACCGATCCCGACCCGATTGTCTGGTGCCCGGAAGCGGATGAATCGAAGCAGACAGCCCAACTGGAACTGGCTCCCAATCCCGCCGATGAGTTTGTAACGTACCTGTACCAGATGCCTACCACCGAAGCCGTTACCATTGATGTCTTCGATATGGCTGGCAGGCGGGTGAGTCATCAGCAACTGGCTGGTAGCGACGTTCGTCAGCAGTATAGAGCGTATGTCGGCGACTGGCAGGCGGGCCTCTACATCGTTAAAATAAAAGCAGGTACGTTCGCCGCCTCAAAAAGAATCCTGATCGCCCGTTGAGGGAAGCTGGTTATTGGTTATTGTGATCGGAGGCTCTGCTGGAGCCCTCGCGCGTCCGTAATAACCAATCACTGCTTAATCACTCGCATTTCGACGCGCCGGTTGAACTGGCGGCTCTTCTCGTAGTTGTTGGTCGCTACCGGTCGGGTGCCTCCATAGCCTTTCGTGAAAATACGAGTGGCGGCAATGCCTTTGCTGACCAGAAATGATTTCACCGTCTCGGCTCGTTGCCGGGAGAGCGTGACGTTCTGATCAAAATCGCCCTGATTGTCGGTATGCCCGGCCAACTCAATACTGATAGTCGGGTTTTGCGTCAGGAATGTCAGCAGGCGGTCTAGGTCGGCCTGGGCTTCGGGCACCATATCGGCCGTGCTCTGGGTGAACTGGATGGCCCTTAACTCAACGGGTTGGTCGGTAATCGTCAGTGGTTTGGCCGCCGTGCTGGCTGGTGCCGATTTTGGCGCGGGCGACGCCTTTTTTTGGGCAGATGAAGCCGCGGCTACAGGTGTAGACGTTGGTAAGGTCCTGTTCAGGTAAATAGTCTTCCCGAAAAGGCGAACAGCCCGGCTATCGGTAAATGCCATGCGATCTTCCGTGGCTATGTAACCAGCCGCCTGAGTCACAATCCGGTACGATTCCTTCGCGCTCAGGTTAAGCTTGAAACTGCCGTCAGGTGCCAGTGACTTTGCCTGCGTGGCATTTCCCGTCTGTGTCAATGCCTGAACCGTTGCACCAATGATCGGTTGGTGAGTAGCCGCATCAAGGACCAGCCCTTCGAGCGACGCCTTATCACCCTGGCTAAATCCGGGCAGTGTACTACAAAAAAGGCCCCAGACGAGGCCTGCTTTACTGAATATAGTCATACTAATTAAGCAACGGGAAATGGCCGCTAAAAGTACACCGGAGCCTGCGATTTACCGCAAAAAAAGCCTGTCAACTGACGGTGAAAATGGTGACAAAATGAGTCGAAAAATAGTTTGTAATTAGCTGTAAATGAGGAGGTTGATTAGGTGTGAAAGCTATTGAAAATTGAACTGGTGAATAGTCTTCTTTGTTAGTAGTGTATGAGAGAAACAACCAATGTGTCGATGGCTTCCAGGCCTACGCAACTGCCCGTGCAAGCTGCCCAGGCAGACGAAATATGGCGGGATGCTGCCCAGCGAAAATCGATTCCGGCGCAGGTGTTTTTGAATCACTTCTTCGCCATGGATTTCCATATCCAGCATCAGAATGACCTGTTCGATCTAGCTAAATTCCCCATCTTCCGGCAGTTTGGCGGCTTGGGCGCGGCCGATCGGCAGGCGGCGTTAGAGAAGTTATTGCTCAATAGCTGGAGCGCCGAATATGCGCTTCGCATAACGCCTGTCCTCAACGATCGGTCGGCCGATTCGGAGCAGTATCTACAAAGTTCGCTGCACTGGACGTTTCCGCAGGCTTACTACAGCGTGCTGTTTAGTGCCCGTGCGTTTCTGGCTGTACAGAATATCAATGTAAGCAATGAAGAGCTGATCCGTAAGCGGATTGGCAACATGGTGGTGCGGGGCCATTATCCGGCTTCTGTGGGTTACTACGCACTGGGGCCAATCAATAATTACCGCATCCAGCGCCTGCCGATGGCGAAGCGGATGGCCGAAGCCGGTCGTTCGGACCTGGCGTTGCCTTCGCGGCATACATCAGCGCAGATCGAGGTGGCCCAGTTCCTGAAAACCACCCGCGACCAACGAATCAAAGCACTACGTAACGCCGTTCAGAATAACCCCAAAACAGCGCTGCGCTCGCCCCGTACCGGTGAGATCCTGCAGAAGTTTGGCCCTGAACAATACAAGGTGCTGGCCCGCCAGATTGGGTATACCAGCTACTTCGATATGCTGAGTCGCCTGCGTATATCATCAGCCAACGGCAACGGCGCACCGCGTGAGATCGAACGCTTTGTCGATTCGGAAGTTGATGTGCGGCTGTTTCACCAGAGTCTGGTCAGCATTGTTACGCATGTGAACTCGATTCACGAAGCCTATATTGCTAAAGCGCTGGGCATTGAACGGTATCGCCAACTGGTGGCCAAACTGCCAACGTACCTACAGGAGAGCTTTGTGCGCGAACGGCTCAACACGGTCATCGAGCCGCTACTGGCCGCTGCCGCCGAATAAACCTGATCGTCAGCCTACTTCCTCGCTACGTGCAGGCCCTCATCTGTTGCCATGATGAGGGCTTTCTTTTTTAGGTCTGTCGCTTACGAAGGCAAAGCCACGGCCTGCTTCAAAACGGCAAGGCCAACGCCTGAATCAGCCGCCCCGTAATAGACCCACCACTCGTTGGAGCCACTAGCTACCCAACCGTTGCTGAACACAACGTTGGGGAAGAAGCCTTCGCGCTCCCAACTCAATTCGGGCGTGAGCAGTGGCGCAGCAGACCGGCCTAGCAACGTACCTGGCTCGTTGGCATCCAGCAAGGCCAGTGCCAGGGCATATTCGTGCTGTTTGCTTGCCCCGTGGTAAAGGAGCAACCAGCCTTCATCGGTGCGGACAGGTTCGGGTCCGGCCCCGATTTTCAGGTATTCCCAGTCTGAGCCGAGGGCACCGAACACGTACCTGTGGTTGCCCCAATGTACCCCATCGGGCGACTCGCAAATCCAGATCGAAGGTTTGCCAATCTCAGAAACCATGGGCCGGTGAAGCATCAGCAGCTTACCATTTACACGCTCCGGAAAAAGGCAGGCATCTTTGTTGGGGGGCGGCAATACCATACCAACCCGCTCTACATGGACAAAATCGGTCGTTTTAGCTAAGCCTACTCCCGGCCCATTCGCCGACACGGCCGTATACGTGATCCAGTAGGTGCCGTCGATGCAGGTGATGCGGGCATCTTCAAGGCCAAAAGCTTCGTCGGGGCGGGCGGGAAACAGGAATGGCTGATCGTCGATGGTAAAGTGAACGCCATCGCGGCTACGCGCCAGCCTGAGGTGACTCAACGAGGTCAGGTACGTTTGCCCGTCGATGGTCAGCACACGCGGATCGTAGGGGCCGTCGGGCTCGCGGAGAATCTTTACGGTCAGCATCGATTGCCCGTTTATTGTCTCGACAATGGGAATGTGTAACCAGCCCGGCTCAGACTTCGGCGCTTCGGCCACGCGAAGCAGCAATAGTATTTCGTCGCCAAATCGGCAGGCGGCAGGGTTGAACGCCCCGAGCACCTCAAATCCATCTCCGTAGGGCTTAACATCCTGTGTTGTGAGCACGGGTTGATCACTATACCGTTGAAGTGTGTAATTTTTCATCCTGTTAGAAGGCCATTGGCTCAAAATTCATATTACCTTAACTAACCAACCACAATTCGGTCGGTTATTGGAGTTCGGAAACCTATTCAACACGCAACAATGGCTTATAATGATGACCTGCTCGACGATGAGCAAGACGATGTACTGATGATGAACCCAGACCCAGATGATGATGACGCTGAATTTGGCGACGAAGGTTCAGGCGCAACAAGCGGCTACGGCGACACCATCGATGACGACTTGAGCGACGATGGGGATATAGAGGAACCACTCGAAGTAGACCCCGACGATGATCTTCAGGGCGATGACTTTGAGGATGAAGATGATGACCTATAATCAACAAAATGATGCCAGAAGACGCAGAAAAACCAGGCCAGGACGAGTCAGTAGCTCCCGATAGTGAAACCCAGTCGTCGGCAGCTTCTGCCCAGGGCGAGCGCAATAATCCCGAGATTAACGAAGAAAAAACCGGAAGCCGGGAGAACGAACCCGCTGAAGGGTAGGAGGTAATTGGTTACTGGTAATTAGTGATTGATAGCTTCGCCAGGTAACGTTGCTTAGCGGAGCTACCAATCACTAATCACCAGTAACCAGTCACCAAGTTACCAACGATGAAGAAGTGCCGTGACGGGCTCGTAGAGCTTTACCCAGGCTAGCCGGGCTGCCACGATGATGAAGACAACGCCCGTGATGCGGTTGAATGCAAGGGCGACTTTGGGCGTAAAGAAACGCTTCAGCTTATGGGCAAAGATGGCCAGTGCCGATTCGGCAGTTGTTACGCCCAGTAGCGCAAATCCCATAAAAACAACCTGCTGGGTGGTATTGTAATGTAATGAGTGCTGCATGTAAGCGGCGATAGTCACCCACGACACAAAGTTGATCGGGTTTAGCGCGTTCAGCAGAAATCCCGTTGTGAAGTAGTAGGCATAGTTGCCAAATTTGGTCTTGGGATAAGCGATACGTGGCGTTCCTTTGATGATGTTGAACAACCCCAGCGCTACCAGAAACAGCACCCCTACGGCCGCTAAAATAGGCTCCAGTGCTTCAGAATGGGGAATAATGGACGTACCCAGCAGGGCAAACGTGACGTATATCGTGTCGCCCAGCACAACGCCCAGGGTAATGGTCAACCCGGCCTTGTAGCCGTTGTCGACACTATTCTGGATAAGGGCGAAAAAAACGGTTCCGAAGGTCAGGCAGAGTGCCACGCCAGTCAGAAAGCCGAAAATAATGGGTAAAAGCATAGAAAGTCGATAGTTGGCAGTGGCAGTTGGCCGATCAGGTACGTGTTCCAACTGGTCGATCAATCAGCGCACCGATACGTTGTACCGTACTTACTGCTACTGTCAACAACCACTTTTTGTTTTCAGATACCAGGCGGTTACACCCCCCTGAGCCGGGCAACCAGTAATAAACCCGCCATACTGATCGAGTCGGTGATGCGGCCATCCATCACCATCGCGACGGCTTCGGCCAGCGGAAGCTTCAGTAACTGAAGATCTTCGGTTTCTTCCGGCGCATGAGGGCCTGGCGTCAACTCTTCGGCGACGTAGATAAACCCTTCTTCATCGGTAGCTGAATTGGAGGTGTGAATACGGGCAAGCTTCGTCCACCGATTGGCGACAAATCCGGTTTCTTCCTGTAGTTCGCGTTGCGCCGAGGCCAGGACGTCTGTACCAACCGGGGAGCCGCCTTCCGGTATTTCCCAGGTGTACTCGTTTAGTGCGTAGCGATATTGCCCAACCAGGTACGTATAGCCCTGATCGTCGATAGGGATTACGCCTACCGCTTTGTTTTTGAAACTAACCACCCCGTAGATACCTGGTGTACCAGCGGGGGTAATCACGTTTTCGTGCCTGATTGACAGCCAGTTGTTTTCGTACTTAACTTCTGAGTCGAGCGTTTGCCAGGGGTTATGCGTCGTGTCCATGCGGCGAAAATACGAACGATTTGTTCGGTTAACCGTATCTTTACGGAGTCTATGAAGCTACTACAACACAGCAAGACCCGCTGGATGGCCGTATCGCTACTGGTGGGTATTGTGCTATTGGTGCTGAAATTCACAGCTTTTTTCCTGACCAATTCGACGGCAATTCTTACCGATGCGCTGGAATCGATTGTGAATGTAATTGCCAGTGGATTTGCCCTCTACAGTCTATATATCGCCGGTTTACCCCGCGACCAGAACCACCCCTATGGGCATGGAAAAGTAGAATACCTGTCGTCGGGTTTCGAGGGGGCACTGATCCTGTCGGCGGGGCTGGTGATTATTTACGAGGCAGTGGTCAGCTTTTTCGAGCCAACCGTTCTGACTGATTTAGGCTGGGGACTGGGGCTCATTGCCTTCACTACGGCCGCTAATGCCTTGCTCGGCTACACCTTGACCAAACAGGGCAAACTGGCCGATTCACTAGCCCTGGTGGCCGATGGTAAGCATTTATTGGTCGATAGCGTAAGTAGTGTAGTAGTGGTCATTGGCGTAGGTCTTGTCTGGTTCACCGGATGGACCTGGCTAGACCGGGTGCTGGCTCTGGCCTTATCGCTGTTCATTATTTACAACGGCTGGTCGCTGGTGCGTCAGTCGGTTGGGCGATTACTCGATGAAACCGATCTGCCAACCATTGATCGCGTGGTGACGGTGCTTGCCGAGAACCGGCAGCGGAACTGGATCGACGTGCATAACCTGCGTGTTCAGAAATACGGTGCCGACCTGCATATCGACTGTCACCTCACCTTGCCCTACTACTGGGATCTGCTCAACACGCACGACGAAGTGCAGCGGTTTGAAAAGACGTTGCAGGATGGGTTTTCCAGCGAAGTAGAAATTTTCGTCCACGCCGACCCCTGCCTGCAGGAGTGCTGCCACTACTGCCGCGTGGCCAATTGCCCCGTCCGTGGCCACGAATTTGTGAGAGATGTGGTCTGGACGGCCGAAAACCTGCCGCTGAATCAGAAGCACTTTGTGCCAATTAACAATTATCAGTGAACAATTATCAGTGGTGCTGTTGAACAACGTACCTAAGCAGGGCATTTGATAATTGTTCACTGATAATTGTTAATTGATTTGACATATTCACTGAAAAAATTGTACCTTTCGACTGTATCATTTCGCTGATGCCAACGGGTTGGTTCACCAACAGAATGATATTCAGGTTGTATTCTGAACTGGAAAGACGGGTTGCCCTACAGCCCGCCTTTTTTTATGCCGTAGATTCAGCCGGTTACTATCTTATACAGTGACAAACTGACAATCATATAGACGCTATGAGTAATCTGAATCGCCGGTCGTTCCTGCAAACAGCCGGAGCACTTGCCGCCACAGTTGTACTGCCTGCCTGGGCCGAAGCGGCCCCTGAAAAACTTGCCTTCGATATTTCGCTGGCCGAATGGTCGTTGCACAAAGCGTTGTTTGGAAAGCAGATCACCAATCTGGATTTTCCGGGTATCGCCAAAAAAGAATTCGGCATCAGCATTGTCGAGTATGTGAACCAGTTTTTCAAAGACAAGGCGCAGGACAAAGCCTACCTGGACGAACTGCTGATGCGCTGCAAAGACAACGGCGTAACCAACCACCTGATCATGATCGACGGTGAAGGTCCGCTGGCTGATCTGGATGCTACGAAGCGTAACCAGACCGTAGAGAATCACAAAAAATGGATTGAGTGCGCCAAGTATCTGGGCTGCAAGACCATTCGTGTCAATGCGCAGGGCAGCGGTTCGCCTGAAGAGGTGGCTAAAGCGGCGGTTGAGGGGTTGAGCAAACTGGGCGAAGTTGGCAAGGCATCGGGTATCAACGTGATCGTTGAAAACCACGGCGGCATCACCTCAAACGGAGCCTGGCTGGCTGGTGTGATCAAGCAGGTGGGCATGAAGAACGTAGGTACGTTGCCCGACTTCGGTAACTTCTGCATGAAGCGCAGCGCCACCGGTTGCGACGATTCGTATGACCGCTATAAAGGCACGCAGGAGTTAATTCCGTATGCCAAAGGTCTGTCGGCCAAAACGTATGATTTTGATGAGAAGGGGAACTGCGTGGAAACCGATTACACCCAAATCATGAAAATTGTAAAAGACAGCAAGTTCAAGGGGATTATCGGAATCGAGTACGAAGGCAGCAAACTCGACGAGTACGCCGGTATCCGTAAAACAAAAGAACTGCTAGAGCGGGTGGGGTAAAAAAAGTTTACCGTTTACGGTCTTCTGTGGCTTCGCTTAGTTACGATACTTAATCAAACGAAGCCACAGAAGACCGTAAACGGTAAACTTTTTTACTTACGCTTTCTCGCAGAACTCTTCGAGGGCCATTTCCAGGTGCTGGGCGATCATTTGGGCCGAGCGACCTTCGATATGGTGCCGCTCGATGAAATGCACCAGATCGCCATCTTTGAAGATACCAATGGCGGGCGACGACGGAGGGTAGGGGAGCAGGTACTCGCGCATCTTCGCTGTAGCGTCGAGGTCAGCACCGGCAAATACCGTGACCAGGTTGTCGGGCTTCACGTCGGTTGTGGCCAGAGCCATTTTCACACCCGGGCGGGCAGCACCAGCGGCACAACCACATACTGAGTTGACAACAACAAGCGTTGTGCCTTCGGCGGCCATAGCGGCGTCGACATCGGCAGCGGTAGTCAATTCCTGGAAGCCCACGCTAGTGAGGTCTTCCCGCATGGGGGCAACTAAATGAGGAGGATACATAATTTTTTAGTCTTAAATTTTACATGAATCCAAGTTCTAACTTGGCTACTTCCGACATCATATCGGATGAGTAAGCGGGGTCGAATGTTAGTTCGACACTGACATCATTGACGCCTTCCACGTTACGCACTGCCTGTTCAATCTCGCCCGGAATAGACCCGGCCGATGGGCAGGAAGGAGACGTCAGCGTCATCAGGATATAGACGTTATTGACGGGAAAAATCTTGATGTCGTAGATCAAGCCAAGCTCGTACACATCCACCGGAATTTCGGGGTCATATACGGTTTTGAGGGCCAGGACGACCTGCTCTTTCAATTCAGTTTCTGACATAATTGTCGCATTCATAGAGTGTCAGGCGTTTGCCATAGCAAACGATTTCATGCGTTGAATCATTGAGGCCATACCGCCCGCCCGCCGCGAGGTAACCAGGTTGCTGAGGCCAATACGGTCAATGAAATATAACTGGGCATTGGCAACATCCTCCGGTTTTTCGTCTGACAAGACCCGGATGAGCAGGCTAACCAACCCCCGGCTAATCTGGGCCGTTGGTTCGGCATCAGCTTCAAAATGCACTACATCACCGTTTAGTTCGCTGTTCAGCCACACCTTCGATTGGCAACCGGGAATCAGGTTCTCAGGTACGTGTAATGAATCGGGGAGGGGGGGCAACTTCTTGCCGAGGTCGATGATGTACTGGGTCTTATCCAACTGATCATCGAAGAGGTCAAACTCCTCGATGATCTCGTCTTGTTTCTCGTTTATCGTCATACTCATAGAGTTCCCAACTGACTAGCCATATGCTTAATGGTGAGAAGATTAATGATCGAGTTCTGGTAAGAGTAGATTATTCGGTAGTCCCCAGCAAATACCTCTCTTATGAATCGAATACGTTTCTCTGGCACGATCCGGCCCATTTCTGGGAATTGAGTCAACAACTCTATTTTGTGAATTACTTCATCTCCCCAGCGATTGGCAGAAGCGGCCGATTGCCTGTCTAGAAACGTACAGACAGCATTGAAATCATCTTCTGCTTCCTGCGACCAGTTTACCGTTGCTGCCACTGACGAAACTTATCAATAACCTCATTATGAGGTGTAGTACGACCTTGCTCAACATCTTCTAGACCTCGCTCTATCTTAGACAATGTGATAATGCGATCAAGCATCTCCTCTGCCGAGAATTGATCTGGCATATCGCTGAGGTACGTCAATACTTTTTGTTTATCAAGGAGTTCCATAATCAATTCAGTTTAGCAGCTTACGCCATCATGGTTTTTACGCGGTGTAACCCTTTCACGAGCCGGTCAATTTCGTCGGTTGTGTTGTAAACCGAAAACGAAGCCCGCGTGGTTCCGGCAATGCCAAGGCGGCGCATCAGCGGTTGGCAGCAGTGGTGCCCCGTGCGCACGGCGATGCCTTGCTGGTCCAGAATGACGCCGGTGTCTTCGTGGTGAATGCCATCCAGCACAAACGAAATCACGCTGACTTTATCCTTCGCCTGACCCACAATGCGCAGACCATCAATGCTTTGCAGCGCGTCGGTGGCGTAGGCAAGCAATTCGTGTTCATAGGTGGCGATATTTTCTTTACCCAGCGCATCAACATAGTCGATGGCGGTTTTTACCGCAATTACATCGGCAATGTTGGGTGTGCCTGCCTCGAACTTATACGGAATATCGTTGTAGGTCGTCTTCTCGAACGTCACTTCCTTGATCATCTCGCCACCACCCCGAAACGGCGGCATGGCTTCCAGAATGGCCCGCTTGCCGTAGAGTACACCCATACCGGTTGGACCAAACAGCTTGTGGGCCGAGAACACATAGAAATCACAGTCGAGGGCCTGTACGTCAATGTCGATATGTGAGGTAGCCTGCGCCCCGTCGATCAGAACGACGGCGCCAACGCCGTGCGCCTTGTCGATGATCGTTTTGATGGGGTTGATGGTTCCCAGCGCATTCGAGACGTGAACAACCGACACGATTTTGGTACGCTCGGTGAGTAGCTTTTCGTACTCATCGATCAGTAGTTCGCCCTCGTCGTTGATCGGAATGACCTTCAGCACGCAGCCACGTGCTTCGCAAAGCATCTGCCAGGGCACAATGTTGGAATGATGTTCGAGTGTCGAGATGATGATTTCGTCGCCCGGCCCCAGGTACGTTTGGCCGTAGGTTTTTGCCACCAGGTTGATACCGTCGGTAGTACCATAGGTGAAAATAATCTCTTCTGCTTCGCCGGCATTCATAAAAGACTGGATAGCCCGGCGGGTCGCTTCAAAATTGGCCGTGGCCCGTTCGGCCAGCGTATGAATACCCCGGTGAATATTGGCGTTGTCGTGTTCGTAGTAGCGGGTAAGCGCGTCGAGCACGGCACGGGGTTTCTGCGTGGTGGCGGCGTTATCGAAATAAACGAGCGGCCGACCGTTAACGAGCTGGTCGAGTACCGGGAAATCGGCCCGAATCTTCTGAATATCGAGCGGTGTCTGCGTAATGGCTTGCATGCTTATAGAACACCGGAACAGCCCCAAAAAGTTGGTTGCGCGCTGAAGAATATGCCAGTTGAGAGCAAGGCTACTCTTCACTGAGTCATTCGCCTGTAAGAATGGAGAAACGCAAGACAGTACTGACTAGCCTACTGTGGTTCTGTGGCGAAAACTGGCTGAACTGGTGGGTATATACCTGAGAAAAGATCATATGGTATACGTAGAAGAACACGTAGCCGTGACGACCGTGACGGCTACAGGTGAGCAATTTTGCCGCTGAGATGGCCCCTGGCAGAGTAGAATCGGTTACTTGGTTTGATGCAGAAGTTGGTAGAAAATAGTAGCCTGGCTAACTACAAAGGTAGACCTGCTGACTCTGAGCCTCAGCGTAAAAAAGCCCAGTTTTTTATATGAAAAGAGTGCTCCTTTTCTTCAATAGTAATAATTGTAAACTCTTTAAGAATCAACTATGAATAGTAACCGTAAAACATTTATGCTGTCGGCGAGCTTTGCAATTTTGGCAGGATTAGCCTTACAAGGTTGTTCCGTTACATCAAAAGGTCCCGGTAAAAATACGGCAAAAAGTGATACCACGCGACGTATTGCGCCTTACTTTAATCAGGCGACAACTTCCAAAAAAATACCGGACTCCGACGGCTTTATTCAGCGTTGGTTGCTGTTGGAGCCAATCAATAAACCAAACCGTAGTAATACTGTTTTTACGGATAGTTATGTCAGAACTGCCTTAACGGCTGACTATTTTAAAGATCAATTTACGGTTATTCCAAAGGGAGGTGAAAAGGTAAAAGTAGGTGAGCAGGAATTAACCTGGCATGCACTGGAAAGCACGAATTTTAACGTCAAGCTATTTCGTTTTGCGTATGGTCTGAGAAAGCCAACTTATGGCGTTCTGTTTTGGGCAGTAACGGTAATCAACAGTCCGCAGGAAATGAAAAACGTGCGCATGGCTGTTGGATCTAATGCTGCATCAATGTGGTGGCTGAATGGTAAGGAAGCCGTTCTTCTTTCCGGCGATAGACGAATGGTAATGGATGATTGCGTCTCATCTCGCCTGACACTAAACAAAGGGAAAAATATAATCCGGGGAGCCGTGATTAATGGGCCTGGAATGAGCGATTTCTGTGTTCGCTTTCTAAACGAAAAAGGAGAACCGGTAAAAGATCTCTCAATTAGCTACGAATGAAATTAATTAGCCATCCAGTTTTACTAGCTCATTTGTTTGGAAATTTATATTATCATGGAAGTAAGAAATAAATTAATGGGTGTACTAACCCTTTTTTTAGTGTGGTCAGCCGGAAATGCGATAGCGCAGGTTGGAAAACCATTTATCCATGATCCATCAACGATCGCGGAATGTGAAGGGAAATACTACACGTTCGGCACAGGCAGAGGCGGGTTAATATCCGACGATGGCTGGACATGGAACGGTGGCGCAGAACGACCAGGTGGCGGAGCCGCGCCGGATGTACTGAAGATTGGTGATCGCTACCTTGTTGCTTATGGCGCAACGGGCGGAGGGCTGGGAGGCGGACATAATGGCCGGATACTCACCATGTGGAACAAAACGCTTGACCCCAAGTCGCCTGATTTTAAGTATTCAGAGGCTATTGTAGTGGCCTCGTCTGATGGTGTTGAGGATAATGACGCCATTGATCCGGGTTTGCTACTCGATCCAACCGACGGTCGTTTATGGCTGTCGTACGGCACCTATTTCGGGTTTATCCGCCTGGTAGAACTGGACCCTAAAACAGGCAAGCGTGTAGAAGGCAACAAGGCAATCAATGTCGCCATCGATTGTGAAGCCACCGATCTGATGTATCGTGATGGCTGGTATTACCTCCTCGGCACCCACGGAACCTGCTGCGATGGGGCAAACTCAACCTATAATATTGTGGTTGGTCGCTCTAAAAAAGTAACCGGTCCATACCTGGATAACATGGGAAGAGACATGTTGAAAGGGGGTGGTAAAATGGTACTTGCCGCTGGCGGCAGAGTGAACGGCCCCGGCCATTTTGGCCGTTTCATTCTTGGCGATGGTGTCGAAAAAATGTCGTGCCACTATGAAGCGGATCTGGATCAAAGCGGGCGTAGTGTATTGGGTATCCGTCCGTTACTCTGGAAGAATGGATGGCCGGTCGCTGGAGATAACTTTAAGGAAGGGACATATGAGATCGAGTCTGAGCGAAGAGGATATGCCCTGGAATTAATCGTCGACTTTACACGGATGCCCGTTGCTCCGCGAGGGGCCAATCGTAACAATGATGAACCGATAAAAGCCGTACCATCGCAGGAATTAGCTGATGTACTTAAAACATGGCCAACCGGAAATATTGGTGTGCGAACAGGGGATTACATGTTTCGTCCCCACCAAAAATGGACGATCACCGCTGTTCCGAATTCGGGAGGTTATCTAGGTGGTACGTATTACAAGATACTAATCGCAGGAACGGACCGAGCATTAGCGGCCACAGCCGAAGCTGAAGTGATAACGGTACCAGCATTTACCGGTGCGCCGGAACAACTATGGCGAATTGATCAATTGACGGATGGTACGTATCGAATTATGTCTAAAGTCGTACCGAATTCAAAAGAAAATTATGTGCTCGTGTCTTCCGGAGACAGCACACCGACACTGGCAACGTTTGATATGAGTAGTGACAATTCCAAATGGAATTTTAAGGCTCACTAGCTAAAATCTGACTTCACATTTTCGCTGCAGGTAACAAGCGATAAATTCAATAAAAAAGGGAACGCTGCACAGTTGCAGCGTTCCCTTTTTTATTGAATTTATACGTACCTATAAGGCCAGCTTTTCGCGGATAATTCCTTCCAGATATTCGCGGATGGGCTGGATTTTTATGTTACTCACTACTTCTTCGGCGAACGCATAGAGCAGCAGCGTCCGGGCAGCATCTTTTGGAATACCACGCGCCTGCAAGTAAAACAGAGCGTCTTCGTTCAGCTTGCCCGTGGTGGTTCCGTGCGAACACTTTACATCATCGGCATATATTTCCAATTGCGGTTTCGTGTTCATGCTCGCATCGGGTGAGAGCACCACGTTTTTGCACGACTGATAAGCGTTGGTCTTCTGCGCGTCGGGACGAACGTAGATTTTACCGTTGAAAACGCCCGTGCCTTTATCGTCCAGTATGCCTTTATACAGCTCGTTACTGTAGCAATTCGGCATGGCGTGGTCAACCAGGGTGTGGTTATCGACATGCTGCCTGCCATTGGGCATGTACAGACCGTACATGAACGTTTCGCAATGCTGACCGTTCAACACGATATTCAGGTCGTTGCGAACGAAGCCGCCGTTGAGCGTAATGGTCGCATTGTAATAGTGGCTATTATCGGCCTGGCTAACCTGGGTACGTCCGATATGGTAGGCGCGTTCAGAGTCGTTCTGGATGCGGTAATGCTCCACACGGGCGTCGGCGGCGACAACCACCTCCGTCACTACGTTGGTGAAACTGGCTCCGTTGCCCAGTGTTCGGTACGATTCGGCCACTTTCACTTCAGCATTACGACCCACCACAATCAGATTGCGGGGCTGTACGGCGACGTTTTTTTGCCGGGTGTCTGTGATAAAGCGCAGAATAACAGGCTCTTCTACCACTTTATTGTCAGGAACGCGGATAAATACGCCGTCCTGGGCAAAAGCCGTATTCAGGGCAGTAAACGCGCTATCCTGAAAATCGGCGTAGCGGCTGAAGTGGAGGCCAATCGTCTCAGCGTCTGTTTGTTGGGCTTCGGCGAAGCTCCGAATCTGTAGGTGTGTGGCCGGGCTAACGATCTGCGACAGGTCGGCTCGGTAATGCCCATTCACGAAAAAGAGAATGTTTCCTTCCAGATTCGGAATCTGCAACGGTTCCAGCTCATCAGCGCTAAGTGCCGTTCCTTCGTCGAACGCATACTGCTCGCCGATCATCGTTTTCACGTTCGAGTATTTCCACTCTTCATGCCGGATGGTGGGGAACCCCAGCGTCTCAAACGATTGCAGGGCTGCCCGACGTACCTGATGAAAGGCCGATTTACTTTCGCCGTTCATGCGTGCCTCTCCCTCGCGGAACGCCGCAATGAGCTGGTCTTTGAAAGACGTATATTCTTGATTTGGAGTCATCATAAAAACAGTTTACAGCGGTCGCCGCTGCTATTTGCAGTTTGCCGTTTTCAGTTGCGTTGCACAGGCACGTTGTAGTAACGTAGCAAAGCAACGGTAAACTGAAGACAGTAAACAGTAAACTTTTTTAAGCCGCCTCAACTTCGGCTTTGATCCAGTCGTAGCCTTTTTCTTCGAGTTCGTAGGCCAGTTCTTTTGTGCCTGATTTCACGATACGGCCTTTGTAAAGTACGTGTACGTAGTCGGGAATGATGTAGTCGAGAAGGCGCTGGTAGTGGGTCACCACGATAGCCGACCGGTCTGGCGAGCGGAGTTTATTCACACCTTCAGCTACGATCCGAAGCGCGTCGATATCGAGACCAGAGTCTGTTTCGTCGAGAATAGCCAGTTTCGGTTCGAGCATGGCCATCTGGAAAATTTCATTTCGCTTCTTTTCGCCACCCGAAAACCCTTCATTCAGCGACCGGCTCAACAGCGATTGGTCGATGTTGACGAATTTCATCCGCTCTTTCATCAGTTTCAGAAACTGCACGGCATCGAGCGGGTCCAGGCCGCGGTACTTACGGATTTCGTTCAGGGCTGTTTTCAGGAAGTTCGTCGTGCTCACGCCCGGAATTTCGATGGGGTACTGAAACGCCAGAAATATCCCTTCGGCTGCCCGTACTTCCGGCGACATATCCAATAGGTCTTTGCCGTCAAAGACAACGTGACCGTCTGTAACCTCATAATCTTCGCGCCCGGCCAATACCGACGCGAGTGTACTCTTACCCGAACCGTTTGGTCCCATGATGGCGTGCACTTCACCCGGCTTTATTTCCAGGTTGATGCCTTTCAGGATCTGCTTATCGCCAATGGAGGCCTGTAAGTTACTGATGGATAGCATATTATCTTATATGTGTCAGCTAAAATGAAGGGGCAAAGGTACGCTTTTAGCCCCAATGTACCTGTATCGTTAACAAACAATTCCGGGTAAAAGTTGAGTGCCGGGATATATCCATACAGACCAAAAAAGCCGCCTGCTGTGAAGCAGGCGGCTTTTGAACGCTACTAAAACTAGTCAGGACTACTACCTGATTTTGCGGATCATGATCGGTACGCAACCAGGCGCCGGACATGTGCAGGCCGCTGGGTCGAGGGTCACCGTCACGGTGCTGGTGCAGATACCATCAACGCCGTAGAGGCGGATCAGGTACGTTACCCGCGCCGTTGGGTTTGGCAGGTTCGTGAACGTGTAGGTACCACCCGTTACTGGTGTTGCGCTGGCGAAGTCAGGTAGGGTAGTGCCATCGGCTGCCGAGATGCTCACCCGAACCGTGTTTTGCAGACCTGTCAGGGCAATGCTGGCGTCGTTGTTGGCCGTTGCTCCGTTGCAGGTTGCCCGCGTAGCAACTACGTTGGCAGGTGCTACCGTTGGGGCAGGCGTAACGGTCACCGTCGTTGCAATCGTGGCCGAGCATCCAGTCGTCAGTACACACGTTGCTGTGTATGACGTTGTCTGGAACGGCGTGACTTCCAGTAGCGCACCGGTAGTACCCGCAGACCAGGTTACGGTACCTGCGCAGCCCGTGAGGCTCAACGTTGCCGATGACTCCTGGCAGATCGTTGGACTGTTGACGGTCAGCACTGGTGTTGGGTTCACCGTGATGGTGGTCGAAGCAACCGCCGCACAACCTGTATCCGTGTTGCTAACCGTCACGGAGTAAACCGTTGTGATGGCTGGCGTTACCGAGATGGCTTGTGTGATTTGCGCCGTAGACCAGAGGTAGCTGTACGATGTGCCGCCGGTTCCTGCTGCTGTCAACTGAACCGTAGTGCCCTGGCATATAGTCTGGCTAGGTGCAACACCGATGGTGGCCGACGTAGCAGGGTTCACCGTCACAGTGGCCGTAGCTACCACCGAACAGCCGTTGCTGTTGGTGATCGTCACTGAGTAAGGCGTTGTGCCCAGCGGTGAAACAACCACACTCTGCGTTGAGCCTGTTCCCACTGGCGACCAGGCATAGGTGAAGCCTGTTCCGCCCGATGCATTCGCCGTCAGCGTGGTTGAGGTGCCGTAGCAGATCGTTTGGCTGGCGACTGTAGCCGTTACCGCCGGGTTGACCGTTATCGTGCCCGTCGCTATAGCCGAACAACCGTAGATGTTGGCTACCGTTACACTATATGGTGTGGTCGTTTCGGGTGAAACAGCCAGTAGACCTGTGCCATTGATCGTGCCATCGCTGAAGGTGTATGAGCTACCGCCCGTTGCGATAAGCGTAGCCGTAGTGCCGTTACAGATGGTGGCACTGCTCAGCGTAGCGGTTACCGATGGGTTGACGGTCACCGTGGCTGTAGCCGTTGTCGAGCAACCGAAGCTGTTGGTAACCACAACCGTGTAAGTCGTTGTTGCCGACGGCGAGACAGTCACACTCTGGGTCGAGCCTGTGCCCACTGGTGACCAGGCATAGGTGAAGCCTGTTCCGCCCGATGCATTCGCCGTCAGCGTGGTCGACGTCGTGTTACAGATCGTCTGATCGGCCACTGTAGCTGTTACGGCTGGGTTCACCGTTACCGTCGCTGTGGCGATGGCCGAACAACCGAAGCTGTTGGTGACTGTCACTGTATAGGGCGTAGTTACCAATGGCGAAACCGTTACCGACTGGGTTGCGCCCGTGCCCACTGGTGACCAGGCATAGGTAAAGCCACTTCCGCCTGATGCATTGGCAGTCAGCGTTGTCGAGGTGCCGTAGCAGATAGTGCTGTTGGCCACCGTTGCCGTTACCGCCGGGTTCACCGTCACTGTGCCAGAAGCCGTACCGATACAACCGTTGCTATTCGTCACCGTGACACTGTAAGCTGTGGTCGAGCTTGGCGAGATAACTAACAGACCTGTCGTGTTAACTGTGCCATCGCTGAAGGTGTATGAGCTACCGCCCGTTGCGATGAGCGTAGCCGTAGTGCCGTTACAGATGGTGGCACTGCTCAGCGTAGCGGTTACCGATGGGTTGACGGTCACCGTGGCTGTAGCCGTTGTCGAGCAACCGAAGCTGTTGGTAACCACAACCGTGTAAGTCGTTGTTGCCGACGGCGAGACAGTCACACTCTGGGTCGAGCCTGTGCCCACTGGCGACCAGGCATAGGTGAAGCCACTTCCGCCTGCCGCCGTTGCGATGAGCGTAGCCGTCGTGCCGTTACAGATGGTTTGATTCGCTACCGTGGCTGTTACGGCTGGGTTCACCGTTACTGTCGCTGTGGCGATGGCCGAACAACCGAAGCTATTGGTGACTGTCACCGTATACGGCGTAGTTACCAATGGCGAAACCGTTACCGATTGGGTTGCGCCCGTGCCCGCTGGTGACCAGGCATAGGTAAAGCCACTTCCGCCTGATGCATTGGCAGTCAGCGTTGTCGAGGTGCCGTAGCAGATAGTGCTGTTGGCCACCGTTGCTGTTACCGTCGGGTTCACCGTTATCGTGCCCGTAGCTACTCCCGTACAGCCGTAGATATTGGTGACCGTCACCGAGTAAGGCGTAGTCGACGTTGGCGAGATAACCAGCAGACCCGAGTTGTTCACCGTACCATCGCTGAAACGGTACGACGTACCGCCCGTTGCAACCAGTGTAGCCGTAGTGCCGTTACAGATGGTGGCGCTGCTCAGGGTGGCCGTTACTGATGGGTTGACGGTCACCGTAGCCGTGGCCGATGCCGGACAGGCGTCTGCTGCAGATGGCGAACAGGTTACCGAGTAGCCGGTCGTAATAGTGGGCGATACCGTAATGCTCACGGTGGCTGCCCCCGTGCTCCAGGCAAGTGTTCCGGTACAGCCGGTTGCCGTTAATACAGTGGATTCACCCACGCAGATAGATGTTGACGTAAGCGCTACCGTCAGGTTGGGAAGTGCCCCGTTGTAGATAATGATCGGGCAACAGCTACTCGCCTGGCAATCACTGCCCACCGTTGTCGACGTGTAGCTATACGTACCTGCCGTGGCAATGGTGAGGCTATTGCCGGTGCCAACCGATACGCCCTCTCTGAACCACTCCACATTGGTCAGGTTTGCCGACAGGCTGGTTACGTACGTATCGCCTGCGCAAAGTTTAACCGGTACCGTAAAGCAGGTGCGGGCCGTGTTGTTGCGGGGCGTTCCATCTGCCGAAGCAGCCGTAACGGCGGCCACGTTAGACAGCACACCATCCATAATGGCCCGCGTCGTGACGGAGTAATTAACCGTAGCCCCCGCCGCAATAGTGCCGGTTACCCAGGTTACCTGCACCTGCCCTGAAGCGAGTAGGGCCGTTGTGCCGGTTGGCGATGATGACACATATTCAACGCCGGGGTCGAGTGTATCACGGATGACTACCCCCGTAGCTGTGCTTCCGCCCAGATTCGTTACTGTAATGTTACAGGTCGCCGTAGCGCCTTTGGTGACACTAAAACTATCGCTGACATTGGTGAGCACCAGGTCGGGGTCACCGGCGGCATAACCGAAACCGAAATTATTGGCCAACGTACCTGCGGGGCTACTTTGCGTTACGATCACCGCCGTGTTACCAATCAGGCTGGCATCACTATCGGCAAAATCGTCGCTCCCCTGATTGGCCAGTACCAGTTTACGATTGGCCGGGGCATTGGCGCCGGTAATCCGAATGTCGTAACTGGTAGTAGGCTGAATTGTACTGGTAAACGAAAACTGACCCGTCGATGTAGTCAATGTCGTTTCACGTAGCACCCCATCACTCGTGTACAGGTTCACCTGCACGTTGGCAATACCAACTTCAGCCGCGTCGAAGATGTTGTTCTGATTGTCATCGCGGAAGACGTAGTTACCCGGTGGGGTAGGACCGGCCAGGTGGACCGGGGGTCGGGACGGAGCTGCATAAGCGCCTGAGTAGTTACTCAGGAACCCTAGCAGCAACAGCAGGCACAACGGCCAGCGTAGCGGATAAGTAACGGTTTTCATAGAGTGTAAGCGGTTATTATTGAGAAGATTATTTATTGCTTTCTAATCCGTGCCGGTTGGCACAAGGGGGGTAAACAAGACGAACAGGGGTTCACCTGACCCGTCAGACGGGCCGTTCGGCAACCTGTATTTGCACTGGTGTTATTACTGTCGCGGATAGTGAGTGAGTAGATAGACGAGCCATTGGCGAGGAACCCTCGGGCGTTGGGTTGCCCCACGCCACCCACCGTTGCCGAAGTGCCATAACTAGTGCCTCCTGGGTTGAGCACCGTGCCGCCCAAACCAGTCGCATCGGCACCCAGCACCACGTCGTAGCGGCCCGAAATGCCTGGCGTGCCATTGGTCGCCTGGATCGTCACCGTGAAATAGTCGTCTGTGGCGGTTGCGTCTGTGCCGTTGTTCAGGCAATTGCTCTGCGTGAAAAGAGTAACGTCTACACCGGCCACCTGGGCTACTGTGGTAGTGGTGGTAGTGGCGCAGCCCGTTTGCACGTTACTCGCTACCACCGTATACGTACCTGGGTTGACCACCGTAACACTCTGGGTGGAAGCCGCAAAACCGTTTGGCCCCGACCACTGGTAGGCTAGTCCCGTCTGGCTGCTGGTAACCGAAAGCGTAGCTACGGGCGTCTGGCAGGTAAGGGTAGCGCTATTGACTGTGGCAGTGATTGCCTGGTTTACCGTCACCGTGCCGGTTGCAATGGCTGAGCAATTGCTGGCGTTGGTGACCGTGACAGTATACGGCATAGTGGCGGTGGGAGCAACAACGATTGCCGGTGAAGTCGCACCCGTCGACCAGCGGTAGTCAGTACCACCCGATGCGGTGAGCGTAGCGGAAAGACCAGCGCAAATACTCTGATTCGTGACAACGGCCGTCACCGCCGGGTTGACCGTTATAGTGGCCGAGGCTGTAGCCGTACAGCCGTTCACGTCCGTTACGGTTACCCGATACACACCTGACTGCGCCACTGATGTTGTCGCCACAACCAATGGGTTCGCGTTTCCTAAACTGCCAGCCGGTCCGCTCCAGACGTAGGTAACGCCGGTAGTCGGACTAGCCGTTAAACTGATGGGGTTGCCCGCACAGTAGACCGTATTGCCGGCAATGGATGGCACTGGCGGCGAAGGAACCGGGTTGATGGTGACGCTCGTGGGCAGCGACACGCAGCCTGTCGTGTTGTCTTTTACCCGAAGCTGATAGACGTCTGGTTGCAGCCCCGATTGCGTTGGCGACACCTGATACGATATGCCGTTGTTGAAACTGTACTGTACCCCCGAGGCAGGTGTCAGCACCTGAATGGTGCCCGTCAGCGTCACGCAGGTTGGCTGCGTAACACTCACCGTTGGCGCGTTTGGCAGCGGGTTGGTCGCAATGGTTATGGTCTGTGCTGTTACACAACCATTGGCGTCGGTAACCACAACTGAATAACTACCACCAGACAGACTGCTCACGTTGGCCGTTGTTGCGCCGGTGCTCCATGAGTAGGAGTAAGGCGATGTACCTCCCGTTACTGAACTGGCAATGGTGCCGGTCGTTTGTCCGGCACAAACGGGGCCGCCGCTGGTCAATGTAACCGCTAGTACCGGCGGTTGCGTAATGGTTGCGGTCTGCGTCAACGAACAGCCATTGGCATCGGCAACAATGATCGTGTAACTGCCCGCTACTGTTTGCAGCGTACTCACGCCCGATGTGGTGGTGGTTGAGATCAGCCCGCCGCTGTTGAAATACCGAACTGTGTACGGAGCCATACCGCCACTGGTTGTTACCGTAATACGACCCTGGGCGTTGAAACAAAGGGCATTGGCTGTTTGTGTGTTTACCGCCAGCGGGTCGGGCGTCATAACCGTTACAGTGGCCGTATTGCTTTGGCAACCGCTGGCATCCGTAACCAGCAGGCTGTAGGTGTCGGGTGTGCTGAATGATGGATTGGGAGATGTGGAAATGACCCCCGCCGCACCCGACCGATACCAGGCATAGCTAATGGGCGGCGAGCCACCGGTAACCTGGGTCGAAATGGCCACCGCTGGCTGATTGTTGGCACAGGTGATGCTGGTGTTGAGAATCTGCACCACGGGCACCGGCTTCACCGTCACGTTGTACGTGGCCGTAGCCGTACAGCCATTGGTATTCGTAACCAGCACCTGATACGTACCTGAATTAGCCGACGTACTGTTGGCAATCGTAAGCGGATTTGCACTGCCCAAACTGCCCCCCGGCCCGCTCCAGGCGTAGGTAAGGCCGGTTGTTGGCGAGGCGGTCAGGGAGATAGGCTGCCCGGCACAAAGCGTTGCATTGCCCGAAATCGTAGGTTGGGGTAATGAATTCACCACTACGGTAGCGTTGGCTACCGCCGTACAGCCTTCAGCCGATGTCACCGTAACCGAATACGGGTTTGTGCCGATGGTGGTTGGCGAAACCGCTAGCCGTCCGGTTGTATTGGTATTGCCTGGTCCGAAACGGTAACTGACCCCTCCCGTAGCGATGAGCGTAGCCGAGTTACCAGTACAGATGGTAGCACTGCTGAGCGTAGCCGTTACCGATGGGTTGACCGTCACGGTAGCCGTTGCCACGGTTGAGCAACTCGTATTATTGGTGACCGTAACCGAATAGGTTGTAGTTGCGGCTGGCGAGACCACCACCGTTTGCGACGTACCTGTACCCACCGGCGACCAGCTATAGGTGAAGCCAGTTCCACCGGCGGCGTTTGCTGTCAGGGTCGCTGATGTGCCAGGACAGATTGTTTGGTTACTCACCGTCGCGGTCACCGCTGGATTCACCGTTACTATAGCTGTGGCGACCGCCGAACAACCGTTGTTGTTGGTCACTGTAACGGTGTAGGCCGTAGTGACCAGCGGCGCAACCGTCACCGTTTGCAACGTACCTGTACCGGTTGGTGACCAGGTATAGGTGAAGCCCGTTCCGCCCGAAGCGTTGGCTGTTAGCGTGGTAGATGTTCCGTAGCAAATCGTTTGATTCGCCACTGTGGCCGTTACCGCCGGGTTGACCGTCACCGTCGCACTGGTTACGGCCGAACAACCCGTGCCGCTGGTCACCGTCACACTGTAAGCCGTTGTGCTGGTGGGCGAAACGGTGATGGCGGCTGTAGTAGCACCCGTTGACCAGAGGTAAGCGGAGCCACCCGAAGCCGTCAGCGTAGCAGAGGTGCCGTTGCAGATGGTGTTGCCGGGGCTGGCCGTAACGACTGCTGTCACTGCGGAATTAACTGTCACCGTTGCCGTGGCGATGGCCGAACAACCGTTGCTGTTGGTCACCGTGACGGTATAAGGCGTGGTAGCCGTTGGTGAAACAACAACACTCTGGGACGTACCTGTGCCCGTCGGCGACCAGGTATAGGTAAAGCCCGTTCCGCCACTGGCGGTAACCGTCAGGGTAGTAGACGTGCCAGAGCAGATGGTGCTGTTGGCCACTGTGGCCGTCACTGCCGGGTTTACCGTGATGGTCGCCGTAGTTACCGCTGAGCAACCCGTGCCGTTGGTAACGGTGACACTATAAGCCGTTGTGCTGGTTGGCGAAACGGTAATGGCGGCTGTAGTAGCACCCGTCGACCAGCGATAAGCCGTGCCACCCGACGCGGTAAGCGTAGCGGAGGTGCCGTTACAGATGGTGTTGCCGGGGCTGGCCGTAATGACCGCCGTCACCGCCGGGTTCACGGTGACCGTCGCCGTGGCCACGGTCGAACAACCATTGCTGTTGGTGACTGTCACCGTGTAGGGCGTGGTGCTGGTAGGCGAGACGATTACGCTCTGGGACGTACCTGTACCGGCGGGCGACCAGGCATAGGTGAAGCCACTTCCGCCGCTGGCATTGGCCGTGAGTGTGGCAGAGGTGCCATTGCAAATGGTCTGGTTGGCCACTGTGGCCGTCACTGCCGGATTGACTGTGACCGTGGCCGTGGCGACCACCGAGCAGCCATTGCTGTTGGTCACCGTGACGGTATAAGGCGTGGTGGCTGAAGGGGCAACAACAACGCTTTGAGTTGTACCTGTACCGGCGGGCGACCAGGTATATGTAAAGCCCGTTCCGCCACTGGCGGTAGCCGTTAGGGTAGCACTGATGCCGTTGCAAATGGTCTGGTTCGCCACCGTGGCCGTTACCGCCGCATTCACCGTCACCGTCGCCGTAGCGATGGCCGAACAACCGTTACTGTTGGTCACCGTAACGGTGTAGGGCGTTGTCGCAGTTGGTGAGACAACGACACTCTGCGTAGAGCCTGTGCCCACCGGCGACCAAGTGTACGTAAAGCCACTTCCACCCGAAGCATTGGCTGTCAGCGTAGCAGAGGTGCCGTTGCAAATGGTCTGGTTGGCCACTGTGGCCGTTACCGCCGGGTTGACCGTCACCGTCGCACTGGTTACGGCCGAGCAATTGCTGGCGTTGGTAACGGTGACACTATAAGCCGTTGTGCTGGTGGGTGAAACGGTAATGGCGGCTGTAGTAGCACCCGTCGACCAGCGATAAGCCGTGCCACCCGACGCGGTAAGCGTAGCGGAGGTGCCGTTACAGATGGTGTTGCTGGGGCTAACCGCAATAACCGCCGTTACTGCCGGGTTGACCGTGACCGTGGCGGTGCTTACTGTTGAGCAGCCATTGCTGTTGGTTACCGTCACCGAATAAAGCGTAGTGGTTGTAGGTGAAACCACCACCGTTTGCGACGTACCTGTGCCCGCCGGCGACCAGTTGTAGGTAAAGCCACTTCCACCCGAAGCCGTCGCCGTCAGAGTAGTGCTGGTGCCGTTACAAATGGTCTGATTAGCCACCGTGGCCGTTACCGCCGGATTGACCGTGATAGTCGTTGCCGTGATAGCTGAGCAACTGTTGCTATTGATGACGGTGACGCTATAGGCCGTCGTGCTGGTAGGAGAGACGGTAATTGCCGCCGTACTGGCACCCGTTGACCAGAGGTAAGCGGAGCCGCCCGTTGCCGTGAGGGTAGCGGAGGTGCCGTTACAGATGGTGTTGCCGGGGCTGGCTGTAATGACCGCCGTCACGGCTGGGTTCACGGTGACCGTAGCCGTGGCCGTTGCTGAACAACCGTTGCTGTTGGTCACCGTGACGGTATAAGGCGTGGTGGCAGTGGGTGAGACGACCACCGTTTGCGACGTACCTGTGCCCACCGGTGACCAGGCATACGTAAAGCCTGTTCCGCCCGAAGCCGTCGCCGTGAGGGTAGCGGAGGTGCCGTTACAAATGGTCTGATTAGCCACCGTGGCTGTCACTGCCGGATTGACCGTGACCGTAGCCGTGGCCACAGCCGAACACCCATTGCTGTTGGTGACTGTCACCGTGTAGGGCGTGGTGCTGGTAGGCGAGACGATTACGCTCTGGGACGTACCTGTGCCCACCGGCGACCAGGTATAGGTAAAGCCACTTCCGCCACTGGCGCTAGCCGTAAGCGTGACAGACGTTCCCTGACAGATGGTGTTGCCGGGAAGGGCAGAGACCGAAACTGTTACCGACGGATTCTGCGTGACCGTGGCGGTTGTTGTGCTTGAACAGCCCGTTGTTGGGTTTGTCGAAACAACCGTATACGTACCTGTTGCCGTGGCTGTCACGCTCTGGGTATTGGCCGTAAAACTGCCGGGGCCAGACCAGCGGTACGTTAAGCCAGTCTGGCTGCTCGTCGCAGTCAGTGTAGTTGACGTAGCCTGGCAGGCAATTGTAGCGCTATTGACCGTTGTGACTGGTATTACCGCGCAATCATTCACAACACCCAGGCGCAGGTTTACCGATAATCCATCGGCGGGGGGGGGACTAAGAAATAGCCAGGTATAAGTTATCGTACCTGTCAGTACAAAAGCCTGGTTTAGTTGGGATGACCGCAAAATAGCGTTGTCAGCATTACCGATAACAAGGCTGCTGGCCGACAGCGTAGTACCCAGAGAGTTTCCATTCAGTGCCAGATTGGTGACGTCTACAGTGGCTCCGAGCAGACTGCTTGCCTGCGCTGATAATTGGATGGCATTAAACTGTAAGGGAAGAGCCGTTCCGCTGGTGAGCGATTGTGGATTAGTCTGGATACTAACCGTCTGTGATCCTGACGACAGGGTGAAAACGGCTCTGTTCTGACCGGTGAGCGAGGGGTTATAGGCAAACGTAAAGGAGTTAGGCGTATTACTTGTCCATGTATACTGGCCAGTTGAGACCGTGGACGTAGCCGGTGTTATTCGATTGAAATCAAGTTCATGGGTGCCATCAGTTGCATTGTTACCGTACCGGGTTTCGGCCGAAAGGGTCTGATATTTAAACTGGGCAACTGCATCTGCCGTTATGTTGTAATTTGTAACTGATACCGTACTGCAACTAGTGGCACACGCGACGAAACACGCCGACGGGCTGACAACAGCCGTTGTTGCCGTGCCGCAACTGGCCAGCGACGTCGAGATCGTTCGTGTCGTTCCGTCCGATTCGGCCACAAACGTGAACGAGACTGCCGTGGTCGAGGTAGTCACGGCCACCGTTTGCGACTGCACCCCGTTGCTGATAAACAACGTACCCGCAACAGGTACGTTACTGAGCCGGACGGTGCCGGTAGTTGTAAACTGGTTATTGGTCGTGCTACAGGCCCCCGTTACTACGTTGGTCAGCGAAATGCCGCAGCAGGTGGCCACCGGAATCGTCACCACATAATCCTGAAAACAGTTGGTGGCTCCGTTGAACAGCCGGACGGTGTAGGTTGAACCGCTCGATAGCCCCGTGAACGATGTAGCTGCGCTAACCACCGTCTGGTTCGTCGGGTCGTTGAAACCCGCCGCCAGCGTATAGGTGCCTCCCGGCGAGATGTTGACCTGCGTGGCATTCGTAATGGCCGTTACGGCAATTCGGGCTAGGGGCTGAGGCACCCCGTTGAAGCAGGTAGCATTGGTAAACGACGTGGTTCCGGTGGGGTTGGTGCAGACAAAAACACCAATGTCATACGTGTGGTCATTCACGCCGTAATTACCTGTTGTCAAGGAAACAACACCCGCTAAACTGGCATCCGAATCGAGAGCAGTATCGATACCAGACGCGGTGGAAGTGACGAGCAACGAGGTACTGGTTGGAATAACCAGTTTGACCTGATAGGCCGTATTAGGCTGTATGGCCGTTGTTGAGGCACTACTGAACAGGTACGTACCTGTGGCCGAAACCGTGGTGGTCGCAATAACGGTCGCCCCCTGAAGTAACTGAACCGTTAACCCCGCAACAGGCGTATAGTTGGTTTCTCCCGGATCCTGCAGGCCATCTTTGTCGCTATCATTCCAGACCCGGTTGCCAATTTCAATGGGAGCCGGATCGAATGATAACTCAATATCACCCAGACCATTGGCTTTGCCGTAGGTTGCCACGTCGGTACTCTGGTAAATCTGTACGCTGGTGGCCGGGCTGGATGACCCGTCGGAATTTTTAAAGCGACGAATACCGCCAGCATCAATCTGGTCGGTTGGGTCAAGAACAACTGACGATACATCACCGCTGCCCATCAGCAAGGCCAGCCCACCCTCACTCATCTCCAGGTGGAAGGGGTTGGCAGTAGAAGGCTGAGAAATAGCATCGCTGTAATAATATTCGCCGTTACCAAAACCCTGCCCGTTGTTGGCCCCACTGAGCGAGGTAACTCCACAAACGGTTGCGTTTGATTCCATAGTCCACTGCGTGGCTGTGGGGCTGCACTTGCCTGCCCTCAGCAGGTCGCCGGGAGCAATAACCCGGTATTGTGTGGTGTTTGCCGGGCCATAGTTGTTGTTGCCAAACTGGTCGCCGGTGCGGTCGCGAATGCTCAGAATCATGGCCCCGTCAACGTCAAATTCAATACCTGTCAGCCAGGGCTGTGGGTACGCTGCATTGGGCAGATCGGCCCGGGCAAAACGCGATGGAACAGCCGTGCTGCCGGGCACTACGTCGGTCCAGGGTAACCAGTAGGTTGCGCGGTCAACGTCTGTCTTGTCGTTGTTGGTGGCCCCTTTTTTATACGTCAGGGGAAACGATAAGACGGATGTAAACGTACTGTTCGTCGGGTCAAATTCATAGACTACCGCCTTCATGCCCGTTGTATCCCGGGTGTATAAATTACCCGGCGTTGACCCGGACCCGAAGTTGATGGTCGTTGAGGTGGGAACACTTTCATTGGTACACACGCCACCGATGTACATCTTGTTGCGATAGCCTTTCAGCGCGAATGGGCGAAAGACACTGTTGGTCCGGCAGACGGAGGCAGAACCCGTAATGCTGAAACTGGTGATGCCGGCGGTGTTGGCAGTTGGGTTAGCCGAAGTTGGGTTATTGATCGGAATACGGTACAGTTTCTGATCCGACAGGTTCACGGCGTAGAGCTGCGTGCCGTCTTCCGACATTTCAAGATCGCCAAGTCCCGTTTTCCCAACTTGGCCAAACGTGGTGGCGTCCTGGTTCAGGACAGTGGTGCTACCCGGAAGCGAACGCACACTGTTGGACGCCACCGTCACCGCTATGGGAAGCGTGGTAAATACGGTCGACGTAAACGAAGTAAGCGCCGCGTTGGTGGGTCTGGTCAGATAGATCGCTCCCGCCCCGCCCGGCCCCAGCCCCGAATGGCGTTTGACAAAGGCACCCGTATAGGCATGTTTAGCTACCCGCTGATAGGCAATACCAAAGACCGTCCCGATCTGGCTGTTTAACGAAATGGCAAACTCGGCCGGCGCATTGCCCGTACTGTTATACGGAAGGGTAACCAGAACACCCTGTGAGCCTGAATTACCAGTGGTGCTGGTTGGATCCCCATTCACGTAGCAGGGAACCAGATAAAACGGGTTTGCCTGGCTGTAGTCGGCCGGATAGTTAATACCCAGGTTAACGTTCGCGGTGGTAGCAGAAGCCACAAACTGAAGCGTTGAGCCGCTGCCACTGCCTACCGGACCCGTGAAATACCCAAGTGGTAGATTCGAGAATTGGACCCGGTACGGAGCCGTGCCGGTTGGGCTTACACTATACGTACCCAGGCTAGCCGTAACCGAGCTAGATGTAACTGTATTGACAACTCCGTTGGCTCCGGTTACGGTAATAGTAACGCCGCCTACCCCAATCTCGCCGGGCGTTTCCCGGGTACCAGAGGCGTTGAAGTCTCTAAAAACCGTGCCAGAAATCTGGGCTGATGCACTACCGGCGGTTAGAATCAACATGATCAAAAACAGTCGCCAGACAGTACTTGGTAAATGAATTGTAGAAAGTACATTCATATGTGAGGATAAAGCGCTGATTACTAATACATATAGCTATACTTAGATAGTTACTGCTGTTAGTTAATTATTTACTTACAGCAGTAATAAAAAAGCGTAGCCCCCGTTAGTGACGAGTTGCTACGCTTACACTTGCAAAAAGTAGACTAGTAATCTATGAAATAGGAATAGTAATACGTTTTTTGAAAAAATTTAAAAATGTGTTTACATATACATCAACAGGTTACTTAGTAAAGACGGCCTGCATTCAGTTGGTCGGCTTGGCCGCCACGGGCATTGAGGCGTGAACACTGGCCTGAATCCGCACGATATAATCGTCCAGAAGCGTACGTATCCGTTCCGGTGAGTCGGCCTGAACGATGAAACCGATATGGTGCTCCCGGTTCATACGCCATACAATCTCTGCATCAGTAAAGGCCGACGTATCTGGCTGGGCCTCAGTAGCCAGCGACGCGATCAGGCCCGCATGCCGACCCGTATCTACGGGCGGATTATAGGCTTCATTTCGGGCGGCGGCGGTTTCCAGTTTAGCCCATTCTGCCCACAGGTTTACGCCCGATGCGGCCTCAACCATTTCGGCGATATGCGCCCCGCCTACCCGCGATGCTGTCTCCAGAAAATAGAGTTCGCCGTCATGATTACCCCGGATGTATTCGGAGTGAGAAGCACTGTGGCGCATACCAAACGCCAACATAACGGCGTCGTTCATGGCGACGAGATCCGCCACCAGCGCACTGTCGGTCGGCAGGGTCTGCGTCCGGAATACCCCACCGCCGTGGGCCACTTCCATAGGCGTAGCCAGGTATTCACTAGCGCGGGTAAACACCGCTTTAGTCTGATAAGAAAGCGAATCGACGTGGAAAACGGCACCGGGCTTAAACTCTTCGATGAGGAACTGGTGGCGATTATCGCCGAGGCTATGCACCACATCCCAGGCCTCCTCCAGCGAGTGCACCTTGCGAATGCCCGTAGTCGAGGCCTCAGAACGGGGCTTAATCAACCAGGGGCTCTCACTCTCCCGCAGGTACGTTGTCAACTGTTCGTCGTTGAAAAGCGAACTGAACCGGGGCACCCGAATTCCTTCGGCCTGAGCCCGCATGCGCATGGCCAGTTTGTCGCGAAAAAAACGGGCGGTGGTTTGGCCCATACCTGGCAGGCGGAACGTTTCGCGCACCAATGCCCCCTTTTCTACATCGAAATCATCCAGCGCAATCACCCGGTCAATCTGCCGCGACCGCATGGTATGGGCGAGGCCCAGAACCATCGTGTCGAGGTTGTGGCTGTCATTGCTTTCGGAAGGCAGGTAGAATATTTCGTCGATGGCGTCATGGGGCCAGGCTTTGTCGCGATGGCGCTCTTCGGTGAGCAGGTATACGGTATGGCCAAGGGCTTTACTGGCCCGCATGAACGCTTCACCTTTGAAAAATGTGGCAATGCATAAAAAAGAGAGCGGCGATTGATCAGGCGTCATAGGCTGTCGTGATGAATTAAAGAAGTATGGGTTGTGAAGGGTGTAGGACAAGTTGTTTTTTGACAGGATTTACGGGATAAACAGGATTTTAGTAGGCTTCAGAGGAAAAGGAATCCTGTTTATCCCGTAAATCCTGTCAAAAAAAGCGATTCGATCATTGATCAAACTAAACGGTGTCCTACACCCGGTTGTGGGTTGTGACTTACAAGATTGGAAATTACCCGAAACTGCCACACAACAGCTCATTTCAGGAGCCAATTTTCTTGAATGGGACCAAAACCGCCTTAATTTTTAGCCGGAGAAGCTGCCTGACCTGGCAATGTTCCTTTTTTTAGTATCCGTACCACTCACCCCACCAGGCTTTCAGGCTACGGAGAATGTCCTGCTCACGTGGATTTTGGCCGGGGTCATACAGTTTGTGGCCTTCCAGCTCGTCGGGCAAATAATTCTGCTGGCTGAAGTTGCCGTTATAATCGTGCGCATACTGATACGAATTACCGTATCCCAACTGCTTCATTAATTTGGTAGGGGCATTGCGGAGATGCAGCGGCACGGGCAGATGCGCCGTTTTTTCGGCCAGTGCCATCGCCGCATCAATGGCCACGTAGCTGGCGTTGCTTTTGGGCGACGTGGCCAGATAGACCGCCACCTGCGACAGGATGATCCGTCCCTCAGGCATGCCAATGACCCGGATCGCCTGCATGGCTTCGGTAGCCATAATCAGGGCCGTTGGGTTGGCGTTGCCAATGTCTTCCGAAGCCATGATCAGCATCCGCCGGGCAATAAAAACCGGATCTTCGCCCGCCACCAGCATGCGCGCCATCCAGTACAAGGCCGCATTCGGGTCTGAACCCCGCAACGACTTGATAAACGCCGAAATGATGTCGTAATGCTGCTCACCCGATTTGTCATACCGGGCAATATTCTGCTGGGCCACGCTCGTCACGTAGTCATCGGTCACCACCAGTTCGTCGGCCGATATATGATTCGTCACCACCAGTTCGAGCAGGTTCAGGAGCTTCCGGCCATCACCGCCCGACAGCCTGAGTAAGGCGTCGTATTCCGCGATACGTACCTGGCGTTGCTTCAGAACAACGTCGGTCGTCAAGGCGCGGTCGATAAGCTGGATCAGGTCGTTGCGGTCCAGTGCTTCCAGTACATAAACCTGGCAGCGCGACAGTAAAGCCCCATTCACTTCAAACGATGGGTTTTCGGTGGTGGCCCCGATGAGCGTGATCTGCCCTTTTTCAACAGCTCCCAGCAAAGCATCCTGCTGGCTTTTATTGAAGCGGTGAATCTCGTCGATGAAGACGACGGGCGGAAACATCCCAGCAGGACGGGCCAGAATATCGCGGACTTCTTTTACACCTGCACTCACGGCACTCAACGCCACAAAGGGCCGTTTTACGGCTTCGGCCAGCAGCAGTGCCAGTGTTGTTTTTCCTACCCCCGGCGGCCCCCACAAAATCATGGAAGGTAACCGGCCAGAGGCCACCGCCCTGCGCAGTGAACCAGCGGGGCCGATCAGTTTGGTCTGACCAATGACCTCATCGAGGGTACGTGGGCGAATGCGTTCGGGGAGGGGCGTTGAGGAAGTAGTCATATTACAAAGCTACAAAAACGGCGAAGGTCAACCTCCATGAGGCCGACCTTCGCCGTTTTTACTAACTCAGGTTGAGAAGTAATCGACTTTATGACTCTGCTGACTACCTGCTGATTGGCTTACCACCCGACTTTGTTTTCTTCACCACGAAAGGAGCACATTTATCGGGTGGGCAGGTGCATTGCGCCGGTGGAATCACCACGACGGTATCGCTAAAGCACCCGGTGGCCGAATACACCCGGATGGTGTAGGACGTACCTGGCGCCACGGCCGGGTTGGCCTGATTGGCCAGCAACACCCCACCTGCCAGGGCCGACAGCGACTGATTGGTGGCAAACAGCGGGGCCGAGGCCGTGAAGCTGCTGCCTGCACTGATGTTATAGCTCACGGCATTGCTGCTGCTGCTGGCCAGGGTAATGGTCGCATCGCTGAGTGGGGTGCTTCCACTACAGGTGGCGGCAATACCCACCGCCGTCAGGCTGGGCACCGGGTCTTCGATCACCTCAAAAGGGCAACAAGAGCCATCGGGGCAGCCGCTGTTATTGATGGTTGTCACCGAGTAGCGGCCCACCGCCGTGACGCTATAGATGGCACTGGTGGCTCCGGCAATAGGCAGGCCATCTTTAAACCACTGGTAAGTGCTGAAACTGGCCGGGGCTGTCAGATCGAACTGGTAAGGCTCGTTGGCGCATACATGAGCGGGCACCGACACGCAGACCGTGCTGACGGTAAGCCCGTCGGGCGTCGTAACTGTATTGTAGGTGATCCCTTGCTCGTTTAGCTGCACCTGGAAGCGCAGGGTGGCGACCGCACCGGCAGCCAGGCTGGGAATGGCCCAGCTCCCGCCGCCCAGACCCGGTGTGAACGTACCTGCCGAAGCTGTGGCACTGCCCACAAAGCTAACGGCGGAATTGCTCAACTGGTCGGTGATCAGCAGATTGGTCCCTGTGGCGGTGCCCGTGTTGGTCAGGGAAACGGTATAGGTAACAAGACCGCCTTTCTCCACGCGGTTCTGATTCGCACTTTTGATGATGGCGTAGGTCGGCGTGCCAGCAGAAGTACCGCTACAACTTGGCGGAGCGGTGTAGGTGGCCGTGATGGCCGTGCAACCACTCAACGTCAACGTCACCAACTGAGTGGTGCCATCTGAAACCAGGCCGTTGAGGGTAGCCGTAAAGGTGTTGCTGCTGGCCGCCGTGGTGGTGAAGGGCAGACTATTGGTGCCCTGACTGATGGTGAACGTTTGTCCGCTGAGGGGGTTATTGACCCGCCCAACAATCGTTACCGAATAGGTATTGGTGGCCGAGGCGCAACTGCCAACGGTGATAGTCGGGCTTAGGACCTGGCTCACTGTCAAATTGGCCGTTGCTATGGCCGAACAGCCCTGAACTGTTGTGCCAGTCACCGAATAAGGCCCTGCCACAGACACCTGGATGGCGGAAGTGCTGGCTCCGTTGCTCCACTGATAGGTGGCTGCTCCGCTAGCCGTCAACGTACCTGACTGCCCCGCACATACGGTTGCCGAAGTGAGTGTCAGACTGGGCCTTGGATTGACCGTCACAACCGCCGTGGTAGTGCTCACGCAACCGGTATTGTTGGTGTAAATCAGGGTATACGTACCTGCGTTGCTGGCCGTGGCGTTGGCAATAGTCACCGTGCCGCTGCTGATAGTAGTACTGGCAGGTGTAATCCAGTAAGCCGATGCGCCACTAGCCAGATTCACCCCGAAACTGCCTCCGTCGCCCTGGCAGAGCAGCAGCGGTGAAAAGGTAGGCAGCGTGGTAGGTGGGTTGACCGTGACCACCACGCCCGTAGCACTGGTGCAGCCCGAGCCGTTGCCCACCGTTACGGAAATGACCGTGCTGCTGGTGGGCGTGAAGGTGAGCAATCCGGTCAGGTTGACTGTGCCGTTACTAAACGTATAACTGGTGCCGCCGGTGGCGGTCAGTGTTACGGACGTACCCGCACATACCGTCGCTGAGTTGAGCGTAGCGGTTGGTCGTGGGTTGACTATAACCGTAGCGGTGGTAGTGCTTACACAGCCCGTGGCGTTGGTATAAATCAGGGTATACGTACCTGCGCTGCTGGCCGTGGCGTTGGCGATGGTCACCGTCGCGCCATTGATAGTAGTGCTGGTGGGCGTGGTCCAATAGGCCGATTCGCCACTGGCCAGGTTCACCCCAAAACTGCCTCCAGCGCCCTGACAAAGTACTAGTGGCGGAAAGGTGGGCAGCGTAGTGGGCGTGTTGACCGTTACCACAACAGCGGTTGCGCTGGTGCAGCCCGAGCCGTTGCCTACCGTCACGGAGATGACCGTGCTGCTGGTGGGAGTAAAGGCAAACAGTCCTGTGGTGTTTATGAGACCAGTACTAAACGTATAACTGTTTCCACCCGAAGCGGTAAGGGTCACGGGTTGCCCCACGCAGACACTGGCTGAGGTAAGCGCGGCCGAGACAGCATTGGGTGCTGTGTAAGTAGTGGTTGCGGTGCAGACGGAGTTTGAGCTGCTTATCGTCACCGTGTGGGCACTGCCATTGCTTGAGCCGGTGAGGCTGATCGTACCTGTGGCGGTGGCCTGTCCCGGCGGTATGTTAATGGTTGATTGAACAAGGCCATTGTCCCGTATGGTCAGGGTCTGCGCCTGAGCAGGGGTTACGGTCAAACTAATAGTAACCGAGACAATGTACTGGTTGCCAGCGCAAACTGGCGTGCCAGCGGTGGCCGTTAAGGTACAGCAGCTTGTCTGAGGCAGTATTGTTGACAGCACGGTGTAGCAGCAGGGGCCATTGTAAACGACTACGGAATAGCTCTGTCCGCTGGTACTGACGGGGTTACTAAGCCCGGTGAAGCTAGCCGCTGAGGCCGACACGGGTTGGCTACCGGTAGCCGTGTAGGAAGGCAGGGCACTGCTCGCCGTTACCAGAAATACTTTATCGGCATTCTGAATCGTAGTGACGGTAACCCGGCCATTATTGCTGACCGTTCCGGCCGAGCAGGTAGCGGGTACAGCCGCTACACTGGCCGAGGTTGTGGGGCAGATAAAGCCAGCATCTATCGTATGATCCACGCTACCGAGCGAGCCAGTAGTAACGGTTGCAGAAGCGAATCCACCCGTAAGTTGGGCGTTGGAATCGTTGATGGTATTGGCCGTTGGAGCTGTTGAAAAAGCTGTCGTCAGTGGATAGCTGATACCGCTCAGCGAAAGGGCACCCGATGTAAACTGGTTGGTAGTTCCATCGGTGCCGAAACGTACCGTGTACGCTGTATTGGCCGACAGGCTGCTCACGCTGGTGGGCCAGGTTGTGCTGGGTTTCGATTTATCGGAGAAGTAATACTCCCCGTTGGCATCAGTGGTTGTGTATGCAACTAGCGTATTGCCTTGGTAAAGAGCTACCTTGACGTCGGCAAGGGGTTTCTCACAAGGGTCCTGAATCCCGTCTTTATCTTGATCGAGCCAGACACGGTTGCCAATTTCCAGGTAGCTTACCAGTCCGCAGTTCAGTTCCAGGTCACCCAGACCAACTGCTTTTCCAAAGGTTGAAGAAGGAGAGTTTCCACTGTAGTACACTTCCGCTCCAATTGCATCTCCCGCCGGGGAAAGCCCGGTGGTGTTGGAAATGTACCGGAAACCACCGGCGTAGGCATAGCCGTCGATAGGGTCCATTGCCGTGAAAATTGTTTGGCCTGAACCCGGTAACAACGCTAATGCGCCTAAAGCAATCTCTGTATGCGCAGTTGGGAAGCTAGCATTGAAATAAAAATTATCATAATAGAACTCCCCAAAGCCAGGCCCCTGATTATTGTTGGGACCGGCCCCTGTTAGCCCAGCTACGTATGCGTTGTTCTCCAGTATATACGTACCATTTTTGAAAGCCGCCCGCAACAGATCGCCGCCAGCGTTGATTTTATACTGGCCCGTTCCGGTAAGTCCATAGTTGAACCATCCAAGTTGCAAGCCCGCCCGATCGCCAAAACCCAGAATCAACGACCCGTCTAAATCCAGTTCAATATCGGTTAAAATAGGCTGTGGATAGGCTCCATCGTTGGAGGCGAGAACTATTTTATCAAAGTCATCGGTCCAGGGCCTCCAGTTTGTAATAGATGGTGTGTTGATGGTTGGATAACCTTTAGGATACGTCAGTGGGAAATCAAACACCGTGCTGAACGTACCTGCGCTTTCATCCAGCGCATACACATACGCCCGCATATCCGATGAGTTTTGCGACGTTGACCCATCACAGACTACCCCCACGTATACGTTGCCATTTTTTACCTTCAGGCCAAAAGGACGAGATGACCCATTGGAACAGGCTGACGGTATCACATACGACGTAACCAGCGTGGGTGTTCCGCTCGTTAAACTTAACTTGTAGAGTTTTTTGTCATACAGGTTGGTGAAATACAGGAAGTCGCTGTTTTCCGAAATGTCCAGGTCGCCGATCCCTACTTTACCGATCAACGAAAAAGAGGTTGGGTCGTTAGAGCCAATGGTTGGCGTTGTACTTAGGCCACGCACGGCATTGGTTTGCCCAAAAAACGGATCGCTGTTGGTTGAGCTACCCACGTTGATACCCAGTGTGGTGACATCGATCAGCCCAGTAGTTGCGTTGGTGAGGCCATTGGTGGTGTAGATACCACCCAGACCCAGTGGCCCCAGCCCGGCATGACGCCGCAGAAAAGCAGAAGCATACACCTTGTCGCGTTTTTTGTCGTAGGCTACTCCCCATAACGTACCTACCTCCGAAGCATTGGCAACGTGGGTAATAGAGGGAGCTGTGCCTGAGGTGCCATAGGGTAATCGCACAAAAGCGTCCCGTGCACCAGCCGCCGAACCACTTGGAAGTGGGTCACCATTCACGTAACAGGGCAGAAAAATAGCAGGGTTGCTCTGACAATAGTCAGCTTGGTTCAAAACGCCCAGATCTACACTACAGTTGGCTGCATTGACAAACTGGGTTGTGGTGCGCCCATCAAGGCCATTGGGCGTACCACCCACACCAACAAAAGCGGGCAAGTTGCTGAACTCTACCCGCACCGGATACGTAATAGCGGCGGTCAGACTCCACACCCCGTTAATGTCGGAGGTAGTTGTAAATACGGTGCCGTTACAGTCAATAACCTTTACCGTAACGCCCGACGTACCAAAGGTTTCACCCGTCTCTTTAGTGCCATTGGCGTTGTAATCATTGAAGACGGTTCCGCCTAAATTGCCGGTACTACAAACGGTGCCCGGACAGGCTACCGGAGCTGTAAAATTGGCGGTGGTGCCTGCACATGAAGTATTATTGGTCAACGAAGCCGTGATAGCACCGGCTGCACCGTTCGCGCCAATTTCAAACGCAACTACCTGCGGAGATTTAATGGTACCAATGCTCTGTGGTGTATTGTACTGACCAGGCTTTATCCACCGGGTTTGCCCGCCCAGCACCACTTTAATACTGTCGGTAGGCAAAACGTTAGTCCAGGCCACTTCAACACTAACCGTCGATTTAGATTGATTACTGCTATTGAGGTAACAGCCCGATACAATCGTTTTATTAATGACAATCGACTGGGTGGCTACGCAGAATGTTGGAATGATCTCGATCGCACAAAATTGAGCAGAGCCAACCTTCCCTAGAAGGGTAAAATCTAGGTCATTATCCGTAACGGTAGTCGTATACTGTCTGACAACAGCGGTGTTTGCCGCATTGCCCGCAGCCACAAAGATATCAAAATCAGTAGCGACCCTATTTCCTTCAAGGTACACATCGAATACTCGTTGGCCTGCGCTTGTAAAACTCGTTTCAGCGTAGTGGAGCAGAATAGTGTAGGTGCCATTGGGAACAGCAAAATGCCGGTCGAAGCCTCCGCCGAGCGCATGCTGATACAGGGCCTGCGAGGATGTGCCATTCGCGCCACCGCTATTGGTATTGCTGATACTGTTAGTAGTGCTGATCTGATTACCATACAACCTGTATGTAGTAAACGCATCAAACACCCGTCCCTGGGCATCTGGCGTTCCAACACCGGCAGAAAAACTACTAATCCGGACGGGCTTAGCCAACACATCGCAGCCAGTCACAGAACTGGGGCAGTTGACGGCTTGCGCCAGCACCTGGCTGTTGACCCCTATCAGCAAGCTAATTATAGAGAGTGAAAGCAAAAGTAGATGTCGTTGCTTCATGTCAATTAAGTTATTACGGAGGATGGCTTTTACTTACTAATTGGATGTCAGTAGTCGGCAATAACTGAAATTCATGCTTAGTCCGCTAAACGTAAAAATGCCTGATCCCGTAAGCCGAATACCCGACTGACAGGTCGGTACTCAGCTATGGAAAAATTACTGCTTTAGCTACCTGTAAATAGATACATGCCAACTACAAGCAGTACGACAAACAATTTTGAAGCCTTACATACATTTTTGTATGTTACCGATGTTTTTGTTACTATAACAAAAAGTATATTAGAAATATATATGATAAATAACTATATGATAATCAGTGATTTATGTAATATGAAACACACTGCAAGTTTGGGCAGCTAGTCAAATATTTTTAAGGAATAGCCTGGTGTTTTTATACGCTCTTATCGAAAAGTAGACGGTTTTGCCGCCTTATCAAAAAATATGCCAATCTGAGGGCACCTGCGCTAATTCTCAAGCAAAAATGCGTAGTTCCTTTAAGTGAAAGTTAAAGGAACTACGCATTTTTGCTTGAACTCGGAATTGATTCTATCGTCTTATCACTAGTTTCTTCACCACGAGAGGAGCACATTTATCGGGTGGGCAGGTGCATTGCGCCGGTGGAATCACCACGACGGTATCGCTAAAGCACCCGGTGGCCGAATACACCCGGATGGTGTAGGAGCTACCCGGGGCCGAGGCCGGGTTGGCCTGCTGGCCCAGCAGCACCGCCCCGCTCACCAGCCCGCTCAGGGGCTGGGCACTGGCAAACAGTGGCGCTGAGGCCGTGAAGCTGCTGCCCGGGCTGACGTTGTAGCTGACCGCAGCGGTGCTGCTGCCCACCAGCGTGAGGCGGGCATCGCTCAGCGGGGTGGCTCCCGTACAGGTGGCTGCCACCCCCACCGCCGTCAGGCTGGGGGCTGGGTCAGCGACGATCACCACGGGGCAACATGAGCCATCGGGGCAGGGGGCAGCACTAGTAGTAACAGTGTACTCGCCAATTGCTGTGGCGTTGAACGTAGAGCTGGTAGCACTCGCAACTGGCACACCATTCAGGCTCCACTGGTAGGCGCTGTAACTGGCCGGCGCTGAGAGTTCAAACGCGAAAGGCGCATTGTCGCACACGTGGATGGGCACTGTCAGGCAGGCGGTGGCCGACGTGCCATCAGGAGCGGTCGCCGTGTTGTAGGTAACCCCTTCGTCAGTCATCTGCACCTGAAAAGCCAGAGTAGCTACCTGCCCGCTGGGCAGCGTCGGAATGAGCCAGCTGCCACTGTTGCTCGCTGGTATAAACGTACCCACCGACGCCGTGGCACTACTCAGGAAGGTAACGGCGGTCGTGCTGAACTGATCCGCAATGACCAGGTTGGTGCCTGTGGTGGTGCCCGCATTGGTCAGCGATACGGTGTAAGTAACAATTCCTCCTTTTTCAACCCGGCTTTGATCAACCGTTTTGCTCAGGTTATAAGCGGGCACAGCTACTATACAGGAACTAGGCGCTGTGTAGACGATACTGGCAGAGCCACAGGTTGGTAGTGACACAACAAGGGTGTGCGAATTACCGTCGGAGATTAGGCCTGTCAGCGAATAGGCTGCACTAGTGGTCGACGATGCAATGGTAACCGTTGTACTAGCTGTTCCGTCTGCTATTGTTGCCGTGCCACCTGTTGTATTACTGGTTAAACTTAGGCTGCCCGATACCGCATACTGATTTGTTAGCATGTTGCAGACGCCAACTGTTGCCGTAGCTGTCAATAAACAGGGTGGTGTTGGATTCGGGATGACATTTGAGAGAGCCGTAAATTGAGCCGTTTCAACGCCGGCTGCTGTTTTAATGCCTGTTTCGGGAAGTATATCCTGCGCTCCTGCCGGACAGGTTTCGTAGTTGCCATATGTATCCCGGGCCCGGGCATAGTAGTAAAAATTAAAGCCATTTGCGTGGGCCGTCGCAATGGCCAGGGCAGGTATGGTTGCTGTATAGGTACTACCGCTGCTCAGCGTGGCCGTCACGGTCGACCAGGTTGCTCCGTTATCGGCTGTATACACAATCTCAACACCCGCAATACCGGAGTTGTCCAGCTTATAGGTCAGGTACTGCCAGTCATTGTCGATAACGCCCGTGACCGAAATGACAGCCGTGCTGCCAGCCGTCCAGACGTGGGTACAGGTACCAATATCGGGCGATTGCCAGTCTGCAATTGGCACATCGACACCCCCCGAGAAGCAGGGTTTATAACGGGGTGTTCCTGAGTTTTCCAGCCAGGCTGCCACCCCCGATGTATTGTCCCAAAACGTGCTGTTGCAATAGTCCCAATACGCTTTGGCGGTGGTTTTCAGAGTGGAGGCTGTAAAATCGGTGGGCCAGTTTGGGTTCGATCCATTATTGGCGTAAAACATACCCCCATTTACCCCAAACGAGTAAAAATGCCAGGAACTGCGCAGGACCGATGCGAATAATTCACGGCCTTTGAAATGTTGAAACGCTACAGTTGGATCTTCGCCCAGGCTAATCAGTTCGGCCGGTGAGTTAATGTCGTAGACCGGATAGCTGTTCCCACGTTCATACAGGGGCGAAAAGCCAAACTCCTGGAACGGTTGCCGTTCGCCAAACGTGGCTGTGAAGCCCAGCGCGGCCCGTTGCTCGAGTTTGCCAAACGTGATTGCCCGCCCAAAACCCGCCACATACGCGCCATCCTGAACAGCGAAGGCAGGCGGATTGCCCAGGTTTGGGTTAGTGCCAGCACTGCCCAGTGCGTTATGCATGTAGGGCAACGCACCAAGCCGTGAACCATCACTCATGGTGCCGGGGCCGCTTTTGTATTCGCCAAGGCCAGTCAGTTCGTTTAGGGTTAACCCCAGCGCACCGTAATACACATCACGTCCGGCACCATAGTTTCCATTTTGGCCATAGCCATAGCCAACGTAAACAGCTGTTGTTTTGCGCCAGACCCACCAGTTGACAGCCTCGTCTATGTAGGGTTGATAAATGGTAGGCGATACCCCGGCGTCTTTCATGGTTAGGGCCAGCTCCGCCAGCGCCCACGGCACAATCGATTCTGGCGTAGCTGCACCACCAATGCCATCGGGCGTTCCGCCTGTTCCGTCCGCTTTCGTTCTGCCCCAGTAATAGAGTTTGTTCGCGTTAGTACCCAGGGCAGTTTGTCCAGCCGCAGTTATCTTGAATTTACTGCCCGTCACCGAAAAGTCTGCTATGTTTTTTGCCCAGGTAGTCAGGAGGTCGAGCGGAGCGGTTAGCTGTCGGGCTGGATTCGTGACCAATGCATTAATTCCTGAAACTCCCTTCTCTTTAGTCCGGTGGTACTCACGGATGAAATACAGCATAGCGATAGCCTGAGCAGTCGGTGTTTTCGAAGATGATAATGTACCTGGTGGTGCAACGCCGTTCCAGACGTTCACCCCCGATAAGTCAACAATGGCTCCGCTCTCATTAACGGCCAGATAGATGCCCCCATTGGCCGGGTCAATGGCGTAGTTGAGCAGAAAGGCGCTCTCCCGGTCATAGTAGTAACTTGGCGTGGCCGTAGTTGGTACCTGAGCGTAACTGATGTGTACAGCCATCAAGGCAAAAAACAAACTTCCAATGACAGCATGGAAGAAACAAGGCAACTGGTATTTCCCTGACCTTGAGGTGAATAATTGGTGATAATTTGTCATGGCTAAGTAAAAATCTGGGAGACATTTGAGTACTTTCTGCCAATAGACAATTATGAAGCCACTTTGTGCCTAAAAAAATATTTTGTTACATAAACAATAAGTATATTTATGTAGATTCGTACATAAATTATAAGTAAGCCCTTGATATAAAGCTGATTAAACCGTGATCCTTGCTTGTGGGTACACTAAATACTTAAATTAAAATAAAATGGAAGAGATTACTCAACGGCTAAACACGACCGGAATAAGGGCGCTTCGGTCATGCGAAAAGCACAAATAGCTGTGCCAAATTTGTAGTATCATTTGATGATACGTCTGAAGTTACATCATTAATAATCAATTGATTATGCCGGAAGATGGCGTGCACCGCCGCGCGCCTGCAGGCTCTAAAACGAAATCGGGTCAGCCCTTGTGAGGCTGACCCGACGGTAAAAAAACGATTTAAAGGCTGGCTCAACGCCGAGCTACTTTCTTAACTAAAAGCGGGATGCACCGAGTGGGCGGGCACTGGCACTGGGCGGGCGGAATCACTACCACCACGTCGCTGAAGCAGCCCAGCACCGAGTAGACCCGGATGGTGTAGGACGTACCTGGCGCCACGGCCGGGTTGGCCTGATTTGCCAGCAAGACCGCTCCATTGACCAGCCCGCTCAGGGGCTGATTGGTGGCAAACAGCGGTGCCGAGGCCGTGAAGCTGCTGCCTGCACTGATGTTATAGCTCACCGCTGCGGTGTTGCTGCCCACCAGAGTGATGGCTGCATTGTTGAGCGGGGTGGCTCCTGTGCAGGTAGCTGCCAGGCCCACCGCCGTCAGGTTGGGCACCGGGTCGGCCACCACCACGAAGGGGCAGCATGAACCATCAGGACAACCCGCTCCAGTACTAGTCGCCACGGTGTACTCCCCAACCACTGTCGCGCTGTAGGTGGCTGAGGTAGCCCCCGGAATCGGCGTGCCGTTCAACGACCACTGGTAGGTACTGTAGCTGGCCGGAGCCGAGAGCCCAAACTCGAAGGGTGTGTTGGCACACACATGAATGGGCACCGTTAGGCAGGCTGAAGCGGTGGTGCCATCGGGGGTAGTGACGGTGTTGTAGACCAGCCCTTCTGTGTTGACCTGCACCTGGAAGCGCAGGGTGGCCACTTGTCCCCCTGCCAGAGTAGGCAGGCTCCAGCTTCCCCCCGTTGGGGAGGGGGTGAACGTACCGGTGGTGGCTGTAGCCGAGCCTACCACACTCAGCCCTGAGGTGCTGAAGGCATCGGTGATGACTACATTGGTGGCCGAGGTCACACTCGTATTGGTCAGCGAGATGGTGTAGGTGACCATACCGCCCCGCTCCGGCCGGCTGTTGCTGACGGTTTTGGCGATGGCGAAGGTGAGCGGTGGCACCAGTGCCCGCACAAAGCCCGCATCCAGGGAGGTGTTGTTTTCCCCGGCTGTCAGGGTCAGGGGTGCCGTTATGCCGCCTACCGGGTCGGAGTCGATGGCATCGTTGCTGCCTGCGTTGGCGGTGGTAGTGGTGGAGTAGCCGGTTGGGTTGGTAAAGCTGACCGAGTAGGGAATACCGGGGGTTAGTCCGGTGAAGGAGTAGAGTCCGTTGGCGTCGGTCAGGGTTGTGGCGGCGAGTGTCCCGCTTTGGAGCAGGGTAACTACTGCGCCTGGAATTGGGAGATCGCCCCCATCCTGAAGGCCGTCTTTATTGACATCCTCGAAGACGAAGTTGCCCAGGCTAGCGGTTGGCTGGTAGAAACCGGCATCCACGCTCGTGTTGCTTTCGCCCGAAGTCAGCGTCAGGCCCGAAGTACGGCCCGTTACCGGATCAGCATCTGAGTCCAGCCCGTCGAAGCCCACATTGGCTGAAGTAGCGGAGAAGCCCATTGGCTGGGTGAAGCCCACGCTATAGGTGTTGGCTGTACCCGGCGTCAGACCGGTAAAGGAGTAGAGTCCATTGGCATCGGTAGCGGTCGTGGCTACCGGTGAACCGTTCAGGTAGAGTACCACGGTTACGCCCGGGATTGGCGTGTCACCAGTGTTCTGGATGCCATCGCGGTTTTTGTCGTTAAAGACATAGTCACCCAGCGAAGCCAGTTTGTAAAAGCCTGCATCCACTGTTGGGTTGAACTCATCGGCGGTGAGGCTGTAGGGTCCCGTCAGGCCGGTGGTGGTACTGGCATCCGAGTCAAGTCCGTCATTGCCCGCGTTGGCCAGGGTGGGGACGTATCCGGCTGGCTGGCCGAAACCAACCGTATAGGACGTACCTGGCGTGAGGCCCGTGAAGCTATACAAGCCGTTGATATCGGTAGAGGTTGTTCTGACGATGGTGCCGCTGGCATAGAGGGTGACCGTCACCCCGGAGATAGGCAGATCGCCCGCATCCTGAATGCCATTGGCATTTTTGTCTTCGAAGACATAGTCGCCCAGGCCGGCTGTGGGCATGTAGAAACCTGCATCCAGGGTAGGGTTGTACTCGCCCGGTGTCAGGGTGACGCTCTGGGTACGTCCCGTAATTAGATCAGCATCCGAATCGGCCGTATCGGAACCCACGTTGGAGATCGTGGCTGTGAAGCCCGCTGGCGTGGTGAAGCCCACTACATACGAATTGGACGTACCCGGCGTGAGGCCCGTGAACGAGTAGAAACCTGACCCGTTGGTCGTTGTCGTGGCCACGGCTGATCCATTGCGGTACAGCGTAACCGTAACGCCGGCAAGTGGCGAATCACCGGCATTCTGGATACCGTCTTTGTTGGTATCGATGAACGTGTAATCACCCAGCGAGGCAGGAATCAGGTAGAAGCCTGCATCCAGAGTAGGGTTGTACTCACCCGGTGTCAGGGTGACGCTCTGGGTCATACCTGTTACCGGACCGGCGTCCGAATCGGCCGTGTCGGACCCTACGTTGCTGATTGTCGCCGTATAGCCTGCTGGTGCGGTGAAACCAACCACATAACTAGTAGCCGAGCCGGGGGTAAGACCCGTGAATGAATAGAGCCCCGACGCATTCGTAGTAGTCGTTGCCACGGCAGAACCATTTTGGTATAATGTTACCGTTACACCTGGTAGCGGTGAATCACCTCCGTTCTGGATGCCGTCTTTGTTGGTATCGATAAAGGCATAATCACCCAGCGAGGCAGGAATCAGGTAGAAACCAGCGTCCAGGGTAGGGTTGTACTCGCCCGGTGCCAACGTCACTGACTGCGTTTTACCTGTGATTGGACTGGCGTCTGAATCGGCTGTGTCCGATCCCACGTTGGAGATCGTGGCCGTGTAGCCAGCAGGAGCAGTGAAGCCCACCACATACGAATTGGACGTACCTGGGGTAAGACCAGTGAAGGAATAAAAGCCTGACGCGTTGGTCGTCGTCGTCGCCACGGCTGATCCGTTGAGGTACAGTGTGACCGTCACACCCGGCAAGGCTACGTCACCCGTATTCTGGATACCGTCTTTGTTGGTATCGACGAAGGTGTAGTCACCCAGTGAAGCAGGCTGATAGAAACCCACATCGTATGTATGGTTAACGCTACCTGCCGCACCCGTTGTCACGCTGATGACCGGTGATGTAATGCCAGCTACCGTAGCAATCAACGCATCGGAATCGTTCTGGTCATTGGCATTGGTGGTGGTGCTGTTTGGTATGGTCAGCATATACTGCTGCCCACCCACCGTCAGTTGGTTGTTGCTGAACTGAGTTTTGCCAAATACGATCTGGTAAGCGGTATTGGGCTGAATCGCCGTGTTCGACACGGTGCCCGCTACCGTGCTGCTCACGGGGTTGTTGTTGAAATAATACTCCCCACTGGCGTTGGTGGTGGTAGAGGCCACCAGTGTACCGTTGTTATACAGCGATACGATTACACCAGCCAAAGGTGGTTCGCAAGGGTCCTGCACACCATCTCTGTTGGCATCGTTCCAAACCCGGTTACCAATTTCCAGGTACGTAGGTACGTCGCAGGTGAGTTCGAGATCGCCCAAGCCGGTGGCTTTACCAAACGTGCCGGTATCTGTATCACTGGCATACAGGATGAAACCCTGGGCTGAGCCACTTGGTGATAAACCGGTTGTGTTGTTGAGGTAGCGTACGCCAGCCGCATTGAACGAACCGCCGTTGAAAATATTGATCGGGTCCATAGCGCTGATCAGCACCTGACCAGAGCCAGGAAGAAGGGCCAGCCCACCCAGCGCAATCTCGGCATGCGACAGGTCTGTCGGCACGAAGAGCAGATCGTCGTTGTAGAACTCGCCAAATCCAGGGCCCTGATTATTGTTTACACCCGCTCCGGTGATGCCCGGTATTTTCGCGTTGTTTTCCAGAATATAGGTTCCGTTGGTAAAGGCTGCCCGCAGGATATCTCCGCCCGAAACGCCATCATACAACGCAGTTCCACCCAGTGGGCTAAGGTTTCGGTAGCCAGTCTGAAAGCCTGTACGGTCACCAAAACCCAGCACCATCGATCCGTCAATGTCGAATTCAATATCTGTGAAAATAGGTTGCGGGTAAATTGTTCGGAAAGAACCATTGGCCTGCGAGGTGGTTGGCAACTTCGTGAAGTCGTCGGTCCAGGGATACCAGCCAACGATGTTGGGCCGGAGATTCACCGCGTATCCCTTTGGGTACGTGAGGGGAAAGTCAAAGGCGGGGGCTGAAGCAAAAGTCCCGCCTGTAAACTGATGAACATACGCCCGCATCTCGGACTTGTCCTGGGTTGTCAGGCCGTCGCAGACGGAGCCAACATAAACCGAACCTCTGTATACTTTCAGCGCGAATGGCCGGAAATTACCTCCTGCACAGCCCGGATCAGGAATGGCGTATGACCCGCTGAGGGTAGGCGTACCGCCGTTCAGGGCTAATACATACAGCTTTTTGTCATACATATTGACAAAATAAAGCGAGTTGCCATCTTCCGATATTTCCAGATCACCAATCCCGATTTTGCCGATCAGGCTGAACGATCTTGGATCTGTATTTCCCACCGTAGGGTCTGTTCCCAGGCCACGGCTGGCATTTGTCACGCCAAACCAGGGGTCAGCCGCCGTTGAGGAGCCAACGTTGATCCCCAGTGCTGTTACATTAACAAGGGGCGTGGTTGCTGCTGTGGCCATGTCGGTCACGTAGATACCGCCCAGGCCAAGTGGTCCCAGACCGGCATGTCGCTTCAATGTAGCTGACGAGTAGGTTTTTTTACGGTATTTGTCATACGACACTCCCCATACCGTGCCTATCTCTTTTGCCTGAGCCAGCATCGTAATCTTGGTCATATCCTTGGGGCCGCTGGTGCCATACGGGAAGGCAACGAGTGCGTCGACCAGCCCACTGGCCGAACCATTTGGTAACGGATCGCCGTAGGTAAAGCACGGAATAACCACCATCGGCATACTCTGGCAGTAGTCATTTGGATTCGATACGCCCAGATCGACCGCACAACTTGGAGCCGCCACAAACTGTGTGGTGGTGCGCCCATTGGCTCCGTTGACTGTGCCCTGACCGAGCAACGCCGGAATGGCGCTGAACTCAACCCGAATTGGATAGCTGGCGGCGGTAAGCCCGGTAAACGAATAGTTGCCCGATAGGTCCGTTGTGGTCGTACCGACCAGGTTGCCGAGGCAATCAAAGGCTTTAACAACAATGCCCGACTGACCAATGGTTTCGGTTGCGTCTTTCACGCCGTCGGCGTCATAATCTTTAAATACGTTGCCACCTGTTTGCCCTGAAGCGGCCACGCAGGGCACTGGTACACAGGCCACTGGGAGCGTAACTGTTGTCTGGCTATTGCAGGTAGAGACGGCAAAGGATGTGCCAAAGAAGGCCCGAAGGGGTTGGGTAGACCCATCGGCGGGTACTTCGAAAGCAACTACCTGTGGAGAAACAATTACCTGCTGCCCGGATACGAACGGGGTGTATGTTACAGAAAAGGTGCCAGTGGTGATCGTGCGTGTTTGCCCGCCAAAGGTAACGGTGATTGTATTGCTTGTGGGCGCGTTTTCCCAGGCCACCTCAACGCTCACAGTAGCCCGGCTACCGGCGGTGGTGTTGTAGCAGCCCGATACGGTAGGCGTGAGTGAAAGGGAGCAAATGGGGGCTATATAGGCGGCATCATAAGTAAAGTTGTTTTCGCCTGCATTGCCCAGTGTGAAACTGACCACACCCGCCGCCGTAGGGTCGGTATCAATCCGGTCGGCGTTGGTGCCGGTAGCCGAGTTGGCTTTGGTGCTCAGGGCTAACGTACCTGCACTGGCACTGGTTGGAAAGGTCAGGGTGTAGCTACCGCCTGATGTAATGTTCGTAAGCCCGTACACAAAACCAAGTGAGTTTGTGCCTGTGGCATTAGAGAAGTAGTACTCGCCCTGCGCGTTTGTTGTTACGCTAACGCTACCGGTAATGCCAGGGCCTTTCAGTTGAACCACCACGCCGCCTAAAGCTGGCTCGCCGGGGTCCTGCACGCCATCATTATCAGTATCAACCCACACCCGGTTCCCAATCTGAATGGGTGAAAGGTTACACAGGGCTTCCAGGTCGCCCAGGCCATTGGCCTTTCCATAGGTTAAACCACTACTGGTATAAAACTCCACACCCGCCCCCGGATTGTAGGCAGTGCCCGTTGGGATGCCATCCTTGGCACCCGTGGCATTGATCAGGCGTTTGATACCCCCCGTATTGAACTGATCCACCGGGTCAATGGCCGTCATCGCTACTCTGGCACTACCCGCCAGTTGGGCTAAAGATCCCTGCGAACTTATTCCGTGGTTGTCACCATCCTGTACCCGGTCTCCCCAGTAATATTTGCCATCGCCAGGCCCCTGCGAGTTTGCCTGTGTGGTTGATGTGGGACTGCCACAAAGCGACCCTGCCGACTCGATAGTCCAGGTGGGTGCGGTAGACGTACATTTCCGGGCACGAAGTATTTCGCCGGGCGAAATTGCACTTACCAGTGTTGTAGCTGAGCTGAACGGCAGGTAGTTTTGATAGCCCATCTGATCGCCAAAACGATCCCGGAGTCCAATGATCATGTCTCCTGTGCCAGGCTCAAACTCAATACCTGACAACCAGGCCTGGGGGTAGGAGAACGGATCTGTCCGGTCTGCCTGAAAGACCGTTGTCCAGGGACGCCAGTATTCGGCTCTTGGCTGCCCCGCCAAATCCGCGTTGGTAGGCTGCTTCTTGTAGGTCAGGGGAAAAGCGAGCACGGAACTAAATGCGGTGCTGCCCGTCAGCGTGGCCGGGTCGATAGCATACACGGTGGCACTCAAACCGGGGCTTGACCCGTAGGCAACCGTAGTGGAGCCCAGATCTTCTCGCGTGCAAACAACGCCGATGTATAGTTTGTCCCGATAATATTTGAGCGCAAACGGACGATACGACCCGTTTACTGTTGTTCCCGACGTTGTGCAACCTGGGTTTGGAATGGCCACAACGCCAGTGACCAATTTTGTGGCCACATCAATCGAGTACAGGCTGCGATTTTTAAGGTTGACTACATACAGGGTTTTACCATCATCCGAGAGTTCAATGTCTCCCAGGCTCGTTTTGCCCACTGCCGTGAATGAGTTGTTGTCATGGCTGGCAATCTGGAGGGTTGTTGGTGAGCCTGTTGAAGGCGTTGGCAGGTCATTGCTGTGCGTTTCAGATGCCGTACTGACAGCAGTGCCCCCGACCGACGTAAAATTGAAAAAGACGCTGGTGTTGCCACTGGTGGCTGAGGTTACGTTGGTTACGTAAATAGCATTCGGGCCACCGTCGGAAAAACCGACATGGCGTTTGGTGAATGCCGCCGAGAAAAGCTGCCTGGTGTCTTTCTTGTACGCGATTCCCCAGGAAGCCCCCACTTCACCGACAGTAGCATAATCGGTAACAGTAGAGCTATTGTCTACGGCTGTATAAGGAATGCCTATTAAAGCTGGTCGTGTTTCAAGGACTGGTGAATTTGTGGCATTGATGGCCACAAAGCAGGTCGTTACTAGCTGGGGAAAAGTAGATTGGCAGTAGTTGGCGGGGTAGTTCACGCCAAAATTTACCCCTGTCGTTCCGCCGGTGACGAAACGGACACTGGACTTACTGGCGGTCGTTGCTGCGCCCACAAAGCTGTCGAAATCACCACTTACCACGTTTGTGAATTCGAGTCGGAACTCAGCCGAACTGTTAACGATGAGCGTATACGCTCCACTACTGGTTGTCGTAGCAGAAATGGGTGCTGTAGCCGAATTGCTACTGTAAGCTGTTACAATAACACCTGCTACACCGGGTTCCCCGTAGGTATACGTACCTGAGGCGGGTATGGCCACGTAGGTTCCGTTGGCGTCGAAGTCTCTAAAAACTGTTCCTGTAATCGTCTGCGCCTGCGCAAGTGCGGGAAGCAAGCCTGATAAGGCTATAATTAACCAGACTAGTAGACGATAGGAGGTTGGCACACAGGAGAAAGTCCAGTAATTTTTTTTCATGACCGAAACAGAATACAGCTAGCTAAGTATTTATTTGTTCGGTACAGACAATTATAAGGCCACAGTAGGTCCTACTTGGGTATTTAAATATAGATAATATTACTTATGCCAATAGTTGTGTCCTATTGGAGATTTTTGTTCCTGTAATGAGTAAACTAAAAGCGTATGTACATGTACTCATACGTGAGATTAGTATATAGACTATATGGGTTACAATATGCCTTTTCCAAATACTCCTGATTCTATGTAAACTGGTTGTTGCGCTAGGCAATAACTGTACCACTCTTACTCTTCGGGCCGTTTATACAGGGCGCATTCGTTAAACTGGCAGCCAGTAGCCTGTGTAGTTGGGTTATATCGATGAGTAATTTGCATCACATATCGTGAGAGCATTTAACAGGCAGTAGTGTACGTCAACCGGATTAACTCCTCTGCCAGCGAACCAAAAAAACAGGCCAACCCCGTGTATCGGGCTGGCCTGACTAATGTCTATTAGATGGTTAACTTGTCAGCGCCCCATTGCCCTCACTAAAATAGGAGCGCATTTGGCCGGTAGACATTAGGCTGGTAACGGCCTATTGTTGCCGCCAGTCCGACAGGAAGAGGGGTGTATATGGACGCACGCCAAATAAGAGTTCGGTACAGGGCCTGGTGGCAAAATAGAGCTGAATAAGATCTACGCCAAGCAAGTGAATTTTTTTCATGACACTCAATAGTCGAAGGGTAGGTAGGGGAAAAATACTAATCAGTATAATGGGCAACTATGAGGCCAGTCTAACAAGGGTTTTCGGACTCCTTTCGGGCCGATAGAAATGAAAATATGTCTACTGAAGTGGTAATGCTTTACTAATGAGTGTATTATACGTATAGGTATCCTGCCTTTGGCTCCATGTACTACTTGATGAATTCCTGCTCTTCGTCTCTCTTAGTTTGCAATTCGAGTGTATAAAGAAATAATAAGTTTATTTAAGAAGTTTTGCAAAAACCGTGCCAACAGAAAAAGGTGACCTTGAACGAGATGCGCCAACAAAGCATTATAAGTAGTTTTACGACAGGCGGTAGTTAAGGTATAAGTGGGTGTTAAATTAGTTCGGTAAGCCAATTGCGCGCTATGAGAAGGTTGGTAGTGAGTACACAGCGGCTACGATTGTACGTTGTGGTTACAGGTCTGGTCTTTATCACTAGTTGTGAAAACTGGAATCTACCCATAAGTAGTAATAGTCTCACGAGTGGGTTGATTGCTTATTACCAATTCAATGGCAACACGCTGGATGTGGGCGGAAATAGCTTGACCGGCCAACTTATAAACGGAGCTTCGTACGGACCAAACCGAAGCGAAACGGCTCAGTCGGCACTGCAACTGGATGGGGTCGATGATTACTTTGAGATTCCCGATAATGCTAAGCTGCGTCCCGATTCAATCTCCATCAGTCTCTGGCTGAAAGCTGATCAGGTAGTGGATATCACAACGACGACCAGACATATATATAATAAAGACAATTTTTCGGATCACATCAATCAGCAGTACAGTGCCTTCATCAGTAAACCCAAGCTGCCCAATACAGCCACTGCCTGCTGCGAAATAAGTGTCGACGTAAACAACGACGGCTCTTGTGTCAGAGAAGACCCGGTTAAGAACAGACTGATTTACTACGCCCCGGCTTTTGAGTTGAATCAGTGGTACCATTTCGTCAGTGTTTTTACGGGGCAAACGCTGAAACTGTATATCAACGGTGAACTGAAGATGGCACAGCGAGAACAGACTACCAACCCAATTGACCGGTGTTCGGGCGGCAATCTGCGATTTGGTGCGCATACCAATGGCGACGAAAATTATTTCGATGGGTTGATGGACGAGATTCGGATCTATAATCGGGGACTCACCCAGGCAGAGATCACTGCACTCTATAAGCAATGAACGCGTCAGGTAGTTTCGCCCTTCGGTTTGCCGCTATCATGGCTATATGGCTCCATCAGGAGATGGCTATTGGCCAGCCTTCGGTGAATGGCCGGGTTACGGTGGCCAACGTTCGGGTTGACCTGGATACTAATCGGGCAAAAATACAGTACGATATAAGCGGGGTAACCAGTCGCGACTCGGTCTATGTGCAACTTGAAAGCCGGAGCCGGGGGCTGTTAAACGCCCTCACCGTGACCGGCGACGTGGGGACGGCGGTGCTGCCGGGCAAAAACAAAACAGCCTATTGGGATTACCGGCTCGATGGCCTAACGATTGAGGATGCCATTCGGGCAACCGTGCTTGTCAAGCAACCGTTGCAGCCGACGTCAGCCGTTACTGCTGGCGGTGGCCCGGCCAATGCGTTGCTATCGGTGGTAGCGCCGGGAGTAGGTACTATTTTTGTTCAGCCTAACCGAAAGGTGGGATTAAGGCCTTTACTGACAGGGGCTTATGTAGGGCTGTGGGTGTATGGGCTGGTTCGGAAAAGCCAGTCTACCCAATACTATGAGCTGTATACCAGTCAGCTAGCCAGTACCGACTATGCAGAAGCCAATCGATTGCATCATCACTATTTAGTTGCCTCCTGGGCCGCGGTAGCGTTGATGGTGACCGACGCGACATATACCTTTTTGAAGGGACGAAAAAACGAAAAGCAAAAGCGGGCAACCCGGCAGCAGGTTGCTATCAGGTACGTTGGCAGCACGCCAGCCGTTGGTATTCAGATTGATTTCTAATCAGGTACGTTCATGAAAAGCAGGTTAACGCTTCTGATCTGTTGTCTGCACGCAGGTAGTCCGCTGGCAGCCCAGCCGTCAATAATCAGTTCGGCCAGTAGTGAGTGGGTGTCGTTGAAAAAAGAGCCGCTGACGGCACCAATCATTAGCTGGCAGGCACCAGCGGTAAAGCAGGTAATCGAACACGGGCTTACCGCTACAGTGAAGGTTCGGGTACAGGCGGTCGATGCCATGACCCGGCTACAGTTCATCCGCAATGGCATTGAATTGAATCGGGAAACGCGCGGATTCAAGCGGGAGGGTGGCGTGGAATTTTCAGAAGTAATTCCGTTGGTAGCTGGCGCGAACGAAATTTATGTGAAGGCCACAAACGCGATCGGAAGCAGCAAATCTGAGCCACGGATCATTATCTGCCAGCCTGATTCGGCTCAGTTGGTGGTAACTGTACCTAAATCGTCGGCACAAAAACGGCTGGCGCTGGTTGTTGCCAACGGGAATTACGGCAGGTATCCGCTCCGAAATCCAACCAATGATGGCAAGGCTGTAAAGCAGCAACTGGAGACCCTGGGCTTCACCGTCATCTACAAAGAAAACCAGCCGTTGCGCGAGCTGAAGCACACGTTCGACGCATTCATGACGGAACTGGGTACGCATAACGTGGGCCTTTTTTACTACGCCGGCCACGGACTGATGGTGGGCGGAGAGAACTACGTTCAGCCGGTCGATGCTGATCCCAGAGCGGAGCCGGATGTAGAGTTTGAGTGTTACCCGTTGCGCCAGATCGTAGCTCGGATGGCCTACGCCAACGCCAGGGGAACCAACCTTGTTTTTTGGGACGCCTGTCGGAATAACCCGTATCGATCGTGGCGGCGGGGGGGGAGCGAACCAATGTTTGCCCCCGTTCAGCCTGCAGTGGGGACCATGATCGTTTTTGCGACCGAACCGGGCAAGCAATCCTACGATGGTGATGGGCAAAATGGTTTGTTTACCAGTGAATTACTGAAGCACATGAACCAGCCTAATGTCGACATTTTCGAACTGGTCGACCGTATTGATCAGGGCCTGGAAGAGCGCGGTTTCAAACAGCCGCCTTACCTGGAAGGGCGGCTACGAGGCAAGTTTATGTTCAAGGCGAACTGAGGTATGGCAACGTACCTGACCAACCGGCTACTGCCAATACTCAGCCTGTATCTGGGAATGAGCGTAGTGGCTTTACCCGGCGAGGCGCAGACGGTACACGCCATACTGGTGGCCGATACGAACGATCCGTTGCTGTATACGGCCTGCAAACGGGATATGGAAACCATGCACCGGCAGTTTGTTCAGGTAGCCGCCGCTATCCGGTATACGTTGAGCGAACAGGTTGTAGAGGGCAATGCATTTAGCACTAAACGGCTCGATGCGGTGATCCGAAACCTGGCACCGGCACCAACCGATGTTATTTTTCTGTACTACACAGGGCATGGCTACAACGCCAGTGGGCGGGCGGGGCGTTTTCCGGTCATGTTGCTCAACAAAGCGGCGGCGGTCAGCCAGCAGAACCCTGGTCTGGCAACGATTCACCAGGCACTGAAAGCCAAAAAGGCCCGATTGTGCATCACCCTCGGCGATTGCTGCAATCAGTTGGTCAGGAATATGCGTGGTATGGTCAAAAAAACGATCGCACCCAGGGCGTTGACGCTGACCAACGATTCACTGAATGAAGCGTACCGGACACTTTTCCTGCATGTGAAAGGGGATGCATTGATTGCCAGCAGCCAGCCACCGCAGCAAGCCTATGCGCATCCCGATTCGGGCAGTTTTTACACGCGCTCGTTCGATGAAGCGCTGGAACTGGCCAGCCAGTATAACAGGCAGGTGAACTGGGAAACGCTCCTGCGGGATACCCAAACCCGATTGACCCGGCATCAGGCCACTCGAACCAGGCTGTCTATCTACGAGGTGCATGTGGCTGCTCTTGCGCCGGTTCAACCGACCATTGATTTCGATCTGATCAACCGCTACCTGAACGAACTTAACGATACAACGCGCCCGGCAGAGTACCGGTTGGCGCTTATGAATCGCCTGACCAGTTGCTTCGTGAAGCAGGCGCGTATAGACACCTACGTTAATTCGACGCCGATGGGGCAACAGCCTATCGAAATGGTCCTGCAACGACTCTATTCGACGGCCGGTCAGAGTCAACAGCTTAACCTCATTGAACGGCTCTCGGAAGTAACCGCCGATGGTAAACAATACAAGCGGGCGGCTATTCAGGAAGTGCGGCCAGATACAACGGCCAGGTACGTTGCTGATACCCCAAAAACCGGACCGACTGCGCCAAAGAGTGCGCTGACGCTAACGATTCGGACCGATAAGGGGCGAACAGCGGTGGCTTATCTGGAAGGAAACCGGCTTGTTGTGGAAGCAAAAGCGAACCGGCCCTGCCACGTGCGACTGGTGTATGTGCTGGCCGATGGCACAAAAACCCTCCTGGAAAACGATTTCGAGATCAAGCCCGGACAGGAGAATCAGTACGTTCGTATGGCACCTGATGTGGCGTTTATCTGTGCGGCTCCGTTCGGTATGGAGTACTTGCTGGCCTACGCAGCCGATGCGCCATTCTGTCCGTTGCCGGTGACGCCCAATTCGACGTTTTATTGCCGCAACGAGAATGGATACACGATACTTGTCGGCTCCATTTCTGAACTACTAAAGGCAGTTACGTGCACAAAAGAAGAAAGCGAGGTAGCCGACGATCAACTTCAAATTGCTACCCGCGCGGCTTACTGATTACTTCACAACATAGCCATAGCGTGTAAAACGGGCCATATCCCGGTAGCTGATCCAGCAGAAGCCGCCATCGGCCCAGGCTTTCCCAAAGCTGTTCACTACCCGGAAGGCGCCCCCGGCCCGGTTATCGTCATAACCAATCAGGCAGAGGGCATGCCCCCTCAACTGCTTGTCCTGTGGCGATTCGTCGGGGGCCGGTTTCCAGACTTTACCGGCGGTATAGAACGAAGGCGGAATCACCATGCCCACCACTACGGGGGTGCCTCCGGCCAGTGCTTTCTTGAGGCTTATGGTTTTTTTCAGATCGCTATCCTGCACGTTGAACAACCGCTCATAATCCCGGATGCGATAGCGGGCGGCCAGCGCATCAACGGCTTGCGTCTGCTGGCCGCAGGCAGGGTACGGGAACCGGTTGAATGGCACACTGCCAATGTCTTTGAGTACCGTAAACACTTTAGACAGGTAGACGCCTTCTGCACAGGCATAGTCTCCATCGGTCTTGGCTTTTTCGTACAGATAGCTAGGCGAAAAAGCGAGTTTATTGATGCCTGCTCTGGTTTTTACCCGCCTGGCTTTGGCTTCCAGCATGGTGCGTAGGTAGTAGCCGCAGGCGAAGCCCACACAGGTGCCATACGCGCCCTGTGCCTGCACGGGGGGGCATAGTGACTCGAACGAAACCCGACCCGGAAGCGGCTCTTTGCTCAGGATTTCCTGAAAAGGCACTTGCGCGTATTCCTCATCGTCGAGCCGCAAACCAGGGCTGGGAGTGGTTTGCGCCGACACCGAAATGGCTGACAGCCAAAGCAGACAACCAATGAGGAAGGCGGTTTTCATGATCAACGGGCTGATGAAAGCGGCAACTGACTGAGCAGCAGACGGGCTTCCTGCTGGTAAGGATGCCCGTTGAGCCCAGCTATTTTTTCTAAAAGTGGCCGGGCCTGGGTACGTTGGTTAGTCTTCAGATAGGCCAATGCCAGATACCACTGCGCACTGGCAGACCAATGGCCCGGTTTACGGATCGACAGGGCCGTAAGCTCGGTGATAACGGGCTGAAGATCAGGTTGAGTTAACCCGTTGATGGCCATTTGTAACCGCATTGAATCCGGCGCCGCCCGGCTGTTTTCCAATGGGGCGGCTACCCGGTCAGGGTCGGGCGGCAGGGGTGGAACTGGCTTTGGGTCAGGCGAAAAGAAGCGGGTAAACGCAGCGTCGTTTTGAGCCATTTCCTGCCGTTGCTCTGTTCGGTTCGAGTAAACTACCCAGCCGATACCCAGCAGCAGGGCCAATGACGCCGCCATAACCCAACTTGCCCGGCCATACCGGAACAGGTTCCCGCCGGGCTGATGCTGCTGAGGCAACGACCCGACGGCCGGAGCGCCAACTGGCGGCTGGGTACGTTCCGGCTGGCTGACCTGTTTATCCGTTTCGGTTAGCAGACCCCGCTTGTCCAGGTCGGCGTGCAGTTGCTTGAATCGGTTTTTCTGGGCCAAAAACGACAAACCCTGTTTCAGTTCCCGCTGAAGGGCCACTTCCTGCCGGAGTTCCGGCTCTTGCCGGAGGCGGGCGTCGAACCGGGCCTTTTCCTCATCGGCTAATTGCCCCGACAGGTAGGCACCAATCTGTTCCAGTAGGTCATCGGATAGCTCCATCGTTATGCTGTTTTATACTGACTATACAGGGCCTTCAACCGCTGGGCGCATCGGAACCGTTTCACTTTGGCGGAGCTTTCCTGCAACCCGATTCTTGCTCCGCATTCGCCCAATGATTTCTCCTCCACATAAAAGCAGTTCAGCATGGTTTGGCAGTCGGCCCCTACTTCGGCAAAAGCCCGACCCACTGCCTGCCAGTCTACTTCGGCGGTACCCCAGATCGAGTCGGGTCCTGCCGGTGGATCGTTCGTGTCATCGCTAAACGTCCCATCAAGGCTAAATCCGCCACGTTCGTTTGCCTGATATCCCGATGACTCCTCGTCTTCATCGGCGACTTCCTGGCTGGTATCTACCTGTTGGAGGTGATTTCTTCGCAGGAAACTTACCCATTGATTCCGGCAGACGGTGAAGACGTAGGCCGCAACAGGTTTCCCCTGGAAAACGTACTTGCCGTTCTTCAATTTAAGGGCAAACTCAGCCATGCTTTCCTGCAAAATGTCGAGAGCATCATCGGTTGAGATGGGGCTACGTTGCCGGGCGTAAGGAATAAAACTTCGAAAAGCGCTGATGTACAGGCACTCCCAGGCTTGTTTGTAGTCGGCCAGCAGAGACTGGTAAAAGGCCAGGCTACCCTGTTCGACGTTCAGGCAGGGGTTATCAGTCTCTGGAGTCATGGTGATCGGCTTTGGTGGCACCGGGACGGCATAGGTACTGATTTGGCTGGCAAAAAGCAATTGCCCAGGTACGTTGCAGGTGGCAACGTACCTGGCACGGTCCCGTTTATAGTATCGCTGGTGGCGGGCACTCGTTATCAACGCGGTTACTTTTTTCTGCGCTGTTAACCTCAGCTACCGAGTTGCGATACACAGGTGAGATACCCTCAAAGTCAATTCATCTAGACCATGTATCAATCATGAAAACGTTACTTGCTTCATTGCTGGCGGTTGCCACGATCTACGCTGCCAATGCCCAATCGAATACGCTGTCGCTCAGCCAGTCGGGTTCGGGAAACACTACGCCGGTTTCGCAACGCGGCCCTGGAAATACGGCATCGGTAACGGTCGCCGGGGATAATAACCAGACTTCGCTGGGTCAGACTGGCGGCAATACGGCTACTGTCGTCGTGACGGGCAACCGAAATGTGGGCGCGCTACAGGCAGCAGGTAGCGAAGCGTCGCTGACGCAGATTGGCGACGATAACCGGGCGTCGACCACCAGTTTTGGATCGTCCGGCAATCAGTACAACCTGTATCAAAACGGAAACAGAAACACGGCGCAGGTAGAGTCTGTTTGGGGAGGAAATAACCAGGTATCGATTGCTCAGACGGGCTATAACAACCAGAGTACTGTCAGGGCGTCGGGGTATGATGGGCAGTCTATGCCTTTCAACAGCTACAACAACCAGGTGATCATCAGTCAGACGGGCAACGATAATGTCAGCAATGCCAACATTCAGTACAGCTCATTCAACCGAGTGACGATTAGCCAGACGGGCGACGACAACGTCGCCAGAACCAACCATACAGGTGGAGCCAACTATGGACAGGGTTCGTATAACCAGGCAACTATTTCGCAAACTGGCGAGGCAAACCAGGCTGTGATTGAACAGCCCGGAAGTGTAAACCAGGCGACTCTGACGCAACTCGGCAGCAGTAACGAAGCCCGCCTCATGCAGGGTAGTAACCTGAACACAGCCACTGTTCTTCAACGGGGTAACGCTAACGTACTGGCCGGGCTAGGTTCGGGGGCTACCAGCGCGATGCAAACCGGCGGTAATGGTAATGCATTGATGCTCACCCAATCAGGCGATGGTAACGTACTGCGCTTCGGGCAGATCGGCAACAATAATACGGCCACCGTGACGCAGGGCGCTAACTAAATAGAGTCTCTATCATCCTACTTTTTGGACAATCATGAAAACGGTCATACTAGTTGCCCTGGCGGCAACCACTTTCTCTGCGGCTCAGGCCCAGGTCAATACGCTATCTCTGAATCAGACGGGGAATGGCCATCAGGCAGCGGCTACCCAACAGGGGGCTGGTAACATGGGTGCCATCTCGGTGGGGGGCACTGGCAACAGCACAACGTTGGAACAGATAGGAACGAGTCTGCGGGGGTCTATTGTAGTAGCGGGCAACAGAAATACGGCCCTGGTTCAGGCTAACCATTACCTGAACGAAACCACCGTACGGCAAGTCGGTGACGACAACGTGGGCGTAGCTGCGGCTACGTTCCTCAGCGACCATAATCGGGTAGCGCTTCAGCAATACGGAACTGGCAACCACGGTACTGTTTATACGGCAGACCACAGCGACGATAATCAGATTAGTGCCTGGCAACGCGGTAATGGCAATACGGGCGACGCTTATGCGGCCTATCACAGTACCCATAACCGGATTACCCTAAACCAGAGCGGCGACGGGAATACAGCTTCTGCTATTGCCTACGGCAGCGACAGAAACCAGATCGGTCTGACGCAGACGGGCGACGGGAATACGGGCTCTGCCGCTGTCTGGAGCGCCGATAGAAATCAGGTTTCCCTGTATCAGAGTGGGGATGGAAACAGGGGCACTATGTCGGCCAATGACGGAAGAGATAATTACGGCAGCATGGTGCAGGCAGGAAATGGCAACGACGCAACGTTCTCACAGGCAGGCAGTTCCAATACGGCGACGGTGCGGCAAACGGGTGATGGCAACACGCTCACCAATCTGGAGGTAGATCCCAATGGTCGGGTACGTATCCGCTACCTGGGCGCGGTTCAGCAGGGCATCGGCAATACGTTTACACTGACCCAAACGGGCGATAGTAACACGCTACGCTTTGGCCAGAACGGTACTAATAACGTCGCTACGGTAACGCAGGGAGCTTATTAAATGGTCATTTATTGTCATTAGGTGGTCATTAGGCTGCGCTGTCATTAAGTGGTCATTGATGGTCATTTGTCGCAAAACAATAAATGACTATAAATGACTACTCAATGACAGCGCAGCCTAATGACCACTTAATGACAATAAATGACCATCAATGATCAACTTCACCATGAAACTCTTTGCTACTTTCCTCTTGCTCAGTGGATCAATAGCCGCTGTAGCTCAATCGGAAGCCTATTTTCGCGCACCGGTAGCAGACCGGGCGATGGCTGGATTGTCGGCCGGGGAAGCTACCCTTGTGCAGACGGGGCAGCTCAATCAACTGCACTATCAGGCAACCGGCCGCAGTAACATCGTGAACCTCTCGCAACAGGGTACAGCCAATGCGCTGGACCTCACGATTACCGGCACCAACAACCGGTATTCGTTTGCCCAGCAGGGCGATAATAACGTGGCCCGCTGGCAGTCGCGGCAGAGCAATGCCCAACTGGATGTATTGCAGCGAGGCGACAACAACCAGCTCATTCAGACCGGAAACGGCCGGGCAGCGGGTGTGCCGTTGCGTATCGAACAAACGGGTGGGATGCAACTACAGATTCAAACTGGTTTTTAGTCATGAAAACGATACTCGCCCTGCTGCTGTCGCTGCTGTCGGCTCTGGCCATCGCCCAGGACCCTGCTTCGGGCAACGACCTTGACCTGGACGATAAACTAGTCGAATGCCCGGTAGACGATAATGGCGGCAACAGCCTGATTCTGGACAATACCCGCACCAAAGTTGGCAAAGATTTTTACGACCTGTTCTACAAATACTGGACCACCCGAACACCCCCGGCCGACAGTAGCAAGCAATATGCCGATACGCTGATGGCGGTTGATGTGGTGATTGTGGTGGAGGAGATTCCGTCGCCGGGCACGGCCAGCCAGATCATGATCAGCATTGACGATCAGCCCGTCTGGCAACAGTTTGTGCAGGCCCGCTACGAACTGCTCGAAGAAGACGCGCTCTATGCACTGGAGGTGGTGCGGGAATACCTGACCACGTACCTGGAAACGCAGCAGCAACTCGGTAATAAAGACCAGAAAGGCAGCGGGGTGCATTAAGTGGTCATTACGCTACGCTGTCATTAAGTGGTCGTTTATTGTCATTAAGTAGTCATTACGCTGCGCTGTCATTTGAGGTCATTAAGTGGTCATTTGTCGCAAAACAATAAATGACCACTTAATGACAGCGCAGCGTAATGACTATTTTTTTGTTAACCTTCCTGACTTCCTGCGATATACAGACAGAACAACTTTCTAAGCTGCCTGTCTATGAAAACGCTAGTCATCACTGCCTCCCTGCTGTTGCTATCTGCCGGTCTGCATCAGCTTCACGCACAGGGCCTTGTGTACCGCCCCAACAACCCGGCTTTTGGCGGAAACACCTTCAATTACCAGTGGCTGCTCAGTTCGGCCCAGGCCCAGGATACCCACAAAGACCCGGCGGCAAAAAACACCGCATCGGCCAGTAGCCTCAATGGGCTTGCCGGCAGCTCATCGCTTCAGAGCTTTACCGACAACCTGCAACGGCAATTGCTCAGCCGACTGTCACAGAATATTCTCAGCAAGCAGTTTGGCGAAGACGGCCTGAAAGAAGGCACATTCACTTTTGGCGATATGCAGGTTGTGATCAGCAACGCGGCCGAGGGAGTCATCATCCGTATCAACGACGGCAAAGGGGGCGAAAGCGCCATCACGGTCCCTTACCTCTGAATCGACTCACGCCAAACCTCCTTTTCGCCATGAACACGTCCTATACAAACAGCACCGGCACGCTGCTGATCTTCACCTGCCTTGCCTGGCTGCTGACTGGCTGCAACGCCTATTTTTACCAGCCCACACGTACCCAGTCGGCCCGGCTGGGTGAAGAGACCGCCGCAACGGCTCAACTGCATAAGCTACCAGCCCCACAAGAGAAACTGGTGGCGGCAGTGTACAAGTTTCGGGATCAGACCGGCCAGTACAAACAGAGCGAAACAGGGTCGGGTTTCTCAACGGCGGTGTCGCAGGGAACCACCAATATCCTGCTGAAAGCGCTGGAAGAAAGCGGCTGGTTTGTGCCTATCGAGCGCGAAAATGTAGGTAACCTGCTCAACGAACGCAAGATTATCCGGTCGAGCCTGGCGCAATACAAAGAGAACGATAACCTGCCTCCCCTGATGTTTGCGGGTATTATTCTCGAAGGCGGCATCGTTTCCTACGACGCCAACACCATCACCGGCGGGGCCGGGTTACGCTTCTTCGGCACGGGTGGCTCCAGCCAGTACCGGCAGGATCGGGTAACGGTGTACCTCCGCGCTATAGCCACCAAATCGGGTAAGATTCTCAAGACAGTTTATACCTCGAAAACCATTCTCTCGCAGGCTATCGACGCAGGTACGTTCAGGTACGTTAGTTTCAAACGCCTGCTTGAAGTAGAGACGGGCTTTGCTACCAACGAACCGGCTCAGATGGCCGTGACCGAAGCCATTGAAAAAGCCGTGCAGGCGTTGGTGCTGGAGGGCATCCGCGACAACCTGTGGTCGGTTGAGGCTAAAGCCGCCGACCAGGCAAAGACCATGCTGCTGGCCTACGATCAGGAAAAACTGGCGATGAGCCAGACCGATGTGTACGGAGCGCGTAACACCGTTGACCCCTCGCGGCTGACGATTCAACCCTACGCCTCGGTGTGGCGGTATAGCGGTGACTATGTTACGTCGGGTATGCGAACGGGCTACGGGGTATCGGCCGATGTATATCTGTCGCACTCGTTTGGGGTTCAGCTCAATATAGGCGTTGGCACCCTGGCCAGCGACCAGCGGTTCAGTTGTCCGGTCAGTACGCTACAGGGCAACTTCATCTACCGCTCGTTACCATTTCGCAAGATCACGCCGCTGATTTATGCGGGCGTCGGAATGATTTCGTGCCGTGCCGGGAGTTCGCCGGTGGATATACGTGGGAAGCAATATATGTTGCTTAACGGTGGTATCGGTACCGAATACACCATCAACCGGCTGGTTGGTCTGCGGACCACGCTGGAGTATCAGCAGCCCATGACCGACGCTCTGGACGGCGTACAGGCGGGTAGCCACAACGACTATTATCTGCGCGGCTCCGTTGGCCTGTCGTTCTATCTCGGCCGCTCAACCCGGCAAACTGCCCCGGCTCATCGTTGATACGACTCACCACCTTATTTCGCCAAAAGTCATGAAAAATTTACCTGTATTCAGCTTGCTTATCGCCCTCCTGCTCACGGTTTGGGGGTGTACGGAAGAACTATCAGTAGAACCCCTGCAATATGGCTCGGTTACCGGGCAGGTACTGAGCAAAAAGGATGGAAAACCAGTTAGTAAAGCGGCTGTCCGGCTTAATCCGTCCGGCCGAACTATCCAGTCGGATACGCTGGGCCGGTTCCGGTTCGATACCATTCTGGCTGGTAAATACACGTTGCAAGCCTCTAAAGAAGCTTTTCGCGATGAGCTGATGAGCGTTGAGGTGTCGGGCAACTACGGTACGGCCACAGTACTCTACCTGGTCAGCGAAAATCCGTTGCCAACCGAACCGGTGCTGCTATCACCCGCCGCCAGCGTGAGTACTGTTGCCACGACCGCCACGCTGAAATGGAAAGCGACCGACCCGAATAAAGACCCGCTTACCTACGAGGTGGTGGTTCTTCGGGAGGGAAACACGGTGCCGATGCAGACAGTGACAAGCCTGGTCGCCGATTCGCTGGTGTTGAAGAATCTGGCCTACGGCACCACGTATTACTGGCAGGTGACGGTCTCGGATGGGGTCAATTCAGTGACCGGGAAGATGTGGAGTTTCCGCACCGCGCCGTTTCCCGATGCACCCTACACGTTTGCCCGGCGGGTGGGTGGCCTCTACCAGATTTTTGTCTCTACAGACGGGGTCAATGCCATTCAACTTACGCAGTCGGGCAACAACTGGCGACCCGTTGCCAGCCCAAATTCCAGCCTCAATAAGAAGCAAATCGCGTTTATCTCCAACGTAGACACCGATCTCCATCTCTTCGTGATGAACGCCGACGGCAGCAATCTACACCGCGTAACCAACGTACCTGTAGCGGGACTGCTGCCCACGGACCTCGCCTTCTGCTGGTCGCCCGATGGGACGCAACTGCTCTATCCGGGCAACAATAAACTGTATGTGGTAAACGCCGATGGGTCGGGAAATGGGTCGCGGGTGGTGGCCCAGGCGCCCGTTGGCCGCACCTTTGCAGGCTGCGACTGGACCCCGCAGGGCGACCGGATCGTGGCACGTACCTACGGCACTACGATCTACGACACCCGCTTTGTTACGCTCTCGCCGCAGGGGCAGGGCAAGGACACACTGACGATCTACACCCGAGTGGGCGGCCGGGTGGGCAACCCCGTCTTCTCGATTACCGGACAGGAGGTGCTGTTTTCGTATGACCGAATTGCCTACCAGAACGAGCAGGGTCGCCAACTCAACGCGCAGCTTGCCTTGCTGGCGGTTGCCGCCAGGTCGATACCCCGCGATTTTATGGCCGACGGAACCGCCAAACCGGCAGGAACCAATGACCTTGAACCCCGTTTCTCCCCAAATGGCTCGAAAATTATCTTCACGAACATAAGCAACACCGGAACGGGTGAAGCAACGGTCATGACCATCGATTTCGATGGAAAAACAGCCCAAGCCCGCACCGCACTCATCAAAAGCGCCGAAATGGCCTACTGGCGGTAGGATTGTAATGGTCATTAAGTGGTCATTAAGTGGTCATTAAGTAGTCATTACGCTGCGCTGTCATTAGGTGGTCATTACGCTGCGCTGTCATTTATTGTTTTGCGACAAATGACAATAAATGACCTCAAATGACAGCGCAGCGTAATGACTACTTAATGACAACAAATGACCACTTAATGACAGCGTAGGTAATGACCACTTAATGACCTCACAATTAATACAGGCGAAAATCGGTAGTGTGGAAAAGCGCGATCAAGTTGATTGCGCTTTTTTTGATGTAAAACGGATTTTATTTGGCTTTTTGCCTGAAATCGTTCCTTTTATAAGGTGTCGGACTGAAAAGCAGGTTGTTCTTTCGCCGGTAGAGCTATTTTTGATTTTTAAACCAAACACAACACTCATCTACATGCGTAAACATCTCCTGTTGCTGTTGGCAGCAGTCGGGTTGACCCAATTGGGAATGGCACAGCAAGGGCTGGCACAAACCATAATTCCCCAAAATGGCGTCCACGACGAACGGCCCAACCTCTATGCCTTTACCAATGCCACCATTGTGGTGGACCCCCAAACTACCCTGCAAAATGCTACGCTCGTTGTTCGTAATGGACGAATTGAAGCCGTAGGTACGTCCGTAACTGTACCGGCTGGAGCCGTTGTTGCCAACCTGGCGGGGCGGCGAATTTACCCCAGCCTGATCGATCTTGACTCTGACTATGGCATGCCTGAAATTGTTCGGGCGGCACCGGGGCAGGGGCGTGGCTTTGGCGGTGCTCCCCAGCTTGAGTCGAACAAAAAAGGAGCGTACTACTGGAACCAGGCCATTCAGCCCGAGAATGATGCCAGTCTACTTTTCAAAGTAACAGGACCTAAAGCCGATGAACTGCGCAAACTGGGTTTCGGGGCCGTATTGACCCACAACCACGACGGCATTGCCCGTGGTGCCGGTGCACTGGTTACGGTGGCCGATGACCGGGAGAACATGGTGCTGCTGCGCAACGGACTTAGCCAGCACTTTTCGTTTAGTAAAGGCACGTCAGGGCAGTCGAATCCGAACTCGATTATGGGAACGGTAGCGCTGATCCGTCAGGCACTGTACGATGCCGACTGGTTCAAACGGTCGAATCAGAAGCCGCAGATGAATCTGTCGCTCGATGCGTTCAACCGGATGACGGGCGTGCCGGCGTTCTTTGAAGTAGGCGATAAGCTGGGTGTGCTTCGGGCCGATAACATTGGCGACGAGTTCAAGATGCAGTTCATCATTCGGAGCGGAGGTGATGAATACCAGCGCATCGACGAGATCAAAGCAACTGGCGCTACCCTGATTGTGCCCGTGACTTTCCCTCAAGCCTACGACGTTGAAGACGCCTGGGATGCTGATAACGTATCACTGGCCGAAATGAAACACTGGGAAATGGCCCCCGCCAACGCCGCGATGCTGGCCGCCGCGAATATTCCCTTTGTGCTGACCAGTTCAGGTCTGCGTAACCGGACGGAGTTTATGGCCAACGTGCGGAAAGCCATCGAATATGGCCTCACCGAACAGCAGGCGCTGGAAGCTTTAACGGTTCGGCCGGCCAAACTAATCAAGGCCGACGACCTGCTGGGTACGATGGCAGTGGGCAAAGTAGCCAACTTTATCATCACATCGGGCAATCTGTTTTCGCCCAGCAACATCATCTACGAAAACTGGATTCAGGGCAAACAATACGTAGTGACCAATCCCAACATAGCCGATGTTCGGGGTACGTATGACCTGAAAGTGGGTACGATCCCCAATTTGAAACTTCTGGTCACGGGCGATAACCCGGAGAAACCAGCGTATCAGGTAACGAGTGGCGATACCACGAAACTAACGCCGATTGTAACGCTCGACAACAACCTGATTTCGATGCGGGTAGCGCTGAACAGGCGGCAGCCGGCGGCGTTGACACGCTTGACCGGCTACCGCGATGGAACTGGTTTTAAAGGGGATGGCGAACAACCAAACGGACAAAGCGTAAACTGGTCGGCTACGCTCAGCAAACCGTTCAGCGCGTCGATTGCAAAAGCCGATACGGCCAGGAAGCCTCAACTTGGCGGCATGTTGTATCCGTTTGTGGGCATGGGCAACGCCAAAAAGCCGCAGGCGCAAACGATGCTCATTCGCAACGCTACCGTTTGGACAAACGAAGCGGCTGGTGTTCAGGCTAATATGGACGTGCTGGTGACAGACGGAAAGATTGCTCAGATTGGTAAAAACCTGCCAGCGCCTGCCAGCGGAAGCGTCGTTGACGGAACGGGCAAGCACTTGACCAACGGCATCATCGACGAACACTCACATATTGCGCTGGTGTCTATCAACGAAGGGTCGCAGTCGAGCACGGCTGAGGTACGCATGGCCGACGCCATTAATCCCGACGATGTCAATATCTACCGGCAACTGGCGGGTGGTGTTACGTCATCGCAGTTACTTCACGGATCGGCCAACGCCATTGGCGGTCAGTCGGCCATTGTGAAGCTGAAGTGGGGTGAACCCGGCTCGAATATGCTCATCAAAGGAGCCGACGGCTTCATCAAGTTTGCGCTGGGCGAAAACGTAAAGCAGTCGAGCGCACCGGCCGCCGCTCAGGTACGTTTCCCACAAACGCGGATGGGCGTTGAGCAGGTATACATGGACCATTTCATGCGGGCCAAAGAATACGCCAAAGCCTGGGCTGATTACAACGCGCAGACGAACGTATCAGCAAAAGGAAAGAAAGGAGTAGCTGCTACCACGCTCGAAATGCCCCGTCGCGACATTGAACTCGACGCCTTGTCGGAGATTCTGGCGAAGAAACGGTTCATTACCTGCCACTCGTATGTACAGTCGGAAATCAACATGCTGATGCACGTGGCCGATTCGCTGGGTTTCAAAGTCAATACATTTACGCACATCCTGGAAGGCTATAAAGTGGCCGATAAAATGGCGAAACACGGCGTTGGCGGCTCGTCGTTTTCTGACTGGTGGGCGTATAAAATGGAGGTAAAAGATGCCATTCCGTATAATGCCGCCCTGATGAGTCGCGAAGGCGTAACGGTATCGATCAACTCGGATGATGCCGAAATGGCCCGCCGCCTGAACCAGGAAGCCGCCAAAACGGTGCTGTATGGCGGTATGACGGAAGAGGAAGCCTGGAAAATGGTAACCCTGAACCCCGCCAAACTGCTTCACCTCGACAGCCGGATGGGTAGTATAAAGGCTGGTAAAGATGCCGACCTTGTTTTGTGGAACAACAACCCCCTCTCGATCTACGCCCGCCCCGAATTCACGATGATCGAAGGCGCGATCTACTACAGCCGGGAAAGCGACGACAAGAACCGCGAAACGATGGAAGCCGAACGCGCCCGCCTGATTCAGAAGATGCTTCAGGCCAAAACCGGTGGACAAACTACCGTGCGGCCCACCATGCGTCGTCAGCGTATGTGGCATTGCGAAGACGTTGAAGGTGTCTACGCAGAAGGAGAAGAGAAAAACTAGCCACAATTGACGCTATCATGAAACACATTTTTATAACCATACTATCGCTGGCCTCACTTACGAGCTTTGGCCAGAATCCCGCGCCGGGACGTACCCAGGAGCGGCCCATCGCGTTGCTGGGCGCTACGATCCATACGGGCACCGGGCAGGTCATCCAAAATGGCCTAATCACCTTCGATAAGGGAATCATCACCAACGTAGCCGACGCCAGCACGATCCGTCTCAACACCAACGAGATGCAGGTGATCGATGTGACGGGGAAACACATTTATCCGGGCTTGATCTCGCCAGCATCACTGGTGGGTATGCAGGAAATTGAATCGGTACGTGCTACTGTCGACTCGCGCGAAATAGGGGTGCTGAATCCGAACATGCGGTCGCTGATTGCCTATGATTCCGATTCGGAGATCATACCAACGATCCGCAACAACGGTATTCTGCTTACACAGGCCATGCCGATGGGCGGCACCGTGTCGGGTTCGTCGTCGATCATGCAAACGGATGGCTGGAACTGGGAAGACGCCGTGCTGCGGAAAGACGATGGCCTCTGGCTGAACTGGCCGGGTTATTACGCCCGCGAGTTTGACTTTGAGACATTTCAGGCCGTAATCAAGAAAAACGAACGGCGCGACGAAGCGCTGCGTGCGTTGCTGGCCACTTTCGCGGAGGCAAAAGGCTATGCCGACGGTGCGAAGCCATCATCGTCGAACCTGCGCTTCGAGTCGATGAAAGGTCTATTTAAAGGAACGCAGAACTTGTATATCCGCGCCGATTATGCCAAAGACATCATTGAAGCGGTGCGTTTTGCCAAAGCGGCGGGTGTGCCCAAAGTGGTGATTGTTGGAGCAGAAGATGCCGATAAGGTGGCTGGTTTTTTGAAAGACAACAACGTACCTGTGATCCTGAGCGCGTTGCACCGCCTGCCTAACCGGCAGGACGAAGCCACGGATATGCCATATCGCCTGCCGGGTATTCTGCACAAAGCGGGCGTAGTGGTGAGCTTGAGCTACGCCGAGGAATGGTGGCGTACCCGTAACCTGCCTTTCCTGGCGGGTACGGCCGTTGGATTCGGTGTTACTGATCGCGAGGAAGCCCTGAAAATGGTAACCTCAAATACGGCCAAAATCCTGGGTATCGACGGGCAGGTAGGTACGTTGGAGCCGGGTAAACACGCTACGCTGGTGGTCTCGAAAGGAGACCTGCTTGATATGCGGACCAACATGGTCGAGCACGCGTTTATTCAGGGGCGAAAGGTTGATCTGGACGATAAGCACAAACGCCTTTACAACAAGTTCAAAACGAAGTACGGGCAGAAGTAGAGTTGCTCGTTATGCGTGGCGGTCGTTCGTCGTCATTGATGGTTTCTACGACAAATGACAATGAATGACCGCCACGCATAATGACTATTTCTTTTCGATCAATGCCACGCAAAATCCGGCAATTCCTTCCTGACGACCCACAAAACCCATATGTTCGGAGGTGGTGGCTTTGATGGCAATATCGGCCTCAGGTACGTTCATTACGTCCGACAGGCAGGCGACCATCGCCGGAATGTGCAGGTTTAGTTTCGGCTCCTGCAACACCACCGTCACATCGACGTTGCCTACTTCCCAGCCCGCCTCGCGAATCATACGCATGACCTCGGCCAGCAACACCTTGCTGTCGACACCTTTCCAGCGTGGGTCTTTATCCGAAAAATGGTAGCCGATGTTCCGCATGTTGGCTGCACCAAGCAGGGCGTCGCAAATGACGTGGCAGATAATGTCGGCGTCTGAATGCCCGAAGGCCCCGTGTGTGTGCGGAATCTGAATACCACCCAGCCAAAACGGGTGCCCTTCTACGAGTTTATGGACATCGTAGCCCTGTCCAACGCGAATTTTCACTTTATCTGCTCTCTTATTTAATATAATCCCTGTTGCCGTCTGTATACCCGCACCGATTCTAGAAATTGGGTAGCTTGCTCATCGGCATCCTGTACATCGTCTAATGAAATGTCGAAATCAATGTCATAATCACCACCTTGACGAAGATTAAACAAGGCAGTGATGGTATTACTACAGTTTCCGGCAAAAATACCTGAACGAATAAACTGCTTCCGGAACTCGGTATGTGCACCAGTATGTGTTTTTGGAACAGGGCCATCAGTTGTATATAACACAGTCAGAATACCGTCAAACAGGGCGTAATAAGCTCGGTTGCAGGTTCCTGCGATACGTTCTTCCCGCAACAGAATAGTGGCTTCCTCCAGGTCGTTTAGGGCTCTTTGATAATGAGCGGCGGCCCTTGTCAAGTCAATCATAGTTGAATACTCTCCTGTTGCACGGCCTGATAAAGAAGGGTATGTGTTTTCAGGTACGTTTGAAGGGCTACCGGGAATACGGATACTTCGACCACATACTTTAAAGCTAGGGGACCAATGACTTGTGCCATCTGACGCACCTCATACCCCGCCTGCATATTATCATCCCGCAGGATTACCATAAAGTCTACATCTGATTCCCATGAAAGTCTCCTCTTGCATATGAACCATACAGAAGTATTCTGTCAAGCCGACTACCATACAAGTCAGTCAAGGCTTGTTTAAGCGCGGCACATAACTCCTGGAGGCTTGTTGCGGAAAGTGCTTTGGGAGCGTATGCAGTGCTCATAAGTTTTTATCAAAAATTAAGCAGCTTCGGAGCGGCGGTAGTAGAGCGTCGAACTGTTTTCGGGGCGGAGAACCTGACGGGCAGCCGCCTGAATGGCGTCGGGTGTAACGGCCTGAATCTTGTCGGCTTCCTGATTTACCAGTTCGGGATTACCGGCGTTGGCGGCAAAAGCCAGGTTCATGGCCCGGTTCAGTAGTTCCACTTCCGAGAATGCCAGCGTCGATTCTGCCTGGTTTTTCACCTTCGTCAGTTCGTCTGCAGGTACGTAGTTATCGATCACATCCTGCAACACGCCCTGAACGGCGGCATCGGCTTCTTCAAGCGTAACACCTTCGTTGAGCGTTCCCTGCACCAGCAACAGGCCAGGGTCGATTGAGGAGGTAATGTAGGCACCTATGTTGCTGAATAAAGACTGCTCTTTCAGCAATTTCTGATACAGGCGCGACGATTTGCTGCGCCCCAGCAGGTCGCTGAGCAAGTCGGCTTCGGCAAAGCCCGCATCGAACCGACCCGGCATATGATAGGCTTTGTACAGGGCGTTCAGGGGTACGTCGGCTGTTGTTTCGGCAAAGCGGGCCTGCGTCTGGTGCGCTTCCACAGGCAGGTTACGAACGTAGTCTTTCCCGGCTGGAATTGGCTCGAACCACTTGCGGCACAACTGCTTCACCTGCTCGGTGGTGACGTTGCCCGCTACCACCAGAATGGCGTTGTTGGGTAGGTAATATTTATAAAAAAAGGCTTTCACATCGTCGAGCATCGCATTTTCTATATGGCTGATGTCTTTGCCAATGGTAGCCCACCGGTATGGATGTTGCTGATACGCCAGCGGCCGGAGTTTCAACCATACGTCGCCGTAGGGCTGATTCAGGTATCGCTGATTGAATTCTTCGATCACTACCTTTTGCTGCACATCGAGTACCTGCTGATCGAACGACAGGCTGAGCATCCGGTCTGATTCAAGCCAGAAAGCCGTTTCGAGATTGGCCGACGGCAGGGTGATGTAGTAGTTTGTGATGTCGGGGCTGGTGAAGGCGTTGTTCTCGCCACCCACGCGCTGAAGGGGTTCGTCATAACTCGGAATGTGTTTTGAACCGCCAAACATCAGGTGCTCGAACAAGTGAGCGAAACCCGTCTGGTTGGGATTTTCATCGCGTGAGCCAACGTTATACAGGATATTGACGGCGGCCATTGGCGTGCTGGCATCCTCATGGACAAACACCTTGAGGCCGTTATCCAGAATAAATTTAGTGTATTGAATCATCGAAAATGGTTCGCAGAAACCCTTTTGAGGGCCATAAACAAAAGTACATCCACAATCGCAGACGGGCAATAAACCATTACCAGTGAAAATCCGTCATATCAGGGATACTGCCTACCTATGAAACGCATCCGGTTACTACTTCTGTTCGTACTTGTTCCTTTTCTTGCTCCCGCACAAATCCTGACCGATCCTGCTGCGCAACAAACGGTGGCGAAAGCACTCGATCATATCTATAATTATGAGTTTGCGGAAGCAACTCCTTACATCCGACAAATTCAGGTCAAGTACCCGCAAAGTCCGATTGTGCCCGTGCTGCGCGCCCTGACGTTGCAGTGGCAATACCTGCCCATCAGCGACAGCCGCACGGTGACCAACCAGTATGTTCAACAAGTTGAACTGGCCATTCAGGGTGTCGAAAAAATGATTGACAAGAACGACGACGACCCGGAAGCTATTTTCCTGGGCTTGACAGCGCACGGCTACATGTCGATGAAGCACAACTTCGATAACGAGACGATGAAGGCCGTTAGCGAATCGCGGAAAGCGTATGTCTACATGAAAGATGGCTTCAACCTGCTTGATAAAAACGTGGAGTTCTATTTCTCGACCGGCCTGTATAACTACTACGTTGAGCGCTACCCGATCGATCACCCGGCGGTGAAACCGTTCATGTTTTTCTTTAAAAATGGTAATATTCCGCTGGGCCTGAAGCAGATGGAGGTCTCGGCAACGCGGGCGCTGTTCACCCGACCGGAGGCTAATCTTTATCTGGCGCATATTTACGTGAAGCATGAAACCAACTTCCCAAAGGCGGTCGAGCATCTGGATTTTCTGGTGGATCACTACCCTAAAAACCCAATTTTCATGCTCAGGTACGTTGAGGCACTGTTGCTGGCCGGGCGTTATGAGGCCGGGCAGGCGGCGCTGCAAAAGCTGAAAAAAATGCAGCATAAACTGCTTCCCGCGGCCATTTATACCTTCGATGGCATACTGGCCGAACGGATGGCTAAAAATGATTCGGCGGCGGCGGTGGCCTATAAAGCTGCGCTGAAACAACCGGTTGATATTGCCTATACAACCGAAGAACACGGTATGTCCTACGCTGGCCTGGCCAGAATTGCCGCCCGGGCCAATAACCGTGCCCAGGCTAAAGAATACTACAAAAAAGCACTCGATATTGCTGAGTACAAGTTTGTTATCCGCGAGGCAAAAGCGTATAAGTAGGTTGGTTAGGGTTTGTGGTTTGGAGTTCGTAGTTGTCCTGTGCGTTGATAGTATACTCGTGCAAATCAACCATTAACTCCAAACCACAAACCGCAAACTCGTTTATGGCTTCCCGCCGTTCTTTTCTCCATCAACTTGCAGGTACGTCTGCCTTACTGACGGCGGCTCCCTCGGCCATAGCCGGGCTGTATTCGGGCGATACGTACCTGATTGATCCCATTCGGCCTCGTTCGGCCAACGATTCCATCAACATTGCCCTTATTGGAGCGGGTATCATTGGGCATTATGATCTGAATGCAGCGTTGAAAGTACCTGGCACTAAAATCGTGGCCGTAGCTGATTTATACGACCAGCGGCTCATTCGGGCCAAAGAGGTGTGGGGCAACGAGATTCAGACTACCCGCGATTACCGTGAACTGTTGAAACGCCCGGATGTAGATGCTGTGCTGATCTGCGTGCCCGATTTCTGGCATGACCGTATTGCCATCGATGCCTTGCAGGCGGGCAAGCACGTGTATTGCGAGAAGCCGATGGTGCATCATATCGAAGAAGGCGCGGCGGTAATTGCGGCGCAGAAGAAATCGGGGAAAGTGTTTCAGGTGGGTAGCCAGCGGGCCAGTGCATCAGCCATTCTGGAAGCCAAAAAATACTATGAGCAGGGAGCCATTGGCGAACTGACCTACGTGGAGGCCTGCGTTGACCGGGCCGATGCGCTGGGAGCCTGGCAATATACGTTGCCACCGTCGATAGACCCAAAAGAGATCGACTGGGCGCGCTATATTACCATGGCCGATACCAAGAAGCCGTATAGTGCCGAGCAATTCTTCCGGTGGCGGAATTACAAAAATTATGGCACCGGCGTAGCGGGTGATCTATTCGTTCACCTCATCACGGGCCTGCACACGATTACCGGTGCCATCGGGCCAACGCGCATTTTTTCGCTGGGTGACCTGAACTACTGGAAAGATGGCCGTGATGCCTACGACCTGGTAACGGGCCTAATGGATTACCCAAAAACGGCCAACAATCCGTCGTTCCAGTTCATGACGCGCGTGAACCTGGCTGATGGACGGGGTGGCCTGAACCAGACGCGCCTGGTAGGAACCGATGGCGTGATTGAGATTGGTTGGAATGACTTTGTGCTAAAACGGCTGAAACGGCCAAATGCACCTATGTACAGCACCGGCTATGATGCGCTTTTCACGTACCCGAAAGCCATGCAGGACCAGTTTGTGCAGCAGTATGATCAGAAATACCCCGCCGATCAGTTTAGCCGTCAGGTAAAGCAGGAGCCGGAAGTGACTTACAAAGCGCCCGCCGGTTACGACGATCGCCTCGATCACATGATCATGTTTTTCAACGCCGTTCGGGAAAATAAACCGTCGATGGTCCGCGAAGACGCTGTTTTCGGGCTTCGCGCGGCGGCCCCGTCGCTAGCCGCCAACCTGTCGGCCCAGCTACGCAAGCCCATTCAGTGGGACCCGGTGACGATGAAGGTGGGGCCGTAATGAACCTGATGTAGAATGAGCAATGGCTCTGCTACAGCACGTTACGCTGACTAGCAGAGCCATTGATCATTCTACATTATTAGTTTCTCTTCGAAATCTCGTCGCGGATCTTGGCGGCGCGTTCGTATTCTTCGTTGCCCAGGGCTTCGTCGAGCATTTTTTGCAGTTCGTCGACGGTCATGTCTTTCAACTGTTCGCTGAAAGCGCGGGGCGACTTGTTAGACGTGCGAACCAGCTCTTCCTGCTCTTCATCTTCTTCATCGGCCGATGCAGTAATGCCCGCTTCCGACAGAATAGTTTCGTAGGTGAAGATCGAGACGCCAAAGCGAATACCGATAGCAATGGCATCGGAAGGGCGGGCATCGACTACGGTTTCCTGCACGCCATCGGAACAGACGATGCGGGCGAAGAAAATGCCTTCGCGCAGATCCGAAATCACAATTTCGCGAACCGTGAAACCGAAATTCTTGGCAAACTGCTTAAACAAGTCGTGCGTCATGGGCCGGTTGGGCACAATCTTCTCGATCTCAATGGCAATGGCCTGCGCTTCAAACATACCGATAATGATCGGTAAACGACGATTACCGTATTCTTCGCCAAGCACCAGCGCAAACGAACCCGACTGCGACTGACTCGGCGATAAGCCTAATATCTCTAACTTAATTTTTTCCACGACGCAAAATTAACTGATAGCAGGCTTGTTTGTTCCGTCAATTGTTGGAATGTCGGACCGTTTGTTAGACAAATCCGTTTCAAAAGCTCTGGCAACGTACCTGAGCTGACACCAAAACAACCAAAAAAGCACCTAAATCAGTTGCCTACTTTACTTTCACCATCAGGGTTATGATGTTAGCGGTCATGCCCGTGCTCCGCAGATAATGGCCGTAGCGTAGTTCAAGCGCGTTCCATCCGCGAATACCCATGATGCCACCCGGGGGCGCGTACCGGATGCCCGATCCAACAAAGTGGGTGCTCATGTTGCCTATATCATAATCGCTGGTGTAGTAGGTTTGCGTTGGGCTATGCTGACCGTACGGACGAAAATAATCGACTGCTGTCTGGGTATGAAACCGATAAAACGGGCTAATCGACAGGAAGGGCGTTAGTTTTACCGGTAACTCGACACTCGCCGTATGCGCAACCATGCCCCAGTCATCCACGTAGAACCGATAAAAGGAACGCAGAATCGCCCGGTCGCCCTGGAAATAATTCGCCCGCAGGCTGACCGGAAATTTCAGGCGGGTTCCCGGAAGTTTTTCCGTTGTTTCGGCCCCATTGGTGAAATACACGCGGTGGAAAGGCGTGCTGAGCAACCCATCCTGATACGACGGTTCAACGGTAGCCAGCATCTGTAGCCGCTTATTGATCACCTGCGACACGGATAGGGCCAGATTGAACGAATTTCGGGGCTTACTATCCACTTTGACCCGGTCGTTTTGCGAGCCTGAGCCGTAATAGGCCGGGCGAAGTTCAGACGGCAGAATGGCGTCGTACGTATCCAGAAAGGCACTGGCGCGCAGGCTCACTTCCCGGTTCCGGTCGGCCGATAGCTTAGCGAACTGAGCCGTAAAGCCATGCGAACGGTAATCGTATTCCGTAGAGTATGAATAACCAAATCCTTTGGTTATCCGGCTTTTAGGGTCAAACACCCGCCACGAAACAGACGGGTAAATATGAACATCACTTTTCGAGGCCGACGAGATAGTCAGCGGATCAATATTATCAGACGAAGCGGAGGTATAGTAATCAATATTAGCGTCGATATTGATCGTATGCAGGCGGCCATAGCGATCCGTTTTAGATAGTGTCAGGTCGAAAGAATTAGCGAAATCGGTTAGTTTCTCCGTGCCAATACCACCCGTAATGGCCGATTTGTTGCCATCCTGATTGTAGTAGCTGGACACAAAGTTGATCTCCTCCACTTTTAACGGGCGTGCTTCATACGACGAGGGCGTTTCTGGTTTCGATTGCCCCCAAACAGTAGAAAGGGAGAGTAACATAGCAACGGTGAATACGATTTTTTTCATAAGCTGGCAGCAGCGTAGACAGACAGACGATTTAATTACAGCCACAGCCACCGCTGCTTTTACCGCCACTGGCCCCCGACGGCCCTTCCCGGTAGAGGTAAAAACTACCCTCGAATTTTTCGGATTTGCGGTTGGATAGCTCCATTTCCGAATCGTTGATCCGGTTTTTCTGATATTCTTTCACATTGACACAGGCGCTTCCCGCGAGCGAAAGTACAAGCGCAAGGAAACCAACAAGGAGGTGGTTTTTAAAGCGAGTCGTTTTCATAGTAGGTTACCGTAGGTTTCTGAATAAAAAGGCATTTTTTGTCATCCCGCCGGAAGGAGGGATCGTGGCGTTTCTGTTAGGAAAGACAGATTCTTTCAGTAGAACGCTACGATCCCTCCTTCCGTCGGGATGACAAAAAATCAATGCAAGCGGATATTTTTTGACGTGAACAGCCGGTCGTGGTCGTCGATCAAAATGCAGCCGACGTGTGGTAGCTGATCGATCAGGTGCCGCCCAACAGCCTGGCCCATCACCATGACGGGTGTCGTCAGGGCGTCGGCGAGTTCGGCACTGGGCGCCAGGATCGTCACACTCTTCAATCCGCTGACCGGGTAGCCCGTCCGTGGGTCGATGGTGTGGCTATAGCGTTTGCCGCCAATCAGCACATATTTTTCGTAATCGCCTGACGTGGCCACGGCAAATCCGCTGATCGCCAGTTTAGAAAAAGCCGTTTGGCGCGTATCGGGATCGGCAATGCCGATGGTCCAGGGTTGTCCATTTGGTTGCGTTCCCCAGGCCGTTAGGTCGCCCGCCGCGTTGACAACGCCCGATGTAATGCCCAACCGGGCCATAACGTACCTGGCCCGTTCGGCGGCGTATCCTTTGCCAATACCGCCAAAGCCGATGCGCATGCCTTTTTCCAGAAGAAAGACGCTGCGTTCGGCCTCATTCAGCAGTATATTCCGGTAGTTGATGAGCCGCACCGATTGCCGGGCCGTTTCGCGGTCGGGGAGGGCGGTCATCGTCGTGTCGAAATTCCAGAGCCGCTTGTCGATGGAGCCATACGTGAGATCGAACGCGCCCTGCGTCAGTGCCGATAATGTCAACGCCCGGCCAATCAGCGCAAACACTTCCTGGTCGACTATCACCGGAGCTACTCCCGCCTGTGCGTTGATCTGGTTGGTCTGGCTATCGGGGCTAAACGTCGTTAATAAAGCTTCAATCCGACTAACTTCGGCAATAGCTGCGTCGATGCAAATTTCGGCAAAATCAGCATCGGTGTTTACGGCGCTGATCTCGAAGCGATTACCCATCAATCGCAGCACCTTTTTGTGCAGCAAACCGGCTGGGTCAGTGAGCAGCGACGTGCTGGGCATCGATCTCGTTGACAAGGGTTTGTACGGTAAGCGCGGCCGGATAACCCACCCATTGTTTGAGGGCTTTTCCGTTGGCATCGATCAGCACCGTCAGCGGAAACTGGCCTTCGGGGTTGTAGCGTTCGGCCAGACTTTCGTTATGTGTAGTCTGTTGCGGGCTAAGCTGGTTCTTTTTTGACCGGGGAAAATCGGCGCGCACCAGCACCAGATGCTGGTCGGCATAGGTTGCGAACGCGTCAGATTCAAACACCTCTTTCTTTAATTTGATGCAGGGGCCACACCAGTCAGAGCCTGAAAAATTGAGCAGAATGAGCTTGTTAGACCCCTTTGCCTCCGTTTTAGCCTGTTCAAAATTGAGTTGCCAGGCTGGGGCATTGATCAGGCTCAGCATAAAGAAAAACGCAACTAAAGCTTTCATAAGAATCTAGCTGTAAACGACTAAGGTTACACCGTCGGTGAGCACTTTATATGACTTAATTCCACTGCCCGCGAGGCTGTTTTTGCCTGTTCCGTCGAGGTTGAAACGGGCTCCGTGATCGGTGCAGTAAAACTCTGTACTGTTGAAAATGACCTTTTTCTTCGGCTCATGACTACACGTTTGCGTCACGGCTGCATACGTACCTGCGGTGACGTGAGCTACCACAATGCCGCTCAGGATAACGTACCCACCCACATTTTTCAACCCGGTGGTTGTTGCCAGCGTGATCGTCAGGAGTGGATTTTTTATACCCAATATGTCAGAGGTAGTGGCCGTAGAGCTGGTCGGCGTACTCACTGATGTGGTCGTTGGAGACGTAACTGTTGTGCCATTGGGGCCGGTAATCGTCTGTCCCTGTGCGTTTAGTGTCAAGGCGGGTACGTAGGTATCGTCCTCATGTACACAGGAGGTTAATACAGCCATCAATGCCGCGCCCCTGAAACCAAGGTTCTTTAGAAATGTATAGCGGTTCATTTTAGGGAAAGTTACCGTTTATAGTAGTCAGTACGCACCACTCACCCGGTTCGTTGCTCGATAACGGGTAGAAATAACAACAAAAAAGCGTCTCTTCCGACACAGCGGAAGAGACGCTTCAAACAATATGTTGCTAAGCGGCTAAAAGTAGCCAGGTAATAACACGCTAGTTCAGTGCCTGAACTGCTTTGGTTAGCCTGGGCAGTACGTCAAATACATCGCCGACGATGCCGTAATCGGCCGATTTGAAGAACGGTGCATCCGGATCTTTGTTGATCACTACAATCACTTTTGATGAGTTTACACCCGCCAGGTGCTGAATGGCACCAGAAATTCCCGCCGCGATGTACAGATTTGGACTAACCTTGATGCCGGTCTGGCCAACGTGCTCATGGTGCGGCCGCCAGTCCAGATCCGATACCGGCTTCGAGCAAGCTGTAGCGGCATGAAGTGCTTTCGCCAGATCTTCGACGATGCCCCAGTTTTCCGGGCCTTTCAAGCCACGACCCGCCGACACAACCAGATCTGCTTCAGGGAGTAAAACGTCGCCCGTGGCCTTTTCGGTATTGGTCACTTTCAGTACAAAATCGCTGTCGGCAACAGTTGGCGAGAATGCCTCTACAGTAGCTGAAGCGTCGGTCTCTTCGGGAGTAAGGGTATTTTTCTTGATCGCCAGAATTTTGACATCGGCTTTCAATTCATTGAACGCGAAGGCTTTACCGGTATAGATGCTAGTCTTCACGCGGAAACCACTGCTCAGATCGGGCAGGTCGATTACGTTCGGGGCAAGCCCTGCTTTTAGTTTACCGGCAAGCCGGGCGGCCATTGCATCGCCCAGCGACGACTTTGCCAGCACCACCACGTTTGCACCTTCCTGTTGAGCCGCTGCGGCCACCACCGAAGCGTAGGCCATACCGTTTGGTTCGTTCAGTTTTGCGTCGGCGGCGTGCAATACTTTAGCGGCACCAAAGCGGCCGGCCGTGGCCAACTCGCCCTGATCGGCCGTGCCGATCACCACCGCCGTTGCCGACGTACCCAGCATGCCGGCTACTTTCGAGCCGTAAAATATGGCCTCCTGCGAGGACTTTTTGAGCTTCCCTTCGTCGAGTTCAGCAAAGATTAGGACAGACATAACAATGGACAGTTATCAATTATCAATTATCAATGATCGGTCTCAGCGAACTGAAGCAACATTGTTAATTGATAATTGTACATTGATAATTGATTAGATGACTTTCGCTTCAGTGCGGAGGAGCGTAATGAGCGTTTCGGCTTCGTCGGCGGGGATCATTTTCACGCTACCACGGGGGGCGGGCATTTCGTAGCTGGCCACGGCCGTGAGCGAATCCTGCCCGGCGGGCTGAACAATTTTCAGCGGCTTGGTCCGGGCTGTCATGATACCGCGCATGTTCGGAATTTTCCATTCAGCGATGGGCTCCTGGCAACCCAGTACCAGCGGCAACTGCGCCTCGATATCTTCCTTACCGCCCTCGATTTCGCGGGTCATCTTGGCCGTTGTGCCGTCGATATCCAGTTTCATCACGGGCGAAATCGACGGAATGCCCAGCATCTCGCCTACGATGCCATGCACCTGACCACCATTGTAGTCGATGGATTCGCGGCCCATCAGAATCAGGTCGTAAGGCGTTTCTTTGGCGACGGCGGCAATCTGTTCGGCCACGAAATACGCGTCGATTGGTTCGGCGTTGACCCGGATAGCGTCATCGGCACCAATGGCCAGGCACTTACGGATAACCGGCTCCGCGTCGGCTTCGCCCACGTTAAATACCGTTACCGACGCGCCCAGCTTTTCTTTCAGCTCAACGGCCCGCGCCAGCGCGTAGTCGTCGTAGGGGCCGGTGATAAACTGCACACCCGCTTTGTTGAACTTGGTGTTGTTATCGGTAAACGTAATTTTGGTCGTTGTGTCGGGTACGCTCGTGACACACACTAAGATTTTCATAAAGAGAAAACGATTTAAGGTTTAAGGTCTGGAGCCTAACGTTGATTGATAGCGTGTACCATCCGGAAACGCAACAGTTAGACGTTAAACCCGCAGCGGCGGACCGCTTAAACATTGGACTTTTCATTGCAAAAATACACACGATCTTTTAAAATGGTATGCATGCATACTACTTTTCTTACTAACTCATGAATCAGGAACGAATCCAACAACTCCTTCAGTTTGTCCAGGATGAACCCGGCGAGCCCTTTAATGTTTATGCCCTCGGCATGGAATACCTGTCGGCCAACCCCAGTCAGGCCCAGCATTACTTCGAACGGCTCCTGACCGACCATCCGCAGTATCTGCCTACGTATTACCACGCCGCTCAACTCTACACTGATTTGGGCAACCGTGCCAAAGCCGCCGAACTCTACGATTTCGGCCTGCTACTAGCCAAACAACAAGGCAACGAAAAGACGTTCGATGAGCTAAAACGCGCCTACCGCGCCTTCCAGGATGACGAAGACGATTTGTAGCCTACAACTTCGTATATTTGGTATAACACAGGTCCTATTTCGATGACAAAGCACACACTTACAGAAACGATACCCGATTTGCCGGTGAGTTTTCAATTGATGAATTGATCGAGCGTTTGGTACTAATTGAGAAAATAGAGAAAGGCCGACAACAGTACAGTGAAGGGAAAGTCCTGACTTCTGACGAAGTGAGTAAGCGGATGCAGGAATGGGGCAAGTAAGTTGGACTGAACAGGCTTATCAAGATTTACGTGCGATCTACGATTATGTATCAGAATCATCGAAGTCGTATGCAAAATTGCTAACAGATAGATTGTTTACCTGATCGCAGATGCTTGCTACATTCCCGGAAATGGGTAAGGCTGTGCCGGAGTTTAGGGACAAGCAGGTACGTGAGTTGATTGAGGGTAGCTACAGAATAATTTACGAAATTCTGTCTGAAGATATGGTTTTGGTGTAAACTGTTTAGCATAGTTCAAGGCCGTTACCAGATGGCTTGTAGTTCATGCGTATTTTGCGCCAATGAAGATCACCGGCGTTATTCTCTACCAATACAATATTCCGCTGAAGGCACCCATTGCCATTTCGCTGGGCACAATTGATGCCGCCCGGAACATGCTCGTTTGCATCGAAACCGACGCGAGCTTGACGGGCTGGGGTGAAGGGTCGCCGTTCTGGATGATCGTGGGCGAAACGCAGGCGTCGGGGCTGGCGGCGGCGCAGGACATGGCCCGGCTGTTGATCGGGCGCAATCCGCTCGATATTGAAGGCTGTTTGCAGGCAGTCATTCGCTACCTGCCCGGCCATCCCACCACCCGCTCGGCGTTCGACATGGCCTTGTATGATCTGGCCGCCAAAGCCGCCAACATGCCGCTATACCAGTTTCTGGGCGGAGCAAACCGCACGCTGGTCACCGACGAAACCATCTACATCAACGATCCCGAACGCATGGCCGACGACGCCCGCCGCATTGAAGCGAATGGGGGAGAGGCCATCAAAATAAAGGTCGGCACCACCGCTCAGGCCGACCTCGACCGGCTGGCGATGATCCGGCAGGTGATCCGCTACGAAACGCCCATTCGCCTCGACGCCAATCAGGGGTGGGACGTACCTACCGCCCGGACGGTGCTGAGCAAACTGGGCGACTGGAATGTGGAGTACTGCGAACAACCCATCCTGAAAAGCAACGTACCTGGCCTTCGCCTGTTACGTCAGCAAACCAACGTACCCATCATGGCTGATGAATCGGTGTTCGATGCCGTGGATGCTCTGCGGCTGGTACGCGAAGAAGCCGTTGACTACCTGAACATTAAACTGTCGAAAAGCGGCGGTATTTACGAAGCGCTGAAAATCAACGCTGTAGCCGAAGCCGCCAATATGTCCTGCATGATCGGCTGTATGTCGGAGTCACGGCTGGCACTGACGGCCAACGCCCACTTTGCATCGGCTCGTCAAAATATCCGTTTCTGTGATCTGGATGCCTGTTTCGAGCATGCCGAAGATCCCGTGCTGGGCGGCATCGTTTACGACGGCTACCTGATCACGATTCCCGACGTACCTGGCATCGGCGCCGAAATCGACCCGATTTTTCTGGCGAATTGCGAGTCGGTTCGGGTAGCGTAAGAAGGTAGCGCCGAAGCTCCAGCTTCGGTCGGCAATAGTTGGTTTACACAACCGAAGCTGGAGCTTCGGCGCTACCTTTCACGCTATGCCCGTAACGATTACCACTACCAAAACCGACGATGACCTGCGCGGGTTACTCGCGCTGCAACAGCGCAATCAGGTACGTAACCTAACGCCCGAACAGCAACAGGAGCAGGGGTTTGTCACGCTCGTCTACTCGTTCGAGCAAATGAAGCGGATGCACGATGCTGCCCCCACCGTCATTGCCAAAGACGGCGACGAAGTGGTTGCCTATGCCATCACTACCGTGCCCAGTGTGAGGGCCGACGTACCTGAACTGGCCACCCTGTTCAGTCTCTTCGATACGCTGACCTACGAAGGAAAACTACTGTCTGAGTATGCCTATTACGTGGTAGGGCAGGTTTGCGTCGATGCCCGGTATCGTGGTCAGGGCATCTTCGATAAACTGTATGCCTATCATAAAGCACTGTATCAGCATCAATACCGCCTGTTTATCACCGATATTTCGGCCCGGAATACGCGTTCGCTGCGGGCACACCAACGGGTAGGATTTAAATCCATTCACGCTTTCCATGAACCCGATGCCAACGAAACTTGGGAAGTGGTGGTTTGGGATTTTACGAAATGAAAAAACTTCTTTACCTCTGCCTGCTTTCTACGGCAGTGCTCGCCCAGCGGCCAGCTTCGCCTTCGTCGGTACCGAATCAGTTTACCATCAGTGCAAATCCGGCAAAACAGGGTTTTTCACCAGACCGGTTAAAGCGGGTCGACGCGCTATTGCAAGGTTTTGTTGATCAGGGTATAGCCCCCAACGCGGTGGCGATGGTGGTTCGAAATGGCGAAGTGGTGCTGCACAAAGCCTACGGCTACAGTAATCTGGAGAAAAAAACGCCCGCCCGAACGACCGATATCTACCGGATTGCGTCGCAGTCGAAAGCCATTACCACCACTACCCTGATGACCTTGTTCGAGGAAGGAAAATTCATGCTCGACGAGCCAATCTCGAAGTACATTCCGGCGTTCAAAAACCCGGTTGTGCTGGTCAGCTACGAGAAGAACGACCCCGTAAAAGGAGCCTATGAAACGCGCCCGGCCAAGTCGGAAATCACGATCCGGCAATTGCTGTCGCACAACGCGGGCATTCCCTATGAGCACCCGCTCGATCAGCGGCCGGAGTTTAAAATTCCGTTCTTTGGCTCAAAAGAACCCGATAAACTGGAAGACGTAGTGAATAAACTCGCCAAACGCCCGCTGCTAAAAGACCCCGGCGAGAGCTTCACCTACGGCCTGAACACCGACATTATCGGGCGGCTGGTCGAAATCCTTTCCGGTGAACCACTCGATGTGGCCATGCGCAAACGTGTACTCGATCCGCTGGGTATGAACGATACCCATTTCTACCTGCCACCCGGCCAGGCTGGACGATTGGTGGAATTGTACACGAAAAATGCCGATGGCCCAATCACCGTAAACACCAATGATACGTACCGGACTTTCGCCGTTTCGGGGGCAAAAACATACTTTTCGGGTGGCGCAGGTCTGGTGGGTACCGTAGAGGATTACGCCAAACTGTGCCAGTTGTTTCTCAACGGCGGCACCTTCAATGGAAAGCGAATTCTAGGCCGGAAAACCGTCGATATGATGCTGCGGAACCAGATCGGCGAGGCCAACGTCTGGGATCGACAGGATAAATACGGGCTTGGTTTTCAATTGATTACTGCTAATGGTCATTACGGCGATCAGGCCACGCCGGGGTCGTTCACGTGGGGCGGCATGTACTGCTCGGAGTACACCGTTGACCCCACCGAAAACCTGGTTATGCTGGTCTTTACCAATGTGCAACCCTACGCCTACTACGGCGATTTCGTCCGCAAATTCAGGGTCGCTGTATATCAGGCGTTAGAATAACCATTTTGTATTCTGGCCGGGAAGAATCATTTTTAGAAATTAATTGCCTCAGCTATTGGCTTACGCCTGGCCCTTCGACTAGGCGTAAGCCAATAGCGAGAGTCACAACAACGTACCTACCGCAATCCCGTCGATTTTTACCCTCTTCTCATGAAACTAAACATTACGTCTAAAATCGTCATTGGCTTTGTGCTGGGCGTTCTGATCGGTCAGATCTTACACAGCTATTATGATGTGGCCACCGCCGAGGCCATTGGCCAGAAGTTTCAGGTAATCAGCAAGGTGTTTCTGAAACTGATCAAGATGATCATCGGGCCGCTGGTGTTTTCTACGCTGGTTGTCGGTATTGCCAAACTCGGTGATTTTAAGGTAGTTGGCCGAATCGGGATTAAAACGCTGGGCTATTTCTATTTCGCCACTATTCTCTCGCTTATCATTGGGCTGGTTGTTGTCAATATCACCAAGCCGGGCAGCATCCAGAGCTGGCCGCGTCCCGCCGCAGGTACGTCCATTGGCGTAGAGGGTAAGAAATTAAATTCGCTGGAAGATTTTATTCTTCACATCTTCCCCGATTCAGCCTTCCGGGCGTTGGCCGAAAATGAAATCCTTCAAATCGTAGTCTTCTCCCTATTCTTTGGGGTGGCGCTGGGTGCTATCGGCGATAAAGGCAAGTCGATCACCAAGGCGTTGGATGCGCTGAGCGAGCTAGTCTTTAAAATGGTTGGGTACGTGATGCAACTGGCTCCGTTTGCCGTATTGGGCGCCATGACGGCCGTTGTTGCGTCGAAAGGCCTGAGCATTCTGGCGTCGTATGCTTATCTGTTGCTTTGTTTCTACGGTGGGTTACTGTTCTTCATCTTCGTGGTGCTCTTTGCTATCTGTACCGTGTCGAAGATTCCGTTCTTCCGGTTATTGCAGGCCATGAAAGCGCCGCTGCTACTGTCGTTCAGTACGGCCTCGTCAGAAGCCTCGCTGCCGCAACAGATCAAGGTGCTGGAGAACTTCGGCATCTCGAACCGAATCATTGGCTTTGTGCTGCCGCTCGGCTACTCGTTCAACCTCGACGGGTCGATGATGTACATGACGTTCGCCACGGGCTTCATTGCGCAGGCCTACGGTATTCCGCTGACGTTACAGCAGCAGATTTTCATGCTCTTAACGCTGATGATCACCTCAAAAGGCATTGCCGGTGTACCCCGCGCTTCGCTCGTCGTTATTGCCGGCACACTCGCTCAATTCAACCTCCCCGTCGAAGGGCTGGCCTTGATCCTGGGCATCGACCCCTTCCTCGACATGGGCCGTTCGGCTACCTCCGTAATGGGTAACGCCGTAGCTACTACCGTAGTAGCCAAGTGGGAAGGCGAACTCGACCTCAACCACGTACCTGTGCTGGAAACGGAATAAACGTACCACGGACTTTAGTCCGTTTTGCTACATTAAACGGACTAAAGTCCGTGGTACAACCACACTGACCCCTGCTAATCCCGCTGGAATTTCGTACCTTTGCGGCCGAATTTCAGCCACAACGAACGCGAATGATATCAGTATCGAACGTCTCGCTGCGCTACGGCAAGCGGGTACTCTTTGACGACGTTAACATAAAATTTATACCCGGTAACTGCTACGGCGTTATCGGGGCCAACGGAGCCGGCAAATCAACGTTTCTGAAAATCCTGTCGGGCGAGATTGAGCCACAGACCGGGCAGGTGACCATGGGGCCTGGCGAACGGATGTCGGTGTTGAACCAGAATCAGTTTGCCTTCGATGAGTTTCCGGTCCTGCAAACGGTGATTATGGGCAACAAACGCCTGTATGAGATCATGCAGGAGAAAGACGAGCTTTACGCCAAAACCGAATTCACCGACGCCGATGGCGAACGCGCCGGGGTGCTGGAATCGGAGTTTGCCGAAATGAACGGCTGGGATGCCGAATCGGATGCCGCCTCGCTGCTGTCGGGACTGGGTATTACCGAAGACCTGCACTACACGCAGATGGCCGACCTGAACGCCTCGGAGAAAGTGCGTGTGCTGCTCGCCCAAGCCCTTTTCGGCGACCCGGATATCCTGCTGCTCGACGAACCGACCAACAACCTTGACGTTGAATCGGCTATTTGGCTCGAAGGCTTCCTGGCCAATTTCAAAAATACGGTGATTGTGGTTTCCCATGACCGTCACTTCCTCGATCAGGTGTGTACGCACATCGTTGATATTGACTTTTCGAAAGTGAAGCAGTATGCCGGTAACTACACGTTCTGGTACGAATCGAGCCAGTTGGCCCTGCGTCAGAAGCAGGATCAGAATAAGAAGACCGAAGACAAGCGGAAGGAACTGGAAGAGTTTATCCGTCGCTTTTCGGCCAACGCCTCGAAGTCGAAGCAGGCAACGAGCCGCCAGAAACTGCTGGAAAAACTCACTATCGACGATATTGCCTATTCGTCGCGGAAATATCCATACATTCACTTCAAGCCGGAGCGCGAACCCGGTGACCAGATTCTGACAGTCGAGAACCTGTCATACACCGGTGAAGACGGCCAGAAGCTGTTCAGCAACGTGTCGTTCTCGATGAACCGCAACGATAAGGTGTTCCTGTATAGCCGCGATAGCCTGGCCGTTACGGCGCTGCTCGATGTACTGTCGGGTACGAAGCAGGCGGATACAGGTACGTTCAAATGGGGGGTGACAATCACCAACGCCTATTTCCCGAACGATACCGGCCGCGACGCGTTTTTTCAGGCCGCCGATGACCTGAACCTGGTTGACTGGCTGCGGCAGTATTCGGTCGAAAAAGACGAGTCGTTTATTCGGGGCTTCCTGGGGCGGATGCTCTTCTCGGGTGAAGAATCGCTGAAAAAAGCGTCGGTGCTGTCGGGGGGCGAGAAGGTACGGTGTATGCTCTCGCGGATGATGCTCTCGGGGGCCAACGCCCTGATGCTCGACGAGCCAACCAACCACCTGGACCTGGAATCGATCGAAGCAGAAAACCGCGGACTGATCGAGTTCAAAGGCCCGGTGCTGTTCTCATCCCATGACCACCAGTTTGTACAAACCATCGCTACCCGCGTGATCGAACTGTCGCCAACCGGTATGCTCGACAAGCTGATGACCTACGACGAATTCATTGCCGACCCGCGCGTGAAACAGCAGCGGGACGAATTGTATAAACAAGTTGCATAACTAAAACGGGTTTGTGGTTTGTAGTGTATGGTTTGTGGTTGCGCTGCTTACTTGCGTGTCGTGACTTAGCAGCGCAACCACAAACCATACACTACAAACCACAAACCTTATTTTCCAATGAAAGCTCTAATGAATACCGATCGTGGCACGATGACGATCGAATTTTTCGAAAAAGATGCACCGGGTACGGTTGCCAACTTTGTGAAACTGGCTAAGTCTGGTTTTTATGATGGCGTTGTCTTCCACCGGGTGATCCCCAACTTTATGATTCAGGGCGGCGACCCAACCGGTACGGGTTCGGGTGGCCCCGGCTACAGCATTCCATGCGAACTGAACGGCGACAATCAATACCACGATCGCGGTGTGCTGAGCATGGCACACCGTGGCCGCAACACCGGTGGTTCGCAGTTCTTTATTTGCCACAATCGGCAGAATACCGCTCACCTCGACCGCAACCATACGGTATTTGGAAAAGTGACCGACGGTATCGATCTGGTTGACCAGATCAAACAAGGTGATAAAATTCAGTCGATCACCATCACAGAAGAAGAAGCCGCTGTATAAGCTGTAAACTTTTTTTGGAAGCCCCGCCAGATTCTGGTGGGGCTTTTTTTGTTTGAATCGGCGTAGAGGCTGGTCCGCCAGTGCGGCAAAATTTGCGCCCCTACATGCGTCAGCAACGTACCTACAAAATCCCTTATTTGCAGTATGATAGCATTACCTCCCTGGACACTGACGGGCAACGGCCTTGTTCTGATTGCACACTTCCCTGAGAAATTCGTGCGGCAACATGGCTTTCTGGATGAGTACCAGCAGGCGGGTTATCGTGGCTGGGTCGGAACGGTCATGCTCGTCGATTACGCGTCGTCGAATGTGGGGCCTTATTGTGAGTTGCTGTTCATCCCTGGCCTTTTCAAACTGAAAGGGCGAACCACGTTTTCGATCTCGAAGATTTATGTCTCGACGCAGGTGAGCGTCGATAACGGCATTGCGAACTGGGGTATTCCAAAAGAACGAGCCGATTTTACGATTACTAAGCAGGAAGATGGTTCGACGACGTACCTGATTGGTAAAGATGGTATCGGTTTTTTCTCGGTGCGTGTTAGTACAGGTGGTTTGTCGTTTCCCGTTAGTACGAAATTGCTACCAGCCTTTCAGGTCATGCAATGCCGGGGCGACGATATGTTGCTGACAGCACCCTCTGCCAGTGGCACCGGCCAACTGGCCTCGCTACACGATTTGCAGATCAACGGCAGTTACTTCCCCGACATCCGGCAGGGAACGCGGCTGGTGGCCATCGCTGTCCGCGACTTTACTATGGTTTTTCCCGATCCAGAGTCGTTGTGACGTTAGTTACGTCTGATTGCTGACGTGCGAAGCAATCAGGCGTAACTAACGTCACAACGCCAAAGCAACGTACCTAGCCCTGCACGCGGCGGAGGTTGTCCAGAATGACGGCGGTGGCAATGCCCACGTTCAGCGACTCGGCGTCGCCGTAGCGGGGAATGGTAATCCGTTGCGTAACAAATGGCGTCACTGCCGGGCCAATACCATTGGCTTCGTTGCCCATCACAAGGTATCCGCCCGATGGATTGAACGCGCTCTGATGCACGTCGTCGCCAACCAGAAAGGCACCGTATATGGGCGCATTGGCCTTGTTGAGCACGTCGGTAAGGTCGCCGTACCACCAGTTTACCCGCGTAAAGGAGCCTTTACTGGACGAAATGACCTTTGGGTTATACACGTCGGCGGTGGTGTCTGAGCAGAGAATGGTGTCGATACCGTACCAGTCGGCAATGCGGAGAATCGTGCCCAGGTTGCCGGGGTCGCGAATATCATCAAGAACCAATACCCAAGCGTTCGTCGCGCGCAAAAGCGGTACATTTGCACGCATACGCACAACGGCAAGGGCGGCGTTATTGCTTTCGAGCGTACCCAGGCGGGTCAATTCGTCGGCAGTAGCGGGTTCAATCCGGCAACGTTGGCGGTCGGCGAGCGCGGTGTTTTCTTTGTAGAATGCTTCGGTTGTCAGTAAAAAATCGACAGCAAACGTTGATGCCAGCACTTCCTGGACACTCTTGGCGCCCTCGACCAGAAAACAGCGCTCCTGTTGACGGTATTTTTTCTGATGCAACGACCGGACGAACTGCGCGACAGATTTTGAGATCATAAAAGGATGAATAAACTTAAATCGGTTCGCCGATTCGGTATACTGGTTTTGCAAGAGCCTGCGAGCGGGTCACCAACTCGCTATTCCTTATTCCGCATTGGCGGGTTGGTTATTCCCTATGCAGTAGTCATTTTGTTCTTCACCGCCTGTGCGCCCGCAAAACGGTCCGAGAATCAATACCTGCTCTACTCGCAGTCGGTGAAAGGTAACCAGATCATCGAAACCGAAGAACTGGAAGCCTTGATTCCCCAACGGCCCAATAAACGGCTGCTCCAACTGCCCTTCACGCCCGGTCTGTGGATTTACCTGGGTACGTCAGGAAATTACAATCCAGATTCGGCCCGGCAGGTACTTGAGGCTCGAACAGCCCGTTTCGAGCAGGAAAGTCAGGTGGTAGGCAATGATCCCAAAGCCCTGAAAAAACTGAATCGCCAGTTTAACCATGATGCCCGCAAAACGCAGAAATACATTGAGAAAGGCAATTGGTGGATGCGCAATTTTGGCGAAGCTCCAGTTTACTACACAAAAGCTGATGCCGAAGCGAATACGACAAAAATGCAGCTTTTTCTGCGAAAAAAAGGGTTTTACCGCGCAAAGGCAACCTATACGGTCGATACACTGGCCGACAAACGAGTACGGGTAAACTACGCTGTATCTGAAGGCGTACCTGATGTGATCCGGGCAATCTCTTACCAGATTCCAGACAAACGAATCGACTCGCTGGTTGGCTACTCCCTTGGCTCCGCCCTGATTAAAGTCGGCGATCGTCTCGACGAGGCGCAGGTGTTGGCCGAGGCTGTACGCATCGAGGAATTGCTGCGGAATAGCGGTTACTACGGGTTCTCGCGGCAGTACATCAAACCATCGGGCAGAGATTTCGCCGGGGCCGCGCCGGGTGACTCCTTGAGCTGGCCCGTTGAACTGACCATGACAATCCTGAACCCGCCCGGTAAGAACAGCCACCCCGTTTATTATGTCGGCGATGTGCAGATGACCCTTGCCAGAGATCCTAAACTGGCTACCGATACGGTGAGGCGTAACGGCATTCAGTATTTCCTGGAACAGGGCATGTACTCGACCCGGCTGCTCGACACCAAAATTGCCCTGCGTCCCGGTTCGCTCTACCGCCTGCGCGACTATTCGGACACGCAACGGCAACTATTCCTGCTGAATCAGTTCCGGTTTGCCAATGTCAACTTCACCGACACCACTGGCCGTCGGCTGCGCACCGTCATTACCGCCACGCCGCTCGATAAGTACGATATTACCACTGAGTTAGGTGCCACCGTCCTGTACTACGGGCAGGGTTTTCCGGGTCCGTATGCCAATGCGTCGTTGCGGGTGCGTAACCTGTTTGGCGGGCTGGAAACGTTTGAAATATCGGCCCGGTTTGGCCTTGAAGCGCAACTGGGGTTTGCGGCCGATTCGGTCCTCTACTCGCAGGAATTCGGCCTGACAACGTCGCTGCTGTTTCCGCAGATTCTGTTTCCCGGCAAAGCGCGTTTTCTGTTCAATACGCTCAACCCACGTACCCAGTTATCGGTGGGCTACACCATTACCAGCCGCCCCGACTACACCCGGCGGAACCTGCGGGCTACCATGACGTACCTGTGGCAACGTACCCAGGCTCAGCAGTTCAACCTCAGCATTGCCGACGTCAACTACCTACAGGCGGCCATTCAGAATACCAGCGTCGGGCAGCAATTCGAGAAGTCGCTCGAAGATCTGGCGGCGCAGGGAAGTACCATTCGGAACAGTTTTCGCAACGCTTTTTTCTCCAGCGTCAGCTTTGGCTACACCTATAATACCAACATACTAGGCCAGAACAAACGGGCTAATTTCTTCCGCGCCACGGCCGAATCGGGTGGAACGACGCTGAATTTCCTGAAAACATCGGCGGTCGAATCGCTGACGCAGAGTACGGGACTTCAGTTCTACAAGTACCTGCGTACCAACATCGACTACCGGCATTACCTACCTATTGCGCCGCGTGCGCTGCTTGCTTTCCGGGCCAACGCCGGGCTGGTGTTTGGCTACGGCGAAAACCAGACCGCGCCCTACGAAAAACGCTTCTTTGCAGGTGGGTCCAACAGCGTGCGGGCCTGGTTGCCGCGGCGATTGGGGCTAGGAGCGTCGTACCCTCGTTCGACGGTGCTGGCCGATGGTACGACGGCGCCCGTTTTTGCCGATGATAAAAGTGGTCAGTTCGATTACCGGTTCGAGCAGCCGGGCGATGTACTGATCGAAGGCTCGGCCGAATTGCGGGCGCGGCTGTTTAAGTTCGTTGCCGACGTAAACGGAGCCGTTTTCGTAGATGCGGGGAATGTGTGGCTCCTGCGCGATCCGGGCAACAACCCCAACGCGGTATTCCGGCCAGGTACGTTCTATGAACAGCTCGCCGTTGGCACCGGCTTGGGCCTGCGCCTCGACTTCTCGTTCTTTGTGCTCCGCTTCGATTTCGCCGTCAAAGCCTATGATCCCTCGCGCAGGTACGTCGACGCGGCCACCGGCCAACTCGTCGACGAACGGTTTATCCTGAACAAGTTTTCGTTTAAAAATGCCTTTTCCGGCACCAACCCGGTGAATGTCGTCTTCGGCATCGGATATCCGTTTTAGGGCAACCCCACTCCTAACCCCTCCCCGTTAGGGAGGGGAACATGCTCGGAATTCGCTGATGCGGTTCCCCTCCCTAACGGGGAGGGGCCAGGGGTGGGGTTTACAGCCTCACCATCAGCCGCTTGACCATCTCGTTTTTCCACGATACGAAGTCGCCTGCTTCGATATGGGCGCGGGCTTGCCGGACCAGCCAGAGGTAGAACGTCAGGTTCTGGAGCGAGCCGATCTGCCCGGCCAATAGCTCATCCGCTTTGTAGAGGTGACGCACGTACGCCTTAGTGTAGAAGGTACTGGCATAGCCACCCAGCCCCGCGTCGATGGGGCTGAAATCGCGGCTCCACTTTTCGTTTTTCATGTTCATGATGCCCTCCGTGGTGAACAGCAACCCGTGGCGACCGTTGCGGGTGGGCATCACGCAGTCGAACATGTCTACGCCCAGGGCAATGGCTTCCAGGATGTTGGCGGGCGTACCCACGCCCATCAGGTAGCGCGGTTTGTGGCGGGGCAGAATCTCGTTGACCAGGTCGATGGTTTTGTACATCTCCTCGGCGGGTTCGCCCACGGCCAGCCCGCCAATGGCATTACCGGCACGTTCCTTACCCGCAATGATCGCCGCCGACTCGCGCCGCAGGTCTGGGTACGTACTTCCCTGCACAATGGGAAACAGATACTGATTGTAGCCATAATGCCCTTCGGTTTCGTCGAAACGCCGGATGCAGCGGTCGAGCCAGCGGTGGGTCATGTCCATCGACTGTTTGGCGTAGGCGTAGTCGCAGGGGTAGGGGGTACACTCATCGAAAGCCATCATAATGTCGGCCCCGATCGTGCGCTGAATATCCATCACTCCCTCCGGCGTAAACGTGTGCTTCGACCCGTCGATATGCGATTTAAACGTAACGCCTTCCTCTTTGATCTTCCGCGTGTTTGACAATGAATACACCTGATATCCGCCTGAATCGGTCAGGATGGGCCGTTTCCAGCCGTTGAAGCCATGTAAACCACCCGCATGCTGGATCACGTCGAGGCCGGGGCGCAGGTAGAGGTGGTAGGTATTACCCAGAATAATATCGGCATTGATGTCTGTTTCAAGTTCGCGCTGATGCACCGCCTTTACTGTTCCCGCCGTTCCGACGGGCATGAAAATGGGCGTCTGAATCGTACCGTGATCGGTGGTTAACGTACCTGTGCGAGCCTGCGAAGCCGGATCGTTGTGTTGAATTGTAAACGTCATTGGTTAGAGTTTACCGTTTGCTGTTTTCTGTTTACAGTTGCGCTGTCATAAATACCTCGAGGCTAGTTAGCAGCGCAACTGTAAACAGAAAACAGTAAGTGGTAAACAGAAAGCATTGTGCTGAAACCACAAAGGTACGATGCCGCCGTTTGTCTCTATCTTTGCGGCCTTGATTAGTCTGCTTCCTCATTTGATTAAACTGCTACCGTTCTGGTGATTACTAGTTTACTGGCGGGATGGCTCGGCGTTCTGGCGATTCAGGTGCTTTGCCTCCTTTTTCTGTTTGCCCGAACGGCGTTCCGACCCGTATCGGCGCCGGTTGGTGCACCGCCCAACGCACAGGGCGTAACCATCGTGGTGTGCGCCAACAACGAGCACGACAACCTGCTCGAACTGCTTCCGATGCTCACGGCGCAGGATTATCCGCTCTTCGAAGTGCTGGTCATGGACGACCGCTCGACCGACCTCTCCGACGTACTTTTGGAAGAACTGGTGCCGCTGTTGCCTAACCTGCGCTACATCCGCGTCGACGTGGAGGCGGCTCACGTAACGCCCAAGAAATACGCGCTGACGATTGCGATGAAAAAAGCAACGTACCCAACCGTGTTGCTCACCGACGCCGACTGCCGACCCGCCTCCGACCAATGGCTGGCCGGCATGGTCGCGCCCCTCCAGAATGCGTCGACCGAGATTGTGCTGGGTATCTCGCCTTATGACCGCAAGCCCGGTTTACTGAACTTCCTGATCCGGTCTGAAACGCTGTTTACGGCGGTGCAATACGTGTCGATGGCTGTTGCGGGTCGTCCGTACATGGGCGTTGGCCGCAATTTGCTGTATCGGCGCGAGTTGTTCTTTCGGCACAAGGGCTTTTACAGCCACATGCGCGTGTGGGGCGGCGACGACGACCTGTTCGTAAATGAGGCCGCCACCGCCCGGAATGTAGCCGTTAGCCTGCACCCCGACACGTTTACGACCTCGACACCCAAAGAAACATGGCAGGCCTGGCGACGGCAGAAGCAACGGCATCTGAACGTGGGCAAACGCTACAAAACGGGCGACAAGCTCCGCCTGGGCCTGATCACCGCCACCCACGTACTCACCTGGCTGTTGGGGCTGATCGTGGCCGGGTACGTTGTCTGGCTCGCCCTGACCCAGCAGAACGCTGCCCTGCTACAACCACTGTTACTGATCGCCACTGGCCTTTTTCTGCTTCGTTTTGGCTTATTTTGGGGACTGATCGGCCGCATCAGTCACCGGTTCGGGCAAATGGTTCGCTGGTACGCGATCCCCGCCACCGACCTGACGCTGGCCATCTATTACTGCCTGTCTACCGCACGCATGGCTCTAATCTGGCGCCGCAAGCAAACGGGGTGGTAATTCCGGTTTGTGGTTTGTAATCTGTGGTCTGTGGTTGTGCTGCTAAAGGGCGAACCCGTGATCGGCAGCGCAACCACAAATCACACACAACAAACCAAAAACAAACTTGAACGACATTCTCACTTACTTCCCCAACCTCACCGACGGGCAGAAAGCGCAGTTTGCGGCGCTCGACGGGCTGTATCGCGACTGGAACGCGAAAATCAACGTTATATCCCGGCAGGACATCGACGCCCTGTATGAAAAGCACGTACTGCATTCGCTGGGCATCGCCAAAGTGATTCAGTTCAAACCCGGCACCGAGATCCTTGACGTGGGCACGGGCGGCGGTTTCCCCGGTATTCCGCTGGCGATCCTGTTTCCGTTAGCTCAATTCCACCTGGTCGACAGCATCGGGAAGAAGATCACCGTGGTTAACGGAGTAGCCGAGGCGTTGGGACTCACCAATGTGCGGGCCGAGCAGGTACGTGCCGAATCGATCGGGCAGAGCTACGACTTTGTGGTGAGCCGGGCCGTCACGCGGCTACAGCCGTTTATGAGCTGGATGCGATACAAAATCACGAAGCGCGGTAACAACGACCTGCCGAACGGGGTTCTCTACCTGAAAGGCGGTGATTTGACCGAAGAACTGGCCGAAATTCCCGATAAGTACAAGATTTACAACCTCTCTGATTATTTTCAGGGCGAATTTTTCGAGACAAAGAAAGTAGTACACGTGAAAAAATAGTGTACTGGTTGCTGTTTACCGGCTTCTGTTGCTTCGCTCGGGTACGTATGGTGCCGTAGGGGCGCAGCAGAAGCCGGTAAACAGCAAACAATACACATAAAAGCAATGAACGAACGATTTACAAGCAGCAGCTTCAAAGATCCAATCCGGCAGGACGTGATCGAGTTTAACGACAAGGGCGTCACCTTCCGGGTGAAGAAGCTTATTGGCGGCACCGACAACTTCATCTTTTACTCCGACATATCGGGCGTAGAGATCGACAACGGTCTCTTCTTCGCTACGATCCGGGTCATTCCCCGTGCGCGGCCCGAGATCGTACTCAACAACTTCACCAAGGGTGATGCGCGTCGGGTAAAGGAGTTGATCCTGGAAAGCGTACCCAATCACCGCCCCGACGCCTTCGGCGGACCGACTAACTACGGGACGCGGTAAAAAAAACGAGTTATTGATGGTCATCCGTAGTCATTGATAGTCATTATGTTGCGGGAGCCTGATGACTACCTAATGACGGGCAATGACTAAAAAAGACGAATTTTTCCGTCAATCACTTGCGCAGAACCGTTCAGCGGCCTACTTTTGCACCACGATTTCACCACAACGGTAGGTCGTCCGGCACATTCCCGAATAGCTCAGCCGGTTAGAGCATCTGACTGTTAATCAGAGGGTCGCTGGTTCGAGCCCAGCTTCGGGAGCAATACAGTAAAGAAGCCCTAAGTCATTGCGATTTGGGGCTTCTTTCGTTTCCACACCTCAACGAAGCATCGACATGGTAGCGCTCGACAGGCCTCAAAGCCCCTTCGGTGTCCAGAAGCTCATCTAGTCCTGACCGACGTCCAGGTTGCATCATCGCCACCCCAGACCCTATTGGAACCGTGAACTGGGACAAAGACATCGCCATCATGGACGGCCATTTGTTCAAAATCGGCGCTTACCTAACCAAAAAAGGAATCAGCGTTTTATAAGTACAGGGAGCAAGTCCAGGTTTATGAAAAACGCGCTCAAATCTGCCTGATTTGAGCGCGTGTCAATTATGGATTAGCAACCGTAACGTATACAGGCTGTTCCCTCAGTAACAACTGGCCCTACCTACGCTTTTCTTATGAAAACATACGTTGGATCTGGTGATCCATTACTCACACGGAGTTTTGCCAAATTATTCTCTACCCACAATTGCTGATCAAGGATGGAACTAGAAAAAGGGAATACCGGATACGGCTTTGTATCGATGCTCCAGTATCCCACACCCTGATCGAACCGAAATGTGAGTTGTTTCCCAGTCCTGAACGTAAGCTTCAGGGTACGGGAGTGGCTGATTTTCTTCCTGGAGTCATGCATGATCACATCGCAGTGACTTAGTTCTCTCTCAAGCATTTCGATAATAAACGATTCCCTGTCGTCGTCTTCCTCCGGGTGCCAGTTGCTGCGAATTGAGCGGACGTTTGATAATTGCTTCTCTGATTCTGCGCAAAGCGTGTGCAGGTTCAGCGAACAAGTAGGGGCTATGACAAACGGCATTGATTTTATGATCTGGGCGAAAAGAATGACCGTCAGTGGCGAAAATAGATACCGGTCCGAGTAGGTTAATGAACTTACCTCATGCTGGCTAAAATCGGCCAAAAGGCCAGGCGATTCCTGTTGTATCAGGGCCCAGAACTTCGCTCCAAAATCAGCGAGTGCGCCATTCAGACCGGTGGTAACCATAATCTCTGCCAAGTCTGGACTTGCAGCAGGTAGCAGTGTGTGTGTGTTTACTGGAATACCGGTTAGGGTATGAGCAAAGGCCGACGACCTCACCAGTATGGCTCCCTCCGTATCACCCCAGCAGTCACTGAACGCAAGGGCTTCTTCTTTTCTGGTGGAAAAGGCCATTTTGGTAACTCCCGCATTGGTGACGAGGCTTGCCAGCCAGCCGCTTTTCAGCGTAATCGGCTGGCTCCATGTCAGGAGCTGAATCCGGTTATCAATGGCCAGTAAGCTGTACAAATCACGCTTGCTGTCAGTATCCAGCAGGTTCAGTTTGTGGTTATCCATCCAGATTTCGACCCTGGCAAACTTCTTTAGATACTCAGCGACCCGTTTGCGAATAGATGATTCGCTGATGTTCCAGTCCGCTACATCACCCGCTACCAATAGCTGTAGCACGTCGCCCGGTTCAGCCCGGTAATAGCTCAATGTCTGTCGCAAATCATAGATGCAGTGCTGCGATGTGCTGCCCAATAGTTGATCTTCAGGCTGAAGGCCCAATTGGTTCAGGTAATCTTCGTTCAGAAACGTTAGGGCCTTAAACCGGTCGAGCTTGCTGGCTACTTTCTGCGTGTCGTATTGCAATAGGCAGCTTTCGCAGGCATTGCGGCATCGGGCGGGGCAGTTCAGCAGCATTCTAGCTTTCACGAACATTTCCTGCAAAAAATGAGGAGCCTGCGATGTAAAACCTGAGCCGCCGCCGTTGGTGTCGTAGAGACAAATGGCGTAAACAGGCTGCGTATCCAGTTGCTGATTTTTGACCTGCTTTACCTGCACGCCAATTTCTTCCACGTTGATACCCAATGATTGAGCCAAGCCATGCCGTAAGGCAACGCCAACTGACCAGCATATATCCTGATTTTGGGGAACATCAGTTCGTAAAAACTGACTGTTAGGGTCTTTGAGGTATACTTCATATACGTCCGTATGATGCACGTGGCCCAGATGCAGGTTCTTCTTAATACTGTCTGGATTTGGGTTACAATTGATTTCTCCCTCGCTGCGGCCCGATTTTTTGCCTCTTAGCTTCTTGTGATCTTTAAAGTTTATGGGTAAAATGCCCTTTTCCCTCATCGACTCGGCATAGCCGCATTCCAAACAAACGGCAAACCCTTCACCCCACTCCCCTGAATTCCGGTAGAAAATCTCGCCCCGCTGATCGCTTTTATAAGAACCCAGGGCTGCATTGGGAAACGGCTGAACTGATGTTTGGGTGTTGATCCAGGGCACCTGAGCCGGTAAATACTTTTGCTGCGACACATTGTTGGTTACTTTTTCGTAAAATCCTGTGGCAAAGCCAGTTGGTTCGATAAAATCCAGGCTATTATCCGAGGAAATAGGTTTGTCGCAACTTGTACAGCGATTATTGAATCCGGTTTTGGCCACGCCCGATGCCCCGCACCTATGGCAATGCCAGGCTGTTTGCAGTAACTGCTCTTCCCGTACCCCATCATTGGGGTTATGCCAGTTTAGAGTAATTCCTTTTGAAGTATACACTTTTCCATCAAGCACTATTTCGGCCCCCGGAGCATATTCGTTCAGGGCAATGGCAATATCGCGCGAGGGTTTGTCTTTGATACGCGACCGGTTGTCTTCCCGCTGCTTTTTCTCTCCTTCTGCCCCCCGATTCTGTAGGAAACTGTCGATGGTAAAGGGGTTGAAGGTGGCAATATTGGTCGGAAAACCATACCCTGGCAGGTAGCCGCCCGTAATCAGTTCCGATAGCAGGTATTCCTCTTTATGCCGGCTGATATCAAAGGCAATCCGTTTGCCATAAGGCGTTTTGTCTTCACCCGCTGCGAACTGTAGTTCGGCTTCCAGTTCCTGTAGTTCACGGGTCCATTTCTGGTCGATCTTATCCAGGCACTCTACCGAGTCCCGATAGAGTATTTTGATGTCTTTGCTGGCCAAAATACTGTCGTATCGAATGCTGTCCAATGCTGTCTGTATTTTGGTATCTATATTGTTGGTATTCAGCTCAATAAGCCAGGATTGCATCTGCTGGCAGACCGATGGTTTTTCGCTGGTGCCGTTGAAAAACCAGCCTGATTTCAGAGTGATTGTATTACCTGCCACGCCCAGTTTATGGTTGATGAAATAGCCAAACAACCAGGCATTCAGGTGCCGCTGCACAATGCGTTCGCTGGTGAGGGTGATGTTGGGCTGCTTCATGCTGGCGTTGAATGGCCAGAGCGGATTGCGAAATACCTGCTGATCGAGCGGGTTGTTTTTGCACAATGTGAGCGACAGTGACCGCGATTCGCTCCGCCGCCCAGCCCGCCCGGCCCGTTGCAGGTAGTTGGCCGGGTGGGGGGGCACATTGTTGTTGCAAACGATGGTAAGGCCGCCAATATCAACGCCCATTTCCATCGTAGTGGAGCAACTCAGTACGTTGATTTTTCCGGCTTTAAACCAGTTTTCGTACTTCTGAAGTTTATCCGCCGATTGTTGCGCTGAGTGTTCGGCAGCCCGGTAAAAATAGCCGTCTTCTGCAATCCGATCACTCAAATTGGTCCATATGCCTTTGTTGCGCATCGCCCTTACGGCGGTATCAGTTAGTAGCCACTGCCGTACTTCGTCCAGTATAAGTTGGTAAGACTGCGCCTGAACAGCCGGTTTTTCTGGCATTTGAATGGGCTGGCATTCGTGGGTTCCCAGCGGCGCCTCGATAGGCAGATAGGGCGTATACCCCTGCAGTGTGGTATCGAGTACGCGCAGGGTGACTGGGCACTGCCACGCTTTATTGATAATGCCAAACTGTAGTTTATTCAGTTGTAACTGAAACCGCCCGTTGCTGTCGCCCTCCAATAGCTGGGCTTTCACCAGCGCATTCCAGGCCTGCTCCATCAGCGAATCCAGCATGTGGATCTCCTGCCGGGTGATGCCAGATACGGTCAGGTCGATTTGGAAAGCGTGGGCCAGTAACCGAATCAGGCGATGCTGCCGTGTTTTACGACTCTTCTGATAAGACACCCACTTACGGTTAAGCCCTTGGTTACCATCAGGGTTATTGGGGGCTATCAGATACTTGGGCGTGAATTTATTGCCCAGCCAGTTCAGCCAGTCAATGTCGATACTGATGTACCCCCCGTCGCGGACGTGGTGGTCAAGGCAGATTTTCAGAAAATCGCGCCAATCGGCCAGGGTAAACTGCTGTTGAGCCCATTCGTCGGGTACGTTGGTAATGGTGTTCAGACCCTGATACCCTACGGCTGTCAGCCCCAAGGTTTCCAGCGAATTGCCTCGGTGGGGGCGCCGGCCAACATCGCGCACCAATAATACCTGCACCAGCGTTTTAACTTCCCTGAAAACACCCGGTATTAGCTCGTGGTAGTAGTTGAAAATATGCTGAATATCAAGGTCATGACTCAGTTTTTCAACCAGATCAGCCCAGCCGATGGTGTTCTGGCTTAGTTGAGCGGCATCGTTTCTGAGCTTTTGAATGAGTGTGAGTAGGTGGGAACTAGGGTTCGGAAAATGTTCGAGATCGGTGATCTGTTTGGTCAACTCGTCAATCTCGGTGGTCTTGCTATTTCGCTGAATGGTTCGGTAAACCAGTCCTCTGGCTTTCATCCGTTCTGCATCCTGCTGCATCTTCACCGCAATGCGGGCCGTTCCCTGGCGGCTGTCTGTGAACGTCAGCAGGGTGCGGCCCCGCATAGGCGTACGCATTGGATCCGACCCATCGGGAATGTGTTCGAGCAGGGTTGGCACAATGGCACTGGTGTAAAAAGGCATACCCAGGTAGGCTGGCCGAAATATGTCTTGCCGACCTTTACCTTTCCCGCAGGCGGCGCAGAACCCATCCTGCTCATTCCAATGGATAGCAATGGTTTTTTCAGCCCCAGGGTTATCCAAAACACCCGCCAGATCAAGTTTGGAAGGTATGTATTCTGGGTGATACAGTTGACTCAGCAGGGTAAAGGACGCTTTCTGTAGGTCGTCCCCGTCGTCCCCGTTCCCCTGATCGGCTTCATTTCCGGGATCGTCACTGGTTTCCAGATCGAACTGAAAATCGTCGGTTTCATGCTGCCCGGCCTGAACAAGTAGTCTGTCTCCGTTTCGTGTTTCTACCCTGGCCCGCAGATGGCCTGCGTTACATTCATTACAAAACACAAGTTCATAAACCGGCGCTCCGCAATCGCAGGTAAGCCGCTGCTGGGTATAAACGTACCCAAACCCCCAGTCCGCATCTGTTAGGGGCGTGCCTTGCTTTCGATGACAGTTTTTATCGGCGCAGGCCCAGAATCCATGAAGTACTTTGTGGAAAAAATGGCCCCGCAGTGGCAGAAAGTGAATATCGTTCTCTTTAAGATCGCCCTGAGATGCCAGATCGAGCCAGCCGAGGGCTTCCTGTTGCCGCGCTTCCGGGCTGGTTATGTGCTGAAATAGCTGATTGGCCAGGTCAGTTAGTTGCTTAGGCTGTTGGCGTCCGTCGCGTTTCTGAATCAGAAAACTACGCACACTACGGGCCATATCGTTGCTGTAAACAGCCGATTTTCGGTTGGTTTCGGACTTGGCATTCAGCTCATTCAGACTAAACTGGTTTGGCGCGGCAGGGGGCGGCAATACAGGTACGTTCCGATGCCCGTCGATGATGTCGACACTGTCTTCTGAAACACCCGCCAGGGTGGCAAGGTACTTTCGGAGGTTTTTATGAGCCTGCTCATCAGAGCCAATCGTGGCCGAAGTAGCGATAAACCGAACGTCTCTGGCCGCCACACCGAAGCCGTTTAAAGCCCGCCGAATCAGTAGCGATAGCTCGGCGGCCTGCGAACCGATGTATGTATGAGCTTCATCCAGAACGATATACTTTAGTGTCCCCTGCGATTTTGCCAGAATAGGCCGATCCTGTTTTCGAATCAGCATATATTCCAGCATGGTGGGGTTGGTAATCAGAATGGGCGGCGGCGACTGCCAGAGCGACTCCCGGTCGTGGACTTCACTTTTGGGCCGGTCGTTTATCGTTGCGGCATTGAGGCGCTGGTCTGTGTTGCCATTGTAGAGACAAAACCGCAGCTTGTGCGCATACGGCAAAGTCCAGGCCAGCAACCGCTCCCGCTGACTGTTGATGAGGGCGTTGAGCGGATAAATAAATAACGCCTGTACACCTACTAACTGACCCGGAGCCGCTGGCTGCTCCAATTGCCTCACCAGGTCGTTCAGAATAGGCACCATAAAGCATTCAGTTTTGCCCGAACCCGTGCCACTGGTCACTACTATGGACTTTTTCTCTGGTTGTGCCAGCGTTGCCCACGCCTTTAACTGATGCGTATAGGGCTTGAAATAGGCCTTGAGGGCCTGCCCCGACAGATCCAGTTTTTTGTCGCCGAACGTCACATTTTTGTGTTCGCTAGCCAGCGCTTTTACCAGAGATGGCAGGAGGGTCCCCCGGTCAGCTAATTCCTGAAACGTAACATCGCCAGCTGTCCAGGGGAAAAGGGCCTCGAAAACGGGATCACCTAATAGCCGATTGCCTGCTTTAAGCTCACAGGTTAGCTGGTGCCGGAGGTGATTACGTAGTGACTCCGATTTGATGCCCAGCGTACCTAGTGTGGCTTCTACCGAGCGACTACTGATTTCGTTAAAAAGGGGCTTGAAATAAGGCTGTTGACTCATAATGTGGGTGTGGTTTGATTGGCTAGTGTTAACCAGCAGTATGATTGAATGAGGTTAAGGGTCTGGTTAAAGTAATCGGTGTCGAAGTCGATTAATTGCATCACTTTATGTCTGTCCCAGTTAGAGATAGGCAATTTGTCTGGATGGACCGAGTGATAAGCGAGCACAATGGGTAGATACGTTACTGGCCGGATATATCCGAAATTTGGTGGAATCGTAGGCAGTAGATCCTGAATTGGGTTCGGCAATAGCTTAAAAGCGTTGAGGAGATCGGGCGATAGGTGAACCGGAAATTTTTCTTTGGTCTGATGCAACAGCCCAGACTGCCCGCCTCCGCCGAGGATTGGTCCGCTCAAGCCGTATTTAACAAATAGAGTGTTTCCACTGGAGCTAAACTCCTGACTAGCTGCTTCGTCCAACAGGTTGGTGCGGATGATCTGCCCTACGCTGATCAGCGAAAAACTACTTTCCAGTTCCTGCACTTTCGCTACCAGAACTATCCTGGCAACGGCATCAGAGGTAGTATGCGTCAGGTACGTATGGAAAGCCTGAAAGCCTTCTAACCAGGTAGCAATGGGAATCAGGTGCCAGTTTACCGAGAAGGCCCGGCTTAGTGCCGCGATTGGTATCGAATCGAAACGGAGGAAGAACGCTACTAATCCTTTGTTTGAACAAATCAATGCTTTCCAGACATCGAGTGCGTTCATGGGTAGGTGCTTAGTTGCTTTGTAAAGCAAGTCGAGCGTTGTCCAGTTGACATTCTCGAAATCGTCGCCCATGCGGTCGAATAAGTTGGTTAATACAGCCTGGCGATTGTCGAACGAATGGTTGCTGGCTTCGTGCAGCTCGTCTACAGTTTCGCGGGTGTCTACCTCTATTAACTCGGTTCGGATCGCTACTGATGGGCGTATACTGGCAGTTGAGTCTGCGGCCGAGAAGAAAAACCATTTCCCGCCTTCAGCACAATGAGCTGGAAATTGCCAGCCTCCATCGCCCAATGCTAAGTCTACAAGACTCTCGGTGGTAAATCGCTCAGACAGTGGAAAGGCACGTATGCGTATGTCGGCATCTTCCGGTACGGTACCGCCCAGCGTGACCAGGGTAGATGGGTAGTCGTAACGGGCCTGATAGGTGTATTGCGATACGTAAATACTGGTGCCTCGGTTATGCTGAATCCGGACAACGGCGTCGATCGCGCGGGCAAATGACAGCAATCGTTCAATTGCGCTCCGGTATTTGGTCAGCGGAATCTCCTGGTTGCTGAACGGGGCCATCCGTATTTGTTTGTCGATCGTAAAAGCCGACGACTCCCGGTTGTGTATGTCGTTGAGTGTAAGTGTAATGTTATGAACCTGAGCGGTCGACGATACATTAGTGAGCATCAAACTAGCACCGTACAACATCTGAAGATCAATCGCTTTGCCATTGGCCATTATCATACCCGACCGGTCTCTAAACGTACCTGCCGCCGTTGGGTACGGAACATGCAGCGTTATTTCCCTGGCTGTGGCTGTAGACAACAATACGGTCAGTTTCGCAGGCTGATTACTGCCGCTTACGATGACCTGATGCTGGTTTGTCGATTTTGACATAGCCAGTTCCAGACTTGGCTCGTCATTACGAATACTCAGCGTGAACGCAGCAGTGGAATCAAGCAGAATACTTCGTTTAGCAGCGTCAAAGCGGACCTTGAAGTCGGCTGGCAATACGGCTATTTCTTTACTGAATAAGACATCTCCATCGGGGCCAACGCTTCTGATCTTGAATCTGCCCAGCAGACTGCTTGTATCAGCTACGGTTTGCCATGCTTTGTGCTGATAACTTTTGTACTGGATTGTATCTCTGGACGCAAGTGTGAAACCGCCTGACTTGTGCACTCTGCGAATTCGTGGAAACCCCAGGAAGTTATTGGCGTTCAGTTTCTGAAAAAAGGGTAGGCAATGGCCATTCGTCTGTGGGTGAAGAGCCACATAGAAATTGTCGTCGGTTGGTTGTGACAATCGCACTCGGAACAACTGATCGTCTTGCTCATCGCGAAGCATACAGGTAGCCGACAGTTCGTAAACTGTTTGGCTTTCTGAAAAAGCGCCCAGCTTTTTAACGGCTCCTTCGGTAGCATCAACAATAAACGATGCAGGGCACACGACAATCGCCCGGCTCGATGATAACCGGGTACTGCCCACACCTTTCAGCGTAGCCGCACCCTCTTCCTGAGCGGCAAATACCCAAGGCATTGCCGGATCGAGACCGTCGGAGTAGGGCAAATCGATGGATGCCTGGTTGTCTGTCTGACCATCCGCAATAATCAGGCGCCAGGGTTTTGCGTAGATGAGGCCAGGAAGCGTTACGTTGCTCAACCCACTCACCGATACATCGCCGTTGCCATTTTTAAATGCATACCCCAGGAATGTCTCCGTCGTATCGGCCGTGACTTTAATATGCAGCTTTGTAGAAAAACTGGCCAGCGTCGCTTCGTCGACCTGAATGTGGGCTGGTTTATATAGTCCGTTGGGAATGTGGAGGGCTGTCTTAATCATCCAGACATCCTGCACTTGACTAAGCCTATAGCTAACTCCGATTTTAGACACTTCCTGCCTGGAAGCTTTAGCCACATCGACAAGCAGGGAGTCAAGAAAAGCACTGGCCCCATCGTGGTCATCGATGCGGAGGGGCAACGCTTCACGCCAGTTGGGTACGTTCTCGTTCAGGTACGTCAGCGGCTGCTCTCGACTCCCCAATTGGCAGGTTGTCTTGAGGTGAAGTAACGCTTTGATGACCTTATAGATCAAATCAAAAAACGGATCAACGTTCAGCGCATTAGGGAGTTGGTTCGAGCGGGCTAGGTCCCTGATGCAGTCAAACGTATCGGCACGCTCGGTGCTATACGTTTCTAAAAACGAAAACGATTTAGTGATCAATCCTTTGATGTAACTCTCGTTGGTCAGTACGCCAACGGGAATTCCAGACTCGAAAAACAACGTACCCAACAGCGAGTTGTTGCCGTTCTCGTGTTGGAACAACTGCCGCCCCCAATACCGGCAACCACTGTTCATGAGTTGGTTTCGCTTGCTTTGACTGCCCCAGTCTGGCCGCTGAATTTCGTTGAAAACAGGCTCCCATTCCCAGTGGCCACCGTCATAATTACGCCGCCACCATTCAGTAGCAAACAGCATGAAACAGGCCGATGTGGTGTCGGCTGAGGCGGATGCCCGTACCAGGAGCGTTCGTAGCTGTTCATACTCGGTACGACTGATTTTGTAGGTATACAAGGGCATGCCCGTAGGCCGTGTGAGTTGTCTGGTTACCAGGAATTGTTTTAAAAAGTCGGTGCTAGGGAGCGGGACAAGCATAAAGAGGATGGAGTTAGGAATAACAGGTACGTTGCAAGCAGTGTGCCAGCTCAATATATGCCCTTTTAAACCTTATATCCGAAAAAAATAGGTCAAATGTTGATTTTTATATCAATATTTGACCTATAGTTAACGTGCTTATTTATCCGAAAATACTAAGTGTATTTAGTTAACGAAAGAGCTCTTCTATGTGCGTGATAGTGACTTTCGCGTTGCGGTGGTAGCTACGCGAAAGCCATCTGTCGTAATTCTACGTTTCCTCTACCGACAAGCCCAGTTGGCTAGCCCCTTCGATGATTATCTTATACTCTGGCGACGTTTCGGTCAGGGGTTTGGCAGTGGTTGATTTTCCCTTGATTCGAATCTCGATCTCAACGCTATTTTGCGCCAGTGGCATGATGAACGTCGTAAAGACCTGACTGTACTGTGCAATGTCGACCTTACCATGAACGGTGACCGTCTGAATGGGCCGGGGACCCGAAACCTGACCAGGTATGGCGGGAGGGGAGACAATAACAGGCGGCTCGCCTTCGCCCGAACCTGTTGCTCCCGGGAGGTCAGGATTTTCGCCACCACTGGCTGTTGTCGTAGGGGTCGGTTTTGGCTGATGTAGACTCTTGTCTAACAACCAGTAAGTAGGGTCTTGGACGTCGAAAAAAGGTACTTCTTCCTGATAAAAGATCCGCCGGAAGTCTTTTCCATCGCCTGCACCGATGGCATATTCACCAGTGCTACAGTAGCGTAATAGACTGTCTTGTAGCGCTTGAGGACCAACAATCATGTCTTTATCGTCGTAACGCAGAAAGGCTTCGTAAATCTCTTTGGTCTGTACTGCCTGCGTGGCCGTAGGTAGCAGTTGTACTTTTGATAATGTGTTTAAACTAACCCGTTCAAGCAAACAAATGTCGTGGCTACCCTCTTTTAGCAGCGGCACCAACACCGCGTTTATCTGGGCGTCGAACGTGTCGCGGAAGTTGTTAGTGGCTTCTACTTTAGTAATTCCGTTCTTGGCCGAATACTTCACCAACACCGAATACGTTGCTGCCAGGGCTTTGTCAATCTGCTGACTGGCTTCTTCGATTCGTTTTTTCAGATCAATGCGCTGATCGGCGTCTAACTGATTGCCATAGTCGGAACTAACGCGTTGGCTGGCCAGGTACGCCGTGACGCACTCGGTCAACTTACCAATGCCCGCCAGCGAAGGCAGAAGGAACAGCAACGTGTTTCGGTATAGCCGTTCGTTATTGCCGCGTTTGGTGGCCAGTCGTTCAATACGGTCCAGTGCTTTTTTCGATACGCCCTCGGCGTCGTTGGTGGCGGTCTTATCGGGTCCCAACACGATCAGCGTAGGCTTTTGCAGCTCGGGCATATCGTCGGAAGGGTCGATCAGGGTGGTGAACGACTGGATGTTATTTTTCCGTTCGTTGAGCCGTCGCATCATCTCCTGGTAAATGCCCGGCGTTGCGATCTCGTGCCGGGCGTGGTTGACCAGAATGTTCAGGTTTGGTTTGGTGAAAAACCAGTACCGACGCGGGTTGTTGCTGTAATAGAGGTAGTAAGCATTTGCCTCCAGCGCGTCGAGTACGGCGTTTACGTCGTTATGGTTGAATGATTCCGGCTTCATGACGGCCAGTTTCAGTTCGTCAACGCCAATGCCCTGTTTGGGGCCGGTAGACCCGAAACTGTTGAGGAGAATGGTGGTGGCAATGCCCTGGGTGAGGGCGTAGCGGCCAACGTCGGGCCGTTCGCTGTCGAGGCGGCCGGCATTTGACGTGGCCCCCACCACGTCGGCAGGCAGAACTGCGTCGTAGCCATTGCCATACAGCTTTTTCATCTGGCCCGTCAGCGCATCTAGGTTCGCGAAATTGACGTCTGATGGGTGAATGAGCCAGTGGGTGCCGCCCGACAAGGAGCCTTTCCGTTGCCATAAATCTGAAACGATTGACCCCAGCAGGCGTAGTACGCCCCGGGTACGTTGAAAATCGCCGTGACTGGCCCACCGCTTGTGAAACACGTCCATGAGCGTGGGATGGAATGGGTACGCTTGCCGTAATAATGCCCGGTAACTGGCCTGGGTGGCCTGGCTGGGCAGTTCTCCCGCCATTTTCTTGTACTGATTTATGTAGGCCGAGATGACAGCCTCGCGCTGGTCTTCATCCCCCATGCTTTCGAACAGCCGCCGACGAACTACTTCGTAAATCTCGTCATCGGCTACCGGCTTTGTGTCCGCTCCAACGCGGGCCATGCGGGCTTGCAGGCTACCCAGAATTTGAGCGGCATTAGGCGACGAAGCCACCTCGGCCACGCTGGCGGGAAGGGTGGCTACCAATACGCAACGATCCGACGAGGCCACGGCTTCGGTCAGTTCTTGCAAAAAACTGGTTGTCTGGTCAGATAGGGTAAGCGCACCGACCGAAATGCCCGACGCTGAAATGCAATAATCGGCTAGCTCATCGACCAGCAGAAGAGCGGGTTGCGACATGGCCAGTACTTGCTTAAATAACCCTTTGGGTGCGACCCGTTTTTCGTCGTTTTCCCGAATGAGCTCATAACCCGCCCGGCCACCTAACTGATAGGCCAGCTCGCCCCAGATGGTGTGCAGGGTAATGTCTGATTCTACCTTGCGTCCCTGCGTTGGGTCATTGGTAGTGTTGGTGAAGACCGCAATGTTGGCCGATTCGAAGGTGGGAACGCTGAGCTTCTCCAGCAGCGCTTGAGTGGCCTGGTAAGTCGCTGCTTTATTTCCCATCTTAGCCAGATGATACAGGCTGATCAGGGTGTGGGTTTTGCCACCGCCAAAGCCAGTTTGCAGCGAGATAACCCGGTTGTCGGCTGATTGCCCGCCGTTAAGGCCGTTGATAACCCGCCCGGCTACCGTGCGTAAACCAGCGGTTGGGTACGTCTTCTCGAAAAAAAGCAGCGCGTTGCGATACACCTCAGGACCCAGGTCCTGAGCCACGTCGGCCAGGTTGGCGGCGAAAACGGATTCATCGAGGTGACCTTGCCGGATATCCTGGTGCGGAGTGACCACACCAAACCACGGGCCGGGCGTAGGCGTGGCGCGAAAGGTACCCCGCCCTCCGGCGGCGGGTGTGGCTTCGCGCTCCAGGCCCTTCGACAGGCTCAGGGTGACATCAGCGTCAGTTCCTGTCACCCTGAGCCTGTCGAAGGGCCCAGCGTCAGCAACGGACGCGTCAGCAACAGATGCGTTTGCAACATTCTCAGGTACGTTACCGGTCTGCGTTCCGCCAGTTTGCAGGCGTTTCAAGCTCTCTTTCAACTCGCTCATGCCGGTTTTGTCGGCAACACGGGTCATGTTGAAAAAGGCGTTGGTTACCTCGTCGGGCGTTAATTCCGTATTGAAGTGGGCCAGTTTGTTACGAACCGTCGTGATGTCATCCAGCCAGGTGGCCAGGCTGTTTACGTCTTTACCAAAATCGGCTTTCAGTAGGTCTTTACAGCCGAGAGCAAAGCTCTTTATGTTGCCGAAATCAATGAGCTGCTCGGGCGAGGTGCCATTTTTTAGGCCTTTGTCCCAGGCGTCGCGGGGACCCATGCTCAATTTTTTGGCGTATTCGGCGGGCCATTTATCGCCTTCGGTCTGCGACAGGAGGGCGACGGTATAGGCCCTGAATGCGTCGATGAAGAGGCCAAGGGCTTTAAACAGTGATTCGTTATGCGAGGTCATAAAGGTGTATGGAAAGTCGGTTGTTTTTCAATTTGTGATGAGTAATTGCTAGGTACGTTGTTGGATGTGGTATTGCTTCGCGTGCGGGCCCTTCGACAGGCTCAGGGTGACAATGCACATCAGAATCGTAGCCAGAGCCTTGTGTTAGGCTGTCACCCTGAGCCTGTCGAAGGGCACGACTCGCGAAGCAATACACACGCGAAGCATCATTTAAAACCCTAACCCCAACTGATTGACGTTGGTAGTGCCGGGTTGCTGACCGGCGGCGCGGGCTTCGCGGATGAGGCTGTCGCGGCCCGAGAGCAGGCCCTCGGCGGCGCGGTGGTCTTCGGTGCCTCGGGGGAGCAGCTCGAACAGCGAGGCCAATACACGCCAGAAAGGGTCTTCGGGCGTGGGGGCCGTTTGCCCGATGTACTGTACCAGCGACCGACGATCGGGACCAGCCCAGCGGAACATGGCCTGATGCAGCTTGTCGATCATGGGGTCTGCGGTGTCGGCGCCGAGGCGGTTGCCGGAACGGGTGCGGTCGTTGACGGTGGCCAGCGTTTGGCGGTTGCCGTTTTGCATGAGTAGCCGGTGTGCTTCAATATCGGCCACGTTGACGCTAAGGCCTACCTGCACCAGGCGGCGCACGTCGTCGTGGTCGGCTTCGGCAAAGCCGTTGAGTTGCAACCAGGCCAGGTAAAAGCGGGTGTACTCGTCGGTGTTGATGTCGCTGACAATAGCGTTGAAGGCCGACTCGCGGGCCAGTTCGAGCAGTTCGGCCACGGTGACTTCATCGCCGTTGGGTTTCTCAACCAGCCGGTATTGGCCGAATACCGATACCGTTTGCCCAAAGCAGGCCGTGAGCAGATCGGCACCCCGGAAGCCCAGTGCCGTAAGGGTACGTACCTCCTCACGTACCGCCCGTTCAATATCCCGTTTCACCTCCCGAAACTCGCCAATACCAGCCTGCGCCGTTGGCCGACAGGAAACGGTAACGGACGATTCGAGGGCGGCGTTCCCAATGCCTACCATGCGATTGCCCAGTTCGGTATCGATCGCCCAACTGCCGGTAATGTTCATGCGGCTACCCAAAATGGAATTACACAGCGTAGTCCAGGCCTCGGTACTTTGATGAGCAAACATGATGCTAACAACACCTGACGTTTGCTGCTCGATGGCACTGAAAATCTGCTTTAATTTATCGGTGAAGTGCTTTTTTGCAGCCACTGCGCTGCCATTATGGTGGTGTTTGAGTGCAGTGCATTCTTCTGTTTTAGGCGTTTGCGGTAATGCAAACGTCATTGGGTATACGTCACTTAACGAACGTTTGAGCCAAGCGTAGAAGAAATCTGACAAATCAGCGTATGGAATTGCATCGTAGTAGGGTGGATCAGTTATTACAGCGTTGATGTGCTTGGCGTTGAATTGGTTTACATCACCACTGGACGAGTTTTGGCAATTCACAGTAAACAAATTTTCGGACTCTTCCTCTATGTACCTAGTTATCCATTCTAATTGATTTGTAATACTTCCTGTTACTCCACTGAATGAATTTGCTTCAGGATAATCGAAAGTCATTGCTATTGCTTGTCGAGAAAAGGGGTGTTCCAACTTTTCTCCCGAAATGTGCCATCTGCCAAAAGAAGTATTTAACATACTGGCCCGGTCAAGCCATATTCCCAAATACGCGCAAACGGCTTCTTGATAGTCGTTAAGGTTTAGAAACATTCCGGTCCCACCCCATTCTTTTTTGAGTTGGTCTAGTTTCTCAATTAGTGTTTGCAGGGTTAATAATTGACGTTTTGAGAACATATCCCCAACGGCAGTGAAGCCCCAAGGGCAGAGGTCAAACTGTTTGGTGTTTCCAATGGCTAGTTGCTCGGGCAGGGTGAGCGTAGGCGTGGGCAACGTACCTACGAGTGCTTTTTCTGCGTCGGTAGGTAATCGGTACGCCTTGCCGTCGTCACTGCCTTCAATCACGGCAAGCAATCGTTCCGTGTAGGTTTTGGCGAGAAACTGCCGTTTCAGTTCTGCGTTGGTGGTGGTGTTTCCACAAACGGGGCATTTCAGGCTCTTACGGCTTACTACGTAGCCCTCGTCAGAGCAGGAACCAGTACGTACCTGAAAATCAATTTGTTTGCCTGTAATGACTGGCTTTAGATAAACCTGCTTGCCAGGTTTGTTACAGAGGTAAAACTGTTTTAGCAGCGGCACTTCGGCGCGGCAGGAGGGGTTGGCGCACGTACCTACGCGGGTCCAGTAGTAGGCAATGGGTTTGCGGCCGTTTACGGTCGGGTAATATTGCCCTACGGCGGCTTCAGCTTCCTTCAATATCCTCTTTGCATAGAAAGATATGTCATGGCTGAGACGGTTTTTCAGGTGTACGCTGCTATCCTGCATCACCTGTCCCTGCTGCTGCATGGTCAGGTACGTGTCGGCCCCGTAGAGGCGTTCAAACTCGGCGCGGCTGTAGGTGATGGGCTTGCCGTAGCGTTGAGGAAACTCCAGACTGCCCCGCTGAATAAGGTGGGCCACCGGATTAATGTCGTTGCCATAGGTGCGGCAACCCAGCCGGGCCGCTTCGAGCGGTATGGCCCCGCCTCCTGCAAAGGGATCAAACACGCGTGGCATCCGGTCCAGAAAAGCATCGATGGCGGTTTTCAGTCGAGCTTCTTTGGCGTCATTTTCCAACGTACCCAGGTGGCGGTCGGGCGTTTGGTAGAGGTCACGTTCGGCGGTTTTAATGGCAGCGTAATGTTCATCAAATGCCCTCAGCAGCTCCAGGACTGTCCCTGACTACGTCAGGGACAGTCCTGGAGCTGCTGTATAGTGGGCTACCCAGATTAGTTTGCGGGCGATGCCCAGGATGGTTTCGTTGTTTTTGTTGTCCCACTTAATCAGGCTGTGTTCGCTGATTTGCCCGCCCGAGGCGGTTGACTTACCCGCTTTTTCGTTGGCAATAAACGTATCGGAGTATTTGCCAATAAACGTCAGCAGGCGGTTGCGCCGGGTGTCGGGCACGGCTGGGCGGGCGTTCCCGTCAATAGCCGAGGTGTAGGGAATATCCTCGTAGGGTTTATAGGGGTCAACAAGTCGCCCGCCCGTCGTTGTGCTGGGTTGGGGGCCAAGCAGCGTATCAACTGCTTCCTGAAAGAGGGGCGGGCAGTTTGGGTCGTCGGGGTCGGGCACGAGGCTGGCAAACACCACCGCGCGGCAAACGGGCAAAGGTCGCCGTGCCCACCATAGGTGCAACGTGCTGATGTGCCCGTGGCGGATTGATTTGTCGCGCACGCTCTCGGCCGATACCTCGCGCACGGGCATGGCTACTTCAATGAGGTATTTGTATGAATTAGGCATTAGTTGTTGGTTGTTAATGGGTCATTCAGCCCCTGGCGGAGGTGTTGAACCAGATTGAGTACGTGGTCTAGCGGGTCGGCCCGAAACTGTGCCGTCTGCAACTGACGAATGACCACTCCGCCCGGTCCGGCCGCAATGGCCCGATCCAAAATGTCGGTCAGTCGTTCGCGCAGTGGGGGCGAAGTGGCCAGCAAGGGGCTGATGTGGCGACCCAACAGGCGGGCGGCGGTTAGCGCTAGCGAAACAGAGGTTTCGAGCAGGTCATAATGGTGATCATACAAGTCTTCTTCTGCAATATCGAGGTAGTTTTTCAAAATAAAACTAACGTCGGTCAGGTCTTTCAGGCGGTGTTCTGGGCGGTCGTCGTAGGCAATTAGTTTCAGCAATACCATACCGGGCAAGCTGCAAACCCGGAAGGTAAACTGATCATCAAGTGTAACCAATTGGGTGCCAAAGTTGTACACTTCGGTAAAGCCCGTTACAGATAGTCGGGCAACACCTTCACCCCGGTTTAGCATCGGCGTATTGGTCAGTTCCATGCCGCCAAACGGAAGCAAATCCACATCGGTCAGCCCAGCATATTTTAGTGTGAACGGCATGTCTCTTACCTCAGCAAAGTTGCCCTGATCAAGCAGCACGTTCTTCAGGCGTTGGTAATCGGCCTCGTCCGGTATCAGTACGGCCAGGTCCAGATCGCGCGTAACCCGTGTCGACTCAAGTCCATGAATGGCCATAGCAATGTCGCGGGCTACGGCTCCTACCAGGTAGAAGTCAATACCCGTCTGCTGACAGGCCCGTTCAACCTGCTCGAAAATGGGCTTGAAGCGTTCTCGGTGAAAGTCAGTCAAGGAGACGTTGTACATGCGATTCGTATAGTTTTTGCGCTACTTCGCCATTTCGCGGGTCCTGACTCGTCAGTAAATCAGCGTATACCAACAGTGGGTTTACGAACGTACCTGGCTCATCCTGAGGCCAAAACTTTTCATACACCTGAATAGGCCCCTGTTCGGGGTCGGGTAAAAGGCGTAGCTGGTCGGCTACTTCCTTGGCAGACTGGCGCGTGTAGATCGTCCATTCGGCTGGTCGTAACAGCCCGGTTAGGCCATCGGCGGCTGGCTCTCCGCCCCATTGGGTCATCGGCGTATCGAGCAGTTTTGTGGTCCAATCATTCGTCGATGCGCTCTTTAGCTGACGATAGCGCCGAATGAGCAAGCTCGGTTTTAAGCGGGTGGCGTAGGCTTCAATCCATTTATCGATCAGTGTTTTTCGGTTAACCAAGGCCCATTCTTTCTTACGGATCTCCATAATAAAGCCACGCTGTTGCAAGCTGCTTTTAGCCCGGTGTACGGTTTCCAGGCTGGCTCCTGCCTGTTGGGCAATGGTGCGCATCGGTTCGTTGATTTGGTCTGGGTGGGTCAGTAACCAGTACGTGACGCGCAGGCCTGCTTTGGTAAAGGCATGATCGGCCTTTTCTTCAGCCCGTTTAACAGGCTTTCGGCCTTCGATCCAGACCAGGAACGGAGAACCTAGTCCGTCTATCCGTAGGTACGTGTTCCCGGCAGTGTCTATGTAGTTGATTCCATTAGCCCGAAGCTTTTCGCTCAGGATTGGATTTACATAGTCAGTCAACAGCGTCGGGTTCACAGCTCCGCTGAGTTGCTGCTGCAACTGCCCCATCACTAGCCGTTGGGCGCTGATTTTCAGTTCAACCGCTAGTGTTACCGTTTTTTTGCCAAGCTGAATGGTAACGTCAGTATCGTACAACTGCTTGTCCAGCGGCGTCGGCGTTGCATTGATCACGCTGTTCGGTAGCAGTTCAGAAAGCACGTTGAGTCCAGTTTGTAGTAGCTGCTCTGCCATGTTTATGTTCGATATAATATGATGTTTGATAAAAACGAACAAGCTAATATATCGAACAAAAGGCAAAAGATCAATTCATGATTCAGTGAAAAGAGGTGTTAGTTGCCCGGTTTTCTGTTTCCATTCCGCTTCGGGGAGCAAGTATTGAATGCCGCGGGTCTGTTTCTGAAACTGAAGCGTAGCCGCCGGATTCTGGAAAACAAATAGTTGCGGGTTGCTCTTGCAGTGCGTCACAATGTAGAGCCAGGCCGCGTTGCCCAGTTGCGCCAGCCTCGACATTTCGTTGTCAGAAAGCATCACGGCACCATCTACACTTCGCCCTTTCACTTCGATATACCGTTTCAGTCCATCGGTATCCTGACTGCGGATATCGTAGCCTACATTATCGGCCGAGACGTCGACCGGGAAACGGCCCTGTTCCTCTTCAAACTGCATGGTTGTTGTCATGGCAATCTGTTCGGCCTCGTCGTCGCGGCTCATACCAAAATGTCCTTTGAATTCCAGTTGAGTAAGTGGCATCACATAGGCGCAGCCCAGCACCTTTGGCTCTTTCAGGGTAAGGTTCGAAAGCCCATCCAGATCGCTCATACGCTGTTTTTTACGGTCGAGTAACTGATTAATGCGTTCCTGTTTCTTGGCTATTTTTTCCTGCGCCCGGTTGTCGCCCAACGCCCATTTACCCTCTAATTCACTAATATCGGCTGTTAGTTGAATGATCAGGTCCGTAAAGGCTGTTTCCAGATATTGACGGCGTTGTGTGGCGTCTTGCTGAATACGCAGATCGGTTTCTGCCAATTGCGGTTCAGTGATGTGCATAAAACTCCAGTCAATCACAGCTTCGGTCGTGATGCCGGTTGGTGGGTCAATGGGTTTGGCAAACACCGCCGGTGGCAGCAGATCCAGCAGTTTAGCCGCCGAGGTGATCGACAATTCGCCGGCCTCATCTTCACATACCAGCAGCAGGCGCTCGTCGGCTACCTGGGTTGTGTTGGCCTGATTCCCCGCCCGTCGGTGATACGTTACCTGCGACTGCACCAGATAGGCCGCGAATGGAGCCGTGTCTTCGGGCGAAACGAGTAACGTACCCCTGAGTGCATCGGGGCGGCACCGGTGCTGGATAAGTGCGACCAACGCATCGAACAGGGCATTACCCGGATTGACGTAGATCGTTTTGGTAAGGCTACTGGTCTGCCGTTGCTGATCCAGAAAAACGGATTTATCGAAACACAGATAGAGTTTGGTCGGATCGATCAGCAGGTCATACTCCGTGCGCAGCAACGTACCCAGCTCGTCGGGCAGCGTTGTCATTCGGAACAATTGGGTACGTTCCTCGGTCAGCACACCACCCAGAAAGGTAAACGCTTTCTCGAAAAACTGCTGGATATAGATCGGCTGCAACCGTTTCTCGTCCGAGTCCTCTTTCAACTGCCTGGCTTCGCGGTAGTTGATGCCGCTGTAAGCCAGTTGATTCCGCTGGTCGTTGATTCGCTGTGTCACCACCGATTCATTCAATTGCTGCTGAATAACCATATCGAAGGCCGTTTCCTGTCCGTTAAACACAGAGTTGATAATGTCATCGAGCCCTACGTTTTCAAACACGTCGGAGATCACGTCATACACCCGGTCGTTGCCCATCTGGTTACGGATTTCGTCCAGCTTCAGCAGGAGCCGTTCCATCACCGCGCCTTCACGCGTGTTTTGGGCTACCAGGTTAAACACCATTACGTTTTGTTGCTGACCGTAGCGGTGAATCCGCCCCATGCGTTGCTCCAGGCGGTTAGGATTCCAGGGAATATCCCAGTTGATGAGCAGTCGACAGAATTGCAGGTTGATTCCTTCGCCAGCCGCATCAGTAGCTATCAGTATCTGGGCATTGCGGGCAAAATCGATCTGGGCTGTCCGGCGTTCGTCAACGCCCTTTCCTCCATGAATCGTAACTACTGAATAGCCGTTGTTTTGCAGCCGTTTTTCCAGGTAGTCGAGCGTGTCTTTATGCTCGGTGAAAATGACCAGCTTCTCGTTGTTATCTCGAACGCCCTGAGTGCTCAATAGCTCACGCAGCTCAATAAATTTCTGTTCTTCCTGTTCCGACGTATACAAGGCTTCCGCCTGATCGAACAGAATCTTCACCTGGCGGGCTTCTTCCCGAATCTCAGCCGGGCTTTTCGCCGTGGTGAACAGCCGAAACTTGCGCGGATCAGACAGGATATTTTCCAGTCCTTCGCGTTCCTGATCATCGAGTTCATCGTAATCATCAATTGAATCAAGGCCGAGTGTGGCCATTGTTGGGTCAATTCGCTGGCGCTGACTCCACAGATTAGGATTGTTGGTCAGTTCGCTCAGCAGCCCCTGCAATGCCTGATGCCGATGCCCCAGTGTACGTTTAATGGCGTATATGGAGCTGGTTAAGCGGCGTTGCATAACCATCAGCGCCAGATTGACATGCACGTTCCGTTCCTGTTGTGCTTCTTCGCGTTGGCGGGTCAGGTACGTTGTTACGTTGTCATACAGCTCTTTTTCGGCTTTTGTCAGCCGATATTTAACGGTTTTGGTGAAGCGCTCTTTAAACAGGGGTTGATCCTGCCAATCGCGCATGTCTTCTTTCAGCCGCCGGATAAAGAACTTGTTAATGCCATTTTCGCCGGGGCGGCCTCCCGCGAGTTCACGTACCCGTTCGGTCACGAGTGAATCGGTCGAGAAAATGTCTTCGTCCAGTAGTTGAAGTAGATTGCGGAACGTATCGCGGCGGCCTCGGTGTGGTGTGGCCGTCAGCAAGAGCAGGTGTTCACACGATTGTGCGAGTGCCTGAACGGCCTCGTAGCGTTTCGACTTATACTTCCGTTCGCCATAATCAAAAGCAGAGAGTTTGTGTGCTTCATCGACCACAACCAGATCCCAGCGTAGTGATCGTACCACGTTCAGGACATCTTCACCCCGCAGAAAATCAATAGACGTAACAATCCGGTCAGAACTCTGGAAAATCAGCGGATCGGCTGAAAAAGCCGCTCGGTTAGCCAGTTTGAACGGAATGTTGAATTTCAACCCCATTTCATCTTCCTGCCACTGTCGGGTTAGGCCACCCGGCGTAATGATCAGCACCCGCTCGATTAGGTTTCGAGTCATCATCTCCTTGATCAACAGACCGGTCATGATCGTCTTGCCCGCTCCTGTATCATCGGCCAGTAAAAAACGAATATTGGGCAGAGGAAGCAGGTATTTATAGACGGCTTCGACCTGGTGCGGTAGGGGATCGACAACGCTACAATTGACTGCAAACAGTGGGTCGAATTGGTAGGCAGAAAAGATGCGTTCGGCTTCGGCAAATAGCGTGAAGCCGGTTGGGTTGCCCGTAAATGAAAACGATCCTTCTTCGGCTAGTACGGTCAGTTCACCAGCTCGTTGTTGGGTAATGACCATTGTGCTGGCCAGGCCCGTATGCTTACCGGTGTAGTGTACCGAAATTCGCTGCCCCCGTGGTTGAACGCTGGTTAATAAAACTGGCTCACCGGGAATAAGATTACTGATAATCTGACCTGGCTTTACTGGTTGTGGATCAAGAAAAGACATAAGGGGGGCGTAAGTTAATCGATAAGTTGAATAAGGTGCGTTATTACTCACTGCTTACAGAGCAAACTCATGAACGGCATAGCTTCACACTTTAAGCTCCACGCCCCGGGCCCTTCGACAGGCTCAGGGTGACAATCTAACTCAAGTTTATTGGCTGACGTACCTTAGTAGATTGTCACCCTGAGCCTGTCGAAGGACGAAGGGCCTACAGCGCGAAGCAGCTACGCCGTCCATGCGTTTGCCCTGCTTCGTCCTTCAATCCTGCTCAAAGTAATTGCTTTCTGCGTCTTTGATCGACTGCCCTTTGCTACGCTTATCATAGAAAGCCGTGCGCCCTTTGCGTTCTCGCTCAAATAGCTGCTTCATATCCTGCTCATTTGTCTGGAAGGTGATTGATTGTTCAATGGAAAGCGAGAACGCCATTTTCTGAACAGCATGGTTGGCACCCATGTAGGTGAATGACCAGTTACGCCGCTTAAGCCGATCAATCATCGCCTGAATTTGAAGGCCGGTAAACTCCTTCGACGCGTTTTCTTCGCCATCAGTCAGAATGCTGACTAATACTGTATAGTCTGTCTCTTTCTCCGTTAGCCACTCCAGTCGAAGTAGGCTGCGACCCATAGCGTCGTACAGCGGTGTGCTGGCGTTGGGTTTGAAAAGCTCATTGGTCAATAACGTTAGTCGTTCAGCAGGTTGATTATCGATACGGGTGGTGATACCCAGCCCGTTGAACGTAACCAGTGTTACAGTATGTAGTTGCTCAGGGAAAAGTTGGCTGGCTCCCTGTATGGTCTGGACAACCTCATTGAATCCGGTAAGAGTCGCTGCTTTAATCGCTTCCATCGAACCGCTTTCGTCGAGGATAATCAGGTTGAAAATCTTGTGCGTGGTCATGCTTGCTGTTATTGATAGTATGTATGCGTTGATCGATTGTATCAGAGTTTGCTAGTTGTCAATGAAGCGGATACGTAGAGATGATTGCAAGTGCTGTGCCAAAGCTCTATTGCTGGATTATGACTACTATTTTACGTTATTTGTATCAAAATTTACATTATATATCAATATTTGACCTATGAAATTATTGATCTCCTGGTACGCCTATACACATGACTTCATCAAAAAGGAGGGAGTACATGTAGATGAAAATGGCCCGACGGTGCAGTTCTACGACTGCTTTTATGAAAATGCGAGTTATGATAAGCATGTGCTTCTAACGACAGCCCGTGAAGCTGACGGCGACCCAGCCATAGAGATGCTGGCAGCGTTTCTACGAAGGAAGTACCCAAAGCGGGTTGTTGAACCGGTCTATGTGGATGTCAACGACCCTATTAACCTGCTGTTGATCAAGAATAAGGTTGAGGCTATATTATTAGAATACCGCGAGTACGAGATTGATATATTCTTTTCACCAGGCACTTCGGCGATGCAGTTGAGCTGGTATATATGCCACACCTCGCTTGGGCTTAAAACAAGGTTGCTGCAGAGTAAAGCAGCCAAGTTTACGACAAGTAAGAAACCAGAGCTGTTGGAAATTCAGGTTGAGACGTCGACCATTCCGTATTCGGCGGTCATAGCAGAACAGAAACTGCAACGTCGGTCGTCAAATACAGATTACCTGCTTACGGAAAGCCTCATACCGATCTACGAACGCGCTCGTCTTGTGGCCAAGGCAGAGGGAGTAACCTGCCTGATTAGCGGCGAAAGTGGAACAGGCAAAGAGCACTTGGCCCGGTACGTTCATCAGCAGAGTGCACGAGCTACCGGAAAGTTTGTATCCGTCAACTGTTCAGCGCTAGGGGATTCCTTACTGGAATCACGCTTGTTTGGGTACGTGAAAGGAGCGTTTACCGATGCAAAGGAAGACCGTAAGGGCTATTTTGACGAAGCCGATGGCGGCACCCTATTTCTGGATGAGATCGGTGATATTTCTCCATACATGCAGCAGTTACTGCTGCGTGTGTTACAGGAAGGCGAAATTATTCCGGTTGGAGCCACCAAAACCCGCAAAGTGAATGTTCGCGTGATAGCAGCCACCCATCGTGATGTAGAGTCGATGTGTGAAGCTGGTACCTTTCGTTGGGATCTATATTATCGGCTGGCTGTGGTGGAATTAAACCTGATGCCGTTACGCCAGCGAGGTGAGAAAGACAAAAAAGCGTTGATTGATTTCTTTCTGAAAAAAGCTCGGAAGGAATTTACGAAGCCTGATCTACGACTAAGTCAGAAAGCACAGGAAGCGATACTACACTACCCTTTTCCCGGCAATGTGCGGGAGTTAGAAAACCTGATTACAAACGTTGCTGTGTTTACGGATGGAGAAATACAGACTACCAGTTTGCCTTCCCGCTTAACTCGCCTGACCAGCCAGAAAAACACATCGTTGAATTGGGCGATAGTAGAAAAAGACTTACTCGAACGCGCTTTACAACACTACAAGGGAAATCAGAGCCAGGCTTGTAAAGCGGTGGGCTACAAGGCGATAAACACATTTCGAAGCAAGCTGAAGCAGTATGGAATTGAACCGTAAGAATGATCGAATTACTGAAGATCAGTACTTGGCGGGGGAACTGGTAAAAGTTGCCGGGATCATACAGATAGATATACGAATAAAATGAAACAGGAACGGGACCAGTGTTGGCTGGTCCCGTTTCGTTTGTAGGCTTTACAGCCTCACTTTCTCTGGTAAATATTTTGCGATCAGGTCTTCGTAGTAGGGGCGAAGCTCGCTGACAACGGGTGTTTTCGGGCTCTTCGAATACAGGTCATACGGGTTGAACTTGTCGACCCATTTGAACATGGCCCGGTCGTGGTCGTTGAGCAGGTGATCGTACGCTTTTTCGCGATGCTGCGAATAAAACGAGTGATACCGGATCATGTACAACGCCGGTTCGGGCAGGTAATCTTTCGTGATGTGGTACAGGTATTCGTCATGGCCCCACGACATCGTTACGTTGTCGAGCCCGCACTGATGGCTGTATATCCCGTATTTCGTGTTGAACTGCTCGTTCTGGCTGTCGGGGTTTTGCGCGAAAAATTCGGGATACACAATCTTGTCTGAATGCTGGCAACCTACCGGGAAGGTGTCGCCCACAACGGCCCACTGCGGCTCACCGAACAGACACAGTACCTTGCCCATATCGTGCAGAAAACCGGTGAGCACGAACCAGTCGGGGTGGCCGTCGGCGCGGATGGCTTCAGCGGTTTGCAGCAGGTGTTGCAGTTGATCCAGCTCAATATCGGGGTCCGAATCATCGACCAGTGTATTCAGGAATTCCATGGCACCCCAAACCGACATTTCTTTTTTGTTGAACGCCAGATAGTCGGCCCGCTTCTGTTGTACGAAGTCGTAGGTCTGATACTGGTGGTTCAGCCGGTAGAATTCCCGAACGCTGTCGCGGGCGGGGGCTTCGTAGTTGCGGAACTCGTCTTTGGTCTTGTGTTCCGGCTGTACATCGGCCGGGTCAGGGTAGCGGACAAGGAGGTCGTCTTCCCACTCGTCGAGTGAGGCTAATGGATTGATTTCCTGAGCGGTCAGTGTCGATTGCTGATTCATAGGATTCCTACGGCTATTGCTTGGCTAAATGTAAGAATTTATTGCACATGTTTTATAAGACTGTAAGCGGGTAACTTACTTACTGATGGCAAAACCCGGACCGCGATACTGGTTTAACCCACTATTTTACCAATAACTAATCTGTGAGACGTACCTGCTCTTAAATCCCCGCTACCGGATGCGGCTGATAGGCGGCTTCCAGTTGCTTGATTTCATCAATTGTCAGCGTTACGTCGAGCGCGCCAACGGCGTCTTCCAGATGGCCGGGTTTGCTGGCTCCGATGATGGGCGCCGTGATAACGGGTTTAGAAAACAGCCAGGCCAGGGCAATCTGAGTAGGAGGGACACCCCGCGCTTCGCCTAGTTTGGTGACCAGATCGGCAATGGCGAAATCGTCATCGCGGGTGTAGAGCGATTTACCGAAGGCATCGGTTTTGGCCCGCTCGGTTTCATTCCGCTTCCTGCTTCGCTTGCCCGTGAGTAATCCCCGGGCCAGCGGCGACCAGGGAATAACGGCGATGTTCTGATCCTGGCAGAAAGGCAGCATTTCGCGCTCTTCTTCCCGATACACCAGGTTATACTGCGGCTGCATCGACGCAAAGCGCGTCCAGCCGTGCCGGTCGGCGGTATATTGCGCTTTGGCAAATTGCCAGGCATACATAGACGACGCCCCGATGTAACGCGCCTTGCCAGCTTTCACCACATCATGTAGTGCTTCCATTGTTTCCTCAATGGGCGTGTTAGCATCCCAGCGGTGAATCTGGTAGAGGTCAACGTAATCCGTGCCGAGTCGTTTCAGGCTGGCGTCGATGGCGCTCATGATGTGCTTCCGCGACAGCCCTTTGGCGTTGGGGCCAGGTCCCATCGGGTTGAATACTTTGGTCGCCAGTACGATTTCATCGCGGGTAGCAAAGTCACGCAACGCCCGGCCGACCACCTCTTCACTGGCTCCCGCCGTGTAGACGTCGGCCGTATCGAAAAAGTTAATGCCCATGTCGAGGGCTTTCTGGATGAACGGGCGGCTTTGTTCTTCGTCAAGTGCCCAGGGCCAACGCTCTGTTGGGCGGCCATAGGTCATGCAACCCAGGCAAAGTTTAGAGACCATCAGGCCGGTGTTGCCAAATCGAACGTATTTCATATAATCGTTTTTACATTGTAACACGGACTTCAGTCCGTTTTTGTTTAGCAAAAAAACGGACTGAAGTCCGTGTTACGCTTTTATGGCGTGGTCGGCTTTGACGTCCTGGCCGGACCAGATTTTTTTGGCGGTCCAGTCTTCGGCGGGGGCGGTCCAGAAGGCATTGTCGGCGGGAAGGCCCAGGGGTAGAAACGCTTCCGAACACAAATACAGACTACCGGTAGAAATATAGGTTTCGCCGATGGCCGGTTGATGACCGCACAAGCCGATCTGTAGCCAACCTTTGGCGTCGAACGTACCTGGGGCATCCATCGTGCGGTGAATAACGGCGGTCAACGCACTACGTACCTGAGCGGCTGTCAATTCGGGCGGCAACTGATTATGCAGGGCTATCTGGGCCAGCAACTGAAAAGCCCCGCACCGGTAAGCCAGCGACCGGCCAAAGGCAGCAAATGAGCCGTCGGGACCAATCAGTCGTTCCTGAATGAGGGCATATCGCTGCGCACGAACCAACAACGAATCGTACAGCGACTGTTCCGCTTTTCTGGCCGTCACCAATGCCTGAACCACGTCGAGCAACATCGGCTGAATCACGTAGCTGTTGTAATAATCCCAGTGAAAGTCGGGGCCATCGCCGTAGGCTCCGTCGCCTTTATACCAGTTTTGGTGTTGTTTGATGGCATAATCCATCCGCATTTCGTCGCCTTCGCCGGTGAATGTTAATAGTGCCGCCTCGATCATGGCACTGAATAACAGCCAGTTGCTATAGCCCGGCTTAATACTCCGGCTCGATTTGAAAGCGGCCACCAACCGGGTCTGTGTTTCTTTATCCAGTTGGTGCCAAAGCTGGTTCGGGGCCCGCAACAGGGCATGCGCCAGAAACGCCGCATCGACCAGTGGTTGCCCGCCCCGCGTAAAATTCAGGTAATCGGGCGATTGTGGATTTACACCGTTTGTTATGGCTTGCCGGGCCAGTGTCGCATAGGTCTGCTGTTGGGCTTTCTCGGCACCCAACGCTGCATGTTCCAGCCAGGGAGCCAGTCCCGCCAGCGTACGGCCGAGGGCTTCCAGGTACGTTACGTTCCGCCGCCCTGCTTCCTGACCGGGTGCCGCTTCAACCGGCATAGTGGCTTTTAGTTGACCTTTCGCGAGCGCAGTCAATACCGGATCGGCTACTTTCAGGAGCGTCTGAAGCCAGTAAGTCCGGTCAGTTTCGGCTAGCAGTGGTACAACCGGGGTTGTAAGCGATTTGGTTTGAGCTGCCTGAAGCGGGGCAACAGAAGCGAGAGGAAGTGCCGAAAACAGGCGAGTGAAGTGGCGTCGGTTCATACAGTAGTCAGGCGGGTGGCTGTGAGCACAGTGGTAGCCCGCAAGCATGTAAGCAGTTTACGGGCTTAACATAATCATGTCAGCGCGTGTAACTAGCTTGATACCGACGATAAGCAAACTACTCCAGCGTAAGCAACCTGCAACGTGGCAGCAATTCACCATACTAACTACGCGAAACCAGTCTGCTGGCTATCTGCTCTATAACTCGCCTTATTCCAGCGAAGCAATTGTTTGACTGGCAGCTAGTTGCGTGTCAATGGCTGTTGCCGCCGGTGATGACTCTTTCACCCGTTGGTTAACGAGTACATAGATACGGTAGACGAAGAAAATACAGGCAATGAAAGCCGCCGAAACAACGTACCCAAGCACCTTGTAATTCGCCAGCGGCCCATCATGACCGTTCTGCGTAACAATCATACCCGCCCCAACGGCGGCTACTCCACCCGCCATTTGTTGCAGCGAAGCCGTGATGCTCATGTATGCACCCCGGTCTTTCATATCGGGTAGGCCGGTGCTGAGAATATTGGCGGGAATCATCCGGCTCATGATGCCCATGAACATGATCACGTTGATCACCATCACCTCCCAGACCGGAACGGGCGGTAGGCTGGTGTAAATAAGCACCATCACAATGGCCAGCAACGACCCGCCCGTAAACAGCCAGAACTTGTCGATTCGGTCGCTCAGCCGCCCCACAATAGGCATGATAATGATGGACGACAGGCCGGTGACCAGAAAAATCATGGGTAACTGGGCTTGCGTCAAGTGAATGTTATTGATCAGATAAGCGCTGCCAAATGGCATCAGCATGAAGCCGCCAATGGATAGGAAAGCAACCGCCAGAAATCCGGTCTGGTAGGTTTTGTTGGATAGCGCATGCCACAAATGCTGAAACGCATTATCGGTCGATTGAAGGGCTAGGTGCTTGTCGACAGGCTTCATTTTCAGCAAAACGGCTACTCCGATCAGAATGGCCAGTAGCACGATCATAAGAAAGACGGCATGCCAGCCCCACAGATTGGCAAAATAAAGCCCGATAGGAATGCCCAGTACCTGACTGGCCGCAAAGGCCATCTGGATGAACCCCATCACGCGGCCGCGCTGGTTGATGGCGAATAGATCGGCCACGATGGCCATCGAAATTGACCCGATAACGCCGCCAAACAAACCGGTTATGATCCGGGCCGCCAGCAGCATCTCGAAACTGTTGGCCACGGCGCAAAACAACGTACCTGCAATAAAACCGACGTAGAAAAACAGCAGGAGCGTTTTGCGGTCATATTTATCGGCAAAACCAGCCGCCAGAATACCCGACGCCCCCGCGCTGAAGGCATACGAGGAAACAACCAGCCCAAAGTTGGACGGTGTCATGTTGAGGGTTTTCATCAAAATATCGCCCAGTGGCGAGAGCACCATGAAATCGAGAATGACGGTGAACTGGAGTAGGGCCAGCACGGCGATCAGGAATTTCTGGTAAGCAGTAAAAGCAAGTACAGGTTGTTGTTCCATCGTAATTGTTGTGTTTAGTCCAGTTCAGCACAATCGTAGCCGTGCCGGCTGATCAGGTGAATAATTGTTGCGGGCGTCAGGGTAGCCGAGATAACGCGCAAAACACAATCGACATCCTGAAGGTCGATGGTCCACGTTTGTATCTCGGCCTGCGCATCCAATGTTGCCTTAACGCAATCGGGCAACGTTTGAAGAGAGGTCTTGAAAACCAGGATATGAGCTAATGGAACCGTCATAAAATCAGGCCGTTAATGCACTGAGTGAATAAGTTAAGGCTTCAGGGCTTTCAAAACCATCTGAAGAGCGTCTTCCATAACGTGGTCGGAAAACTGAAACGGGTTACCACCCAGCCCCTGCCCCTGGCTATGAAAGCGAAGCAACGTGTATAAAGGCCCATAGGCCACACTCCAGAATACTTCAGGCGTTACCTGTTTCAACTCGCCGTTATCGATTGCGTTGCGAAGAAACAGCGACATCACCTCCTTGAATGTCTTTACCGTCTCTCTGAGAATGGTGTCGCCAAACGGCGAGAACCGGATCATCTCATGATAAGCCACTTCGTTTGGGTACGTTAGCGAGAAGCGGGCTCTGTTTTGCCACTGTATTCTGAGCCCGTCGGCAAAAGACATGTTGGGCGAAAAGTCACTGAACGTAGAGGCCAGAAAGTTTTGCGAAATCTCCGCGCCTATCTTCTGTATCAGGTCGTCCTTATCCTGATAATAGATGTAGAGCGTCGCCACGGAAATACCGCAGTCTTTCGCCAGCTTGTTCATGCTGAACCCGTCAAATCCGTGCTTGACAAGCATATCAATCGCTTTGTTCTTGACCAGCAGTTCTTTATCCGTATTCCTCGTTCGCATACCATCGAGCTTCGCTACAAAACTAAACAAGCAATATAAATAAGCGTTCACTCATTTATAAATTTCATCAATCCTTAACACTACATGGTTTTGCAGCGGCTTATGCGAACAGGATCGAAGCAATAAATTCGCAGCGAATCAGCGGTTTATAGAGTAATAGATAGCGGGGAGATTACTTTTTAACAGAACTATTCCTCGAACAACATGACTATTTATAAGGTGATCCTGAGTCTGGCAGCACTTTGCCTGCTCGTCGCGCTCTATTTTGGGCTTACAGGTTCGCTCGATCAGGCCGGACCGTTTCTAATCACTTTTTTCCTGGCCCTGGCAGTTGGCTTTAGGGGCTATGACCAATGGAAAGGGTTTTCCTACACCGTTGTCATCTTCGCTTCGGTCACGATGGCCCTGTATTATCCATCTTACTTTGTCGAGGTTAACGGCTACAAGCTATCCGGCCTGATCACACCGCTGATCCAACTAATCATGTTCGGCATGGGTACGTCCATGAGCGCGCAGGATTTTGTTGGCGTCGTGAAAATGCCCAAAGGTGTATTCATTGGCGTGTTCAGCCACTTTTTGATCATGCCACTGCTGGGTTTTACCCTGGCCAACCTGAGCGGCTTACAGCCCGAGATTGCCGCCGGTATCGTGCTCATCGGTTGTTCGCCCAACGGTATGGCGTCGAACGTAATTTCTTACCTTGCCAAAGCTAATCTGGCCCTTTCCATCACCATAACGGCCATTTCAACCACGATCTCTCCGTTTGTCACGCCCCTGTTGATGAAGCTGCTGGCCGGTGCTTTCGTTGAAATAGACATGCTGCATATGATGTGGGACATTGTCAAGATGGTGATTCTGCCTATCGGTGCCGGGTTGCTGTTCAACAAGTTTCTGAGCGGAAAAGCAAAATGGCTCGACGACGCCATGCCGCTGGTTTCCATGTTCGGCATCGCGTTTATTATTGTCGTAATAACGGCCGCTGGTCGGGCCAGTCTGCTCACAATCGGCCCCACGCTGATTGGCCTGGTGTTGATTCATAACCTGTGTGGCTACATCCTTGGCTACTGGTCGGCCCGCCTGTTCCGCATGAATGAACGCGACTGCCGCACCATTGCCATCGAGGTAGGGATGCAAAATGGTGGCCTTGCCTCTGGTATTGCCAAAGAAATGGGTAAGATGGCTACTGTCGGACTGGCCCCCGCCATTTTTGGTCCGCTGATGAACATAACTGGTTCCATGCTGGCGTCGTGGTGGCATCGCAAGCCTGTATCCGATGAGATCATCACCCCGGGAATTGTGGCTAAAGCGGTGAATGGTTGATTGGTTATTGCTGCCGCGTGGCCCGTCGACCAATAACCAATTAACCTTAATCTTTCCGAATGATCAGGTTGGCTGGCGGTTGCCAGACTCCGTCTTGCCAGGTAAATTCAAACGATTCGAGTGAAATCCCCCACATCGACCATTTGCCAGCGTTGATCGTCTGGCTCACGTTCTGCCGGTACTGCATGGCCGTTATTGGCATTGAAATGGCCTTTTGTTCTGCTGTTCCTGAAGTGGGTAAACTGGAAACCGCCATGTTATAAGCGTCTTTACTGACAATGTATTCGGTATGTGAATCCTGGCGAGCCATGATGGTAATTTGTTTAGGACTAAACCCGAAGGTCAGTGATAGTGTTAGTGGGCCGTTGTTTTCCCGGCAAGTAAGCACTAAAAAATTCGCCCTGAACAGCCCTCTATTAAATTGGAGCCATTCAGGGCGGAAGCAATCAAGACGCGTAATGTACTGTTAGCGAAGCCGCACAATGCTAACTGGTGAGCAGACTTTCGGTGGGCAGGTTGGGCAGTCGGTCGGTGGCGTTATGGCGCGGGTAATCGAGCAATTCGTTATCGCATCGCGAATCACTACCGAGAAACTACCGGTGTTCCCTTCAATTGTTCTGGCCGTTCCGTAAGCAAATGGCCCTACTTCAGCACCTGTGCCTACCGTGAGGAAGTAGTTTGTGCCAGCACCAGAGGTGGTTGGGTTAACTACGAAGTTATACGTATTGCTGCCGGTTGGTCCGCAGACAGCGACGAGTGCCGCCTGAACAGGGAGCGGATTCACAACAACCGTGAAGGTTGTTACATCTGAACAGCCAGCCGCGCTTGTTGCCGAAACGCTATACACGGTCGTTACGTTGGGCGTCACCGTCAGCGTTGTTCCTGTTGTTCCGTCGTTCCATACGTACGTTGCGCCAGCAATGACGTTGCTAACCGATAGAACGCTGCTGGTTCCTGCGCAGACAACCGACGCACTGGCGACGATGACAGCCGTTGGCAGCGGATCGACGATGATAATGACTGGGCAGCAGTTACCCGAGGCGCAACCCGTATTGCCTACGGCCGTATAGGTATAGTTACCGGTAAGTGATGCCGAGAACGTAGCGGTTGTTGCCACAGATGTAGTTGTGCCGTTGAACGTTCGGAACCATTCTACACCCGACGAGAACGTGGCGGGGGCTGTCAACTGCAATCGTTCACCCTCGCATAGACGAACGGGTACGCTTACGCAGGCACTGGCAATGTCATCTTCGGCCGTGTTGCCGTTGCCCGGCGTTGAGTTCGGGTCTGTCTCGTTACTGCGAATTACTTCCGCCACGTTTGAACTGACGCCTTCGACGTTTACTGTGGCCGTCACAATGAGGCTTACGGATGTGGTTGGCCCTGCCAGTGCGCTACCAATGGTCCAGCGGCCGGTGACGGGGTCGTACACGGTACCCGGCGAAACGGTATGCGAGACGTACGTTAAGCCGGCAGGCAGCGTATCCCGCACCACAACGCCCGTGGCATCATACTGCGCTGTACGGGATGCTACAACCGTGAAAGTGACTGAGCTGCCAACGGTGGCGGTCGCGCTGCTGACCGATTTGGTGACCGATAGATTGGCTATATTCTGGTCGCAACCATCGGGAGTGCCGTCGCCATCAGAATCGAGCAGATCGTTACCGGCTGGGCAGCGGTCCATGCAGTTGGCAATACCGTCATTGTCGCTATCGGCTACTACATAGGCATTATATACGCGTAGATCCACAGCCACGCTCACACCCGTTAGTGAAATGCGGATGCTGTTGAATGGCTGTGCTGCCTTAAAGCCAACCTGGAAGGGGGTAGTAGCACCTAATACACCGGCGGTTAACAGCGAGGTGCCACTGAATGACTCAACAGGGCTATTATTCAGGTACGTCTGCACCGTAATTCCTCCCAGCACATTAAGGTTGATCAGTCCGTTTCCGTTGGCAATAACGAAGCCTGCTTCATAACCTGCCGGGTATGTGGTTGATGAACGTACCTGAATGTAACGGGTACATTGCAGTCCGATAAGCGCAGAAATCGTGGCGTAGTTGGTGGTTGAATCGCTATCGATCACGTTGGCTGTATTCGTAATGCCGCCCAATGCGCAACCGCCAAGGACCAGCGCTGTTTGGCCACTGGTTACCGTTGCCGATTCGCCGGGGGTAAGCAGCGCATTGACGCAACTCTGGCGGCAGTTGGCCGGGCCTTCAAAGGCATTGTAGACATCGACTGCGTTGCCTGCCGTAACCACACCCGTGTAAACCAGTTCAACCTCGTCGAAATCCTGTGTCGTTACAAAGCTCAGGATTTGCTTTCCCTGCCCACTGGCGTTCAGCGCATTGGCCTTCAACAGGCCACCGCCACTGGAAAAGGTAGCCGTTTGTGCCAGAGTACCCGAACGGTAGGTGTTAATAGTGAACTGATTCAATAAAGAAGCGTCGATCAGGCCAAGTAGCCCATTCTGACGAAATCGAATCACAAAACCGACTTCATTGCCGCCGGGATAATACTGGAGCGAATCGCGCACCGAAATCCGGTAGCCACCAGCGGCGGATACGCCCAGATCTATTGTCGAAAAATTGGCCAGGTTACCATCTGCCACTGCGGTTGTGCTGCTGCCAGAGCAGGCTACGCAAATACCCGATGTACGGGCACTATTGATATATGGCCCGCGACCGGGGCCCACGATGGGGTCCATACAGACCTGATTATTCTCGCGTGTTTGCGGTGTCGCTTGTCCGATAGCCACGGACATGGTGAGGACCAAAGAAACCAGCAGGCCGGTCACTTTGAGTAGAAGATTTGTCATAATTGAGAAGGAAGTTGTAAAAATGTTGAGATGATGATCTCACGGTTGAGTAGCGGTAGAAGCAATTCGCTTCCTGAACGTTAGCGCATAGCGATGCCAGCCAAGCCCATTGAGAGGGCTTACGAAAAAAGTTCTGAACCGGTAAACTAGAGAGGGATATTACTTGAAGGCAGAAACTGCACGACGGAAGGAGAGCGACATTTTCCTGTTGATTTTGAGTAAATCAGAAGTTACTATATGATCACAATCGCTGCCTGTACAAATTGTATACCAAATCTGTGGGTTGGCGTCTTGTACCTACAATTGTAAGTATAAGTATATAAAAAATTGATTGCTAGATACTTATTTGTTTATTGACTATTTAATTGATAGTCAATGGGTTATAGGTATAAGGTTTCTTCTACGTATCGGGGGGCTCTGGTTTGATTTTTTTTACAAGGTTCACGTGAACAGTGCTCTGGTATTATTATGGATTTATAAAGGCTACTTAGAATTTATTGGTAGATAATATGATCATTCATATTTCATCCGGCACGACTTGTCAGCTAGCTGCTCAAAGAGGCTTGTCAATCGTCATAAGCCATAGCCACGGCCTCACATAGCAAGATGAATGCCTGCCTTCTGGCTTCATTTAGGGTAAAATGAGCAGGTGAGATGGGTATTGCCTGTTGAAGTCCCAACTGCTGGATTTGTGTCGGCGTCAGGTCAAGCCGACCACAGAAAGCAACTACTGGCTTGTTGGCCGCCCGTGCCAGGTCGGCAATACCCCGAATAGCCTTGCCATGCAGGGTTTGCGCGTCTAACTTCCCTTCCCCCGTAATGATCAGGTCGGCTTGTTCAATGGCTTCGCTCAGGCGGGTATACTGCGCTACCACTGCAAAACCGGGTTCTAACCGGGCTCTCAAAAAGACGCGTGCGCCAAAACCTACGCCACCAGCCGCTCCGCTACCCGGCTCCTGAGCGGCTGATAGATTCCATTCGTGTTCAATAAGTGAAGCAAGGTGGCGTAGGCCGTCATCTAGTTTTCGCTGGTCCTGTACGTTTGCTCCCTTCTGAGCCGCGTACACATAGGCTGCGCCCGTTGGTCCATACAGCGGATTTGTAACATCGCAGGCTACCCGGATACGTACCTGATGCAAGGCGGGAAGTACGTTGCTCCGGTCGATGCGGGCAATGCGTACCAGATTGTTACCAATCGGTAGCACAGGTACGTCGTGTGCGTCGAAAAACTGGAAGCCCAGGGCCGTTGCAATGCCAATACCGGCGTCGTTGGTCGCGCTGCCACCAATGCAGAGTACGATTTCCGTAACCCCGGTTTCCAGCGCATCGAGAATGAGTTTGCCACTTCCAAATGTGCTGGTATTGAGTGGGTTGCGTTCGTTTGGGGCCAGTAAATTCAGACCCGATGCTTCGGCGAGTTCAACAAAAGCCGTTTGCCCGTCGCCCGAAACGCCATACCGGGCCGTAACCGGGCGCCCCAGCGGATCGGCCACGGTGCAGGACCTGATCGTTCCCTGAGTTGCCTTCGTCAGCAGATCGGCGGTGCCCTCGCCACCATCGGCGATGGGCTGACTGGCCACCGTCCAGTCGGGATGGTGGCGGTGTAACCCCATTTTTATGGCGTCTGCTGCTTGTTGGGCCGTCAGCGATCCTCTGAATTTATCGGGAATGACCAGAACATGCATGCCAGGAAGGGTTTTCGGATTATTGGGCTGGTGCAGGCGTGGGTACTTTGGGAATGGGCCGACCGAAGTTGGGCGAGCCATCGGCGTTCCAGCTAAACGTTTGAATATGAGGTGCCCGCTTATTGCCGCAACCGTCGTTGGCACCGGGATTAGCGTGGTAGATCATCCAGTTTTGCCCTTTCGCGTCTTCGAAAAAACCACCGTGCCCCGGCGCATACACTCCATTTTCGGCCGATTCGGTGAAAACAGGCTGTGGCGATTTGGTCCAGTTGCCGGGCTTCAACAAACTACCTTTGCCGCGATAGGTGAGCAGGCCAAGGCAGTAATCGAGCCAGCAGGCGTTGGCCGAAAAAGCGATGAATAACTGGCCGTTATGCTGCAGGGCTTCCGGCCCCTCGTTGACGTATATTTTGGGCACTTCGCCATTTTTCTGCCAGGCCGCAGGTACGTCGCCATGCTTCTCCCAGTCGAACTGGGGGGATGAAATTTTGGCGCGCTTTCCCTTTTTCAACGTCCACGGATTGGTCATTTCGCTAATGAATATATCCTGTTGCCCATTCCTTCGCCCGTCCCATCCCGACCAGATGGCATACCGCTTACCCCGAAAATCGAACACCGACATGTCGATGGCCCAGTGGTCGTTGCGGTCACCGATTTTACCCCGTACTACCCATTCGCCCGTAAATGGGTCGGCGGCACTGTTTTCAAGTACCCAAACGCGGTGGCTGATGTTGGTAGCCGAGTCGGCCGAGAAGTAGACATACCATTTGTTATCGAAGAAGTGAATTTCGGGGGCCCATAACTCTCTTGAGTAGCCCGTTTTGGCCGGTGGATTAAAGATGACTTTCCGTTCGGCCGTGCTGAGGTCGGCCAGATGTTGGGTGCGCCAGAGAGTCAGGTTACTGCCTGTGGTGTTCATATAATAATACCAGCCTCCTTTCTGCAACACCCAGGGGTCGGGGCCCGATGGCTTGATGGGATTGGTAAACGTTGTGGACTGGGCCAGCAGTGCCGCGCCGGTCAAACACCAGAACAGCAAAATAAGAAGACTGTTTTTCATGAGTAAAGAAGTGAACAACATGTAACACGGACTTCAGTCGGGGACGCCTAGTCCGTTTTTCAGACAGTAAAAACGGACTAGGCGTCCCCGACTGAAGTCCGTGTTACGTTAGCAATATGCTATAAATTGCAAGTCGGGCTTTTCTTACTACTCGTTTACCTTTGCCGTCATGAAATACATTACCTGCTTGTTTTGTATATGGCTAACTGGTTGCACATCGCTGGAGACGAAGACGACTGCCAAGACAGAGGTGGTGCAGCCTGTTAAACTGGTAACCAGCCCGTTGTACGATTCGCTGGGTCTGGATTCGCTGGGGCTAAACCCGGCGGTGTTTGATCTGGCCTGGCGGGGCATGCAACTGGTGCCCAGAAAAAAGCCTTTTCTGCTGATTGCCGACATGACTCAACCCTCGTCGGCGAAGCGGCTATATGTGCTCGACCTGGCGAAGAAGACGGTTTTACTACGTACCTACGTTGCCCACGGCCGTAAGTCGGGCGGGCTGATGGCTACGCAATTTTCGAATCAGACCAACTCTAATCAGACCAGCCTCGGATTCTACCGGGTTATGGGCCGCTACCACGGTAAACATGGTCTGTCGCTAAAATTGAAAGGGCTTGAAAAGGGGTTCAACGACAATGTATTTGCCCGTAATATTGTGCTGCACGGTGCTGATTACGTGTGCGAAGACACCGTCAGACTGACCGGGCAACTAGGGCATAGTGAAGGGTGCCCGGCTATTCCGAATGCCAGCACAAAACTGATTCTCGAGAAGGTGGAAGGCGGGGCGTGCCTATTTGTCTACTACCCCGATCCAACGTACCTGGCGGCATCGTCATTCGTAAACGCACGCCAGACCAACTGAGCGTGGGCGCTGAAAATCCGGTTAAAAGAACGTACCTGAATCGATTTAGTGAATCAAAATAGTAGACTATCCGTTTTCTGAGGACCGAGACCTAAACAAGCCCCGTGTCTGCATGAAACAAGCCTTGATCGTTGCTTTCTCGTTACTGTCTATTACCCTGCCGGGATCAGAAAAGACCATGAGTCCCGCAGAAAAGCCGCCCAAAACCGTTTCCGCTAGTCTTCCTGCTCCGTCTACGTTTCAACTACTCTATGATGAGTTGAATCTGGCTGCCTCCGGCTTGAACCGCGATGCTTACACCATCGCGTTGCGGGGCATGCAGCACATCGTGGGGGCTAAACCCCTGCTGTCGATCGTTGACATGAGCCAGCCATCGAGCAAAAAACGGCTGTATGTTATCGATTTAGTGAAGCGTAAACTGCTGTTCAATACCTACGTAGCCCACGGCCGCAACTCGGGCGAACTACAGGCAAAACGCTTCTCCAACACAAACTCGTCGTTTCAGTCTAGCCTCGGTTTCTACAAAACGCTGGGCCTGTATCAGGGGAAACACGGTCTGTCTATGCAGTTGCAGGGCCTGGAAAAGGGCATAAACGACAACGCCTTTTCGCGGGCTATTGTCATGCACGGTGCCGATTATGTGTGTGAAGATGTTATCCGTCGCACCGGTCGGCTGGGGCGTAGTCAGGGTTGCCCCGCCGTGTCGACCACCGAGTGTTCGCCCATTGTGCGCACTATTTCGGGCGGCTCCTGCCTGTTTATTTATTACCCCGACGATACGTACCTGAAAAAGTCGATGTTCGTAAAAGCTTAAATCAGACTTACAGCTTCGCCACTTTTTCCGGCTTTTTGCCGTATACGTCTTTGTAGTAGACGAGTTGCCCCTGTTCGTCAATATCGGCCAGGTTATAGGTGACGAAAAGCGGGTAGGGTTTGGGTAGTTTGAACGTCGATGGCGTCTGGTCGGTCAGGCAGCGGTTATAAAAACCTTCATCGAATTTAGGCGCGCCCAGCACGAAGTTGGCCAGTTCAACCGGCTTCTCAACGCGCACACAGCCGTGGCTCCGCCAGTGGTCGGTTGTTTTATCAAACAGTTCGCGGGCGTTGGTATCGTGCAGATAAATGGCCGGTGGTCCATTCAGCACAAACTTGATCAGACCCAGGGAGTTATTGCAGCCTGACCGTTGCCGGAACCGGTACGGGAAATTCGACGCTGATACGCTCGCCCAGTCAATGGATTCCGGGTCTACGGGTTTATCACGCTTATCCAGCACATCCATATTCTGGCTGTCCAAAAAGCTTGGGTTCGCCTGTACTTTGGGCACAATTTCTTTCAGCGCAATGCCCGCAGGTACGTTCCAGTAGGGGTAGGCCACTACCTCCGTGATGTAGCAGTTGAAGCGGGGCGTTGCTTTGGCGGCTTTCCCAACGATCACGTCCATTGGCAGTTCGCGTTGGCCGCTTTTATCGAAAACGGCCAACCGGGCGGCCGGGATGTTCACGACGACGAACTTCTCGGTGTCAAACCGATTCAAATACCGGTAAAAATTCAGCGTCTGTCTGATTTCCTGAATCTGCGTGGGCGACGCCGTTTTCCTGACTTCGTTGTATTTCGCCAGCAGCGCCTTATACGGGCCGAAACGAGCGGCCTCCGCTTTGAGGGCGGCACTGATGTCTTTGGCGCGAATCAAGTTGCCGATCACCGCCGTATCGACTTTCTCCGTCAGCTTAACAAACGATTGGTCGGTCGGGGCGTGGCCATACTTGATCTCCGTGATCAGCTTTTCGAGCGTGGCGCGCGATTCGACCGGGTTTGCCTGGGGCAATGCCGTGGCAACTTGCGTGGTGTCGATACCTACCGAGTCGGCAAAGTGGCGCGTGACCTGTAGCTGCCGACCAATTTCGTTGGTGTGATCGTCCTTTTTACAACTTGATAAGGCGGCTGAAACGGCGAGAAAAGCGCCAACGGTGCGTAGCAGTGAGGTGCGTTGAGTCATACTATAAAGACGAACGATGTCGATAAAATGTTATCATTCGACAAGCAACGGCCCAATGCCAGGTACGTTACAAGGCTTGATCCCGTTTACGCATGGCGTACCAAAAACAGACCAGCGCCAGCGCAATCAGGTAGTGATACGCATCGAGGGGGTGCAGGGGCAGCACCACGTTTTGCACCTTTGTAGCGAAGGCCATGAGCATGACTGCCACGACGATCCAGACCGCCCAGTGTTGTTTTCGCAGGAGGGCCAGCACGGCCAGCAGCATCACAAGGAGGATACCCAGGGCGGCCACGACGGGCGCAAAAACGGCCACTTCGGGCAGGTAGAGCAGAATGAACAGGATCATGCCAATGCCAAGCGAAACCCCGAAACTTACGGGAGAGAGCCGTCGATCGAGCACCGTAGCATAAGTTGCCACCACCACGGCGACCACACCCAGGCTGCCCGCCAGCACCGTCAGCGAACTGTGGAGCGGTTCCAGGGCCGTGAGGCCGGCGAAGGTAATCACGCCCGCTAAAGCTGCCAGAGAGATGGTTAAAAAAAAGAAGCCCCAAAGAAGGCGAGCGTAAAAAGAAACCCGTCCGAATGCCGTGCTGAATACCCAGACACCCGTTGCGGCCAGTACCGCGTCGGAGATCATATGCGAAAGAATCATTGCGGAAGATACCGTTTTTCGGTCTACTTTTGCGCCATTATCTGCAATATAGACGTCAACGCACGAGGCACCGCCTACGACCCACGAACAGCATGAGCGTATTAGTAAACAAGCACTCGAAAGTGATAGTGCAGGGCTTCACCGGCTCTGAAGGGAGTTTCCACGCCCAGCAAATGATTGACTATGGTACAGACCTGGTCGGAGGAGTTACACCCGGAAAAGGAGGTCAGACCCACCTTGGCAAGCCTGTGTTCAATACGGTCTACGAAGCCGTGTTGACTGCTGGTGCCGATACGTCGATTATTTTTGTACCGCCCGCTTTTGCCGCCGATGCCATTATGGAAGCCGCCGATGCCGGTATCAAGGTGATCATCTGCATCACGGAAGGGATTCCGACCGAAGACATGGTGGCCGTGAAGGCGTATTTGAAAGGAAAAGAAACCCGCCTGATCGGTCCTAACTGTCCGGGTGTTATGACGGCCGGTGAGTGTAAAGTAGGCATCATGCCTGCGTTCATCTTTCAGAAAGGGAAAGTCGGTATCGTATCAAAATCAGGTACGTTGACCTACGAAGCGGTTGACCAACTTACTAAAGCTGGCCTTGGCCAGACAACGGCGATCGGTATTGGTGGGGACCCAATTATTGGCACCACAACCAAAGAGGCTGTTGAACTGCTAATGAACGACCCCGAAACGGAAGCCATCGTGATGATTGGCGAGATCGGAGGAGGTATGGAAGCCGAAGCAGCCCGCTGGATCAAAGCAGACGGCAATCGTAAGCCCGTAGTTGGCTTTATTGCTGGCCAGACTGCGCCGAAAGGTCGCCGGATGGGCCACGCAGGGGCTATTGTGGGTGGTGCTGACGACACGGCTGCTGCTAAAATGGCCATCATGCGTGAGTGTGGTATCCACGTAGTGGAATCACCTGCTATGATTGGTGATACGATGCTTAAAGCACTGGGATTATAATAGATAGAGCGAAAGGACGAAAGAGTGAAAGAGCGTTTGAGTGGCCTTATTTTGATGACTAACCGGTGTTACAGGGTGGTCATTCGGTTGAGGCTACCGAGGCTACTGGTCACTCTTTCGCTCATTTACTCGTTTACTCATTCGCTTCTAGCACAGGGGCGACAGGATGGAGTGGGGCCAAACCAGGCTTACTTTCCCGTTCATGACTTCCAGCAGGAATTTGTGATTTATGATGAGGCGTTCAAGGCCTACGTGCCCTTCATTGTTGAACAGCATAGTACCGAAAATGCACTGAGCGCTTCAGTAGACATCGAGAGCAATCGGCATTACAAATTACTCATCGCCAGTAAACAGGAAGGCTTCTTATTTATAGACGCCGCCTTACGACAAAAGTGCCCGGCTGGCCAGTGGCTTGTACTGGACATTGATAGCTTATATCGCTTATATCGGAGACCGCGCCTCTTCCTAACGCTTTACGGCCCCCCTTCGCCCGGCAACTGGCAGCTATTTATTGGCTATCCGCGTGCCGCCGCCAGCCAGACAATCCGGCTCAACGATGATTTATTGAGCGTTCGGCCCAGGAATATATCACCATACGGTAACTTCTTTAGCGTTGGTCTACTTTTTCTGCTGGCTGCTCATGCGTTCTTATACACGTTTTTCCGGCGCGCTTTTCTGCTTTTCTACAATCCTGTCAATCTATTCAGGCTTGCTTCGCCCGACGAGTCGTTCATCATCAACAGGCCGCTAAGCCGAACGTCGATGGCCTTCACGCTAAACCTCAGCCTGGTACTGGCCTTTTTGTTTATGTATGTTCAGCACCGAAATGTGTTTCTGTTCGGGTCGGGAGGCTTGCTTCCTCAGCAACAGACATTCTTTTGGTTGCTAATGAGTTATGTCATACTAAGTCTGGTAATCTTTCTGCTACTTATTGGTAAATACCTGTTGATTGCGGCCGTAGGAAGCCTGTATAAATTTGATGCCCTGGTAAACCTGCATTACTTCAAAGTGCTCCAGGCTTCGCTCTTGTTTACCACGGCATTAGCTATGCTGGTGGCGGCAATCAGTCCGTATGTTTCTTTTATAGAAACTCCGGTGAGTTATGTACTTATACCGTTTATAAGTTTCTATCTGGGGCGGCTGGCCTGGCTGTATCTGACCTTTGTGCGGCTGATGCCGGTCAAAAATCTCTATTTATTTTCCTACCTTTGCATCGTGGAATTAATCCCGCTTGTTGTCGGTATCCGGTTTGCCGTTTAACAGACGTGGTCTTTTCTTCAGCGAGCCAACCCACACCGTGCAGCCGCCGGAATGCGTAACATAGAGGTAGATTCAATGAGCCATACCAACACACAGCCCACCGAGGAACGTCAGACGAAAGTCAGCCATGTGTTAGTGACCCAATCCAAGCCCGCCGACGATAAATCTCCTTACTTCGATCTGGCTGATAAGTACAACATTACCATCGACTTTCGGCCATTCATCCAGATACAGGGTGTATCGTATAAGGAGTTTCGTAAGCAGAAGATCAATATTCTGGAGCATACGGCAATCATTTTCACCAGCCGAAATGCTATCGATCACTTCTTTCGTATCTGTCTGGAAGCACGTATCGACGTACCTGCCGACATGAAATACTTCTGTATTTCGGAGCAGACAGCCAATTACCTTCAGAAGTACATTGTCATCAGGAAACGGAAGATATTTTCGGGCACTAAAACGGCACGCGAACTTTTTGATCTGATCAGGAAGCATAAAACAGAGAAATTCCTGTTTCCCTGCTCGAACATCCGAAGCAACGATATTCCCGATTTCATGGATACCGGTGGTTTGCACCTGTCAGAAGCGGTGATGTATGAAACGGTAGCCACCGACCTGTCGGATCTGGATGTTACTAATTTCGATTTAATTGCCTTCTTTAGTCCGTCGGGTGTGTCTTCGCTGATGACAAACTTCCCTGACTTTAAACAGAACGGCATTCGATTGGCGGCATTTGGCCCTACCACCGCCAAGGCAATCATGGAAGCTGGCCTGACACTCGACATCGAAGCGCCCCTGCCCAATGCACCCTCAATGACAGGTGCCCTGGACCTGTACATTCGGAAAGCTAACAATATATAGGCCTTACACGTTAGAGAAAGGTCGATGCCCGCATAAAAAGCAGGTATCGACCTTTTTTTCGGTCAATATTTTGTGTTTACGGGCGTTAATCAGGTAATTGACCAGGGTAATGACCGCCCGGATTTTCTTCGTCTATGCTTCGCAAACTCTACGTGTCTATTGGTGGCTGGCTGCTCGCGCTTACTGCGTTCGGACAGCAGGACCCTCAGTTTAGTTTTTTTCCGTTCGCGCCAACCTTCTACAATCCGGCTGCGGCTGGTTCTGAAGGGCTTACGCGGGTACAGCTCATCTACCGAACGCAGTGGGCGGGCTACCAGACGTCGGGCGGAGCGGGTGGCGCACCAACAACGCAACTGCTGACGGCCAACCTTCCGCTTACCCGGCTGAACAGTGGCGTGGGTATTTACGCCTTCAACGATGCCATTGGCCCGCAAAGCAACCAATCCGTACAGGTAGCCTACGCATATCGGCTACCGCTGAAATCAGGTACGTTGTCAGTTGGCCTTCAGGGGGGCGTTTACAACAAATCGATCGATTACAGCGATGTCATTGTTCGTGACCCCGGCGATCCGCTCATTGGTACCGGCAAGGTTTCTCAAGTACAACCAGACGTTAGTGCAGGCATTCATTACAATACCGTCGATTACTGGGTGGGTGTCAGCTTATTTCACCTCAATGCCGCCAGTTACAAACTTGGCACGGCAACGGGCATTAATCCGCTGTCGCGAACGGCATATCTGTCGGCCGGGTATCGGTTGGGAGTAAGCTATGCACTGGACATACAACCGTCTATTTTATACAAGTACAGTACAGAGCCAGGGCCACAGGCTTCGTCGCTGGATCTGAATATCCTGGGTACGTATAATAATCAGTATTTTGGTGGGGTTGCCTACCGCACCGGGGATGCGGTCACGGTCATGGCTGGTACAAACCTGTTAGCCAATAACGCCCTGCGTTTGGGCTTATCTTATGATTTCACCATTGCTGGCGTAACGGCCAAACGGCCGGGGTCATATGAAGTACTGTTAAGCTATGCGCTGCCCGCTCCGAACACGAATAAAAAACCCATTATTCGCACGCCCCGATTCCGATACTAACCTCACTTTTTCGTCGTTTTGAGACAAACCGGTAGGTAAAGTCGTCAAATTGGCGTTATTGTTGTTAGGCTGTTTGGGGCCACGCGTTTAATTTTGACTGTTTCGCTCATTCTAGCCATTCTACGCAGTTACTGCTTTGATCTGGCATTCAAAGTTTACATACAATAAGCGTGAGGATTTTCGTTCTTACGTCAGTCTTGCACAAGTTTTATGCAGTTTATACATATGAAATCGAACCGAATGCCGGCATATACACTCCGGGGCGTATTGGTTGTGGCGACAGTGCTGGTTTTGCAGAGTTGCGGCTTTTTTAAGTCTAAATTTGGGGGCGGTAAAGCTGGAGATGTCGGCGTGAACAACGGGGAGATTGTAGCTAAATCGCGGCCCGGCTATCGCCAAACGACACCCTACGGCATGGTCCTTATCCCGTCGGGCTCATTTATCATGGGTCAGGCTGATGAAGATATCGCGGCTACCCAGATCAACATGAACCGCCGGGTAACGATCAGCTCATTCTACATGGATGATACGGAGATCACTAACCACGAGTATCGTCAGTACGTGAATGCGATGCTGGCCGACTCTGCCGCCTCGATTGGCGAGGAAGAGATCATGGCCAAGTATTATCCCGACACGACTGTCTGGAAAAATGACTTCACCTACCACAATGGTGACCCGATGCTTGAGTACTACTACGGCCACCCAGCCTTTGATACGTACCCAGTAGTTGGTGTCAATTGGAAAGCTGCCCAGCACTTCTGCCAGTGGCGTACTAACCTATATAACGATTACCGTACTAAAGAGAACCTGGTTAACTCGCCTCGTTTCCGGTTACCCTCTGAAGCGGAGTGGGAATGGGCTGCCCGCGGTGGCAAACAGGGCGCCAAATATCCCTGGGGTAACCCCTATGTTGCTAACGGGAAAGGTTGCTACCTGGCAAACTTTAAACCACAGCGCGGTAATTTCGACGCCGACGGCTACCCCTACACAGCGCCTGCTAACCAGTACAACGCTAACGAATACGGCCTGTACAACATGGCTGGTAACGTGGCCGAATGGTGCCGCGATGCCTACGCTGAAAATGCCAACGCCATTGTTTGGGATATGAACCCAGACAACCAGAACGCCGACGAGCCCCGGAAGGTGGTGCGTGGCGGTTCATGGAAAGACATTGCCTACTACCTGGAATCGGGTACACGTACCTATGAAGACGAGAATGCCCGCCGGTCGTATATTGGTTTCCGTTGTGTAATGGATAACCTCGAAGGCCGTACTGCATCGGCACGCGGTGGCCGTTCATCAAGCCGGTCGTCATCAAAGACATCCAAAGCGCCCAAAGCCGACAAAGGCATGAAAGGCAGCAAAGCTTAACCCTTTTACTTCCACTTTTTTTAATAATCATCTGTAAACCAACTCATGGCAGCAGGAAAAGTAAATTTCTTTTGGGACCGTCTCGTTCCTACTATTTATAGTGCCGGGGCCGCCGTCGTTATCTTCGGAGCCTGGGCAAAAATTACCCACAACGAACAATTCGGCTTCATGCTGACGGTGGGCTTGCTGACAGAGGTAGTAATCTTCGCGTTGTATGCTATTCAAAGTTTCACGCAGCCGGTTGCAACGGGCGATGACTACGAATGGGAGCGCGTTTATCCTGAACTGGCCCCCGACTACAAGGGTGAAGTTCGCAAAGCGGTAGCTACCCCTCAAGCCAACGGCCTGACTGCCAACATGGATCAAATGCTTGCACAGGCTAAAATAACGCCTGATGTATTTGAAAAACTTGGATCGGGCTTCCAGAACCTGAACAGTACGGTATCTAAATTGACCGACCTCACTGACGCCACTGTAGCCACCAACGACTACGCCCGCAACGTGAAATCAGCGTCTGGCTCAATTTCTGAAATGAACAAGTCATATGGTACGGCTATCACCGCCATGAACTCGATGGCCGATGCAACCACCGATGCCAAAGATTACCGTGATCAGTTCCAGAAGGTAACCAAGAACATGGGCGCGCTGAATGCCGTTTATGAACTGGAATTACAGGACACGAACAAGCACCTGAAAGCCATGAATGCCTTCTACGGCAACCTGACTTCGGCTATGCAGAATATGGCCGATGCCAGCAAAGACACACAGCAGTTCAAATCAGAACTGTCGAAATTGACGGGCAATCTTGCTTCGCTCAATAATGTCTATGGCAGCATGCTGACAGCCATGCGCGGCAACAACCAGTAAAAAATCAAATCAACGTTATATGGCGGTCCGCCGCCGCGGTCCATCGCCTTGCCAAATGCTCCGCCGTGAGCATTCGGTACAGGTGGGGCTTTGTACGTTGTTCGTTAACCTCAAACAGTACTAAATCACTACCAACTAATGGCAGGTGGAAAAGAAACACCCCGTCAGAAAATGATCGGGATGATGTATCTGGTGTTGACCGCGTTGCTTGCCTTGCAGGTGACATCGGCCATTCTGGAAAAATTCGTCCTGCTGAACAATTCGTTAGAGCAATCAACGGGGTCAGCCAATCGGGTCAATCAGGAGACACTGGAAAAAATTCGGGCCGCAGTCAGTAAAACGGGTAACCGTCCTGCCGATGCAGCCGTATTACAACAAGCCGATCTTGTTCGCAAGAAAACGGCTGATATGATTAGCCAAATCGATGCCCTGAAAACGCAGCTTGTAGCGGCGGGTGGTGGCACTGATGAAGAAGGTAACATTAAAAACCTGAGTGAAGAAGAGAAAGTAGCGCAGCTTCTGGTAGGTAACAACCGGAACGGAGAAGCGTACAAACTGCAAACTACGCTGAACCAGTTTACCGACGAACTGTCGAAAATAGGGAACGCCAAGTTTGCACCTTTAGCCCTCGACGGCAAAGACGACCCAATCGCCAAACGCTCATCAGAACAGCGGACAAAGGATTTTCCAACGCTAAATTTCGCCCAGACACCTGTACCGGCAGCCCTGGCCGTGTTGAGCCAGAAACAAGCCGATGTTCGCCGGATTGAGGGGGAGACACTGGATTACCTGGCCTCGAAAGTAGGTGCGCAGGACGTTAAGTTCGACCGGATTACGGGTATGCTCAGCATGCAGTCCAACGTGGTTGTGGCTGGTACGAAGTTCAGAGGTGAGATGTTCCTGGCGGCTTCGTCATCGGGCATTCAGCCCCGTATGAGCCTCAGCGGTGGGCCGATTCGCATGGATAATGGCCGGGGTATTATTGAATTCACCGCACAAGGTGGTTCGTACGATAGCCAGGGTTTATCAAAACGCGTACTATCAGGAACGATCTCCTACAACGCACCAGACGGAACGGTGAAAACGGTCCCTGTACGGGCCGAATACGCAGTCGCTAAGCCTACCTATCAGGTTGAGACCGGAACAATGCCGCCGTTATACCTGGGTTGCGAAAACAAGTTGAGCATCCAAAGCCCACAACTCGGCGCACTCTGGAACCCGAACTTTTCGGCCAACGGTGCAGTCGTATTACCATCGGGCGGGAAAGGGAAGATTACTGTTGTGCCAAACGCAGCAACTGTAGCCTTAAATGTTAGTAATGCAGGGAATCTTCTTGGCACTGAGAATTTCAAAGTGAACCGTGTGCCTCGTCCGACCATCGAGTATCTGGTTGGCGGCCGTCCAGCTACCGATCCACGTGGTGTACCAGTAGGATCAGCCCGTAGCATTAGCGTGCGAGCCGTAGCTGATCCAAGCTTTGCGGCCTACGCACCAAACGACGCCAATTTCCGGGTGACAGGCATCACAGTCAACCTAGCACGGGGCACCCGGCGTGTTGCTGGTCCATTATCGCTCGGTGCCGGTGGTGGTTCTCTTGGCGGTATGGCTTCTGAAATGGAGCCTGGTGATCGGTTAACGATAACAATTGATGGGGTTCAGCGGAAGAATTTCCGGGGCGATATTAGCGATGTTCCGGTTAGTAGCGTTCCACAGGTAATATCCTTATATTAACTATACTAAAGCGGCTTACGGGCCGTTTTTAGTGCGTAGACAGGTAAAGAACACAGGCTATGAAGCAAGTGACAATGATACGGACGATTGCCCTAACGGCTACAGCTACCCTTTCGCTTTTGGGTGTTGGTGCTATGGCGCAGGAACGCGATAACAGCAAATATAACTCGATGTCAGTTCGTCCAATCGACGACAGTGACATTATGATGAAGAAGACCCTTTGGCGTCGAATTGACTTGAAGGAGACTCAGAATCGGAGTATGTTCGCCAAAGGCAACGAGATTACAAAGTATCTTATGGATGCTGTCAAAGCAGGGTTGCTTGATGCATACGAAGATGACTCGTGCACAAAAAAGATTTCACCTGAAAAGTTCCACGAGCGACTGCTGGTCCCAAGCCAGGAAGCTAGTCTGTCGAAAGAAGAGATAGAAGCCGGTTTTGGCAAGCCGACCGATACAAAAGCGGATGATTGGGGCGACACTAAAAAGCAGGACCCAACCAAGGCAACTGCCAAAACGAAGCCTGCTGATGATGGCTGGGGTGCGCCAGCACCGAAGACCACTGCTAAGGCTGATGATGGCTGGGGTGCGCCTGCGCCAAAGAAAACGGCTAAAAACGCAAAAGGTAAAAAAGGCAAAGCCACTCAGCCTGTTGCACCTGTCGTACCGAAAGATACAGTAGCCGTGGCTAAAGCTGCCCCTGCACTTACCGGCGACGAATATTTCCCCAAAGAACTCAGCGTTCTGGAAGTAAAAGAAGACTGGATTTTTGATAAGAAACGGTCACGGCTGTACTACGACATCCAGACAATCAAGATGTTGTTGCCTGCCGATAAGAACGCCGCCGGATTTGAGTTGCCGGTAGCTACGTTCAAATACAAAGATCTGGATAAGCTGTTCCGGTCTGACCCAAAGAAGTTTGTCTGGTACAACACGCAGAACCAGGCGCAGCACAAGAACCTTGCCGACGCGTTTGACCTGCGTCTGTTCTACGGTCGGATCACGAAAGTGGCCAACCCGGAAGATAAAGAACTGGTTGGTATCTATGGTGACAAAGAGGGCCTAATGAAATCGTATCAGACAGAGTACGATCTGATGGAAATTGAGCACGGTCTCTGGGAATACTAAGAAACTTACGTTTATGAAAAGAGCCTCTGCTGGTTAGCAGAGGCTCTTTTCGTTTGGTCGTCGGAAGGTCAGGTACGTTGCTGATTCGGTATTGTGTGCCGGAGCAGGATACGTTCTTTTTCGGCCTGACCTGTTACGGTTTTTCGGGGCTCATGCAGTTTTAGGCGGGCTTCCCGGCCGGTCTGAACAATGTCGACGATAGGAGCGGGGTAATCAATGCCAACGTGGAAACGGGCCATGTCCTGTTCAAGCGGCGGCATGGTCCACGGCTCGTGAATGTATGCAACGGGGCAATTGACCAGTTCGGGAATCCACTGTCGGATGAATAGACCATCCGGGTCGTGGTCCTGCGATTGCTTCACCGGGTTGTAAATTCGGACGGTGTTGGTGCCCGTCATACCCGACTGCATCTGAATCTGCGCGTAATGAATACCGGGCTCAAAATCGGTGTAAATACGGGCCATGTGAAGGGCACCTTCTTTCCAGTGTTGAAGCAAATGGTGGCTCAGAAACGACATCAGCATGGCCCGCATCCTGAAGTTGATGTAGCCGGTGGCGATCAAACAGCGCATACAGGCGTCGATGAGCGGGTAGCCCGTTTGTCCGTCGCGCCAGGCGGCATATTGCGTCGGGTTATGCTGTTTCTCCAGCGTATCGAATGCCCGGTTGACGTTCTCGAATTCGATGCGGTCTTCCGATTCAAACTTCTGAATAAAATGGCAATGCCAGCGTAGGCGCGAGGCAAAGGCGCTGAACTGACGCCCCAAACCCGGCATCACCGGTTGTTTAGTGGCCTGCAACTGGGCCTGGAACACCTGCCTGATGCTCAGGCAACCCCAGGCGATGTAGGGCGACAGCCGGCTACACCCCCGCCGACTGGCGAGCGGTTTTGAGATCGATTTGGCGTACAGCGTAATCCGATCGGTAAGAAAACTGTTCAGGTACCGAAAGGCGTTTTGCTCGCCACCGGGCTGAAACAGGGGGTCAGGTACGTGCCAGGCGGCTGGCAGGTCAGGGCCACGTTCGGTTTCGTACCACTGGCCAGGTACGTTGGCGGGCATCCAGCGCGCAAGGTCAGGGTGCTGCTGGGGCGCGCGCATGGTTTTCTGCCATTCGTCGGTCCAGGTGTCGCGATTTTTCAGGCGGCGGATCACCCCGTTGGATTGAAATTCCCGCCAGTCAACGCCCTGTTCACGGCAGAACCGGGCCACGGCTTTATCCCGGTCGTAGGTGACTTTGAGGCCTGTTTCTTCATACGAAAAGAGCGTGTCGATGGTGAACTGCTGGTGTAACGTACCCAGCACATCGACCACCTCGCGCTGAAAAATCCAGACTATGGGCAGACCCGCATCAGGTACGTTGCCGGTAACTGGCTCATCATCAAACACGAACGGAAGCCATTCGTGGGCACGCCACTCCGGCGGGGCAGTTGCCACCTGAACGGCTGGCGAGGTAGTTGCAAGCCTGACCAGTTGCCGGTTCAGGTCGGCGAGGCACTCTGTTACGAACCGCCAGTGACGGAGATCGTAGTTCGGATCAGCTATAACCGACGGCTCAAAACAGTAGAGCAACAGCAACGGTTTGCCCGTCGCCACCGCCGCCTGTAGAGGCATGTGGTCGCGCAGGCGCAAATCGCGTTTGAACCACAAAATGTTGATCGTCGGCCGGTAAGGCATAAATCAGCTACATCGTACTGTGTCTTGTTGTTATTGATTTGCGAGCCAGTAACAACAAGACACAACACACGTATCACTTGTTCTTACTCCGCTTGTTTACCTCTATTTTCCAGGTTCGTCTTTCCCAGAAAATCGGGCTTTTCCATGCCGTCTGATTCGTCTTCTACCTCGCTGGCATCGACGTCTGTGTCGTCATCTTCCGATTTTAGAAAATGGCCGGGTGGCGGGCCATGCGGCACCGTCGATTGGGCAATTGGCGATTCACCCGCCGCTGGATCTGGTTGTTCAGTCATGTTATTTAGTTTGTTAGATAGCTCTAAAACTCGCCATTGGCTTTATAAAGCGATTAATTCAAGGCAACGGCTATAACTATCCGGCCCGGATTAGAGTAGTTGCAGTAAGAACTACTCATAAACACTATTTTCAAACGAGATGGCAGATAAAAAACTTTCGGGTCAAACCGCACTGGTGACCGGGGCCAATTCAGGAATCGGGGCTGGCGTGGCCAAATCGCTGGGTCAGGCGGGGGCCAACGTCGTGGTTAATTTCGTGTCGAAACCCGACGATGCCGAAGCCGTTGTGGCCGAACTGAAAGGCTACGGGGTGGATGCACTCGCTATTCAGGCCGACGTGTCGAAAGAAGATCAGGTGCAGGCGATGTTCAAACAGGCCGTGGATCACTTCGGAACGATCGACATTCTGATCAACAACGCGGGCCTTCAGCGCGACGCGAAATTCGACGAAATGACCCTGGCCCAATGGCAACTGGTGATCGACGTGAACCTGACCGGGCAGTTCCTTTGCGCCCGCGAAGCCATTCGCGAGTTTCTGCGGCGCGGGCCACGGCCGGCTGTGTCGCGGGCGACGGGTAAAATTATCTGCATGAGTTCGGTTCATGAGATCATTCCGTGGGCGGGCCACGTCAATTATGCGTCCTCGAAAGGGGCGATCCGCATGCTGATGCAATCGCTGGCACAGGAATACGGCGACCGGCAGATCCGCGTGAACAGCATCTGTCCGGGGGCCATTCAGACGCCCATCAACACGGGTGCCTGGAGTACGCCGCAGGCCCTGAATTCACTGATGACGCTGATTCCATACAACCGCATTGGCCAGCCCGAAGACATTGGTAATCTGGCCGTTTTTCTCTCGTCCGATGATTCCGATTACATCACGGGAGCCAGCATTTTCATCGACGGCGGCATGACCGTCTTCGAAGGTTTCGCCACGGGAGGATGAGACAGTTAACAATAATCAATTAACAATGAACAATTATCAGTTATTAACGATCGGTTGCCGCCTGACAGGTTCCATATTGGAGTCTACTGCTGATTGATAACTGTTCATTGCTGATTGATCACCGCTAATTGTTTATTGCTAATTGTTCATTGTTGTATGAAGAATCCCGAATTAGATCGCCTTCAGGAAAATGCCAAAAAAGCCGTTCCGCTCGAAAAGTGGGGTCCTTATCTGGCTGACCGTCAGTGGGGTACTGTGCGCGAAGATTATTCCGCCAATGGCGATGCCTGGAACTCGTTTACGCACGATCAGGCGCGGAGCCGGGTGTACCGCTGGGGCGAAGATGGCCTGATGGGCATTGCCGACCGGCGCATGAACGTCTGCTTTGGCCTGGCGCTCTGGAACGGCAACGACGGCCTGCTGAAAGAACGGCTCTTTGGCCTGACAAACAACGAGGGCAATCATGGCGAAGATGTGAAGGAGTTGTATTACTACCTCGACAACACGCCCACGCATTCGTACATGAAAGGCCTTTACAAATACCCACAGGCCGCTTTCCCCTACGAATGGCTCATTCAGGAGAACGGCCGACGTACCCGTAACGATTCCGAATTTGAGATTCTACAAACGGGCGTTTTTGAAGAAGGTCGCTACTTCGACGTAGTGGTCGAGTACGCCAAAAACAATTCCGATGACGTCTGTATTCGCATCTCGGCGACCAACCGGGGGCCTGCTTCTGCACCGTTGACAGTTCTGCCCACGCTCTGGTGCCGGAACCGCTGGGGGTTCGATCCTGATTTTCAGAAGCCGACCATCAGCCGTCGCCCCGACATGCCAACGGCCGGTAATGTGTTCCTGTCGCACTTTCGGGCCGGGAACTATTACCTCTATTATCAGCCGGTGGAAATCAGCCTGATGACGGATAATGAATCGAATACCAAGCGATTATACGGTATTCCGAATGGGTCACCTTTTGTGAAAGACGCGTTTCATGAAGCGGTTGCCGGGCATAACGATTACCTCTGCGACTTGCTGCGCGAGAACGAAACAGGAACCAAGTTTGCGCCGGTCTACAAGAAAGAGATTGCTCCCGGAGAAACCTGGACCATCGCGCTTCGGCTCTGCAAAACCATTCAGACCCAGCCCTTCGACGCCGCTTTCGATCAGGTATTTATTGACCGAAAAACCGACGCCGATGCCTTTTATGAACCGCTGGTTCCGGTTGGGGCTAGTGATGACCTGAAGCGTATTCAACGGCAGGCGCTGGCCGGACTGCTCTGGACGAAGCAGTATTACCACTACGACATTCCGCACTGGCTGCGGGGCGATCCGGGTAATCCGCCGCCGCCGCCCGAACGCTGGCACGGGCGTAACCACAACTGGAAGCACCTCAACAACGAAGACGTGATGAGCATGCCCGACAAGTGGGAATACCCCTGGTATGCAGCCTGGGATCTGGCGTTTCATACTATTCCGCTGGCGATGGTAGACCCGGTCTTCGCCAAAAACCAGTTGATCCTGCTTATGCGCGAATGGTACATGAGCCCCACAGGACAGATACCGGCTTACGAGTGGAAATTCTCGGACGTGAACCCGCCGGTGCATGCCTGGGCGGCACTGTCGGTGTATCGGCTCGAACGGGCAATCTACAAAAATGAAGATGTGCCGTTTCTGAAACGGGTGTTTCAGAAGTTGCTGATCAACTTCACCTGGTGGGCCAACCACCTTGATCCTGAAGAAGATAACGTATTTGCCGGGGGCTTCCTCGGGCTGGACAACATCGGTGTAATTGACCGCAGTAATCTGCCGCCAGGTACGTTGCTGGAACAGGCCGATGCTACGGCCTGGATGGCGATGTACGCCCTGAACATGATGGACATTGCGCTGGAGATCAGTCGCCATGATCCGTCGTTTGAAGATGTAGCGACCAAGTTTTACGAGCAATTTGTGCTTATCTCCGAATCGTTGAACGACGCGCTGTGGGATGAGGACGACCATTTCTACTACGACCGGATTTACTCGCCTACAGTACCGCCAAGGGTGCTTCGGGTACGTTCCATCGTGGGGCTGTCGGTGCTCTTCGCCGTCTCGATCGTGAAGCGACACAAGAGCGAACCACTGTCGGATTTTCTGAAGCGGGTCCGCTTTTTTCAGGGCTACCGCACGAGCCTGAACCTGCCCATGCCCGATCAGCGGGTTACGCCCGACGGTGATATTTTGCTCTCGCTCGTATCAAAGCAGCGACTCGAAAAACTGCTGAGCGTACTGCTCGACGAGGCTGAGTTTCTGTCGCCGGGCGGCATTCGGGCGGTGTCTAAATACCATGAAGCCAACCCGTATACGGTGCAGATCGACGGGCAATCGCATTCGATCAGGTACGTTCCCGGCGATTCTGATTCGGGTCTGTTCGGTGGCAATTCCAACTGGCGCGGACCCGTCTGGATGCCGATCAATTACCTGTTTATCAAATCGCTGAAAAAATACCATCAGTTCTACGGCGACACCCTCACGGTTGAGTACCCCACTGGGTCGGGCAACCGGTTGAACCTCGAACAGGTATCCGGTCAGTTGGCCAAACGGATCGTATCGACGTTCGAGGCCGATGCGTCGGGTCATCGGGCGATACACGGGCCGTTCAGTCCATTTTATCAACGCCCCGAGAATGCGGATTTGCTGTTGTTCTACGAGTATTTCCACGGCGACACGGCGCAGGGCATTGGAGCCAGCCACCAAACCGGCTGGACAGCCGTACTGGCTGAACTCATCAACGACGATGCCTGGGAGTGGGAGTAACCCAGGTACGTTACCGAATTCGCCAGTCGAGGCGGGCGCAATCATCTTCACCGTTGCTGACCCCGTTGCCGGGCGTACTGTCTGCATCGGTAGGTACGTTCGGCCCCGGCGATCCCACCGACCAGATTTGGGCGGACGTGCTGAGGGGGCCTTTAGCAGTTGACAGCACGGTGAAAACCAGCGTTGCCGACTGCATGGGTGCCAGGGTAGCGATGCTGGCTTCGATTACACTGTAGCCTGCGCCCATCGCGATCAGGTTCATTGCCGATGGCGTACTGAGGGTGAGATCGTTGCCCAGTGTGTCGCGGACGATAATGGTGTTGGCTGGCAGACTGCCCGTGTTGGTCACTGTCAGGGTGATGGTCAACGGCTCGTTGACGATAGCCGTATGTTTGTCGGCCTGCATACTCACACTCAAGTCTACCCGGTTTGCTGCCGGGCCGGGCTGGTTAGAAGCCACCGGGGGTAGTGGCTGCTGGTTGGGGTTGGGCGACATACGTACCGTTGTCGCTTCTGGAATCGTTCGCAGATCGACCTGAGCCATGTCATCTTCCCCGTCGCCGGTACCTGATCCCGGCCGACTGTCGGGGTCGAAAGCAGGCGAGGCGCTCACTTCGGCACTCTGAACGTAAACACCCGGCGCCGTGGGCTGAACAAGCAGTTCCAGGGTTTGGCTACTTCCATAGGCAAGGGAAGCAATGGTGCCTGATACAACGCCGCTTTGGTAAACCAGTGATGGACTGCTGATGAATAGTAGCCCGGCTGGCAGGCGGCTTGTCAACGCCACATTGGTTGCTTCGTCGGGGCCATCATTGGTCACTGTAAGGAATAAGGATAGCGGCGAGTTTAGCGTAGGGACCCTGTTGCTGAACGCCATTGAGAGGGAAAGATCAGCTATGGGCGATAGTGAGTTGACCACCCAAAAGTTCTGTTCAACGGTTTGAGCAGGCTGGAAGGTATCATTGCCGCTTTGTACAGCCCGAAGCGTGACCAAACCAGGGTTACCTGTCAAGCGAACCCTGTTACCGTCCATGTAGGCTGGCCCGGTTAGTCTGTATATGGTAACGGGGAGCCCCGAACTGCTCCAGGCCGTTGGCTGGAAGGGAGCGTCGGTTACCTGGTGCCTGGTGGGGGCAAGAAACGTGATCGTTTGGGCGGTGCCCCCACAGTTCGGATATAGGTCCCGGTAAACGGTGGTGCTTATTCCTGCCGCGTCGGTTACAGTGAGGATGATCCGGTACCAGTACGTTTCAAGTCCGCTACACGTGCCCAGTGGTGCCAGCGTAACCGAAGCCGTTGAGGTCGTAAAAGCATCTTCGGGGTGGGCATGGTCATTGTGCATGTGAAATACCTGCCACTGGTACGTCAGTTGGGTGCTGGTATGTTCCAGATCCGTTACAACGGCCGAGAGCGTAACCGGAACGGCGGTGCCGGCGCTAATCAGGGTCAGGTTATCCAGGCTGGTGCTTTGCACAACGGGCGGGGTGTTGTTGACCGAAATAAGTTTGGTTTTTTGCGTCGATGCGCCTCCCGCGTCGGTGACCGTGAGCGTGGCCGTGTAAGCCTGTATGCCGCTAACGGTGTACGTATGCGTCGGGCTGACATCGGTTGATAGGGCCGACCCATCGCCAAAGTTCCAGGCGTAGGTCAGGTACGTTCCTTCGGGGTCTACGGACGCACTGCCGTCAAACTGGATCTGGAGCGGACTGCCACCATATGTTTTATCTGTTTGCAGGCTTGCCGTTGGGGGCTGATTGTCGGTATAGCTTAACTGAAACACGTCGATGTTGAACCAGTAGAGCAGATATGGTTTAGAATCGTTGGGGTTAATCGCCAGATCGACCAGCCCATTGAACTCCTGGGCAAAGTGGTTGATTGCGCCCGGCTGATCTTCGTTGTCGAATTCAGCGTAGGCAATCCATTCCCGAACGTAATCGCCAAAAAAGTATTTGTTCTGGTACTCGGCTGGTAGGTTATTGCTGTACGACGACCAACCTCCATCAATGATCGCGCTGGCTCCCAGCGATATATTGTTGTAAGGCAGATTTAAGTTAGGTAGGTAATGCTGCACACCATGCTGCAAATAGCTGGCTCCCTGTGACTGATGGCCGATCGCGATTTCCGGTTTGGAGAATAGCGCCAGCGAATCGTTTGGATCTGGCAGGCGGTTGTAATAAATATTCTGCGTCGAATCGGTCGGGTTGTTGATTCTGTTGGCAGGAATCGGGTAGAATTCAGAACGCCCTTCGACAAAGCTCATTCCTTCGTAATACGGCCAGCCAAAATTCTGGTCCGGGCGTTTCATGATATGCAGTTCTTCGTACCGGTTCCAGCCAACATCACCAATATAGAGCGACCCCGGATTGGCGTCGGCCGGGTTGGTACTGCCCGTTCCCGGCCGGATGCTGATGCGGTACGGATTACGCAGCCCACGGGCAAACATACGGGAACGGGCCGAACGGGGCTTGGTGGGGTCGTAATGCGGATTAGAGGGTAACCCATCGCCGGTAGCCGCGTCGAGACGCAGAATCTTGCCATTGAACGAATCCAGGTATTGACTTCGGTAGGCGCCTACGTTTTCCCAGAAGGAGATAATGCCATCCTGTAGAGCCTGTTGCCAGTAGAGTGAGCCGTAGCCTGGGCTACCATCGCCGCCCACATCTTTGCCATTCAGTCCTGCACCATCGCCAGTCGATACCAGCAGCGAGCCATCGGCACCGAAGGCCAGATCACCGCCAGAGTGGGAGCCGTCGAGCAAGGCTTCACTCGTGCCCACCGCTTCGCCAAGCAGTATTTTCCGGCTACCAGCTACCAGGCTCATGTTGTTCGGATTAGTGGCCGTCAGGCTGGCCGGGCTGACGGTGTATCGGGTTACCCGCAGGATGGTTGCCCCCGTTTCCGAGGCCGTAGCATTGTAGCCAGAGGTACCGTAACACAGCAGGTGGTGGCGATCCACTACATAACTTACGTATAGAAAACCATTCCGGGCAAAATCCGGGTCGATAGCCACACCCAGCAGACCACGATCTGAGAAATTATCCACCTCCTCTGAAATGGTAAGCAGGGCGTTTGTGCTCCGTATTCCGTTGATAGTCACCCACACCTGGCCCGATTTTTCGCCAATGTACATCCGGTCGTTCGAGTCGAAGACAATCTTGATGCTTGTACCTGGAAAGCGCTGGCCATATTGAGCAGTAGTGAAACCCGGAGGGCCTTGCTGAGCAAGGGCGAACGAACCGGTTAAATACAGAAAAACCAACAAGCAGCAGCTTGCTGTGAAGCGGAGTGACACGCTATAATTCATTACGTGAGAGTGGATAAAGGCAACTATTAGTTAATAATTACGGGGTATTATATAACCTATCTTTTATTTTGTAGGCATATAACGTATTTAATTATATTAAAAAGATATGCAAAGGTAAGTGTATTACTTACTGATATGTTTAGTAATATGCATGAGTTTATTAAGTTAAATGTGTAAACGGCAAATAAGTTTTTTTATAGATTTAATAGGATTGTAAGACACGCATTAGTCGTTACTGTTGAACGTACATTTACACAGGTGATTGAAGAATCGGTGATTTTTGCCGCCTGGTTGATAGCCATTAGCGGCACAGGTGCGTTTATGTTGTTAAAGCTCCCCAGATAAACGTTGAGATGGGCACACCGACGATTCTGATTACTACCCCAACCGGGAATGTGGGTTACGAAACCCTCAAAGCATTGAGACGGCTTCCGCAGCGGCCAGCCATTCAGGTAGTAGCTGCCGTTCGGGACCTGACTAAAAAGACCGATGCGCTGGATGCACTGGTAGATACCAAAGTGCAGTTCGATTTTGCTGATCCAGGTACGTTCGAAACTGCGTTGGCAGGCATATCGCAGGTGTTGCTGGTGCGACCACCTCAACTGGCCGACGTAGACCTTTATTTCAGGCCGTTTGTAGAGGCGATGCGCCGGGCCGAAGTGCAACAGGTTGTATTCCTGTCGCTACAGGGCGTAGAGAACAACACGGTGACGCCACATTATAAGATCGAGAAGCTGCTGATGGAATCAGGACTGGCGTTTACGTTTCTGCGGCCCAGCTTTTTCATGCAGAACCTAAGCACCACGCACCGCGACGAGATAGCCAGTCGGGATGAACTGTATATGCCGGCAGGAGACGGCCGTACCAGTTTTATCGACGTAGTCGACATTGGCGAAGTGGCGGCGCTGACACTGACCGATCTGACCGGTAAATACCGCAATCAGGCCTACGAACTGACTGGCGACGAAGCCCTGACCTACCGGGAAGTAGCGACTCAGTTGTCCTATGTGCTGAATCGGCCCATTAAGTACCGAAATCCGTCGGTGCTGGCGTTTATCTGGCGGAAGTGGATCGGCGAGAAGATGCCCCTGTCGTTTGTGCTGGTTATGGTAGCGCTTTATACCGTGGCCAAGCTGGGGAAAGCCGCCGCGCTGACCCCTGTCTTTCGGGAGGTGACTGGCCACGCCCCGCGCACGTTTCGCCAGTTTGCCGAAGCGAACCGGGCGGTCTGGGAGAAGCGGTAAGCCGCCTGAGGGTGCTATCTTCGCCGTTCAGTTACGCAGGTACGTCATGAATCTCCCCGCTTTTATTGCCCGTCGGTATTTTTTCTCCCGTCGAAAACGCAGCTTCATCAGTTGGCTGTCGCTACTGGCCATGTTGGGCGTGGGCGTGGGCACGATGGCGCTGGTCGTTGTGCAGTCGGTTTTCAATGGGATGGAAGAAATAAACCGGACGATCTTTAAATCCGTTGAGGCCGACCTGACTATTTTGCCCCTGCGAGGCAAGCGGTTCGAGCTTAAACCTGCCCTGATCAGCCAGCTCCGGCAACTGCCCGGCGTGCGGGTACTCACGGGCGTGGCAACCGATAACGCACTGGCGCGCTACGACGATAGCCAGACGGTGGTGCGCGTGAAGGGCGTCGACAGTACGTATATGCAGCGTCACCAGCTCGATTCGGCGATGGTAGAAGGCCGACAGGTGCTGACGCACAACGGGATCAACTTCGCTATTGTGGCGGAAGGCGTTCGGAACAACCTGACCATCTCGCCCGAAGATCCGCTAACGCCACTCGAATTGTTGTTTCCCGACCGGAACCGCAAGCTGTCGTCGCTTTCACCCGAAGCGTTCCGGCAGCAGCAACTAAATGTGTCGGGCGTATTTTTTATCGAAGCCAACAACTACGATGATCTGGTGCTGATTCCGCTGCCGGTGGCCCGCGAGTTGCTTGGTTACGGCCCCAACGAGTACGCCAGCCTTGAGATTCAGTTGACCCCCGGTACCGACGAATTCGGCGCACAGGCGGCGATACAAAAGCTGGTTGGCAACACGCTACAGGTACGTACCCGCGACGAGTTGAACCCCGACCTGTTTCGGGCCATTCGGATCGAGAAATTGTTTGTCACGCTGACCCTGGTCTTCATTATGCTGGTGGCCAGTATCAATACGTTCTTCTCCCTGTCGATGCTGGTTATCGAGAAGAAGGCCGACATCGGCATTATGGGCGCTATGGGGGCCAATCCGGGACTGGTCCGGCGCATCTTCCTGCTCGAAGGAGCGATCATATCGTTTACGGGCGCGGCGGTTGGTCTGGTAGCAGGTTTGGCCCTGTGTTACGCGCAGGAACGCTATGGCCTGGTCGGCTTTGGCACTACGTCGGCCATTGTGGACGCGTATCCCGTAAAAGTTCGCGCCAACGATCTTATTTTGACTGTATTTGTTGTGCTGCTGGTAACGGCGGTTACATCTCTGTTTCCGGCGCAACGTGCTGCCCAACAGTTGGTTGCGGCTAGAAAATAATTTATTAATCGGCGTTACTATTGGCTAGTATAGTCGTCTTATGGGGAAATTGGCTGGTAGTTTGGCTGGTTATCTTTATCCAACGGCTGTCTTCGACGAATGTCTACGATAAATTATCAGTAAAGCTCGACCGGATATATTGCAAACTCTGTTACTTCTATGGATATTTGTAATACCTACCGAGATGACACCGTAAGTTATGAATTTAGACCAATTTGTTTTGCTGTCGTCCATGTTGGGCGATGAGTTGTACCGCAATGATGGCAAGCGGTCGAGTGCTGCGAGCCTGACTGTTGAGAAGCAATTTCAGCTTCTGGCTAACAAGCCTATTGGTGCCTACATGACCAGTGGTTTGCCAACCTTCTGGCCACGTAAAAAGACAGTACCCCGTTTTTTCTGAGTGGTTCCGAGTTCACCGTAACGATGATTGCCAGTTTCCGTAACTAGTAAAAAAGGAAGAGTGCCACGTAACAAAAAGAAGAGTACCAAACCAAACAAACGTACCGTAACTTGATCTTGAAACCCCGCTCACCAGGCGGGGTTTTCGTTTTTACAACAGTCGCTGGCTGCGCTGTCATTCAGTGGTCATTATGCTGCGCCTGTCATTGATAGTCATTTATCACGTTTACAAGTAATGATTACTAATGACAGCGCAGCGTAATGACTACCTAATGACAGTTAGTTAAAAGGATAAATACGGGGTGAGCTGTTCAATGGTGCGGGCATTGAGGACCCGCAGCGATTTCAAGGACTCGGGCGATGCATAGGCACCGTGCTGATTTCGGTAGTTGACGATTACCTCGGCCTGCCGCCGCGACAAATATGGCAGCCGGTCCAGATCAGCCGCCGAGGCCGTGTTGATGGGCGTCTTGCGCACGGGCGACTGCACTTTCGCGTAGAGCGTCAACTCGGCCAGATTGATCGAATCCAGGCCGTAGATCTCGGTGAACTGATCGGCGGACAGGAACCCGCCCAGCCCATCGCGATATTGCACAATGCGTGCCGCCAGCTTACTGCCAATGCCTTTCAGGGCGATCAACTGCGTGGTATCGGCCGTATTGATATCGAATGGCTGAATAACGGGTTTCACGTATCGCTCGCGGGCTGATGCCGGGTTGGGTAGGGGAGACGTACCCGCGGGAGCAGCGTTGTCTGACCGGGCTGTGCCCGTAGCGCCGTACGCAGCGTTGGGCGCATTGTCGGGCAGTTTAATGTAGGGTTCAAGGGTTTCGTACGTATCGGCCGGAAAGTCGTAGATCTTGAGCAGGTCTTCTTTCCGGCGGAATTTACCGCCCTTGCTCCGGTATTTGTCGATCCGCTCGGCCATCCACCGGGGCAGGCCCAGTTGCTGCCATCCCGCCACACTGACGGTATTTGGGTCGAACGGGAATGGCTTTATTTCCTGAAACCGTTCTGATGTTTGGCGCTCATCGTCAGGTCGTTGGTTGCCGTACGGTTTCCCTTTATCACCGTAACGCGCCTTGTCGTCGGCCGCTCCATCCAGTTGCATTTTAGCCAGCAGGCTATCCAGTTTACGCTGGTCGCTGGCGCTGGTATCCTGGGTACGTGTGGGCCGGACAACCTTGTAGATCAACGGCGAAAGTAGGAACAGAATGATCAGGATTATCAGGGCCAAAACCCCTTTTGCTTCACTATGGCCAATAGCGAAGGTGTCGGCTATAAAAGCACGTATTTGTTTCCACATAAAGTCGTTACGGTTTGTAGTACTATCTACAAAGTAAGTGATTTACGTGAAATCGAACAGCTACTCAATGAGGATTCTCTTCAAGTCAGCCCGTTCTCGTAGTCAATCTCTTCAGGCCGAGATACCGCACAGGCTTTCACGCCTTCATGCATTGGATGACTGTTAACCGCGTTTCGAAAGGCTTCGTCAATAATGATAGCCATCTTCCTGTTCGATAACAGAATGGCTTTGACATGCCAGTAATCTTTTTTAAGTCGCTGACATTTCTGCTCTATCTTCTTTGGAAACGTTAGTGCCTTAAGGTCGTCATTCGATAAGCTCACTAGCCGACCATCGATTGTCAACTTATTGATAATTGTGATAATACTCTGACCGAAATTTCCTTGGTTGCTGGCGTGGTACTCAGCCATTAATTTAGATGTAACAACCAAATGGCCTTCTGTGAAAAGCCACTTCATCAACTTCTGGTACTCAGGATCGGCCGGATTCTTAAAATTTTTAGCAACGTTATTATCAACGAATAAGTCTTTAATCATTTGATCGCCTCCATAGCAATATTCATCACATCAATTCCATATGTATCAAAGAAACTTTCCGGTGCTCCCTTAACCGATCCATTAGTGGCGAATTCGATGTTGTGATTTGTACTTTTCATACCATCGTTTTCAAAGTAAAGTACGCACACATCTTCTGGTTTTAATTCGCCGGTTACAAGCAATAAACGAATTCGATTTAGAAGGTATTCGCTATGAGTTTCAATTATGTATTGTTTGTTCGTAGTGTTAATTTGTTTAGCTAAGTAATTGGCAAAGGCCGCTTGGATTTTAGGATGCAAATGAAGTTCTGGTTGTGATACAGCTAGAAGGGATTCGTCACTTAATTGCAGGTCGGCTACTATTATTGGTAAAAATTGACTTACACCAAAGCCAATGTCTGCCAAGGATGCGTCTTTGGAGTTATTTTTAGTCTTTATGCGTAGTTCGAAACGCCCACCCCTCATTCTGTTAGCTGATATAGAGTCTACAAGTTCCAATTCTCGCATGAAGTCTATCAACTGTTTGATCGTATCTGGTTGTGTTTCATCCCACTCTATTATTTGATCTATATATCCGTCACCAGCAACATTTACTCTGTCTGCAGCCTTAGGCTTTTGATAGTAGGTGCGTTCGGGGGGTAATCTAAATGATCCTAAGTAATTTATAGAAGGTTTTATGCCTGATTCGCGGAAAGAAGGCTCAAATAAATAGGTTTTAATCTTTTCCACTAACTGTTCTAAGCTTTCGAATTTACTATTGGTGATGCTAATATTATTTGTTAACAAGTAGTCTTCACTAGGCGTAATCTTTACATTCTCAAACTCTCTCTTTATGAAATCTCCGGAATGGTCATCCTGCAAAGAACTAAAAAAATCTTTTATTACACACGAGAATGAGTATGAACTGTCTTTCTTTTTTTTAACGTGCCATGTACAACCTAGCTGTGCTGATTTGAACTCTATGAGCTTAGGTAAATTATTTTTTGTGTCTTCTCTCCAAGTTGTTTGGAAAAAAGAATATCCAGATTCTGTACCGCTATCATTAAGTGCAATATTTATTTCTATATCCAACTTTTTGCTATTTGTGGTCCACCGGGCCATTTCCTCAAAACTCCCCATGTTCACATATTTGCCATTCGGCGAAAGATAGAATGGAAATCCCTCCGTCTGCAATACGGCAAGTATGGCATTAATCAACGAGCTTTTGCCGCTGCTGTTGGCACCGGTTAGGAGGGTGATGGGGGCGAACTTGACGTCGAGTTCCTCGAAACACTTGAAATTCTTGAGGCCGAGCGAGTTAATCAGCATGGTATTTATACAGGGAAGGCACTGGTTAAAGATAACGGATTTCGGTGGTATTGGCGGCAAAAGCTATCTTTGCGGCCATTATGACAACCAATACGTCGGCCGAAGGATCGGCCCCTGCCGCTCCGGCTACTTCGCTTCAGGATATTATCGCGCATGCGAAAGAATATGGCTTCGTGTTTCCGTCGTCGGAAATATATGATGGCCTGCAGGCTGTGTATGACTACGGTCAGAACGGCGTTGAACTGAAAAACAACCTCAAAGCCGTCTGGTGGAAAGCCATGACCCAGCTTCACGATGAGGTGGTGGGCATCGACGCGGCTATTTTCATGCACCCGCTGACCTGGAAAGCCTCCGGTCACGTCGACTCGTTCAACGACCCGATGATCGACAACCGCGACTCGAAGAAGCGGTATCGCGCCGATCAGTTGCTGGAAGGTAAAGCCGAAGAATATGCCAATGCCGGTGATACAGCCCGCTCGCAGGCACTGCTGAACGAAATGGGCCGGTTGCTGGGCGAGAACGATCTGGATGGTGTACGTGAACTCATCATCGCCGAAGGTATTAAAGACCCTGTTTCAGGCAACCAGAACTGGACCGAGGTACGTCAGTTCAACCTGATGTTCTCGACGCAGGTAGGTTCGCTGGCCGAAGACACCAGTACGATCTACCTTCGTCCCGAAACGGCGCAGGGTATTTTTGTGAACTTCCTGAACGTGCAGAAAACGGGCCGGATGCGCGTTCCGTTTGGTATTGCCCAGATCGGAAAGGCGTTCCGCAACGAGATTGTGGCGCGTCAGTTCATTTTCCGAATGCGGGAATTCGAGCAGATGGAGATGCAGTATTTCGTGCGCCCCGGAACCGAAATGGAGTGGTACAACCAGTGGAAAGAAACCCGGATGAAGTTCCACCAGGCCATTGGCATTCCCGCCACGAGCCTGAAGTTCCACGACCACGAAAAACTGGCACACTACGCCAACGCGGCCGTCGATATCGAATACAAATTTCCGTTCGGTTTCCGCGAAATCGAAGGTATCCACTCGCGCACCGACTTTGACCTGAAAGCGCATCAGGAACTGAGCCGGAAAAAGCAACAGTACTTTGATAACGACGTTGACCCGGCGACGGGTAAGCCCTACGGTAACTACATTCCGTATGTGGTGGAAACGTCGGTTGGTGCTGACCGGCTGTTCCTGGCTACGTTCTGCAACGCCTTCACCAGGGAAACGGTAGGAGAGGGCGACCAACAGAAAGAGCGGACGTACCTGAAACTGCACCCGGCCCTGGCACCGATCAAGGCGGCGGTGTTCCCGCTGGTGCGGAAAGACGGTCTGCCCGAAAAGGCGGAACAGATCGTGAAGTCGTTGAAATCAGAGTTCCGGGTGATTATGGAAGAGCGCGACGCCATTGGTAAACGCTACACCCGTCAGGACCTGATCGGGACGCCGTTCTGCATCGCCGTCGATTACCAGACGCTGGAAGACGACACCGTGACGATCCGCTACCGCGACACCACCGAGCAGGTACGTGTCCCCATCAGCGAGTTGAAAAGCCGCATCGGCCACGAGGTGTCGATCGAGCGAATTTTAGAGAAAATGTAAATAGCCTACCCCAACCCCTCCCCGTTAAGCGGAGCAGTAGCCCCTCCCTGACGGGGAGGGGTTGGGGTGGGGTTCACACCTATGTTCAAACGTGACCCAAACCGGACGTACCCGGTCGAGACGGAAACCCGGACGATCATCCGGTTTCAGGACTGTGATCCGCTCCAGCATCTGAATAATGCCAAGTATTTCGACTATTACTTCAACGCCCGTGAAGATCAGGTGGCGAAGTTGTACGATTTTGCCCCGGCGCAGCTATTCCACGAATACAAGTCGAGCTGGGTGGTGTATCAGCATCAGATCGCCTACATCCGGCCGGCGCTGGTGAGCGAGTGGGTACGTATCATGTCGCGGATCGTGTATTTCGATACCGATACCACGATCACCGAATACTACATGACCGACGACCGGAAAGCGCAACTCAAGAATGTGCTCTGGGTGACGTCGAAATACATCAGCATCGAAACGGGCAAGCGGATTCCGCATCACCCCGCCGTGATGGAATTGCTCGAAGCGACTAAAGTCCCCGACCTCGATGTGCACGCCATCGCGTTCAACGACCGGATTCGGGATATCAAGCAAAGTTTGGGGTAGACAGTAAACCCCTTCTAAATCTCATTCCGCTTCATGGCCTTCACGGCGTAGTCGGCGGCGCGGGCGGTGAGGGCCATGTAGGTGAGCGACGGGTTCTGGCAGGCGGTCGAGGCCATGCTGGCACCGTCGGTAACGAACACGTTTTTGACCGCGTGCATCTGATTCCACTTGTTCAGCACCGACGTTTTCGGGTCACGACCCATGCGTGCCGTTCCCATTTCGTGGATGGCTAGGCCCGGTGCCTGATGATTATCACCGGCCGACAATACCTTCAGTCCCGCCGCTTCCAGCATCTGTTTGGCCTGCTCCACGGCATCTTTCGTCATGCGGTCTTCATTGTCGCCCCATGAGCAGTCAATATCCAGCGTAGGCATGCCCCACTGATCTTTCTTGTCGGGATTGAGCCGCACGTGGTTTTCGTACCGGGGCAGCATTTCGCCCATCGCCGTGAGGCTGAACGTCCAGCGTCCGGGTTTGGTCAGTTCCTCTTTATAGTCGGCACCAAACCCGTCGATAGTGCCGCCCCGGTGCCAGTCTTCGCGGCTGGCGGCACCCGAATAGGCGTACCCACGAATAAAATCGGTCTGTTTGTCATTGCCCAAATTTCGGAATCTGGGTACGTATACTCCCGTTGGGCGACGACCGAAATAATAGCTGTTGTCGTATTCGTTGCCTTCATACACGCCATAGGCCCGGCCCCGGTAGTTATGGTCCATCAGGTTATGCCCCAACTGCCCACTGTCGTTACCCAGTCCGTTGGGGAAGCGCGATGACGTTGAGTTCATCAAGATCAGCGCGGTGTTGAGCGTGGCGGCGTTGACGAAGATGATGCGGGCGTAAAACTCGCTCATCTCTTTCGTGTTCGTATCGATGACCCGCACGCCGGTTGCCTTGCTTTTTTTCTCGTCGTAAATGATAGAATGCACCACCGAAAATGGCCGGATGGTCAGCTTGCCGGTCATAGCGGCGGCGGGCAATGTGGCCGAATTACTACTGAAAGCGGCCCCAAATGGACAGCCCCGCCCGCACCAGTTTCGCGCCTGACAACTAGCCCGACCCACAGAATTGTGAATGGGCATAGCTTTCGATAGATTGGCCGTTCGGCTGATGACGAGGTGGCGACCGGGGTGGGTTTTCTTCCAGGTATCGCGGACGCCCTTTTCCAGGCACATCAGGTCGAAAGGTGGTAGAAACTCGCCGTCGGGCAGGCTCGGAATACCATCTTTGTTCCCGCTGATGCCCGCGAATTTCTCCACGTAGCTGTACCAGGGGGCAATGTCGTCATAACGAATGGGCCAGTCGATGCCTACGCCGTCGCGGGCGGGGTCGGTGAAGTTCTGCGGTCCCCAGCGTTGTGTCCAGCGCGCCCACATCATCGACTTGCCGCCCACCTGATAGCCACGTACCCAGTCGAAGGGCTTGGTTTGCTGATACGGATGGTCGGCGTCGTTGATGAAAAAATCGCCCGAAAATTCATTGTAGGCGTATCCCACTTTGCTCTGAATAGGGTTGGCCGCGATCTTATCGAGCGGGTAGCGGCCCCGGTGCGGCACTTCCCAGGGGGCGGCGTTGGTGGTTGGGTAATCGGTAATGTGTTCAATGGGTCGTCCGCGTTCAAGTACCAGCGTGCGTAGGCCCTTCTGAGTCAGTTCTTTAGCGGCCCAGCCTCCGCTAATGCCCGAGCCGATCACGATGGCGTCGTAGGTATTGGCTTTCTGAGCGTCGATGTTGAGGTTCATGGAGGTGATTCGTTTTATGTAAAACGCTGAATCAGGCTGGATTACCCATACATTCTATCAGAATATTTATACCTGCCTGTGGCTTTGCTGCATGACTCCTTGCAAGGCCTTTGGGTCGCGTGGTGACCTGATGTTTGTAGCATGTAAAGCATGTGGGAGTGCCTGGCGTGCCATAGGTACGCGGCAAAAAGCTCATTGACGGTTGCGTACCTATGGCACGCTGGTCACATATAGGCCTTTCGTTTCTACAAACATCAGGTCGCTATGCGACCCAAAGGCCTTGCAAGGAGTCATGCAACAAAGCCCCTGTCTGTCTTAATTGGCCAAACTGGTCATTGAATAGATAATAGCGAAAAAAGGAAGAGGAGTAGGTACGTGTAGGTAGGTTGATTCCGATGTTGTAGTAAAATTTGGCGATTCGATTGCACTTTAATTTTAGGCGGTTATTCCTGGCAAGTAGTAGTAAAGTGGGGGACGATTCTCAGTAGAATACCTATTTCAGTAGTTTTTAGTCACGAACTAAGTCCTATGAAACGTCATGTTTAAACTGATCAGCGCGGCCAAACTTGGGCTCGCACTTTGCGTGCTCGTATTGGCTGGCACCTCCTGGATTAGTAGTCAGCAATCCGTTGTCAGCGGAAGAGCAGCCGACAGCACTAAAGTCGACAAGCTAAAACTGCTGCCCGGTTTTAAAGCGGAACATTTATACAGTCCCTCTGATAACAAACAGGGGTCGTGGGTGGCCATGACCTTCGACGATAAAGGTCGGATGATCACCTCCGATCAATACGGAGCCCTCTACCGGCTCGACCTACCGGTTGTTGGTTCGGGTGTGCAGCGGCCGAACGTTGAAAAACTGAAGATCAGTTTAAGCCCGCGTTCGTCTACCGACCCGGCCAAACCGAGGGTGGGTATGGGCTACGCACAGGGCCTGCTCTGGGCGTTCAACAGCCTGTACGTGATGGTCAATCACCGGGTCGATTCAACCTTCAACAAGGGTAGTGGACTATACCGGTTGCAGGATACCGACGGCGATGACCAACTGGATAAAATTACGCTGATCAGGGAGTTGAACGGCGAAGGCGAACACGGGCCACACTCGATGGTGCTGTCGCCCGATAAAAAGTCGATTTATCTGATGTGCGGTAATTTTACCGACGTACCCAGGATGGATGCGTATCGGTTGCCGCCGGTCTGGAAAGAAGATAACCTGTTTCCGGCCATCAAGGACCCGCGTGGCCATGCTATCGACAGAATGGCCCCTGGCGGCTGGATCGCCAAAATCGACCCCGAAGGGAAAAGCTGGGAATTCGTCGGTGGCGGATTCCGCAATACGTTCGATTTCGCCTTCAACGATGCGGGCGATCTCTTTGGTTATGACTCGGATATGGAGTGGGATTTTGGCCTGCCCTGGTACAAGCCCACCCGTATTTGCCACATCACCAGCGGGGCCGACTTTGGCTGGCGTACATCGGCCACCAACTGGTCGCCTAGTTTCGCCGACTGCCTGCCCGCCGTGATAAACATGGGTCAGGGCTCACCAACGGGCGTTTTTGCCGGTCGCGGTGCCCGTTTCCCGCAGAAATTCCAGAAAGCCATCTACGCCTTCGACTGGAGCTTCGGCATCATCTACGCAGTTCATCTGCAACCCCAGGGTGCTTCCTATAAAGCCACCGCCCAGGAATTTATTTCCGGCTCACCTTTGCCACTCACCGACGGACTGATTGGCCCCGACGGCGCGATGTATTTCCTGACGGGCGGGCGTCGGCTGGAATCTGATCTGTACCGGATTACCTATTCGGGTGCTGAAGCCACTTCGCCGGATACCAAAGCCATTGCGCTAACGGCCGAACACCAGCTACGTACCAGGTTGGAACAGTATCACGGCACCCCAATGGCGGGTGCTGTCAGCGCGGCTTGGCCGTATCTAAATCATCCCGACCGGTTTGTGCGTTACGCCGCCCGGGTTGCGGTTGAGCATCAGCCGGTGGCGGAATGGCAGGAAAAGGCACTGGCTGAAACCGACCCGCTACGACTCACGCAGGCCATGATTGCGCTGGCCCACCACGGCGATGCCTCGCTGAAAAGCCGGATGCTGGCCCCACTGCTCAATGTGAAACTAGCTACGCTGACCGAGCAGCAGCAGGCTGATGTGCTACGGGCAATCGAACTGGTATTTACCCGGATGGGTCTGCCCGAAGGGGCCGACCGGGCTAAGGCTATCGCCGTGTTAAGTCCGCGGTATCCGGCTGGTTCGGCCATGCTGAACCGGGCTTATAGTAAACTGCTTGTGTCGCTGGAAGCTCCCGGCACCGTTGGCAAAACGCTGACGTTACTGGCGCTCAACAACGAAGATAAAGGACCGGTGGGCGGCGAAACCGTGACGGCGTCGAGCGATTTGATCCTGCGTAATCCGCAGTATGGGCTGGATATTGCCAAAATGCTGGAAAAAATACCTCCCGCCCAGCAGACCTACTATGCCACTATGCTAAGCAGCGCAAAAACCGGCTGGACACCGCAACTGCGCGATCAGTATTTCGCGTGGTTTGCCAAAGCGTTTGGTTATCAGGGCGGTAACAGCTACATCGGCTACATCGATAAAGCCCGAAAACTAGCCCTGGCTAACGTACCCAGGGAGCAATTCGAGAAATATAACAAGCTGTCGGGCGCTGATCTGCTCACCAAGTCGGGCAATGATATTGCGATGGGCTATACGCCGAAAGGGCCTTACCGGAACTGGAAGCTGGAAAATGCCGTAGCCGTGGTGGACAGCGGTCTGGTGGGCCGCAACTTCGAAACGGGCAAAAAACTGTATTCGGCTGTTCTCTGTAGCCGCTGCCATTCGATGGGTGGACAGGGCGGCGATATTGGCCCCGACCTCACCCAGCTTGGCACCCGCTTCTCGAACAAAGACATGCTGGAAGCCATCATCTCACCCGATAAAACCATCTCCGATCAGTATGCCTCCAGCATCTTCGTTCTGAAAAATGGCCAGTCTGTATTGGGTCGGTTAATCAATGAAGACAAGACGAGCTACTCGATTTCGCAGAACCCGTTTGCGCCGGACCAGCTTCGGAAACTGGCAAAAAAGGACGTTGTGTCGCGAAAATATTCGCCCTCGTCGATCATGCTACCCGGCCTGATCAACAGCCTGAACGCTGACGAGCTCAAAGACCTGATCGCCTACTTAAAATCGGGCGGCAATCAGGCTAATGAGGTGTATAAAGCATCGGATACGGGCAAGGGGAAATAGGGACGCTGGTTGTGTGGCTTCGCGCTCTAGGCCCTTCGACAGGCTCAGGGTGACAGCCTAACTCAAGTTCGTCATCTACATTCTTGGGTGTCATGTCACCCTGAGCCTGTCGAAGGGCCTAAAGCGCGAAGCAACACACTAAAGCGCAAACCAACGTACCTACAACCTGCAAAATCAGCAATACTATATGATTCGAAAAACGATACTACTGGCCGCACTGCTGATAGCCAGCCTGATAACGACCTGTGAGGCGCAGGCTAAAAAGGCGAAGAAGGATGGCGGCTTCGTACCCATATTCGATGGTAAAACGCTGAACGGCTGGGAGGGCGATCCCACGTACTGGCGCGTAGAAAACGGTGCGTTGGTCGGCGAAATCACGCCCGCCACACTGCTGAAAACCAACTCGTTCATTATCTGGAAAGGCGGTGAACCTGCAGATTTTGAGTTCACCGGCGAGTTCAACATCACCGCCGAAGGAAACTCGGGCATCAACTACCGCAGCGACCGCCTCCCCGACATTCCGTTTGCCCTTCGCGGCTATCAGGCCGACATTGATGGGAAGATGCGCTACACAGGACAGAATTACGAAGAACGCAAACGGACCACCCTGGCGTATCGTGGCCAGAAAACAACGATTCCACCCTATACTGGAGCCGCAACGCCCGAAGCGATTCGCGCTAATGTGAAGAATAACGCCTGGGGTGGCCTGACTATGACTGGCTCGCTGGGCAGTTCCGATTCGCTAAAGACGTTTATCAAACCTGAAGATTGGAACAGCTTCCGTCTGGTTGTGAAAGGCAATCACCTCCAGCATTACATCAACGGCGTGCTGATGAGCGATGTAACGGATAATGACACGGTCAACGGCACGTCAAAAGGATTGCTGGGCGTTCAGGTTCACGTTGGACCACCCATGAAAGTGCAGTATAAGAATCTGATGCTGAAGACGTTGTAGGACGGTTTGTAGTCTGTGGTTAGTGGTTCGTAGTTGCGCTGCTAATTCATAAACTGAGTGATTAGCAGCGCAACTACGAACCACTAACCACAGACTACAAACCAGTTTAATGACCTACCCCTGGACAGATAAAATCAATAACCCGGCCCAGATTGGGGGCATCGAAACCGCCGTGCTGGACAACGGGGCTGGTCGGGGCGTTCGGGTGGCCTGGATCAATACCGGGACTGGTTTACGGTATAAAGTGGTCATTGATCGAGGCATGGACATTGCCGACGCCTTTTATAATCAGCACTGTCTGGCGTGGCTGAATCACTCGGGCATCACCACGCCACAACCGTTCTCCGACCGTGGTCTCGACTGGCTCAGAACCTTCAACGGCGGTTTGCTCACCACCTGCGGCCTATCGCACGTGGGTGGCCCGGAAGCCGACGAATACGGCGAGCGCGGCATTCACGGGCATATCAGCAACGTACCTGCGGAGGTTGAATCCATCATTCAGCCCGACCCGGTGACGGGAAATCTAGCGATGAGCATCACCGGCCGGATGCGGGAAACGAAGATTTTCGGCCCTTGTCTGGAGCTGAAACGGACCATTTCGGCCACGCTTGGCGAACCCACCATTCGGATTCACGACGAGGTGGTGAACCGGGGCAATACGGCGGCCCCGCACATGCTGCTCTACCACGTCAACTTCGGCTGGCCGCTGGTCGATGAGGGAACAAAACTGATCTGGGAAGGCAACTGGCAACCCCGTGAAGGGGGCATTCACGCCGGGATTTTCCGGGAAGGTAACGACTTCAAAACCTGTCCCCCGCCAATGGAATCACATCTGGGAACGGGCGAAGCGGTTGTATGTATCGACGCTAAACCTGACGCGTCGGGCTGGTGTACGGCGGGGCTGCATAATGCCAAATTAGGGTTGGCAGTTGCCATGCGGTTTCAGAAAGCGCAGCTTCCGTGGCTCACCAACTGGCAGCATTGGGGCAAAGGCGAGTACGTAACGGGTATTGAACCCGGCACGCACCCGCCCATCGGTCAGGCAAAAGCCAGAGAAAACCAAACGCTGATCCTGCTTGAACCGGGCGAAATCCGAATGTATGATCTGGAAATGACCGTATTGAGTAGCGCAGAACAGATTGATGACTTTGTGGATAGTCATTAGGCTTTGCCGTCATTAGGTGGTCATTCATGATCATTTGTAGTAAAAAGCGTCAATGACTACAAATGATCATGAATGACCACCTAATGACGGCGAAGCCTAATGACCTCTTTTCAAAAAACTAAACCCTTTATGGAAACAACTGCCGCCATGAGCGTAGCTGAAAAAGCCCTTGAACAGGGAAAAGGAATACTACGATTGGCCCCAACCTGGGTGCCCCGGTCATTTTGCGTACCTGGCCGACGCATCAAGTTGCACCCCGACGACTATTATGTACTGGGTGGCGAACGCGGCGGCATCGACGAACGCTGGCTTTCGTCGACAACACCGGCTAAAAACGGCCCGCTGACGGGTGAGAACGAAGGCCTGAGCGCCATTGTATTCAAAGACGGCAATGATGAAGTACAGTTTCTGCTAAAAGATGCCGTTGAAGAGCTGAAAGGTAGCCTGATCGGCGACCGGCTCTGGAATCAGTATGGAAGCTGGCCGATGTATTCCAAGTTCTTCGACAACATGGGGCCGCTGCCGCATCACCTGCACCATAACGACGAACAGGCCGCGCATATCGGGCAGTTGGGCAAACCGGAGGCGTATTATTTTCCGCCGCAACTGAATAATCACGGTGGCGATTTTCCGTACACCTTCATCGGCATTGCGCCAGGTACGTCGAAAGAGCAGATCAAGGAATGCCTGATGAACTTCACTAAAGGAGACAACAAGATCACCAACTATTCGATGGCCTACCGCCTCGAACCCGGCACTGGTTGGGACGTGCCTCCTGGACTTCTGCACGCCCCCGGGAGCCTGTGTACCTATGAGCCGCAAAAAGCGTCGGACGTGTTTGCCATGTATCAGTCGCTGGTGAACGAGGCGATTATTCCCGAAGAACTGCTGTGGAATGGTACGCCAAAGGACCGGATCGGCGATTACGACCAGCTTATGGAAGCCATCGATTGGGACCTGAACGTTGATCCACAGATGATGGCCAACCGGTTTATGGCACCGTTGCCCGTTCGGGATGTGGCGGAGATGCAAGCCGCTGGGTACGTCGAAAACTGGGTGTGCTACAAGTCAGAGGCGTTCAGTGCCAAAGAGTTGACCGTTATGCCGGGCACAACCGTCACCATCAAAGACAGCGCCGCCTACGGCCTGATCGTGATGCAGGGCCATGGCAAACTGGGCGTCTGGGATATCGAAACGCCCGCCCTGATCCGATACGGTCAACTTACCAACGACGAATTTTTCGTCAGCGAACAGGCCGCTACGGAAGGCGTCACCATCGTAAACCCATCCACCACCGACCCGATCGTTATCCTGAAACACTTCGGCCCGGCAAACCCTGATTTAGTGATTGGTGATTAAGGGATTGGGTAGTTAGGAGATTCGTAAAACCAATCACTAATCCCTCAATCCCTCCATTACCTAATCACCAATTAACCAAACTCCCAACCCCCATGAACGAGAATAACTATCCCAAACTGCACAACGCCATGTGGCCCGGCGTGGTCGGTAAAGGACCCGATTCGGAGCCTGTCATTCCCTTCGATACCATGCTGAAATTGACCGCCGCTGCCGAGGTTGACGGTGTGAAATTCGATGGCGTTGACCTCGCCCTTTTCGAGCATATCGACGTTGATCTGGATGATGACGGCATCAAGCGGCTGGCCGATAAAGTGTCGGGTCATAATCTGAAGATCGGTTCGCTGGTAGCGCCAATCTGGGGTGGGCCTGCAATGGGCACCCAGGCAGAACGTACCCAGTTTGTGGAGATGGTGCGCAAAGCTTGCCACGTCGGGCAGCGCCTTACGGAACTGGGCGTTCGGCCCAGCGGCGTTGTGCGCATCGACTCAGCCAGTTCGCCACATAGCTGGGACGCTGATCCGGCGGGGAACACCAAACTCATTGCCCAGACCTTCCGCGAAGCCTGTGACGTGGCCGCTGATTTTGGCGAGAAGCTGGCCGCCGAAGGGGAGATTTGTTGGGGCGGTATGCACAGTTGGAAAACGATGGTGGAAACGCTCGAAGCCGTTGACCGGCCAAATATGGGTTTCCAGGCCGATATGGCGCACACGCTCCTGTATTTACTCGGCTATAACCGCCCGCAAGACCGTATTCTCCCCGCCGACTTCGACTGGAATGACCGCGCCGCCCTGACCGAAGGACTTAAAACAGTAACCGCCGCCCTGCGCCCCTGGACGATTGACTTCCACGTGGCGCAAAACGACGGGACGGTATTCGGTTCCGGCTCGCACGATATAACGGGCCGCCACTGCCAGGCGTTGGACCCAAATGGCAAACTCGATGTGGCCAATGATGCAGGTTTCTGGCTCCGCGACGAAAACGGTTATCTGACCAAAGCCTTCAAACACATTTGCTGGGACGGCTGCATGTTCCCCAATGCCGTAATGACCAACCAGCAAACCTGGAACGACATTCTGGCCACCATGATCCAGGTACGTAAGCAACACGGCTGGTACGAGTAAACTACCCCCAACCCCCTGAAGGGGGCTAAGGCTCCGCTAGTTAGCTTGTCTTCATGCAGAGCTTTAGCCCCCTTCAGGGGGTTGGGGGTAATACGCCGACGAAACTAAATTTCCCACTAAACTATGGCAACCAAAAAAGAACTACGCATTGGCTTAATCGGTACCGGCCTGATGGGTCGGATTCATACGAATGGCTACTATCAGGTAAGCCACTTTTTTCCTGAACTCGAATACCGTCCGGTGTTGAAAGCCGTGTGCTCACGCAACGAGGCCAACGCCCGGAAATTTGCCGAGCAATGGGGCTACGAATCGGTGGAGACGGATTGGAAGGCGATCATTGCTCGCGATGATATTGACGCCATCGATATTTGTACGCCCAACGATACGCATGCCGAAATTGCTATTGCCGCAGCAGAAGCGGGCAAGATGATCTTGTGCGAAAAGCCACTGGCTCGAACGCTGGCCGAAGCGCAGGGTATGGTTGACGCGATCCAGAAAGCGAACGTACCCAACACCGTCTGGTATAACTACCGCCGTGTGCCGGCCGTTACGCTGGCCAAACAAATCATTGATTCGGGGAAACTGGGCAAGATTTTTCATTACCGGGCCAACTTCCTGCAAGACTGGACCATCAACGCCGACCTGCCGCAGGGGGGAACGGCTCTCTGGCGACTGGATGCCGATGCAGCCGGTTCGGGGGTGACGGGCGATCTGCTGGCGCACTGCATCGACACCGCCATGTGGCTCAATGGAGCGATCACGGATGTATCGGCAATGACGAAAACATTCATCAAAGAGCGTGTGCACCAGGCGACCGGAAAAGTGCAGCCCGTTGGTATCGACGACGCCTGCCTGTTTCATTGCCACTTCGACAACGGGTCGCTGGGGCTTTTCGAGGCAACCCGCTATGCGCGTGGCCATAAGGCACTGTACACCCTCGAAATCAACGGCGAGCATGCCTCGATCCGGTGGGATCTGCACGACATGAACCGGTTGGAATACTTCGATCATGCCGATGAGTCAACCGTTCGGGGCTGGCGCAGCATTCACGTATCCGACGGGGATCAACCCTACATGGGCCGCTGGTGGATTCCAGGCACAAGCATCGGTTACGAGCACACATTCCTGCATCAGGTGGCCGATTTTTTGACGTGCCTCGAAACTGGCGAGCCCTGTTCACCCACCTTCCAGGACGCGCTGGAAACGCAGAAAGTATGCGAAGCCGTGCTGGAATCCGCCGCCTCGAAAAGCTGGAAAGACACCGGCGTAACGGTATAGATTTAGCCTAACCCGGACGCGGGACCGCCGACTTTAACATCAGATACGTAGATTCACTACCCACTTTTCTTACATAGAAGCAACGCTACTACTGTACAAAGATTTATGAAAAATAGCCGCCGCGAATTCATCCACTATACTGCCGGCTTGCTGGCACTTACGCAACTAGGCCTGCCCGAAGCGATTGCCAGTCGGCTCAAACCGGCTGGATCAAAAGCCGATAAGCCGTATGTGGTCTTTGTTACGGGTGATCATGAATACAGCGGTGAACAAACCCTGCCGCTGATCGCCGCCGAACTGGAAAAAAACTACGGCATGCAGACGAATGTGCTGAAATCGGCACCGAATCAGAACGGCGAAAAAGACATTCCCGGTCTGGAAACACTTAAGGACGCTGATCTGGCTGTCTTCTTCTTGCGTTGGCGGCAACTACCTCAGGAACAACTGGATTACATTGACACGTACCTGAAATCGGGTAAGCCGGTAATGGGTTTTCGGACTACCAGCCACGCCTTCAATTATCCGGCTGGCGATCCGCGTGTCCGATGGAATTCGTTTGGTGAATTTGCGTTTGGTGCTCCGCCGGGTTGGGGCGGCGCGGCCAAACACACGCACTATGGCCACAAAAGCACCACCGATGTAACGGTGATTCCAGAGGCAGCTAAAAATCCGATTTTAAGGGGCGTTGCGCCTGAATTTCACGCCGCATCCTGGCTCTATCGTGTCCTGCCCGACTATCCGGCGAAGGGCGCGGTACCCCTGCTGATGGGCAAATCGGTGAATCCCGATAAGGAAGCCATTGATAATCCCGTTGCCTGGACGTGGAAAAATGAGTGGGGTGGCAGGGCTTTTTTCACCACCCTGGGACATCCCGAAGATTTTCAGGTTCAGTCCTTTCAGCGGTTGGTAATCAACGCCATACACTGGAGCCTGGGCCGGCCCATTCCTAAAAAGCAGCCGGAGAAACTGGCTATAAACGTAGCGTATCGGGGCATTGTCAACTAAGTACAGATCGTATGAGACTGTTTTCAAGCAAAAAAAAATCTGTCAGGAATTTATTGATTGCCGTTCTGCTTTGCGCCATCGGGTTTAGCGCATTTCAGGCCAGTGCTCCAAATGCGCTGACGGTTAAAAAAGGGAGTCACATCATGCTGCTAGGTAACAACCTGGGTTCGCGGATGATGAACTACGGGCATTTTGAAACCGAAATGCAGGTACGTTACCCGGACGATATGCTCTACATTCGGAACATGTGCGACCCCGGCGATACCCCTGGTTTCAGGCCCCGTTCGAGTCGATTCTCGCCCTGGGCCTTCCCCGGTGCGGAGAAATTCCGGCAACGGCCGACCGAGACGGAACTGGCCAACAAATCGGATAGCCAGGGAACGTTTGAATCGCCCGACGAGTGGCTGACCCGGCTCAAGACCGACGTGATTGTGGCCTTTTTTGGTTATAACGAATCGTTTCAGGGTCCAGCGGGACTGGCTAACTACAAGGCCGAACTCGATGCGTTCGTGAAGCACACGCTGAGCCAGAAATACAATGGAGCTACGCCGCCGCAACTGGCCCTGGTGTCGCCCATTGCCTTTGAAGACTTGTCAGGTACGTATGACCTGCCGAACGGAAAGAAGGAAAACGAGAACCTGGCCCTCTATACCAAAGCCATGCGCGAGGTGGCTGATCAGCATAAGATTGTCTTCGTCGATGCGTTCACGCCGTCTCAACAGTGGTACGCCGCCAGTAAAGACCCGCTGACCATCGACGGCTCGCAACTGAACGACGAAGGCTACAAAAAGCTGGGTACGTTGCTGGCCGATCAGGTTTTTGGCAAGACGGGTGCAAAAGCGGAAGCGAACCGGAAACTGGTACACGATGCCGTACTGGAAAAGGACTGGATGTGGCATAACGACTACAAAATTCCGAACGGCGTTCACGTGTATGGTCGCCGCTACAATCCATTTGGCCCCGACAATTACCCGGCCGAAATTGAGAAGATCCGGCAAATGACCGCCATTCGCGACACGGCAGTCTGGCTGGCCGCCTCGAAAGGAACGAAAATGGACATTGCTGCCGCCGACAAGCGGACGAAAGTGCTGCCACCGGTGAAAACGAACTTCAACCCGGAGAAAAACGGAAGCCTGACGTACCTATATGGACAGGAGGCGTTGAGCAAATTGAAAGTGCCTGCTGGCTACAAAATCGAGCTTTTTGCGTCGGAAGAAGAATTTCCTGATCTGGCGAAACCCATGCAGATGTCGTTCGATAATAAGGGACGGTTGTGGGTAGCGGTGATGCCGAGTTACCCGCATTACAAGCCCGGTGACGCCAAACCGAACGACAAAATCCTGATTTTTGAAGACACCAACAACGACGGGAAAGCCGATAAACAAACCGTTTTTGTCGACGGGTTACACCTTCCCCTCGGCTTCGAAATCGCGAAAGAAGGCGTCTACGTGTCGCAGGGAACGAACCTGAAACTGTTTACCGATACCAACGGCGACGACAAAGCGGACAAAAGCGAGATTCTGTTAAGTGGCTTCGACGACCACGACACCCACCACAACAGCCACGCCTTTACGGTCGATCCATCGGGGGCTATCTACTCGGGCGAGGGCGTTTTTCTGCACACCAACGTGGAAACGTCGTACGGGCCGGTGCGGGCAACCAACGGCGGCTTTTACCGTTACGCGCCCCAACTCCGTAAACTGGAACGGACCGCTCAACTGTCTATTCCAAACCCCTGGGGCATTGCGTTTGACGACTGGGGGCAGCCCTTTTTTGCCGAGACCTCGAGCCCGGATGTGCGCTGGATGATGCCCGGCTCGGTACTGCCGCGCTATGGTGAAGCCACCCACAAATCGGTTCAACTGGTGGAAGACGCGCACCGGGTACGTCCCACATCGGGGCTGGAATTTGTGTCGAGCCGCCATTTCCCGGATGAGTTGCAGGGCGATTTCCTGATCAACAATACCATCGGTTTTCTGGGCATGAAAGAGCATACCCTGGTCGATGACGGTACGGGCTACAAAAGCAAACACCGGCAGGATCTGGTTGTGAGCGAAGACCGTAATTTCCGGCCGGTCGATATGGAGTTTGCCCCCGATGGGTCGTTGTACCTCATCGATTGGCACAACATTCTGATCGGTCACATGCAGCACAACGCCCGCGATCCCCTGCGCGACCATTCGCACGGCCGGATTTACCGCATCACGTACCCGTCGCGCCCGCTGGTGACGCCGGCAAAAATAGACGGAGCCAGCATCGAGCAGTTGCTGGATAACCTGAAATTACCCGAATACCGCACCCGCTACCGCACCCGCCGCGAACTACGGGGCCGCGATGCGTCGCAGGTGCTGGCTAAACTGACCACGTGGGCGGCAGGTCTGGACAAGAACGATCCCCGCTATGAACATCATTTACTGGAAGGTCTGTGGGTAAGCTGGGGCCTTGATAAAGTTGACCAGAAATTGCTCCGCCAACTGCTGAAAGCGAACGATTACCACGCCCGCGCCGCTGCTGTTCAGGTGTTACGATACACCGGTCATCAGGTAGCCGATCAGGCCAATCTGCTGATGCAGGCCGCGAAAGATGACAACAGCCGGGTACGTCTCGATGCCCTGGTTGCCGCCTCCTGGATCGGGAAAGAAAAAGGGCTGCCTATTCTGGCCGAAGCCGCCAAAAAGCCGCTGGACAACTGGATGATTCACGCCCATGAAACGGCCGTTGCGCACCTGAATGGGGTGAATGTCAATAAGAAAAAAGACAATGTGGTGGCGTCTAAATTGAAGGGCGACGAACTGGCCCTGTTCAATACTGGCCGCGAAATTTACAACCGTGAGGGCTATTGCTCGACCTGTCATCAACCCGATGGACGTGGGCTCGACGCGTCTGGTTTTCCGCCGCTTATTGGCACGAAGTGGGTGTCTGGTAATGAAGAACGCCTGATCAAAATAGCGTTGAAAGGCGTTATGGGGCCCATCGAGGTGAATGGTAAAACGTACCCGGGACAAGTGCCGATGACCCCATTTGGTGGTTTGCTGAAAGACCGGGAAATCGCCGCTGTGCTAACGTATGTTCGAAATTCATTTGGCAACGAAGCCCCGGCCATTACGCCCGAACAGGTAAAAAAAGTCAGAGCCGCCACAGCCAGCAAGGTCGATTTCTATTCGCCAACCCAGTTGGTGAAAGAGCACCCGATGGAAAAGTGAAGCTTTTTTCCCGGCTTTACCCCCCGCCCTGAAGGGAGCCCGCTGGCGCACTCCAGCTCTGCTATAGTAGTGGTTGCTTGCGCCAGCGGGCTCCCTTCAGGGCGGGGGGGTAAAGCCGGGAATGCACGAATAATAAAATAACTTCTATGCCTTCATTAACAACGTGCCCCATCGGCTTTAACCTTCTGGTCTGGACCGCCGCTATATCCGAAAAAATGAACCCGATAGCCGACCGCCTCAAAACGATCGGTTATGATGGGGTCGAGTGCTTCATCGACACGCAGGATGTGGCTGTCTACCAGAAATTTGGCAATCATTTGGATCAAACGGGCTTACAACGTACCTGTGTCACGGTAGTGGGTCCCGACGAGAATCCGGCGAGCGAATCGGCGGCTGTGCGTCGGCAGGCGGTGACGCATCTGAAAGGGGCGGTTGACCGGGCGCAGGCGATGGGCGCATCGGTCATTTGCGGGCCATTCCATTCGGCCTTTGCCACGTTTAGCCGCCGTGAACCACAACCCGACGAATACACGCGTAGTGCCGAGGTGTTGCATGAAGTGGGCGAGTATGCCAAACAGGCCAATATTGTGCTGGCTCCCGAAGCGCTGAACCGGTTCGAGTGTTACCTCTGCAACACGATGGAACAACTTTCGGAACTGGTTCGCCGGGCCGACCACCCGAACGTTCAGGCTATGTTCGACACGCACCATGCCAACATGGAAGAAAAACGCTTTTCCGATGCCATTCGGACAATCGCCCCCGTTTTGGCCCACGTGCACATCAGCGAAAACGACCGGGGGACGCCCGGCGATGGGCATATTCCGTGGGACGATACCTTCCGAACGCTGGCTGAGATCAACTACACCGGCTGGATGACGATCGAAGCTTTTACCCGCAATGACATAGATTTCGCTAATTCGATCAACGTCTGGCGTGAATACAGCAAGCCCTGGGATATTGCCGAAAAAGGCCTGACATTCATCAAAGCCATGCAGGCGAGGTACGCATAAAGTTTGTGGTTTGTAGTTGCGCTACTACTCCACCGGTCGTAAGTAAGCAGCGCAACCACAAACTACAAACCATAGACCACAAATCCTATGTCCTTCCCTTTTCGATTTGGCGCTGAGGCGTACACCTGGTTCATGAACAACAACGGTCTCACCCACGCCAACCGGCAGGGGCACATGATCGACATTACGGCGCAGGCTGGTTTTGCGGGAATCGAGCCTATTTTCAACTGGATGGGTGATCTGCCCGATGCCGATAGTTTAGGCAAAAAACTGACCGAACAGGGCGTTGAACTAGCCGCTATTGCGCTGGCCCTGGACTGGAACGGGGCCGACGAAACCGAGCAAGAGCGACGCGAGGCCGACCGGGCCATTGACCTGTTGACACATTTTCCGGGGGCTATCCTCTGCACGGTTCAGAAACCAACCGGGCGGCATGACATTCAGGTACGTCGCCGAAACCTCGTCAACATCGTCAATACGGTGTCGCGGCGGGCGGTTGATGCGGGTGTGCCCTGTAGTTTCCACCCCAACTCGCCGCACTCGTCGATCACGCGGACGGAGGACGATTACCGCGTCATTCTGGAGTCGCTGGATACGTCGGTAACGGGCTGGACGCCCGACGTGGGGCACCTCATCAACGGCGGCATGGACCCGCTGACGAAGATGAAAGAATACGCGTCGATGATCAATCTGGTGCATTTCAAAGACTGGAACGGCGAGCCTGAGTTTGCGCTTCTGGGCAACGGGAAAGTCGATTTCGTTGGCATCACACGCTGGCTGATCGAGCAGCAGTATAGCGGCTGGATTATCTGCGAAGATGAAGGCCCCGAAGCTATGGACGATCCCGACGGCGTGACGCTCCACGACGGCCGCTGGGTCTACGAAACGCTGCTGACAGCGGTGGTTGGTTGATTGGTTATTGGTTGATTGAAGTAGACATAGAACAGATTCCCCAATAACCAGTCCCCAATAACGAATCAACCAATAACGAATTAACCAAACCCATGCCTTTCATCACCACCAACGGCATCAATTTATATTACGAAGAGCGCGGAACGGGCGAGCCGCTGCTGTTGATTATGGGCATTACGGCTCCCGGATCGGTTTGGGAAAAACATGCCGACGACTGGAGTATGCGTTTTCGCTGCATCATGGGTGATAACCGGGGCGTTGGCCAGTCTGACAAGCCGATTGGCCCGTACAGCACTGAGCAGATGGCCGATGATTATGCCGGACTGATCGATTCGCTCGGGCTGGAAAGCGTTCGAGTCGTGGGGGTGTCGATGGGAAGTACTATTGCTCAGCAACTGGCTTTGCGGCACCCCGATCAGGTACGTTCGCTGGTGTTGATGTGTCCGTGGGCGCGCTGTGATCGCACGGCTGAAGCCATTTTCCGGCATATGGCTACCATCAAAGCGCGGCTTCGTCCCGAAGAGTTTGCGAATTATATTCAACTGCTGATCTACTCGAAGCGTAGTTGGGATGATGACGCCGTGTTTGCCGATTTACAAGCCGGTCGGCAGGCGGCGGCGATTGATGCCAATCCCCAGCCGTTGCATGGTTTGGAAGGGCAAGCCGAAGCCTGTATTGCGCACAATACGGTAGCGGATTTAGGCAAGATTACGCAACCTACCCTGGTCATTGGCGGCCGAAACGACCAGTTTACGCCGGTCTGGATGGCCGAAGAAGTAGCCGGAGCCATTCCGAACAGCGAGCTTCACTTCTACGACGAAGCCGGTCACGCGTTTCATTGGGAGTGCATCGGCGATTTCAATCCACGTGTACGTGAGTGGTTGCTGGTGAATTAGCTAGAATATTGTAGCCGACGATTTTTTGGGTGCCGAGCCTGTCGAAGGGCCTACAGCGCGAAGCTATCACAAGCGAAAAGCCATGATTGTGGCTGCAATTTGCCTGACCGGAAGCTCACTAAACGCATGATCTATAATTCATCATGAGCAATAGAAAACAGCGGCGATCCTCTTTACTGGTCAGCTAACGCCATATCCCGGACCTCCACTGCTTATGAAAGCAATTTCTCAACGCCTGTTCATCCTGCCCATCCTTTTTCTGCTAGCCTCTGTTTGCCGGGGGCAGAACGACGTAAATATCATCAAAGGGCGGATCGTGGCTGACCTGATGAGCACCAGCATCAGTGACAATAACGTGTCGGCTATTCTGGCGAAGATGAACGACGACGGCAGCTTTCGGGGAATCAATTATGCTGATCTGAGCAAAACAGCCAGCTTTCCGCATGGCGGTCATACGCGCGATCTGGTGTATCTGGCCAAAGCTTACCAGAATAAATCGTCTTCGTTTTATCAAAGCAAATCCCTCAAGGAGCGTATCAGTCAGGGGTTGGCGTTCTGGGTGAAAAATGACTTTGTGGGTGACAACTGGCACGACAACCAGATAACAACGCCAACTAATCTGGGCAATCTGATGCTGATCATCGGCGATGAACTACCGCAAGACCTTGTGGCGAAAGCCCAGCCCATGATTGGCCGGGCCAACATGAACGCATCTGGCGCGCGGCCCAGCGGCGACCGCATTGTGATTGCGGGGATTCTGGCCAAAAACCTGCTGTTCATGAACAATTTTCAGGAGTTCGATAACATCATCAAGATCATCGAAGGCGAACTGAAATTTGCGACCGGCGAACGGGGTCTGCAACATGATTATAGTTTCCACCACCGGGTAGACCGGGTTAACAATACCTCTTCCTACGGCTACGGAAAATACGCCAATGCCTACGGCGACTGGTCGTACTTTGTGGCTGGCACCAAATACGCTTTCTCCAAAGAAAAGATCGACCAACTGGTTGATTACTACCTTGATGGCATTTACAAACAGATGGTGTACGGCGTCTACGACGACATCAGCGTCAGGAACCGGAGCATATCCGAACGGTCTACTTTTCGCCCGCAGGGTACGCTTGAAATAGAACGGCTTCTGGTCAGTACCGACTACCGAAAACCGGAACTGGAAGAGATCATCCGCTTGCGCAAAGGGCTGGCCAAACCTTCGTTATCATTCGCCAAATTCTTCTGGCAAAGCGAACATTTTGTGTTCCAACGCCCCGATTTTTATACTACAGTTCGGATGTTTTCTAGCCGCAACCGGAACATGGAAGAACCCTACAACGGGCCGGGTAAGACAACCCACCACCGCGCCGATGGCACCAACTATTTGATGCTGAGAGGCGATGAATACCAGGACATCTGGCCCGTTTATGACTGGCAGAAAATATCGGGCACCACCATCCTGCAAAAACCACAGCTCCCCGGCCCTGACCAGATCCAAAAAGCAGGGTTGACCGATTTTGTGGGCGCGGTGACCGACGGTTTGTACGGTGCCGTTGCCTTTGATTTCAAAAGTCCTCACGATGGGGTAGAAGCCAAAAAATCGTGGTTCTTTTTTGATAAAGAATATGTCTGTCTGGGTACGTCCATTAAATCAACAACCGATCTGCCGGTCGTCTCGACCATCAATCAGGTGCTGATGAGAAGCGACGTAACTATGATGCAGGATGGCGTTCAAAAAAGTGTTCCGACCGGCAATCGGCCGCTCGAAAAAGTGAAGTGGGTGTATCAGGATAAGGTGGGCTATATTTTTCCGGAGCCAACGACGGTCAACCTCTCGAATGGCCCTCAGACGGGGCGCTGGTCAGACATTACGGACCAGAAGAATATTAGTCAGGAAGTGGTGAGTAAAGATGTATTTGCGCTGTGGTTTACGCACGGCAACAAGCCCACGAACGGCACCTATCAATACATTGTCGTACCGAATGTGTCTGAACAGCAGTTGGCTGAGAGTAGTAAAACGAATCGTTCCATCTATGTTCTATCTAACACCCCTGAGCTACAGGCAGTACGAAATCGCCAGTTGGAGATTACCCAGATAGCCTTTTACAAAGCAGGAACGATCGATATCGACAAGGGAGCGACCATTCGCATGGACAGTCAGGGAATGGCTATGCTAAAGATGCAGAATGGCAAACTAACAGAGTTAACCCTGGCCGATCCCTCCCGAAAACTGAGCCAGATCACCGTGGCCGTAACGGGCATCTACAAGTCGACAGGCACCAACTACCGCACCCAGGTGGATGAAAAAAGGAACAGCACGCTGTTTACGGTGGACTTGCCCCAGGGCGTTTATCTGGGCAGCAGCGTTCAACTCAAGCTGCGCTAATTTGCCGTTGCGCGTCGGCTATTTTGATTGACCAACGTACCTAACCCGTTATGAATCACAGCTTTTTTCGGTGTCTGTTCGCCGTACAACTTCTTTGCCTGCTGGGTAGGGTTGCTTGGGCTCAGCCGCTTGTTGTCACCGTCCAGCCAGACCAGACGTTTCAGACGATCCATAGCTTTGGCGCATCTGATTGCTGGTCGGCCCAGTTTATTGGCCAGAGCTACCCGTTGGCTAAACGCGAGCAGATTGCCGACTGGCTGTTCAGCCTGGACACCGACAAGGCAGGTAATCCGAAAGGTATAGGCCTGTCGCTGTGGCGGTTCAACATTGGGGCGGGCAGTAGCGAACAAGGCGATTCGAGCGGCATACGCAGTCCGTGGCGCCGGTCAGAATGTTTCCAGCGACCCGATGGTTCCTACGACTGGACGAAGCAGGCCGGGCAGCAGTGGTTTGTCGAAGCCGCTCATCGGCGGAAGGTGCCTTATTTGCTGGGTTTCACCAACTCGCCGCCGGTACAGTTTACCGCCAATGGGAAAGCCTACGCTTCAGGTACGTTGGGCGACTACAATTTCAACCGGCAACGACTGGGTGATTATGCTCGATTTCTGGCCGATGTTGCCCAGTATTTTGCCAAAAAAGGCATGCCGATGCACTACCTGAGCCCGTTCAACGAACCGCAATGGGACTGGGGAATCAAAAAAGGGCAGCGGATGGCCACTCAGGAAGGCACACCGGCCACCAACGCCGATATAGCCGAGCTGACCCGCGAACTGGGGCGTGAATTAAGCCGCCAGAAACTCACGACCCGCCTCACTCTCGCTGAGGCGGGTCAGTTGAATTACCTGTCTCAACCCGGCACTAACCGAAGCAAAACGGGGCAGGACGATGTGATCACTGCCTTTTTTGACCCTACCAGCCCCACCCGAATCGACAACGTACCCAATGTGGAAAAACTGGTTTGTGGACATAGTTATTTCACCACCTCACCGGCAGAGAAACTACAGGCTACCCGGCAACAACTGGCCACAAAGCTTAAGCAAACGGGCGTCGATTTCTGGCAATCGGAATACTGCGTGCTGAGCGACAACGAAGGCGAGATCAACGGCAATGACCGGGATTTGGGCATGACAACGGCCTTGTATGTCGCCCGGGTTATTCACGCCGATTTGACGGTAGCCAACGCAACATCGTGGCAATGGTGGCTGGCCCTCAGCGCGAGCAATTACAAAGACGGGCTGATCTACGTGGAAAACAACGGGAAAATGGGCGAGAATGCGCAAAACCAGCGCGACGGCGATATTCTCAGTTCCAAAACGATGTGGGCACTGGGGAATTTTGCCCGTTTCGTTCGGCCTGGTATGGTTCGCATAGGCTTACAAACCAACGCAGCTCAACCTTCGGGCAGTGACCCGCTGGTTTCCGCGTATCGAAGCGCGGATAAAAAACAGCTTGTTATCGTTGTTATTAATCCCGGAGAGGCCCGTTCAATTCAGTTGGCTAGCGTGAAGAGTCGGGCAAATCAGGTTGATTTGTATGAAACCACCGAAACGGTCAGCCTTGGCAAACGCACAGCGTCGACCACCAACTTAACGCTGTCGGCCCGCTCCGTATCAACGCTGGTTATCAAGCTATAACGCCAGAGAGACGGATTGAACAACCACCCGGTCAGCCCCGGCCTCAACCACTCGCTGAACGGCCGTGGGTACGTTCGATAAGAGATCGTAGCCCGTCCGCTGTTCAATCTGATCGACACTCACGCGGTAGTCGGCCCATCGCTCATCACCTACTGCGTTGGTATTGGGCATCCAGACGGCGATCACCCTGGTTTGGTTATCGATCCGTTGCAGATCATTGCTGCCTACTGGTAGTATAACGATCACCTTCCAAAGGGCTGCCGGTACGACCAGTTTTCCCCCGGCTAGTGTTTCCACCAGCCCGTTATTACCGGTTCCGCCCTGTCCGTTGCAGCCGGCGATGATGTAGCATTCCTGGCCATCGGCCAGCAGCGACCGGGTGTAGTCTTCCAGTAAGCGCCAGGCCTGCTGATTATGATGCGGAGCCTGAGGAACGATGTTCGACAGCGTAAAAGTGGTCCTGTTTTCGGTGGCCGTTGAATCACGATCATCCGACGGACACATATGCCCCCGGTCAAATCCAGAGTTGGTATAGTCAGCGTGCTTCACCTGATAGGCTCCTGTGGGCAGCGCAGTTTCGGGTATAAAGTTGCCGGTATAGCGCGAAGCGGAGCCTTTCCAGGCGGTCGACAAATGCCAGCTAACCCAATTTGGCGTTCCTTTACTAGCATTGTAGCTCAGGACATACATACCCTTGTCGATCAGGAAATTACCGGCGTCCGACGTACCTGCACCAGACGGGTTGCCCAAAGTGAGGTTATTATCGCGGGTAGGTACGTTCGATTGGCTGGCAGGGACAACTCCCCGGTCTTGCTTGCAATTAGTCAGGCCAACTACAAGCAGGGTGAAGCCGATCAAGCAATTCCGACTTAGATTCATATGTTGAGTAGTACGTTACAGTTGTAACGCTTCCTCAACCAGACTAAGTTTATATGATCCTTGATTTATAAATAGATCCGTTGCCAGACACATCGCAACACACGACGAGTCTCCAGGCTGGCATTGCCACGCATGTTGAGCAACAAAAACGGGTTACCATATGGCAACCCGTTTTGCTTAATAGAAAGAGAACGAGCGACTTAATTATCTGTCATTTTCGCCTCTTTTTTCATATGCTTGGCTTCTTTCTTGGCTTCTTTCGCCATGTTTTTACCCACTTTGTCGTCTACTTTGCCAGCTTCGTGCTTCATGTGACGGGCTTCTTTCTTGGCCGTCTTCGCGCTTTGCTTCGCAACTTTTACACTGTCCTGGGCAAATGAAACCGATGTACCTGCAAGGAGTAACGCGGCAAACAGAATTAGCTTTTTCATGTAAGTGACTGGTTAGTTAACTAGTAGTGTATAAACAACCAGCCTTCAATTAGGGCTGAAACTCCGCTTGAACGGCCTGAACAGTCCGATGTGCGCTAAGCCATTTCAGTCTTGAACTCCGAGGTTTTATGAAACGTAATCTCTGGATTGTTATCCTGATTCATTCGCAGCATCCAGTCCGATTCGGCCAGGAAAACGGGGTTCTGGTCTTTATCGTAAGCCACCTGATTACCTTTTAGCCGGATAAACTCGTTCAGTTTCACCTTATCGTCGGCCGTAATCCAGCAGGCACGGCTTGTGTTCAAAGGCACCCAGCGGCACTTGGCCCCATATTCGTGTTCGAGACGATACTGGATCACTTCAAACTGAAGTTCGCCCACCGTACCCACGATCTTGCGATTACCCAACGCCAGCGTAAACAACTGCGCCACACCCTCGTCGGTGAGTTGCTGAATGCCTTTGTCGAGTTGCTTGGTTTTCATGGGGTCCAGGTTCACCAGTTCCTTGAACAACTCGGGCGAGAAGCTCGGAATGCCCTGATACTGAAAGTCTTCGCCCTCAGTTAGTGTATCACCGATCTTGAACGTACCTGTATCGTAGAGGCCAATTACATCGCCCGGAAACCCTTCGTCTACCACGGCCTTGGCGTCGGCCATGAAGCTGAAGGGGCTGGAGAACCGAACGTCCTTATCAAGACGGGTATGATGGTAAAATTTACCCCGCTCAAATAGCCCGGAGCACACCCGCAGGAACGCAATACGGTCGCGGTGGCGCGGGTCGAGGTTGGCGTGGATCTTGAAAACGAAACCGCTGAACTTAGGCTCTTCCGGCTCCACAACACGCTTATCCGTTGGCCGCGCAATGGGTTCGGGTGAAACTTGACAGAATCCGTCGAGCAGTTCCTTTACACCGAAGTTGTTTACGGCCGACCCGAAGAACACCGGTGCTATTTTACCAGCCCGGTACGCTTCCACATCAAACGGGTCATATACACCTTCGATTAGCTCGACGTCTTCACGCAATTGATTGGCGTCGCGAGTACTTACCTTCTCATCGAGCAATGGATCATTGATATCGATAGGCAGTACGTCGTCTTCAACCCTGGTTTTATTGACGCGGAAGAAATATAACTTTTTCTCGTAGAGACTATACACGCCCTTGAAATCAGAACCCATGTTGACGGGCCACGTCAGGGGACGTACCCGGATGTTTAATTTCTCTTCCAGCTCATCGAGCAGATCAAATGGGTTGCGTCCTTCACGGTCCATTTTATTCACAAAAATGATCACCGGCGTGTCGCGCATCCGGCACACTTCCATGAGCCGTTCGGTCTGTTCTTCCACGCCCTTCACGCAGTCGATAACCAGAATGACGCTGTCTACGGCTGTGAGCGTACGGTATGTATCTTCGGCAAAGTCCTTGTGGCCAGGCGTATCGAGGATATTTATTTTCTTTCCGTCGTAATCGAAGGTCATCACCGAGGTAGCCACGGAGATACCCCGTTGCTTTTCGATCTCCATGAAATCGGAGGTAGCCGACTTCTTTATTTTATTGGATTTTACGGCTCCGGCGGTTTGGATGGCTCCGCCAAAAAGCAGCAGTTTTTCGGTCAGTGTGGTTTTGCCGGCATCGGGGTGGCTAATGATGGCGAAAGTCCGCCGACGGGCAATTTCCTGCTCTCTGTTCATTTAGTACTTTTCTAAGAATCAGGGGACAAAGATACGAAATTTTGAAGTAAAAAAGGGATGCAACCGTAGAGCAGGGGAGTACCAATAGGGTAAATTCGTTTACTCTATGTTCACTGTGGTGTTGACTTTACACCTCTTTTGGGACTCACAGATAGGTTCGTTAAACCTCAGCGGGTAAATCACGTTTAACTGGCTAATCAACTAAAACACACAACGTGATGAAAAAGATGACATATGCGGCTGCTTTGCTGGCCATTACGCTGGGTACGTTCCAGATGAGCTGCGAATCGAAGACGGAGAACAAAGCGGAGGACGTAGCCGAGGCTAAGCAGGAAGTAGTAAACGCACAGGTGGAAGGCGAAACTAAGGAAGAAGTGATGGACAAACAGGCCGACCTGGATTCGGCCCGGAAAGACTTCAAAAAAACCTGGGATGCCGACCGCGACGATATGCGCAAGGAACTCAATGCCGAAATTGAAGACATCGACGAAAAGACGGCCAAATACGAGCGTGATCTGAAAGCGGCGACAGGAGCCGCGAAGACAAAACTTACTGCTGGTTTGTCGACGTTGAAAAAAGAACGTGCTACAATGACCGGTCTATTAAAGGAAATAGATCAGGTAACGGCTACCACATGGACTAAGACAAAACAAGCGATTGAAACCGTGAAAGATGGTGTAGATGACCGGGTAGACGCACTCGATGCAAACTGATCTTCAGCGCGAATTAATCCGTTACTTTACTCGGGTGTGTTCGTCCTATACGCAGTACGAATGAATACCCATCCCATAAGTGAATCCCTGACTTCCACAGTCGGGGATTTTTTGTGGAAATCGGTGGGTAATAAAGTCCACACTTTCTACAGGACAAATCCTATTCTATTGCCTTTTAAGTACCCCCGCAACTAGCAATAAATATCTGAAAATCAATAGGTTGATCTAATGCTGTTGCGCGTTATAATGGATCCGCAAAATCTGGCACAATTATTTAGTTATATCCGCTAAACAGCAGGTATATGATGACTTTTATGAACTGGACCCCTACTCATTTTCCCGCTGCGATGCGGTCTCTTAGTCCAAGTACCCGGGCAAAAGCCATTGAGTTGGCTAACCTGATGATGGCACGCGGTGATGTAGACCGTCAGGAGGCGATTCAGGCCAGTATCACAGAAGCCCGTCGGCAAGCTCGCGCTGCCTTCCCCGATACGCAAAGCGCGTCGGTATATACCTATCCTCAAGCCTGATTACTACGACCCATTAAACGACTAGTCTCCATGATCTGGAACAAAACCATTTACGATACACTAACCGGCTGTGCCGCTTTGTGCGACGAGACTGCTACTGAATCATCACGGGCATCTGATATTGAAAATTGGTACCGGTTCATCTTCTTGAACCTCGACTGTGCCGACCTCTGCCGCCAGGTAGCCATGTTGTACGTACGGGGTTCGGAGAACACTCGTTTACTGGCTCAAACCTGCATCGAAGTGTGCGAGAAGTGCGCCGACGAAGCAAAAAAACTCAGTGGCGAACGCGCCAAGCAAGTATATGCCATGTGCCAGCAAACGATCGTTAGTTGCTCCAACATCCTGAAAATGGTGCCGCACAAGGAACAGGAAGCAGCCCCAGTATCAACACCTGCGTCGTTGTTCTACGGAATCGACTTACGCGACGCACTCTACAATTAGTTGATATACCGTTTAAAGTCCAATGTTTAAGGCCACTTTGCAAAGCCAGTAAAAGGCGTTCTGCAAAGTGACCTTAGACGTTGGACTTTACTCGTTAAACACCCTTTTACTCAACATTATGGAAACTCAACAACAGAAAAACTCCGGTTTAGAAAAAATAAAAGAGATGGTCGAAGACATTCGCATTGCGATGATGACGACCGTCGATGAGCAGGGAAATCTGGTTAGTCGGCCGATGGCCTGTATGCAGATGGACGCCGACGGAACTCTCTGGTTCTTCACCAAAAAGTCGTCGCCCAAAGTAGAGCAGGTTGAACAGCACGATAATAAAGTCAACCTCAGCTTTTCCGACGCAGGCGATTCTGATTTTGTATCGATATCCGGTACAGCTCAGGAACTCGAAGACCGGGCCAAAATTGACGAACTCTGGTCGGATATGGCCAAGCCCTGGTTTCCCAATGGCAAGAATGATCCTGAATTAACTCTCCTGAAAGTGCATACTGAAATGGCCGAGTACTGGGATTCAAACGATAGCCGCCTTGTGCGCCTGTTCGAGATGGCCCGCGCTGCCGTCACCGGCGACATGTACAGGGAAGGCGAGAACGTGAAGGTGACCAACTAGTCTAAACGTTCAAAGTCCAAGGTTTAACGTCCAAAGGCTCTGCTGCTTAACCTTACAGTTGATAAGCAAAGCCTTTGAGGGTTGAACATGAACATTGGCTCTTTTTTTATGATCGTTCGCCTTGTCGATGCGGGTTGGGAAGTGGCCCATCAACCGGCACATGGCCTACTGGCGTTTCAACTGGCGATGCACTGGCATCCCGATAAGCGTCCGCAGCACTGGCCCGAGACCCTGATTGCCCTCACTGAACACGACGATGGGCAGTCGCCCTACGAAGGGCGCAATCACCTCACCGAAGCGGGAGCACCTCTTCATTTTCAGGTACTGGAGTTTTCGAACTATCAGTCCAAAACAATGATTGAGGTAGCCCTCCAGAAAAGCCGCTGGAACGCCCTTATGGTGTCTATGCACGCTAGTTTCCTGTACGAAGAGAAACGCGGCCAATCGCCCGAACTGGACGAGTTCCTGGATCAGCAGAAGCAGAACCAGCAGTCGTGGCGGCGGCAATACAGTGTAAGCAAAGCGGTGGCTCAGTACGCCTATGATTTTGTGCAGTGGTGCGATGCCTTTTCCCTGATCCTGTGTATGAATCAGGTCCCGCCCGAAGGTCGGCGCCTGGAGATCAGCACCGGCCCCGACGGAATAGCCTACTATGTTTTCGAGCGGAAAGACGGCTCACTGGGCGTCGATCCGTGGCCCTACAACGTACCTGAGTTTACAGCCCGGATCGAGTTCAATACGCTCCATCAGCTCATGTTTGCCGATGACAAGGAGCTGTACAACGCCCTCCAGCAAGCGCCTGTTCAGGTACGTGAGTGGAGCATTAAAGAATGAAAGAGATATTGATTGAACGAGCAAAAGGTTGCTTACGCCGCGTTTATCTCGGGCGTAAGCAACCTTTTGCTCGCTTACTCTCTAAACTTGTCTGCTGCCGAAAATTGCACTGCCAACTCTAACCATTGTGCTGCCTTCCTCGACGGCAATCAGGTAATCACTGCTCATGCCCATCGAAAGTTCCGTGATAGCTACGTTGGGGCGTTCGACGGGGCGAAGGGCGTCGAAAAGTTGCTTCAGGCTTTTGAATTCCTGCCGAATCTGGGCATCGTCGTCGGTATTGGTGGCAATGCCCATCAGGCCAATGACCCGAATATTGGAGAGCTTGTCCAGTTCGGGCGATTGCAGCAGGTCGATCACTTCCTCTGGAAGCAAACCAAATTTCGTTTCTTCGTCGGCAATATAAACCTGCAACAGGCAATCGATAATGCGGTCATGTTTCCGGGCCTGCCGGTCAATTTCTTCCAGTAATTTCAAGCTATCGACCGATTCGATGAGGCTAACAAATGGGGCAATGTATTTGACTTTATTCGTTTGCAAATGACCAATCTGATGCCAGCGTACGTCGGCAGGAAGTTGCGGCTGTTTTTCAGCCATTTCCTGCACCCGGTTCTCCCCAAACCGCCGACAGCCGGCCTCATAGGCCTGTTGCAACAGCGCGACGGGTTTCGTTTTCGTGACGGCTACCAGGTCCGCCCGACCGGCTAGCTGATGTTCAATATGGCGAATAGATGATTCAATTGACATAATAAATAGACCGCTTATTCACTACCGTTGGGGAAGATTGTGCAAAGATAGGTTTGAGTTTCGTGGAGAATGCTGTAGTTTTTCCGCCGCAAACCAGTGAATCCGGTCAGAATCTATACAATTTGCCAACCACCTGCCGTTTCCACTCTAACCGCATCACCCCTGTATCCTTCTTATGGAACAACGCCCCGAAAAACGTAACGACAATAGCAGCCGTAGCTTCCTGATCATTGCCCTGCTGGCTTTGGCTGCCCTGAACGTACTGCTGCTTTATTTTTGGTACCAGGAAAAAGAAAACAACAAGACAAAAGACGCTACCATTGCCGCCAAAACAGAAGAGGTACTGGTAACAAAAATGAAACTCGATTCGATTTCGGCTCAGCTCGACGCCAAAATTGCTGAAATTCAACAGCTTGGCGGTAGCGTCGATTCGTTGCTGAAAGTAAAAGAACAGATCGAGAAAGACAGAATACGCGTTCGGGACGTCAATAATTTCGATGCGAAAGCTTTTAACCAGAAAATTAGCCGGTACGAAAGCCTGCTGGCTGAGAAAGACGAAGAAATTGCCCGGCTTCGGGAGGAGAACGGCCTACTGACCGAGCAAAACACGGCCCTCTCGTCTGAAAACGTAAACCTGCGATCCGAGAAGCAGGAGTTGTCAGATACGGTAGTCAGCTATGCGGCCAAGGCACGAGAGGTAAAAGCTCAAAATCGAGAGCTTAGCGATAAAGTGACCGTTGCGGCCGCGCTCCACGCCGACGATATAGCCGTTACGGCCTTGAACACAAAAGGCAAAGAACAGGATGGCGGTAGTTATAAAGCCAAGCGGCTCGATAAGATCAAGGTTACGTTCAAACTGAGCCCCAACCCGCTTACGCAGCAAAACGCCAAAGACATTTACCTGCGCATTCTCGATCCATCGGGCGCCGTTATTTCTGATATGGCTACTGGTTCGGGCGAGTTCACTTATGCCAACAAAGAAATGATTTACACGGCCATGCAGCGTATTGATTACAGCAACACGGGCCAGCAGGTTTCCTTTACCTATGGCCGGGGCGGGCAACGCTTCAACGAAGGCCGCCACACTATCGAGATCTATTCCGAAGGCTTCCGAATTGGTCAGGGCGAGTTTACGGTGAAATAACAGAAGGTTCAAAACGGCCCGCCGCTGCGGTTCAATGTCCAAGGTCTAAAGTCGCTCTGCTGATCTGCGAAGCGACTTTAGACATTGAACTTTGAACCTTTTTTCTTACCTTTGCGGCCTTATTCAAATCAAATTATTTTCATCATGTTCCAAAAGAACTACGAAACGGTGTTCATCCTGACTCCCGTTTTATCTGAATCTCAGATAAAGGACGCCGTTGACAAGTATCGGACGTTGCTGACCAGCAACGGAGCTGAACTTGTGCATGAGTACAGCATGGGTCTGCGTAAATTGGCTTACCCCATCAAAAACAAGAACACGGGTTACTATCAGGTGTTCGAGTTTAAATGTGATCCTACGTTGATCGAGAAACTCAACATCGAGTATCTCCGTGATGAGCGCGTGATCCGTGACCTGACGACTGTGTTGGACAAACACGCCGTTGAGTACAACGACCGTAAGAAAAACGGCCTGGTGGGTAAGAAGAAACAAGAAACAGCAGACGCCCGGTAACCGGCACGAAAAACCATGAGCTTACAGAACGAAGCAATGAACAGCGGCGAAGTCCGCAAGAAATACTGCCGCTTCAAGAAAGCCGGTATTAAATATATCGATTACAAAGATCCCAATTTCCTGCTGAAGTTGCTGAACGATCAGGGCCGCATTCTGCCCCGGCGTATTACAGGTACCAGCCTGAAATACCAGCGCAAAGTGGGTCAGGCCGTAAAACGTGCCCGTCACCTTGCCCTGCTTCCTTTCGTAGCCGATTCACTCAAATAAAGTTTTCAGTTTAAAAGTCTTCTGTCTTCTGTCTTCTGTTGCGCCGATTCATCGGACCGGGCTGATTAGCGAAGCAACAGAAGACAGAAGACAGAAGACTGTAAACTCCAAAGACATGGAAATCATTCTCAAAACCGATATAACCGGCGTTGGGTATAAGAACGACATCGTTTCGGTGAAGCCGGGCTATGGTCGTAATTACCTGATTCCGCAGGGTTTTGCCGTTATGGCAACGCCCTCGAACAAAAAAGTAGTGGCCGAGAACGTTCGTCAGGCTGCCCACAAAGTTGAGAAAATCAAAAATGATGCCCTGGCCCTGGCCGAGCAAATTGGCGATATGACCCTGACGCTGGTGGCGAAAGCAGGCGAAAGCGGTAAAATCTTCGGTCGGGTAACCAACACCCAGATCGCTGATGCCCTTCGCGAAAAAGGCTTCGACATCGACCGGAAGAAAATTACGATCGAAGACGTGAAGACCCTGGGCGAATACAAAGCCACGCTTGACCTCCACAAAGAGGTGAAGCATCAGGTGAACGTAGAAGTTGTTGGCGAAACGGCGCTTCAGGCGTAGTACCCTAACGGGTTACCCGACTCACAACTACAACCAGCTTATTGAAAAAACGGACTCAAAAGGTCCGTTTTTTTGTTGCCTGCTTATGCAATTCCGTACTGAACTAACGCCCGAACGCTTACCCGTTCAACTGACGATGACTGACCGGATCGTTACTATCGGGTCGTGTTTTGCTGATGTCATGGGCGGGCGGCTGATCGATCATAAGCTGACGGTGCTCAACAACCCGCTGGGTACGTTGTTCAACCCGTTGTCGATCAGCAAGTTGTTGACGCTGGCACTCACGGGCAACGTACCTGACGAAAATTTGTATGTCCAGCGCGACGGACTCTGGTTTCACTACGATTTTCACTCGTCGTTCTGGAGTACGTCGAAAGAAGCATTGGCGGAGTTGATCCAGGTACGTTTGCGGGCAGTTGGCGAGGCGCTCCGGCAGGCGAATTGGCTGTTGCTCACGCTCGGTTCAGCAGTCGTTTATGAGCATCGCGAAAGCGGACAGGTTGTTGCCAATTGCCACAAAATGCCAGGTACGTTATTCGACAGGCAACTCCACCCGATCGATCCGATTCGGAACGAGTTGACCCAATTGATTCGCCTGCTGACTGAACACAACCCGCAACTTAGCCTTATACTGACCGTTAGCCCGGTGCGGCATATCCGCGACGGGCTAACCCTGAATTCGGCCAGTAAGGCCCTTCTGCGCATTATATGTACTGAGCTACTGGGTATGTTCCCAACAGTTCACTATTTCCCGGCTTATGAACTTGTACTCGACGATCTGCGCGACTATCGGTTCTACGAAGCTGATCTGATCCACCCCAACGCGCAGGCACACGATTATGTATTCGCTAAGTTTGCCGAAAGCGCATTTACGCCCGACCTTTGTGCCTTCATAAAGCAGTGGGAACACATTCGGCGGGGCCTGTCGCACCGTCCTTTACATGGAACAACGGATGCCCACCGACACTTTTTGCGAAAACTACTCCAACAAATCGACGCATTACCGGCGGCAATAGATACCTCCGCCGAACGCGCAGCGATTTTGAATCGTTTATAGAAACAGTTTACTGTTTACTGTTTGCAGTCTTCTGTTGCGCTGCCTGATAGACAAGTTCAGCTAGGCTGAGCAACTGTAAACAGAACACGGCAAACTCCTTTTAAAAATGTCAAGTTACAAACTCACCGAACCAACTGTACTGGCCGCTTTGGGCCATGTAGAAGAACCTGACCTGAAACGCGATATTGTGTCGCTGGGCATGGTTAAAGACATTAAACTGGGGGTTGATTCAGTTCGTTTCACGGTGGTGCTCACCACGCCCGCCTGCCCGCTGAAAGAACTCATCAGGCAACGTTGCGAAGACGCCATTCACACGCATATCGGCCCGGAAGTAGCCGTACAGGTCGACATGACCGCCAATGTAACGTCGACCCGTGATGATGCGCCGCTGCTGCCGGGCGTGAAAAACATCATCGCCGTGGCGTCGGGTAAAGGGGGCGTTGGCAAATCGACAGTAACGGCCAATCTAGCCATTGCCCTCCATAAATCGGGCGCCAAAGTAGGTATTATCGACGCGGATATTTACGGGCCGTCCATTCCGGTTATGTTCGGGGCGGAAGACCTGCAACCGCAGATCGTTCAGATCAACGGGCAGAATCGCCTCCAGCCTATTCAGCAATTCGGCATCAAACTCATGTCGATCGGTTTTCTGGTACCGCCCGATCAGGCCATGTTGTGGCGTGGTCCGGTGGCTAGTCGGGCCTTGCAGCAGTTCTTTTCGGATACTGAATGGGGCGAACTCGATTATCTGCTGATCGACCTTCCACCAGGCACAGGCGATATTCACCTGTCGCTGGTGCAGACGGTTCCCGTTACCGGTGCCATCATCGTTACGACGCCACAGAAAGTGGCCATTGCCGACGCGATCAAAGGGCTGGCGATGTTCCGCCAACCGCAGATCAACGTACCTGTGCTGGGTATTGTGGAGAACATGGCCTATTTCACGCCCGCCGAATTGCCCAACAACCGGTACTATATTTTCGGCTCGGGTGGTGCCGCGCTGTTGTCTGAAAAATTTGACGTACCTGTGCTGGGGCAAGTGCCACTTGTGCAAAGCATTCGGGAGGCGGGCGATGAGGGCAAACCAGCCCTTGTTTCCGATGATGGCCCATCGGCCGATGCCTTCCGGGGTGCCGCCGAAGCGCTGGCCCGCCGAGTAGCTATTCGCAACGCCACGCAGGATGAAACGAAGCGGGTTGAGTTTACCCGCGTGTAGGCACTTGATTTTGCGCAGTAAGCACTTACTTTGTTGCTATTAATAAAGTAAGTAGCCGTGCCGCGACCCAGACCTGGTCCCCCAATCGACCCCGTCAAGGCTATCACGTGGATAGTGGTGGCCCTGCTATCCCTGTTGATGGCAAAAGCACTTTGGTGGGTTGCGATGTGGGCGATCGATTAAGTTTGCCCAGTGGCGGTGAGTTGTTTGGCCACATTCTACGAACCCTGGGTTCTCCGGCACTGTTGTCAGTTGTATACAGCATGAGCAGGCCGAAGTTGGTGAAACAGGCTTGTATCAGGTACGTAATACCGTTCTGATTTAAGGAAGCCTATCCGATATAGTTGGCTTTGACGTATATTTACGAGTAAAGACATTGATTTTATGCAAATGGTCGTAGACAACGTAAACCCCCTGATTGCCCGTGTCGACAAGGCACTTGACAGCATGCGGCCTTACCTGGCCGCTGACGGAGGCAATGTTAAAGTACTCGACATTACCGAGGATGGCGTTGTCCGTCTTGAGTTGATGGGCTCATGCGGCAGTTGTCCCATGTCGGCAATGACGTTCAAGGGCGGTTTGGAAGAAGCCATTCTGAAAGCCGTTCCCGAGATTAGCCGTGTTGAAGCCGTGAATCTTACCGCGTTGCCCTAACAACCTGCGGTTCATAAAAAAAGGCAGCCCGTATTGGACAGGCTGCCTTTTTTTGCTTACAAGCGACCGGCTAGGCTCCCTTTACAGTACGAGTGCCGGGAGCCAGAAAACGGCATCGCCAATGAACCGATACCGGTTATTTTTCAAAAAGTAAGCCGGGTAGCGCTGCATGGCGTAGAGAACCAGGCTCATAATTCCCAGCATGATACTGGCACGTTGCGAAAAACGGGCGCCCCCTCCCGAATCATCAGCCGTGAAGCAGAGAGCAAACGCGCCAGCCACAATCACAAAGGTTAGCCAGCGCAATATGGTATCGCAACGGCTTAGCCCCCACGCAGTTGCCAGCGAAACGGTATCTGACGGACTGGTAGCATCCCGTTGTTCAAAGACCGAAAATAGCAGCAGATTTTGAAATGCGATGCCTAAAAACAGTAGCGCCTGCACTTTATACGGCCAGCCAATGCTTGCGCGCTGAACCCAGACGGTGCCCCAGATACCGGCCGTAAACAACACAGCAACCAGCGGTTCTTTCGCCACCAAAGCCGGGTGACGATCACGGAGTTGATAAACAGCCAGCACGTAGGCGATGCAGGAAATGCCAAGCAGGGCACCAAAACGAATAACTGGTGCTGGCAGAAAAAAGACGAGAATAGCGCCGATAGCCCCCAGCCCGCCTACTGCGCCCCATAACAAATCGGCATTGTCGGCATGAAACCGGTGACGTGATGTAAGCGGACTACCCGCATGACGAATATCCAGCAGGCGATCAGCCGTGTAGATCATCCAGACCACAATAGCCAGTAGCGGCGTTGTGGCCCAGTGCACCGGATCAACGTCGGATAGCCGGGCGGCCAGCCGATTCGAAAAAACAGCTCCCAACACAACAGGAAGACTCAGGTAAATAAAAGGACGAAGCATAGTTTGTGTGATTACCGTTTTCTGTTTACCGTTGCGCTGCCAATTCAGCATTACTTGCCTTAGCAGCACAACGGTAAACAGAAAACGGTAAACGGTAAACGATTTCAGACGCCAACAGGAAGCCACGGTTCTTTCCGTTCCAGTATACGGACGGCCTCTCCCACGCGCAACACCTGACCGTTGCTGCTTTTATCAGGCATGAAATTCTCGCCAAACAGAATTTTGCTGTCACGGCTCCGGTAGGTAGCCAGCGTGCGCAGGGGTTCTTTGCCCCGTTCTCCAGTGGCGGGGTCAATCGTCGTGAGTACACAGCGAACGCAGGGTTTTACGCCATATACGGTCACCGCGCCCAGCGCAACCGTTGCCCAGGTATCTTCGTCATGCGGCCAGCAAAGGCCTTCGACAATCAAATTGGGCCGGAAACGTGCCATCGTCAGCGGCGCATCGATCGACTCGGCAAGCCGCCGGTTAAGCTCGTCGAGCGACGATTGGGTGATCAGAAGAACCGGAAAACCATCGGCGAAACTGACTACCGGATCGGCCACGTCATCGCGGCGGGAGTGACTCGACGTGATGGTTCGGCGGGTTGTATCGGGCATGTAAACCAGGCGGCAGGGCTTGCCCAGCAGGCGACTGAACCAGGCATCGGCTTCATCACTGACAAGTTGCGCAGCTACGTCCTCGCTATCCCAGATCGAGACGCTCATCGATGCATCCTGGGTTGGCCGCGGCACCAGTGGTATCGCCAACACGTCGGCTGGGGTTTGCCGATGCCAGACGGTCAATTCATTGTCAGGTACGTTGATTGCCGTGTCGATCAGTGCCATTGGGTGCACGGTACGCTGCGTGATGAACCGCCCTGATTGCCCATCAGCCGACGGTTCTACGAGCATGTACCGCCGGTCGTACCGCAGCCCGCCAGGCTCAATAACCGCTTCTGGCACCATGACGCCGCCAAGCGATTTAATGGGATAAATAATGATCTGTTCGAGCGAAAGAGACATGAACGGTTGGTTAGGCCAGCGTTTCGGGCTAGCATGTTTCATTAACTTATGGCTTGTCGGCGGCGCTGATAAGCAGCAACGGCCACATCGAGCAATACGCGTAGTGCCAGCGGCGACTGATCGGTAAACGAGCCGCCGTAAATCATCCGATCCGTTTCGCGTAAGGCATCGGCCAGCCGGTCGTCACCAATTCGTTCGGCAATTTCGCTACTGGTGAGCGAGGTATAGGGCTTTTTTTCCAGGCGCTCTAAATATTTTTTCCAGTTAACGATTGCCTGGTTCGTGGTATCGCCCGTTGATTCGGGCCCCAGATTTCGGGTCAGTTGGGTGTAACCAGTGAGAAAGCGGGTGTGCGACCGGGCCAGCAGATACCATTGCCACCGCTGCCGCAGGAGTGAGCCGAAGAGAATGTAGATCGCTCCTGCCAGCACGCCCAGAGCCACTACGGCCACGGCCAGATAGGCATAGTTGAACTCCTGAGGCAGTGGCGTCAGCACGGCGTTGGTTACCAGTTGCAGCGTATCGGGGCGGGTACTGGCCAGCACAGCCGACCGCAGAAAAACCGTGTCGGGCGATGACAGCAGAGCCGTGCAATCGGCTCCGTTTGCCATATAAACAGGCACCTGCAAGACCCTGGCCCGGCTTACCTCAAACGAAACCAGCGTGTAGATGGCACTATCTGTACTTACCTGATTAACGGTTTTAGTGGGAAAGACGGCTACGCTCTGCACCAGGAAGGGCGCAAAATGCCGGGCCGTATCGGGATAAAAAACATCCTGCGACGCCCGATGCCGCATCGTCAGCGCGTACCGAAACGGCCGCCCCACCTCGATGGTATCATCAAGGAAACGCCCAACCGGCTGGGCCACCGAACAAGGAGCAACGACTAATGAACAGTGGATAATAGCCCAAAACGTAAGCACCCAGATACGTAAGCCACGTTCTGCCTTCAACACAGGAAACGCAACCGTTTGCCCATCACCTATTTTCATTTAAACAAACCCTATTGTTAACTAATAATTGCTAACTGATACATGTCACCTGTATTTACGTACCCGGAAGAGTTCGGCCAGGGTTGGAACAAAATCAGATTGCGAATCGAGCGCAACGTAGTCGGCATCATACTGTCGGCAGAACCGTTCGAGGCGCACCCGGCTTTGGGCAAACTGATCGTGTAGCCGTTGCCGAAAACGCGACGATGAGGTATTGATCCAGACCGTTCGTCGTTCTTCCATATCGTATACCGGAATGACACCCAGTTTAGGCAGATTCACCTCGCGGGGATCGTAGAAATGGATCACCACCAGGTCGTGTTTCCGGGCCAGCGCCTTCAGGTTATGCTCGTATCCCTGATCGATAAAATCAGACAGGAGAAATATTAAACTTCTTCTTTTCAACACGTTAAGCGTAAATAATAACGCGTCGGCAATGTTGGTACGCACCGATTCGGGTTGCAGCCGCCCCAGCGATGTAATCAATTGATAACCCTGTTTCTGCGTATTGGCGGGCTTCAGGTACTGTTCTTTCTGGTCTGAAAAACAATACAGGCCCACATGACTGGCCTCACGCAGGGCCGACATCGCCAGCGTTCCGCACACCTCTTTGGTCGTATCCAGTTTCGACCGCTGGTGTGTGCCCACCTGCTGTGAGGCACTTACGTCGACGACAAAAAACACGGTCTGATCTTTTTCTTCGCGAAACACTTTCACAAAGGCACCATGTCCTTTCGAGGAAACGTTCCAGTCGATAGCCCGCACATCGTCGCCGTACTGGTATTGGCGCAGATCCGCGAATTCCAGCCCCGACCCCTTGAAAACAGACCGGAAATTGCCCCGCAACTGGGAGGTAACGGCCTTCCTGATCCGAATCTCGAACTCCTGAACCTTCACCAGAAAATCATCCATGCCGAATTGGTTTTAACGATTTTTGATACCCTGCCCGCAATTAAGGGTTAATTTGTAAAAATACGTCCTGAATTCATCAGGCTCCTTAAAATCAAGTCAACGCAACGCCTATTCTGAACAGGAACGTGGCCACCACAATGATACGTCAACTTGCCATCTGGCTTTGCCTCGGCCTGCTTCTTATGCAATGTACTAGCGGCGGCTCTGCCGAATTGGGTGCCGAACCCGATAATCTGGTCGATGAAGATAAAATGGTCGATATTCTCACCGAAACGCACCTGTCTGAATCCCGCATTGCCAGGTTGGCCATCGGCTCGGCCGATACCTCGGCCCTGTTATTTAAACGACTCCACACCCAGACGCTGAAAAAATTCGACGTCGACACGGCCAGCTACTCACAGAGTTTTGTGTACTACTCGGCTCATCCCGACAAACTGGCAAAAATCTACGAGGAGGTTGTCGACAAACTGAAAGCGATCGAGAAAGAGAAAGCCGCCAAGGCAGGTAAACAAAAGATTCTGAAACCGCAATGACAACCGGTATTATTGGCGCGGGCATATCGGGCCTGACCCTGGCCTACGAATTACAGCAACGGGGCCAGGCCTATCAACTCTGGGAAGCCCGCCCTCAGCCCGGCGGCTATGTTCGCTCGGTGCGCGAAGAAAACTACCTGCGCGAGCTTGGCCCGAACTCGCTCCTGGGCGACGATGCACTCCTGAACTGGCTCGATGGGCTTGACCTTACCAACGACCTGGTCTTTGCCAACGCCGTCAGTAAAGCGCGGTTTATTTACCGAAACGGCAGCTACCGTGAACTGCCGGGTACGCCTCCTGCCCTGCTGTTTGGCGGTTTCTTTAGCCTGAAAACCAAATGGGCCGTTTTTCGGGAGTTGAGCAATAAAACCGTGTCGCCACCCGGCGAAACGCTGGGCCAGTTTTTTCGTCGCCGCTTCACTCCCGAAATCGTCGACTACGCGCTGGGGCCTTTTGTAGCGGGTATTTACGCCGGTGACCCCGAACGCCTGCTTGTATCAGAGACGTTTCCGCTGCTGCTCGACTACGAACGTACCTACGGATCGGTGTTGCGGGGTCTGCTTAAAAATCAGGGAAAAACGGGTCGGCGACAGTCGTTCAGCTTCCGCGATGGCATGCAAATGCTGCCAAAGGCACTGGCGGCCAAACTAACACACGCCCAGTTTGCCTGCCCCGTCGAGCGGATCGAACGTACCCGGACTGGCTGGACGGTGCATACCGCCACTGGGTTGCAATTCGTAGACCGGTTGGTGATGGCCGTACCAACCGCCGTTGCCGCGCATCTCCTCGCCGACCACGTACCTGAGTTTACCCAGGCCCTGCGGCAGATCGAGTACCCTCCGATGGTGGCCGTTCATACCGCCTACAAACGGGCCGACGTAGCGCATCCGCTCAACGGGTTTGGCGGTTTGAACCCAGCCGTGGAAGGTCGGTTTGCGGCTGGTCATATCTGGAGCAGTTCAATTTTCCCCGACCGCTGCCCAGCCGATGAGGTCCTGTTTACCACCTTTGTGGGGGGGCAGCAAAACGCCGCCAATGCCCGCCTGCCCGAAGCGGTTATTCGCGCCAGCGTTCATCGGGAACTAGCCGATTCGTTTGGCATCCGCGCGGCGACGCCCAGTTGGCAGCACTTATTCGACTGGCCCAACGCTATTCCGCAGTATGACCGGCAGATCCGGGCCGTAAAGCAGCTTGTTCCGCCGCTGGAAGCCGAAAACCTGTTCATCTGTGCCAACTGGTACGGCGGCGTTTCCCTCTCCGACTGCATTGGAAAAGCAAGGGCGCTGGGGGCAAGGTTAACAGAAGCTATTGGCCCTGCATCTCTTACTTAGCAATGCCATCCATATATGCCTCTTGAGGCTTGATTTCAATTGTTTCTTCCCGTAGAACGAGCTTCTTCCCATTCACGTATTTGGTCACCTTCCAGACATGCTTTTCGGGATGGTCCATTTCCTTCCATATGCTATATTCCTGCGTCCAGCTTCCATTTCGCGCCTCAAAGTCAATGATATAGGTTCCGTTTACTTGTCGCTTGATTTTACCAATCGTCATCCCATGAAAATAGTTTGGTATCTCGGGCCTTGGGCGGAATTGGACCGAATTTTGCTGGAAATTGTCTTCGGGCTGATGTTTTGTCGATTCAATTAGTTTGTCGAATGGCTGCCAACGAATTGTAATATGTAAGCCATATATCGGGTAACCACTTCGATTTCTAAGTATTACAGAGGCATCTTCACCCTCGCCAGGGTGGAGTGTGACGTAACTAAACCCATTTCCACCGCTGATTAGATCACGTATTTGTTGAAGCAGTTCCTGATTAGTTCGTTCTTTTCTTAAAACGATTCGCTTGAAAACAAACCAGGTGACACCTATACATATCCCACATACCAATACTCCCATCAGGACTAGGATATAGTTATTATTTTGTAACGAAACGTTCATATACGTGAGTTATAAGTTTATTTTTTTTGCAATCTAGGAATAAAAATACATGCACTAATATAGATTTCCAAAAAAATTGTACTTCCAAAAATCATCTCAATTAACTAGTCAATTAGTACAACTTACAGTTGTATCCAACTGTACAAGATAAAAAACATGTGTAAGAAATTAAAATACAGTTAATTAGTAGCGCACTACCTATCTATTCAGTCTTGTATTTGAAGGTCGAAGGCCAAGCAGTCGGTTCTATGCTCAGGCACGTTGGATTAAGATTATTTAACGGCCAACATGCATTATTTTTGGGTGCGCTACTGTTTTAAGAATAAACGCTTTTCCGCCGTGACCGATCGCCTAGTCATCATCCCCACGTTCAATGAAATCGAGAACATCGAAGCCATCATTCGGCGCGTGTTCTCCTTGTCAACGGCTTTTGATCTGTTGATTGTCGACGACGGCTCCCCCGACGGAACGGCGGCGGTGGTTAAGCACCTACAGGCCGAATTTCCCCAACAACTACACCTGCTCGAACGGCGCGGTAAGCTCGGCCTCGGCACGGCCTATATCGACGGATTCAAATGGGCGCTGGCTCGTGGTTACGAGTTCCTGTTCGAGATGGACGCCGATTTTTCGCACAACCCCGACGATCTGGTTCGGCTCTATAACGCCTGCGCTACGGGCGGTGCAGATGTAGCCGTAGGGTCGCGTTATATCAAGGGCGTAAATGTGGTCAACTGGCCCATCGGGCGCGTGCTGATGTCGTATGGGGCGGGTATTTACGTGCGGTTCATCACCGGCATGCCCATCATGGACCCCACGGCCGGTTTCGTTTGTTACCGCGCCCATGTGCTCAACGTCCTGCTCCAGAATCCGATCCGGTTTGTGGGCTACGCCTTCCAGATCGAGATGAAATTCACCTGCTGGAAATACGGTTTCACACTGAAAGAAGTACCCATCATCTTCACCGATCGTACGCGTGGCGAGTCGAAAATGTCGACCAGGATTTTTAAGGAAGCCATTCTGGGCGTAATTCAGATGAAGATAAACAGCTTCTTCCGCCACTACATCCCTGTTAAAAAAGCAACGGCTACCTACCCCACCCCTAACCCCTCTCCTTTAAAGAGGGGAACATCTCCAGAGTACGCTGAAGCGGTTTCCCTCCCTAAAGAGAAGGGGCTAGGGGTGGGGTAATTTATTTCTTCTTTTTCTTCGCTACCGTCCCAGCGGGCGATTCCCCGGTTTTCATGGTCATGGTTTCGGGGTTCCAGTGCACCACTTTCTGCTCGAAGTAGCTCTGGTTGCTGGCTAGCACCGGGGCCGCTGCCCGGAAACCGAAAACCGGGTCTTCAATTGTTCCCTGGCTGCCTTCCCGCACATTCTTGAAAAAATCACCAAAGTGGGCACCGTGGGCGTCTTCGCCTTTGGGCGCGTTGAAACGAACCTCTTTCACAGGCTCGGCTACGCGCGTTTCGGGCGGATACTGCGCGTCGTACTGCTTCTTGAATTCTTCCTTAACTGGCTCCGTAAATGTAAAAAAGCTGTCGTAGCCGTTGTAGCCGGGTGCAACGGGGAGCTTATGCTTTGTCAGGATCAGGTTATCTTCCGAAAACTCGATCTGACCCTCGTTACCAATGATGCGCGTTACATTGCTGATCTTGCCGGCATTGGCAAAATTAACCCGTAACACCATCTGGAACGCCTCATGTTCAGCCGTTTTGGGGTAGTCCATCACGCTCGTCATAATGTCAGGTACGTCGCGGCCATCCTTCCAGTAAGCCAGATTTCCCGACGAAAAAATACGCGTTGGACCCATCGAATTGGTAACGAAATGAACGCCCGTGATGAGGTGAATGAAGAGGTCGCCCGCAACGCCGGTGCCGTAATCTTTATAGTTGCGCCACCGGAAAAACCGCTTGGCGTCGAACGGACGTTTGGGAGCATCGCCCAGAAAACGGTCCCAGTCCAGGGTCGTCAGCGATGCATCGGGCGGTACCGAGTAGTTCCAGGCACCAATGGCATTGAACCGGTCATTGTTGGATTCGATGTAGTTGATAGCCCCGATATCGCCCGCCTGCACCATCCGCTTAGCCTCCTGAAACGACGCGCTACTGATGCGCTGACTGCCTACCTGCATGGTCTTGCCCGATTTTTTCCAGGCGTCGATCACGGGTTTGCCTTCGTTGATATGCTGCACCATCGGCTTTTCGCAATACACATGCTTGCCCGCCTGTAGGGCCGCAATGGTAATGTGATCATGCCAGTGATCGGGCGTTACAACGAGCACGGCATCTACATCGGGGCGGGCCAGCACTTCGCGAAAATCGCGGGTGGCAAAGAGATTGTTATCTTTGCCGAAAGCCGTTTTGGCGTGTTCCAGCCGACCATCGTACAGATCGGCTACGGCCACCAGTTCAACATCGGGGTTGCGCAGGGCGGCCTGCGTATCGTAGTTGCCCTGAATGCCCATTCCGATGGTCGCGATCCGAATCTTGTCATTCGGGCTTACGCGCATCAGGTTTGGGATATACGCCGGCGGGGTGTTCCCCAGTATGGTTTGAACACCTCCCGTAGCCGCCAGGGCCGAAGCGGTCGTCAGGGTTCGAATAAATGTGCGGCGCGACGGAGTCATAAGTTAGTATCGTTTTCTGAAAAAGACAGACGACCCGACAACTTACCCGACAGTTTTTGCTGAAGTCTACTATGTAACGTAGACTTCAGCAACGTACCTGAGCAACAGCCGTAAGGCCGTTGCCTCTATTAGTCGACGTATTCCTAAAATTACGGCTTCGCCCTCTGGTAATCAGCACGGTTGTGATGTACATTACATCATCAACCGTTTTCTAACCGTCTTCTGCCATGAAACGCATTATCCCGTTTCTGTTGCTATTCTCGGCTATCGCCAGTTACGCCGGACAAGTGCTGGCAGGATCCATCCTGATCCCGATGGACGACCGACAGACCGATCATCTGAAAGCGTATGGCATTGCCTACGCTGTGTTGAAAGATGAGCAGGATGTAGACTGGCTCCTCAACTACCGGGGCGGCAGTTTCCTGATCAAATACTCCGCCAAGTTCGAGAATGAGTGCCGCGTTCGGGGCGTTACCTTCGAGTCGCTGACCGACGCTGGCGCGGCATCGATCAAACGGCAGATCGCGAATCCAGACCTGAATATGGACGTGGTAACGCTGAATAAAGCGGCCAAAATTATTGTGTATTCACCCGCCAAAGTTGGGCCGGCCGAATTTGAAAATAATGATGCTGTGCTGCTCGTGCTGACCTACGCCGAAATTCCCTATGAACTGGTGTATGATGAGGAGGTGCTAAAAGGCGACCTGCCCAAATACGACTGGCTCCACCTGCACCACGAAGACTTTACAGGCCAATATGGCCGAAATCTGAACCGGATGACGCTTTCTGACATTAAGGCGCAGGAAGATATCGCCAAGAAATACGGTTTCTCGAAAGTGTCGCAGATGAAGCTGGCCGTGGCCAAGGGCATCAAGGCATTTTGCGCAGGCGGCGGCTATCTGTTCGCCATGTGCTCGGCCGCCGAAACCCTCGATATTGCCCTGGCCGCCGAAGGCGTCGACATTGTGAGCGATACCTACGACGGCGATGATGTAGACCCCGCAGCACAGTCCAAACTCGATTTCAGCAAGACATTTGCCTTTCATAATTTTAGGCTTGAAGGCGATAATGGCGGCGGACGCGGCTTCTCTACCTTCTCTGACATCAACTCGGCCGCCGGGCAGGGCTACGGCGGAGGCTCGTCGAGCGGTTACTTCGAGTTGTTCAATTTCTCGGCTAAATGGGATGTTATTCCGGCCATGCTGACCCAGAACCACGAGGCTATTATAAAGGAATTTACCGGCCAGACAACCGCTTTCCGCAAATCGACGGTCAAAGCCAGTACACTGGTCATGGGCGAAAGCACCACGTCTGACCGCTATCTCTACGGCGAAATGGGCCGGGGCCAATGGACATTCTACGGCGGTCACGACCCCGAAAACGTGCGCGGCGGTGGTGGCGGTAGCTGGCGTATGCCCACAGACCTTAACCTGCACACGCATTCACCGGGGTACCGACTTATCCTGAACAACGTATTGTTTCCGTCGGCCAAAAAGAAAAAGCGGAAGACGTAGGGGTTTGTCATTCAACATCTAAAGTTCAATGTCCAAAAACTTCGCCACAGGAAGCGGTGGGCCAATCAACAAGCCAGGCAACAAAGACCGTTGAACCTTGGCCTTTAGACCACAACCGCTTACCACCCTAATCACCAGTCAATTAATTGGACAGTTGTGTTTCTGAGCGATTTCGGCATCTTTGCTTATTGTCAAAGTTGACAATACTATGCCCTCCTTCCAGCCGTTCCTTATGGAAAGTCTCTACATCCTGTTGCTGATCGTGCTGTTTTTGTACCTCAATCAGCAGTTTGTTCAAATCAAAAAAACCATAGCCGACCAGCGCGATAGCCTGTTACAACTCCAGAAAACGCTGTTGAGCAACGAGCCTCTGCCAGATCAGGTACGTATCCCGGTTGGCCTGGCACCCGACGCCACGATTCGCCCTGTAACGCCCCCTGTTGCTGAACCGATGCCGTTGCGGCCCGAGATTGTCCCGGAACTGGAGCCAGTCATGTCTATCTCCATGCCGCCGGTTGGCGAGCAACGCCCTAACGTACCCAAGCCGAACTTACTCGACGACTCCCTGCTTGGCCCACCTGCCAACGTACCGCCTGTATTCGTAGCCCCCAAACCGTCGTGGTTTCGGCGCTTTCTGGACGAAAACCCGGATCTGGAGAAGTTTATCGGCGAGAATCTCATCAACAAAATCGGGATCGCCATTCTGGTTGCCGGTATTGGCTACTTCGTCCGGTACGCCATTGCCCAGGAATGGATCGGTGAAATTGGCCGGGTGCTGATCGGCATGGCGGCTGGTGGTGGTCTGCTGGCTGTTGCCCACCGGATTCGGCAACGGTTTGCCGCGTTTAGCTCGGTGCTGGTAGCGGGTGGTTTGTCGGTGCTGTATTTCACTATCGCCATCGCCTTCTCCGACTACAAGATCTTTAGCCAAACGGCGGCTTTCCTGATCATGGTTGTTATTACGGGCTTTGCCATTGCCCTTTCCATTGCCTATAACCGTGTTGAACTGGCCGTGATGTCGCTGATTGGCGGCTTTGCTACGCCGTTTATGGTCAGTACGGGGCAGGGCAATTATATGGTTCTGTTTACCTACATTCTCATTCTCGATGTCGGTATGCTGGTGCTGTCGTCGTTCAAAAAATGGCCCCTGGTACACTGGGTGGCCTATGGCTTCACCCTCCTCCTGTTCGGCTCATGGCTAAGTACAGAGGTAGTGAAGGTGTCCAGCGTGGATTCGTCCGGTGTAGATTTGCCCGGTATGAACGTACCTGCACCGCCGTATCTGGGTGCATTCGTATTCGGCACCATCTTCTACCTGCTCTTTGCGGCCATGAATTTGTTTGATCGATTACGGCACGATACCCGCTTCTCGGCCCTCGATGTCAGTCTGTTTATGAGTAATACGGCCTTCTACTATGGGGCAGGCATGAGTATCCTGGCTTATGTCGACCGTAGCGACGGACCGAAAGGCACGTGGCAGGGACCGTTTACGCTGGCGCTTGCGGTGGTCAATTTCGCCTACGCGGCCTTGCTTCGGCGACGAAACTCCACCGACACCACGCCCGGCGTGGATACGCTGTTTTACCTGCTCATTGGGCTGGTCATCACCTTTGCCAGCCTCACCATTCCGGTCCAGCTTGATGGCAATTTTATCACCATGTTCTGGGCGCTGGAAGCCGTTCTCCTGCTGTGGCTCAGTCAGCGGTCAGGGTTACGGCTGGTGGCTACGGCCTCGGTTATTGTACTGGGCCTGATGGGCATCAGCCTGCTCATGGACTGGACCCAGTTGTATGACCCGACTATTACCCCGGCGCTTCCAATCATTGCCAATAAAGCATTCGTTACCAGCGTGCTATCAGCAATCGGCCTGAGTGCTTACTATTGGCTATTGGATAAGCAGGAAGCACCAGTTTCCCTGTATGTAAGCAACCTGACCATACCCGCTTTTCGGCTATTTATTGGCTACACCACCGTTCTTGCCTGTTATCTGGCGGGCTTGCTGGAATTGAATTACCAGTTGGTGACCGCATATGGGTACGATGCAAACCGAACTATTTTACTGGGTACGTATAACCTACTGGTGGCCGCTATTGCGCTGGCAGTTACCCTGCGCGCCAACACCGATCAACGCCTATGGTGGTCGGCCATATTCAGCCTGTTGGTACTGCTCACGTACCTGTTCAGTACCGGCCCTGCCGTAATCGACCTGCTTGATTCGTACTATCAGGGGCTTGTTTCGGGTCGGCCGGCGTTCCTGTTCCAGTATATAAATCTGGCAGCGGTGGCGGCGGTCCTCATTCTCCTGTTTAGAGCCAAAGAGCGGCTGGCTCTCTCCACACCAAAGCTGGAAAGGGTCTGGCCGTGGTTTCTGGTCGTAGTTGTGGTGGCCATTAGCAGCATGGCCCTGTTTGCCAACGTCATCGCCCTCTCATTGTCTACCGATGACATCGCTCATACCGCCATTCAGCGCAACGCTGTTCAGCTTCGGTTTGATGGGCTGATCGAGCAGATCAATAAGGTTGGCCTGCCTGTTGTGTGGGGACTTTGCGCGTTTACGTTCATGTACGTGGGCCTCGTCCGGCGCAACCGGACATACCGCGTATTATCGCTCGCCCTTTTCGCGTTGACCTTGCTGAAATTATTTCTTTACGACATCCGGGGTATTTCGGAAGGCGGCCGGATTCTGGCGTTCATTTCGCTGGGAGCCCTGCTGCTGGTCATCTCGTTCATGTACCAACGCATCAAACGACTACTCGCCGCCGACGAAGCACCAGTTTGACTTGTCCTGTCTTCCGAAGCTGGAACTTCGGAGTTTGGCGTCAAGTAGCTTATTTAGCTACCAAAACTGGAGCTTTGGAAGACAAGACACGTCTGATTACAATGAAAATTCCCGTACAAATCCTCGGTTTGTGCTTCTTTTTACCGGCTTGCACACTGGCACAGTCTTTCAGCTATAAAGCGCCGGTATCACCGGTAACCCGTTCTGGCTATCACCGCATCGGACTTTCGCCGGATGTGGTCGGCCAATTACAGGACGGGCTAGGCGATATTCGGCTTTTCGACGGGCAAAAACGCGAAGTACCTTACATTCTCACTCGCCAGACTGGCCTGGAAGCAACGGCATTTATTCCGTTTGAGGTCGTAAAGAAAACGAACGTACCCAGCGTCAAAACGACGGTGATTGTGAAGCGGCCATCCCGGCAGCCAATCCAGTCGATCAGCGTCGATATTCAGAACACAAACGTTTTGAAAAAAGCGACGCTGAGTGGCAGCAACGACGCCAGCAACTGGTATGCGCTCGACGACGCCGTTCAGTTGGGCAGGACCAGCAACGCCACAACAACAAGCAGCCTGCAAACGATCTCTTTCCCCCTCAGCGACTACACCTATTTCCGGCTCGAGGTCAACGATTCTACCTCCGCTCCACTGAACCTGGTCCGCATTGGCAGCTTTGGCCAGACAGGCACCGCCGCCCGATTTACAAAAATCCCGGACTTACGTTTTACACAAATCGACAGCAGCGACCATAACACGTACCTAGTGTTCAGCCGCCCCACACCAGCCCGCATCGATAGGTTAACGATCCGGGTGAGCCAACCGGCACAGTTCCGGCGGCAGGCGTCGGTGGGGCATAACTTCAGCGAAACCATTGTCAGAAAACGCCGTAGCCGCCCCGCTACCAGGCAATCCTTCGATCCGCTGATTCCATTTGCTATCAGTTCGTCAGGCGATACAATCATCTACTTACCGGGACTACGAACCGATAAACTGTGCATCCGCATTGCCAATGGCGATGATCCGCCCCTACAGATTCGGAGCATCGGGGCGTCGCAACTAACAACGTACCTGACAGCCAACCTGCTGGCCGACTCTACGTACCATATCGAGTTTGGCGATCAGGCAACGGCAGGTCCCGTTTATGATCTGGCTTATTTCAAAAACCAGTTGTCAGGTACGTTGCCGGTAGTGGCTGTTGGTGCCGTAACGGCGGCGCACGAAGCAAGCATCAGCAACGTACCTAAAGCCAACAAATACACGGTTTGGGCGGCAACGATCGTCATCCTGCTACTACTCGGTGCAATGACATACCGCCTGCTTAAAGAAACGCCCAACCGCCAGACCGACGCGTAGCCAGAATTTGCAGTTGCCTAAAAATGATTTCAGTTGCGGTGTGTTGCTGCCGAAGGGCCTACAGCGCGAAGCTATCACAAGCGAAAAGCCATGATTGCAGCTAAAATCTTATACGAAAAACGCCTCATCCTGACCACACCAACGTACCTGAAAAAGAGAGTACACTTACTACTTAGAACAGATTAAACCGTATTTTTCGGAGTGATGATTTCACGGTACTAAATCACTTCCCATGCGTCAACTAGCTACTTCATCGTATCTGCTACTTACCCTGCTGTTTGCCGGGGGTAGTTCATTACCCACTCAAGCTCAATCAAAGCGACCAAAAACAGCGGTTGCAGCCCCTTCGGTGCCAACCGTCGATGCTAAACTGTTCGGTGGCATGCACTGGCGAAACATAGGGCCGTATCGGTCGGGGCGGTCGCTGGCGGTGGCCGGTCATCCCGATCAGCCGTTAACGTTTTTCTTTGGCGCAACCGGCGGCGGCGTCTGGAAAACAACTGACGGTGGGCAAAACTGGGCGTGTGTGTCAGATAGCACCTTTCAGTCATCATCAGTTGGGGCCATTACGGTGGCTCCGTCTGACCCTAACATTGTGTATGCGGGCACGGGCGAGCCCGAAATCAGGAACAACATCAGCTACGGCGATGGAGTATACAAAAGCACCGACGGTGGTAAATCGTGGCGGCATACGGGCCTGAAACAGGCCGACGCCATTGGTAATATCGAAGTACATCCGCAGAATCCAAACCTGTTGTATGTGGCTGCATTAGGCAATCCGTTTGCCCCAAATGCTGATCGCGGCGTGTTCCGGTCAACGGATGGCGGCACCTCGTGGACGAAAGTTCTTTTCAAAAACGACAGCACCGGAGCCGCCACCGTCCGGCTCGACCCCAGCAACCCAAGCATCGTGTACGCCACGCTCTGGCAGGCCTACCGCAACGGCCATTCGATGAGCAGCGGCGGCAAGGGCTGTGGGCTTTACAAAAGCACCGACGGCGGCACCACCTGGCAGTGCCTGAACGAGAAACCCGGTATGCCGCGTGGCCTGCTGGGCAAGATCGGCGTGGCGGTGGCGGCGTCGAACAGCAGCCGACTGTATGCCCTGATCGAAAATGCGAAAGGCGGCCTGTACCGGTCCGATGATGGGGGCGAACACTGGGCGTTGATCAATGAAGACAAGAACCTGTGGCAACGGCCCTGGTACTACATGATGCTGGGCGTGTCGCCGCAAAATGATAATGATCTGATCGTGTTGAATGTGAACTCGTTACGCTCGAAAGATGGGGGCAAAACGTTCGCCCGGGTGCCGGTGCATCACGGTGATACGCACGATGTCTGGTTCAACCCGAAGAACCCGCTGAATTTTGCCATTGCTGATGATGGCGGCGGCGAAATTACCTTCGACGGTGGCCGTACTTTCTCGGATATCGACGTACCCACGGCGCAGTTCTACCACGTTTCGCTCGACAATGATTTTCCGTACAACCTGTATGGCGCGCAGCAGGATAACTCGTCGGTTCGTATTGCCAGCCGCACCGATGGGTATGCTATTGGTCAGAACGACTGGTACCCGGTGGCGGGTGGTGAAGCGGGCTACATCGCGTCTGATCCGAAGAATCCGAAAATTACGTTTGGGGGTGAGTATGACGGATTTATGTCGAAACATGATGCGCAAACAAACCGCACATACGCGGTGTCGGTCTACCCGGAAGGAGCTATCGGTGCCCCTGCTTCGGTGAAAAAATATCGGTTTCAGTGGACGTACCCAATCCTGTTTTCGCCCCATGACCCTAATGTTTTGTACGCCACCTCAAACCATGTGCACCGCTCTACAGACGCCGGTAATTCATGGGAAGACCTTAGCCCCGATCTGACGCGCCATGAACCGAAAACCATCGGCGAAACTGGCGGTCCGATTACCAAAGACATGACGGGTGCCGAGATTTACGCCACGATTTTCACCTTCGCCGAAGCGCCCACCGAAAAAGGTGTTTTCTGGGCTGGTTCCGATGACGGGCTACTCCATGTGAGCCGCGATGCGGGCAAAACCTGGCAGAATGTGAGCTTGCCAACCAGCCGGTTGGGGGAGTTTGCCCTCATGAATCTGATTCACCCGTCGGAGCACGTACCTGGCAAAGCGTATCTGGCCGCCACCCGCTACATGAGCGGCGACCGCAAACCTTATCTGTTCAAGACGACCGACTATGGTAAAACCTGGACGAGCATCATCAGCGGTATTCCGGCCGACGAATATTGCCGCGTGGTGCGCGACGATCCTGAACAGCCGGGGCTGCTGTACGCTGGCACCGAGCGGGGCATCTATGTGTCGTTTAACGACGGTGGAACCTGGCAGAAAATGAACCAGAACCTGCCCATCACGCCCGTCCGCGATTTGCAGATCCATAAGCGGGAGAAGGACCTGGTGATTGCCACCCACGGCCGGGCTTTCTGGATTATGGACGACATTACACCCCTGCGCCAACTGGCCCGACAGCTACAGAGTGGCCAGGTACGTGCCGACCGGATGCAGGTGTTTACGCCTCGCCACGCCTACCGGATGGAGGGCGGTAACGGCAGTAGCGGGGGCGTGGCCGATGCGGGCGAAAATGCCGAAAATGGCGTATTGGTGCGGTATTTCCTGCCTGCCAAGCCAACGAAGGAACTCAGAATGCAATTTCTGACCGAGAAAGGCGATACAATTATCAGTTACTCAGACCGGAAGGATAAGAAGGGTAAACCGCTGACCATCTCGAAAGAATTTTACGAAGATGTGAAGCTAAAGCGGCCCGGCACTATTGCTGCGCAACCCGGTCTGAATCAATTTGTCTGGGATATGCGCTACCCCGATGCGGTGGCAGTAGAAGGCCTGAACGTGATGTGGTCGGGCGACGGAATCGGGGTTAAAGCGGTGCCGGGTCGCTACCGGGTACGTTTACTACACGGTGATTCGCTGGTTAGTGAGCAACCAATCGAGATCCGTAAAGACCCGCGCTTAAGTGTGTCTGACGCCGACTATGCGGAGCAGTTTGCTTTCGTGAAAAAGTGCAACGATAAACTGTCGGAAGCGCACCGGGGCATCAATCAGTTACGGGCCGTTCGAACGGCGGTGAATGGCTATCTGGGCGTGCTGAAAGACAGCACGATAACGAAGAAATTTGCCACCGTAACCAAGCCAATGCTGGCCCAACTCGATTCACTTGAAGCCGTGCTGATGCAGCCCAAAGCCAAAGCGCCACAGGACGTGCTGGCTTTCCCAATCCGCCTGAACGATAAACTGGCAGGCCTGGCTTCGATGATGGCCGGTGCGGATGGCAAACCAACAAAAGCCGCCTACGTGGTCTATACTGACCTTGCCCGCCAGATCGACGCGGCACTGGCAACGTTGAAAGAGGTGACCGGCAAGCAGGTTCCCGCGTTCAACCAACTGGTAACGGAGCAAAAGATTCCCGCTATTGTAATTGATAGCAAAGGATTCTGATTGCTTCCACAACCTGATCGGGTGCTTCCTGCGGGAGTAGATGACCGGCCCCGGGAATGATGTGCAGCCCTGCCTGAGGAAGGTAGGGCTGCACCATGTCTGGCTGTACCGAAAGCGGTAACGCCTTGTCCTGATCACCCGCCAGGATCGTTACAGGTACGTTGATGCGCGACATGCGATCCGTGATGTCATTGAGGCTGCCCGTGGTAAGCCAGGCGGTCCAGGCTTCAGGCGAACTGCGCAGGTTGTCGGTAATGATTTGCTGTCGAACCGTTTTAGAGATCGGTAAGCAGGTGATTTTTTCTACGGTCTTCTCTGCCGCCTTGCGCTGCCCGTCTGGCGAGAGGCCCGGCTGATCGAGCATGTCCTGCCGATCGCTATCAGGGATAGGTTCCTGACCGGGCGGCGACGGTGCCAGCAGTATCAGGCCCTGTAAACCTGTCAGCGGGGGCGACACCAACGTACCTGATGCCAGTGCTAACCCGATTTTTCCGCCCATCGAGTGGCCTATCAGAATAACTGGCCGACTGTTTAGCTGAGCCGCCAGGACGGATAAGACCTCATCGGCTACTTCGTCAACTGTCTGATGATCAGAGAGGGCGGGCGACTCACCAAAACCGGGTAGATCGATGGCAATGCAATGGAACTCCGTGGCTAACTGATCCAGAACGGCATCCCACGAGTGAACCGATCCGCCAAAATAATGCAGAAAGACCAGTGCCGGACCTGTAGGAGCAGAGGGTGTTCTGATGAAGGTGTGAAGCATGTTTAGTTACTAGTTAAGCGCATTAGACCGATGATGTACCACGGACTTTAGTCCGTATTTCCTGTAACCAAAACCAACATACGGACTGAAGTCCGTGGTACATCAAAACTCGACCTTTAGCTTGGCGGGTTGATCGGTGATTTCCAGCATCTGACCGTACGGAACAATGGTAATCTGGCCGAACTCTTTCAGGATCAACTTATACGCTTCGGAGACGGGGCGCGGCTTACGGTCGAGGTCGTACAGGCCGCAGGCGTTTACCCGGTTGTTCTGCTCGGCAAGACCCGTATCCCAATCAATCTGGTCGATCAGGCTATACCAGGTAAAGCCCAGCACAGGCACGCCATCGCGCCGCATCTGCATCACGTTGAGCCACTGTTTATAGAGCCAGGTAGACGCATTTTCTGCCTCGAATACGTTCGTCTCCGTATGCATGACCGGTTTATGATACCGGGTATAATAGTCTTTCGTGATCTGATACCAGCCCAACACATCCATCGAACTCATCATCTCGCCGGTGGGTAGCTTGATCTGCTCATTCCGACCGTAATAGTCATTGCCCATCACCTGATAACCGGGCGGCTGACCAGCCATGAACCAGTTGTATTCTTTGCGCGTCATGCCGTTGTCGAGCAAATAGAGCAGAACGTCGGCACTGGGCGGATGGGCGTAAAGCAGATCGAGCGATAGAAAACGCAGTTCGTTATGCAGCTTTATCTCGGGCGTAGGCAACGAACACACTTCATGGATGTACTCGGCACTTTCGCTCTGAACAATCACCACGTCGGGGCGGCGTTTGGCGATCTGTTGCGTGCCCATAATGCTGGCCGCTACTGTGTGTTTCAAGGCCGTAACAAAAGCCTTGTCGGTTTTTAGCTGCTCATTCCAGATGCCGTCTTTGGCACTATGCCGGGCCGTTACGTAGATCTCATTGACGGGCGTGTAGAAACGTACCCAGGGGTAACGTTCGGCCACAGCGGCGCAGTAATCGGCAAAGTGGATGGGCAGTTCGGGATTCTGAAAATTGCCGAGCCAGTCGGGTAAGCCGAAGTGCATCAGGTCAAGAATGGGCGTGATACCCTGCTTCTTTATTTCGGCCATAACCAGATCCGCAAATTCCCAGTCGAATTTTCCGGGACCCGTATGAATACTGTAGTAGGGAAGGCCGTAGCGCAGCACTTTCAGCCCCAGTTCTTTTACTAAGCCGATATCTTCCTTATACCGCTCATAATGACCACACTCGCGGAGCTGGTCACGCCTGACTTTACCCTTCTTGATGGTCGGGTAGGAACACTCGATGCCCGTGGCGAACATGAAGTTGGAAGGCGAACCGTCCGGAAGGCCGTTTCCGTTAGATGCCGTTGAGCCGCCGTACTGGTCACCTTCATAAGCGCCCGTACCAAAGTGCTTTTCTATGTTTGATAAGAAGTTCATAACGTGTTGGGGTGGGTTGCTTTTAAAAATCGATCTGCTGTTCGTAGTGATAACGCCATGATGGTCAGCGCTGGATTTACACTCAACGCAGACGGAAAGGTGGAGTTATCGCTGATGTATAAGTTAGGAATATCGAACGACCGGCCATCGGCATTAACCACCGCCTCGTCGGGTGAATGACCCATCCGGCAGGTACCAATCACGTGGGCTGACCGGGGGAACGCCCAGACATTTTTGGCACCCGCTGCTGCCCAGATAGCCCGCATAAGCTGATCGGCATGGGCGTTCATTTTCTGTTCGTTCTCCCCGTTCGTGAAGTAAACACGCGGTTTGGGTAATCCGCGGGCATCTTTTTCGTCCGATAATTCGAGGTAATTATGATCATACGGCAGGCAGTCGCCCAGGATATTAATGCCAGCCACATGGTTGTAGCGGCTCATGGCGGTGTGCAGGGCTGGTCCCCAAAGGCCGGTGCCCCGCACCAGTTGCTTGACATACGTAACTGGCATAACACCAATCGATTGCAGCAGGTAACCGCCCGCGAAATCGGCTGACCCGCTGGCGAAAGGCCGGTGCGTATCTTCTGAGATCAACCCGCCCGGAATGCCTTTGTAGGGGCGGACGTCTTCGTCAAATTCACCCCAGATTTGCAGTCCGGTATGGGCTGTCAGGTTGCGGCCTACCTGGTGGCTGCTGTTGGCCAATCCATTCAGTAAAAGGAGACGGGGTGTTTCAACGGCACCGGCGCAGAGAAAAACGGCTTTGCAACGCTGGCGGTATGTTTGCCCATTCTGCACGTAGACCACTGCTGTGATACGCCCCTGTGAATCGCGCTCGAACGTGGTTACGAAGGAGTCGGGCCGGATTTCGGCACCTTGGGATCGTGCCAACGCCAGGTACGTTACGTCCATACTGGCTTTGGCCCCGGTGCTGCACCCCGCCTGACAAAATCCCCGGTTGGTGCAGGCCTCGCGCCAGCCAACCCCCGGCTGGTAATACCGGCCCGATAAGGCGGCGTTGGCCGCCGGTGAGGTACGTATGCCCAACTCCGAACAGCCACGCTGCATCAGTTGAGCCGCCCCGTTCAGGGGTAAGGGCGGCAGCGGATACGCCTGGGTACGTGCCGGACCCCACGGATAGGTAGCGGGACCGGAAACGCCCAGAAACTGTTCAATTTCGTTGTAGTAAGGCACCAGGTCCGTGTGGAAATCAACAGGCCAGTCGGCGGCAACGCCAAACTCGGTACGCATCCGTAAATCGTCGGGCTGGGCGCGGGGCGTATAAGCGGTGAAGTGTAAGGTGGAGCCGCCGACGCCCGTTCCCGAATTATTTGCCCCAAATGCGAGTGGATCCTGGCCCGCACTAAGGCGTTCATCGTTCCAGTAGAGAAAGTTCTGCGCCCGTTCGTCGGTTGCGTAGTCGCGCTTTGGGTCTTTCTCGGGGCCAGCCTCCAGGGCTACTACCCGTTTACCTGCCTGTGCAAGGCGGGCCAAAAGAGGTGCGCCTCCAGCACCAGTGCCAATAATGACGGCATCGACGAGGTCAGTTGTTATGTAGGTACGTCCGGCTGTAGACGATCCACTGCTCGATAAAGTCGGCATATGTATAAGTAGCCTGAAGCTCCAGCTTCGGGAGAAGAACGGATTAACAATTTCTCCCGAAGCTGGAGCTTCGGGCTACTGGTATTCAGACTTCCTGCGGCTCGCGAGCTTCCAGATCGTTCAGACCAATTCGTTCCCAGCCGGGTTTATCGGCCATGCCAACGTACCCAATGGTTTCCTGAACGAGCGGGTGGCTGAAATAAATGACGACGAGTTCGGCCAGCAGATCTTCGAAAAATCGTTTTGGCGGCAACTGTTGCCAGGTGGCTCCCGGTGCTGTTCCCTGTTGTACTTGCCCAATCAAGGTGTCCTGTTGGTTGGTTGTCAGCAAATTGAATGGCTGCCCGTACAGTGCCTGCGCTGATTGGTGAAAACCAGCTAACCCCTGCTGAAAAGCAACGCCGTCGGCGGGGAGGGTGTCGTAACGCCACCCGTCACTTTCATTATTGGCCAACCGTTCGTCGACTGGTCCCACCAGGTCAACAATGTTTCCCGCTTCGATGGGTTGAGGAATCAGGCGGGCGGCGATACAACGTAAGGTATCGGCTTCCTGCTCGCTAAAAAACCGAAGGGGGGCGGGTTGCTTCGTGAGTCGTTCGGTCAGAACGGCACGGGTTTTATCGCTGACGTGGTCGGTGGTGAGTAACGTGCGAACCGTGCCGGATGGGTAAGTCGTGGGTTGGCTCATCCTAGTTTTCCGCCGGTAACTTCCACCAGACTTCCCGTCATAAAACTACCGTCGGTCGAGGCCAGCATCACATAGGCGGGAGCCAGCTCTTCGGGCTGACCAGGTCGGGCCAGTGCCACCTCATGACCAAAATGCTCGACTTCATCCATTGGCATCGTACCTGGAATATTAGGCGTCCAGACCGGGCCGGGCACCACCGCATTGACGCGGATACCCCGCTTGCCCAGTTGAATGGCCAGCGATTTGGTGAAGGCGTGAATGGCCGCTTTCGTAGCCGTATAGTCGATCAGCAATGGGTTGCCCACAATGCCCACGATGCTGCCTGTGTTCACAATGGCATCGCCTTCGTGCAGGTGTGGCAGCGCAGCCTGAGCCATGAAAAAGTAACCGAAAATATTGGTCTCGAAAGTTCGGCGGAGTTGTTCTTCCGTAATGTCTTCAAACTTTTCCTGGGCCATCTGGTAGGCGGCATTGTTCACCAGCGTGGTCAGCTTACCATATTCATCAACTGTTTGTTGCACGGCGTCGCGGCAGGCGTTCGAGTCCCGCACGTCGGCCTGAATAACCAGGCACCGACCCCCGTTGGCTTCCACCAGGCGTTTCGTTTCCTCGGCGTCGTCAGTATTTTCGTTGTAAAGAATCGCCACATCGGCCCCCTCTTTACCGAAAGCGATCGCCACCGCCCGACCAATCCCCGAGTCGGCTCCGGTGATCAGCGCTACCTTCCCGACCAGCTTATTCGCCGCCTTGTAATTCGACAAGTCGCTGTCGGGTTGACGCTGCATATCGGACTGGCGAGCTGGGTAAGGTAATTTTTCGCCTTTTATTTCGTCCGATGTAGGACGTTTTTCCTGCATTTGCATACCGTTGAGAAAATATTGTTGTTACTTATTCTTCCCAACTGCCAAAGTTGCGGCTTGGTTATAAATAGGCTTAAACGGCCATTCGCGCCCCTTAACACCTTTTTAACAGCGGTTTGGGGGCGTTTTAATCTACCACATAGAGCTTAGTGACAAATCTGCCTGGGTGTAGGACTACATATTGACGGGGTTCATTAAATAAATCGTATTTTTCACTCTTTCAACTATTGATGGATACTATGTATGTTTCGGATATGAAAGTCCTTGTGGTAGAAGATGAGCCTAAGCTGGCCTCTTTCGTGAAGAAAGGGTTAGAAGAACAAAAGTGTGAAGTTGATCTGGCCTACGACGGTCAAATTGGTCGCACGATGGCCCTTAGCAATAGTTATGATGTAATTGTGCTGGATGTAAATCTGCCGAAAATAAACGGGTTCGATCTGGCCCAGACTATTCGGCATGAACAGGTACAAACACCTATTCTGATGCTAACGGCGATGGGCTCGGTCGACGATAAAGTCGCGGGCTTCGAAGCCGGAGCCGACGATTACCTGGTGAAACCCTTCGAGTTTCGCGAACTGATGGCTCGTATTCGTGCGCTTCATAAACGTGGAGCCGAAGGGGGCAGCGCCGTGAGCGTGCTGCGCGTGGCCGATCTGGAACTCGATCTGAACGAAAAAATTGCCCGCCGGGGTGGTAAGCGAATCGAGCTGACAGCCAAAGAATTCGGCCTGCTCGAATACCTCATGCGCAACCGGGGACGGGTGGTTTCCCGCGTTGATATTGCCGAGAAAGTCTGGGATATTCACTTCGATACCGGCACCAACGTGATTGATGTGTATGTGAATTTCCTACGGAAAAAGGTCGATAAAGAATTTCCGGCCAAGCTCATCCATACCGTTATTGGCATGGGCTATATCATGAAGGAAGAGTGACAATCCGTGCCCGTCTGACGCTACTTTTTTCGTTGCTGGTTGGCTCCATTCTCCTGTTGTTCTCTGTCTCTATTTATCTGCTTTACAACCAGTATAGAGAGGTCGACTTTTATGACCGGCTGCACGAAAAAGCCAAAACTACCGTCAAGGTACGTGAAGATGCAGGTGATGTGGCCCGTAATGACCTGCCAGTGATGGTTGGCGAACGAGTCACGATCTATAACTCACTGAACCAGGTTATTTTTTCGGCTGGTCAGGGCTTCAATCCGTCGTTGACCGGCAGGCAGTTCCGGCAGATTCGAGAGGGGCATGAGATCCGGTTGACGCACGGTGAAATTGAGACGATCGGTATTCGGTACAAAACGTTGGTTGTCGTGGCTACAGCCTACGACCAATACGGTTTCAACAAACTGCGTCGCCTGCGCGAAATCCTGATTTTTGGCTGGCTGGCCAGTTTCTTCATGGTTGGTGTGGCGGGCTGGCTATTTGCGTCTGATGCCCTTCGGCCGGTATCCGAGATTATTGATCAGGTAAATGCTATTTCGGCGACAAATATCCACGAACGGCTACACGTTAGCCGGAAGCGCGACGAACTGGCCGAACTGGCCCATACATTCAATGACATGCTGAACCGGCTTGAAGAGGCATTTGTCACCCAGCGAAGTTTCGTCTCGCATGCCTCGCACGAGCTGCGCACGCCTCTGGCCATCATGCGGGGCAACATCGATGTGGCTCTGATGCAACCGCGCGATGTGCCCTATTACCAACAAACGCTTACCGATGTGCTGGATGAGGTACAGACGATGGTCGATCTGGCCAATGGCCTGCTCGATCTGGCCCGCGCCAGTTCAGAATCGACCGCCATTTCATTTCGGCCTACCCGCCTCGATGAGTTACTCTGGCAAGCCCGCACGAAACTGCTGTCGAAAAATCCGAAGTACGTTATTGATATTGATTTCGAAAGCTTACCCGATCAGGATGATGATTTGACCATACAGGGCGAGGAGGCGCTGTTGCGTACGGCCTTCCAGAACCTGATGGAAAATGGCTGCAAGTATTCGGCCAATGGGAGTGTAGCCGTTCGAATCTCGTTTGCGCCGAACCAAGTCCAGATCGCGTTTGCTGATACAGGCTATGGCATTCCGGCCGAGGCATTACCCCACCTCTTTGAACCGTTTTACCGGTCGCCGGCAACTACCAGTGTAGCGTCGGGTCATGGCATTGGGTTGGCCCTTACGCACCGGATCGTTATGCTCCACAGCGGGTCAATTACCGTTCAGTCAAAAGAGGGCGAAGGCACGACCGTCACAGTACAGTTTCCGCTGCCTGTTGCCCGGCCTTCTGCTATAGTCTTCTGACTATCAGGTACGTACCTGCCTATATTGATTGGTCAATGGCGTCTGCGTTGATAAATTTCAATAGCCGACGCCTAAAAATGGCTTTTTTCTGCTTTTAGCAGTAAGCCAGGCGAACGTACCTGACTAACCGGTACGTGACGTTGGTTAAGCTATTCCCAATTATTCTTTTGAACTAGATATGCATCAATTCCTTACGCTGCTGATGGCCTTCTGGCTGTCGGCCATGCTGAATTTTGCCCAGGCTCAGTCGACCGATGTACCTTCGGCACCGGGGCGGTGGTCGCCCGCAAGAGCCAATGCCTGGTATGCCAAAGAACCGTTTCTCTTCGGTGGCAATTACAACCCGGCCAATGCCATCAACGAACTCGAATTCTGGCAGGCCGAAACCTTCGATCCGGCCACGATCGATAAAGAATTGGGTTGGGCCGAGAAGATGGGCATCAATACCATGCGCGTTTTTCTGCATGATCTGCCATATCAACAAGACACCAAGGGGTTTATCAAACGGATCGATACGTTTCTGGGCATCTGTCAGAAACATAGGATTCGGCCTATGCTGGTGCTTTTCGATTCGTGCTGGGACCCATACCCTAAACTGGGTAAGCAGCACGAGCCGGTTCCGGGCATTCATAACTCAGGATGGGTACAATCGCCGGGGGCCGATGCGCTTACCGACGTGTCGCAATATCCCCGCCTCGAAGCCTACGTGAAAGGGGTGATGGGTGCCTTCAAAAATGACAATCGGGTGCTGATGTGGGATATGTGGAACGAGCCGGATAATACTAATGATAACAGCTACGGCGCTAATCATACCATCAAAACAGAGTTACCCAAAGACCGTAAGATTGCCATTATCGGTAAGTTGTTGCCCCAGGTTTTCCAATGGGGCCGGTCGGTAAATCCAACACAGCCGCTCTCATCGGGCATCTGGCGCGACTTTGTCGATGACTGGAGCAACGCCGCCGCCATTCCCGCCTTTAACCGGATGCAGTTAGAGAACTCAGACGTAATTACGTTTCACCAGTATAGCGATGCGCCTGCTCTGGAAAAACTGATTGCCGGTTTGAAAAAACTAGGCCGCCCGTTGATCTGTACCGAGTTTATGGCGCGGGGTGTGAACAGCAAATTTCAAACGCATCTGCCTATTGCCAAACGCGAAAAAGTGGGGATGATCTGCTGGGGATTTGTAGCCGGTAAATCACAGACCTTCCTGCCCTGGGATAGCTGGCAGAAACCCTACGTAAACGGCCGCGAGCCAAGTGTCTGGTTCCACGAAATTCTGAAAGGCGATGGCACCTTCTATGACCCTGCCGAAGAAACGGCCATCAAATCAGCAATGGGTAAAAAATAGGTCTCACCGGGCAACGCCCGGTGAGACAAAAACAGAAAAAGCCGTCCCAGCTAATCCGGGACGGCTTTTTTATGATTCAGCAAAGCACGGATTAGGCTTTCTTGCCTTTCTTGGTGCTGGCTTTTTTTGCGGGAGCTCCGTCGAGTGTGTTGATCCACGTAGCCAGTTTCAGTGCGTCTTCTTTAGGGACCTGTTTCATCGGAGCCATTGCAATATAACCGGGCCAGTTGACTGGTTTCGGGTTATAGATCAACTCGACAATCTGATCGTTGGAATAGTTGCGTTTAGCCACGTCTTTGTAGGCCGGTCCAACCAGGCGTGTATCTACTCTGTGGCAGGCGATGCACGTGTACTTGGTCATGAGGGCCTTCATATCGTCAGGAATGTTATCCTGCGCCTGGGCTGAGAATGATGCCGACAATAGACCGGCGGTAGCAAGGAGGAAGCCGAACGCTTTTTTCATCGTGAGAATGATTGGCAATTGGGTTGACTAAAAAAATGTATTGTAGTAGTTAGGGAGGACAAATGTAACCGGTAGCCAGTGCCGAATCCAATTCAATACTGACTTATTAACAGCCTAACAGGTATAAGACCGGTTTTTACCCTAAAAGTTTAGTCTACGCCAAAAATGAGTTGAACGAACTTGCCCACACCCACCGGGGTTTTGCCTGTATGACAACCTACGACTTCAAAACGTACCATACGCGGTCGATCAATGCCGCGACAGCAGACGAACGGGCGGCCATTAATGAGGAGCTTAAAGCAATATATGCCAATCTTACCGAGGAAGAGAAAGACGCGTTCAATACGCAGCTTCAGACGTTTCTGGCCCGCGAAATGGGCCGCCTCAAATCTGACTATGAATCAGTAAAGGGAAACCTGTAGAGTAGAAAAAGGCTGGGTACGTTCGTGAACGTACCCAGCCTTTTTTTATGGAATCGAATTGCTGCTGATCAGTCTTTGAGGCTGCTCAGGTACGTCTTGTTGCCGTTCTTATTGATGTAATACTTCCCACCCCGTGGGCCGGTCATTACCTGCTCGCCGTTAGGGCCTTTCATCGACCGGTCAACGGGTGCTTTGTAGTCAGCGGGCGTTGCTTTCGTTTCTGCTTTCGACGCCACTTTGTCGGCTTTTTTCTCAGACTTAGTTTCTTTCTTGTCGGCTTTGGCTTCTTTTTTCTCGGCCTTGGTGGCGTCGGCTTCTTTCTTGTCGACTTTGGCTGCTTTCTCGGCCTTTTTATCCGCTTTAGCTACGGCAGCATCGGTGGCATTTGTCTTTGTTGCTTTCTCCGCTTCCTTAGCTGCTTTCTTTTCTGCTTTTGCCGCTGCTTTATCCGCCTTGGCTGCCTCTTTTTCAGCGTCTGTTTTCGCCGATTTCTTCTCCGCTTTGGCTTCTTTCTTATCGTCCTTCGCTTCTTTCTTATCCGCTTTAGCCTCCGTCTTTTCTTTCTTAACTTTCTCTTTCTTAGGCTTTTCGTCCTGAGCTGGTGCATTGAATGCGACTAGTATGCCCAGTAGGAATGTTAGCCACATGCTTGTCTTTTTCATCGAATGGTTTGATTAAGGTGTAAAATCTGGTATTGGACGGAAAAGTGGGTGAAAAGTTGCCCAAAACCAACACCTTAAGCGAAATTTAAGGTGGATTTTCCCTGAGTATATTTCAGTGTTGTGCCAGGACTGGCGCGTGAGTGCTGATCGATTTTTTCAGCACATACTGGGCCACAACGGGAAAATGGTCGGAGAAAGAAACACCGGATAGAGTCTGACAGGTTTTGATATGCCAGTCGCTACTCACAAACTGCTGATCAATGCGAACGCAGTAAGGGTGGCGGTTCAGCGTGAAACCGAGGCCCTGTCCTGCTTCTTCAAACGCATTTCTGAAATTCCGGCTGAGCTTCCCGTACGAATAGCCCATTGGGGTTTCGTTGAAATCACCGCAAATAATGACCGGATAGCGGCTGCCCGCTACGTACGACTCCACCTCCTGCACCTGCGCATTCCGGTTCTCGAACCCTTCCTTTAGCCGCCGGAACGTATCCCCGATTTCGGCGAAAAAGCGGCCAGCATCGCCTGCTTTAAGGGCCGTCACGATCTTACTGGTCCGTACGCCCATCGACCATAAGTGGACGTTTACTACCCGGATCGTGTCGGCGCCGTAGGCGATATCGGCGCATAAAAAGCCGTTGATGTCAGGACCCTTGGTTCGATCCCAGATACGGCCGTATTGTTGCACAACAGGGTATCTGGAAAACAGAGCTAGCCCCACCTGCCGATCTGTATCGAAGCAGGTCAGCTTCTGAACTTTAGCCGAGTATTGATGCTCGATCTGGGTATTGGGCGAGTACTCCTGAAAGCACGCAATGTCTGCTTTCAACAGGGCGTCGAATTCCGTTGTTGTGCCAGTCGGGAATGTTTCGCTGTTGAAGCTAAGTACTTTCAGCGCCTGTGCCTGACTAAGGTCCATAGCACCCGTACTTGTGCCGACAACCCGTTTTATCAGGAGAAAGGAGAATAATACCCATACCAGACCGGCCATAGCAATGGCGTGCTGCTGTTTGTAGAGGAGGTATCCGCACGCAACTATGCCGCTGGGAATGGCCAAAGGCAGGCTCATCATCACAAAGCCGGTAAGCCAATGCCCTACCATCGGATAATAGCAGAGCGCCACAGTCAGAAACAGGTAAATAAGCGCCGTGTAGGCAACTGGAAACTGCCGGTAGCGGGTAAAAAACAGCCGCACTGCATCGGTTAACGTACCCCAGAAAAAGGGTAAAAACGAAGCGAGTATATCCGTGATCTTACGAAAGGTGATCATGTTTTGAACGTTTATTGACAGACAGGTCTGCCAGAGGAGAGCCTTATTTTACATCGAACTGGCCATCGCCAATTCGGAAGCCCTCGGTGTATAATTCCACTGTATACGTACCTGGTTTGTAGGCAGCATCCCGGTGAAAAAAGATAGCTATCTGCTGGTCATTGGGTTGCAGCTCAATGGTTTGGCGGGTGCTGTACCCAATCTCGCGCCCATCCAGCCACAATACGCCAGCGCCGGTGTTATAACCCACCACTGCCCCGGTAGCATCCAGAATGCGCACATACACATCGGCGCTACGTACCTGAGCCACCGGATTAGACGGGATGATGAACGCTATTTTCAACCGGTCGATACGCGACGCTTTGTAGGGGCCGCCCCGGCGCTCTTTCCCGTTGGAAGCCAGCGCACTTACCTCCAAGTTGACCGCCTTGATGGCCGACGCCAGCGTCACTTTTTCTTTCAGGTCAGCGTTCTGAAGCGAATAAGCAACGACCGTTTTGGCCAGCGTTGCCCGTTCATCCTTCAGGCCCTCATTTTCGGACAGTATGCGCTGCTTTTCTTTCTCAAGCAGGCGGGCCTGGCTTTGGAGGGTGCCATTCTCTTCTTTGAGTTTGCGAATGTCGACGTCATTCTGCACCAGGAAATCCTGGTAATCCCGGATCTTCAAGTCGTACTGCTGAAGCGAGAAGGTGAGGTCGTACTTCAGCTTTTTCTTGTCATTTTCAAGTTGCCGCTTGATGCGCTGTAGCCCGGTCACGCTGCCGCCAAGCTGACGTACCTCCACAATCTTCTGGTTGAGGACAGTAGCAATGGAATCTAATTTCTGCTGAATGCTGGCAAACTGCTCTACTTTGGTCGTTAGCTGCTTCTGAACCTCCAGGGTTTCGTTTCGGGAGCCAATGAACAGATAAGCCAGCAACGACAGAATGCCAACCAGCGACCCGATGGTCATGTTGATTGCCCCCTGCTTGGTATTCATCATGTCTGCTTCCATTTTTCTGGCTAAACCGGTAAGCCACAAAGCAACGACACGTAACTTAACGGGGACTTAAGCTCACTTTAAATTTACCTTAAAACGGTACATTATTAGCCAGAATCAGGGTAAACGTGGTGCCTTCGGTGGTCGACTGCACAGAGATAGTGCCTTTATGAAGGCGCGTAACCTGGTCGACAACGGCAAGCCCAACGCCATGCCCCTTGCTCGACAGCGCGGTTGAGTTGCCCCGGAAGAAGGGCTGAAAAATGTGTACCAGGTCGGCGGCGGGAATCTGGGGACCTTCGTTGAAAACAGCTATCCTTATTGTTCTGTCGTGGACCTGAAAGGTAACGTTGGCCGTTTTGGCGGGCGAAAACTTACAGGCGTTATCAATCAGGTTCATGAGCAGGACCTTCAGGGCTGCTCTGTTTCCCTGGGTCAGCAACGCATCTTCATCATCGGGAAAATCGGTGAACGTAAGCTGCACGATGTAGTCGTCGTGCCAGGCCTGCAACTGGGTTTTTGTTTCCCAAAGTAACTCGTCCATGCGTACTGGCTCGACCTGCATGGTGTTGGCCTGAATCGACGAGTTGGCCAGTTCGAGCAGGGCGTTGGTTAGTTGGGTAAGGGTGCGGGCGTCTTCCTGCAGGGAGTGCAGCGTACGTTCATACACCTCCGGCGCCCGCCGCTGAATCAACGCCACGTCGATCTGGGAATTGATTTTAGTAAGTGGGTTTTTTAACTCGTGCGACACATTGGCGATGAACATTTTCTGCGTGTTCAGCGCCTGCTCGATGCGGTCGAGCAACTGGTTGAACGTGGATACCAGCTCCCCAATCTCGTCTGACCGATTAGGGTGGGTCACGCGCTTTTCCACGTTGGCCGGAAAAATGCTGTTCACCTGCTTAATGATGCCCGACATAGGGGCCAGTGCCCGGTCGGCAAAGAGCCAGCCCGACATGCCCAATAATAGAATGGCGGCCAGGATCATGACCAGCAGAATCTTCTTCAAATCGATCAACGCTTCGTGCCCTTCCTGATCAATACCACTGGCAATCACCCAGTTGCTGCTGTTGCCACCAGTGAGGCGAATGGCGACGAGCTGCTGGTCATCTTTATGGAGATAGAGCGTATGGACGGCCGAATCGAGTTGAGGAATAAACTGTTCATGGAAGCGGGTATTCGCCGGATTGGTGGAAAATAGAATGGTTCTGGATCGTTCGTTATAGACCGAAATACTTTCGTTTAGCAGAAGTTTTTTTTCGGCTGTTTCGATGAGTCGCAGCACCGTGCTGTCGGTTTGCTGCAGATCGAAGAGGAGGGTAGTGGTGGTGATAGCACGGTCCTGAAGGCGTTTGTAGAACCGTTTTTCCAGGTACAGCTTGCTGAAGAAATAAACACCAAGCGAAAAGAACAGCAGAATCAGCGTGACCAGAACGGCGAATTGGTAGGTGAGCCGGGTACGTATATTGATCATTACGAAATCACTTTTACAACGTACCCCATGCCGATCTGCGTGTGAAGCAGTTTGGGCTCGAAATCCCGATCTATCTTCTTGCGGAGGAAGTTAATGTACACTTCGATTACGTTGGTGCCGGTGTCGAAAGTCACATCCCAGAACCGCTCGGCCAGCTCTACTTTGGAGATCACGCGCCCCTGATGCCGCAGGAAGTATTCGAGCAGTTGAAATTCTTTGGCCGTCAGCGCAATTTCCTTGCCTGCCCGAACCACACTTTTGGTATCGGGATTTAACTCCAGATCCGCAATTTTTAGCAGGTTGGCCGTTTGGATCATGTTATGGTTGCGCCGCGTCAACGCCCGTACCCGCGCCATGAGTTCGCGGAACTCGAAGGGTTTCACCAGGTAATCGTCGGCCCCGGCGTCGAGCCCCACGATCTTGTCATCCGTTGTGCCCAGGGCAGTCAGCATCAGGATGGGGGTGGCTACGTTGGCATCGCGCAGCTTTCGGCAGAGGTCGAGCCCATTGATGCCGGGCAGAATAATGTCGCAGATAATGAGCGCGTACGCTGATCGAATCGCCAGTTGAAACCCCATTGTTCCGTCGTAGGCTACGTCGACTTCCCACTGGTGCTCTTCAAGACCCTGCTTGATGCTCTGAACGGTCTTGACCTCATCCTCGATAATCAGAATTTTCATGACAGTGTGCGTTGGGGGAACACCTAAGCGGGTTAATATAGGTAACAACCAGTTAAAAGCGGGGTTTAGCCTGCCTCAACGGCCAATGTAACGCGGACTTCAGTCCGCATCTTCAACTGATAACCCGAGAATGCGGACTGAAGTCCGCGTTACGCTGGCCGTTGAGGCAGGCCAAATGGGGTAAATTTCGTATCTTTACTATACAAACGTTTCGCTTGTCCACCGTATGATAACCCAACAGTCACCGCTTTCAACCCGCCAGGAACCCACCGGTCAGGACCCCGTTGTTTACCTGAAACGCTACTATGGCTATGATCGCTTCCGGCCCATGCAGGAGGCTATTATTCAGTCGATTGTGAGCGGGCGCGATACGGTGGTGCTCATGCCAACGGGCGGTGGAAAATCAGTTTGCTTCCAGATCCCGGCGCTGATGATGCCTGGTCTGTGCGTCGTGGTGTCGCCGCTGATTGCGCTGATGAAAGACCAGGTCGAGGCCCTGCACCTCAACGGGATTGCGGCGGCTTATATCAACAGTTCGCAGGGCGTAAAAGAAATGCGGGAGGTGGAGGCCAATTGCCTCAACGGCAAGCTGAAACTGCTGTACGTGTCGCCCGAAAAATTATTGTCCGAATCGTTCTATACGTTCCTGAACCGGATCAACCTCTCGATGTTCGCCATCGACGAGGCACACTGTATATCGTCGTGGGGCCATGATTTCCGCCCTGAATATACGCAGCTTAATACGTTGCGGAAGTGGTTTCCGAACGTACCTATCATTGCCCTCACCGCCACCGCCGACCGCCTGACCCGGCAGGATATTTCCGATCGCCTCGACATGCGTGATCCGGCGGTGTTTATTGCATCATTCAACCGCACCAACCTGAGCCTTCAGGTGCTGCCCGGCACCAACCGCATTGGGCAGATCACTAAGTTGCTGAGCCTGAAACCGGGCACGTCGGGCATTATTTATTGTCTGAGCCGGAAATCGTGCGAAACGCTGGCGACGAAGCTGATGGAAAAAGGCTATTCGGCCGCGTTCTATCATGCGGGTATGGAATCGAGCGAGCGAGCCCGTATTCAGGAGGCTTTCCTACGCGACGATGTCCGCATCATGTGCGCCACCATTGCTTTTGGTATGGGCATCGACAAGAGCAATGTGCGCTGGGTGATGCACTACAACATGCCTAAGAATATTGAGGGCTATTACCAGGAAATTGGCCGCGCCGGGCGGGATGGGCTGCCTTCGCAGACGGTACTTTTCTACAGCTTTGCCGATGTAGCCACCTACACGCAGATGCTCACCGAGAACAAACCGGCCAACCTGGAATTGCAACTGGCGAAGCTGGAACGGATGAAGCAATATGCCGAAGCTAACACCTGTCGCCGTCAGATATTGCTGTCGTACTTTTCGGAACAACTGGCCGAACCCTGCGGCAACTGCGACGTGTGCCGTAGCCCCCGCATCACCTTCGATGCCACCACCATTGCTCAGAAAGCCCTTTCGGCCATTATTCGGTTGGGTGAACGCGTGCCGATGAATACCCTGATCGACGTGCTGCGCGGCTCACGCAACTACGCCATCGTGTCGCAGGGATTCGACAAGATAAAGACCTACGGCGCAGGTGCCGACCTGAAATTCGAGGAGTGGCGGAGTTACCTGCATCAGCTTATCAATATCGGCGTGATTGAAGTAGCGTACGAAAACCATTACGCGCTCCGCAAGGGCCTGCTGGCCGATGATGTGCTGTTCAATGGCAAAACCATCAGCCTCGTTCGCCCCGACGACGTACCCAAACCAGTGGTCGAAAAAGCAACACGTACCCGTGGCGATGGGGCTGGCTCGGCCAATCGCGACGAGCTGTTCGAGCGGCTGCGTGCGCTCCGCAAACGCATTGCCGATGCCCAGAACGTGCCGCCTTATGTGGTCTTCACCGATTCGACACTGGAGGACATGGCCCGGCTGCGCCCCACCACGCCCGACGCTTTCCGTAACGTATCGGGTGTGGGCGAACGTAAACTGGAAATGTTCGGCACCGCTTTCCTGACCGAAATAGCTGGTTTTTTGGGCGTTCAGGTGGGAGTGAGTGCGAGTCAGGTACGTAGTGAAGCTCCGAGTCGGCCGCGCGAAACGGCAAAACCAAAAGGGACCACCCAGCAGATGACGTTCGAGCTTTACCAGCAGGGAATGACCATCCAGCAGATTGCACAGGCCCGTGAGCTTGGCCCCTCAAGCATTGCCAACCACCTGATTCAGTTGAACCGGGGTGGCTACGACGTTGACCTGGAAAGCCTGATCACGCCCGATGAACGCCGCGAAATCGAAGCAGCCATCGCCACGATTGGTATTGAGGAGAACCGCACTAAACCCGTTTTCGAACACCTGGAAGGCCGTTACGATTACGGAAAGATCAACATCACCATCGCGCTGATGGGGCGATAGCCGACACGGTACAACGCTGCTCGTTTGCGTGGCTATGCGCTGAGGCTTCTTTGTGGCCAGAACTGGCTGAGTAGCTGCGATGAAGGCGATATGCCCGGCACGTACCCGCTGGTAGTCCAAAGAGCGGAGTTCGGCCCTGTTCGAGCAGGCGATAAACTAGTCACTCAATTAGCTGACCGCCAGAAACTAGGTTGCCGTCTAGATGATATTCTGTTTTTCGGGCAGTCTACCTGGCGTTGGTCACTACCTTGAGCTTTTAAAAAGACGGTTTATGCTACTAACATACGATGACTTTCGAGCACGCACTGCCAGGGAAAATTTTTTTCAGTTCAGAGGCTCTAACCTGAAGGAAGTGGATGAGGCCCTTCAGGAATATTGGAAAGATGCCAAAAGGGGATCACCGCAGCAGGTGATTCACCTGATCAACGTCCTCAAGGCCTGTGCCACCTGGTTCAAACGAAAACAGGGCAAATCGGATAACAAGTCTCTGGGTGGGGGTAGCGATTTGTTTATACGGCGAAAGGTAGTTATTGACGATCTGGGTAGAGCCGCCCTGGCCGATCTGAACACGGCCCTTGCCGGGGCCAGTGCGAACACGATCACACCACAGCAAAAGTTTGCGATTCAGTTTCATAAAAATAAATTCAACACGCTGAATAACGCTCTCACACAGGCACCAACGCCCACGAAGTCCATGGAGCAGAGCTACCAGCCAGAGCGGTCAACCTATCTGGCTTCCAAAAAAGTAAAAGCCGTATCGGGTACCGGGGTACACGCGGTGCATGGCGATATAAACTCGGGTAGTGTTGCTATGATGAACCAATACCCGGCCAAGCGGAGCGACGCCGTGAGCCAGGCGCTACGTAAAGATGTGAATCTGTTGACGGACGCTGATTTCAAAGCACTCGATGAGTATGCCCGCAAGGCCAAGATGCATTTAGATGTGGTGTATACCAAACGGGAAGACCGGGATAAGCTGATGGTTTTCGTAGACGGGCAGGGGCGGCTGTGCGATGTCAACAATGTGCTGATCTCAACGAATGGGCCAGTGCTGTATGCGATGGATCGCTACGGTAATCTGTTCTGCGAGAAAGAGAAAACAAAGAGGGGAGTCATCTATAACCATTCTTCGTTCAACGCAGGCAACGACGTGATCTGCGCGGGGGGGATCATAATTGCCGCTGGCGTTCTGATGGAGATAGACAACCGCAGCGGCCATTACCAGCCCAGCCGGGATAACCTGCACAACTGCGTGGAGGTTCTCCAACAGGAAGGAGTAGACCTGAGTCAGGCTGCTGTATCCGTCGCATACAAAGTGGGCGAAACCCTGACGTCGGATGAGTATAAAGCGACCACTTTCCTACAGAACAAACAGGCTCCCCCCGATCGGGTCAAGCGGTAACGTTCAACCAATCAGCCACCCCGGCGGCGCCAGAAGGTGGTCCACTGTCGGGGTGGCTGACCGGGTAGCAGAAAAAAAGCCAGCACGAACCAGCCCACGCCGACCATCGCGCTGTGTTTCTGTAGCCATTTAACGGGTCAGGAAATTGCCCGATTTGATCCTGGTCTGTTGACCATCGGCCCGCATAAAAACGTACATCTGGCAACGTACCTCACGGGGCGAGATGGGCTCACCCGATGCGTCACTGACCAGTTGCACAAGCACCTCCTGCCGGGCATACTCATCATCGGGGTGATTGTCAATGCCTTCGTAATCGTCAAGCTGTTTCAGAATCGTTTCGTCGGTAAGGGCAAACACGTCGCCCCAAACGCGGTATGGGCTATCTGGCTCGTAAGTGGCGCCGGGATACCAGCCCAGGTCTAAGAGGCGGCCAGGTACGTATCCATGACCTACAAAATCAGCATTTTTCCGAAGAAGCTGGGCCATCGGATTGTCGTACGTGTTGCGAAGAGTGCCGTAAACGAATAGATTCATGCAGAAGCGTCATGTACTGCCAAAGGGCGAAAGCCGAAAATTACAGATCAGTGAAGGGGTTAATATAGCTTAGCTCGGCTATTTTACGGAAATCGCCGTCATTGCGAGAAATCAACGTCCAACCGTGAACAAGTGCTGTAGCTGCGATCACGGCATCTGGCAACTTCATTTTATAGGCTTGTCTTAACCGAATAGTTTGCTGAATAATGCCAATTGACAGATCAATTATCTGACAGTCAGCTACGAATGTTTCCAGAATAGAATAACTTTCTGGACTAGGTGATGCCCAACTAAGTAATTCAATTTGGCTGATGACCGAGAGTTGGCAAGAATTATCAATTAGCGTAGAGAGGAACTTTTCGGCGTTCGAAGGTAACTTCCCGTCTAACAAGTAGATGATGGTGTTTGTATCAATCAGATAGGCCGTTCCCATTCGTTCCGTAGTGTGCCGAGTTGTTCATCTAACTGGTCAAGTGTCTGCCCCGTATTTAACTGACCAATGAATGAAGACAATTTTTTTTTGACAGATTCTGTTGATACAGTTGACGGAGACGGCAAGAGCTCGATCAAGTTAAGATCAGCCAGATCTCGTAATAGTTGCATGGCCTTTTCATTGTGAATGGCAACAGTAACAACAGTCATAACAGTGTAATTGGTTGATAGACAAATATAAGCTATTCCGTTCCTAAACATACACTGGCATTAAAGCTATATAGCTCCAGATGAGTCCTGAAGAACTCCAAACACGCCACAGCCAACGGTTGCCGACGTTACTTTCTGCCCTGCATATGCTGTATGTGGGGCGGGCACTGACTGGCTTTGTTGCCGATAACCAGTCGCCCCGTCTGGCTGTCGACCTAGACGTTGTTGATGCCACTATCGAAGCCTTCACCGATGAAATCTGTGCCACCGAATTACTCCACGAAGCGGCGTTGCTGGTGGGAGACGTGGAAGGGTAAATTTCAAGGGCGCTGCTAAGTCATACTACGTAGTATGACTTAGCAGCGCCCTTGAAATTTGACACCTGAGACTTGGCACTTACTTCACCGTCATCGCCAGTTTCACGGCTTCGGCGGCATTTACGATACCACCCGATTTGCTGAGCGTGCTGAACGGGACCAGCGGGCCCCCCGCCCGGCCAGGTAGCCGAACCATCACATCGGGTTTGTACGCACTTTTCATCAAAATGTCTTTCACCTGTACGGCTGTCAGGTTTGGAAAATACGACCGGATCAGGGCCGCAACACCCGCCACGCAGGGCGACGCCATGCTCGTGCCCGTCAGGCTCTGGTAGCCATTGTGGGGCGTAGTGGCGTCGATGTCGGTGCCGGGGGCAAACAGATCAACGCGGGTGCCGTAGTTCGACGATGACGCGGGCAGGGTAGAATTTAGCCGACGGGTTGAATTACCCACCGTCATGTAGTTCTTCGCAATCGTGCCATCTTCGTATTCAGGCCGTGGGTACGTTGGCAGCGAGTCAACGTTTTCGCCATTGTTGCCAGCCGCATGCACCAGCAGAACATCCTTTTCTTCAGCGTATCTGATTGCTGCATCAACGGCATCTTTGTACGGCGAAAATCGCTTGCCAAAGCTCATATTAATGACTTTAGCGCCATTGTCGACCGCATACCGAATGCCATTGGCCACGTCTTTGTCGCGTTCGTCGCCACCGCTCGGCACCACCCCAACCATCATCAGCCGAACATTATCGGCAATACCATCGACTCCCACGCCGTTGCCGCGTTTCGCACCAATGATACCTGCTACATGGCTGCCATGCATCGCCAGTTCTTCCGATGAGCCAATGGTCAGCTTGGGACTGCCGTAGTAGCGTTCGTTCGGGTTGTTGGGGTCATCGCCAACTGCTTTACGGGCGTTTACAGGAGGTTCGCCGGTGCCGACGTCTTCAAGAATAAGCTCTTTCAAACGACTGTAAAACAGCTTCACCCGCGAGGTCAGTAAATCAAATGAGGCTGCTCTTGGATCAAAGATTTCACCGAGTAAATATTTTGCACCAATGGCAGCGGTGTCGGTGCCAGCCTGAGCCGAAGCAATGCTCTCGGCAACGAATGGCTTGCCGGTCAGGGCCGTTGCCATCGCGTCGATGCCCCGAACGTACGTTGCTGAATCACGCACCAGCGCCCGTAGCGAGGCCGATCTTACATTTGGTTTCAGTGATTGGGCTTTGGCTTTCTGATAAATGTCGTACTGTTTCTTTTCCGTTGCCGACAGTTTGGCCGGGTCGGCATTCTCGAATTTGGCCTTCCAGTCCGTTGTGATCTGGTTTACTTCGTCCATATCAGCTTCGTAGGTGGTACCATCTTTCGCGCCCATGAAGTTCCAGCCGTTCACGTCATCGACGTACCCGTTCTTATCATCGTCGGCGTTGTTGCCGGCAATTTCTTTCGCGTTTTTCCAGATCACGTCGCGCAGGTCTTCGTGGGCAAGATCAATACCCGAATCAACCACACCGACGACTACCGGAACCGATTTGCGGCCTTTCAATAGCTGATAGGCTTTATTGAGGCTAATGCCCGGAATAGAATCGGTGGCGGGGTCTTTGTATGACCACTGGTTAAACTTCGTAGGGGGATTCAGCGATTGAGCCACCCCGCAGACTGGCAGGCTAAGGCTTGCCATCAGGGCCAGTGCTAAAGGCCCGGTGATTGATGTGTTTTTCATTACCGTAAATAACGTTGAAATCCTGGTTTATGTGCGGTAATGAGGGACCACACATTTATTTTTTGACAGGATTTACGGGATGAACAGGATTTTCCTTTTCTTCAGAGCAAACAAAAGAGTCCTGTTAATCCCGTAAATCCTGTCAAAAATTGTGTTCGATTCAACTGAACGCAAATATGTCCCATACACGATAAGAGGTTATCGCAACAGTAAATCTATTTTAAGCCTAACTTGCGGGCATTAATCAACGCGTGTTGCTGTCCGTATGAACATCCACGAATATCAGGGTAAAGAAATATTGAAACGCTACGGCGTTCGGATTCAGGAAGGCATCGTTGCCGAGTCGCCCGAAAAAGCGGTTGAGGCCGCCAAACTGATCATGGCACAGACAAACTCAAAGTTTGTCGTCGTGAAATCACAAATCCATGCCGGTGGGCGCGGAAAAGGCCAGGTAAAAGGCGGCACGCAACGCGGTGTGGCCCTTGCCAAGTCGGTTGATGACGTGCGCGAAATCGCTAAAAACCTGATCGGCAATGTGTTGGTAACCATCCAGACTGGCCCCGAAGGCAAGAAAGTCAATAAAGTGCTGGTGGCTCAGGATGTATATTATCCGGGCGAGAGCGAGACTAAAGAGATGTATGTCGGCATTCTGCTCGACCGGGGTAAGGGCTGTAACGTCATCATGGCGAGCACCGAAGGCGGGATGGACATTGAAGAAGTGGCCGAACATTCACCCGAGAAAATCGTAAAAGAATGGATCGATCCAGCCGTGGGTCTTCAGCCGTTCCAGGCGCGCAAAATCGCCTTTGGACTGGGAATGACCGGCGAAGCGTTCAAAGAGATGGTCAAATTTGTGACCAACCTCTATAAAGCGTACGTGGATACGGATGCCTCGATGTTTGAGATCAACCCCGTTCTGAAAACATCGGACAATAAGATCATGGCGGTCGATGCCAAAGTAAACATCGACGACAATGCCCTGTACCGTCACCCTGATCTGGCCAATTACCGCGACGTGTCGGAGGAAGATCCGCTCGAAGTAGAAGCATCAGCCAACGACCTGAACTATGTTAAACTCGACGGAAACGTGGGCTGCATGGTAAACGGTGCAGGCTTGGCGATGGCTACGATGGATATCATCAAACTGTCGGGCGGTGAGCCGGCCAACTTCCTGGATGTTGGGGGTGGAGCCAACGCCAAGACGGTAGAAGCTGGTTTCCGAATCATCCTGAAAGACCCGAACGTGAAAGCCATCCTGATCAATATCTTCGGTGGTATCGTTCGTTGCGACCGGGTGGCAACGGGTGTGGTTGAGGCCTACAAAGCCATCGGCGACATTCCGGTTCCGATCATCGTTCGCCTGCAAGGCACCAACGCCGCCGAAGGGGCCCGCATCATCGACGAGTCGGGCCTGAAAGTACAGTCGGCCGTTGCTCTCTCAGAAGCCGCCGAGAAAGTACGGCAGGTAGTGGCCGCGCTGTAACGTACTTGAGTTATACACAAAAAGGGCTCTCCTACGAACAGGAGAGCCCTTTTTGTGTATAACTCAAGTACGTTACAGCGCGGCCACCTCGCGTAACTCATTCTACAAGTCTTTGGCAAGTTGGCGCTGAATATCAAGAACAAACTCAACAGGAACACCTATTGAATTGGCAACCTGTTCAATTGTCAAACTCTTCAAGGCCAGCAAGTTTTGCACAGCGTTTGTTCTGATTGCTAAACCCTCAGCTTCCTTAGCCTCTTCAATCTTCTTCTGTTCATTGTTAATGGCTACAGCATTGGCTGCAATGGTCATTTCGTAGACAAGTCGCTTCTCAGGTGACATAGCGCGGGTATCTAACTCTCTGATCGCCGTTTCTAACCATTCTTCCGTCCAGAAGGTCGGAAACTGCGTCGGCTCTGTCACAGTGTCTATCGTCTTCATAGTGTAAATCAGTTTGTCAAGATCGGTTTGAACGTCAGTCAACAATTTTTTGAACTTGTCTAACTCTACGGTGATAAACGTCATCTGGTCATCTATCAGTTCATTGTTCTGATTTTTAAAAACTGCAACGTTATGATAATCAACAATTTGTGGTAGAATGCTGACTGCTAAAATGCCAATGCAATAGATTCTCGGTAAACCCTCGAATTGGTACTTGCCCTTCCGAATTAATGTATTCAGCCGGTACAAAGCATAAAACTTCATCCGTTGAATGAACGCTGGATATTCGCCCAACTGCATTTCAACTATAAACTGATTGCCAGTCTCGTCGGTGCAAAAGAGATCATAAATGCCACTTCGGCTGTCTTTGGTCAAGCCTTGAATCTCGTTCTGTATAAACTCAATAGTCTGAATAGGTACCGGCGATTGGATAAGAGCCTGTAAGGCCTTTCGCAAAAAACGAGTATCCGACTCATTACCGAATGTAACCTTGAAACCATAATCGGAAAGAATGGATATAAACCGCTCGTTATCATTGTACAAGTTCATGCAGTAAAGTTATTAGACGCTATTGAAAAACAGTTGGCGATCGTTCCGCTGCGACCGGGTGGCAATGGGTGTGGTGGAAGCCTACAAAGCCATCGGCGACATTCCGGTTCCGATCATCGTTCGCCTGCAAGGCACCAACGCCGCCGAAGGGGCCCGCATCATCGACGAGTCGGGCCTGAAAGTCCAGTCGGCCGTTGCCCTCTCAGAAGCCGCCAAGAAAGTACGGCAGGTAGTGGCCGCGCTGTAACGTACCTGAGTTATAACAAAAAGGGCTCTCCTACGAACAGGAGAGCCCTTTTTGTTATAACTCAGGTTGTTGCTTACGCCAGGCCCTTTCTTCGACAGGCTCAGGGTGACAACTCACTCAAGCAGGTGAATGACAACCTTGAGTGGCAATGTCACCCTGAGCCTGTCGAAGGACCTGGCGTAAGCAACAACTCAAGCTTCCCGGTCTTCACAAACTCACTACTTGTTTGCCGGGTTTTAACGGCAGGGTACGTCCCTGCCAGCGGAGTGTGCCGGGAACACCGGCAGGTAGCGTGACTTCACCTTTAAGCGTGTTGTTCGGGCCTTTTTCAAACTGAACGGAAATGGCCCCGGCGGGGTGAGGCATGCTGCCTTCGACCTTTGGCAACGTACCCAGATAAGGCGTGATGTTCACTGAACGGAAGCCCGGTTCGGCGGGATTGATGCCACAAACCGTTGATAGAAACTCGTAGACGGGCGAAGCACTCCAGGCGTGGCAGTCAGAGCGGGTGGGCTCTGGCTGTTCGGCGAAGGTGGTCAGGCCGTTGGCGATCATGGTATGCCAGGGCTGTAGCTGCGGTATGAATTCGTCGCCCATACCGGTTTTTTTCAGGGCCTGAAACAAATAAAATTTGAAGTAATACGTAGCCGGGCGCAGGCTGTCGGCCGGGGTGGGGCGCATCAGGGTTGTCAATACGCTGCGTTGCTGATTGGCGGGAATGGCGTTGCTCAGGATGGCCAGAATGTTGGCGTGCTGGCTGAACTGTTTCTTCTCGGGCGTATCGGCCAGCAAGCCACGGGCGGGTACCCAACAGCGTTCCATCACGGCTTTGTTGAGCCGGCGGGCTAGTTCGCGGTACTGTTCGGCCTTCTGATTCTGACCGTAATGAGCAAACAGATCGGCTGCTTTCAGGTACGTATAAGCTTGCTGCAACGTCAGAATGCTTGATCCGCCACCGTGCGAACCTGCCGGTACGCCGCCGATATTGTCGGCCTGATTCCAGGGCCACGCCCAGTCCACAAAATTCCACCAGGTGAGCGATCCGTTCAGGCCGGTTTGCCGGTCGAGGCGGGCTTCGTGCCAGTTCAGTACCCGTTCGATGCCGTTGAGCCGGGCACTGACAAAGGCGTCGTCGCGGCGATGCATCCAGTAGTCATGGACCATCGTGACCCAGAATAGTGAAAACGTAGGAATAACCTGCTGATCGGCTGATGGATAGCGGCTTTGCGTTAGCCCTTCAGGCAGGCGGCTTTCGTCATATTCGACGATCGCTTTTCGCATCAGCCGATCGTCGCCAGTTACGTAGAGCGAGATCAGCGACTGGATGCGGGTGTCACCAACATACTGTAACTGTTCGTAGTAAGGGCAGTCGAAATAGGTTTCGCCCGCACAGAGTTGGGCCGTTCGCCAGCCAACATCCCACACCCGGGTGAGGCTGCTGTCAGGTACGTTAAAGCGGGCTTTCTGCTCGAATGGATAAGCCGTGTAGTCGCCCTGCAACCGGTTGATGGTCAACGGTTCATCCTGTGTCTCGATGGCCAGTTGCAGATACCGGTACGTTCGGAACCACAGCGGTCGGAAGGTTCGCTGCTGACCACCATCGGCCATAAACTGATCCTCGAATCCTTTGATCTGCTTACCATCTACCTCATTCCGGTTGCCTTTCTGGCCATTCGCATTCACCAGGCTTTCGGCGTAGGTCAGCGTCATTGACGCCCCTTTGCCAGCCGAAACCGTCAGTTCGGGATATGCGTTGGTCAGCGTTTTCTGGTCGAAAAGAATAACAGCCCGGGTTTTAGCGGGAACAACGAAGGTGGTTTTCCCCGCCAAAAAATCGGGTGGAACGGTTACGCCTTCAGCTCGCCGAACGGCGGCTAACTGCACCGGGGCGCTGGTCATTTGCGGAATGGTGCGTGGTACTAATCCCCAGTTTCCGTCAGAGCCGAAGCCATGTGGTTTGGCCGAGAACCAGGCCGGTTTTGCGGCTGGCCAGGCGGCATCGTTGAAGTCGGGCTGCTCCCATCCCCAGGGGTACAAGCTGGCGTCGACCCGGTCGCCGTCGCCCACGACGATGTAGGTACGTAGCTTGGCAATATCATTCTTTACCGGTGAATAGGCGGGGTTTTGAAACACCTTCCAACTGGCGTTGGTGTTCGCGACCTTCTCCGCTTCGCCATCACCCTGCATGACAAAACCCAACTGGTAGCTCATCTGCGAAACGGGTGCCGATTCGCCCAGTTGCCACACCTGCGCCGCCAGCGTGTTGTTTCCCGCTTTTAGAAAAGGAGCCAGATCAATGGTCTCGTAGTTCCAGTGCTGCGGATCGCTGCGTGCCGGCCCCATCGCCACCGACTGACCATTGACAAACAGGCGATACCGGTTATCGGCCGAGACATGGACAACGAACGTACCTGGCTTTTGCGGCAGGCTGATCGTCTTACGAAAATGGTAAATGCCATATTGCCGGACCGAGGCCGTCGGGTGAACCAGCCAGTTGGCCGCCCAGGTCGTTGTTTGCCATTTCGACAGGGGAGCGGGCTGGGATGGCTGATAAACGGTTTGGGCCTTAAGCGAGACGCAGACAGTAACAAGCAGGGGTAAAAGCAGATGGCGCATAGGCCAAAGTTAATACGGGTTTTACCCCACCCCAACCCCTCCCCATTAGGGAGGGGCTAATAAAGATAGTTTTTAGCCCCTCCCTAATGGGGAGGGGTTGGGGTGGGGTGCGCTCCTAAGTAGCCCCTCCGGCACGCTTAGTTCGCCCGTTTGCGGGTCGATGAGGCCGTTGCGTTCGTCTTCGATGTTGGTTGCCTGCGTGTATACATCGCCGCCAATCGCACGGGCGCGTAACTCGGCTTTAAACTGCCTGATCCGTTCGGCCCGGTCTTCGGCATCCTGTGGGCCACCGTAATCGGCAAAGCCAAAGCCGCCCCACTCGCTAACAACGAGCGGCACCTGCTTACGGTAAAAAAACGGATCACCCACCACCAGCGGACGGGCCGCTACGCCCTCGATATCACCCCGCACAAGCCGGTCGAGCATACTGCGCCACTGAGTCAGGTCGGGCGTGTAGAGATGGGCCGTAAGTAAGTCGGATTTCAGGCGGCCTTCCTGCGAAATGTGGTGCCAGCCGTCATTATCCACGACCAGAAACTGCGGGTGGTAAATCTGCATGTAGTGGTACGTATCTACGATGTATTGCCGTGTTTCGGCACTGTTGGCAATGTCCTCTGCGCCCCAGTCTTCGTTGTATAAACTCCAGATAATGACCGACGGGTGCGTCTCGATCAGTGTAAGCATACGCTCCAGTTCGGCGCGGTGATTCTCCCGGCTTCGCTGATTGGAGCGGTGCGGGCTCGGAACTTCCACCCATAATAATAGTCCCAGTTCGTCGGCCAGGTTGTAGATGCGGGGGTCGATACCGGCGATATGTACCCGCACCAGGTTACAACCCAGTTTCTGCATGGCGTAGAAATGCCGCTGCATTTCCTCATACGTAGCCCGTCCGGGCTGATACAGAATACCGTCCAGGTACGTTGCTTTGCCGTTGAGATACACACAACAACCCCTGGCCTCGGCTTTCCGCAGGCCAAAATGGGCTTCTATCTGGGCCGTATTGCCCTTTTCATCAACAAGTTGAGCAGTGAGCCGGTACAGATGCGGGTCCTCCGGCGACCAGAGTCGTGCGTTGGGCAGTTCAACCACTACGCGCTGGTTCTTCTGGCCAAAATCCAGATGCAACGGAAACGATTCCGTGGCCAGTGCTCCCGCTCCCGGGTTGGTTTGATCATCGATCTGAAGGTGAATGACGTAGTTGCCGGGGTCATGGATACGTGTGGCGAGGTTGAACCGGACCAGGTTGTCTTCGATCACGCTGACCACGCCCACCCGCGAGCGTAGCCGGTTGCGTTCTACGGGTTCCAGCCACACGCTTCTGACCGGCCCTGTATACGTCTGATACCAGATGCCGCCGCGCTTATAAACCAGCGACTCCTGTTTGCCACGGGGAATATCGGCGTCCATCGTATCGGCGATACGTACGGTGAGGCGGTTGGTGGGCTGAAGTAATTTCTCTCCCAGTTCATACGAAAAGGAGGTGTATTCGCCATAATGGATGAATTCGCCCTCGATGGTCTGCAACGGTTTGCCGTTCAGCCAGACCTGCGTTTCGTAGCCACAGGCCCCAAACGTAAGCTGGAACATAGGTTGTGGCCGGTCTCCGCTAGTCGGGTCGCGTTCGGGTAGTTCGAATTCGCGTTCGTACCAAACCACTACCTTATCCCGCCAGCCGGGCCCGTCGTTGGCCTGATGCGCCTGGGCAATATGGTCTTCTACCGAGCCGGGCCAGTGGGCCGTATAGGCGTAGTCGTGGCCTAACTGCCAGTTCTGGGCCAAGCCTTCGTCGGCCATGTCGTGGGTAAACTGCCATTCGCCGTCGAGCAGCAGGTACGTGTTCGAGCGGAGTACAGCGCGGGGCAGCGGATTAATGGGAGCAGAAGCAACGGCCGGTGTCGGCAGACTTTCTGTCGCGTTGAAATTGCGGTAGGTCGGATGCATTCGGGTGTCGTAGTTGATACGTACCCAACTCACACCAGATAAAGGAGGTTAGCGAAACTGATTTCTCGGCATTGCCCCCTCGCTTCAGGGCGGGGGGCATTGCCCTTCATCTCATTTCATCTCCCGCAGGCAAAAACCGTACATGACGGCGAACAGTACGCTGAAAAACACACTGAACGACGTACCCAGACTTGCCAGACCAACGAAGTAGATCGGCAGGGCAAACCCCAGGATAGCACCGATGATGTAGATGTAAAAACCAATACGCCTGAGAAAGAACATGAGCACCACACCAATGAGCGCAACCAGCGAATAGACCAACTGCGACAGGCTAAGTTGCCGGACTACGCGTGGATCTTCCGGCATCGGGTTGTCGCTGTTGGCACCACTGTCTTCGTAAAACGTTTTCGGATCACGGCGGTCGGGGTTGGCTTCGTTGCTCGGTTTATGACCGGTAAAGGGTGTTTCGGCCACCGCTTCCGGGTTATTAAGGGCAATACTACTTTCGATCAGGCCCCAGGTACAACTGATGAACGAGAAAATACAAAGAATCGTAAGAAATTGAGAGCGCATAAAGGGGAGTTTGTCGTTTGTTGTCTGTAGTTTGTGGTTGCGCTGCTGACCAACCATTCGTTGCTTAAGCGGAGCAACCCCAAACCCCAAACGACAAACCACAAACTTTTTTGTTGTGAACTTCTGGTTACCGGAATAGTTTTACCCCGTAATAGTGTACAAAAAAACCATATTTCGACCAGAATCATGACACTTCAGGAACTGACAGACAATATCCGCACCCGCGTGACGAATGCCGACAGCCTCGATGCTACTGCCAAACTCGTTACCGATCAGGGTATTGTCTTTATTGACGCCAAACAATCACCCGCTGTTGTGTCCAACGAGGATCAGCCTGCCGACACCGAATTGCACGTTAAAGTGGCCGATCTGGAGCGCATGGCTACTGGCGATCTAAACCCGATGATGGCCTTTATGACGGGCAAGCTAAAGGTGAAAGGCGATATGGGCGTGGCCATGAAGATGGGCCAGGTGATGGGCTAACTGGTAAAGAGCGAAAGGTAAATGACGAAAGAGTGAGTTGTGAATGCACGGGTGGGCGCGCGAATGAGTTAACAAATCGTTAATTTGACGGCGTGATCACTTGTTTACCATTCACTCTTTCCCTCATTATCGACCTTGACTTCTCGCAGACGCTTTATCAAATCTAGTACGCTGGCAGCCATTGGCGGAGCGGCGTTTACCATTGTGCCCCGCCATGTACTGGGCCGGGGGTTTATTGCACCCTCAGATAAGCTGAACATTGCCGCAGTAGGTTGCGGTGGTAAAGCGGATGTAAACATCCGGCTGGCCTTCAACGGAGGCTCGGATAACATCGTGGCCCTATGCGATGTAGATGACCGGCAGGCCACTAAATACCGCGCCCAGTTTCCGAAAGCGCCCTACTTTCACGATTACCGGGACATGCTGGCCAAAGCCGGTTCGTCTATCGACGCGGTGATCGTTTCTACCCCCGACCACATGCACGCCCCCATTGCGATGGCGGCCATGAATCTTGGCAAGCATGTGTACGTCGAAAAACCACTGACCCACGATATTTACGAAGCCCGCATGCTGACCGAAGCCGCCCGCCGCAACAAGGTGGTGACGCAGATGGGCAATCAGGGCAGTAGCGGCGACTCAACCAGGTACGTTGAATCACTCATTCAGGGAAAAGTGATCGGGACGGTGCATACCGTTTACTGCTGGACCAACCGGCCCGTTTGGCCGCAGGGCGTACAATCGCCGAAAGACAAGAAAGAATCGCAGCCAGTACCGACCGAAGTTGACTGGAATAAGTGGCTTGGTACGGCCCCTTACCGCGACTACCACCCGGCCTATATGCCCACCCGGTGGCGCGGCTACTGGGACTTTGGCACTGGCGCACTGGGCGATATGGGGTGCCATTTCATGGACGTTCCCTTCCGGGCGCTAAAGCTGAAACACCCCACCTCGGTTGAGTGCAGTGTGGGGTCGGTCTACGCCGATTTTTTCCGGGAAGCTTATTTCGACGATGTCTGTCCGCCGTCGTCCAGTATTCACATGTCGTTTCCTACAGACGATAAAAAGGTGAAGGAGATAAAGCTATCGTGGTTTGATGGTGGCATTCGGCCCCCCCTTCCCGAAGACGTATCGTACGAGCAGGTATTTTTTAATCAGGATGGAGGAATGCTGTTTATTGGCACCAAAGGCATGCTGTCGGCGGGGCTGTTCGGGGATGACTACAAACTCCTGCCGGTCGAGAAATTTAAAGCGTACAGCAACGGACGTACCCAGCTAACACCCGCCCGCCCACTGGTTGATGGAAAAACCGAAGGCCATCAGCAGCAGTGGGTCAAAGCCTGTAAACAGGGCTACGGAACCTACACATCCTCGTCGTTCGACGAAGCCGGGCCACTGACCGAAATCGTGCTGATGGGCAACCTGGCCACGCGCAGTTACCTCGCCCGCGACAATGGCCAGTTTCCTGGCCGGAAGAAGCTCCTTTGGGATGGCGACGCCATGAAGATCACCAATTTTGACTACGCGAATCAATTCGTGAAGCGTGACTACGCCAACGGGTATACGCTGTAAACCATACTCGGGTTACAGATTGACAGCATACGTATGGCTTGAGATACTTTATGAGGGCTGAAATAAAGAATGAATTAAGTCGGCTTGAACAGCAACACGACATCAAAATTTTGCTGGCGGTTGAAAGTGGAAGTCGTGCCTGGGGGTTTGCCTCAACGGATAGCGACTGGGATGTTCGGTACATTTATATTCACAAACTCGATTGGTATTTAACCATTGATAGTAAAAAAGACAGTCAGGAGGAAATATTGCCGAATGAAATTGATTTGGCCGGTTGGGAATTGAAAAAAGCCCTGCGCCTTTTTCGGAAATCAAATCCGCCGATGCTGGAATGGTTAAGGAGTCCAATCACGTACCTGGAGCAATTTACAACGGCGAATAAGCTTCGCGACCTGACATCAACGTACTTTAATCCTACATCTTGTTTGCATCATTACCTGCATATGGCTGAAGGCAATTACCAGACCTATTTGAGGAAAGATGTGGTCCGGTTGAAGAAATATTTTTACGTATTGCGCCCAATTCTTGCGTGCGACTGGATTAGGGAACGAAATACTATGCCGCCTACAGAATTCGATAAACTGGTGGCTAGTCAGGTGCACGACCCGGCTATAAAAGTAGCGATACAGCGTCTTTCAGAACAGAAAATGGCGGGTGGCGAATTGGGGGAAGCTTCTGCTATACAGTTATTTACCGATTTTCTTGGTGATAAGATCATATATTATAAGGACTACATAAAATCAGTTGGTTACTTTGAAAAGCCCTCTACAGAGTTGCTCGATGATTTATTCAAAAAAACACTTCACGAAGCGTGGCAATAGCGTACTTGTGACATGTTGTTAATCCCGCAACTGACGCAGGATGTACGTTATCCAGACAGCAGAAAAAAGTGTATGTCTAAATAAGGTGTATCCTGATTCAGTTGCGGGATTTTTTATAGTCTGTCACTTACAGGCGTCTTTGGCTTGTGTGTAGCTGGCCTGTATGTCGTTTCGCTGTTGTTGGGTGTATAAAGACGTACAGGCAATCACGGCATCGGCGTAGGCTTTATACGCATCTACATACGCATTACATTTTACTTTATTAGTCGGGTCAGTGGAAAAAGCATTGGCGGCGGCCGTGAATTTATCGCCCAGTGTAGAGGCACCGTCGCAACCACCCGGCGTAACGGTGTCGCTGCTTTTTTTGCAGCCGAATACAAGTGCGATGCCCAAAAATAGTGAGATAGAAAGCGTGCGGGTTTTCATAGATAATTGAGGTTAGTTCGTTAGACCTGTTCAAAAGTGGTAGTTGTTCACAAACAATAAGACAGGTAGTTGAGGCAACGGACGATTGACTGACCTAACGGTAGGGCGGATGGGTATGCAGGACAATTTGAGTAGGTTTGCATCGTTAAATCACTCTAATGCGCGCGCTATTCTCTACCTGTATTTTTTGCCTTACTTCGGTTTTGCAACTATTTGCCCAAGTGCCTGTTCGCCACACCGTTAGTGGGTACGTGCATGAAGTGGGAAGTCGCGAAGCGTTGCTGGGAGCCACCATTCGACTAAACGGTAGGCCGGTGGGTACGCAAACCAACACGTTCGGTTTTTATTCGATCACCTTGCCAGAAGCTGATTCGGTAACCTTAACTTTTTCATTGATCGGCTACGAATCGCAGGTACGTACGCTGGCACTTCGGCAGGATCAGGTGCTGGGCGTTGAACTGGCAGCCGGGGAATTGTTGAACGAGGTGGTTGTCAGTGAGAAACGACAGCAGGATCGGGTTAGCGACAGCCCGCAGATGAGTCAGATCGACTTGCCCATCTCGCAGATCAAGAAGATTCCGGCGTTGCTGGGCGAAAAAGACGTGCTGAAAGTGCTGCAACTGATGCCCGGCGTACAGAAAGGCTCGGAAGGCCAAAGCGGGCTGTACGTCCGTGGCGGTGGCCCCGACCAGAACCTGATCGTTCTGGACGATGCGGTGGTTTACAACGCCAGCCACTTGTTTGGTTTCTTCTCGGTCTTCAACGGGGATGCGCTCAAGAGTGTGGAGCTAACCAAGGGTGGTTTTCCGGCCCGGTTTGGCGGCCGGCTTTCGTCGGTGCTCGATCTGACCATGAAAGATGGCGCACGGGATAAACTCCACGGTGAGGTTGGTATTGGCCTCATCGCCAGCCGGATCATGCTGGAAGGACCCTTGCTGAAAAATAAGAAGACGGGTAAGGCAGTTGGCTCGTTCGTGATTTCGGGGCGGCGAACGTACCTGGATGTGATTTCGGCCCCAATTGTGCGGGCACAGACCAACGGGGAGACCTCGGCCGGGTATTATTTCTACGACCTGAACGCCAAAGCCAACTACGACCTGGGGCCCCGCGACCGAATCTACCTGAGCGGCTACTTTGGTCGGGATAAATTTTACGCTAACGACAACACCGACAATACCGGCATCGGCATGGGCTGGGGCAACTCCACAGGTACGTTACGCTGGAATCATCAGTTCAGCCAGAAATTATTCGCTAATACCTCCCTGATTTTCAGCGATTATCAGTTCATAATCAGCGCCAACCAACTCATCGATTCCGGGAATCGGTTTGTGCTGGATTACACATCCGGCATCCGTGATTTTTCGCTGAAACACGACCTTGACTTTTATCCCGCTCCCAACCACGCCCTGCGATTCGGCCTACAGGCAACGGCACACCGTTTCACACCGTCGGCTATTGTGTTGCAGAACAACAGCTTTGCCAATCTAACTCGTGAAGTCACCCAGATTGACGTACTCGAATCGGGCATTTATGCCGAAGATACCTGGCGTCCAAATGACCATTGGCGGTTGAATGGTGGTTTGCGCATCAGTGCTTTTACCGGAACCGGGCTTGGGTACGTTCGGCCGGAACCGCGCCTGTCGGTAGCCTACATTGTAAAGCCAGACCTGTCGTTTAAAGCGTCTTACGCACTTATGAATCAGTACGTACACTTGCTGAGCAACACCGGCATTGGCCTGCCGACGGATTTGTGGGTGCCCACTACCGACCGGGTACGTCCTCAGCAGTCGCAGCAATGGGCGGTTGGACTGGCCAAGGATTTCACGACCGGTAACTCATTCACCAATGGCCTCGCGCTGACCGTTGAAGGCTATTACAAGCGGATGGACAACATCATCAACTACAAAGAGGGAGCCAGCTTTTTGTTGGTCGATGATCCAACGTCGGCGCAGCGGGTACGTTGGGAAGACAACGTCACGGCGGGTCGGGGCTGGAGCTACGGGGCGGAGGTGCTGCTTCATAAGAAAGAAGGCCGGTTCAGCGGGTGGGTCGGCTATACGCTTTCCTGGACGCAGTGGCAGTTTGCCGAACTCAACGGTGGCCGCCCTTTCTTTCCCCGGTATGATCGTCGGCACGATATGTCGGTGGTGGGCATGTATGATCTCACGCCGCGCATTACCGTATCGGCCACCTGGGTGTATGGCACGGGCCAGGCCCTGACGGTGCCCAATGCCCGTTATCGGTCTTATGGATTGAGCAATGCGCTCAATTATATAAAGGGAAGCAACGGTGATTTTTCGGGAGTCAGCGCGGTAACGTTCGATAACGGGGTGGCCGTGCGCGACTATGGGCAGGATAAAAATACGTTCCGGGCCGAGCCGTATCACCGCCTCGATTTGGGGATTCAATTCCACCGTAAACGGCCGACGCACGAGAGTGTCTGGGAATTTAGCGCCTACAACGCCTACAATCGCCGCAATCCATTCTTCTACAACATCGAAAGCAAACGACAGACTGGCAGCCTGCCCGATATTACGGTGCTGTACAAATATTCGGTGTTCCCGATTGTGCCCGCGTTTAGTTATTCCTACAAGTTTTAACCGGCTGACCGGCCAGCCAGTATGAGAGCATTCCTGTTCCCTGTTTTCCTGTTAGTAATCGCTTCCTGCGGAAGCCTGCGCAATGAGGTTAGTCCGTCGTTGTTGTCGCTGGAGGGGGAAAAGCTGGTTGTCAACAGTTACATCTCACCACAGGACACGCTGTTGACGGTGAAGGTGTCGCGGTCGAAACCGGTGCTTGGCGAGCAGACAGACGCGCTACCCTATAATGTAGCCGATGCCACGGTTACGCTCACCGATGGCAACCGGCTGGTTGCGCTGCGGTATGTGGCTGATAAACAGTGGTATCAGGCTAAAGCAACGTTGTTGCCCATTCAGGCAGGGAAAACATATACCCTTACTGCGAATACACCCGATGGCAAGCAAGTAACGGCCAATGCGACCGTACCGAAAGCAGTATCTGTCAATCAGGGAACGCTCGACTCCACCATCGTTACAACCGGTAATCGGCTGCAAAAAGTGTATTCTGTCCGCTTCGACTGGCAAGACCCGGCCAACTTACCCAACTTCTACGAATACACTGCCTACTACATTTGGGGAAGCAACTACCCGATCAATGGGCCGGTCACCAGTCCATCCAATGCGCTTCGGTTATTGACTTTTCAGCGTGAAAACAGAACCGGCAACCTGGTTACCGACGACCGGCAGGATGGTTCCCTATTGACGTCGCTCTCTGCCGAGGTGGGTCTGGTTGAAGTGCCCGCCAGCAACAACAATGCAGAGGCGTCGCTGAAACGGTTGACGCTGGGAAATGTCTTGCCCGGTTCACGGGTGATTATGCAGTTGCTGAGCACGGATGAACTCTACTTTCGCTACAAAGATGCAATCATCCGCCAGCGCGAAAACCGGAGCAATCCCTTTGCTGAACCGGTGCTGATTCCCTCCAACATACAGGGTGGTCTGGGCTGTTTTGCCGCCTACAACCGCAGTGAAAAAACACTGACTATTCGCTGAAAGGCAGGCGTAATGCTGTTTAAAAAGTAGGATCGTCTGTACGTTTGTAGGAATAAAACCCGTTTCGGTTCACAACCATTGCGGCCGAAATGCGCTCTTCCTCAATAAACGTCTATGAAAAACCTTTTATCGGCAGCCCTGTTGAGCTGGCTGACGTTGCACGCGGCGTATAGCCAGTCTCAATCTACAATTACCATTAGCGGATACGTCCGTGAGGCGGGTTCCCGTGAAGCCCTGATTGGCGTAAACGTCTACCGAACTGGCTCATCCGTAGGTACATCAACCAATACCTATGGCTTTTATTCCCTGACGCTCCCGGCGCAGGACAGCCTCCAGTTGACCTACTCGATTGTAGGCTATAACGCTCAGCAACTACGCATTGCGGCTCAGAAAAGTCAGACAATCAATGTGCTGCTTGATGCGGGTAAACTGCTCAGCGAAGTCGTAGTGCGGTCGTCGCGGGCCGACGAAAAAGTTAGCGACAGCCCGCAGATGAGTCAGATCGACTTGCCCATCTCGCAGATCAAGAAGATTCCGGCGTTGCTGGGCGAAAAAGACGTGCTGAAAGTGCTGCAACTGATGCCCGGCGTACAGAAAGGCTCGGAAGGCCAAAGCGGGCTGTACGTCCGTGGCGGTGGCCCCGACCAGAACCTGATCGTTCTGGACGATGCGGTGGTTTACAACGCCAGCCACTTGTTTGGTTTCTTCTCGGTCTTCAACGGGGATGCGCTCAAGAGTGTGGAGCTGACCAAGGGTGGTTTTCCGGCCCGGTTTGGCGGTCGCCTTTCATCGGTGCTCGATCTGAACATGAAAGATGGCAACAAGGAAAAGTTGCATGGCGAAGGAGGTATTGGCTTGATAGCCAGCCGCCTGACGCTGGAAGGGCCATTGACCAAAAAGAAGTCTGGGCCGGGGTCTACATCCTTTCTAATATCGGGCCGACGAACGTACCTGGATGTGCTGGCCGCACCGCTTATTGCCGCCCAAAGTGATGGCAAAACCAGCGCGGGTTACTATTTCTACGACCTGAACGCCAAAGTAAACACTGAGCTTGGGCCTAAAGACAAGCTTTACCTCAGCGGTTATTTTGGTCGTGACCAGTTCTACGCTGATGATAATTCGTCGGCCAGCCAAACCACGAAGATCGGCATTGGCTGGGGTAACGCTACAGGTACGTTGCGCTGGAACCACCTCTTCTCTGACAAAGTGTTCGGCAATGCATCGCTGATTTTCAGTAACTACGATTTTTCCATCGCCTCCGACAATAAGGATACGTTCAACGACCGGACCACCGAGTTTAACTTACGGTACACATCGGGTATTCGCGATTTCGGTTTCAAATACGACCTCGATCTGTATCCTAATCCGCAGCACTCGCTGAAAGTTGGGGTACAGGCTACCGCACACCGGTTCACGCCCAGCGCCGTGGTGTTGAAGAATACCGAGTTGAACGAGAACAGGCTGGAAGTTGACAAAATAGATGTGTTTGAATCAGGAATTTATGCGGAAGATATCTGGAAACCCAGCGTGCACTGGCGCGTGAATGGTGGCTTGCGAATCAGCACATTCCTGCACGACGCAGTCACCTATGTTCGCCCTGAACCACGCTTGTCAGCGGCGTATATGATCAGGCCTGATCTGTCGGTGAAAGCCTCGTATGCGCTGATGAATCAGTACGTACACCTGCTGAGTAACACCGGAATCGGCCTGCCAACCGACTTGTGGGTGCCCACCACAGACCGGGTACGTCCCCAGCAGTCGCAGCAGGTGGCGGTAGGCATGGCCAAAGATTTCACGAATGGTAACTCATTCACCAATGGCCTCACGCTGACCGTTGAAGGCTATTACAAACGAATGGATAACATCATCAACTACAAGGAAGGGGCAAGCTTTCTGTTGATCGAAGACCCAACGTCGGCGCAGCGAGTACGTTGGGAAGATAACGTGACGGCGGGCCGGGGTTGGAGTTACGGGGCCGAAGTCCTGCTGCAAAAGAAAGTGGGCCGATTCAGTGGCTGGGTTGGCTACACGCTGTCGTGGACGCAATGGCAATTTGCCGAACTCAATGGTGGCAAACCGTTCTTTCCCCGGTATGATCGCCGCCATGATGCGTCAGTAGTAGGTATTTACGAGTTAAGCCCGCGCATTACGCTGTCAGGTACGTGGGTCTACGGCACCGGTCAGGCACTGACTTTACCACAGGCAACCTATGCGGCATACGGTCCGGGAAGTCCTACCTATTTGTATAATCAGAATGGCACACAATCGCTGTTGCTGTATGGTAATCCACAAACGGCAACGGAATACGGCGAGAAGAATAGCTTCCGGGCCGAACCCTATCATCGATTCGATGTGGCTGTTCAGTTTCACAAGAAAATGAAGCGGCACGAACGTACCTGGGAGTTTAGCGCCTATAATGCCTACAATCGCCGAAACCCATTTTTCTATCAACTGGCAACGCTTCCGCAATCGGCAACGAATCCCCAACCCGATCTGCCACGCACTATCCTGAAACGGTACTCGGTTTTTCCGATTGTGCCTTCTGTCAGCTATAACTTCAAATTCTGATGAAAACTACTTTATATACTGCCCTTGTCATTATCTTGCTAACGCTGGCAGGGTGCGGCAGTCTGGTGCAGGAGGTGAATCCGGCGAACCTTCCTGTCGCTACACCCAAGATGGTGGTGCACTGTTTCATCTCACCGCAGGACACCGTTCTGGCCGTTTACGTGCAGGCCCCACGCGCCGTATTAGGAACTAAATTTATCGATAATGGTGGTTGGTATCCTACGTACTCTATCCAGGGATCGGTTGTAACGCTGTCGGATGGGGCAAAGACGGTTCAGTTGCCTGGCGTTGGTGGTACTTCTCCACTTTATTACGGAATAAATGCCCGGCAATTTCCGATCGTGGAGGGACGTACCTACACACTAACCGTGTCTAATTCGTATTTTCCGACAGTAACGGCACAATGTACAGTGCCAGAGGCAGTTAAGCCTAGCGAAATACGCATAGACTCACTGAATGGACGGGCAAATGGCCTGCCCGGAACAACTTATTATGGTCGATTAGTGTGGCTCGATATCAGTGGAAAAGTAAATTATTATCAAGTAAGTGGGAGTATGGTAAAAACCGTGACGCGACCAATTTACACCTCTCAGAACGTACCTACACGAGACACAACGCTCACAAATTTGTATTCATTATCATTCGATGGGCCAGGCTTGACCACTGACCAGAGCGCTGATGGAAACCGTCTTGTTTCGGCGCGGGGTGAGGCAAGGGAATTCAATTACAACTCTCTTGAACGCACTATTGGCCTGGTATTCTCCATGACGTTGAGCAACATCGATGAGAACTATTATCGCTACCGCGAAGCTGTTGGTCGTCAGGGAGATGCGGAAGAAAATCCGTTTGCTGAACCAGTAATTGTTCCCAGTACTATTCAGGGTGGCTACGGTTGTTTTGGCGCTTACAATCAAGCAACGCTGACGGTACGGGTAAGATGAAAAGTTTAAACATCTGATGAAAACGATTGCATACGGTACGCTCGTCGTTGCCTTTCTGACCCTACTCGGATGTGGCAGCCTGGTGCAGGATGTGGACCAGGGAACTTTGCCTGTGGCTACGCCTAAGTTGGTCATACACTGCTTTATATCCCCTCAGGACGACGAAATAGTCGTTTATGTGCAACGACTGAGTACTCAATCCGATACCAGCAGGTTACCTACCAACCGTTCGCTTGAAGGATGCACTGTTACATTGTCAGACGGGACTCGCACGGGGCAGCTTTACTTATATAATAATCAGTTTGGAACTTATTACGGGTATAGTGTTCTGGATCTCCCAATTGTGGCGGGCAGAACTTACACATTAACTGTTTCTGCTGCTAATTTTCCTATTACAACGGCTTACTGTACAGTGCCTGAACAGGTTAAGCCAACTGAACTTCGGATTGATTCGTTGGTCAGGCTACAATCAGATGTGCCCAAAACTATATACGCGGGCCGACTGATCTGGCAGGACCCCGTGGACCAGACTAATTTTTATAAAGTCTCAGGGCAAGCAATCGAGACGTTTACATACAGTGAGCGCCAGGAACCAAACGGTCCTGTTCGAGATGTAACACTGACCAGTAACAATGACTTACTTTTCGATGCCCCGACATTAATCACTGACTTGAGTTGGAATGGTAAACAACTGAGTGCGGCCAGAGGAGAAGTAACATTTTATCAGCAATCAAGCCTGCGTCATAGAGGGCTTCAACTTAATATGACACTGAGTAACGTCGATGAGAACTATTACCGTTACCACCACGCCGTAGCCCGACAGAATGAGGCAGAAAATAATCCGTTTGCCGAGCCCGTACTGATTCCATCAAACATTCAAAATGGCCTTGGCTGTTTCGGTGCCTACAACCAATCATCGCTGATGGTGCGGGTGAGGTAAAAAGGTTTAAAGGTCTAAACGTTCAATGTCCAAAGTGGCTCTGCATTACTAGTCGTGCGGAGCCACTTTGGACATTGAACGTTTAGACCTTTAAACCTTTCTTAAGCTACCGGTGCGCTGTTGATCACTTCGGTCTGCTTCCGGATCGATTCCATGTGGATGATCTTGTAAATCTCTTCCACCAGCTCAGGGTAGAGGTTTAGCTTTTCGCCCAACTGTTTCCGTGAGGCCAGAATCTCTTTCCAGCGGTCGGGCTGGAACATCGATACGTTGTTGTCGCGCTTGTACTCGGCCAGTTTCTCAACCAGCGACATACGGGCGGCCAGGTGCTCAACCAGTTGACGGTCAACGCTGTCGATCTTTACGCGAATCTGCTCCATCGCCGTCTGGAATTCCCGATCGCTCGATTCGAGCTGACGGATGTGCAGGTGCTCCAGCATTTCGCCGAAGGCGGCCGGGGTCAACTGCTGAGCAGCATCACTCCAGGCTTTGTCCGGGTCGATATGCGACTCAACGATCAGGCCGTCGTAGTTGAGGTCCATCGCCATTTGGGCCAGTTCGTTCAGGTACGCCCGTTTGCCCGCCATGTGGCTTGGATCGCCAATGATGGGCAACTGAGGGAACATCGTCCGCAGTTCGATCGCCATCTGCCACATCGGAATGTTGCGGTACTTGCTGGCTTCGCCCGTTGAGAATCCCCGGTGAATAGCACCAAGCTTGGTGATGCCCGCTCCGGCGATGCGTTCGAAGGCACCTACCCAAAGGGCCAGGTCAGGATTGACCGGATTTTTCACCAGTACAGGTACGTCGACACCCTTCAGAGCGTCAGCGATTTCCTGTACGTTGAACGGATTAACGGTGGTCCGGGCACCTACCCAAAGAATATCGACGCCATATTTCAGGGCTAATTCAATATGTTGCGGTGTGGCTACTTCAACGGCAAACGGCAGGCCTGTTTCGGCCTTGGCGCGTTGAATCCAGGCAAGGGCAGGCTCGCCCATACCTTCGAAAGAGCCCGGACGGGTCCGAGGCTTCCAAACACCGGCACGAATGGCGTGAACCTGACCCAGTGCAGCCAACTGGCGGGCGGTTTCAACAAGTTGTTCTTCTGTTTCTGCACTGCAAGGCCCCGCAATAATGAGGGGTTTGCCGTCGGTCTTAATCCACGAATCGAGCGGCTCTACGGCTAAATCTGGTTTCATGAGGTTACGTGTACTCAGTTGTATGGTTGACTATTTCGCTTGTAAAATTTCCGGGTGCAAATTTATAGTATCTTTGCAGGAGCAGAAGCCCTTTACGGGGCCAATTCTCACCCAATACTTGTACGATTAGTAGTCTGTTGAAAAAGTAGAGGATAGCTTGAAAAACCTTTTTTGGCCAAAAATACGTTTATCTTTAGGCCGTTAATCACAAGCTACTGAACGACCGTATGGCGAACGCACCGGAAACGGCGCATTGACTATGTCGAACCGAAGTAATCTAATCACATCCCCCGTCCAACCGGCTGTTGCTACAAAGCCGGTATCATTTGAGGACACGTCGATTGCCTTCTCTTCCCAGTCGAATTTCAAACTTCGAAAGACGTACTGGCTTTTTGCGTTGATGAACCAAGGATGGCTCGTAAAAGTAGGGACTTTTTTTATAAAACTGGCCCTGAAACTACAGCTTCCCATTAAAAAGCTCATCAAGAAGACCGTCTTTGAGCAGTTCTGCGGGGGCGAATCCATCCGCGACTGCGAGCAAACGATTCTCCATCTCCATACTGCTCAAGTCGGTACCATCCTCGATTATTCGATTGAGGGTGAGGAGAATGAGAAGTGCTTTGATAGCACTGTACTGGAGATACTCCGCACGATCGAACGGGCCAGCGAATCAGCAGACATCCCGTTTTCTGTATTCAAAGTCACAGGCTTGGCAGAAACTGATCTGCTCGAAGCCGTTCAGAACGGCGACCAACTGAGCGAGGCGGACCAGGCGGCTTTCGAGCGCGTTCGGGAACGGGTAAACACGCTCTGTCTGCGGGCCTCTGAACGCAACGTCCGCATCTTTATCGATGCCGAAGAAAGCTGGATTCAGGATACCATCGATTGTCTGGCCTACGAAATGATGGATCGCTACAATCACGAACGTTGCGTTGTGTATAACACCTACCAGATGTATCGGTGGGAAATGTACGATCAGCTTGTGAAAGCGACCGAGCAGGCTCGTCAGAAGGGGTACTTCCTGGGCGCCAAACTGGTTCGTGGTGCTTATCTGGAAAAGGAACGCATCCGCTCACACGAAGAGGAATATCAGGACCCGATTCAGGCAACAAAAGAAGATACCGACCGCGATTTCAATCGGGCTATCGATTTTTGCCTGTCCAATCGCGATGAAGTGTCGATCTGTCTGGGTACCCACAATGAGTATAGCTGTCAGTATACGATTGCGCAAATGAAGCGGATGGGTATTGCCCCGAACGATCCGCACATCTACTTTGCGCAACTGCTGGGTATGAGCGATAATATCTCATACAACCTGGCTAACTCGGGCTACAATGTGGCCAAATATGTGCCTTATGGCCCCGTGGAGGCAGTAATGCCGTATTTGTTCCGCCGGGCCGAAGAGAATAAATCAATTGCTGGCCAGAGTAGCCGTGAGTTCACCCTCGTAAAAAGCGAGCTGGAGCGCCGTAAAGGCTGCAAATAATTAGTTCAAGGTTCAATGTCTGAAAGTTCAAAGTGGTGCCGCTACATACTAACCTTAGTACAGCAGCGCGACCTTGACCCTTAGACGTTGAACCTTGAACCCTTTTAATATGATTCAGAAAAACCCGATCCGTTTTTTTTTGCTGGCGTTATTGCTGATAGGTATTGATCAGGCGTCGAAATTGTGGATTCTGCAGTATATGCAGGAACATCTGTACATGCCTATCAACGTCATCGGCGACTGGTTCAAGTTCCAGTATGTGTTGAACCCCGGCATGGCGTTTGGTATGGAGCTGAATCATCAGTATGGAAAGCTGGTACTAAGCATATTCCGCTTGTTTGCTATGGTGGGTATTGGCTGGTATCTGGTTTACCTGGCCAAACACGGTGCTCCAAATGGACTGCTCTACGCAATGGCGCTGATCCTGGCCGGGGCAATCGGGAACGTGATCGATAGTACCTTCTATGGAGTTTACCTGCACAACGCTCCATATGGCGCGCCAACGCCCTGGTTTCATGGGCAGGTGATCGACTTCATCTTTTTTGATTTATGGGAAGGAATTTTACCGCGCTGGATACCCGTTTGGGGCGGAAGCTACTTTTCCATGCCAATCTTCAACTTCGCCGATTCCTGTATTTTTGTTGGCGTTTGCTTAATTCTTTTCTTCCAGCGCCGTTTTTATCAACAACAAGCTGAGCGCGAAGGCTTACTTCCTGATGATCCTGATGCGACCAACGCGGCTGTCCTGCCTATGTCGGAAGTGGCCAGTGAGCCAGGAATGCCCGAAGCTGTATCAGCGACTGATGAAAACGAAGCCATTGGGGAAGGGACGGATGAGGAATCGGATAGCCTGGAGCAGGAAACCAAACCCGTGGTTGTCTCTGATGAGCCACTGAAAGAAAAAGAAGCCTGAACGTACCTACGCCACTAAAAAAGAGGGGCATCACCGCCAGGTGATGCCCCTCTTTTTTAGTGGCGTAGGTACGTTAGTCGGTGTTCCGGCGAGGGCTACGCTAACTGCTTACTTCAACACCGTCAACGTCACTGATGAGTCGGTGCCGATGCGAATCGTACTTTTCTGAAAATCTGCTTCAGACGCCGTGCTGATATTCACGAACGTCTGCGGATTACGATCGACGAGCGGAAACCAGGATGACTGCACCTGAATCATAAGCCGGTGCCCTTTTTTGAAGGTATGCAGCGCGTCATTCAGGGTAAACGAAACAGGAGTCGATTGCCCCGGTACAAAGGCTTCCGGCTTCTCCATCGACTTTCTGAATTTACCCCGCATTACATCGCCGCGAACCAGCCGCTGGTAACCCGCCATCGTAATATTTTTCGGATTAGGGCGGGGATTGCTTGTGCTGTCGGGCAGCACATCGATGAGTTTAACAATAAAATCGGCATCGGTACCGGTCATGGTTACGCGCAGGTCAACGCTGATGGCCCCGGCCAGGGTGAGGTCGTTTTGCAACGGCTCGGTCTGAAACACCAGTACGTCGGGGCGGCGGGCGGCGAAACGTTGATCTTCAACCATATACGCGTTGTTTCGCCGCGCCCAGGTGCCATCGGTGTAGGGCACCGGTTTCGCGGGATCGCTGGTATACTCCACAGGTACGTTGCTGTTGCCAGTCGAAGCATTGGCCAATTGATTACCCGCAGCCAGAAAGAACGTCTGTTCCGTAGCTGCTTTTGGAGGCCAGGTTGCAAACGATTGCCATTGGTTAGTCCCCGTGTTGAACATGCGTGCTTCGTCGGATACGTAGCGTCCTTTATCTTTTAGGTGATATAGGAAGAATGGCGTTTCTACCGAGTCGCGGTATGCCTGCGCCGTGTTGCTACCAAACTGAAAATCGCCGAAAGCAGACCAGTCGCGGCGTGCCCAGGCACCGTGCGTCCACGGCCCCATAACCAACTGGTTTCGGTTATTGGCGTTTTTTTCGAGTGTCTTGTATGTGTTGAGTGCGCCAAATAAATCTTCGGCATCATACCAGCCGCCCACAACCAACGTGGCCGGTGGTGTTGCGCCGGCACGTACCTGACCCAGATGCCGCCGAATATCGCGGCTCTGCCAGTAAGCGTCGTAGGTTTCGTGGGCCAGGTACTCGTTCCAGATTTTGCCTTTGTTGTTGAAATAAGCTGGTCCGTTCGCATTCTTCAGCGGGCCTAGATTCAGAAAAAACTGATAGGCGTCGTTTGTCTTGTACTGAAAAATGGTCGGGTAATTTTCCTGTAGTCCAGCGCGGGGGGTATCGAAGTAATTCATGAACGAGAAATTGTCGAGCAGGAAGAACGCGCCATTGTGGCGGGCATCATCGCCCATGAATTCGTCGGTAACGGGAGCTTGGGGCGAAACTGCTTTAATGGCCGGATGAGCATTTGGCAAAGCCGCCGAAGCGTAGAAACCGGGATACGAAATGCCCATAATACCCACGCGACCGTTGTTGTTGGGTACGTTCTTAAGCAACCACTCCACCGTATCATACGTATCCGTGCTTTCGTCGGTTGGCGCTGCAGGTACGTTTGCTACGGTTGCCGATTTTTTAGCCGCTCGGGACGGGCGGGGCATTTGATGGGGCGATGGAGCAGGCGAATTCAGGCCCGGCGTCATTTCCTCGAATTGTCCCTCGCTCATGTACCGGCCGCGCACATCCTGATTGACGAAAATGAATTTCTCCCTGGAGAGCTCGACTGATTGTCCGGGACCCTGCTTCGGGTAATTTGCTTCGCCGTATGGACTAGCCGAATAGGGAGTCCGTTCCATCAGGAACGGGTAGCGGTTTGTGGGCGACGCATCCTTTGGTACGTAAATGACCGTATAGAGTTTAGCGCCGTCGCGCATTGGAATTTGTCGGTCGATCTTGGTGTAATTGGTCCGAACAAAGGCCGTGTCAACGGAATTTTGTGCAACCACTGACCCGGCCATCAGGCAGGTTACCAGCACAGTGAATAAGCGAGCAGGCATATGATGAGCGTATGTTATAAGCGCAAAACTACGAGGAATAGGCTGTATATAAATCCTGAAAACAGTCCTGTTAAATAGTGGAAATGTACTAATAATACAACGATCTGAATTAAAAAAGGGTCTATGTACTTGAGTGAATCCAATTTTTTTGTTAGTTGGTCAATCCATTCGTTCCAAACCACTTGATAACTCCTCCTTACACCTTACTGATCGACCTGCACTACCTGCCTTGCCTCGATGTTATGCGTGGAATGGCGCTCGCCGATGAGGTACTGATTGAGGCCCACGAAAACTACCAGAAGCAAAGCTACCGCAACCGCTGTTACGTATTGACCAGCAATAAAATTGATTGTCTGACAGTGCCTGTTTTGCACAGTTCGCGCCGCCAGCCAATGCGAGAGGTCAGAATAGATTATAGCCAAAACTGGATTGAGCGCCATTTACGCTGCCTACAATCGGCCTACGCTAAATCGCCGTATTTTGAGTATCTGATGCCGGAAATAGAACAGATCCTGAACCAGCATCACCCATTTTTATTTGATTTGAACTGGTCATTGCTGACATTATGTCGGAAATGGCTTCGGGTAAAGACCCCGGTTAACCTGACAGAATGGTATGAAAAATCGCCTGCAACCGGCGTTTTTGACGCCCGTTCCCTCATTGAACCCGGCCAGCATACCGAAATTGGACTGTTTGGTCCAATATCCAGATACCAGCAAAACTTTGGTGCTGAATTTGTACCAAACCTGAGTGTAATTGATTTGATGTTCATGCAGACAGCAATGAGTGAAAGAGGTAAGGGGTGAATGCGCGAAAGTGCTCCGTTTTTTCAACAGAACAGGCCGAAAGCGAAGCACTTTCACGCATTTACTCTTTATCTCTTTCACTCATTGCTTCCCCTGAACAAACCCAAATTAAAATACGTTATTTCAGTAAGACGCTAATACGATTAGGAACCCCAAGCGAATGGAAGCAAAATTCTCAAACCGCGTAAAAGAAGTCATTTCCCTCAGCCGGGAAGAGGCTTTGCGGCTCGGTCACGATTACATCGGCACCGAACACTTGCTGCTGGGCATGATTCGCGAGGGCGAAGGCGTGGCGGTGGGGCTGCTTAAAAAATTGTCGATTTCACTCGACGAACTGCGCATCACCATCGAGCAAGCCACGAAAGGAACCGCAACCAATAACGTTAAAAATCTGGCTAATATCCCCCTGACCCGTCAGTCGGAGAAGACCCTGAAGATTACGTACTTAGAAGCGAAGATTTTCAAGAGCCCGCTGATCGGCACAGAACACCTGTTACTGTCGATTCTGCGCGACGAAGACAACGTTGCCACGCAGATTCTGCACAAATTCAACGTCAACTACGAAGTCATCAAGGAGATGCTGGAATATCAATCAACCGGAACTCAGCCCAATATGGCGCATGATACCGACGACGACGACGACGCTTCGCGCGGTATGTTCGGCGGCGGCAGTGGTAGCGGCACCGGGCAGGGTAAAGACAAAGGCTCTGAGAAATCGCGTACACCTGTACTCGACAACTTCGGCCGTGATCTCACCAAACTCGCCGAAGTAGGCAAGCTCGACCCCATTGTTGGTCGTGAGAAAGAAATCGAACGGGTAGCCCAGATTCTGAGCCGCCGTAAGAAAAATAACCCGATCCTGATTGGTGAGCCTGGCGTTGGTAAAACAGCCATCGCCGAAGGTCTTGCCCTGCGGATCGTGCAGAAAAAAGTATCGCGGGTACTGTTTGGCAAGCGCGTTGTTACGCTTGATCTTGCCTCACTGGTTGCTGGTACCAAATACCGCGGTCAGTTCGAAGAGCGGATGAAGGCCGTCATGAACGAGCTGGAAAAATCGCCCGAGGTGATTCTGTTCATCGATGAGCTGCACACGATCGTGGGTGCGGGTGGTGCCTCTGGCTCGCTCGATGCCTCGAACATGTTCAAGCCAGCGCTAGCCCGCGGCGATATTCAATGCATCGGGGCCACCACGCTTGACGAATACCGTCAGTACATCGAGAAAGATGGCGCGTTGGCCCGTCGTTTCCAGATGGTGATGGTCGATGCAACGTCGATTGACGAAACCATCGAGATCCTGAACAACATCAAGGATAAGTACGAAGATCACCACCACGTAAATTACACACCGGAGGCAATTGAGGCATCGGTGAAACTGTCGGAGCGTTATATCTCTGACCGCTTCCTGCCCGATAAAGCCATCGACGTAATGGACGAAGTGGGTGCCCGTGTACACATCAGCAACATCACCGTTCCCGAAGATATTCTGAAACTCGAAGAGTCGATCGAGAATATCAAGAAAGAGAAAAACCAGGTGGTGAAGAGCCAGAAATACGAAGAGGCCGCTCAACTCCGTGATAAGGAGAAGCGCCTGATCGACCAACTGGATCGCGCCAAGCAGGCGTGGGAAGAAGATACCAAGAAGCGACGTTATACAGTAACCGAAGAAAACGTGGCCGAAGTTGTGGCCATGATGACCGGTATCCCCGTAACGAGCGTATCCAACGACGAGGGTAAGAAACTCGTTCGGATGGGCGACGAACTGAAAGGTAAAGTAATTGGGCAGCAGTCGGCAATCGACAAGCTCGTGAAAGCCATTCAACGTACCCGCGTTGGTCTGAAAGATCCCAAGAAACCAATTGGTTCGTTTATTTTCCTTGGCCCAACGGGTGTAGGTAAAACCGAACTGGCGAAGGTGTTGGCAACGTACCTGTTCGACAAAGATGATGCACTGGTTCGCATCGACATGTCGGAGTACATGGAGAAATTCAGCGTATCGCGGCTGGTTGGTGCACCTCCGGGCTATGTAGGTTACGAAGAAGGTGGTCAATTGACTGAGAAGATTCGTCGGAAGCCTTATTCAGTTGTATTGCTGGATGAGATCGAGAAAGCGCACCCGGATGTGTTCAACATTCTGCTGCAGGTGCTCGACGATGGTATCCTGACCGATGGTCTGGGTCGCCGCGTTGACTTCCGAAACACAATCATCATCATGACCTCAAACATCGGGGTGCGTGACCTGAAAGATTTCGGTGCCGGTATCGGTTTTGCGTCAAAACGCAACGCTGAGAATCAGGATGATCTGATGAAGTCGACCATTCAGTCGGCCCTTCGGAAAGCGTTCTCGCCTGAGTTCCTGAACCGCCTTGATGACGTGATCGTGTTTAACTCGCTTCAACGCGAAGACATTCACCACATCATTGATCTGATGCTTGGCAAGTTGCTGGGCCGCGTACTGAATCTGGGTTACAATGTTGAACTCACCGAGAAGGCGAAAGACTTCCTGGCCGAGAAAGGCTACGATCCACAGTATGGTGCCCGTCCATTGGCCCGTGCCATTCAGCGTTACCTCGAAGATCCCGTCGCAGAAGAGATTCTGAAAGGCGAACTGAAAGAGGGCGATGTAATTCTGGCCGACTACAGTGGCGAAGGCGAATTGCTGACGATAACGGTTAAAAAGCCTGAAGCTGTGACGGAGTAATCGGCTTCCCGTTTTATAAACAAAACCCCGGATGGTGCATCACTATCCGGGGTTTTTCGTTGTAGGAATACGCTTTATGTTTACTTTAACGGTCCAAACTATGAGATATTCTACGTATTTGGTTGGGTTACTGTGGCTAGTTGGTCAGTCGTTACTACTGCAACCAGTACTGGCTCAAACCGAAAAAGGGGTAACCTGGTGGTCGGGTAGTGTGGGTTGGCAGCAGGGCAGGACTGATGTTTTTCAGAATAATGAAGAGCTAACCACACTCAATATCTCTTTAACCCAGGCTACTTTTCTGCGCGACAACTTATTGGTGGGGGCTGATCTGCGCCTGACCCGCCTCAACGACCTAACCCGGCAAGGGCTCAACTTCGATGCTGTCAGCGATTCCCGACAAACTACTTTTGGCGCAACTCCATTTATTCGTCGATTCTGGGGAAAAGATGCGCTACGTGGGTACGTTGGTGGCGGACTGGCCGTATCCTATGGTCGGAATCGGCTGCTGACGACCAACACGCAACAGAATGTATCGGAGCTTGAATCGTCGCAATGGCGGTTGACACCGGAGTTTCAGGCGGGCCTGTTCTACGCCATCGATACTCACTGGGGGCTGGACCTGAATGCGCGTTCCGGTTTGTTCCCGGTTGCACTAACCAACCTGAATCTGGGTCTGGTGGTCCTGACCGATGTGAAGCAGAAGCGTTCGGTAATTACGGCAAAACAAACACCTTCGCAGTTGCTGACTGGTAACTGGCTGCTAGGAGGGACCTTTGAACTGGGGACTAATAAACAGCAGTTCATGTCGGGGAGCGACAAGCTAACGACTGTACAACGGCAGATAACGAAGCAGTTTGCCGCTAGCCCGTCGGTGGGGTACCTAGCCGGGCGGCGGTGGGTAGTTGGTGTGGCGATACCCATCCGGCAGCAGGAACTGACCAACGAGTTTAGTCGATCATCGACAGATACGCAGTTGGGGACTGTGCTGACAAAGTCGATAGGAGTAGAGCCATTTGCCAAAAAATACTTGTCGAAAAGTCAGTTTGGCCCTTATGTGGCTGGCCGGGTGGGGTGGCGTAACGAGCACATTACGAGTGATGGCGCGGTGCAGTCGCAGGCTACCGGCTATAGCTGGCGGGTAAGTGGTGGGTTGGCCTACCTGTTGGGCACGCGGTTTATTCTTGAAGGCGAACTTGTTGGTGTAGGCAGTGACTGGAGTACCAACCAGCAGAACGGCGATGCACGCAGCAACACAGAGGTAGCCCTGTCTCTGCGCCCCGCCCTAACGCTGACGTACGTCTTTTTGTAACTCTCATCGGGCAACAGCCAGTGAGATCAGAAACCTATTATTTAATTGCCGCCACGCACTCGGCTACCTTATCGGTATTGATCACGTCGATGCCTAGTTTGTAGAGCTTTTTCCAGGCGTTGGGGGTGTCGGGCGCGTTCCAGAACCGCATGGGACAACCCGTATCGTGGGCGCGTTTGATAATGCGCTTCAACTTGGCCTTGTCGTCTTCAGGTATATCGCCGGTGCCATCCCAGCGTGCATAGGACCGGAAATTGTCGGAAATCAGGGCTACCCGTTTGGCGGTTTCTTCGTCGTAGAGTTCGCTTGGCCGCCCGTCGAAGAACAGGTACGTTGGCTGATCGAGGTAAAATTCGGGGCGGGGCCGATTGCCGGTAATGATGATCCGAACGGCCATCGGAGAAACTGACCGGCTAAAGGCGACGAGGTTATTCTCCAGAAGCGGCAGCAGTTTGGGCAGTACATCTTCTATTTTATCTTTTATATCAAAAACCAGCGAAGGCGCGTATCTCCGGTCGGTGCTGATGCGCCCTTTATTGGTTTCGAACAAGGCAACGATCGGCATTAGATACAGGTTTTCCAGCGTACGGGTGGCCGTATCGGCTTCTTGCGGCATGTGCGCAACAACCAGCTTACCGTTGCGCAGGTAAATATCAGCTTCAATAAAATCGGCCTTTGCCGCAAGTGCCTGGGTCAGCGGTTGGGGTTTTTCGTAGTCGTTATGAGCAAAGACTTGCTGGGCCGCAGCGCAGTGCGACAGGAAGCAAAAAAAACAGATGAGCCGTATCATGTGGTCAAGTTACACCTTACGATGCTTTATACGGTTGCTGTTCGAGCACATTTATTCAGCAAAGCCGTTTAGAACATGTATCTCAACTTTGTCAGCGCGCTATCAACTGCGGCCAGAACAAAGGGAATTTTAGGCATCGAATTAATAACCTGTAAGTCTTCTGTAAACGTAGTCTCTTCATTCATGAAACGGAACAGGATAGTCGGGTCATTTCTGGTGAAAAGACGCGTAAAAATATCGGCGGCCGAGTGGCGATCATGGATCAGTACGTTCAGGAAGACGACATCCAATGCCCGCTTTATCCAGCCTCGTACCCCCGTTTTCTGCCGGGCTGGCTTACCCGTTTGCGCCAGCGTCATGACCAGTTCGCGCAGATACTGCTGGGTACGCTGAAATGTGTAGCCGGTAGAAGGCTTGGTGTACCCCCCCGAAGTGCCAATGCGAATAACGTGTTCAAATGGTCCTGAGGCTGGCATTTCGTCAGACATTGGAATTACGCCACTTTCTGTCTCCTGAATCTGGTAGCCGCCCGTATCGAGAAAATCAGCGATGTAGGTACGTAGTGCCGTTGCATAATCCTGTTCCTGTAGTACCTGCTGGCTGAACACGGTATACTCAACAAGCGCTGTTCGTTTGTCGAATGGAAGCAGGTAGAAAAAGCGGCAGTCGTTATGCTGAGAAACCCGAAAATCCATGATCCGGGGGCAGTTGGCATCGAAGCAGTCGCGTTCGGTGGTGATCACCCAGCCTTTGAAGTGCTGTAACAGGTGCTGGTTGCCGGGGCGGTTTTTAGGTAAGCCGGAAATACTGTCAAATACATGATTGGCTATGTAGGCTTCCTGCCCTATTCGAACGATGCCACCGGCCTCTGTTTCTTCGATAGATTCGATGATTGCGTTCTTTATTTCGATGTTGGGCAGGCCGGTAAGTTGCTTGTAGGCAAAGGTGTAGAAGTCGATTCCCCGCACCATCTTATAGGTATACTGAGCGGTTGGCAACAGGCTGGAGAGAGTTTTTCCGTAAAACGCAATCGTCTGCCAGCTTCGGAAGATGATTGATTCGAATGGTCCTGCGCCCGACTCCCAGAAGCACCAGGTGCGGTCGTTTCTGTTTTTGGGCTCACGGTCGATCAGCAGAATGGATTTTGTTCGCAGTGATGATCTACTGATATAATAGCACAAGCTCAGGCCAGCCATGCCACCTCCGGCAATGATGATATCGTACCGTTTCATAAATGACCCGTAGTGGATAGATAGGTGGCATTTTTACGAAAAAGGCTCATCTCAGCCAGAGACGAGCCTTTTTCAGACCAGTTTTAACTCGATTAAACGAGTGAGGCTACTTTCGTGGCCTTCAATTCGTTCTGAGTCGAGGCCATAGCGGCTCCGTATACGACCAAGCCAAAGCCAATTTTATTGACGGCATCGGCAATGTTATAGATCAGATCCAGATTTAGACCCATCCCCGCCAGCAGGTTACCGGGCACTGCCATATAGCCAATCGGATAGATAGCCCAGCCTATGATTGCGAAGTTGCGCAACAGGCGAACAGCTTTGGTTACCTCAGGGTTTGCCGAGGCGTCGGCCACTTTCTTTACGTCACCTGCCGTAGCTTCATAGATAACGCCGAGGTAGCCCAGTGTAGAAATAATCCCCCACATGATCGTTTGGTCTGGCCGGATCGCCTCGCCGATGTAGCCTGCCACAAGCATGAGAACTGAATAGGCAACCAGCTTGTAAAGTGTAGTTACTTTACCACCGTATGGTTTGATGAGCAGGTAGAATTCTACGCACATCAGGGGCACGGTGAGTGTCCAGTCGATGTACCGGAATTCGGTTGGCGATGTGTGGGTATTAAGCCATACATCGCGCATGTAAAAGTAGTGTACGGCGGCAATCATGGTGATCAGTCCTGAGATCAGCAGGGATGTTTTCCACTTGCCATCTACCTGGCTGCGTTCCATAAAGAAAAAGACAGACGCGGCAAACATAGACATGTATCCCGTAAAGAACGTGAAGCCAATCACGTCACCTGGCTGGAGAGCTTCCAGCAGAATCGCACTGAGTTGATTAAGCATACAAGTAGAGAATGTATTAAGATGGTTGATTAGGTATACTACACGTCGCCAAGTATTTATCTTGGAACGCTTTAATTAATTACTTGAATATAAATACCAGATATGGATGTGTTTTGTTTAAAGTTTTTGTAAAAAGCTTAAACAAGATATATGAAACAGGGGTGATGAGTAACTCTTTCTGGCAGATGTATAACGAAATTCAATAAAGCTTAATGGTTATTTTATTGCATAAAGAATTGATATTTAGCTATATAGATTCATTGTGTAGCCGATTCATTACCCTGATATGAGGTAATGTGATTGTTGATAATAAGATAAACAACGTAGGTATAGGATCTATGCCAGGTACGTAGAAATACCAGAGCGCCGTACAGGTTCCTAAAAATAGAAAGGCGGCGATGGTCAGGGGCAGCGCCTGCCACCATAATTTCCAGGCAGACAGGGTTGAGTAGGCGGGTAGCTTCAGGTAGGCCCGAATAGTACCGAACGAGCTAAGGGCATGCCATCCTGCAAAGTACAGGATGAAAGCAGGTAGTAGTGGCAACAGACAGGTTAGCATTAGTATCGTAGCCAGCCTTACCAACCGCCAGCTATTCAGGGGCGCGGGCCGATGCCGGAACGCGAGCATGGTCAGTATTAATACCAGCATTGCACCACCATACAGCAGGCTGGTTCTGTAATCGCAGAGAATTGCCCAATAGTGCATCGTCGGGCGGTTTCCCTGAACGATACGCCCCAGAATGGGCGTAGTTTCTACGGGGTGCGTGAGTAAAATCAAAGCCAGCACCCAGCCCCCGGCAACAAACCGGGACACCGACCATAGTACCGTGGCTGGCGCTTTCTCCAGATCTGTTTCGCCAAAGTGCCAGGCCGATATAGCCAGAAAGACAATTAGGCTTGAAACCGGAGAAATTAGCCAGCCAACGCCATACACGGCAATGAGTAGCAAATATTTTATGATAAAAGAGACCATCGAGAACGGCTGCTCCAATCTGGCGCTGCGTTGCTGCTCAATGAGGTGATCAAGCGCGCCGTGTGGAATACCGGAGGCTACTAACAGTATGAGACATACCACCAACTGGCCCGACAAGGGAATAGGGCCTACATAATACTGATAGCCAACGAATAAAAGGCCCACCAGCATGGTGATGTACGTAGGCGTCTGTAAAAGGGTGGTGCGTAGCGTGTTCAGGAGGGTGGCAGTTAGCACATAAATAAATCAAAAAAGGAGCAAACTTCTCGCAGGCCTCTTTTGTACTGCACCAGTTTCCAGCCGTCGCGGTACTGGCGTAATACAATAGGTTACTTCGTTAAAGCGGGTATGTTGCCAACAAGAAATTTGGTCAATTCGTCCATCCGAATGTCTCGACGAATAATGTGCCCTTGCTGATCGAGCAGAAAATTACTCGGGAAAGCGCTGATTGCCAATACGCCGGACGCGAACTTGCCGGACTCGTCCAAGTACTGCAACCAGGGAAGCTCATACCGCTGAATTGTCCTTTTCCAAAGGCCCACCTCCGTCTTATTGTCAGTCGAGATCTGGACGATGTTGAAGTCGGTTCGCGGATACTGGTTAAACAGTGATTTAAGTGTTGGAAACTGATCGATGCAGGCCCCGCAGTGGCTATACCAGAAATCCACCAGCGTGTAGCGTGCCAGTTGCGGGTTGGTTAAGTTAACCGGTTTATCATCGACCGTGCGGAGCGTAACCCTTGGGAACGGTTTGCCAATGGCGGCGATGCGGGCCGACGAAAGCATTTTGCCCAGGTGTGCGCCCGTAAACGACTTTTTGAGCGACGGAGCAAAAGCCAGGTACGTCGAATCAAGGAGCGGATCGTAGCCGAAACCCAGTAATTCTACCGTTGCCCAGAGACCAACGTACGAATTAAGATGTTGCGTTGCGAAGGCTAGTAAGTTCCTTTTCTGTTTGGCACCTAATACCAGTCTGACAAAAAAGTTGACCGGTGCAGCCCCCAACTCCCGCATACTCAGATTGGTGATGCGAGGGATTTCCCGGATGGAATCGGCGTTGCACTGAATCGACTGTGTACCCGCTTCGACGATGAACGGATTCGACACGTACTCCGGGAAATTGGCAATCTTGAAGGCCAATGGGTAGGGTGCCTCTCCCGTAAACGTAAAATGTCCGTCGACAATCGTGGTCTGATACGTACCTGTCGTAACCGGGTGGCTTTCTTTTCCTCCAAGCGGGAGGAGTTGAATTACCCCATTCGGTCGATTGATGGTGCCGACCAGCGTAAATCGGTTGTGTGCCGTTTGCGCCATCAGGGGTGTAGACTGAAGTAGCTCCAGCACGCTCAATAGGAATAAGATGGGGGTAAAAAGGTTTTTCTTCATGCTAAAGCATCAGGCGTATGGCCATCGGACCCTGATGGAGTTGAGTAAGTTGGAGATGAATCCCAATAAAATAGTATGTCATAGCACGATACGTACCTGACTGATAAACAATAAAAGCCCCCTCAGCACATGGCAAAAGGGGGCTTTGTTTTACGAAACAGATGTACTTATACCAGTTTCCAGCCGTCGCGGTAATCGCGGGAAACAAACTGGTTGGCTTCGTCGAAGTTGGTGACTTTCATGTTCTTACCGTCCCAGGTCAGTTGCTTGCGGCCGGGGTAAGTGAATCCTTTGCCATCGGCCTTGGGCGCACGGAGCGTGTAGCTTCGAATGGCCAGGTTCCCCATCAGCACCGACTCGGTCAGCGGACCGGCAAAGTCAAACGAAGAGGTTAACGCCTTGTGCTCTTTGCTGTTGAAACCAGCTTTACAGGCTTCCGTCCAGAATACCTGATGCCCGTTTTCGGCGAGCGATGATGGACCTGTTTTTGGCTTTGGAGCGGCTTCCCGCTTGTCACCGCTTTTGGTGTATAGCTTGGGATTGTCGCCGTACATACCGCAGGCAATCATCCCTTTGTCGCCAATCAGGAACACGCCGTTTTCTCCATTCTCAGGAAAAGGCTCACCCGCTGGCAGCATCTCCGGCCGGAACGGACGCAGTCCGCCATCCATCCACACCATTTTCACGGCCGATTTGTTCTTGCCCGACGCGGGGAATTGCAGTTCGACATGCGATGAAGGCGGACACCCTTCGGGAATGTATTCGGGTGTCCAGTCTTTCAGGAATACGGCTCCAATGCTGGATTCTACCTGCGTGGGGTAGCCCAGCCCCAGTACCCGGAACGGAACGTCCATGATGTGGCAACCGATGTCGCCCAGTGCGCCGGCCCCGAAGTTCCACCAGCCCCGCCACTTGAAGGGATGGTAAGCCGGGGTGTAGCCTACCTTCTGGGCTGGTCCGAGCCAGAGGTCCCAATCGAGGTCAACGGGTGTTTCAGACGCTTGCTGCGGCACCGGAATTCCCTGCGGCCACACGGGGCGGTTGGTCCAGAGATTCACTGTATGTACGGTGCCAATCAGTCCTTTGTCAAACCACTCGACCATTTCCTGCTGCTGCGGGTTCGACGAGCCCTGGTTGCCCATCTGCGTGACTACCTTGTACTTACGGGCGGCTTCGGTCAGCATCCGGGCTTCGTGGATGTTGTGCGTCAGCGGTTTCTGCACATACACGTGCTTGCCACGCTGCATGGCAGCCATCGCCACAACGGCGTGCGTATGGTCGGCGGTCGACACCGTTACGGCATCGATGGTTTTGCCTTCCTTATCGAGCATTTCGCGGAAGTCCTTATACCGCTTGGCATTGGGGTGCCTGGTAAAATTTTCCTTCACCCGTTGCAGCCCCCAGTCAACATCGCAGAGCGCCACCACGTTATTGGCTCCGTTATTAAACGAGTTGTTAAGGTCGCTGGCTCCTTTGCCGCCGAAGCCCACGCTGGCGATATTCAGTTTATCGGAAGGAGCAATAAATCCTTTGCCTAACACGTGACGGGGTACAATAAAGAACGAACTCGCCGCAAGTGCGCCGGTTTGCAGAAACTTCCGACGCGTTGGCTCGCGCGAGTCGTCGGTAGGTTGGTTAGTCTGACTCATGAATCAACGAAGTTGAGAACTAGTGGTAAACCCATATGAATACAGGTATGAAAGACACAAACCCGCCCGCCTTACCTGATTGAGCCGCCAAAATTCACAGCCTGCTACTGATCGCCCCGAGAATGAGCCGTTGGCCAGGTACGTTAACGTACCTGAATCAGGCCGGGCCATTCTATTTTTTGTTATGCTTCTACTCTACTTTTGCTTTCACTACATACTTTACCTGAGCCTGGTACATGACTTCATTGATAAAGCCCAAAAAAACGGACACGCTTGACCGAAAAAATGCTGAAGCCCTGCTGGGTGGTGGCCAGAAACGAATCGACGCTCAACATGCTAAAGGGAAACTGACCGCCCGCGAACGCATTGCCCTTTTAGTCGACGAAGGGTCGTTTGAAGAGATCGGCAAGTTTGTGATGCACCGTACCAAAGATTTTGGTTTAGATAAAGAATATTACCTCGGCGACGGGGTGGTGACGGGTTACGGTACCGTAAACGGGCGGCTGGTGTATGTGTTTGCCCAGGACTTTACGGTTTTCGGCGGGGCACTGTCGGAAACCCATGCCGAAAAAATCTGTAAGCTCATGGACCTGGCTATGCAAAATGGCGCACCCATCATCGGCCTCAACGACTCTGGCGGGGCCCGAATTCAGGAAGGCGTTTTATCGCTGGCGGGATACGCCGATATTTTTTACCGCAACACGCGGGCCTCGGGTGTTATTCCGCAATTATCGGCCGTAATGGGTCCCTGTGCAGGGGGAGCGGTGTATAGCCCGGCGATTACGGATTTTATTTTCATGGTCGAAAACACGAGCTACATGTTCGTGACGGGCCCCAATGTGGTGAAGACCGTGACCCATGAAGAGGTAACGGCCGAAGAACTGGGCGGGGCAAGTACGCACAGTACCAAGTCGGGCGTGACTCATTTTTCGTGCGCCAACGAACTGGCCTGTATTCAGCACATCAAGCAGGTACTCAGCTACATTCCGCAGAACTGCGAAGACCAGCCGCCCATGCTGGCCTATAAATCGGCCGGGCCGGAAGCAGAAAGCCGCCCCGACCTGAACACGATTATTCCCGAAAACCCGAACCAGCCCTACGACATGCGTGAAGTGATCGACGCGCTGGTCGATGCTGATTCGTTTCTGGAAGTGCATAAAAATTTCGCCGAAAACATTGTCGTTGGTTTTGCCCGCATCGGCGGCCGTAGCATCGGGGTGGTAGGCAATCAGCCCGCAGTGCTGGCGGGTGTACTTGATATTCAGGCCAGTACTAAGGCGGCCCGCTTTGTGCGGTTCTGCGATTGTTTCAACGTGCCGCTGCTGGTACTGGAGGACGTACCTGGCTTTTTGCCCGGCACCGATCAGGAGTGGAATGGCATTATCACCAACGGGGCCAAACTGCTGTATGCGTTCTGCGAAGCGACCGTGCCACGCGTGACCGTAATTACGCGTAAAGCCTACGGTGGTGCTTACGACGTGATGAACTCGAAGCATATTGGTGCCGATCTGAACTATGCCTGGCCCACGGCCGAAATTGCGGTGATGGGCGCAAGTGGCGCGGCCGAGATTATTTTCAAGCGCGAAATTGCCGAAGCGCCCGATCCACAGGCCAAGCTTCAGGAAAAAGTGCAGGAGTATACCGAGAAATTTGCCAATCCGTATCGGGCAGCCCATCGGGGGTATATCGACGAGGTTATTTACCCCGAAGAGACCCGTCAGAAGCTGATCCGTGCGTTCCAGATGCTTGAGAATAAGGTAGCAACGTTACCTCGTAAAAAGCACGGAAACATTCCACTGTAAGGAGTTTTCAGTCCTCTGTCTACCGGCTTCTGTGGCGCTGCTGATCAGCAAAGTATAGCCGAATAGCGGAGCTACAGAAGCCGGTAGACAGAGGACTGAAAACTCCTTACAGTATCATATCCTTTTAACAGCCAAAATCGTTTATCCTTAAAACGACTACCCATATATATGAGAGCGAGTTATACTGGCTGGCTGCTGGCCCTGCTACTGGGCATTGGCTTGATGGTACCTACTGTAGTTCAGGCTACCCACGTTCGGGCGGGGGAGATTACCACGCGGCGTATTCCAAACACAAACGGGGCGACGGGGATAACCTATGAAATAACCCTCACAGCCTATTACGACATTATTGGCGGTGCCGGTGCCGCACAGGCTGCCGATAACGCCCTATTCTGCTTTGGCGACGGCACCAGCCGGGACGTACCCCGTGTACTCCCGATTCGATTGCTAAACCGCGGCACGTCGATCAACATCTATCGTACCACGTATACGTACCCGGGACCGGGCGTATACTCTATATCAGCGCGGGTAGTAAACCGAAATGATGGTACCCGCAACATTCAGAATGGGGCGTCGCAGAACGTAAGTTTCTTTGTGACCACGACCATTTCGGCTAACACGGCGCTGGGTTTCAACACCAACCCGCTTC